>NZ_JALNVA010000009.1:0-163284 GCF_026541045.1 Pantoea sp. GM_Pan_3 | reverse complement strand
CAGGCAGATCCGTGTTATGAACAGGCAACAGCCGCTGTTACTCGATACAGTGGATACTATCACTCACTATAGCGGTTAATCTACTTACCGCAGTGGTTATTTCTCTCACCACAGTGGTTATCTTACTCGCTACAGTGGTTGCTGACAGGGCCTTAAGCCAGCGCTGTCGGAGCCTGGCGTGCTGCAGGGATCTTTCAGGAACTATTAATGATCTTATGAGGATCGGTTACTGGATCGAATCGGTGGATAAAGGTGTAAAAACGGGTGGTTAAACGTTCATTTTCAGAAAATCAGACCAGCCGACCAGACCCATATCTTCAGAGCCAGCCTGAAAGCAGGCTGTAGCTGATAGCACTGCCGTTTATCCACCGTTATCAGAGCCGTCTACTCGCTACAGTGGTTGTTCACTACTCACCAGCGCGGTTACTTCTCTCGCCATAGTGGTTGTTATACTCTCCGCAGTGGTTGTTTTTCTCGCTATAGTGGTTATTGATCCCCTCTCAGGCCTTGTGTCACAAGGGTCTGGCCGCTGCGGGGATCTGTTTAGGATCTCAATTTGATCTATTGAGGATCGACCAATTGGATCTGGCCTGTGGATAACGGGGATAAAAAGACCCAAACCAGACGCTATTCCCGTCTCAAATGAAACTGCTTTTCTGCCGTGATTCGGCGTTAAGCCGTTTCAGCAAACATGACCAGATCCAAAGCCTGATACAGGAGGGTTTAAACAGACTCACCGAAAAACAAAAATTATCGTCAGCGGGGTTTCCAGGTGAGTAGTGCGCTTAAGTTGTCGATCAGCCATCAACTTTTTCTGAAGAGAAAAAACGTAAACTCACCCTGAAGAAATCTTACCTAAGCAATTGATTTATATATTTTTATCTGGATTTTTTCATGATGAAAACACCGTGCATTATTGCGATATTCAACTGACATCCAGTGAAAAACTTTTGCCGGTAAAGGGAAATTACACACCAGTAAAGTAAGAGCCAGAATGCGAGAGCAGAATGATAGCCAGAAGAAGAGAAGTTCAGGCTTACCAGAAAAGAATCCGATTCAGAGCGCAGTAGTCAATTCGGGTCTGTATAAAAAGGCGGGAATTTATCTGCATATCATCTGCTATTGAATACATTCAGCTAAGAAAATGAAGTGTGGGATCTCATAGAGGACGGTTTTAACCGCCCTGATCCTTATCCCGCCTTCCGGTTAAACTCTCCCCTTTTTCATCCGGCCAGAGCCAGAGCCGTTTCGCGGTAAGAATGCAAATTACGGCCTGGCATCTTAACCAGACGCTCGCGGTCGCCCTCCGGAGGGATCATGCCGTCGCTGACGTAACAGTTCGGCCATAATGCGCATTTCATATGCCATCCACTCAGGTATGAAATTCGCCATACTGGCCTCAAAGCCGCCCGGATCATCGCCTCCATAAGCAATGGGGCGACCCAGCACCTCAGTCCAGATTGCAGCCACATCAGCACCGGTGAGGATGTCGGGCCCGACTATATTGATTGTCTCAACAGACAGCTTCCCCGATCGCGACGAATCAGTTCAATGGCAGCTATTTCAGCAATATCACGGGCTTCAACCATAGCCACCCCTTTGGAACCGATGGGCATCGGATAAACGTTATGCTTTCTGACCACGTCTGCAATCATTACCTCATTATCGATGAAGCAGGCAGGCCGCAGGATGGTGGCGCTGAAGCCCAGCGTTTCAGGCATGCGCTCTGCGCCGAACTTTACAGCAAAGTGGGGCACGTTTACGGCCTTATCAGCATCAAACACCGACAGGTAAACGACCCGGTCAATGCCGGCTTCCTGGGCTAAATATAGCGTGATCAGGGCCTGAGTGAATTCATCCCCGGTGACAGCATTCAGAAGAAAAAGCATGTCGACGCCAGAGAAGACTTTCCGCAGGGAATCGATATCGAGCAGATCGCCTTTGAAGACGTCCACGCCGGTTGCAAAGCCCGAAGGTAAAATGCTTCGTTGAATTCATCTGTAGCAGATATAAGACGGGCTGGTTTATGCCATAAGAAAGAGAAAGGTTAAAACTGATGATCATCCCCGAAACCAGACGCCTTATCACATCGCACGCACTGTGCTTACAGCTTCTTCGCCTCTGGTAGTGATCTGGTTGACGCCGGACACAACGGCCTACAAAACAACGTTTTACTCCCCCGCCTTCTTGCTGCGCTGTCAGGCAGGTTTAACTAAGAAAAGGATTTTTGTAAACGATTACGCCGCTGAATAGAGCTGTGAAAGTCGCCTTTCAGTAAGCGTGGTTCAGAATTCATTGCCGGTCTGAACAGCAAAATGGAAAAGCACCCTGTCTGACCATGCACAACTGCAATTTTCACCAGGCGATTTCACAGTTTACTTATTGATAAATAATAACTATTTTACGATTTTCATGATGAAAACACCCTTCTCACGGCGTTGCCTGCATCGGAACGCCACATCATAAAGACGCTCAGAGCTGGCTGTATCCTACAGAAAATGCCCGCGCCATCACTCCGCTCCCTTCTATACCCTGCCTGATTTCCCGACGATTTCTTATCGTCTGCACTGAAAAATCCAGGTTTTTGGCATTTTTCTAAAAAATTGGCAGATATGCGCTTTTTGTGTAGTATGCCAAAAAACATTAAATCAGAGGGGCTTATGAAGCGTGATTATGGTGGCGTGCTGGAAATGGCCACGCGCGCCAATTCCATGTTACATGGACTGAGTAACCATATTGAGCAGCAGCGTCAGGAGTTTAACCAGACCGGTTTTTACCAGACCTTCTCACGTAATGCCGTTGCCAATATGCCTTTGCTGAGCAAGCACGCGGTCGTCGCGGCTATCGGGGATATGGAAGCTGCAGGCTACCAGTTTGGCAAAAAACAGACGGGCAGTACCTCGCAGTATGCACTGACCATTCAGAACGTCGTCGACATTTATCAGCACCGTAAAGTGCCGAAATATCGCGACCGCCACGACGGCCCCTTTGTCGTCTTTGTTGTCAGCCTTAAGGGCGGGGTCTCTAAAACGGTCAGCACCGTTACGCTCGCCCACGGTATGCGCGCGCACCCCTCCATGCTGCATAACGATCTGCGCATCCTGGTTATCGACCTGGACCCGCAGGCATCAAGCACCATGTTCCTGAGTCATACCAACAGCGTGGGTTCCGTTCTGGAAACGGCCGCTCAGGCGATGCTCAACGATCTCGATGCAGACCAGCTTCGCGAACAGTTCATCAAACCTACCGTCATGCCTGGCGTGGATGTTATCCCGGCGTCAATTGACGATGGCTTTGTGGCCAGCGACTGGGAAGAGCTGGTTGCCGAACACCTGCCGGGGGTCGCGCCATCCGAAGTTTTACGCCGTAACGTCATCGATCGTCTGGCAGGTGATTACGATTTTATCTTTCTCGACACCGGCCCGCATCTGGATTCCTTTATGCTAAACGCGATCGCAGCCAGTGATGTGCTGCTGACGCCTACGCCACCGGCCCAGGTCGACTTCCACTCCACGATGAAGTATCTGACCCGCCTGCCGGAAATGCTGGAGCGTATAGAATCTGAAGGCGTTGAACCGCGACTGAAGGCAAATATCGGCTTCATGTCAAAAATGACCTCTAAACACGATCACCTGACTTCACAAAGCTATGCGCGGGAAGTCTTTACGAAATCGATGCTGGACTGCAGCTTACCGCGCCTGGATGGATTTGAACGCTGCGGTGAATCTTTTGACACAGTGATCAGCGCCAACCCCTCCTCGTATCCGGGCAGTGCCGATGCCCTGCGTAAAGCGAAATATGAAGCTGAGCAGTTCTCAAGGGCGGTATTTGATCGCATCGAATATATCAGGAGCACCCTGTGAGCAAACCTATACAGCGCATTGGCCGCAAATTTGGCGACTCCGCGATAGCAAGCATGATCGACAGCAGCAGCCAGTCGCGGACTTTTACGCTGAAATCAGGCGCGAAGGCGACCTTTGTGCGTCAGCTGATCCCGCATGACGATATCGAAACCCGGACCAGCGTCGACCCGGCCATTAACGGAAGGGACCAGAGCAGCCTGACACCGGAGTCGCTGCAGGAGATCACCCGGACCATTACCCTGCAGCAGTTTTTCCCGGCCATTGGTCGCGTGAACGGTGACAAAATTGAGATCATGGACGGTTCCCGCCGCCGCGCCGCCTGCATTCTGTCGGGTGCCAGTCTGGAAGTCCTGGTAACCGCCGATGCGCTGAGCCTCGCGGATGCGCGTCAGCTGGCCGCGGATATTCAGACAGCAAAAGAGCATAACCTGCGCGAGCTGGGACTGCGCTTTATGCTGATGAACGAGAACGGCATGAGCAAATCAGAGATTGCTAAAGCCGAAGGCATCTCTAACGCCAAAGTCTCCCGCGCGTTCCAGGCGGCTGCCGTACCCGCCGAATTTATCGGCCTCTTCCCGGTGGTGTCGGAACTGACATTGCAGGACTACCAGTTACTGCTCGACGTCTGGGAGGAAGCAAAGGCGGAGGCCGCAGACGTCACGGAACTGGTCAGCGGGATTGAGCAGCAGCTGGAGGCTGAGGGTTCACTGCTGAGCGCAAATGCAGATGAGAAAAAAAGTGCCATTCTCAATGCCTTTAAAAGCGCCCGTCGCCAGTTAAAAAAGCCCGCGCCGGTCAGCAAAACGGTGACGGAAAAACTGGCCACCTTTACCACAGCAAACACCTATGCGCGCCGTAAAACCAATGACGAGAAACGCACCGTACAGTATGAATTCAGTCGTCTGCCGAAAGAGATCGCTGAGCAGATAGATGCATCAATCCGGCAGATTCTCGCCACCATGAAGTAACCTGCCTCGCTTCAGCGTAAACGAAACCGGCTCAGGCCGGTTTTTTTATATCGCTTCTCTACCCCAATGACCTGCTCGCGGCTGTCAGCGAGATATCACTCCAGCAGAAGAACACTTGAAGTCGGCATCGTTTCCCGCTATAGCTAAAACGGTTTAGCGTTCAGGTCTGATTAAAGGAGTAGGTATGTCAGTTCGCGTGTGGTGCCTCGGCGATGCCGTGGTGGATTTACTTCCCGAAATGCCGGGTCGGTTAATGCAGTGTCCGGGCGGGGCGCCCGCCAATGTCGCAGTGGGCGTCGCGCGTCTGGGGGGAAACAGCGCGTTTATCGGCCGGGTTGGCGCGGATCCC
The DNA here is from genome assembly GCF_026541045.1 of Pantoea sp. GM_Pan_3. Classification (NCBI taxonomy): domain Bacteria; kingdom Pseudomonadati; phylum Pseudomonadota; class Gammaproteobacteria; order Enterobacterales; family Erwiniaceae; genus Pantoea; species Pantoea sp. GM_Pan_3. The sequence goes on along the minus strand of NZ_JALNVA010000009.1, from coordinate 158,104 downwards.
TTTGGAGAGTTCATGCGGCAGACGCTGCAGGAAGAGCAGGTCGACACCGGGGCCATGATAAACGATCCCCGGCACCGCACCTCGACGGTGGTGGTCGGGCTGGATGAACAGGGCGAACGCTCCTTTACCTTTATGGTGCGGCCAAGCGCCGACCTGTTTCTTGAACCGGGCGACCTGCCTGCGTTTGACCGCGGGGAGTGGCTGCACTGCTGTTCCATCGCCTTAGCGGCAGAGCCTTCGCGCAGCACCACGCTGAAGGCGATGGAACAGATCCGGGCCGCAGGCGGGCATGTCAGTTTTGATTTGAATCTGCGCCACGACCTCTGGCCCAATCCGGCACTGCTGCAGGCGGTAGTGAGCGAGGCGCTCAGCCACGCCGACGTCGTTAAACTGTCAGATGAAGAGCTCGATTTTCTCTGTCCGGAGGGTGAAGCGGCCGGGCGCATGCTGCAACTGGCGTCGCGTTATCAGATCAATTTGTTGCTGGTGACGCGGGGCAGGGAAGGGGTGCTGACCTGTTATCAGGGCCGGGTTGCGCACTACAGCACCTCCCCTGTGGTCAGTGTCGATACGACGGGCGCAGGCGATGCCTTCGTGGCGGGGTTATTGTGGGAACTCGCAAAGTCGGGTCTGCCCGCCAATGAATCGCAGCTGGCCCGCGCGCTGGCGAGTGCCCAGCGCTGCGGGGCACTCGCTACCACGGCTAAAGGTGCCATGACTGCACTCCCCTGGCTCCACCAGCTTCACGAACTGACGGAGTAATCCCTGCTTTTTAACCCCTGTTTTGCGAACTATCTCACAATCACTAAACCGGTTTAGCTATTTTCGTTGCGAAGGGAAATTACCCGTGGCTATGATTTGGCCTAAACCGGTTTAGCAAAAAGCCGGTGATGATAGCCTCCTCTCAGGGACATAAAAAAATGAAAAAAAGCACCATTGCAGTGACCCTTTCTACCCTGTTGCTTTCCTCTCCCGTCTGGGCCGATTCCAGCATGAGCAGTATCGAAGCCCGTCTGGCAGCCATGGAGCAGCGGCTTCAGGCGGCCGAGCAGCGGGCGGATGCCGCCGAAACCCGCGCGCGGGCTGCTGAGAAGCAGGCTCAGCAGCTGGCGGCGGTTCAGCAGCAGAATCAGGCCTCTGCCGCTCAGGTCGAACAGCGCACCGCGAAGCTGGAGCAGCATTCGGCCGATGAAGGCGGCTTTGAATTTCACGGCTATGCCCGATCCGGCCTGCTGATGAACAGTTCAGCCGCGAAAACCCAGGGCGGTCCGACCGTAACCCCCGCCGGGGAGACCGGCGGTCACGTTGGTCGTCTGGGTAATGAACCGGACACCTACGTTGAGCTGAATCTGGAGCATAAGCAGACGCTGGCCAGCGGGGCCACAACCCGTTTCAAAGCGATGCTGGCCGACGGGCAGCGGACCTATAACGACTGGACGGCCGCCAGCAGCGACCTCAATCTGCGTCAGGCGTTTGTTGAACTGGGCCAGCTGCCTACTTTTACCGGCGCCTTCGACAACGCCACCGTCTGGGCCGGTAAGCGTTTTGACCGTGATAACTTTGATATCCACTGGATCGACTCCGATGTGGTGTTCCTTGCCGGAACCGGTGCCGGTATCTACGACATGAAATGGAGCGATCAGGCGCGCAGCAACCTCTCTCTCTATGGCCGTACTTTTGGCGACATTGAAAACAACGAAAACACCGCGCAGAACTACATCCTGTCACTGAACAACTTTGTCGGTCCGGTGCAGATGATGGTCAGCGGCCTGCGGGCAAAGGATAACGATGACCGCCGGGATATTGAGGGTAACAAAGTCAAAAGCGATGCAGCCAATACCGGCGTCCACGCGCTGCTGGGCCTGCACAACGACAGCTTCTATGGGCTGACAGACGGTTCGTCGAAAACTGCACTGCTTTACGGTCACGGACTGGGGGCGGAGGTGAAATCCATTGGCTCTGACGGCGCACTGCTGCCGGAGGCCAGCACCTGGCGTCTGGCAAGTTACGGCATCACGCCGCTGGGCGGAGGCTGGCACATTGCGCCTGCTTTACTGGCGCAGCGCAGTGACGACCGTTACGTCAAAGGGGACAGCTACGACTGGGCGACGGTCAACCTGCGGCTGATTCAGGAAATCACGCAGAACTTTGAGATGCAGTATGAGGGCTCCTATCAGTACATGGATCTGCGTCCGCAGGGGTATAACAATCGCAACGCGGTCAGCGGCAGCTTCACCAAGCTCACCGTGGCGCCCACGCTGAAAGCCGGTGATGTCGGTGACTTCCTCAAGCGCCCGGAAATCCGGCTCTTTGCTACCTGGATGGACTGGGATCACCGGCTGGATAACTATGCCAGTGACGACGCCTTCGGCAGTAAAGGGTTTGATGCCGGTGGCGAATGGAACTTCGGCGTTCAGATGGAAACATGGTTCTGACCGGCTGGCCCCGCATCCGGGGCCGGATAGTCACGCGGATAAAAACATAACAAGACAGAGGTATGTATGGACTATGTGAAGATTTCCCGGGCACTCCTGCCCCTGCTGGGTGGCAAAGCGAACATCGCCAGTGCCGCACACTGCGCTACCCGGCTGAGGCTGGTGCTGGCCGATGATGCGCTGGCGGACACCGCTGCCATTGGCCGGATTGAGGGGGTAAAGGGGTGCTTCCGCAATGCGGGACAGCTTCAGGTGATCTTTGGCACCGGCGTGGTGAACAAGGTGTATGCGGCGTTCATCGCCGAGGCGGGCATCAGCGAATCGAGCAAGTCGGAGGCGGCGGATATTGCGGCCCGTAAGCTCAACCCTTTCCAGCGAATCGCCCGTCTGTTGTCGAACATCTTTGTGCCGATCATTCCGGCCATTGTGGCGTCAGGCCTGCTGATGGGCCTGCTGGGGATGGTCAAAACCTACGGCTGGGTTAACCCGGAGAATGCGCTCTATATCATGCTCGATATGTGCAGCTCGGCGGCCTTTATTATCCTGCCGATCCTGATTGGCTTTACGGCGGCGCGCGAGTTTGGCGGTAACCCCTTTCTCGGCGCGACCCTCGGCGGCATCCTGACGCATCCGGCCCTGACTAACGCCTGGGGGGTGGCGTCGGGTTTCCACACCATGAACTTCTTTGGTTTTGAAGTGGCGATGATCGGCTATCAGGGGACGGTATTCCCGGTGCTGCTGGCCGTGTGGTTTATGAGCATGCTGGAAAAGCAGCTGCGCCGGGTTATTCCGGATGCCCTCGATCTGATCCTGACCCCGTTTCTGACGGTGATTCTGTCCGGCTTTATTGCGCTGCTGATCATCGGTCCGGCCGGCCGTATGCTGGGTGATGGCATCTCCTTTGTGCTCAGCACCCTGATCGCACACGCAGGCTGGCTGGCAGGCCTGGTGTTCGGCGGACTCTATTCCGTGATCGTTATTACCGGTGTGCATCACAGCTTTCACGCTATCGAGGCGGGGCTGCTGGGTAACCCGTCCATCGGGGTGAACTTCCTGCTGCCTGTCTGGGCGATGGCGAATGTCGCTCAGGGCGGTGCCTGCCTGGCGGTGTGGTTTAAAACCCGTGATGCAAAAATCAAAGCGATTTCGCTGCCCTCCGCGTTCTCTGCGCTGCTGGGGATCACGGAAGCCGCGATCTTTGGTATCAACCTGCGGTTTATGAAACCTTTCATTGCCGGCCTGGTCGGGGGCGCGCTGGGGGGAGCCTGGGTGGTTTCGGTGCACGTCTACATGACCGCCGTCGGCCTGACCGGTCTGCCGGGCATGGCGATAGTGCAGGCCGGATCGCTGCTGAACTATATTATCGGTATCGCCATCGCCTTCATTTCGGCGTTTGTGATCTCTTACCTGCTTAAATATAAAACGGACGCGGAATAATGAGCGCATCAACACGTCTGGCCGCCATCCTGCAGGCGGTCATGCAGGGTATGCCCGCGGCGCTCAGCGACCGCCACTATCCCGGCTGGCATCTGGCACCGGTTACCGGGCTGCTCAACGATCCTAACGGCTTTATCCATTTTGACGGACACTATCATCTCTTTTACCAGTGGAATCCGCTGGGGTGTGCGCATCAGCATAAGTGCTGGGGGCACTGGCGCTCAGCGGATCTGCTGCACTGGCAGCATCAGCCCATTGCCCTGATGCCTGATGAGGAGTATGACCGCAGCGGTTGCTACTCCGGCAGCGCTGTGGAGGAGAACGGCGTGCTGACGCTGATCTACACCGGTAACGTCAAATTTGAGGATGGCTCGCGCACCGCGTGGCAGTGCCTGGCGCAGCAGAACAGCGCAGGGGGATTCGACAAACTCGGCCCGGTCATTGCCGTGCCGGAGGGCTATACCGGCCACGTCCGCGATCCGAAAGTGTGGCGGCACGAAAACCACTGGTACATGGTTCTGGCGGCGCAGACCACGCAGCGGCAGGGCAGGGTGCTGTTACTGCGTTCTGACGATCTGCGCGCGTGGCACTCTCTCGGCGAAATAGCGGGCAGCGAGCGGGGGGGACTGGGTGCTGCGGGCTACATGTGGGAATGCCCGGATATGTTCACGCTGGGTGACAGCACCTATCTGATCTGCTGTCCGCAGGGCGTGGCGCCGGAAGAAAAACGCTACCTGAACAGCCACGCCTGCGCCTGGCTGAGCGGCTCTCTGGATTACGCACGGGCTGAATACACACACGGCCCGCTGAATGAAATGGATGCCGGGTTTGAATTCTATGCGCCGCAGACCACGCTTACTGCGGACGGACGGCGTCTGCTGGTGGGCTGGATGGGTACGCCGGATGGCGAAGAGATGGCCCAGCCGACGGTCGCGCATCACTGGATCCACCAGATGACCTGCCTGCGTGAACTGAGCTCACGCAACGGGCGGCTCTGTCAGCAACCGGTTGCTGAACTGCAGGCGCTGCGCGAAGCGGAGCAGCACTATCAGGGTCGCGCTGATGACATGCCACCGATCGCCGCCGCGCGACTGGAGCTGATGCTGGAGAGTCAGGGAGATATCGAACTCAATTTTGCCGATACGCTGATCCTGTCGTGGCAGCAGGATGAACTGCGGCTTGCCCGTCGCAGTCTGGTTTCGGGCGAGTGGATCTTCCGCTACTGGACGGGGGCAGCCTGCCGGTTGCAGATCCTCTGCGACCACTCCAGCGTGGAGATTTTCATCAATGAGGGGGAGGGCGTGATGAGCAGCCGCTATTTTCCGGACACGCCGGTGAAGCTCACCCTGCGCGGAGGCGCAGAACTGACGGCCCGCTACTGGTCGTTGCGTCGCTGCATGGTAGAATAACGGCCTGTTCCATCAACCGTGTCCTGCCGTGAGAAAAACCAAACGCGTTACCATCAGTGACATTGCCGGGCTGGCTGGCGTTTCAAAAGCCACTGCCAGCCTGGTGCTTAACGGCCGTGGCGAAGAGTTACGGGTGGCAAAGGAGACGCGTGAGCGGGTTCTGACGCTGGCCCGTGAACACCATTATCAGCCCAGCATCCATGCCCGGATGCTGCATGATGCCCGCAGCCACACGCTGGGGCTGGTGGTGCCGGAGATCACTAACCATGGTTTCGCGGCCTTTTCGCATGCGCTGGAAAATCTCTGCCGGGCAGCCGGTCTCCAGCTACTGATCTCCTGTACCGATGAAAATGGTGCTCAGGAGAGGGTGGTCGTGAATAACCTGGTTGCCCGTCAGGTCGATGGGCTGATTGTCGCCTCCAGCATGCTGGATGACAGTGACTATGTCAGCCTCAGCGAACAGTTACCGGTACTGCTGTTTGATCGCCACATGAACAACACCGCGCTTCCCTGGGTGATCACCGACTCGGTCACCCCTACCGCCGATCTCGTTGAAAAACTGGCGCGCGCCTGTCCGGAAGAGATCTACTTCCTTGGCGGACAGTCTGCGCTGTCGCCCACCCAGGATCGTCTGTCGGGATTCCGGCAGGGGCTGGCGCGCGCGGGGGTGACCCTGCAGCCGGAGTGGATTATTCAGGGTAACTACCATCCCGGCAGCGGCTATGAGATGTTTTCGGCCTTGTGTGACCGGCTGGGACGTCCTCCTAAAGCGATGTTCACCGCCGCCTGTGGTCTGCTGGAAGGGGTGCTGCGCTACATGAGCGAGCATCACCTGCTGACCCGCGATATCCGCATCGCCAGTTTTGACGATCACTATCTGTATGATTCGCTCTCCATTCCGATCGATACGGTAGAGCAGAATGTTCCGGCGCTGGCGCAGGCCTGTTTCTCCATGCTGACCACCCTGATCCGGGGAGACGATCCCTCCGAGAGCCAGCTGGTCTTGCCGGCCACACTGCGGCTGCGCGGTTAACGGATGCGGGTCAGATCCAGCGCCTGAGAGCGCTGTTCTCTGCATCACTGAGGCATACAACGTCATTTACACCCGCCAGATCATTTTCGCCGTATCGTTATAACGATACGGCGACCTCTTAAGGTGCGTAATGCACTGTGCATTCACCCTGAGACTGCGGCACCTGATAAGGGTACAGCCGGTATCGGGTAATGCATAACGAGCCATCGCTCACACGTATTAAAAAAATCATCGCTTCAGCTCAGGTTGTCGGGGGACACAGCGCGCGAGAAAAAATATAATGGCAATCGATAATTCAAAGAAGATGATGCAAAAAAGTTAACGATGTTTAACCTCATTTACTTGCAAATATAAAATCATCATCTCTTTTAGCAACTTTGAATTTTTAATCATTATCTTCAGTATTTCAATACACGCAGATTGCCGTAAATCAGACGAGTAAAACGCGCTGGTTACAGGCTTACAGGGAGGTCATTATGAACTTAATCAGCATGCGTTACTTTGTTGAGCTGGCTGAAAATTTAAATTTTACCAGGGCTGCACAAAATCTTTCAACCTCTCAGCAAAATCTCAGTGTACACATAAAAAAATTAGAGGATTATTATGATACGATTCTCTTCCACAGAAAACCGCAGATTAAACTCACTCAGGCTGGCAGCGCGCTGTATGATTCTGCGATAAAGATACTGATGGAGAGCGATAATATCTCATCGCGATTAAGCGATATTAAGCATCATCATATTGGCACGTTATATATCGGGGCGACGCCCTACAGAGGAAGTTACTGGCTTCCTATGGTTCTGCCGGATTATATAAAAAAATGGCCCAACATTACGATAAACCTGACAAACGAAAAATCAGCCAGGATGGAACAGATGCTGATGTCCGGAGAGCTGGATTTTTTTGTCGGGATAAAACAAGGGGATGACCCCCTGTTAAAAACCATCCCATTGATGAACGACAGGCTCTATCTTGCCGTAAATAAAAATCTGCTGATTGAGCATTTTGGCAGTGACACGGATAATTTTATCGCAGGATGCCAGCAGGGCACGACGCTTGATAAATTCAAAAACTTTCCCTTTATCTGTTTTAAATCGGATTACCGGCTGCACAAAATTGTTAACGCATGCTTTGAGGAGGCGGGATTTGAACCGCGGAGAATATTTGAGGTTGACTCCATCGATGTTATGCTTGCCCTGTTTGAATTTGGTGTCTTTTTTCTGACTGAAATAAGAATACCCTCCTTACAGGAACGCTATCCGGAAGGTGTGTTTCTGCCCGTTCTTCTTCAGAATGACTATGTTTTCAGTCCGCTGAGCATTATTTACCACAAAAACCGCTATCTATCACGCTATGCGCGTGACTTCATCTCCCGGACAACGGCGCTATTTGGTACGCCCGGACCTTTTTCACGGCATCGCTGACGCAACCCGCGTGGTGATAAGCCTTCCAGTAACGGAGTTGACGGTTTTATTATGAACCAGACTCCGGAATTTCTGTGAGGTTAATTGCAAATCTCACCGTTTTATATTGACGGCTTAAGCGTGATTAACGAAGGCCTTATTGCAGAATAGTTAAATTAATTTTAAATAATGCATAAACAACATTTCTTTGTCGGAAATAAATAAAATATTGTTTCTGTTGGTGCGTATTAAAAAATAGAATGCCCGCAAGATCATTATATTCACCCGGTTTCCGATAGGGTGAAGGTTCTTCTTTATTATCTGACAGGACTTTGTGAGGCAGGAAATGTGCAAAATCACTATTGAAAAGATAAAAGAGTTTTTCCCTCAGTTAGCAGCAGTCAAAAACAGAAGGCTTGCGGATGCTGCATGTGAAATCTGGGTTGAGGCATTTCGGAACAGTGCATGGGAGAACATTGAAGATGCACAGTTTGCAATCAGAGCACCGGATGTTTCTTTGGTTAAGCACACCGAGAATGTCACGGACAATGTCCTGCTTATTGCCCGGAATATCCAGAAAAAATTCGGGTATGAAGTTGACACCGATATTCTGATTGTTTCCGCTGTACTGCATGACGTATGCAAGCTGGAAGAGATGGAGATGGGGGCGGGTGGGCCGGGCACCAGTAAAAAAAGTCAAACAGGTAAGCTTTATCAGCATGGCTTTTTAAGTGGCTATTACACCCATAAATACCGACTTCCGGAAGCAATTACGGCATTGGTCGTCGCGCATTCAGGACAATCCAAAGTTATCCCTCAGGGCATTGAGGGGATGATTTTATTCTATGCAGACATGATGGATGCTGATGTCCATTTTGTTCATGCCGGAACAGATATTTGTCTTACTGAAAAATAAAACGTCAGAAACAGATCATATTAATAAGGAGTCGCTCATGTCAGTGGGTAATCGCGTTTTCACCAGGAGAAAATTGCCGGATCCTGAACTGGTTAAAGCTTTCAGTAAAATTGCAGCCGCAAATGTGGCGGATTGCATGGGGAGATTATGCGGAATGAACCCGCAAATCAGACTAATGTCGAACCCCTCCGGCAGAATTATGTGCGGGGTTGCATTGACGGTCAAAGCCCGAGCGGGTGACAACATGATGCTCCATAAAGCGATGAATATTTCACAACCTGGCGATGTGATTGTTGTTTCCAATGAGGGGGAACGGAGCCGGGCTATCATGGGTGAAATCATGTTTAATTATTTACAGGGCTTCAAAAAAATAGAGGGGATTGTTATCGATGGCCCGGTCAGAGACATTGATATTCTCTCTCAGGGAACATTACCTCTCTATGCAACCGGAACCACCCCCTCGGGACCTTACAAAGAAGGCCCCGGAGAAGTTAATGTCCCGATTTCCTGTGGCGGTATCATGGTCAATCCTGGCGATATCATCCTGGGTGACAGGGATGGCGTCATCGTCATTCCGAAAGACGACGCTTACTCTGTTCTGGAAAAATCAAAAATATTATCTGAGAAAGATAAAGAAAAAGCCGTCAATTCCGCAGCCGGTACGGTTGATCGTCAATGGGTAGACGATTTAATGGAAAGAAAGAATGTAGAGATTATTGATAATCACTATGAGTAATAAAATAAAACCAGGAAGAACGAAAAATGAAAAGCAAGATAACAAAGCTTATTCCGGTCGTTATTTTCCCTGCGTTATTCTGGACGCTACCCTGTCCTGACGGACTGGATATTAATACATGGCATATGGCGGGCTTATGCCTTGCGCTGATGTGTGGACTCATTCTGAAGCCGTTTTCCGAGCCCATTATCAGCCTGATTATCGTAGGGCTTGGGGCTTTTTTCGTGAAAGATCCCAACGCGCTTTTTTACGGATGGGGACAACAAAACGTCTGGTTTATCCTGGCCGTGTTACTGGCTTGCAGCGCATTCAGGAAAAATGGGCTGGGTAAACGCATGGCATACATTTTACTTTCTAAATTCGGCAACACCTCCTTTGGCCGTTCGTCGCTTGGCCTGGGTTATGTCATGCTGATATGCGATCTGATATTGAGCCCGGCAACGGGATCTAACACATCACGGTCTGCGATTGTCTTCCCGATTTTCAGGGGCTTATCGGAAGCGCTGGATTCCCATCCCGACAAAAATCCCCGAAAACTGGGCGCATATCTTGAGCTCTTACAGCACGTCGTTACCATGTCAACAGCGGCGCTGTTTTTAACCGGAATGGCATCCAATGCCGTGATTGCATCGACGATAAACAATGTCGTTGGGATTGAGTTAACGTGGGCGCTGTGGTTCAAAGCCGCTCTGGTCCCCGGTTTACTGATTCTTTTTCTCAGCCCCATTGTGGTCTACAAGTTATTCCCACCCGAAATGCGTGACCTGGGAAATATAAAACCCATCGTTCTGCAAAAGATTGCGGAAATGGGCCCCATGAAGCGGGATGAAAAGATCATGTTTGTGCTTTTTATCTGTGCCATTCTGGGATGGAGTGTTGGCTATAAGATTGGCATGGGACTCTATATTGTTGCCTTTATCTGGTTAGCGCTGGAGCTGGTGTTTGGATTGTTAAACTGGGATGACCTGATGGCTGAAAAAGGCGCCTGGAACATGTTTACCTGGTTTGGTGCTTTTTACAGTCTGACCGTGGCGTTAAATGATGGCGGATTCTATACCTGGATTGCGTCACAGCTTCAGCTGTATCTGAATCTTAACGCGATTAGCGGCTCTCTGGTTCTGGTGATTCTGGTATTACTCAGTCTGGTCGTGAAATATTTTTTTGTTTCGAACTCCGCTTATATCGTTTCCATTTATCCAGTGGTGCTGACCTTAGCCAAAGCGACCCAGGTCAATATGATGGCCCTGTCGTTGATGCTGGTCTTCTTTGGCGCATACGGTGCTTTGCTTTGTAATTACGGAAACGGGGCAAGTATTTATTTATACGGGAACGGCTATGTCAGCCAAAAGGACTGGTATACAAAAGGCACGATAATACTCATCCTTATTTCTTTAGTGCTCTTTACGGTCGGTCTTCCCTACTGGAAATTGATAGGCATACTGTAATCTATAAATAACGAGGTTTTATTATGGGATGGAAAGTGCTTTTGCCACAGGAATTGAAACAGGATGGACGACTTCTGCTTGAACGGCAGGGGCATACGTTAATTGACGGGCGTGGCTTTGAAACCGACGACGTGATTGCAGACATGCAGTTACACCAGCCGGATGCCATCATTGTTCGTGTGACCAAAATGTCTCGCAAAGTGTTTGAGGCGGCAGCACCGAATTTAAAAGTTCTTGTCCGGCATGGTGCCGGGTTTGATGCGGTTGATTTGAAGGCTGCTGATGACTTTGGTGTTAAATGCCTCTATGCGCCTGTTGCGAACAGTACATCCGTTGCGGAGACGGCGTTGTTACTCATGCTTTATATGAGCCGCAATGTCAGCCGACTGCGTGCCATGCTGCCGGTCGACTACTATGCGGCAAAATTAAAAACGCCGATGACAACCTTAAACGGCAAAACCGTGGGGATCATCGGGTGCGGAAACATAGGCAGCCGGACCGCTAAACGTTGTCTGGCGATGGAAATGAACGTGCTTTGCTACGATCCTTACAAGCCTGCTAAAGATTTTCCTGATGGGGTTGAGGTCGTAAGAGACCTGGAGAGAATTTTTACGGAGAGTGATTACGTGTCACTGCACGCCCCCGATACCTCAGTGACGCATAACATGATTAACAAAGAAAAGTTAGCGATGATGAAACCGGGTGCTTTTCTGATCAATACCGCGCGCGGTGGGTTGGTTAATGAAGACGATCTGGTTGAAGCCTGTAAAAATGGCATCATCGCTGGCGCAGGACTGGATGTCATTGCTCATGAGCCGATGCACCCGGATAATCCTCTGGCGGCACTGGATAATGTGCTCATCACCCCGCACGTGGGAGGCAATACGGCTGAAGCCGCCATCCGCGCTTCTTACATGGCTGCTATGGGGGTTGCCGAGATGTATGAAGGTAAGGCCCCCACCTGGCCCATTCCAGTGATTGATTACCAGACTGCGCGAACTTACGCTGATACAAAAGAGAGTCATAAAATCCCCGCCGGGATGTTTGATTATTAATTCACTCCTGCACTGATCATCGATCCTGGCATTGTTAAAACTCTGCATAAGAGCCTGTCGGACAACAGGCTCTTATACCTGCATTAATGTAAACGCATCCTTTCGCGAACAGCCTGTGCCGCTATTCTTCAGAGTGAAAAGTCGCAACAGGGCTGTTGCCTGTAACGTTCTTACTTATGACCGGTGACACACCCTCAGATTCCCCCTTTTAATGGCAGAACGTTTTGCAGGGTCTGCGTGACGCCCTCCGCCTAATGCCTGCGATGAATGCGGGAAAGGGAGGTCACGAGGCTGTTTTTGTCCGACTCACTGAGGTGGGGGGCTGCGAGCTGCGAAAGCAGCCAGGCTCTGTCGGCGTCTGCCAGGGTGCCTGCCATCAGCCGCTGACTGATCGCCGTCAGTAACTGTGTATCCAGCCGTTGTATCTGCTGCCGGGTCTCTGCCAGATCCGGAACAGCCTGCAGGCTATCCGGCGTGGAAAGCCAGTCAGCCCGATAGCGATACTGAATGGCTTTACTGGCATTCATCAGGGCGTGAATAAAAGGTTCCACCGATTCCGGCTCAAGTCCTTCCTGCTGCGCATTGTGCAGCATGTTCTCCAGTACCACCTGCTCCCGGGGCAGATCCTCCACGGGTAAATGATGCTGCGCTTTATAACCTGCCACGGCTTTCATGACCTGCATACGTTCATTCAGGGCGGTTGAAATGGCCCCGAGTGAGACGGAAGAGACCGACCCGGCGAAAACGTTGCTGCACATAAAGAGTGAGGAGAAAAAAATCGCTACAAACTGCGTCATTTGCCTGCTCCATGAGTGAAAGGTGGCACTAATTTATGCATGAAACGATAACGTAGTGTGATTAATATTTTTACAAAATGTGAATGATGGCGGTATCGGCAACATTCAGGCAGGTTATTCATTTAACATCGTTTTTTGGCTTCAGGTTCATAAAAAATTCATATGATCCTGCCATCCTGATCGGTCGGCCTCCGCTCTGCTCAGGGGGAACGGGCTGCCATAAAAGGATAATCGGACGTTGAGGTAAGCGCGGGGGATAAAGAGAAAAGGGCGGCTCAGCCGCCCGGATCGGTCAGAGGCATCCTGTTCTCAGGGAACAAAGACGGCACGAACACAGCCATCTTCTTTATGCTTAAACATCTCATAGCCGCGCGGCGCTTCTTCCAGTGGAAAGCGATGCGTCGCCATAAACGCCGGATTGAGTTCATTCTGCGCGACATGTTCCAGCAGCCTGTGCATATAGCGTTGCCCGTGCTGCTGGGCGGTGCGGATGGTCAGACTCTTGTTGATCATCAGCCCCAGCGGAAACTTATCCATCACGCCATACACGCCCAGGATAGCGATGTTGCCGCCTTTGCGGCAGCTGTAGAGTGCCTGACGCAGGGCGGCACCCACATCCGTTTCAAGATGCAGCATCTGTTTCGTCTTGTCGTAGACCTGACTTAAGCCTTCCCCCCTGGCCTCCATGCCGACCGCATCGATACAGCTGTCCGGGCCGCGGCCGCCGGTCAGTTCCAGCAGGGCTTCGTGGATATCGACCGAGGTGTAATCCAGCGCGATGCTGCCTGCAAAGTCCCGCGCCATCGCCAGCCGCTCAGGATAGCGATCGACACCGATGACCTGATGTGCGCCCATCAGCCAGGCACTCTGCTGAGCCATCAGGCCGACGCCGCCACAGCCCCAGACCACCACCGTGTCACCCGGATGGATGTTGCAGAAATCGGCACCCATGTAGCCGGTTGGTGTCGCATCGGAGAGGAACAGCGCCTGCTCATCGGTGACACCTTCAGGTACGACAAAGCAGTCATTGTCGGCAAAGGGGACGCGGACATACTCCGCATGCGAGCCCGCATAGCCGCCAAAAGCATGGCTGTAAGCGTAAATCCCGCCGGTCGGATGGCCCAGCGCCGTCTCCCCTTTTTCCCACTGCGGATGTGTGTTGTCACAGCAGGAGGGGAGCTGTTGCTGGCAATACCAGCAGGAGCCGCAGGAGATGAAGGAGGGCACGACCACCCGGTCACCGCGGCGGATGTTTTTCACCGCGCTGCCGACCTCGACGACCTCGCCCATAAATTCATGGCCCAGGATATCTCCCTCGCGCATCATCGGGATCAGACCGTCAATGACGTGGAGATCGGAGCCACAGGTAGTGGTAAGCCTGACCCGTATGATGGCATCGTGAGGGTTAATCAGACCGGGATCGGCCACCGTTTCAACGCTGAGATCGTTGACACCATTCCAGCAGAGTGCGCGCATCTATTTCTCCTTATCCTTACGGCTGGCATGGCGGCCCGCAGGCTGCCCCTCCAGCGTGGGAATTTCACCGGTTTCAGCCAGGCTCTTGAAGCGATGTAACGCTTTGCTGGCCACCTCTTTCGGCAGCAGATCGAATAACGTGGTCACCTTTTTCCCCAGTGCCCCGCCCGGTGGGGTGAACTGCAGCGTCAGGGCCAGTTCGGTCCCCCATTCACCCGGCGCGGGGCGAAAACGCAGTTCACCTTCGTTAGGAATGTCCGCGCCGTCCAGCGAACGCCAGGCGATGACTTCGCCCGGCTGCGCTTCAACAATCCGGCTTTCCCAGCGGTAATGCCTGCCGAGAGGCCCTTCAACCTGCCAGTGCGCATCGCTTTTATTCACCGGTGTCACGCTGGCGAAGTGGCTCATAATCCGGGGCAGAGTATCCGGCTCAAGCCACAGGGCAAAAAGCTCGGTTGCGGGAAGGCCGATCGTTATCCAGCGCCGGAGCGTGAGGGTATTGTCACTGGTCGTTGTCTCAGATGTGGTTGTCAAAGCGTCCTCCGGGAGTTCTCAGTGGAACGGGATTACAAGATTTGAGTTAAGGACAGTGCGGGGGATTATGCGAGCGAAGCCGCGTCAGTCAGATCAAAGCTGCGATCTCAGAAAGAGGTCAGGATGCCTGCCGGATAGCCAGTGCAGAGACGCACTCTGGCATTCCGGAACAGAGACCTGGCGCCGCCGGGAGGGACATTTACAGCAGCAAAAAGAGGGAGATAGGGCCGTGAGCAACCTGTTTTCCGCGAACAAAAACGTCGCGGAATATGTGAGAAAGCTGGAGAAGCAGGCAGCCAGCCGCTCAGAAGCGAACTGTCATGAAGGACTGAAAATTAGCACCAAAAGCGCGCTGGAAAAAATCAATGCGGCTTATGAGGCTAACCTGATCGGTGCTGAAGAGAGCCTGAGCCTGAAGCAGCGGGTTTATCGGGTGCAGGATAAGCTGATTGCGCTCGCCTTGTGGTGACCTCAGCCGATCAGACCGCCCGTGCGTAAATCGGCGGGGGTAAAAAACTGATACTTCAGCACGCAGCGTCGTCCGGCATTGCAGGCCGTTCGTAAAGAAGGAAGGTTGCCTGGCAGAATCGTGCCGGTCAGCAGCGCGCGCTCGCCATGGTGCAGATAAAGCTGCCGCAGCAAAAGCCGCTGCGCGCTCGCGGCAAGCCCCCGGCCCTGACAGGCAGGGATAATGACTTCATCCATAATCTGGAAGCCTTCAATAAAGGCCGTTTGCCGTGGCACACAAATAATCAGTCCAGCCATCCTCTCCTGCCAGACAATCAGACGGACGTGCCCGTCAGCGATATCATCCCGTAACTCCTGCCTGCTGGTAGCCTGTAACTGATCGCGGAGATGCGGCAGGGTCTGCCTGCTGACGCGATAGGCATGATGGATCGCCGCGAGACAGGCGGGAAAATCGCGCCGGCTGGCGGTGACCAGAGACAGTTCGCCTGTGACAGGCTCCGGCAGCGAAGCGGGATCGCTGAGGAAAAGCAGCTGGTCAGTAACGCCGATTTCAGCGTGAGTCACAGGCAACAGGACCCGCAGCCTGAGCGGATTCAGCACCTGCCACGCCCGCATGATGGCGTCAGCCGCCACATAATCCAGCGCGCCATCACGTGCGATGACATCAATAAAGGGCTGAGCCAGGTCTCCTCCCAGATAGCGCGGTCCGGTGAGATAGCGCTGGCCGTTTATCGTCAGTTCCCGCTGCAAAAAGGTGTGCTGGGGCAGGCCGGTTTCGCGCCAGGGAAACGCGGCGGAAAAGTGATGATCGTGGCAGCGACTCTGCTCCCGAGCCAGCCAGCGGGCAAGCCAGGCGCTGAGACAGTCCGACGAGACAGGAACAGCACAGTAGAGCGACACCATATAATCCAGCATAAGAGTCCTTATTGCCTGCCGTAAGGGAACGTCTGAGCCGTGCCGGTTCGCAGAGAAGGCTGCTGAGAGTGTAACGATATGCTCTGTTTTTGACCATCCCGACAGCATCGGTGACGCTCTGCCCCAGCGGGCGCGCATCTGAAGCCGGAACGGCAGGCCAAAAAAATGCGCGGATGAGCGTGTTATCTGTGCTGTCGTCAATCGCGACAAGGGGCGTCTATTCACATCCGGCCCTGTTATGTCTGCATCGTCAAATTAATTGATGCAATAAGGCTGGTTTGCCCAAAAAAATACTTTGTTTTATCTTTTACGTAAATATTACAGATTCAGATAATCGGCGGGCGGATCCTGCATTATGCTTTAAAGGCTATTCCATAATTATAAAGCGTGCCTTTTTTACACAGCAGGGGGTTCCATGGTTCATATTGATTTATGCACCAAAGAGGGCGTGATGAAAGCTTATGCTTTTCAGACGCCCATGCAGGCGATGAGCCTGGTAGAGAAAATAAAAGATGATGAGTTTCAGTGGTTTAATCTTGAGTGGGATGGGCAGCGTTTTACCTGTCCCTACCATTTTATTAAAAGACTCAGCAGCCGTTCTTATATTAAGTCATTCTGGCGTTAACGTAACCTGATTGATGACGTTATCACGCTCTCGCCAGCCAGTACCGTTCATCTGTATCTGAAAAAATGATGGGTGGGGCAGAAATAGCCCCATCCAATTTTTCAATGAAGCGCCTGTCATCATCGCTCAAAAAAGTTGAACGGAATGAAAATTTTTATCTGTCACCTCTGAGCGCAACCCGGAACGAAAAAAACTTTCCTTTTTCATTATTGCAGCAAAAAGAGATCTTTATTTCTTTCCTGTTGTCGATGGTCTGGAAATAACATTAACAGCGTTATAGTTTATCCCTTCATTAATCTGATATACCTTCCTTTAACCAGTCAGAAAAAAACAAGAAAATTTAATTAACCAGCTATTAACGTAGTGGTTATTTCATATTGAAATTTTTTCTTTTCACTCTGAAATGTGCTTATTTTTCCATTGCGCAGGGTGAGACTGTTGTCACTCTTTTAAAGCGGCGTGTCAGCTAACATTAAAATAAAAAAATATTATTTTTCATTATCTTATTTATTTCCTGTTGGCTGTCTTTTTCATTCTGGCATGACCTCTGCAACAGCCGGGGAAAGAAACCACAAGGGAGTACCTTAAATGAGCTATAAAATTCTGCTTCCGCAGGAGATCATGAAGGAAGGGCGGGACTATCTGGAGAGTCGTGGTTACGAACTCATTACCGGTTCCGGCATGGAAGAGGAGGATATCATTCGCGATATCCCTGACTGTGACGGAATTATTGTTCGACTTTCAAAAATGTCTGAGCGCGTATTTGCCGCAGCAAAAAAATTAAAAGTGGTTGCCCGCCATGGCGCAGGCTATGACACCGTTGACTTAGAGGCGGCAAAACGCCACGGCGTCACGGTGCTTAATGCGCCTGTCGCCAACAGTATGTCCGTGGCTGAACTGGCGCTTTTCTTCATGCTGCACTGCTCACGTAACTTCCGTCTCGTCGAAGAGAAAATGCTGGAAGATTATTATTGGGCAAAACTGCGCACGCCAAAAGTTGAGCTGGACGGGAAAACCCTCGGCCTTATCGGCGTCGGCAATATTGGTTCACGCGTAGCCATGAAGGCGCTGCATGGCTTCAACATGAAAGTCATTGCTTTTGACCCCTACAAAACAGCTGCTCAGGTGCCGGACGGTGTTGAGTTAACTCAGGATTTTGACCGGATTTTCCAGGAGAGTGATTTTGTTTCGCTACACTGCCCGGCGACAGAAGAGACCTTTGACTTTGTCGGTGAAAAGCAGTTTTCACTGATGAAGCCAGAGGCTTACTTCATCAATACCGCACGCGGCAAGCTGGTCGATGAAAAAGCGCTGTATCACGCGCTGTCGACCTCTCAGATTGCCGGAGCCGGGCTGGATGTCCTGAAGAAAGAGCCGTTCGATCCCGCCGATCCCATTTTTGCACTGAGTAACGTCGTAATTGCCCCCCATATTGGTGCCGCCACGAAAGAGGCCACGGACCGTGCCTCGCTGCATTCCGCTATCGGCATTGATGAAGTGTTATCGGGCAAAAAACCATCCTGGCCGGTGCCGGGCTTTTAAGGAGAAGCGTATGTCTATTGGTAATCGTATTTTCACACAGCGTCCCGCTTTTGACGTGGCGTTACTCGAAGCCTATCAGCAGCTGCCTGTGGCCAACATTGCTGACACCATGAACCGGATTGCTGTACTCGGTAACGGCATCAGGCGCATCTCTTCACCGGTGAAACCTGTCATGGCGGGCTATGCCATAACCGTGAAGGCGCGCGCCGGTGACAATCTGATGCTGCATGCGGCGCTGGATATGGCAACAGAAAACGATGTCATCGTGGTCTCTAACGAAGGCGATCGGTCCCGTGCGCTGATGGGAGAGATCATGATCGCTTACGCTCACTACGATCGCAAAATTGCCGGCATCGTGCTGGATGGGCCTGTCCGGGATATTGATGCCCTCTCGGTGCTCGATTTCCCCATCTTCGCCACCGGTTCAAACCCCGCCGGTCCGTTTAAAGAGGGACCGGGAGAGGTCAATACCCCCATCGCCGTCGGCGGTGTCGCGGTGTGTCCGGGGGATTTGATCGTGGGCGATGCAGACGGGGTGATAGTCGTCCCGCTGAACGATGCCGCGGCGCTGCTCGAAAAAGCGACGGAATACGCCAGTTTTGACGCCGGTAAAGTTGCCGCAGCGAAGCGTGGCACCGCAAACCGGGCATGGGTCAGAAAATCATTAGATGAAAAAGGCGTTGAGTTCATCGACGACGTTTACCGCTAATTCTTAAAAATAATGAAAAGCCGCGTTCCGGCGTCCCGGTGCGCGGCTGCTAAGCAGAGGTAATATCATCATGCTTTATCTGAAGCTCTTACCCATCCTTTTTTTCCCCGTTCTGTTCTGGATGATCCCGCCCCCGGAAAGCCTCTCCGCCCAGACCTGGCACTTAGTCGGTATCTATCTGGCGATGCTGTGCGGTCTGGTTCTGCGTCCGTTCACCGACGCCGTGATTATGCTGATTATTCTGGGCTTCGCGTCACTGTTCATTGCGCCAGGCCCGCTGTTTGCCGGATTTGGCAGTCCGATGGTCTGGTTTATCATCAGTGCCTTTATCATCTGCAAAGCCTTCGTGATCACCGGCTTAGGTAAACGTATTGCTTACCTGCTGCTTCAGCGCTATGGCAAAAATACGCTGACACTGGGTTACCTGATGATGGTAACCGACACGGTGCTGGCACCGGCCACAGGCTCAAACATGTCGCGTTCCGGCGGCATCACCTATCCCATTTTCCGCAACATCGCCGAAGCACTGGGATCAACGCCCGATAAGGGCAGTCGCAGGATTGGCGCTTATCTCACGATTCTGATGTATGTCGTCTCGATGGGCACCTCCAGCCTGTTCCTGACCGGGATGGCAACCAACTCGATTACCGTCTCGCTGGCGAATGAGATCATGAATGTGAATCTCAGCTGGATGGTCTGGTTCAAGGCTGCCATCCTGCCGGCGGGCCTGGTGCTGCTGGCGGCCCCCTGGATCCTCTATAAACTCTATGCGCCTGAACTGAAGAGCATCGATAACGTCAATGACATTGCCGTTCAGGGATTGCACGAGCTGGGCCCGGTAAAGCGTGAAGAGAGACTGCTGATGGTCTTCTTTGTGCTGGGTATTCTCGGCTGGATGACCGGCTCTTTAACGGGGATCCCCTTCATTCCGGTGGGGCTGGCATTCCTGGCCTGTCTGCTGCTGTTCGGCGTACTGAACTGGAACGATGTAGCCAGTGAAAAATCGGCCTGGCAGACCTTTGTCTGGTACGGTGCGTTTTACGGTTGTGCGGTCGCGCTCTCTAAAGGCGGTTTCTATGTCTTTCTGGTCGACGTGATCAAAAACTATCTGGACCTGTCGCAACTCAGCGAAATCAGTGCCCTTGGCGTACTGGTTTTTATCAGCCTCGCGGTGCGTTACTTCTTCGTTTCTAACAGTGCCTTTGTGGTCTCTTTCTATCCGGTGTTATTCACGCTGGGCATGACCACGCAGGCCCACCCGATGTACATCGCACTGTCACTGGCCTTCTCTGCCGGGTATGGCGCACTCCTGACCCATTACGGCAACGGCGCGGGTGTCTTCACCTTCTCAAGTGGATATGTCCCGCAAAAGACCTTTTGGTTACTGGGTAGCGCCATGGTGCTGGTCAACGTGCTGGTCTTTTTTCTCATAGGGATCCCCTACTGGAAAATGATCGGTATTGGATAAAGGAAAAAGCAAAATGAAACTGGATATTCTGATTAAAAATGGTCGGGTAGTGGACCCGGAACGCGCCATCTTCCTTGACCAGAGCGTTGGGGTGGCAGGCAACCGTATCGTCGATCTGCAGTCGGTTGACAACCCGGAGGCGGAGACCGTCATCGACGCGGCGGGCTGCCTGGTGCTGCCGGGCCTGATTGACTTTCATGCCCACGTTTTTCATGGGGGCACAGCTATCAGCGTTAACCCCGATGTGATCGGCCTGCCCAATGGCGTCACCGGGGTGGTGGATGCGGGCAGCAGCGGCTGGGTGAACTACGGGCTGTTCCGTAACAGCGTCATCAACACGGCACAGACGCGGATAAAAAGCTATCTGAACGTCGTCAATGTCGGCCTCTCCACGCTGGGCGGCGGGCCGACCGGGTATCTGGAGAATACCAACCCGGCCAACTTCAACGTGGAAAAGATTGCCCGGACGGTAAATGAACATCGCGACAATATTCTCGGTCTGAAGCTGCGTTACAGCCAGGATATCGCCAGGGGACGTCACTTCAGTGGCGATCCCTTCTTCGCCACCGTGGAACTGGCCCGTCAGCTGAATACCGGGCTGTGCGTGCATGTGACAGATTCGCGTCTGCCCGCCGATGAACTGATTACGCATTTCCAGGCTGATGATATCTTCGCGCACTGTTTCCACGGCACCGGCCATGCCATCCTGCAGGACAACGGCGAGCTCTTTCCGGACATCAAAGCAGCCAGGGATCGCGGCGTCATTTTCGACTGTTCGAATGGTGTGGCGCACTTCGACTTTGCCGTGGCGCGGAAGGCGATGGAGCAGGGGTTTAATCCGGACATCATCAGCACCGATCTCACCCTGCGAAATAGCCTGCGCACCGATAAGGTCTTCAGTCTGCCCTTTATCATGTCCAAGTATCTGAACATGGGGATGTCACTGTTCGATGTGGTTCGCGCCGTCACCACCACGCCTGCACGCCTGATGAAGATGCAGGGCGAGGCAGGCACGCTGGCTTCCGGCGCCTTTGCCGATATCGCTATTGTGAAACTGCGGCAGGAGAAAGTGGTGTTTGAAGACACCCGGGGTGAACGCTTAACGGGCGATCACTATCTCGACAACTGTGCGACCATCAGCAATGGACAGATTGTCTATCGTCGCCAGCGTTTCTGATTGAGAATCCCGCTCATAAAAATCTGCCTGCGTATTGCCCTGCGCAGGCGTTGTTCGTTTCGTCACGCGGCATCGGTTGCTGTCAGCGTGACGAAAGTTGCCGCTTTTCCGGTAAAACGATGGCGCAGAATGGCCTATGAAAAACAACGAAATTGCGATCCTCTCGGTGTCACAAACCATCACACAACGCATCTCGAATGTCCTGCTTGAGAAAAAAATCGATATTCCGGTTTACGAATATCGCTATTTTGACGTGGTTGAAAAAGCGCAGCAGCTGATTCAGGGAGGAACCCGCATCCTCATCAGCCGGGGTGGCACCGCGGCACTGCTTCGGAATAACGTGGCGGTTCCGGTCATTGAAATCGCCCACGACCTGCACGGCATATTTCGTATCCTGATGGAAGCGCGCAAGAAGTCACAAAAAATCGCCGCAGTCGGGTTTCCGCAGTTCTGCCATGTTCTTCGCCATTACCAGAACATGACGCATGAAGAGTTCAAAATCTGTCAGGTCTACAACCACTATGACATTGATAACGTCGTCAAAAATCTGGCAGATAATGATTATGATCTGGTGATTGGCGGCCTGACCGTCGCGGAAATGGCCAGAAAGTACGATCTGAAGGTCATCATGGGGGACACCGATAATATCGCTATCGAGCAGGCTCTCGATGTCGCGGCGAGCACGCTGAAATATATCAACAGGGAGAGCACGAAGCTGGCGATGGCCTGGTCAGCCCTCAATCAGTCGCGGGAGGGGATCCTGTGGCTGGATCAGTCCGGGGAAGTCATCAATATCAACGCCCGGGGCTTGTCGCTTTTTCCCTGCCGGATCGGGGATAAGATTTTAAAAAACGACGCGTTTAAAACGCTGTTCAGCTGCATCATCAATGAGCGGGATATCACCGACGAGGTACATGAGATCAAGGGCGACGCCCTCCGGCTGACGGTGAAACATATCCCCGGTCAGCAAAATTTTTATACCCTCATCACCGCCGTCAGAGCGGGACAGCACGAGGGATGCGCTCCGGTCCCGGCGAGAAAGCCTGCAGGCAGCAGCTTCACCACGGTTTACACCTTTTCGGACATCGTGGGCCGCTCGCCTGAGATGGTGTCTGTGATTGAGCAGGCCAGACTTTATGCGGCTCACGATCTGCCGGTGAATATTCTCGGGGAGACGGGCACGGGCAAAGAGCTGTTTGCCCAGAGTATTCATCACGCCAGTGCGCGCAGCGCAGGGCCTTTTATTGCGCTTAACTGCGCGGCAATCCCGGAGTCCCTGCTGGAAAGTGAACTGTTCGGCTACGCTGAAGGGGCGTTTACCAATGCCCGGCGGGGCGGCAAACCCGGTATTTTCGAAATGGCGATGAACGGCACGGTGTTTATCGACGAAATCAGCGAAGCCCCGCCCGCCGTGCAGATCAAATTGCTGCGTATTCTGCAGGAAAAACGGTTCAGCCGGGTAGGGGGCGAGGGGCTCATCACCGCCAGTTTCCGCCTGATCACCGCCAGTAACAAAGACCTGGGTCAGATGGTGGCCGCAGGTCAGTTCCGCCAGGATCTCTTTTACCGCATCAATATTCTGGAGCTGCGGCTGCCAGCGCTGAGAGCGCGCCGGGGCGACATTATGCTGATTGTCGACGCGCTGCTGGCCAGCCAGAACCGGACGCTGACGTTTAGCGACGAAGCGGTTGCCCTGCTCAATAATGCGGCGTGGCCGGGCAATATCCGTGAGCTGAAAGCCGCTATCCTGCGGCTGGTGGTGCTGCATAAGAGCAGCACAGTCGATGCCGATGCATTGCAGTCACTCTGCCACCTTTCTTCAGCTGCCGGTGAGCGTGAGGCGCCACCCTGCACGCTCAGTGACGAGGTGAATTTACTGGAGAAGCAGGAGAGGAAACTGATCGCGTCGGTGATCAACAGAACCGGTGGCGATCGCGCCCGGGCCGCCGTGATGCTGGGCATCAGTCCCACCACCCTGTGGCGAAAGATGAAGCGATATGGACTGAACTCTGACTGACCGGTGTGCGCGCTGTCGGGTAGCGCCGGAACGGTAATCATCCGGAAGGAGAGGTAAATCTTCTTCTTTTCTCCCCTTCAGCCGAGCCATCAACGGTTACACTAAAGGGATACTTACTCCGGATTCCGACTGCAATGCCCCACGAAAAAATACGCCTTCGCTCCCTGCTGACGCTGCTTTCCATTGGCGGCGTCATCCTGACCTCCGGTCTGCTGCTGGGAGCGCTGCTGCTGTTTCAGAAGGCCAATATTGAAGACAGCCTGCTTGAGGGGAACATTGCCTATGCCCGCAAACTGGCAGATACCACCGATCGTTATCTGGGGACAGCGCAGCGCGAACTGGCGTGGAGTGCATCGCAGATCAGGGATCTCGGCGATCTGACGCAGCTGAAAAGCGAAACCGATCGCCTGCGGATGCAGTCGGGCTTTTTCAACTCGGTCGTGGTGGTGAATCATGACGCTGTTATTGCCGCAACTTCACCGGAAAGTCTGAAACTGGTTGGCGTAAAACTCCACTCGGCGGCCAGCCTGCAGGCGATTTCCACCAAAAAGCCCTTTATCTCCGCGCCGTTCACCTCTGCCGCCGGTAACTATGTGCTGTTTTTATCCCAGCCGCTGTTCAGCGCCGATGGCCGCTACCTGGGCTACATAGGCGGCACGATCTATCTCAAAAAACAGAGCATGCTGAGCGACATCCTGAGCCAGCATTTTTATACCAAAGGCTCTACGGTGAGCGTGGTCAGCAATGACGGTCTGATCGTCTTCAGTCACGACCCGGCGCAGGTCGGCACGAAAATGCAGCTGAGCCCGGCGCTGCAGAAGCGGCTTGAGGATACGGAGAGCGGGCACTTCACGCTGGAAAACGACGGTCGTCACTATCTGATCGGCTATGGCACACTGCACAAAACCGGCTGGAACGTGTTTATTACCGGCACCTCAGAAACGGTCAGGCACCTGCTGATGCGCACGGCGGAAAACGCTATCTGGTTCACGCTGGGCATTATCGTCCTGACCGCGGCGATTATTGCTTTTCTGGCGGGACGCATCGCCTCTCCGCTTGAGAAGCTGGCGGACAGAGTCCGCAACGGCGGCAGCGAAGCGCAGGCGGAATCTCTCTCCTCGGTCAAAACCTGGTATTACGAAGCCGACCGGCTCCGGGAAGCGGTGCAGGAGCATCGTCACGCCGTCGCCGGACATCTGGCGGCGCTGAACGATGAAGCGATGACTGACCCCCTGACCGGACTCTGCAACCGGCGCGGATTCTCGGCGCTGGCGGCGCAGAGTGACAACAACCATGAACAGTGCGTGATCGCCATCGATATCGACCATTTCAAAAAGATCAATGACTGGTACGGACACGATGCGGGCGATGCGGTGCTGGTGAGTCTGGCGGCGCTGCTGCGTCAGGCCAGCCGCACGGGGGATATTGTCAGCCGGTTTGGCGGAGAAGAGTTTATTCTGCTGCTGCCGGAGACGTCGCTACCGGACGCCGCCCGCACGGCGGAACGTATCCGTGAGAGCGTCAGCGCTACCCTGTTTCCGTTTGTCGGGACGATGACGATATCCGCAGGCGTCGCGTCGCGGGATCAGAGCAGCGAACGCGAAGCGCTGTTACGGCGTGCGGATGAAGCGCTTTATGAGGCAAAAGGCGCCGGACGCAATACCGTTGTGATTGCCGGATCGGCGGGATTCAGCGTGTTTGATCCGGCCCGGTAGAGGGCTGACGCTGGCGCAACCGGCTCAGCACTTGCTGCGGAGTCGCCAGCCGAGCCACTCATCCAGCGCCGCTTCCGCCAGCGGCCGGGAGTAGAAAAATCCCTGCGCCTGATCGCAGCCAAATTCGGTCAGCGTGTTGACCGTTTCCGCATTCTCCACGCCTTCGGCCAGCACCGTATAATCGAGATCTTTCAGCATCGCAATAATACTGCGGGCGATAACCCGCGAGCCGGTATCACTGGAGATTTCGCTAATCAGCGAACGGTCCAGCTTGATCACGTCCAGTGGCATACGTCGCAGGTAGCTGATGTTGCTGTAGCCGGTACCAAAGTCATCCAGAGAGATCCCAAATCCGCGCAGTTTCAGCATCTCAAGCCCCTGCATCGCTGACGGGCTCTCCAGTATCCGCTCTGTCTCAAGGCACTCAATGCCCAGCAGTGAAACCGGCAGCTTTGCCTTGATCATCTGCTCTTCAAGCTCGTCGGCAAACCCGCTGCGGGAGAAATCGCTGCTGCTGACGTTGATAGTGACGGGCAGCTGAATATAGCTGTCACGCAGCCGGGAAAGGCGGGTGATGGCCTGCTCGGTCACCCAGCGGGTCAGCTCGCTAAGCAGTTCAGTCTGTCCGGCAAAAGGCAGAAACTCTGCCGGAGAAAGCTCGCCGCGCTGCGGATGCCGCCAGCGGATCAGCGCTTCCAGCCCAATCGGCTTTCCGCTATGCAGACAGATTTTCGGCTGATACGCGAGCCACAATCCTTTGTTTTCCCGTATCGCCAGGGCCAGATCGTGCATCAGCGTGAAATCCTGAGTATGCCGTGTGTCGGTGGCTTCACTGAAACACATCGACGCGACATCCCGGGCGATCGCTTCATGAAGGGCGCTGACGGCGCGGCGCAGGATCTCCTGTGCGGGCATCTCACCGGTGATGAAACTGGCCTCACCGGTATGCGTCATCAGCGCGACAGACAGCCCGTCGCCCAGATCCGCGCTGATGCCCGTCAGCTGCTTCGCCACCCATCCGGCACTTAGCCGGCTCTCCTGGCGGGTTAACAGGGCAAAACGCCCGGTGGCCACGGTATAGAGTATCTCGCCCGGTGCCGGGCGCAGGCGCAGAGGCAGCAGCGTGGCGACATCTTTCAGCAGGCTTTCAACCGGCCCCATCCCCATTGAACGCGCCAGCTCGTAGGCGCGCGGCATATCAATGCAGTCAATCAGGACCAGTCGCCGTGGCGTCCGATCACCCGAGGCGGCCAGAAACTGGAGGTCGCGGATAAGCCGCTGACGGTTAGGCAATCCGGTGACGGGATCGGCAAAACCTGCCGAATACCAGGCTTCCAGAAATGACATGACCAGGGTGGCCAGCATCGTGAGCATGGTGACCTGAGCCGGACTGAAAGGGTGGGGCGTGGTGTCGGTGACACACAGGGTGCCCAGAATCATGCCCGTGCTGTTTTTCAGCGGCGTACCGGCATAGAAGCGGATAAAAGGTGCGCCAATGATCAAGGGGTGCGTCGCAAACCGTTCATCCAGCAGGGTATCCGGGATCACCACGGTGCTGTCGCTGTCGACCGCATACCGGCAGAGCGAATCTTCGCGGCTGGACCGGGTAAGGGTAAAATTATGCGCGGCCATCACATGCTGCAGCTCATCATCCAGCACGGAGATAAAACTGCCAGGAATGCTGAGCGCCTGACTGGCCAGCCGGACAAACTGACGCAGCACTTCATCACGACTTTCGTCGGGATTGCGCAACGCGCGCAGGGTTCGCGTGCGACCATCATCGCCGCCGCTGAGACTTATGAACATGAATTCCTCCGCCCCGGCTGGTTACGGAGCGAAATTAAGCAGAAAAATTGCAGAGTAGTGTGTAATGAGTACAGGCAATTTCCGTAAAAATAAAGTGTCCTGACAAATTTATTACGTAACGGAATGCAGAGAGCGGCAAACGGTTACCGGATCGGCTTTCTTCAATAAAATATTTTCAGAACGGCGATTCTTTTATTTTGTCGTCAAAAAATTTGTATTTCTGAAATATCCTGCCAGGATAGAAAGAACAAAAATAGTGCACTATATAATAACGCACTAAAGCAGATGACAGAACTTATTATTGCCCGACTTTTACACACACCAATAACAACATCAGGGAAACCTTATGAACTCACTCCGGCATTTCACCATCCGGCGCGTCGTGCTGTGGATGATGATCATTTCACTGGGCGTGGTTGCACTGGCTGGCGGCTACAGTAGCCATGTGCTGCGCGACATCTATCGTCAGACCGATCGCACCACCGTTCTCACTCAGCAGCTCAGCTTTCTGACGCAAAGCGCTATTGCCATGCAGAGCGGAAGCGCCGCCGACAAAAGTGCGGTGATGGCTGCCATGCCGGAAGGCGCTGACTGGGAGCGTCTGCGTACGGCACTCACCACCACACCTGCAGACTATGCCTCTGCGGCACGGGCGCAACTGAACAGCATCACGCAGCAGCTGGCGCAGCATCAGGCGCCGCTCAGGGCTGACCGGCATCAGCTGCAGGGTGTACTGCTGGCGGCGCTGCTGGCAGCGTTCGCGTTACTGCTGTTCTGCGATCGCTATCTGGTCGTGCATCTGGTGCGTCCGGTGGCAAAAATTCGCGGTCACCTGAAAATCATTGCGGATGGCGATCTGACGCAGGAGCCGGAAGACCTGGGCCGTAACTGTGTCGGACAGCTGGTTCCGCTGGTGAAAGAGATGCAGCACAGCCTGTTGCATATGGTCAGCGCTATCCGCGACAACGCCGCCATTCTTCATCGTGAAGCCGCGGATATTGCCGCAGGCAACGCAGACCTCTCCGATCGGACCTCCACCCAGGCTGCGGCACTGGAGCAGACCGCCGCCAGCATGGAAGAGATTACCGTCACCGTGCGCCACAACGCGCAGAACGCCCGTGAAGCGCGGGAGCTGGCCGTCAGTACAACCGATACCACGCAGCAGGGCGCGAAGCTGGTTCAGACGGTGACTGCGGCCATTACCAGCATCGCGGAAGGGTCAGAAAAAATTCGTCAGTTTACCGCCACCATTAACGGCATCGCGTTTCAGACCAATATTCTGGCGCTGAATGCGGCCGTTGAGGCAGCGCGCGCTGGTGAGCAGGGTCGCGGCTTTGCCGTCGTGGCCAGCGAAGTGCGCTCGCTGGCGCAGCGCAGTGCGGCGGCGTCTAAAGAGATTGAAGAGCTGATTTCAGATACGGTGGCGCGGGTTGACGATGGCCGCCGTGCAGCGGAGAGCGCCGGCACCACGATGGAAGCCGTCCTGCGCGGCGTTGGCGGCGTGAATGAGCTTATCGGGCAGATTGCGCTGGCGTCAGATGAACAGAGTAAAGGCATCGCTCAGGTCACCGTCGCCGTTGCTGAGCTCGACCGCGTGACGCAGCAGAATGCGACGCTGGTGCAGCAGGTGTCAGCCACCGCAGGCAGTCTCAGCGGTCAGACGCAAACGCTGGGCAGCGTCATCACCCGCTTTACCCTCCCGCATCAGGCGGTTGCCGTGGCGAACAGACGCGAAGCCACGGAACAGCCTGGCGGATGGGCTGCCTTTAGTCAGGCCTGACATCAGTCGCCCGACGAGGAATAGGCCTGTATGAAAAACGCGTGCACGTTCGCGAATGATTATTAAATCGCGCTCTGACACCTTATTTTTTAAGGGCAGAGCGTGCGGCAATAATCGCGGGATGATTTTGCAACTCATCCTGTCGGTTATTCTTTTATCGATGTGCTTATTATTCAGGCATCGTCAGAAAGATAATTTGCCTTATTTAATCATCGCACGCTGCATTAACGGATTTCACAGGACGGCCTGCTGTGCCGGGCGATTAAAACATAACCAGCATTTATGCTTTGGTCGGGCGTGTGATGGCGTCCGGCCCTCTTTACGGCCACCCTAAGCCGGGAGTTTCATATGGGAAATCAGATTTTACAGCGGCCTGTCGCCGTGCAGTGCAACGTACGTGAGCTCCGCCTTGCCGCCGGGTTTTCTCAGGAGATCGCCGCAGAGCGTTTCGACCTCAGCCAGCGTGTCTGGCAGACCAAAGAGGCGTCAAAAAATCCTGCGCGGCTCAGTCAGGGGGAATATGAATTGCTGATGCTGCTGGCCGGGGAGCATCCGCACTTTGAGCTGGTAGCAAAACAGAAAAAATAGGGTTTTCAGCCGCTGTTTTCTCTGAAGTTAGAATATGGCAGGCCGATAAACAGATTAAGCGAAGCGCAGCCATCGGCTGCGCCAGATTTTACTGACGGGCCTTTCTTACGGCAGCGGGTCAGCAGCATATACTGCCTGGCCTGTCTGATTGAACGTGTCCTCTTTATGCTGTGTCATGCCGTCCACAGTACCGATCCGCAGAGGAAGTTATCCTGAAACGTCCCGTTTATCACGATGCCGAGGCGGCGCGCCTCGATGCACTCAGGCAGTACCAGATGATGGATTCACCGCCAAACGATGCGCTGGATCGTCTGACTACGCTTGCCGCCCGACTGTTTAAGGTGCCCGTCGCGTTTGTTTCCCTTATTGATGAAAAGCGGCAGTTCTTTGCTTCCCGTTACGGACTGAACATTACGGGCACGTCACGCAACGTCGCGTTCTGCCATCACACCTTAACGCAGGGCAGGATACTCTGTGTCCCGGATACCCTGCAGGATCCGCGCTTCTGCGACAGCCCGCTGGTGCATGGCTATCCCTATATCCGCTTTTATGCCGGTATTCCGCTCTCCACGCCGGATGGTCATCACATCGGCACGGTCTGCCTGACCGATACCCGTCCCCGCGCGCCGCTGACCCCAGAAGATCGGCAGCATCTCAGCGATATTGCCGCGCTGGTGATGGATCGCATGGAGATGCACCGGCTTAAATTACTGCGCTATACCAGTCAGCAGCGGCTGGAGGCGATCTCCTCTACCTCGCCTGACGCCATTATCTGCACGGATCTGCAGCGCGGCATCACCTTCTGGAACCCTGCTGCTACCGCTCTGTTCGGCTACAGCGCAGAGGAGATGCGCGGTCAGTTCGTCAGTGAGCTGATCCCGGCGCGCTGCCAGATCGACTACCGTAATGAACTGGCCCGGATTACCTCCGATGAATCGGCGATCTCGCGTCCGCGCTCTCTGCAGATCTGGGGACTGACGCGTAACGGACGCGAATTTCCGGCCGAGGTCTCTTTCTCCGGCTGGCGTGAAGGGGGAGAGCGGCTGGTGGGCATGATTATCCGCGACGTCACGGCCCGTCATGAAAGTGAGGCACGGCTTTGTGAGCTGGCCTCTCTCGATATGCTGACGCGCCTCGCCAGCCGCAGCGCGTTTATGGATCAGGTCGCTCAGCTCACTAAAGCGGAGATCCCCTATACGTTACTGATGACCGATCTTGATGGCTTCAAGGAAGTGAACGATACCCTGGGCCATGCGGCCGGGGATGCGCTGCTGTGTCACGTTGCCGAACAGATTCGTACCGTGTGCACCGGTGCGGTGACGGCGGCGCGCCTGGGCGGTGATGAATTTGTCATTCTGCTGACGGGAGGCTGCGCGGAGGCGGCGCTGACGGCAGAGAAGCTGATTGCCGCCGTTCAGACGCCGTTCAGCTATCACGACTCACCGGTTGTGGTCGGCGCCAGCACCGGTATCGCCTCCTACCCGGAGCACGGCCGGGATCCCTCTGCGGTCATGTCCGCCGCCGACCTGGCGCTCTATCGTGCCAAAGCGTCGGGCAAAGGCTGCAGCATCCTGTTCAGGCCCGCCTTTCGTGAAGCGGAGCAGCAGCGCCGACGCTTTGAACGCGAACTGGAGTCCGCGGTGCGGCAGCAGCAGTTCACGCTCTACTATCAGCCCCGCTACGACGTCGAAAGCGGCAAACTCACCGGCTGTGAGACGCTGGTGCGCTGGCAGCATCCGACGCGCGGCCTGCTGTTGCCGGCTGATTTCATCGCCATGCTGGTGAAGAGCCCGCTTTCCGTCACGCTGGGGGAGTGGATTATCCGGACGGCGCTCGATCAGGTCCGGCAGTGGCAGGTACGCGCGCCCCATCTTCGCGTCAGCATCAATCTGTTTCCGCGCCAGCTGGTGGGCAACAGCCTGGAGAAGGTGCTCCGGGAGAGTGCCGGTGGCGATGCCGGTTTTGTCGAGCTGGAAGTGGATGAGCCCCTGCTGACGGTGCTGGTGCAGGATATGCCGGTGCAGGTTGAAGCTATCCGCCAGACCGGCGCTTCATTCATTATCGACCATTTCGGACGGACGCTGGGCGCGATCAACCTTTTGCGCTACAGCTTTGTGTCGGGCTTTAAAATTGACAAGTCACTGACACGCGAGCTGGGCTCCAGTATGCGGGTGCGTATGATGTTCCGGGCTATCGCCGGGCTCGGTAAAAGTCTGGGTATCCGGGTCGCTGCCGAAGGGGTCGAGGAAAAAGAGCAGATCGCGTTTGTGACGACGGCAGGATGCGACATTATGCAGGGTAACGGGCTCTGCCAGCCGCTGAGCCCAGCCGATTTTGAAGCGATGCTCTGCGCAGAAACGCCGTCTCTGCCTGCCGCGGCCATCGCGGCCGGTTCAGGGGCCGCTCTGCGCTGATCGCGCGTCACTGAGGCGGGGGAAAGTCATCTGTGGCCTCTCCCGGCCTCAGGGCCGGTACTCCTGTTTCAGCAGGCCGAAGATCCAGTCATCCTGCCACGCGCCGTCCAGAAAGAAATTCTGCCGCAGTGTTCCCTCCTGAACGAAACCCGCCGAGAGCAGGGTGCGGCGTGAGGCTGCATTACCCGCCGTCACCGTGGCGACCAGACGACGGTAATCCAGCTGCTCAAAGCAGAGCCTGATGGTGGCATGCAGTGACTCGCGGCCGTAGCCTTTTCCCTGCGCATGGGCGGCAACAATAAAACCGAACTCGGCAATGCCGTCTCCGCGATCGATAAACCCGCAGAAACCTGCGGGCAGCCCGCTGGCTTTTTCCTCCATCACCAGACAGAGCCAGTGCTGGCAGCCCTTTACCCATTCAGGCAGGCGAACATCAAAAGAGCGGTTTCTTATCTCTTCGGCGCTGCGCGGGTCACAGATATATTTCATCACCGATCTGTCCTGACTGACTGCCAGATAGAAGGGCCAGTCCTCAGGGTTGAGCGGCCGGTAGGTCAGACGTGGCGAACGCATTTCAGACAACATAGCCGCCTCCATGGCGTAACGCTTTTCGCGATCTCAGGGATAGCGCAAAAATAACACAGAGATGCAGAAACAGAACATGCGGCACGCATTTTCCCCCTTCCTGACCCGTTCAGTGACGGCCGGGTCGGCGAAAGGAGCCCGATCCCGCAGTTTACCTCCCGCGATGGCAGGCCATCTGGTCACTTCGTTGCTACGCTTGAGCGGAGCCGTCTGGCTTGCCCCCCAACCCTGACGAGAGAAACCCGATGGATTTGACACAGTTTGAAGCAACCGCCTGGGCAGCGCTGGAGGCGGCCGCCGCCGATCCACAGGACGCATTTCGTTATCTGGCACTCTGTACCGTTGACGCTGAGCAGCGCCCCCAGGCGCGCACGCTGGTCCTGCGCCAGAGTCGCAGTCACCGTCGGATGCTGACTTTTCACACTGATGTCCGCAGCCCGAAGTGGCAGGAGATGGCGGCCAATCCGGCGGTCACCGTACTCGGATATTGTCTGCAGCGCCGGCTGCAGCTGCGACTGGCGGGCCGGGTCAGCTGTTATGCGGCGGGGAGTGATATCGCCCGGCAGGCCTGGCAGGCATTACCTCAGCACACCCGGCAGACCTATCAGGGCGGGCCGCCGGGTGAGATACCGATACCGGCGAATAAGATGCCCGCTGTGCACGCCGCAGAGTCTGGCGAGCCGCACTTCGGCGTGGTGATCCTGCAGGTCACCACACTGGAGGGCTACCAGTTACAGCGTAACGACAATCAGCGCGCCCTGTTTCGCTATGCACCCGACGGCGAACTGAAGGCGTGTCAGTGGCTCAATCCCTGAACGCAGACGTCTCTGTTTCCCGGGCCAGCCTGAAAAAGGACTGGCCCTTTTTTTGAGCAGGCTAAACAGCAATCTGACTGTCTGACACAGTAAGAGCCTTTTTTTATCTGCCGCCTCGGTTATGCGATTTTAGCGCCACGTTATCCTCATATGGCTGCGTTTATCTGCATTTTCCTTTCTTTTGCCCATCTTTGTGCCAGGCTTTAACTAACCGAAAAGCAGTGACTTATGCTCAAGGCCAGGGGAAGTACAAATGATCGCTCTGTATGACAGGCAGGTTAACCATGAACAATCAGCCTCCTGAAAAATCAGGGTCAGCGGGTAACGAGCAGGTGATAAGTCTTGCTGAAGAAACGGCAGAGGTGTCAACACAGCGGATCAGTGACGGCGTTGTCAGGGTAACCCGGCAGGTCACTGAGCATCAGCAGACGATGGCGCTGATGCTCCGACAGCAGACGGCGGCGATAGAGCGCATTCCCAAATCGGAAAGGCTGGCGGCGATGCCGGCGATCCGGGAGGAAAATGGCGTTCTGATCATCCCGATTGTGGAAGAGGAAGTCGAGATCGTTCGTCATCTGGTGCTGAAAGAGGAGTGGCACATCCGCACGGTCGTCAGCGAGGCGGCGACAGAACAGGTCGTGACCCTGCGCAGACAGCACGCTCACCTGACCCGATCCCCTCATCCAGAGTCATCCGAATCCATCAGCGAGGAACACAATATGGCGCGTGAAACAATCGTAACAATGTTCAGCAATATCTCACTGGCAGAGGGGGCAAAACGTAACCTGATCAAAGCAGGCTTCCAGGATGATGATATCGATATCATCTCCGGCGAACGGCTGCGGACAGAAGGTCATGAGGCCCGCCATCCTGGCTTCTGGCAACGCCTGTTCGGCAACACGCTGGAGGAAGACCAGGCCGAAGTGTATGAAGATGCGATGCGTACCGGCGGGGTGGTGCTGTCGCTGCGCGCTGATGAAGATGAACTGCCGCGCGCGCTGGGCATTCTTGATGCCCATGAAGAGCTGACAGAGCGTACCGCCGCCGTTCCCGGTGACGCTGCGGTTGACAATGGCCTGACGCCGCCAGCCAGTGGAACGTTACCGGGTAACGAGACGGTCAATCCGCTGAACAGTGAGCGCGGCACGACCCGCCCCGCGCTGACCGGTGATGAGAGTGATGAGGATGTGCTGCGTCTGGCTGAAGAGCGACTGGAAGTGGGTAAGCGACTGGTCAGCGAAGGCTCGACCCGCGTCCGTCGCTATACGGTCACCGATCGGGTGTCTGAAAATGTCTCGCTGCATGAGCAGCACGCCGAAATCTTCCGCCGCCCGGTGAACGAAGCGGGTTCGCCCGATAATGTCGACTGGTCAGAAAAAACGGTGGAAGTGGAGGAGTCGCACGAGCAGCCGGTGGTCAACAAGACCGCGCAAATCATCGAAGAGGTGGTGCTGCGTAAAGAGGAGAGCGACCGGGTGGAGACCATCAATGACTCGGTGCGCCGTCAGGAAGTCGACATCGACCATGCCCGGGCCGATCACACCCGCGCCGCACCGGTCAGCGGCCAGGGCACGGCGGCCGATCCCCTGCTTGAAGGCACGCGGCAGGCCCGCGCAGAGCAGGATCACCGCTCGCTGACGCCAGACCATCCCGATCACAAAGAGGGGCTGATGGACAAGGCCGGGGACAAAATCGCGGAAGCGAAAGAGAAAGTCGAAGACAAGTTTAAAAAACCGTGATGCTGTGAGGGCCGGAAGGGGGGCGTCTCTGCCCCTTTCCCGGCTGACTACAGAAGGCCATGTTCCTCCGGCCCCCCCTCTGAACGTGTGCCCCCTTGCCGATTCAAGGCGTTACTCCACCCCATAAATTGTTAAATCCCGGTTCCCTGACTACCCTTGCTGATGTTTTTCAGAAGCGGGCCAGTGCGTCCGCCAGATTAGCCGCTGCAGTTTTCGGCCATTCATCGCAGGCGATCATCAGTCGGCCGCATTTCACCAGGCAGGGACATCATGACAGAACACCGCTTTACCGAGACATACCGCGCTGAAGAGGGGGAGATCGATCCCTGTATCTCCGTGCAGGGCGCGCGCACCCATAACCTTAAAGAGGTGTCGCTGCGTTTTCCCCGTAACGCCATGGTGGTGTTCACCGGGGTTTCCGGCTCCGGTAAATCGTCCCTCGCCTTTGATACGATCTATGCGGAAGCGCAGCGCCGGTTTATCGAGTCGGTTTCACCTCACGCCCGCCGTCTGATCGATCAGGCTGCGGCGCCGGATGTCGATAACATTGACGGACTTCCGCCTGCGGTGGCCCTGCAGCAGAGCCGGGCGGGCGCGCAGGAGCGATCGACGGTCGGCAGCCTCACCCGGATCGCCGTCACGCTGCGTCTGCTCTATTCCCGTGCGGGCACCAGACCGGACGGTGTTCCTTTTATGACGGCCGACTATTTTTCACCGAACAACCCAAAGGGTGCCTGTCCCCACTGCCAGGGGCTGGGAAAGGTTCACACTGTCAGAACTGAGGCGCTGGTGCCGGATAGCTCACTGAGCATCCGGCAGGGGGCTATCGCCGCCTGGCCCAGGGGCTGGCACAACAAGAATCTGCGAAGCATCCTTGACACGCTCGGCTACGATATCGATGCGCCGTGGCACACTCTGTCTGAGCGTGACCGGCAGTGGATACTGCTGACTGAGGAGCAGCCGTCGGTGCCTATCTACGAAGGTCTCAACGCTAAGCAGCGCGAAAAGGCGATAGCGGCAGGCGAGGAACCGGGTTACATCGGCACTTACACCAGCGCCGCAAAAATCGTGTTGCAGAGCTATTCGGGCGGCAGCGAATCGGTCAGAAAACGGCTGGCGCGCTTTGTGACGGTCACGCCCTGTTCCGAGTGCCACGGTAAACGACTCAACCGCGATGCGCTCTCCGTGACATTTGCCGGGTATGACATAGCCAGCCTGAGCGAGCTGACGGTTTCCGCGCTGGCGGAACGCTTTCGTCCCTATGCCCGTGGCGCCTCTCCCGATCTGCCAGAAGAGCCGGCGCTGCGTGAGGCGGTCATCCGGATGGCGGCAGACATCTGTATGCGGCTTGAGCAGCTTGACGCGCTGGGCCTGGGACATCTCGCGCCGGGGCGTCGCACCACGCTACTCTCCTCCGGCGAGCTGCAGCGCGTCCGTCTGGCAACCCAGATGATTTCGCGCCTGTTTGGCGTGCTGTACGTGCTGGATGAGCCGTCCGCCGGGCTGCATCCTGAAGATGTGAAAGCGCTGCTTGCCTCCCTGAAAAGGCTGGTCCGCGCAGGCAACTCGCTGATAGTCGTGGAACATAACACTGACCTTATCGCGGAAGCGGACTGGCTGGTAGAGATCGGACCCGGTCCGGGCGATTACGGCGGGGCGATCGTCTACAACGGCGTCCCGGCGGGGGTCAAAGAGGTTGAATCGCCCACCTCAGGCTATCTCTTCTCCCGACGCTACATCGGACTGCGCCAGCGGCAGTCGCCGGAAAACTGGCTCAGGCTGGAAGCGATCGACTGCAACAATATTGTCGGGATGGATATCGCCCTTCCGCTGGCGAGAATGACGGCCATCACCGGGGTGTCAGGCTCAGGGAAATCGACGCTGCTGAATCGCGTGCTGCCGGAAATGCTCGGTCATGCGGATAAAGAGTCCGACAGCGAGGAGGGGGAGGACGAGGATCTGGTGCCCGACGTGAAGGGACACGTGGTCAGCGGAAGCGACGCCTTCGGCCGACTCATCAGAATCGATCAGCGTCCTATCGGACGGACGCCGCGCTCCAACCTGGCCACCTATACCGGCTTTTTCGACATCATTCGCCGACTGTTTGCCGACACCCCCGAAGCGAAGGCAAAAGGCTTCGACGCCGGGCGGTTCTCATTCAATCTGCCTGCCGGGCGCTGTCCTGCGTGTGAGGGGCAGGGGCAGATCTCCATTGAGCTGCTGTTCATGCCCAGCGCCACGGCCACCTGCTCCGTCTGCGCGGGCAGCCGCTACAACCCCGGGACGCTGGAGGTAAGGTGGCACAACCTGACGATTGCGGATGTGCTCGATCTCACGGTGGACGAGGCAACCGCGGTCTTTAGCGGCAACGAAGGGATTCAGCGTTCGCTGTCGGCACTGACGGCGCTGGGGCTGGGATACCTCCGGCTCGGGCAGCCCGCCACAGAACTTTCCGGCGGAGAGTGTCAGCGTATCAAGCTCGCCTGGGAACTGCAGCGGGCCCAGCGCACCGCCACGCTCTACCTGCTCGATGAACCTTCGACCGGATTGCATCCGGCGGATATGGATAAGCTGCTGCGGGTGCTGGATGAGCTGGTTAAACGCGGCCATACGGTCATCATGGCAGAACATAATATGCGTATCGTGGCGGAGTCGGACTGGGTGATCGATCTGGGGCCGGGTTCGGGCGATAAGGGGGGCCGGATTGTTTCATCCGGCTCACCGGAGACGGTCAGTCAGTCATCAGAGAGTCTGACCGCTCCGTGGCTGTCAGCCCAGCTGCAAAAGCGAGCGGGCGATCCCGATTAATCGGACCGGGCACTCTGGCTGAACCGCGGCGCATTAACCTGCAGGGCCTCCAGCTCACGTGCGTCGTGACTGCAGAAAAAGGTGATCTCGCTGCCGCGCTGACAGGAGAGCTCCCGCAGGCGTTGCTGGTTGTGTCGTCTGGCACCGTTATCCATCGCCATCATCCACTGGTAAAAACGCAGCCCAGGCGTGCAGTGGCGCGTCTGCTGGCGCATTTCGTCCCGATAGAACCACGCATCGCCGCCGTGCAGCAGCCAGCCGTCAGGCTGCTGAATGGCGATGCCCGCGTGACCCGGCGTGTGGCCCGCCAGCGGCACCAGCAGAATCTCCGGCGGTAATTCCCGCAGGCGATTTACCGCCTCAAAACCAAACCACGTTTCGCCCTGCGGCTGATAGGTCTCCCAGTGGCTGATCCCACCCCATTGTCCGGGACGATAACGCTCCCGCGACAGCCAGCTATGACGCTGATGGGCCGTGTCCACCTCCTGCTGTAGCAGGTGGATACGCGCCTGCGGAAAATCGGTCAGTCCGCCCGCATGATCAAAATCGAGGTGGGTCAGAATAATATGCCGCACATCCTCAGCCCGAAAGCCCAGCGCCCTGACCTGTGACAGGGCGGTCAGTTCATCGCGACGCTGAATATTGTTCAGCGCGCGGAAAAAGCCGGACAGGCGGCTGCCCGGCGCGTGGATATCCTGGCGGCCAAAGCCGGTGTCGACCAGCACCAGTCCGTCGCGGTCCGTCTCAATCAGCAGGCAGTGACAGACCAGATGCGCTTTGATGCCTTTGCTGAATCCATCATAAAATGCCCCGCCCAGCGGGCACATACAGCCACAGTTCAGGTGGTGAATTTTCATCGGGCCTCCATCGCAATCATCGGCAGAATGGCTGAGGTGCTTCGGCTCGTCTCCGGCACGCAGCAGATCAGCCTGGCTTTAGAGTGTAGAGAGGGTTGTAACAGTAGGCGGAGCGGTGAAGCGGATAACCGGGCAAATTTGCCGGTTATCCGCCAGAAAGCAGAGTTAACGATGGAAGAACGGGAAAGCGCCGGTGAGCAGACCGCCCGCCATCAGCACCAGACTGACCAGAATCCCCCATTTAATCGCAAAGCGCTGGTGGTCGCCGATATCGACTTTTGCCAGCCCCACCAGCAGATAGACTGACGGCACCAGCGGACTCAGCAGATGGAAAGGCTGACCGACGATAGAGGCGCGGGCGATCTCCTCTGCGGTAATGCCGTAGCTGGCCGCCGTCTGGGCGATGACCGGCAGAATGCCGAAGTAAAAGGCATCGTTCGACATAAAGAAGGTGAACGGCAGACTGACCAGCGCGGTGAAAACGGCCAGATAAGGTCCGAAGCTGTGCGGGATCACCGCCAGCAGGCTCTTCGCCATGGCATCCACCATGCCGGTGCCGGAGAGAATACCGGTGAAGATACCGGCGGCAAAAATCAGCGCGGTCACAGCCAGCACGTTACCGGCATGAGAGCTGATGCGCGCTTTCTGCTCCTCCAAGCTTGGATAGTTGAGCATCACGGCAATCGCAAACGCCAGCATAAACAGGATCTGAATCGGCATTAACCCGACCACCAGCAGCACCAGCAGCACGGTGGTCAGGATGAAGTTGGGCCAGAACATCTTAGGACGGCGGTTGGCGGCGCACTCATCGGCATCGCCCAGCCCCAGCTCGATGTTGTCGAGATGATGATCTTTCAGCGTCATGACGCCTAAACGCTTGCGCTCACGCAGGCCAAACAGCATAGCCATCGCGACCAGGCTGACACAGGCAAGCAGCATGGCGGGCAGCATCGGGATAAAGATGTCGAGGGCGTCAATGCGCAGGGCGGCGGCGGCGCGGGCGGTCGGGCCACCCCAGGGCGAGAGGTTCATGATGCCGCTGGCGAGGTTGACCAGACAGGTCATCATCAGCACGTTCATCCCCAGCCGGTGATAGAGGGGCAGGAAAGCCGCGATGGCGATCATGTAGGTGGTGGAGCTGTCACCATCCAGTGAAACCAGCAGCGTCAGCACGGCGGTGCCGACCAGCACTTTAAGCGGATCGCCGCGCACCAGCCGGAGAATAAAACGGACCAGCGGGTCAAACAGGCCGGCGTCGATCATCAGACCAAAATAGAGAATAGAGAAGGTCAGCATGACACCGGTGGGGGCCAGCTTTTTGACGCCATCCAGCATCATTTCGCCCAGTCCCGCATAAAAACCGCCAATCAGCGCAAAAATGGTTGGTATCAGGATCAGCGCAATTAAGGCTGACATGCGTTTGGTCATGATGAGATACATGAAGCAAACAACCATGGAAAAACCCAGTATCGTCAGCAAAATAACAGCCCTCACAATGGCGTAAAAGTAATGAAAAGGTGGCGTTCAGTCAGGAAAATTCAGGAAATTGCTTAGCGTGGTAA
The DNA here is from genome assembly GCF_026541045.1 of Pantoea sp. GM_Pan_3. Taxonomy (NCBI): domain Bacteria; kingdom Pseudomonadati; phylum Pseudomonadota; class Gammaproteobacteria; order Enterobacterales; family Erwiniaceae; genus Pantoea; species Pantoea sp. GM_Pan_3. The sequence goes on along the minus strand of NZ_JALNVA010000009.1, from coordinate 117,838 downwards.
CGATTAACCTGTTGTTTTAATTAACCCTGAGCGGAAAGATGATATTAAATTGTTATCAGGTTTTAGCATTTCTTTAACAGGGAAGGGTGATCGGGATCATCTTTAAACGAATGTTAAACGAGATTGTGTGACTGAGATCAAACGATACGGGGGCGTAAGAGGGAATTGCGGGCCAGACGGGGGCTGATGCAGCGGCGAAAATCCGTCAAGGGGAAGCGGCTGAGCGCGAGCGCTCAGCCTGATGGGCTTTAATTATTCAGCAACTGGATAATCGTCTCAGGCGTTTTGTTGGCCATTTTGCTGACGGCGGTCTGCCCCTGCTGAATAATCTGGCTGCGTGCCAGCTGGCTCGCTTCTTCCGCGTAGTCAGCATCCTGAATACGGCTGCGGGCGGTGGCGGTATCCACACCCTGCTGCGACAGCACATTCCGGTTCGACTCGTAGCGGTTAATCTTCGCGCCATAGAGCGACTGATAACTGCTGATCTTCTCCAGGGCTGAATCCAGCGCCTTCATGGTGACGGAGATGTCACCGCTGGTCAGCAGCGTGGTGTTATTCAGCTTCAGCGTTTTGGTGTCCGAGGGCGTGGCCGGAATCGAGTCCGACTGCACCGGCTGACCATAATCCGCACTGGTAATCACCTCCATCGGCTGGCTCTTATGCGGCGGTATGGCGGGCATCCCTTTCGGCTCAGGCAGGATCCCCCAGGTCAGATTGCTGGTGAAAGAACCGTTGCCGACCACCACTACAATCAGATCTTCGCTGACGGTATCCAGCGTGATGCGCTCCAGCCGGTTGCCGGTAATGGTGCCGTTGTTGAAATCGCCGCTGGTGGCATCTTCATAGCGATCGCCGTCACCGCTGTAGGTGATGTTCATGCCGTTGTAGCTGCCACTGTTACTGCTCGCCAGCGCCCAGCTCGATCCCCCTTCCAGCAGCGAGGAGCTGTCATAGGCCGCGTTGCTGTCAAAGCCGTTACTGCTGGTCAGCAGACGCGATTTTGCGGTCGCCGCATCGGTTATCCCCTTGCTGGTCCAGGTGTAGTCGGGCGCGCTGCCTTCCAGCGGCGTGCCGACCAGATGCTTACCGTCGCGGGTAAACAGCTGAAGGTCATCATCCTGACCCAGCGAGTCGATGGTAATGGTAATCGACGTCGAGCCTGCCGGAATATAGGCCAGCGGGATTACCCCGGAGCTGAAGGAGTAATTCCTGCCCGAAACCGGAAATTTGGTATTGATGGGATCAACGTTGCCCAGCTTCGCTGGCGGAAGATCGGGATTATCGGTCGCCAGCGGATAGCGGCCAAAAATCTCGGTGTGATCGGCCACTTCATCAATCCCGGCCAGAATCTGCTGATACTGGGCGTTAACGCTCTGCCGATCCGCATCAGAGAGCGTGCCGTTCGCCGCCTGCACGGAGAGCGTGCGGGCCTGAATCAGCAGATTGGCGATGGTGTCCAGGCCGCCGCCTGCCGTCTGGGAGTAGCTGATCGCATCATTGAGGCCGCGCGCAACAACCGCATCGGCATTCACATTGGCCGTCATGCGGTTGGCGATGGCCTGACCCGCCGCGTCATCTTTAGCACTGTTAATCCGCATCCCTGATGAAAGTCGTTCAACCGTTCGTCCCAGAACAGAGTCAGTGCCGTACCGCGTTTTGTTCGCTATCGCGGCGGTTTCGTTATGGTTGATTGTTAACATGGTCGCTTCGAACAGGGAGAGGAGTCTCTGATTTATCGGCAGGGTGATAAGCAGCTTTAACCTCTGCAGTGACAAAAAACCAGCAGGGGCGCGGCCAGGCGGGCAACCTGCTGATGGTTAACCGCTTTTCAGATAAAAAATATTTAAGGGTGAAGCCGGGCAGGAAAAACAGCTGCTGCGCGCTGGCGCAGCAGGCAGGGGGATTAGTTAAAGACCATGCCGCCGTCGATCAGCAGGGACTGGCCGGTCATGTAGTCGGAGTCGGGGCTGGCGAGATAGGCCACACAGGCCGCCACATCTTCCGGCTCAGAGAGACGTCCCAGCGTAATGCGTCTGGCGAACGCTTCCGTGCCGTAACCGGCCGGTTTTCCGGCCGCTTCCGAGATCTGCCGGTCGATCGCTTCCCACATTGGCGTCCTGACGATGCCGGGACAGAAGGCGTTGACCGTGATGCCGGCCGCGGCCAGGTCGCGCGCGGCGGTTTGTGTCAGGCCCCGCACGGCAAATTTACTGGAACTGTAGACGGCCAGCTCCGGGTTGCCGACGTGTCCGGCCTGAGAGCAGGCGTTGATAATTTTGCCGCCGTGCCCTTCAGCCGCAAAGGCCTTTATCGCCGCCTGCATACCCCAGATCACGCCTTTGACGTTGACGTTGTAAACCTTGTCGACCACCTCTTCGGTAATCTCCGCAATCGGCGTCGAGGGGGCAATACCGGCGTTGTTGACGATGACGTCGAAGCCTCCCAGCGCACGACGCGCCTCCTCAACTGCCGCCATCACCTGATCGCGCTGCGACACATCCACTTTCAGCGCGATCGCTTTACCGCCCTGCTGAGTAATCTTCTCCGTCACCTGACGGGCGGTGTCCTGATTAAAGTCCGCCACCGCGACCGCCAGTCCATCTTTCGCCAGACGCAGGGCAATCGCTTCACCAATGCCCTGGCCTGCGCCGGTTACAAATGCCACTCTGTTTTTCATCGTGATTTCCTTTTTGCATGAAATTAAAGAAGCTGGCTCAGATGCAGCTGGCCCATCAGCAGCGGGTTATCGGCGTAATCCACCGGGACAGCCACCACCGCAGGTCCCTGAACATCCATCGCTTTACGCAGCGTCGGCTCCAGTTCTGCCGCGCTGGTCACCGCAAAGCCTGCTGCGCCAAACGCTTCGGCATAGGCTTTGAAATCGACCGGGCCAAAGTTAACGCCCGAGACGCGCTGATATTTTTTCTCTTCCTGCATCGCCACCATGTTGTAGGCGTTGTCGACCCAAATGATGTGCAGAATGTTGGCTTTCAGCCGGACGGCGGTCTCCAGCTCCATGCTGGACTGCAGGAAGCCACCATCGCCCGAGACCGAAACGACTTTGCGCTGCGGGTCGACCAGCCAGGCTCCGATTGCCCACGGCAGGGCGACGCCCATGGTCTGCTGACCGTTGGAGATCATGATCTGGCGGGCGCGGAAGCTGTAGAGATAGCGGGCGATCCAGATGTGGAAGCTGCCCATGTCGACCGTGAGGCTGACGTCGCTGTTAATGATGTCCTGCATGGCACGCACGATGCGCAGCGGATGCAGGGCAAACTGATTGAGGCTGGCACCCTGCATCGCCAGCAGTTTCCGCTGCTGCTGACGGTCATCGAGGATGGTGGCGGCTTCCGGCGTCAGCTGCAGCGGCGCGGTGATGCGCGCCGCCAGTTTACGCAGCGTGGCGGCGATATCGCCCACCAGCTCGGCGTCCGGCAGGTAGCGGTTGTCGGTCTCTGCGGGGATCACGTCGATGTGAATTAGGGTGGCGTTGCCGCTGTTCCACATGGCCGGTTCATACTCCACCGGGCTGTAACCGATGGTAATGATCAGATCAGCCTGTTGCAGCAGCCGGTCGCCCGCCTGGTTGTTAAATAACCCGACGCGTCCGGCAAAGCGTGAAAAGTGCTCCTGGCGGATGGCACCGGCGGCCTGATAGGTACTGGTGACCGGGATGTGACTGCGGCTCAGCAGATCGTGGATCGCCTCGCTGTTCTCGTGCTGGCTCGCCATCAGTCCCAGCAGGATGACCGGATTTTTAGCCCTGGCGATAGCCTGGCTCACGGCATCGATCATCGCGTCCGGTGCTGCGCCCAGGACGGGACGGGCTTTGCTGCTCAGTGCTTTGCCGGTAACAGGCTGGTCGACAATATCCTGCGGCAGGCTGACAAACGCGCCGCCGCCCCGGCCATGTTCGGCATGACGAAACGCATTCGACAGGCACTCGGAGAGCGCGGAGGGATCGGTGACCTCAACTGCATATTTGGTGATCGGGCGGAACATCGAGACGGTATCCATGCTCTGGTGCACCTGTTTGGCGCTGTCGGAGCGTTTTACCTGGCCGCCGAGGGCGACCACCGGGTCCCCTTCGCTGGTGGCGGTAGCCATGCCGGTGATCAGGTTAGAACAGCCCGGTCCGGAGGTGACCAGCGCCACTCCCGCATTGCCGGTAAGGCGGCCTACGGCTGCTGCCATGAACGCTGCGTTCGCCTCGTGGCGAACCGGAATCGTCTGGATGGAGGAGTCCAGCAGGGAGTCAAAAACCTTATCAATCTTGGCGCCGGGAATACCAAAGACGTGGCGGACGCCCTGCGCCTCAAGCTGCGCGACCACCAGGTCAGCGCCACAGGTCCAGAGCGTGGTATCGGTTGGAGTTTTCATCGTCATTCCTCTGATTAGCTTTCGACCGCACGGATGGCAGCGTCAAGATTGGCGGGGTTCAGGTCGGCATTGAGAAAGTCACTGTCCTGCGGCAAATCCACGACCAGTTTGCTGATGGCACCGAAGGTCAGGGTTCCCTGTTCCAGCGCATAATCCAGAATGTGGCCACCGCCTTCGCGATCGTCGGTAATAAAATGTTCGTGATAGCCTGCGACGTTAATCCCCTGCATGTACTGGGGTGTGCGGAAGCCGATCAGTTCCCCCGTACGCTGGCGGAACGCAAAGGTCGGCTGATCGCCCAGCACTTCCGGCATGGAGCGATAGGGGCGACACTGGCAGGGCACGGTGCGGGTCTCGACCCGGCTGAAACGGCCACTGATCCGCAGCGCGCAGAACTGGTTGTCGGAGGTGATTTCGCTGTCGATTACCTGATGGATGGCCTCACGCGACATCGGCCGGTCAAACTCAAACAGATATTGCGGTTTGAAAAAGGTCATGACAGCAAACGGGGTTTTCTGCGCCGGATCGGCCGGATGGGCGCTGCCATCGGCGTGCAGCTGGTAAACCTGACTGTCAAAGGCGATCAGCTCGCCATCCAGCCGGTTAAAGGTGCCCAGGCCAAAATCGCCTTTGCGCAGAAGATCGGCAATCCGCGTGTTCCCGTCGTAAACGCCGCTCAGTAGCGCACTCATTAAAGAGGTCTGATAGATAACACTTTCTGGTGCATCCTGGGAAAGCGTTAAGACAGTTCGTTTTAGTTGATCCTCACAGGAACAATCAGTTACACAATTGCTCATTTGATGCCTCGTAAGTTAACCGTTAAGCCGTGTTAACCTAAGGTTGAACCGATTCAGTCGTAAGATCCAATAGCGAAACCTGTTAACTTTGAGACGTTTTTGATATGGAACTGCGCCACCTGCGTTATTTTGTTGCCGTTGCCGAGACGCTTCACTTCACCCGCGCCGCCGAAATGCTGGGGATATCGCAGCCGCCGCTGAGTCAGCAGATATTGCGGCTGGAGCAGGAGATTGGCACGCCCCTGCTGAAGCGGCTGACGCGTGGGGTGGAACTCACCGAGGCCGGCGAGGCTTTTCTGGCGGATGCCGTGCAGATTGTGCAACTTGCCGACCAGGCGCTGGAGAATGCGCGCGGGATCGCCCGTGGGATCAGCGGCCAGCTGTCTCTGGGATTCGCCAGCTCGGTTGCCTTTAATCCTCATATCTTTACCCTGATCCGCCGCTTTACCGGGCGTTATCCGGCGATGGAGCTGCTGACGCGCGAAGAGAACATGTCCCTGCTGATGCAGGATTTGCAGGAGGGATTGCTGGATGCCGCCTTTATCCGGCTGCCCTGCGAAAGCAGCAAGGCGTTTAATCTGCGCGTCATCTCCACCGAAAAGATGCTGATTGCGCTGCCGCGCAGCCACCCTCTCAGCGGCACACCCGTCCTGCCCTTATCGGCCCTGGCCAGTGAAACCCTGGTGATTTTCCCGCGTGACGTTTCGCCCAGCCTGTATGAGCTGATTGTCACCGCCTGTCTGCGGGCGGGGTTTTCGCGCCACACTTTCCAGCAGGCGCCGCAGATCACCACGTCACTCGGTATGGTGGCGGCAGGGTGCGGGATTGCGCTGGTGCCGGAGTCGATGCGCTGCGTTGATAACCCGGACGTCAGCTTCAGCGATATCGAAAACAACACGCTGTTCACCGACGTGGCGTTTGCCTGGCGGCGGCATCACCCCTCGAAAGCGGTGCTGCACCTGCTGTCGCTGCTGGCGGAACAGTCGGCTTCAGGCGAAGCGGGTTGATAAGTGCCAGCTATTGAACTGAAAACAATAACCAGCTGGCGGGCGGTGGGCGGGATATTAATAATCGGGGCATGACTACATACCGCGTAAGAGTCGGGTTTCATAACCCGTCAGCCCTGACATTCAGGCAACTGGATGAAATTCTGGAGCCGCAGCGATTCTGGAGAACAGATTCGGCGGGTGGCCAGTTCCGCTATTTCATGGAGTATGAGTACCAGTCTGACGTGCGCGACCTCTGTTCGGTCTGTTCGCTGGCCTATACCCAGGCCTGTAAAGTCAGAAAGTGCCCGCTGATTCTGGTGGAGGTGATGAACTGAGCATGTCAGGCGATCCCGCGCGATCGCCTGACACCGTTTCAGCGCGACCGGCGCTGCATCAACAGGCTTAACGCGGCGGGCAGCACGGTGAGCGTCACCAGCGTTCCGCTGACCAGCCCCCCGATAATCGCCAGCGCCATCGGTCCCCAGAAAACCTGATGGGCGATGGGGATCATGCCGAGGATCGCGGCGCAGGCGGTCAGCAGGATAGGCCGCGCGCGGTGATGCGCCGCCTGGCGGATGGCCTCAACCGCGGCCAGCCCGGCGCGGGCATTCGCATCCACTTCACTGATCATGATCACCGCATTGCGGATGATGATACCTGCCAGTGCAATAATCCCCAGCAGCGCCACAAATCCCAGCGGGGTGCCGGTCGGCAGCATGGCGGAAACGATGCCGGGCAGGCCGAAGGGGGCCATGCTCAGCGCGAGCAGCATGCCGGAAAAGCGTTGCAGCTGAATCATCAGCAGGACCAGCATGGCGCAGAGCGTCATCGGCAGCAGGGCAAAGACCGAACTGTTGCCCTTGTCCGACTCCGCTACCGTGCCCGCTTCCTCAATCGTGTACCCGGCAGGCAGGGAAGCACGCAGGGCGGCGATAGCCGGTGCCAGCTGTTGAGAGACCGCTTCCGCCCGCTGGCCGGGAGCGATATCCGTCTGCACCGTGATGTAGGGCAGCCGCTGACGTCGCCAGATCACCGGGTCATCCACGCCCCACTTCAGGGTCGCCACCTGGCGCAGCGGGATCTTCTGACCGCTGGCATTAGTGATCATCAAACCCGCCAGCGTCGCCGTATCCTGCCGCTCGGCGTCATTGCCGCGTAACACCACATCAATCAGCCGGTTGCGGTCGCGCAGTGTCGTCACCACGCTGCCGGACATCAGCGTATTCAGGGCACGGGCTATCGTCCCGGAGGAGAGTCCGGCCGCGCGGGCTTCAGTCTGATTGACGGCCAGCGTCATGACGCGCTCCGGTTCTCCGGCAGTCAGATTGACCTCGCGGGTCAGCGGTGAGCGGGCAATCAGCGCCGCCAGCCGGGACGCCGCCAGCCGGACATGACCATAATCCGGTCCGGTAAGGCGATATTTCAGCGGCCAGCCAACCGGTGGTCCCAGCTCCAGCGGCGAGACCCGTGTGGTGATATCACTGAAGTTCTCACCGAGCCTGCTCTCCAGCCTGCGCTGCAGCCGGTCGCGCACCGACAGGTTTCTGGCGACCACCACCAGCTGCGCGATGTTTTCATTCTCCAGCAGCACATCCATCGGCAGATAGAAACGGATGGCGCCCGACCCTGCGTAGCTGCTGAAGCTGGCGACATCGCGGTCATGGCGCAGCACCTCTTCCAGCTGTGCGGTCCGGCGCGTGGTTTCAGCCTGCGTCGCACTGGCGGGAAGCGTGAGGCTGACCAGCAGTTCGGGGCGGTCGGACGCCGGGAAAAATTCACCCTGCATAAACGTGGTGGCGTACAGGCTGACCAGCAGCACCCCCAGCGCCGCGCTGACCGTCACGCCCCGATGACGCAGAATCACTTCCAGCAGCCAGTGATAGCCGCGCATCAGCACGCCCGGTCGCGGGTCGGCATGATTCAGTTTTGCCGACAGCAGCCAGCAGCCGGTAAGCGGAGAGAAGATCACCGCGACGACCCACGAGCAGAGCAGCGCCAGCGCGATCACCACAAACAGCGAGTAGCAGTACTCGCCGGCGCTGGAGGCGGCGAACCCAACCGGAATGAACCCGGCGATCATGACCAGCGTGCCGGTCAGCATCGGAAAGGCGGTGGTTTTAAACGCCCAGGTGGCGGCCTGCCACTTACTGTCACCCGCTTCCAGCCGGGCCACCATCGCCTCGACGGTGATCATGGCGTCATCCACCAGCAGCCCCAGTGCGATAATCAGCGCACCCAGCGAGATGCGCTGCAGCCCGATACCGGCCAGCAACATACCGGTAAAGGTCATCGCCAGCACCAGCGGGATCGCCGCCGCCACCACCAGTCCGGCGCGCAGCCCCAGCGAGATAAACGACACGGCTAACACAATCACCACGGCTTCGCCCAGGATTCGCACAAAACCGCTGACCGCCGTTTTTACCACCGCAGACTGATCGGCAACGCGGGTCATGGTGATGCCGTGTGGTAACTGACCAGCCAGCGTCTGCATGCGCTGATTCAGCTGCTGACCAAAGTCGAGCAGGTTGCCGCTGGCGGCCATGGAGACGGCCAGCCCGATAGCGGGCACGCCATTGACCCGGAACGTCGGGGCGGGCGGTTCGGCGGGTTGCAGGCTGATCGTCGCGAGATCGGTCAGCGGGATAAAGCGATCGCCGATATGCAGTGTCATCGCCTGCAGGCTGTCGACGGAGGTCAGGGTGCCGCTGACCCGCAGCGCAATATTCTCGCGGTCGGTGCGCAGGCTGCCCGCCGGAACGACCTCGTTCTGCGCGTTGATGGCGTCGCTGACCTGCTGCAAATCGAGACCCATGCCATTGAGCTTTTGCGGAGAAAAGGCGATAACCACCTGTTGCTCCTGCACCCCCAGCAGCCGGGTTTTGCCGATGTCGGGCAGGGTCGCCAGAGCGCGCCGCAGGTTATCGACGCGGTCGCGCAGCTCACGGGCACTAAAGCCCTCCGCCGTGAAGCCATAAATCGTGCCGAAGGTGTCATCAAACTCGTCGTTCACCGCCGGACCCTGCACGCCCTGCGGCAGAGAGGTGCTCACATCCTGCATCTTTTTGCGCAGCTGATACCAGATGCCCGCGACCTGAGACGGCGGCGTATCGTCACGCAGATTGACATAAATGACCGTCTGCCCGGCGCGGGTCTCACTCTCCACCGTATCGAGAGAGGGAAGTTCCTGCACCTTCTGCTCCAGCACGTCTGTCACCAGCTGCACCATGGTATTAACGTCGGCGCCCGGCCACTGGGCAGAGACCACCGCGGTTTTGATGGTAAACGCCGGATCTTCATTGCGTGACAGATGTTCATAGCTCATCACGCCCGCGGCCATCACCAGCAGCATGAAAAAGACCACCAGCTGCTGATGCGCCAGCGCCCAGCCAGAGAGGTTAAAGCCAGCCGGTTTTTTCATGGTTCCTCCTGCGCAGGCAACACTTTTTCGCCGGGCTGCAGGGTGGCGACGCCGGCGGTAACGATGCGCTCGCCCGGCTGAATACCGGATGCGACGAAGATCTGCTGAGCGTCAAAGCGGGCCAGCACCACCGGACGAAGCTGCAGACGGGAAGCCGCATCCACAACCAGCAGCGCCGGCTGGTCGGCTAAGCGCGTCAGGGCGCTGGCGGGCAGGGCGATGACCGGCGGTTGCGAGTCGGGCAGGGTAACCATCACGGTGGCACCGGGCGCCATCGCCTCGGGCGGCTGATTCAGCGTGACACGCAGCCGCCAGGTGCGGGTCTGCGGGTCAGCCTGCGGACTGATGTCACGGACCGTGCCGCTGGCCTCGGTGCCGGGGTCGGCAAGCAGCGTCACCTTCAGCGGTGTGCGATCAGCGATCTGCAGCCGCTCGGTGGTGGTCAGATCAAACACCGCATCGCGAGCATCCCCTGCGGCCAGCGTCATTACGCTTTGTCCGGCGCTGACCACCTGACCCGGCTGAACCGTGATAGCGGTGATCCGGCCCGCAGCAGGAGCCGTCAGTTGGGTCCAGCTGAGGCTATCCTGAGCATTTTTCAGCGCCGCTTCGCTACTGAGACGGCGGGACTGCGCGCTCTGCCAGTCCGCCTGGGCACTGTCCAGCTGGCTGCGGGCGATAGCACCGCCGGGCATCAGCAACCGCATCCGATGCAGATTCAGCGCGGCGACCCGCTCCGCAGCCCGGGCGCTGTCGAGATCGGCCCGGGCGCTGCTCAGCTGGTTACGCGTCTGATCGTTTTCCAGCGCCGCCAGCGGTTGCCCGGCACTGACCCGATCGCCCAGTTCAGCCGTGCGGCTGACGACCCGCCCGTCGAGCCGGAAGGCCAGGGTGACTTCGTCATGCGCCCGGATTTCACCGGTCAGCCGCAGAGAGGCCGCACCGCCGGGCGGCGGCGCGGTCACGGCTTTTACCGGGCGGGGCGGAGCTGGCGGCGGGGCCGCACTGTTATCGCGGCAGCCGGTCATAATCAGCACCCCGGACAGCACAAAGACGAACGGCACCACGAGGTGAACAGAGAAGAGGTGACGCCAGATCTGGCGGGCAGCATCAGATAAGAAGTCTGTCATAGCCGGGTTCCTGTAATGAGTTGTGCTCATTGAACCCGGCCCGTGTCCAGAAACGTTCCATGAACCATCAAGAAATGGTCAAGTCAGAACAATTTATCGATCCGGGAGTGTTATCCGAATCAGCAGGCCGCCGTCGGCGGGTAGCGAGGCGGTGATCGTCCCGCCGTGCGCGTCGACAATGGCTTTGGCAATGGACAATCCCAGTCCGCTGCCGCCGGAGTGGCGGGCGCGTGAGGAGTCGGCGCGGGTAAAGCGGTCAAACAGCTGTGGCAGGAAGTCCGGATCCACGCCCTGACCGTAATCACGAAAGGTCAGTATCGTGGCCTGGGCGTCCCGGCTGGCGGAAATGAGCAGCACACCGCCGTCCGCCGCGTAGCGCAGCGCATTTTCGCAGAGGATGGTCACCACCTGCCCCAGCCGGAACGCATCGGCGCAGAGCAGCAGGTTGTCAGGGGCTTTCACGCGGAGGGTCAGGCCTGCCTGCTCTGCCTGCGGCAGCAGCCAGCCAGTGCGCTCACGCAGCAGCTCGGCGGGGTTAAAGCACTCCGGGTTCAGCGTAAGCTGCCCCGCATCCGCCAGTGACAGCAGATGCAGTTCGTCAGTCAGCCGGCTCAGTTGTGTCAGCTGCTTCATGATCATCGCCAGCTGCTGAGGGTCGGCCGGAAAAACGCCATCCAGAATGCCCTGCAGACGGCCCATCGCCGCCGTCAATGGAGAGCGCAGTTCGTGCGCCATCGCGACGTGAGAGGCGCGCAGCTCGCGCTCGTAACGCGCCAGCTGCTGTGTCATCTGATTAAAGTCTTCGGTAAAGCGCACCAGCTCCTGCGGAGCCGCGTCAACGACCGCCGCCGGGCGGCCAAACTCCCCCTGCGACACCGCACGCGCCGCCGTTGCCAGCTGGCTGAACTGTGCGGAGAGCGGACGCGCAAAGCGCAGCGCGATCAGTACCATAAGCGGAATGGTGACCACGACCAGAAGGATGACGGTCAGCCAGTCAGAGGAGGCCAGCGACGGATCGGAAAAATTGATGCCCCAGTATTGATCGACAATCTGATGGAAGCGCGCCGGATCGCTGGCGGGATGCTGGCGCAGCCGGGTGAACTCCTCCACCAGCGCGGGGGGCATCCGGTGGTAGACCCAGACCGCCTGCACCGCAAATCGCAGCCACATACAGAGGGCGATCAGTACTACGCTGCCTATCGCCAGCAACAGAACCCGGATGCAGATCCAGCGCCACAGTGAGGTGTGGGTTGCGTTCTTCATGGCTGTCTGAACCGATAGCCGACGCTGCGCACCGCTGGCAGCACATCAGAGATGCCAGCGGCTTCGAGTTTACGGCGCAGGTTGTAGACATGGGTATCGACTACCCGCTCCAGCGCATCACTTTCCGGCAGGCAGTGCTCCAGCAGAAACAGGCGGGTAAAGGGACGCGTCGGGGCGCGCATCAGCGTGACCAGCAGGGAAAATTCGGTGGGCGTCAGATCGAGCCGGTGTGGGGCGGCGCTGTCACCCTCCACGATCGCGGTGAGCGCCTCGGGATCGACCGTTAAACCAGCCCAGCGCAGGACCCCGGCCGCGGCCGCGGGCGGCTGGCTGCGGCGCAGAACGGCCTGCACGCGCGCCACCACTTCACCGGGATGATAGGGTTTTACCACATAGTCATCGGCCCCATAGCGCAGCGCACCGATGCGATCGGGCGCGTCACCCATCGCCGTGACCATGATCACCGGGGTATCGTCACGCCGCCGCAGCGCCGCCAGCACCTCGGTGCCGTTCATGCCGGGCAGCATGATATCGAGCAGGATCAGATCCGGCTGCCAGCGTCTGGCCGCCTCCAGCCCGCCCGGTCCGTCACCGGCTATCGTAACCGCATAGTTTTCACGTTTCAGGTAAGCCTCAAGGACGCCCGCTGCATCCGCGTCATCTTCAATAATCAGTACACGTTTTTCCTGCATTTCCGGACCACCTTGACTGTTTCTTCATAAATCCCTGGCCGTTCATTGATACGCGCCTCGCATACTCACCTCCGGTGACGCGGTACTGACTCCCCAGCTCCGCACCAAATGTGATAATGAGGAAACGTGATGATAACCGGAAAAATAACGCTTCACATGGTCTGTTTTTCGCTGGGTTTCAGTGCCGCCGCCGCGATGGCCGAAGAGAGTACAACGCCGCCACCCAGCATGACGCTGGGCATTGCGGGCATCAACGCACCGCGCTACAGCGGCGCAAAGAGGAATCACTGGCAGGTGATGCCGGTGATTCAGGCGCGCGACGGGGCGTTTTTTCTCGATTCGCAAAAAGGTATCGGCTATGACCTGCAGGCGGATAACGGACTTTACCTTGAGCATACGCTGGGCTACGGGCTGGGCCGCTCAGACCGGAACTCCTCCTGGCGTGACGGGGATGACCGGCTGCGGGGAATGGGAAATATCGACGCGACGGTCAATACCGCGCTGGCGCTGGGCTGGTCTGTAACGCCGTGGCTGGTGCTGGAGGGGAAAGCGACGCTGCCATTGAGTGACAGTCAGGGCGTGCAGTACCGGACGTCCGTCACCCTGATCCCCTGGCAGACCGCGGATGATACCGTGGCGCTGCAGGTGGCCGGTCTGTTCGGTGATGGACGCTACATGAACACCTGGTACGGCGTGAACAGCCAGCAGAGCGCGCGCAGCGGGTTTGCACGGTATAACGCTTCAGGGGGATTCTACGGGACGGACGCCAGCCTGACCTGGAGTCATCAGCTGACCCCTGCCTGGGCAGCCAGCGTCACGGGTGACTACAGCTGGCTCGATAAATCTGCCTCCGACAGTCCCCTTGTCGCACGGCACGACGGTGCCGGGGTCACGCTGGCCCTCAGCTACACCTTCTGAGCCACATGGGAATAAGCGGGATGCGCAGTCACCGTGCTCTGCTTGTCGCGCTCATTCTGTTATATCTGCTGGTCTTTACCCTGACCGGTGCTGCACTGAGCCTGTTTGATGCGCCGGAGCCGGGCCGGCGCGACAGGGAGGCGACAGAGAGGGTTGGGCGTCTCCTTTATCCTGACGCTGTCTGTGACCGGTCAGCTAATTTTTCTGTGGCTGGCGCTGGAGGAAATTCCATGTTGCACCCAGCATGCCGGAGTCGTTGCCGTAGGTGGCCGCATCAATGCGAATATCAATCTGATACTTTTCCAGCTGCTCAGCGAGTTCTTCAAGGAAAGGTTCCCGCGCCGTAATGCCGCCGCCGATAAATATCATCTGCGGATCAAAGACGCTGAAGAGGTTATATAAACAGGCCGCGAGATCCTGGTAGAATTTTTCCACCACCTGCTGCGCCATTTTTTCCTGGCGGTCGCAGGCGTCAAACACATCTTTGCCACTGACGTCGTCGACAGGCCGATCGGTGAGCTGACTGTAATTCTCCCGCAGCGCGGTCATGGTACAGCTCTGGCTCATGGTGTGGCGTTCAATGTCGCTGCTGGTGGGACGTGAGGTCAGCAGACAGCCAAACTCACCGGCCCGGTTCCGGCCACCGCGAATCAGCGCACCGTTGCAGAAAGCGGCTCCGCCCAGCCCGGTTCCGATGGTCAGCATCAGGAAGTCGTTCAGTTTTTTCGCTTTGCCCAGCCAGTATTCCGCCAGCAGGGCACAGTGCGCGTCGTTTTCCACCGTGGCAGGCAGGGATGTTTTCTCCGTCAGCCACTGGCTCAGATGAAACTGGTCAAAATCACGGATGGTGCCGCCCATCTCAATAAAGCCTTTATCGGGGTCGATATAGCCTGGCGTACTCACGGCGATACCTTCACAGCCGGGATTCTTCTCCAGCCAGCCCACTATTTCTTCCAGAATTTTGTCCCGCGCGTTGTGGGAAATGTCGGCGCTCTCCTGCGTCAGAATGTTTCCCCGATCGTCCACCACGCCCATTTTTAAAGAGGTACCGCCAATATCAAAAGCTGCAATATTCATCAACGTTCTCTGAAATGATGTTGGTGCGATTAATTGTAGTGTTGAAATAAAATCGCAGGCGGCCGGGCAGCCGCAATTTTGTCAGGAAAGGTACAGATTTATAAAGCTGCCGGAACAGGGCGCCATGAGCGAAGCGTTAATAATGGAAGGTGCTGCTATTAAGTAAGCGGTGCGGAGAATAGTGAACATTCCGGCGGCGATGTTTCTGTTAAGCGAATGTTTTCGGTATTGATTTACCGGATTAACCCTGCCTGGTGCTTCTTCAATCCAGCTGAATTATACTGTCGGCAATGAGCGCAAATTCAGTGATTTCTTAATGATTTACATTATCGATGACCAGATTACGTATAATTCAGATGACTGTACGCTGAGCCATATACCTACTCAGGAGTCGCTGAGCCTGAGTATCTCTTCCGGCCGGTTGTTTGAGCAGCTGCTGAATTCTGGCGGAGAAATCCTGTCGCGTGACACCTTACTGACAGAGGTGTGGGACCGGTATGGCCTGCGCGGATCTAACAGTAATCTGAATCAGTATCTGAGTATTCTGCGCAGGGCGCTTGCGGCCTATGGTTGCCAGAATCTGATAATGACCCTGCCGAAGATTGGCATCCGACTGAATCCGGAGATCAGGATTGTCCGGCAAACGGCTCAGCCGGTGGCGGTGTCTGATATCGCGCCGGAGCCGGTAGCGGGCACAGACTCCGAGGTGCCGCCGGATAACGTCACCGCGCCGGAACCCTCTCTGGCTCCGGTAGCAAAGCCGATGCGCAGGACCCGACAACTGAGTGTGGCCCTGATTCTTCTGGCGATATTCATCGTTGCCTTCAGCTTTTACATCTTCATCCATCCTGCGCAGAAGAATAGCGGGCTGACCACTGTGCCACTGGCGGGCGGCTGTGAAGCGGTACTGCTGAAAGGCCTGGATGTGGTAGAGCGCGAGTCTATTGATCAACAGATTCTGCAGATGCTCCGGGAAAATAATCAATCCTGCAGCGCCGGACGACGGATCTATTTCGATAAAAACACGGCGTTCACCACCACGAACTACGGCAGAACGATGCTGTCAGCCTGTAATCTTGATGAGCGTGGGCACATCATTTCCTGTGACAACGTTTATTATCTCGACTGGAGAATGAATTGAAACGCAGCGCCACTCTTACGCTGACGGCAACGCTGGCCATATTGCTGCTGGTTACCTTTGCAGCCATCAATTTTTATCGTCATCAGGAAACTGATTTACCGTTCCGATGCTCGGCGTTCAGCCGCTACGATCTCAGTCGTCAGGAAGGGAAGAAAGTCGAGTTTGCGGTGTCGCAGGATTTGCGTTTTATTGATGCGCACTCCGGTTATCTGTTACTCAACGGGCAGGTCACGCTGGGAGATAAGGTCACCACGCTCAATCGCCGTATTGCACTGAGCGAGGGGGGAAAAATAGAGAGCGATACTTATCGCTATAAAATTAAATCGATTATCACCTCGACCAACGATACCACCCCGGATGCGGTATTCAATCTGCTGCTGGCGGAGATCACGCTGGATCCGACCTACCTGCAGGTGGATGTGCGCCAGGTGGATCAGCAGGCCTACCTGATTAGCGGGCCGCTCTCCTATCTGTTTACCTGCAAGCGTTACTGAATGACGGCAGGCCTCTGCAGGGGCCTGTTAAGCGTTGAAACCGGACGTTAGGCTTTATGCCATTTTGAGTGTATCCGCTCTTCCCTGCATCGGACTAAGAGGCTGTTAACCTGATATCGAATTGCAGATATAGGTCGGGATAAAATTGACCATAAAAAGAAAGTTTTTGTTCTTCTGCCTGATGATTCGCATATAAACTTCCTTCTCAGAGGCGATGAAAAACCGCGAGAGATACTGGCTGATCTCGTCATCACTGAGATTGTCATCCGGTAGCCTGATATTTTTTTCAGTGGTCATATAATAGATATCGCCATTGCGCTGCAGGCTGAAGGAGACTTTACGATTAAACACCTTTCCAGGGTTCATTTCTGAATAGCCGGTGATATGAGCTAACGCAAAGTTATCGCGAATCATATAGTTGAGTGACAGATGATAAATGTCGTCACTGTAATGTTCTACTAAGTTTGCAACACAGTTAAAACTTTCTGTGGGACGGCGCTGCAGATAGGGGTAGGCCAGAAAAGCCGCCTCCATTAAAATTACGATACCCGTTAGTACGATAAGCGTTTTTTTAATCACCCGGATTCAATCCTCTGAAATGATATTCTGAAATGCACTGATTTTTCTGGCTCATCGGTTTATTGCAGCGAATGACTGAGGTTCTGGGCAGGAGCGCATAATGCGTCACATAGACCCAGGGATAATGACTGCAGCTGCTTTTCAATTTTTCAACCAGAGAAAGCGTTTTCTTTTTCTCCTCTGAACGGGCATCTTTGTCGGCAATATAAACCCGGCATCCATTGATATCTGCCAGAAAAGGGTACTCATCAAAATGGACGCGGGGCGCATCTGATGCGTTGTTAGTTTTCAGAATTACCATCAGCAAAATCAGTGCGACCAGGCTCATGGTCCAGAGTAAAACCGCTGGCAGGAAAGATTTCAGCGGTGCTCCCGATTCCTGCCGGGCAGCGTGCGCCACCAGCGGCTCGCCCTGTTCAGTATCCGCTGAGGATGGCAGGCTCATTTCATCATAAGGTTCTTCCGCAAAAGTATCTTCATCTCTGGAGTGCGTGTTTTCCTGACTGCCATCAACGTGCGTTTCACTACTGCGTTTCTTTATATCTGTTCCACTGGCCAGTGTCAGACCGACGCGTGGGATTGTTACGACAGGATCTTCCGCAAGCCCGACCTTTTTTAAACCCTTCCGCAGAATAGAAATATTCTGATAAAAGGTATTGGGAGAAACCAGCATCCCATTTCTCTCCCACACAATCTCCATAAACTCCTGCTGCGTAATAATCGTGTCATTTCGTGTGATTAATAATAAGAGGCAGCGGCCTGCCGGAGAATTGAGGACTACACATTTTTCTGGATCGTTCAGATTACGCAATGTACTGGCCGCAGGATGAAACTCAATAAATCCATTAATGATGTAGTGATTATGCATCAGGCTAAACTCAGCAGAAAAATCTGAGTCTAGCTTTTTTACCCCCTTATTGTTACCTCCAATCTGTGCGACATTTTAAGATTCCATTTTCATTTGGGAATTTTTATAGGGTCAGCGTCACAACGCAGCCCGCTTTTACCGGACATAAAAAAAGGTGCAGAATGTTCTGCACCTTGTCAACGCCAGTCATATAAGCATCAGATCAAGCGGCTTGCCGCATTATCCTGGAAGGTGCCGTTGAAAGCGTTAGTGATAAACTGATTGACCAGTGCATATACTGACTCTGAATCATTCCAGCCCATAATTGCACCGGCGACAGCACCCGCCGCGGCACCGATCATGCCTGCACCCAACATACCCACCAGCTGGCCAATGGCACCAATGCCGAGGATACCGCCACCGTCGCCACCGTGCATGCCGCCGATGGTGGCACCCGCAGCGTAGCCTGCCGCTGCCAGCAGAACGCTGCTGGTGAGTGATTCCCATAAGCCCGCACCCGATACGGCATCAATTTCCATCATGCTTAAATCGCGCATTATTATTTCCTCAGATTAATTTTAAAGTTAAGCCATGTCTTATCTTCTCATTTGAGAAGTTAAAATATGACTTTTCATAGGCTGTTTCAAAATGACGGCAGTGACATGCTGTCTTGTTTCAAAACAGGTAAAGCAGGCATTTTTTATTACAGCATGCCTTTCTGAATTATTATCCTGTGCTACATGGATAACCTATCAGGATTACACATTCAATATTCTGACGATAAAGTGAATGGCTTGGCGCTTCTCTTTTTATCTCTTGTCCGATTAATTTTGCTGCGGCGTTATGCCGTTATGCTTCAGTCAGGAAATGAGCTGGCACGGGTTCGTCAGCGACTTTACGCCCGTTGAGTGATTCCCGATGATGACGACGACCGCAACATCCCTTGCAGATATCAGCAGAACGCGGTTGAAGCATTCCTCCTGAATATTCAGCGGTGCAAACGTCAGCTTCCGTGATACTGAAATCACGCACGGTCACTTCCTGACCCTGTCACTGATGGCAGGTGGTGTTATTAATGTTAATTTTCGGCGTTAATTATGCATTTAACCTGAAGCCTCTTAAATAGAATTACTTCTATTTTTAATTTCTTTCAGCTTTTGTGTTTGTATCTGGTATGGCCATTTTAAAATCCGTGTTAATACCTCAGGTGTTGTTAAGCGTAAATGACTTTACGCAATGTACCAGCCTGTGCATCTCATTCTTCATGGATACTTCATCAGGGTAAATTGACGTGAAGTTGATCGTAACATTATCAGCCAGCAGACAGGCATAGGTTACCTGCCAGACTCGCTGACTGCCGCCCTGGCCGGTTATAAAGCTGTAAATCACCTGGAAAGTCTTCGTAAATGCATGGCCATCATTGACCTCTTCCATTTTTACCAGGTTGAACTGATTAAATATTTTTTCGGCATTACTGACCTGTAAGGCAATATTCTCGCCAAGGGTTTGTCCTTCAGCAAGCCGGTCGCGGTTGATGGTGATCTGCTGGCCGGTTCTGAATGCCACAACATTAATTGTCTGAGTTCTGACTTCTTCGTCAAATTTAAGCGTGCCTTCCAGGCAGATTAGACTGTTTTTCATATTCACTCCTTGGTTTCAGGGCTGGGCAGCACTTAACAGTGCCCTCTGTTAATTTATTTCCAGCGTCACCTGTGAGGCGTTCACTAAAGCTGCAAACTCTGCTTTGGTGATTTCGGTCACGCCATGGCGGTTGATTTGGATAATGCGGTCTGCGCTCATGATCGTTTCTGGCCGGTGTGCGATGATGACGCGGGTGATGCTCATGTGCTTTATCGCATCATTGATGGCACTCTCTCTGGCCACATCCAGATGACTGGTGGCCTCATCAAGGATAAGCAGGCGCGGCTGGCGGTAAAGTGCGCGGGCGAGGATGACCCGCTGCACCTGCCCTCCGGAGAGAGACGAACCCATATCGCCCACCATGCTGTTGTAGCCCATAGGCATTGCCATAATGTCGCCATGTATCTGGGCGATACGTGCTGCCCACTCGACCCTGGCTTTATCCAGGCTGGCATCAAAGAAACTGATGTTGTCCATGATGGAGCCGGCAAACATCATATCGTTTTGCATCACGCTTCCGATTAGATCGCGGTAATGCGTCATTCCCAGTTTTGTATGGTCGATACCGTTAATGCTGATCATACCGGCGTTCGGTTTGAGCAGTCCGAGCAGCAATTTTGCCAGCGTCGTTTTACCCTGGCCGGAGGGGCCGATGATGGCGACAGATTCACCGGCCGCAATGCTCAGGCTGAAGTCAGAGAAGATTTCTTCGTCAGTGGCTGAATAACGGAAGGTCATGTCGCTGATATCCAGACGTACCGGCCCTGTTTCTTCCGCCAGCGCGATGTGGCTTTCCATATTCTGCTCTTTCTCCGTCAGGACAATATCGGAGAGACGTTCACCGTGTAAGCGAAGCATTTTGAATTCGATCAGCGCGTTGATCAGGCCCGCAGAGCGAGAGATAAACTGATCGGAGAACGAGATGAACGCCACCAGCATCCCGCTGGTAAAGTTACCGTCCAGCACCTGGGCCGCAGCCAGCCAGATCAGAACAATTTTGCCAACGCCGGAAATTGTCCCCTGCAGCGTGTTGAATCCAATCGAGAGTTTCTGCGTCGTAATTCCTTTGTTTGTCGACTCCACGGTTTCATTGGTATAGGTCGAAACGCGCAGATCCTGCTTATTGTTGAGCTTGATCGCCTGCACGCCACGGATCGATTCAAGCAGCTGTGACTGCACTACGGCGGAGGCCATCAGCTGATTCTCATTCGCCTGGCGAAAGGGTTCGAATGAGATCCAGCGAATCAGTGCATAAAGCAGGAACAGGCCAACGACCACACAGGTCAGGGTGGCGTTATAGGTGAAAATTACGCCGAGGGTAACCAGCGCCATTACCCCGTCGAAAACAGACGAGATAAAGCGGCCGGTTAGCGTGCTCTGAATATTGCCGATGGATCCGAAGCGCGAAAGAATGTCGCCGACATGACGTTCTTCAAAGTAACTGAGCGGTAATCCCAGCAGATGGGCGCACAGATTAGAAGACCACTGAACGCTCAGCATGCTGGAGAACCAGGTCGTAACCCAGCTTCGCAGTGCTGAAATCAGGTTCTGAAACAGGGTGATGCAGATAAAGGCGACACCGAGCAGCGTCAGCAAATCACGGTCCGCAGAGACCAGCACCTGATCCATCACCCACTGCATGTAAAATGGCGTGATGATGCCAAAAAATTCCAGTGCCAGTGACAGTAAGGCCACCTGCACGAACGCAGAGCCAATTCCGGACACGTTACGGATCAGGCTCAGCATGGAAATCGATTTTTTCTCGTTCTTCTTCTCAAAGGTGGCGCCGGGATAAAGCTCCAGCGCGACGCCAGTGAATGAGGCGGAGACTTCATCCATCGGCACTTTGCGTATGCCACGCGCCGGGTCATGAATAATGAGCCTGTTTTTAGCGATGCCTTTCAGCACGACAAAGTGGTTCATCTCCCAGTGCAGAACGCAGGGCAGATTCAGTTTGTCCAGTTCATCCAGTTCGAGGCGAACCGCACGACAGCCCATGCCCATGCTCTGTGCGAATGACATCACATTCGCCAGCGTGCTGCCTTTAAGGGAGGTCGGGAAGCGCTGGCGCAGCGAGACCATATCGGTGTGATGACCATAGTAGCCGGCAATCATGCCAATACAGGTCAGGCCACATTCAGCCGCCTGGGTCTGACGTAAAACGGGCAGTTTCTGGCGAAATGACAAATTCAGTTTGTGAAATAAATCCATAGGTAACCTGATAAGATAATGAAATTATAAGGACGTCATTTTGCCCAATGCGTTTAATGGCTCCAGAACCCACTCGTAGAGGCGTCGTTTATCGACGATAAAGTCTGCCTCCAGCGCACTGCCCGCGTGCAGGCTGCTCTGCCTGCCGTAGGCCTGCACCGTCTGCTTATCCAGCGCCACTTTCACCTGATACATCGACTCTTTCACCTGACCATCGCCGGTCAGGCTGGCGACTTCCTGCGGTGACAGGGCCGACTTTGAAATTTCCAGCACGGTGCCGTATTGCTGGCCGAACTTCTGCCATGGGAAAGGTTGATAGCGCAGCACGACACGCTGGCCTGGCCGGATAAAGCCGATGGCGCGGCTGCTGAGCATAATCCTTGCCTGCAAACGCGCGTTATCCGGCAGCATCATCGCCACGGTCTGACCCGACGTGACGATCTGTCCCGGTTTGACCAGCACGGCACTGACGGTGCCGTTTTCCGGCGCATGCAGCTCAATCGAACGACGGGATTCGTTTTCCATGATCGACTGCGTGATCCCGGAAAGCTTTTGCTGTAACTCGTTTTTCTGCTGGTTATAAGAGAGGGGTTGCTCACGCAGCTGCTGCCGCGCCTGAGCCAGTTGCTGGCGGATATCAATACGCTGACGTGCGACATCCTGTAAACGCACGCTGGCATCAAGCAACTCATTCTGCTGCTGTTCTACCTGCGTATTGGAGGCGTAGCCCTCTTTGCGCATGGCGCTCATTTTATTGAGTTGTGTTCTGGACAGCTGAATCTGCTGGGTGCGCTGGCGAAAAATGGTCTCCAGTTCAGCCGATTGCTGGCCGAGTAAACTGACCTTTTCCTCAAGAGATTTCAGCGTTTCGGTGTGCAGTTGCTCAAGATTGGTCAGCTGATTTTTCAGCCCTGCTTGCTGAAACTCCAGCTGGGCCGCAATCGCCTCGCGTGTCTGGCCATAGCGTGTTGAAATTTCCGATGAGACGGTGGCGATCAGGCTGCCCTTTTGCAGGCTCTCACCTTCACGGGCGGGCAGAGCGATAACCGTGCCGGTGCTCATCGCGGTAATCGTCATCATGCCGTTTTCCGGTACCAGTACACCCTGCGCACTTTCACGTTTGGTATAAGTGCCAAAGATGCAAAAGGCGATCATGACGGCAACCAGCAGTCCGATCAGCGTGATGACAACCCAGCGGAAAGGGGGGCAATACAACGCAACAGAGCCCAGGACTTTAGTTTTCTTAGCATCCAGCGCTTCCTGGCGAAATAAGTCGTTATTCATCTATTCGATTCCCGTTATGCCGCGCCACAGCTGAAACTTTTCATCGCGGCGTAGTCGAGCGAGCCAGTGGCCGCTTTTAATTTGACGATTGACTGGATGAGCGCGTTCTGCGCCTGTGCCAAATCCTGCACGGCCTGGAAATAATCCTTTTCTGCATTGAATTCATCGATCAGGGTGCGCTGACCGATTTCCCGGCCATAACGGGTGGCACTCAGGCGTTTGTCTGCTGAGGCGATTGCGCGTTGACAGGCTTTAATCCGGGACTGGCTGTTATGCACACCGGACGCCGCCTGAATGGCCTGCTGTTCCGCTTTGCGTCTGGCATCGGTGATCAGCTCTTTGCTCTGTTCGAAGCGGTGCGCCGCTTCCAGACTTTGTGAGACAGGGCCACCCCCGCCAAACAGGGGGATCGAAACATTAACGCTAATCTGGGTGTTATCAGTTTTAGAGGTGGTGCCAAAAAGCGTGTCAAGATAGTTGCCGTTTTCTGCCCGACTCCAGTTCTTGCCGTACCCAGCCTGCAGGGTGACGACCGGCATATGACTGGAGGTGGCGGACAGAATGTCTGTCTCACTGGCTTTGTGCGTCTGAATAGCGGCAAGTACGTCGAGGTTGTTAGCAGCGGCCTCGCGTTTCAGTTGTTCAGGAACGAGCCTGTCGGGAAAGCGCACACAGCGCATGCTGCTGTCTGGGATGCTCCGGGGATCCCTGCCAGTAAGCTGACGGAAAGCAAGACTGGCATCGTTCAGATCGTTTTCTGCCACCAGTTCGTCTGCCACGGCTTTATCATAGTTGGCCTGTGCTTCAGCTAAATCGAGCCGGGTGCCGTCGCCTATTTCCAGCGCTTTTTGTGTCTGTTTAAGCCGCGCACTGAAGGCAGCAAGAATGCGATGACTGGTTTCCAGCACGCTGCGTTGATAAAGCACGTCGTAATAAGCCGTGGTGACACTGGCGATCATTTTCTGCTGTGCAATAAGCAGATTGACATCGGCCAGATTGCTAATCACCACGCTTCTGCGCCAGGTGGCATACTTTGCCATATCAAAAACGGGCTGTGTCAGATTGACGCTATAATTGTGGCGGGTGACACCGGCAGAATAGGCCGCATCCGGCTGATCCGTTTTAACCCAGGTACCGTCAATGGAGATTGCCGGCAGTAATCCCGCAAAGCCCTGATATTTTTTCTGCCCGTCGGCATCATGTTCACTGCGGGCAGCGTTCATTTCTGCATTATAACTGTTTGCAGCCATCAGCGACTCCTGAAGTGACAGCGCACCGGCCTGACCGGACAGCAATAATCCTCCCGCCAGCGGGAATAAAATTTTTTTCAGCATGAGATTCCGAAATTAATACGAATTAAAAAAATGCGTTCTGGTGCAGAAAGCGCAATAGCTCTGTTTCATTTCTCAGATGTAGCTTATTCATGGCGTTTCTTTTTTGTGTTGAAATAGTACTCATTGCGCGACATTTTTTAGACGCTATTTCTGACAGCGAATAACCCTCCTGAATCAGATTGATGACCTCCCACTCCTTGGGTGTTAAATCCGTGCACTCCTCCTGAAAATGTTCATGCACAGAGCGGGAAATATAGGTTTCTGCAGACGATGCAGGCATCATGCTTCTGAGTGCGTTAACCAGCTCCTGCGGGGTATCCTGCAGACTGAGCATGATGTTTACACCCGCATCAAGCATCTTTTTCAGCAGCACAGACCGCATGTTCTGAGTAAAACAAACAGTAATGATTTTTTCATTGCCATACAGTACGCTGAGCACCTTTTTGATTTCTGTCTCCCGGAACGATCCATCAAACAGACAGGCGGAATTGATAATAATCACGTCGATGCGATTTTCTTCTGCGGCCTTCAGTAAACTTTTTACATCAGGAAAATGGTGCAGATTAAATTGCGTGTTATTCATTTCCTGCCGGAGGAACGAGGTAATTAAATCGTATGACATATGATACTTATGAAAATAGGTCATATTTATTGTTTTGTGTGTAGTGTCTTTCACTGGCTGCTCAACTCTCTTTTATAAGGTATATGCTTGCCGTAATCATCGATTACTGTCCAGTTCAGGGTGTGATCGGCACTTATCTCTTTTACCGCAAGGGTGAGAGACGAAAAGGGTGCAATCATCTCTGCTTTCAGTGGTGTTCTCCCGAGCGTGATACTCCCTAATGTCATGTAATAGGGTGTTGGATTTTTCACGGTCAGTTGTGCATGTTTAGTTTGTGTCTGGCCGAGGATAAACCGTAATTTTTCACCGACATCTTCTTCCGGCTCCTTTAAACCGGTCGGGCGGATAAATACTTTTAAACGGATGCGTAGCGGCAAAATTACTTTCTTCTCCAGCACCGACTTCTGGGCAGTATTTGGTGGAATCTGATAAATGTTCAGCCAGTACAGACGCTCGCGGTCTGCAGGCATCCCTTTGCGGGAAATGAGCATGACACGCAGGTTGCGCGATTCACCGGGGGCCAGTTTAAATAGTGGCGGCACGACGACAAGGGGTGTACTGATGCGATCGGGCGGACTGAGAGGATCGTCATCATCGCTCCAGACCTGTACCAGTGCCGGGGATCTGACAGAATTCACCACGGTAAGTGACTCCGCCACGCTCTTTTCATTGAACACCAGCCGGCTCTGGGTGCTGTTAACTACCGCGCCGGCCGGGCCAGCACTAAGAGTCAGCGCGCTGGCTAATAGCAGGCTACTGCAGACTGACAAGAATCTGTGCCTGCGCATTGACCGATCCTCCCTGTGCGGTTTGTCCCGGAAGTTGCTCAAGGGACGCCGTGAAAACACCGGCATAGGATTTATCGCCTTTAAGCGATAACCCGGTTTTACTCAGCAGTTCCGTAAATCCGTACCAGCCCGCTTCTGAACCTGTGCCCGTTATTGCATTACTGGACAACAGGTTTAACGCCCTGCTTCCAGCATAGATGCGGATGCCAACACCCTCTGCAACGCCTTTTGTGCCGTAGTTATTGTCGAGTAAATGGCTGATGCCCTTGGCACTCGTTTCCAGCCCGAGGGCTTCCGCTTGGTTCCGTGCCGTCGGTTGTGTCACCAGAAAACCCATCGCGACTGGCGGTTTTGAATCGCTGGATTCAGTACCTGAAACGGCCCCTTTTTCGCAATTAATCTCCACGCTGAAGGTATTGCTACTGGTCATGCCATTACGCAAGTCATTGGCGCTGATGGTCGGCAGGGTTACAACCTGGTCAAAATCCCCAACGAGACAATTCTTTCCCTGTATGACGGTGGTGTTACCGCCGCGCATACTCCAGACTGCTGAGACATACCCAGAGCTGGGCGGATAGGCAACTTCACCTGTTTTAATGTTGTTGTTTATCGTGGGTGTTCTGATCGCTATATATCCCTGCGGAACGGTTATTTGCTTGAAAATATTTCGCGAAGGGAGGCCGAAATCGTCGTCACTTTTGATCAGTTCGAAAGTCGCGCTACTAAACGATGATGCCGGGATATAAATATGTGAACCTACAGTAATGTAATCATCAGCGGTCAGTTTTCGCTCCTGCCATTCACTCTTGTAATAGAGTCCGGTTTTCAGGTTAGTTATGCGATAGGCGATATGCTGTGCCGGTGTCCGGTATCCCCCCTCAACATCACTCACGGCTGTACCACCATACTCTGCCCCATATGAGGCAGCCAGGGCATAAATTTCATACAAGCTGTCCGCGTCGGACAGTGCACATTTATAGACAATCTGATTGGCTTCATAGGGGACATTCAATCCTTTCGTCAGAAATGGCATGTCAGCAGAGGCCAGCACGGTTCCGGCTGGCGCAAGTGAGTCCGCGCCAGTTCCGATACTGATTGCCCCAAAGTCAAGCTTCGCACTTATGGCATCCCCTGTGCCCGTACCCCATGACTTTGCGCTATAGCCCCGATTCACCACTTCCTGCGGCAGTTCGTTAAACCGATCACCTACCTCAAGTATCTTGTAACAAAACGCCTGTGCCGCGGGCGTACACACTATGAAAGCGGATGCGAGCAGCCAGATTTTGAGGCGGCTATGTGCTGTTTTCATCTTCTTCCTCACTGAATACAGGTGCCGTTTAAATGAACAAAGCTGGCATCCTCAATTTTTTTAGAGGGCAGCTGATAGTTGATCCGGCAGGTGTTACTGCTCCCCCAACTGACAAACAACGTGCCAGAGGCGTTGGGAAGACGGGCGTAAATCTGCCCGTTCTGGCCTGCCATCCCAAGGCTGTTGCCCTGGCTGTCTTTAACTTCTGCACCCATCGGAACAGGTGTGCCGTCAGCCTGCGAGGCGAGAATCAGTGCCGGCGTACCCGTCAGGGTCTTAAAAGCTATTTTGGGTACGCCACCATGCACCGGCACCACGCGCACGTTACCGCCTTCGAGTTCAACATCCTGAGAGATTGAGCTGCCGTCGAGGCTGATGGTGTTATAACGGTAGGGAGCCAGCGATGGCATGATGGCGTAGCCAAAGGTATCGATCCTGGCACCCTGACCGTTGTTGATGCGCGCGCCGCTGGCACCTTTGGCTTCAATCAGTGCAAAGGTGTCGCTGGTGTAAGGACCATAGGTGATACCGCCCCCGTGGATGGCCAGCGTGCCCGATGTGCCCAGCCCAAGCTGGTGATAATCATCACTGCGGGCATAAGAGGCGCGAACGGCACCCAGGCGCGTCCGTTCCTGTACGTTCGTTCCCCAGCGCATCGCATGGCTTTTTCCCTGAGATACATCACGGTATTTGTCGTAACTGGAATAGAGGGCGTAAGTAAAATCGCTCTCCTGGCCCGCGGAACCCGACAGGGTGGTCATTGCCGATGAAGTCGTTTTATCTCTGGTCATATCCAGAGAGACGGTGGAACGGCTATCACGCCAGTCCAGCGGAAGGGAAAAACCCAATGAGATGACGTTTTCTGTGTATTTCTGATAGCGGTTAGCATCGTAATCGCTGTCGTAAACGCTATAGACGTCTTTGCTGTTCCAGCTGGAGCGTTGCCGGCTGAGGTTAAGGTTGTAACTTACTTTCTTCCACATATTGTTGTATGAAAGCTGCATCTCTGAGATACGTGAGCGATTGTGATAGTAGTCAGTGCTGCTGCCGCTCAAAGACAGGGTACCGTAGTCACCCATGTACTGACTTACCGTCGCAGAGAAGCGATTCCGCTGTCTGAGCGTATCGGAGTAGTAGTCTGCCCCACCATTCTGCTGACGACGAACGCCCAGTACATCTTCCAGATCGCGATAACCGGAAGTCGAGTAACGGTAGGCTGCCAGCACCAGGTTCGTTCTGGTGGGGAAACTCTTGCTGTACGATGCCTCTGCACGCCAGCCGCTTCTGGTAATGTCGTTTTCTACCCTCGCATGTGACCAGGTGGTGTTGAGTGACAGCGCGCCAACTGGAGAGGCGTAGACGCCACCGGCCAGTAAAGCCTGATATCCATTTGCGAAGCGCGCCCCGGTATTGGTGGTAAGACTGTTACTGAGACCATACTGTAAAACGGCCTCAGTAAAGGTGTTCTGGACGGAGTAAAAGTTCCTCACCTTCCCGGCGGCAAACTGATAACTCAGATTACCCGGCCGCATTGAGCTCGGCACCGCAGCATAAGGCACAGTGAAAAAGGATGATTTGCCGTCAGCCTCGACGATCTGTACTTTCAGGTCGCCCTGACTCTTGGTGTTATATAAGTCGTCAATAATAAATGGGCCTGGCAGTACCTGAGTTTCATAGATTACGTTACCGGCCTGGCTTATCAGCACACGGGCGTTGCTGGTAGCGACGCCCCGGACTTCCGGCGCATATCCGCGACGTGCCTGAGGCCACATACGCTGGTCGGTCGCGATCTTCACGCCGTTGAAGGACATTGAACCAAACATCGTGCTGTCAGTGTAGGCATCACCGACCACCAGTTCGCTGGAAAGAGAGGGCAGGGGACGCTGTACCCAGGTGCGTACAGCATTCCATTTGTACTGATCGGTACTGACGCTGCTGTTCATATAGCGGAGGTTGGCCTGATGACGTAACTGCCACATGCCCAGGTTACCCCCTGCGTTGATCATGCTCCAGAGATAGCTGGAGTGCGTGTCGCGCAAAATATTGCGGGTAAAGCTGGAGCTATGACGCAAAAAAAGCAATGGAGCTCCCGCATTCCATTCAGAGGTCGGGATGTAATCGCGTGGCTGGCGGTTCAGCAGAATCTGTGGGATCAGAAAATCAAGTGTCAGCGTGGACTGGCGGATATTCCAGTTACCCTGACTGCTGATCTCTGACAGAAACAGACACTGCGATTCAGCCGCTTCTTTCAGGCCGGTCTTGAGCTGCAACAGTTTGACCATGTCGGCATCAATACAGGGTTGCGCACTTTTATCGGCGGCATCCTTCCTGCGAAAATTCACCGCCACCTGACTTTTTATTATTATGCCATTCAGGCTGATATCCAGAAGCTGTTGACCTTCAGGAATAGTGATCTGTTTTTCGTTAAATTGCTTAAGGTCTACGCCTTCCTCAAAACCGGATCCTGCCAGCAAACGACTATCAAAATGGTATTCTTCGGCATGAGCAGTCTGTGTCAATAAAGCCGCTTTTACAACGCAACTGATTATAGCCAGACGAGGATCTGTTTTTTTATTTTTGAATTGGAAACTCATATGTCACCGTTGCCCCATAATCATTCACTAAGCCTATTTCTATTCCCTGGGCGCTTTTTGTTAATTTCTGTTCTGTTAATGGCACATCAACAGACGAAAACGGCGCGATCATCGGTGCAGTCTCTTTTGCGACTCTGTTTCTGACAACGACTTTGGTTAATGAAACGTAATAGGGTGAACTATTGGTGATGCGTACGCTGGGCGACGATACGTTACTGAATGTTAAATGTTCAGAAATGTGATGAGCGCTGATTTTAAGGCCTTTTGGGCGGTAAAACAGTTTCAGTCTGTTCTTTAATAACAACATCATCTGATTACCTGTGTCACCAGAAACATTGCCTGGTGGGACCTGAAGAAAATTAAAATAAAAAACGGATTCACGATCCTGGGGTAATGAATTTGCACCCGTGAAGAAAATGCGCAGCACCTGACCATCTTTAGCGGCAATTCTGAATGTCGGTGGGGTGACGATGAACGGCGCTTTGCCGGTGGCTGGCGTAGATTCTTCGTCACCATTGTCCAACCATGCCTGGATTACGTACGGGAAAGCATCATTATTTTTCAGTTTTACATCGACCGATTTTTCGTCAGAGGGATAAATAATGCGAGATCCCGTCATAACAACGCTGGCGAATGCTGGCGGGTAAATAACAAGAGACAGAAGGAGTAATAGAATGGTACGCAATGATGAGTGAGTGATAAGCAATCGAGGCATAATAACCATCCGTTGAAATTTTACTACCAGACCCTGGATAAAGTAAGTCAGGCCATCCATGGCCTGATTAAATCCACTTATAGATTAAAAATATTTCGCATCCATGCTGATTTTTTATTTGTAGATGATGGCGTATTGCATTGTGGCTTCCACCGCACCGGCAACTGCGTCCTTTTCAACGGCGACATATTGCGCAGTATAGGTTGCAGAGGCATTTTTTACTCCGGCAGCAAGAGTCAGATGACCCTGACCGGTAAAAGTACCCTCACCAAATGGAATAATTTTATTATCGTCTTTATTACTCACAATCTGAATTTCTACATTTTCCGCAGCACCTTCGGTTGCCAGGTTACCCAGATTACCCGCCTTAGTGACATTATTACCGCTAAGCTGGGTAGAGATTGTAGTGGCATCAGTATCACTTCCTGTACAGCCAGTAACACCAATTTCAAAAGTTGTCTTACCCGCGACATTACCATTTGATAACGCAGAGGTGCTGACAGTTGGCAGGAGCACCAGAGGTTTAGCGGTGTTACCATTGACTGTCACGGTACAGGTTTCTCCTGTGACCAATCCCTGGAACGTAATAGTATTGTTGGAGACCGCAAATGCCTGAGAAGCTAACAGTGCAGATACTACAGATGCGGTTAAAAAGGCGATTTTTTTCATGTTCAAATTCCCTATTGAAAGTTGGACTGCGTTGACGTGCTACAGACAGGACAAATAATCTTGTCCGACCACTTAAAGGTTAAGCCCGGAGGCAATCTGTTGCTTCTGAAGTAATCTTAATAAAGCTTAATTTAACTTCAGCGTGGCTGTATCATTCCCAAATGAGAAGGATGCTGACATTCAGGGTTAATATTTTTGCCTTTTGTTATTAGGTGAAGATAATGTTAATTTGTATACATTTATACAGAGACGGCCTATTAAGCCATGTTTTCTGTGACCAGGGTGCGATAAAAATCTTCTGTAACAACATTTACCCTCTCAGGTACGTTAGCGCATCGGGACTTTCAGCCCGATGGGATGCTTTAACGCCTTTCCACACTATTTTTTAATCTGTCACGCTGTAGGTTTTATTTTTTACAGAGTTAACTATCAGTCACCTTCCCGGTCCTTCTGAATTCGTTGCAGAGGCCAGTTAATGGAGAATCTTCATTATTCGGCAGCACGTTGCGTACTGCATGCTGAATCAATCTGCTCATCGCCTTTTCGTATAATAAAGCGGTGGTATCAGATGTGAAGTGAGAAAATTAAGGCGAGTAATGTTAAACGTCATCTCATAAGAGCACTGCTCAGAAGTCACAAGAGATTAACTTTTAACGCGAAACAGTGATGCCGATAGGCAGTCTATTGTGTCAGGGATTCACTTTCTTTCCCTGCAGGGACGCCTGTTAATATCCCGTTCAGGGCAATGAGACTAGCGGCACCAGCTCTGCTTTAAAGGTGCTGGCTTCTGAGATCGCTGCTGGAATCAGGCCCCTGGAATCAGCCAAAACATTATCATTTGTGCTGAGAAGTGAAACGCACCGAAAAGAGGTTCTGAGTGCATTGGATTTTAAAACTGAAAATCAAATATAAATCAGAACATAAATCTAAATGCATGGCGTTTTTTAATTTAAATCTCCTGATTGACATCGTTATGGTTTAATCATTTCCAGGGAGTGATGTTGAGTATTTTTAATTTTCCAGGAGAATTAACAATGATGCCAATGTGATTCTGACCTTTTCATTTATCGGCTTTCTTTATTGAAGTGCATACATTCATGTTAATACTGTATCTGTTTCATAACATGAAACTTCAAATGAATATGTTGGGTTCTCTTTTATAGAAAAAAGTTATAACAGTTTCAGTAAGTCACGGCATGATGGGTTAATATGCTAATTGAGTGACTTTAAAGCGGTGTAATGTATGGTTGCTGCGCCACTGTTTGGCGATGTACTCTCCCTTTTCGCATGTTTATGGTGTTGAGTTTCACAGTTCCTGTTTTACTATAGTCAAGCCAATTACGTATTTTATCCGATATCAGAAGTGTGAACTGGAAGATTGTCGTACACCAGGCGAAAAAGAAGATTATAAAAACCAGCTTTACTAATTTTGCTACTAATCACTAACCTGTGTTAGTTAGATTGAGTTGATTATTATGTATAGAGTGACTGAAAATCATGAACGAATCATTGATGCACTAGCAGGATATACGCAGGTGGCTAATCCGGATGAGATCTCGCGCGGAAAACGCCGTTACCACCTGACGAAAGATAATGTGCGTCGGGTTATGTTTATTCTTGATGGCGATTTTTTGCTCAAGCTCAAAAGTGAAAATAAAGTGCTTAACATTGTCTCTGCTCCTTTTGTTGTTGGTGTCACACCGGCACTGGATGAGCCACCGGTTTATCTGGAGAGAATAGATTACGGCAAAGTCAGTTTCATTGATTATGATGTGTTCTGGCGGCTGATTTTTGAGAAAGATCTTTTCAACGATGCCATGTCCGTTCTTTCAGGACAGTATTCAGATCTGATGGACTACATTCAGCTGCCTAAGAGCAACTCTTACGATGAGGTTATTTCTTTAATCGGACGCTGGGAAAAACTACCGGCTCATCTTAAGAAACGTTTCTCTGCCCTGTATCTGATTGAAAATAGTTCGCACCTTTCCAAAAGTTCAATTTGCAGAGTACTTAAAGAGCTTAAAGAGAAAGGCGAGCTTGTGCTGGTTAACGGGAAGTTTACCTGAATTTATGGAGGTTTTTGAGATGCCTGAGGAGAAAAATGGATCTTAAAGTCATTTGTACAGAAGAGAATTATTTCTTCAGGATAGGCATCTCAAAAGTGATTGAGGGCGCATTGTTAACTGAAGCTAATGTGGAGTTTTTGTCGGGTTTTGACAGCCACAATCTCAGGCAGGCTGATTTTATCCTGATCAATGTTTCGCAATGGCGTTTATATATGTGTCAACCTGCGTACCGGGATCGGAAGCCCGGTAGCATTATCATGGTTTTTGTTAATCAGACTGACGATATTATGACAGAGCAGCTTCCGGTCTGTTATCGCTCTCTGGTTGTTATTTCACGACTTGATTCTGTTCGTACGATATCTCAGAAAGTCATCTGTTCCTGGCTGGCCTTTCAGGACAGGGTGCACGCTTTTTTGCCAGCGGATTGTCTGCATTGTGAGTTCGCTCGCATAACAGTGGTGCAGTTACAGGTGCTCAGCCTTTTAAAAAAAGGTTACAGCGTCAGACAGACGGCGAAACGTCTGGATCTGTCAGAAAAAACCATCTATGCGCACAAATATAATGTGATGCGAAAATTCGCCTTGCGGGGTGATATGGAATTTAACGCGTTTATTAACGATCTCTCTCTACTGGAGCTTTATAGAGGAGTCATAAACTCTGTTGAGGTTTAATTGTTCCGGATCGATTGACGGGTAGCAGGGCAGACGATTCTCTGCTGCCGCAGGGTCACAGTAAACGACTGACGACAGGGCAGCTGTCGATCAGAGTGGTACCCTTTCAATCCCTATTTTGAATACGTTATTCCCGAGGCTTTCATTATGCGTATAAAACAGATGTCCGGCATTTCAGTGATGCTGCTGGCTTTGCAACTTACAGCCTGTACTCCACACGCTCAGCAACCGCAGCGTATGATAATGCGTAATCCTGCCAGCGTCTGGTGCCTTCAGCGTGGCGGCCAGGAAGTAAAGGGAATATCTCCGGCAGACAGTACCCTTTACTGTCTGCTGCCGTCTGGCGAGCGTATTGAGCAATGGGCACTGTATCACCGCGACCACCCGCAGTAATTTCAGACCTCGCCTGAATAGAGTTAACTTTTCGATTCAGGCGAAGGCTTCCCGAGCTAATATTTTATGTTTCCCCCCACTGTCACAAAAAGGTATTTCTTTTTACCTTACATAAAACAGGTCTGTCTTCAGACAGCATCTGGTTTTTTTTCTTATCCATATGTGTCTGTTTGCTTTTATTTTTAGTCAGCTATTCAATCTAAAGCCTTTCAGGTCTATGTTGATTTAATATTAAATTAATAACCATTCCATTCTGGTATTTATTTTATTGTTATTCTGTTCAATAGCTTATCGATGTCCTGCTGGTGTATAGCCTGTTTTTTTTGATGCTGGTCAATATCAGTACCTGTTGTGGATTCAGGGAAGGATTTGTCAGGTGATACTATTTGTCAGAATAAAACCTTCTCGCAAATAATAATGGCCGCATGAGGATATTCTATTGAGATATTTCGGGCGCGCGGCGCTATGCTGCACCTTTTTTAACTGCACTGCTTCGTATGCTGGTATTATGCTTAATGATATCGACGTGCAGACCTATCGGGACTTTGCCGAAAACCTGGGTAACTATAATGCCGGTGCAATGAATGTTCCGGTTTATAAAAAAGAGGGATCACTTTCTGACTATCTTCGTTTTCCTGTTCCCGATTTTGGCGGAGTCTCTTCGTCAGGTTATGCGACGCTCGTCTCGCCTTCCTATGTGCTGAGTGTTAAGCACAATACCGGTTATAAAACGGTGGAGTTTGGCAACGGGGCCGGATACGCCACCGCTTACCGTCTTATCAATCGCAATGATCTCAGCACGCAGGATTTCCATGCGCCACGCCTTGATAAGGTCGTCACTGAAGCCGCCCCCTATTCTTATGTCTCCAAAGCGGACTTTCTGTCTGACTATAAATCACGTTATGCCTGGTATACGCGGGCAGGAACAGGAACACAGGAGCAAATTAATGATGAGCAGACGAAGCGGGTACGCCTGACGGGTGCTTACAACTGGAAATCGGGTGGCACTATCAGTGCGGCGAATGTGCGCGACATTTCCAATAATAGCTATCTGCGCTACTACAACCTTGGGCCTGACGATGCAGATACCACACCCCTGTCAATCGGAGCTAATGCCGGAGACAGCGGCAGTCCGGTTTTTGCCTGGGACGACATCGGGCAGCAATGGAAACTGGTTGCGGTGCACGTCGGCTATGACGCTGACAGCGGTCTCTACCGCAAGCGCGCCGTCGCAGGTTACATCCCCGGTGATTTTGTCGCTTCAGTACAGGCAGCCAATACCTCGCCGGACGTTGTTGATCGCGCCGGAAATGGCACGGTTTTATGGAACGACGATGCAATAAAACAGGATGGCGTTTCATGGTCCTGGTCGGGGCTGACCTCAGCCGATGCGTCCGTCGCCCCTGCTAAAGCCTCCACATCTGAACTGGATGCCACGAAAGATCTTCGTTTTAACGGAGATGGTGGGCTGATCACATTAAGCACACCGATCAACATGGGCGCGGGAAAACTCCAGTTTTCCAGTGATTACACCCTGACTTCAGCCAGCGGCGTGAACGCAACCTGGGCAGGGGGCGGGGTTGAGATAGACGCCGGCAAAAAAGTTGTCTGGCAGGTTAACGGGTTAGCCAGCGATGCGCTGCATAAAATTGGCGCGGGCACGCTCCACGTGAAGGCTGAAGGCGTGAATGCGGGCTCACTGAATGTGGGCGACGGCAGCGTTATATTGGATCAGCAGGCTGATACTTCAGGTAACAAACAGGCCTTTTCCGCCGTGACGTTAGTCAGTGGCCGGCCAACTGTCGTGTTAAACGATGAGTATCAGGTCGCGACTGACCAGATTTTCTTTGGCTATCGCGGTGGTCGTTTAGATTTAAATGGCAATGCGTTGACCTTCAAAAAAATTAATCATACGGATGGTGGGGCTAAACTGGTCAACCACAGTGGTACCACGGCGACGCTCAACATTACGGGCAGTACCGCCGCCGACGTCCCTTTCTACACCTTCAGCAGCAGGACTCCTGAAGGAACGCCAGGTAACATTTATGTTTATAACAATCCCTATACGAAGGAGACCGAATATTTTCAGTTAAATACTGCCTCATACTGGTACTTCCCTACCGATAAATCGTCGACGAAAACCTGGACTTATCTTGGTACCGACGCAAATGAAGCTATCAATCACCGTCTGACGCAACTTAACGTTCAGGCTTTTCGCGGTTTTCTTGGTGAGACACGGGAAAATATCCTGAATGGCGCGATGAACGTTAACATCCAGCCGCGCAACGCGACGGCCATTACTGCCCTGACCGGTGGAATGAATCTGAATGGCGATCTGAATGTGGATAATGGCACGCTGATTCTGTCGGGACAGCCCGTGGCGCATGCTGGAGGAGTGGTGATTGATGACGACTGGCGCACCTCACTTTTCAGCGCCAGGCAGATTAATGTGGGTGCCGGGGCTTTTTTCCAGGCGGGAGAGTACGCTGGCGTCAAAGCGAATTTTGTTGCTGCTGAGTCAGCCACGCTCTCATTTGGCTACAATGACAGCCCGCTGACAGGGGAGAAGAGCTGGCGTTGTTATGCTCCCATTTACGCCGATGAGACTCGCTGCAGTCAGCCTGTACGAAGCGCAGAGACGCTGGCGCGGCTGCCTGCCAGTGAGGTTGAAGGTGATGTCCGGCTGGCAGACCATGCGTCGCTCTATCTGGGTAAAGTAGATTATCAGGGTGCGGTGACATCATCCGGCAGCAGCCAGATGACCCTGGCGTCAGACGCAAACTGGAGTATGACCAGCCACAGTAACGTCACATCGCTCCGGGCACAGCGTGGCGCTTCGCTTTCGATGGTGCCAGCGGGTAGCTGGCTTCCCAAAACGCTAAGCGTTGATACCCTGGACGCAACCGGGCTGAAGCTGCTGCTGGGCGCTAAACCCTCAACAAGTGAAAACGATCGGCTGATGGTTAAAAACGCTGTCAGCGGAGGCGATAATCTGCTGGACGTGAGCCTGTTACTGGGCAACGAAGGGCAGGCCACCTTATCTCAGGATCTGGTGATGGTGGATGCCCCTGCAGGCACCTCACACAGCTACTTCTCGTTTGCTGACAGTTACAGCGGATTCAGTGTTTACACGCCGAATTATGAGGTGAAAGACAATAACAATCGCGTGCTATGGGTGCTTGAAAGCCGTAAAACGGCAGAACCAGAACCAGAACCCGATGCCACGCCGGAGCCGCCCCCTGTACCGGATATCGCGCCAGAGCCCGCGCCGGTGACAGATGTCACGCCGGCACCAGAGCCGACGCCTCTGCCGGATGCCACCCCGGTTCCGGAACCCGCACCTGTATCAGACGTCGTCCCTGTTGCAGACGTAACGCCAGAGCCCACCCCGGTAACGGATGTGACGTCTGAGCCCAAGGCTCCAGCAGAGCAGCCAGCCGCTGCTGAAAAAGAGAAAGCAAAGCCTGAAGCGCAAGCAGAGGCGCAGGCTACAGCAGAAGCCGAAAAGGACACCCAAAAAACCGCGTTCAATCCGGATGAGTGGTTCACGGTTTATGACAACCAGCCACTGATTCAGCAAACCCGCGCTTTGATGGCCGCGCGGCAATATATTGTCAGTGAGGCTGTCAGCCAGCTGCACAACCGGACAGAGAGTCTGCGGACTTCACCCGATCGTAGCGGAACCTGGGCCGCAATTGAGCAATCACAAGGGCATTTTCTGGGCCTGACGAGTGACCAGCAGACGCTGAATGTCGGCTGGGACAGGCGCGGCGGTGCGCACACGGCAGGCGTCAGTGCCAGCTATACCCTGGGTGAGGTGAAAGGAGGGGGACAGGAGAAACACCGTCTGGCCACATTAGGTGCCTATTATGCCTGGCAGCGTGATGGCGGATGGTTCGCGGATGCCGCCAGCCGCTATATGTTTCTGACTCAGGAAATAAGCCTCGATCCTGCATTACGCATCCCGGGGGTGAAAAAGAAGAGTCACATAGTGGCGGGGAGTCTGCGCACCGGCTATCAGTTTCGTCTGGCCGACGACACGATCTCTGTTGCGCCTTTTGTTGGCGTCAGCGCCGGTATCCTGTCCGGCTATAGCCTTAAGGGGGAAGATGCGACAGTCTCATTAAGTTCAGCCACGCCCTGCTTCACCACCAGTGGGGTGATGGTGCAGAAACGCGGCCTGGGGACTTTACTGCCAAAGGTTAATCTTAATGCCAGCCTCTCTTATCACGCTTCACCGGGCAGGAGAGGATCCACGACCACGCTCTCCGATCGCCAGTCTGACCGGCGCTACAGCGCCTGGTCTGATGACCGCTATCGCAGCAGTATCGGGCTGGAGGGCGAAATTCTCCCTGACCTTTCTGTGAATGCAAAAGTCGATAGCAGTTTTGGGGGCGTCTTTAATACGGATTACAGCGGGCTGATCGGGTTGTCATACCATTTCTGATCGCGCACTGTTTCCTGCTCGCCGGGCATCACGTCATTACCGGATGACGTGATGCCCGGTCTGCAGATTATCTGACCTGATCAGCAGACCAGTCGCCAGACATCTGCAGGTACTTCAGTGAAGGTCTCATTCATTATCAGCTCGGCTTTGCGATGATCGTAGGCACCTTCAAAGGAAGAGAGATCGTCATAAGGCAGTTTTTTACGCATATAGCTTGTCACGATATCCAGGATATCCCTGGAGGGGCAGTTTCTTAACTTTTCCAGATAATAGACTTTATTCATAATGTTTTTGCAATTCTCTTCCATAATCCCATAGCAGATTGAACAGACAGGTATAAACCAGAAAGAACAGCACCAGACCGCATTCAAGCTTCAACGCTGAAAGCAGCGAGATATCCAGCCACCATGCGGCAAAGGGGATTAATACCACTAACAACCCCGCTTCAAATAACAGGGCGTGAAGGCATCTTATCCGCCAGCTTTTTTTCATGCCTTTTCGCAACAGGAACTGGTCAAACAACAGGTTAAACAGATAGTTCCATCCCATCGCCAGTGCTGATGAAGCTACCGTCAACAGTGCCGACTGCGCAGGCGCCGCGGAGGCGCAGATCATCAGAATGATGAACACCAGACAATTGGCGACCACCTCAAAGACGATGGCATGCAGCACTCTTTCTGTTGTCGTGCGCATCGGGGATAAAGCGTGTTCCAAACCAGATTCTCATAATGTCGTCAGTACGCAGATCTGCCCTGGCGTGCCGTAATATCCGTCGGGCCCGCCCCGTTGCGATCTTTCTGCCTGCCTGTTAATTGACTGATGCAGGCTGTCCGGTTCTCACTGAACACGCAGTTCATAAACGTTAAGCCGCACCAGAAGCAATATTAACGCCACCCCGAAGTCATAAAAGATTAAAGCTGCGAAAACCGCATATATAGTTTTTTATTTTAGTATTCAGGCTGGCTATAGTTTTTTAGCCTGACCTGAGCGTTTATCTTGCGAGTCAGGTTAAGGGACAACCCTTATCGGGACGAGGTTAACGGTGAGGACAGCGGCCGCTTCACTTCCGCCGCAATGGTCAGTGCAACGTTGACGCGATCATCCACCACGCCGACCAGCCGATCCACCCGGAATGCCGTGCGGGAAATCGCGGTCGAGGCATGCAGGGCCAGCGAATCTGAGGCGGGGTCAAAGGCCTGTCCGCTGTCGAGCGTGGCCAGCATCACCACTGGCCGGCTGACATCTTTGACCGTTAACAACCCGAAAATCCGGTAATCAGCGCCCCCCATCGAGGCAACGCGGCTGCTGACGAAGTGAATCTGCGGATAATGCTCTGCATCGAAAAACAGATCGCTTTTCAGTTGCCAGGTTAACAGCCTGTTTGAGGCCACCAGCGTCGCGACCGGAATGGTGACGTCAATATGGTCATCACGCTCTTCATCGCGATTAAGCGTCACCGTGCCGGTCACGCCCTGCAGTGTGGCCTGAGAAAAGTCATGACCAAAGGCACGCCATGAAAGGCCGATCGACGTTTTCTCAGGCGCGATGGTATAGGTGACGGGGGCGGCGTAAAGCGCCGGACTGAACAAGGCGAGCAGAGCGTATAAGCAGGCGACACGGTTCATCACTATTTTCTCATTCTGAGCGGGCTCAAACGCTGACGCCTGAAACCGCGATTTTATTGACTTTGTAACACTGTTTTACCTTTCTGTCGTGACGTATGTGACAAATATTAACGTGCTGTCATCTGAGGTTCACGAAACGTTAACGGTGGCCGCCGTCTCAGCGCAAAAATAACGGGAAATATTAAGAATACATTAAGGCGGGAATATGGAATCTGACGTTTACCGGGATTGTAAGAGGGCGGTGATTAATCATCTGCGTTCTTCAGTAAGTTATTTTTATCTGAGAGGCTCCCTGACCGGACATAATGGAAAGCCGATCATTCAGCGGCAGATTTCGTTGTTTTATAAACAAATCATCAATCAATCAAAAAGAAGTCTGCCCGGAGGCGATATTAATGCATATCAGTGAACTTTTTCAGAAATGACCAAATGAACCCTGCATTAATTTATTGTTATTCATTCCCTTCATTTAATGTTCAGTTAACTTTCGTGCGCTAGTTTGTATTACCCGTCCGGCAACCCCTATTCCAGAAATGGACGCCAGGGGTAAATAACATCCCTGCCGGCGGATGATAAATCGCTATTTAAGTTCTGTTTCCGGCGTTGTGCCTGATTAATTTCGCGCGATCGCTTATGAGTTTGATCTGCAGGAGTTTTAGCATGGATTTTTTGCCTTTTTCCCGTCCCTCATTGGGTGATGAAGAGCTGTCAGCCGTGAAAGCGGTCTTTGACTCGGGCTGGATCACAACCGGCGCTCAGTGCGCCGGTCTGGAGCAGGCCTTTGTCCGGCTGACCGGCAACCTGCACGCGATTGCCGTCAGCTCTGCCACCGCCGGAATGCACGTCACGCTGATGGCAATGGGAATTGGGCCCGGTGATGAGGTGATTACGCCCTCCATGACCTGGGTTTCCACGCTGAATCTGATCACGCTGCTGGGCGCCACGCCGGTCATGATCGATGTCGACCCTGATACCCTGATGGTGACGCCGGAACTGATTGCACAGGCGATTACGCCCCGGACCCGCGCCATTATTCCGGTCCATTACGCTGGCGCACCGGTCGATCTTAACCCGATCTACCAGCTGGCTGAGCAGCATAGCATTGCCATCATTGAAGATGCGGCACATGCGGCAGGCACGACCTATCACGGAAAGCCGATCGGGCACCGCGGCACGGCAATTTTTTCGTTTCACGCCATTAAAAATATCACCTGTGCGGAAGGTGGCCTGGTGGTGACCGATGACGCCGCGCTGGCCGATCGCATACGCAGCCTGAAGTTTCATGGTCTGGCCGTTGATGCTTTTGATCGCCAGACGCAGGGCCGTCTGCCGCAGGCAGAAGTGATGATGCCCGGCTTTAAATACAACCTGCCCGACATCAGCGCAGCCATTGCGCTGGTGCAGTTACAGAAACTGTCCGGTTTCATTGCACGCCGCCGCGAGATTGCCGAACGCTATCTTGCCGCGCTGCGCGCACTGCCGTTCACGCCGCTGTCACTGCCCGCCTGGCCTCATCAGCATGCGTGGCATCTGTTTATTATCCGTATTGATGAACGCCGGTGTGGTTTTTCGCGTGATGCGTTTATGCAGGCGCTGAAGGCGCGCAATATCGGCAGCGGCCTGCATTTCCGGGCCGCCCACACCCACAGATATTATCGCGAGCGCTATCCCGATTTACGTCTGCCCGCCAGTGAACGCAACAGCCAGCAGATGTGTTCGATTCCCCTGTTTCCCTCAATGACGGACCAGGATGTCGAGCGCGTCATTCAGGCGCTGCATGATATTGCCGGAGTCTGATATGGGCGAGAATAAACCGATCAACAGACTCTCCGTGGTTATCCCGGTCTACAACGAGCAGGAGAGCCTGCCGGAGCTGCTTCAGCGCACCGCTGCCGCCTGCGACACACTGCAGATGGACTATGAAATCCTGCTGGTCGATGACGGCAGCAGTGACCAATCCGCCGGGCTGATTGAACAGGCGGCTTCCGCACCCGGCAGCCGGGTCATCGGTGTGCTGCTTAACCGCAATTACGGCCAGCACTCCGCCATCATGGCCGGTTTCAGTAAGGTGCGTGGCGATCTGATTATCACGCTCGATGCCGATCTGCAGAACCCGCCGGAGGAGATCCCGCGGCTGGTTGAGGCGGCGCGTCAGGGCTATGACGTGGTCGGCACGGTCCGGCAGCAGCGCCAGGACACCTGGTTCCGGCGTAAAGCCTCGCGCACGCTCAACCGGCTGATCCAGCGGGTGACCGGCAAAGCGATGGGGGATTACGGCTGCATGCTGCGCGCCTATCGTCGCCACATCGTTGAGGCGATGCTCAACTGCCACGAGCGCAGCACCTTTATTCCGATTCTGGCGAACACCTTTGCCCGTCACACCATCGAACT
The DNA here is from genome assembly GCF_026541045.1 of Pantoea sp. GM_Pan_3. Lineage (NCBI taxonomy): Bacteria > Pseudomonadati > Pseudomonadota > Gammaproteobacteria > Enterobacterales > Erwiniaceae > Pantoea > Pantoea sp. GM_Pan_3. Next base: position 75,353 of record NZ_JALNVA010000009.1, on the reverse strand, counting down.
GCCGGTGATCCACGCTGAGCGGGCATTTGGCGACTCGAAATACAGCTTTATGCGCCTGATCAACCTGATGTACGACCTGGTGACCTGCCTGACCACCACCCCCCTGCGACTGCTCAGCGTTATCGGCAGCTTGATTGCACTCGCTGGCTTCGCTTTCTCGCTGGTGCTGATTGTTCTGCGCCTCTTCTTTGGTGCGGCCTGGGCGGGGGATGGCGTTTTTGTTCTGTTTGCCGTGCTGTTCATGTTTACGGGTGCCCAGTTTGTGGGCATGGGACTGCTCGGGGAGTACATCGGGCGCATTTATAACGACGTTCGGGCGCGTCCGCGCTATTTCGTTCAACGCATTGTTCAGGCTCCAGAAGAGCCATCAGTACAGGATACTCAATCATGAAGACCCTCGTTTTCGCCTATCACGATATGGGCTGTGTCGGCATCAATGCGCTGCTGAAGGCAGGCTATGAGATCACCGCCATTTTCACCCACAACGACGTGGCGACCGAAAATCCTTTTTTCGGCTCGGTTGCGCGTCTGGCGGCAGAGCATGGCATCCCGGTCTATGCGCCCGACGAGGCGAATCACCCGATCTGGCTGGATCGTATCCGCAGCATGGCGCCAGAGATGATTTTCTCCTTCTATTATCGCCATCTGCTCAGCGATGAGATCCTGCAATGCGCGCAAAAAGGGGCCTTTAACCTGCATGGCTCGCTGCTGCCAAAATACCGGGGGCGGGCACCCCTCAACTGGGCGCTGGTGAATGGTGAACGCGAAACGGGTGTCACACTGCATCGCATGGTAAAGCGTGCTGATGCCGGTCATATTCTGGCGCAGCAGGCGGTGGCTATCGAGGACCAGGACAATGCGCTGACCCTGCACCGTAAACTCATCAGTGTCGCAGAGCAGCTGCTGGGCGACGTTTTACCTCGTCTGCGTCAGGGTGAGGTCAGTGAGTGGCCCCAGGATGAGAGTCAGGCGACCCGTGTCGGCCGTCGCACCGCCGAAGATGGACGGATTGACTGGAACCAGCCTGCTCAGACGATTCACAATCTGGTCAGAGCGGTCACCGATCCCTGGCCTGGCGCCTTTGCCTTCGCCGGGTCGGTCCGCTTCATTGTCTGGAAGAGCCGGGTTCATCACGAGCCGCATCAGGCCAGACCGGGCACGGTAATCTCTAAGCAGCCGTTCCTGATTGCCTGTGGTGAAGGGGCGCTTGAAATCCAGACCGGGCAGTCCGAGCATGGTGTCTATATGAACGGCAGTCAGCTGGCGCAGAGTCTGGGCATGGTGCCAGGCGCGCTGCTCTATTCGCAGCCGCAGTCGGCGCTCCAGCGCCGCACCCGGGTGCTGATCCTCGGCGTTAACGGCTTTATCGGTAACCATCTTACCGAACGGCTGCTGGAGGATGCGCATTTCGAGGTGTATGGCCTGGATATCAGTTCCGATGCCATCAGCCGCTTCCTCGACCATCCGCGTTTCCACTTCGTCGAAGGGGACATCGCTATCCACTCCGAATGGATTGAGTATCACATCAAGAAATGTGACGTCATCCTGCCGCTGGTGGCGATCGCCACGCCGATTGAGTACACCCGCAATCCGCTGCGCGTGTTTGAGCTCGATTTTGAAGAAAACCTGAAAATCATTCGCGACTGTGTGAAGTATCAGAAGCGCATCATTTTCCCGTCCACCTCTGAGGTGTACGGCATGTGTACCGATGACAGTTTCGATGAAGATTGTTCCAATCTGGTGGTCGGGCCGATCAACAAACAGCGCTGGATCTATTCGGTCTCCAAACAGCTGCTGGATCGGGTGATCTGGGCCTATGGCGAAAAAGAGGGACTGCGCTTTACCCTGTTCCGGCCGTTCAACTGGATGGGGCCGCGTCTGGACAACCTCAATGCCGCGCGTATCGGCAGCTCCCGCGCCATTACCCAGCTGATCCTCAACCTGGTGGAAGGTTCGCCCATCAAGCTGATTGACGGCGGCAAACAGAAGCGCTGCTTTACCGATATCAAAGATGGCGTGGAGGCGCTGTTCCGCATCATCGAGAACAAACAGCAGAATTGTGATGGGCAGATCATCAATATCGGTAACCCGGACAACGAAGCCAGTATCAAAGAGCTGGCCGAGCAGCTGCTGGAGAGCTTTGAGCGTCATCCACTGCGCAGCCAGTTCCCGCCGTTTGCCGGTTTCCGCGAAGTGGAGAGCAGCAGCTACTACGGAAAAGGGTATCAGGATGTGGAGCACCGTAAACCTGCTATCCGCAATGCGCGCCGCTTACTCGGCTGGACCCCAACCGTGACGATGGATGTCACCATCGACAACACGCTCGACTTCTTCCTGCGCACCATTGAGCAACAGGCTGATAAGTGATGAAGAAGATCGGTCTGCGGATTGACGTAGATACCTGGCGCGGCACGCAGCAGGGCGTGCCGGCGCTGCTGACGCTGTTCCGGCGTCATGCTGTACGGGCCAGCTTTTTCTTCAGTGTGGGGCCGGACAACATGGGCCGCCATCTCTGGCGACTGGTGAAGCCGGCCTTTCTCCTGAAAATGGTGCGTTCCCGGGCCGCGTCGCTCTATGGCTGGGATATCCTGCTGGCCGGAACGGCGTGGCCAGGCAAGCAGATGGGGCGCCGTCTGCGGCACATTATTCAGGACGCCACCCGTCAGCATGAGGTGGGACTGCACGCCTGGGACCACTTTGCGTGGCAGACCTGGGCGGGCGTCTGGCCGCAGGAAAAGCTGGCAGAGCAGATAGCGCGCGGCACCGACCTGCTGAGTGAGATCCTCGGCCATCCGGTCAGCTGCTCGGCCGTGGCCGGATGGCGCGCGGATGGCCGGGTGGTCGCCGCTAAACAGCCGTTCGGATTCACTTACAACAGCGACTGTCGCGGCAGCGGCCCGTTCCGGCCGGTGCTGCCAGACGGGCAGATCGGGACGGTGCAGATCCCGGTAACGCTGCCGACCTGGGATGAGGTGGTGGGGCGCGAGGTCAGCGCAGAGGGGTACAACGACTTCATTCTGACCCGAATGCTCGCTGCGGAAGAGGGGGCGGTTTACACCGTTCATTCCGAAGTGGAGGGGATCATCGGCTACCCGGACTTTGATCGCCTCCTGACCCTGGCCGCCGATAACGGCATTCAGTTCTGTCCGCTCAGTGAACTGCTGCCCGCTGATCTGACGACGCTGCCATTAGGCCGGGTGGTCAGAGGCGAAATTGCCGGACGGGAAGGGTGGCTGGGCTGCCAGAAACGGATGGAAGAGGCGAACTAGTGCGGATACGTAACCAGACAATATGGCTGCTGTTTTTCAGCTTTTTTATCCTCTATTACCTTGTCCCGCCGGTGTTCCGCGATCTCTGGCAGCCGGATGAAACCCGCTATGCGGAGATCAGCCGGGAGATGCTGGCAACCGGCAACGGGATCACGCCGCACTTTTTCGGCCTGCGCTATTTTGAAAAACCGATTGCGGGTTACTGGATTAACTCGCTGGGTCAGTGGCTGTTTGGCCACAATAATTTTGGCGTGCGGGCCGGCTCGATATTCTCCACTGCCCTGACCGCTGCCCTGATTTTCTGGCTCGGCAGGCGGATGTTTGCCTCCTCGCGAACCGCGATCGCCGGCGCGATCATTTTCCTCAGCTCGCTGCTGGTCTATGGGGTCGGCACCTATGCGGTGCTCGATCCGATGCTGATGCTCTGGCTGGCGGCCGCCATGTGCAGCTTCTGGCTGGCGACAGAGGCCAGTGGACGCGCCGGGCGCGTGGGCGGCTATCTGCTGCTGGGGCTCGCCTGCGGCATGGGATTCATGACCAAAGGCTTTCTGGCACTGGCGCTGCCGGTACTGACGATCCTGCCGTGGGCGATCTGGCGCAGGAGAGTGCCGGAGTTGCTCTGCTTCGGGCCACTGGCGCTGCTCTCTGCTGCGGCAATCAGCGCGCCATGGGTGCTGGCCATTTATCATCAGGCTCCCGATTTCTGGCACTACTTTTTCTGGGTCGAGCATATCCAGCGCTTCGCAGAAGCGAATGCGCAGCACAAAGCCCCATTCTGGTATTACCTGCCGATTCTGTTGCTGGGCACGCTGCCGTGGCTGGCACTGTTGCCGGGGGCTCTGCTTACGGGCTGGCGTGAGCGTCATCAGCACCCCGGTGCGCTCTATCTGCTGAGCTGGACGGTGATGCCGCTGCTGTTTTTCAGTCTGGCCAAGGGCAAACTCCCGACCTATATCCTGCCCTGTTTTGTTCCGCTGTCACTGCTGATGGCCCATTATGGCCTGAACGCTGCGCAGCGGGTAGGGCGCGCCCTGACGCTGAATGGCTGGCTGAACCTGATATTCGGTATCCTGACGCTGACCGCAGTACTGCTGGTGCTGGCCCCCTGGAGTCTGACGCATCATCCGCTGTTCGCCACGCATGAGATGCTGAAGCTGGTGCTGGCGGCAGTGGCATTCCTCTGCTGGGGGCTGGTGGGGGCGTACAGCTGCCGTTCTTCCTCGCGTCGCTGGCTGGCGGCAGCACTTTGCCCGCTGGGCCTTGCGCTGGTTATCGGTGCGGCCATCCCCGATAAGATCCGCGATGCCAAACAGCCGCAGCGCTTTGTGGCGGTTATCAGTAAGCAACTGGCCACCAGCCGCTTTATCCTGGCTGACAACCCCGGCATCGCCTCTGCGGCCGCCTGGCACCTGCAGCGCAGCGATATCGGTTTCTATGACAGTAAGGGGGAACTGGAATATGGGCTCGGCTACCCGGATGCACAGTCCCGTTTTGTTTCACGGGCAGATTTCGCCGGCTGGCTTGCCCCACATCGTCGCGAGGGGAGCGTGTCGCTGCTGTTGCTGATGGACTCGGTTCACAGCGATATCGATGAGGATGTGCCGGTGCCGGACGCCGTCTATCGTCAGGGCAGGCTGGTCTGCCTCTACTACAGCCAGACGAAGTAATGCTGCTGCTGATTATTCTGGTCAGTCTGCTCAGCTGCAGCGCACAGCTTTGCCAGAAGCAGGCGACGAGGGCGGTATCCCGCCGGACGCGCCTGAGCTGGATTGGCGTGAGCGTGCTGCTGCTGGGCGTTGCGATGCTCCTCTGGCTATTGGTGCTGCAGCGGGTGCCGGTCAGCCAGGCCTACCCGATGCTGAGCCTTAACTTTATTTTTGTGGCGCTGGCCGGACGTCTCCTGTGGCGTGAACGGTTAACGCCGCGCCAGATAACCGGCACGCTGCTGGTGGTCACCGGCGTGGCGCTGATGGCGAGTCAGATATGAAAGGGTATGGATGGGTTGCCTGCAGCGTACTGCTGGTCTCGGCGGCGCAGCTGATGATGCGCTGGGCGATGCCGCAGTTGCCCGATGTCAGCAGCCTGACGTCACTGCCTGCTATCGGCATTCTGCCCGCCCTGCTGCTGGTGGCGGGGCTGGGCGCCTATGGCCTCTCCATGATCTGCTGGATCCGGGCGCTGGGTCATTTCCCCCTGAACCGGGTCTATCCGCTGCTCAGCCTGAGTTATGTGCTGGTCTGGCTGGCTGCAGTTTCTCTGCCGGTATTTCATGAGGCGTTCAGCTGGCATAGCCTGGCGGGCGTGGTGATGATTGTCATCGGGCTTTTGTGCATCGTGGTTAAGCCCTGAATAGGGTCTGCATTACTGTTTTCGCATCAACTCTCTTTTTTATTCACGTTTTCGGGCAAAGATTAGCCGGGTTGGCGTAGCGAAATTATCGTTTTCGTGATAGAAATCCTTTCTGTTAGCGTTTTTGCGTGAAAAATAAAGGATTCAGTATGCTGGTCGGCTTTAGCGCATTGCGCGAACGTTATGCAATCAGACTGGCGCAGCCACTGCGTGTGAAATCAGCGATTGGAACGGTACGTTCTCATCATGACAGTCAGGGGCAGGTGGAAAATTACTATCCTCCTGGCTATCAGCCGGAAGATAATTTTGCCGGGCATTTTGCCTTTGGTCTCAAATATGAGGAGATCCACCTGGAGTTTTTTGCCCGCCTGTTTACGGTAATCGGGCCGGAACCTCTGGAGGCGTGGTGTCGTCAGGAGCCGTTCGGACAATATGCGCGTCGGGCAGGGTTTTTCTATGAGTGGCTGACCGGTAACCTGCTGCAGGTGCCCGATGTCACTAATGGCGGCTATATTGACGCGATTTCATCGAAAGCGTATCTGACCCGAACCACCGTGAAACGCAGCAGACGCTGGCGCATTAACGATAACCTGCCGGGATCGATCGATTTCTGCCCCCTGGTGCGCAGAACAGCTGCCGTTGAACAGGCGCTGGCGTTCGATCTCAATGCTGCTTTTTCAGATCTGGATAAGGCCTTTGGCGCAGATATTCTGATGCGCACCGCCAGCTGGCTGACATTTAAAGAGTCACGCGCCAGTTTTCTGATCGAGAAAGAGTCGGACCAGGGCGATCGCATTCAGCGGTTTGCCCACGTTATCGCGCAGTATTGCGGTCAGCTGGACGATCCGCTCAACGATGTCAGCCTGCACACGATACAGCAGGGCATTCTGGGACAGGATGCACTGGGATTGGGTCTGCGACGCTCGCCGGTATTTGTCGGGCAGTCGACAATGCGTGAAGATATCGTCCACTATATTGCGCCGCACTATGATGATGTTCCTCGTTTCATGCAGGGGCTGAAAGCCTTTGAACAGGCGACGCACGGAGCCGCGCCGCTGGCCCGTGCCGCTGTTATTGCGTTTGGATTTGTCTATATCCATCCCATGCGCGATGGCAATGGCCGGATCCATCGCTTTTTAATTAATGACACGCTGATTCGTGACGGAGCGATACCGGATGGGGTCATTCTGCCCGTCTCGGCCACCATCACCAGTTCGATGGACTTTCGCGTCGGTTACGATCGCACGCTGGACGTGTTTTCTAAACGGCTTATGCGGCGTTATGCAGGCTGCTATCGGTTTGGTGAACTCAAAACCTATGAAGATGGCACGCAAAGTAACTTCATTTTCAGCGACTATGAAGATGCCCGCTTCGCCTGGCGTTATCCCGACCTAACCGAGCATGTGCTCTATACGTGCAGAGTGATAGAGCACACCGTTCGAACAGAAATGGCAGATGAAGCGCGCGTGTTAGTCATATTTCAGCGTGCGCAGCAGCGTCTGAAAGAGGTTGTGGAAATGCCCGATCAGGATGCGAGTCGCATTATTCGTTCGCTGAAGGAAAATGGCTGGCAGATCTCCGGCAAGCTTAAAAAAACGTTCCCGATGCTGGACGACGCGACGCTGTCCGGACGCATCGTGGAAGCGGTCAGATCGGCATTTGAGACACAGGCAGGCTGAATGCCCGGATTTGATCTGCCGTTCATTGCGTCAAGCTGAGCCGTTTAAGCTGTGCGGCCAGCTCACCTGTATCGCTGACGATCAAATCCGGTGCAGGCGCCAGTGGATAAGGTGACTGGCCTTTGCGGGTGATAAATGCGGTCTTCATCCCTGCCCGTTTTGCGCCACCGACATCCCAGCCATGCGCCGCCACCATCATGCACTCTGCGGCAGGCTTGCCCATCTCTTTCATTGCCCACTGATAAACTCTCAGATCGGGCTTATAAACCTTAACCTGCTCCACGCTGAGAATGCGGGCGAATAGCGGTGCCAGCCCGGCTGAACTGAGTTGTTGTTCAGCCAGCGCGGCAGAGGAGTTGGTCAGCGCAACCAGCGTAAAACCCTGCTGCTGCAGGGCAGTCAGCCCTGCGGCGACATCAGGATGCGGCGGCATCGCGGCGATAATGTCAGCCAGTGGCGTTGCTTCTTCAGGCAGGGTTACACCGTAACGCGAAGCCGTCATCTTCAGCACCGCTTCGGCGATATCACCAAAGCTATGCCAGCTGCCGGTCACGGATGCGACCAGAGAGTGGTGCAGCACCGAGGTAAACCAGGCTTCGGCACGTTCCGGCCGGTCACCGAGTCGCTGTGCGACCACCTGATTCAGTTCGGTCGTGTCCAGCAGGGTCTCATTGACATCGAAAAAGAGGGTGTCACTGCAGGAATGGGGGTTGAGATTGTTAGTCATCTTGACTCCGGTTGGCTTAATGAGAGGCGTTAAGGGCGCTGATTGAAGGTAGGACACCGGGAAGGATTGCTCAAGAACGGGGGCTGCGTGTCGTTGTAATTCAGGCTGTGAAACCGCTAAAGCGAATTGTGCCATAGTGCAACTGCCGGGCTATAATGCAACGCGGTCCTGCAGATTGGTCACGATTACTGCGTAAAATAACGTCCTGCGTTGTTAAAGCAGATATCCTGCACCATGCTTCCGGGCCGCTTCTCATCATCCGGTAATATGCCATTCCTGACCCACTAACCGAGCAGGTTACACAGAATACGCCGCAAGTATTCATGACGCGGACACTGCGTGAACCGGTCAACATACCGATCAACTGGCTCAGAAGTCCTGTCTGTGCGACCCGTTCCGGCTGTCGCAGCACCCCGTACTGTTGATCGTTGAACCACCAGGCCGAGCCAAACTGGACCTTACCCGCGATGCCCGCCGTCTGAAAGTTCCCAGCCCTATCTCGCTCAGATTGGCAAACCGGGGATCTTCAGCCATTTCTCGTGGATTCAAATGGCTGTGATAATCATAAATTGGCTCATCAGTAAGTCCCGGTTTGATGGCTCCGCTGCAGTGTGGTTAAAGCTTCGATTTCAATTCGCGACTAATCGCCGTATCGCTGCTGGTTTTCGTGCGCGCTGTTCCCCAGACTTCGTCATAGGCATAACCGGTGAGTTCTTTAATCACGGCCCGGGTTGCTTCATCGCACTGCGCCGGCGTGCCGCCGAGTTTACGGCGTGCCACCTCTTTAACTAATAACTTGTGGCTGCGCTGGGTTAGTTTGAACCTGAAAGTCAGCCAGAAACTAACGGCCAGAAGACCAGCAGTGACAAACACCATCAATCCAACGATCGCCTGCACGGCACTCTCCGGTTGTGAACCGTTGCCTTTTACAAAACCACTCTCCTGCAGCACCACACCAATCATAAATATGGCGACCGCTACCGAGCTTTTTCGCGTTAATACCATGACGCCGGCAAAGATCCCTTCGCGCCGTTTACAGGTCACCATTTCATCAATATCGGGAATGAAGCTGTAAATATTCCACGGAATATAAATGAGGCCAGCACGCATAATCCCCAGGAACAGAAATACCGCGCTAAAGGCCAGCGTAGGCACCTGCCATTGCCATTGATAAATGGCATACAGAAAAATAAATACAGCCATAATACCCAGGTAAGCGATACGTAAGGCATTAGACGGCGTCATATTGAAACGGCCGAGTAACATCATAAAAATAAACGTGCCCGGAATGGACATAAACATCATATTGCTCAGTAGCAACGACGCCAGGGATGCATCCTGTTTCAGACCATAAATGACAAAGTAGGTAAATACCGCCACAAACGCGTCGATCGCGGTAAAGGAAAACAGGTAAATCAACAGATGCTGACGGAAAGCTTTAATCCGGAATGAAGAGGCCAGGTCGAGAAAAAGGTATTTAAAATGTGCCGTAAAACCACCTTTTCGCGCGGGATGCTGTGCAATATCCTGCTCAGGTTGAATATCTTTCGCTTCCCAGGTTGTCAGCCAGGTAATAAATACCGAGATGCAATAGATCACCGAGAAGATTACCCCGGTCAGGGTATAGGTGATGGCGTTATCTTTGCCGGTGTATTGCATGATTAGACCAGGCACGGAAACCGCCAGGAAACTTCCGAGCGCCGAGAACATCAGGCGGACACCTGAGAGACGTGTGCGTTCACTAAAGCGATTAGTCATTTCTGACGACAGTGTTTCCCACGGTACCAGCACCATTGCCGACAGTAATTCGATGGTGAGATAGGTACCCAGGTAATACCAGTAGCCCATATCCGTTACCCACAATGCACCGTATAACAACATTAAAGGCGAGGAGATAAGCAGAAAGAAACGGCGGCGGCCAAATTGACGCCCCAGTCGGGTATTACCGAAATTATCCGTAATGTACCCCATAATCGGGCTTAATATTGCGTCGATCACGCGGGCGATGGCAAATATCGATCCCGCTTCAAATACGGATAATCCGCAGTAGGTGGTATAGAAGAACAGCAGCCAGGTGCCGATAACGGCAAAAGCACCGCCGCCAAATAAATCTGTTAAGCCGTAGCCAATGGCTACGCCATAGCCCACACGACGTTCTGTAGGTTTAACCATCGATCCGATTCCTGTTCTGGTAGGGGTGTATTAACGGCAAGGTGCAATGCCCTGCCGCTATTGTTATCAACAGAATTGGAACTCAACGTATTAAACAGATGCGTTATGACGCGTTAGCTAACATCTGCGCTTTGACGCAAAGTTCAGCGGCTTTAAACGCATGCGCCTGCGTCATGGCATGTTCCGTACGATTGATACAATCTTTAATTAACTGGCCGAAAAAGGGGTAACCGACTTCGCCAGAAACGGTATAGCGAAACTCTCCCTCTTTATTAACCAGATAGACCACATCCTGCTCACCACGCGTTAAATCGGTGTATTTACGGATTTCGATATAACCATCAGTACCGAGCAGTGTCATGCGTCCATCACCCCATGTGGATAAGCCATCAGGCGTGAACCAGTCACAGCGAAAATAGCCTGTAGCGCCATTTTCGCCAGCCAGCATGGCATCACCGAAGTCTTCAAATTGTGGATGCTGCGGATGATGGAAATTCCTCACCTGACTGGCAACAACAGTGGCATCACTATTGCCGGTGTAATAGAGGAACTGTTCAATCTGGTGGCTGCCGATATCACACAGAATGCCGCCAAAATAGCGGCGCTGATAGAACCACTCTGGGCGACCGATACCTTCCCGATGCGGGCCGGTACCGAGGGTTTGCACTACCCGCCCAATGCTCCCTTTTTCTACTAACTGCCCGGCAAATACTGCGCTTTCCACATGCAAGCGTTCACTGTAGTAAACCGCATATTTGCGTCCGGTTTGGGCGCACATTGCTTTAGCATCTTCAAGCTGTTCGAGAGTGGTGAGAGGCGCTTTGTCGGTGAAATAATCCTTACCCGCAGCCATCACTTTCAGGCCTAACGCACAGCGTTGTGACGGAATTGCCGCTGCGGCAATCAGTTGAACCTGCGGGTCAGTCAGAAGAGTCTCCAGTGAGTCTGCCACCTTAACCTGAGGGAATTGCTGTACAAACTTATCCACTCTGGCCGGATCGATATCATAGACCCACTTCAGCGTCGCGCCGGCCTCCGTTAAGCCATTGCACATGGCGTAAATATGGCCATGATCAAGACCGGTTGCCGCTATAACAAATTCGCCAGGCTGTACCACCGGCAGTGGTTTACCTTTCGGTGCGTAGTTCATGCCATTCTGTTTGTTCATGGTTATTTTCTCACGCAAAGTTTTTACCCAGAGGGATATCATCGACGTCGGCAAAGTTTTCTACCGAACACTGTTTTTCATAGAAGTGTGGGGCGCTGGCGATTAATCCTCCGGTACGGTAGAAGGTGTCATCACGTGCAATCGGCAGTGAGACCGTGCTTCTGACGATGGCGGATTTATAGATCGCGGTGATCAGTTCCAGTGAGCGTTTACCCTGCTCGCCGTCAACCAACGGTGTGCGCTGATGCTCGATGGCGGAGAAGAAGTCATCAACCTGTCCGGCGTGCAGAGTCCAGGCGAGTGGCTGCATATCCGTCTGAAAACGTTCAAGCTCGCTTTCAAGTGATAGGTTGTTCTCTTTTTCCGGGAAACCATTTTCCGCCGCCTGCATAGCGACGACTTTCCACGGTGCTGAGAGACGCGCTTTTTCTCCCTGCAACACGATCTTCTGTTCTTCACCGTGATGGACTACGGAGGCTGTCAGCTGTGCCAGGGCACCATTGGGATAGCGGAATATGGCGGCGCTGAGATCTTCGACTTCCGCGTTATCGTGTGACACGTTGCTGATCATGGCGACGACTTCAGTCGGCGCACCCAGTATCCATTGCATGGCATCGATATGGTGTACCGCATGGTTAAGGGTGCAGCCGCCGCCTTCTTTCTCCCACGTACCGCGCCACCACAAGTCATAGTAGGAGTGGCCACGCCACCAAAACGAATCCACCTGCGCATGGCAAATTTTGCCAGCCAGCCCGGAGTCAACGGCGGCTTTCAGACGCCAGAAGGCGTCGGTAAAGCGATTCTGGGCCACTACCGACAATATTTTCCCGCTCGCTTTTTGAGCCGCGATCATTGCATCGCACTCTTCAAGCGAGGCGGCCATCGGTTTTTCGCACAGCACGTGCTTACCTGCCTGCAATGCTGTAATGGTGTTTTCTGCGTGCACATAAGGCGGAGTGCAGACATCCACCACATCAATATCATCACCCCCGGCCAGCATCTCCCCGAGATCGCTATAAACACGAACATCATGCAAACCATAACGCTGTATTTTTTCGCGCGCTTTTTCCGGATAGACATCGGCAACTGCGACAATTTTGCCTCGCTCAGGAAATTGTAAAAACGCCTGGATATGTGAATGGGTAATATTGCCCATGCCGACTATCGCAACTTTTAACATCGGGATTCTCCACCTGTTACCGTTATTAAGATGCCTGGGGCGAACATAAAAAAAGGGCAGTGAGAGGAGCAAACTCTTTTTGTGAGAATGTTCGCAGAGCAGGGCGAATATTTGGGAACCCGATGTAAAATAGTTGTAATGTCATAGCATTACGTTTGCAAAAATTTGCAAAAACTGATTGGGATAGAGATCACATTATGGCTGGCAAGCTCCGGATGGATGAAATTTCAACCCTGACCGGTTACTCAGTAAGTACAGTTTCACGCGTGTTGAGCGGCAAATCCTATACCAGCGATAAAGCACGTGAAGCGATTGTTAATTGCGCGCGTCGACTCGGCGTATTGCAGGACATGGTAAGTGGTCGCCTTCTGATTAATGACATCGTCGTCTTTGCTCCGGGACGCACATTCACTCCGCGCGGTGATCACTTCTACCTCGAAGTTACCCGTGGTATTGCTGCGGCCTGTGCATCTCACGATGTCCATATCAGTTATTGTCCTCTGGAAGAGCAACGGGCCGATGTGAAACTGTTTCTGGAAAAAGCAGGGGCGAAAAATATAAGCGCGATCATCATTATTGGCACCGACGATCAAGCTATTTTCAATCTGGCCTCGTCACTGGGTAAACCCTGCGTGCTAATCAACTCGCGTGATAAAGACATGATGCTGGATGCAGTATCACCGGATCATCGGGCAATTGGTTTTGCCGCAATGCAATATCTGTTTGAACAGGGGCATCGACGCGTGTTAACCGTGACCTGCCTGCGACGCGAAACGCTATTTTTGCGTCTGGAGGGGATCAAGCATGCTTATCGCCACTTTCATATGCCGTTTAATGCACAGCATGACTTGATTGTGATTGAAGCTTACTCATCACGAGACACGGAGACTGCCTTGAATCGCTGGCTGGATGATCACCCACGGGACCAGTGGCCGGATGTGATTCTGCCGGGTGGCAAGGGCATTGTCACTGGTGTTCAGAATGTGCTGCTGGCACGAGGTCTCCGGGTGCCCGAAGATATTTCGATAATGACCACTGACCTGGCGAGTCGGCTGGAAGGCTCACCTGAGATGCCTGTTACCGGCTTTGCCGTTCCTTGCCGTGAGTTAGGTTACGAAGCGATTCAACTTATTCAGAACCGCCTTAATCGCCCACATTCGCCAATTTATAATCTGTTGTTACAGGGGAAACTGGTAGATCGCGGAACCGTAGCGAATGCGACACGCCATGCTGCCCGTGAAGAAATCAATAACCAATTTGATTGAGGATGTGGTTAAAATTTATGGAATTAAAGAGGGTGTTGTTTTATGCGACTGATCTGAATATCTGCCATTTTAATATCAGTAATGAATGACGATTACTATTTATAGTTTTAACTTATGAAGCGTTATTAATAATGTAAATATGCTACGCCCGCTGGCTTGTCTGATCCTGAACCGTCATCTCTGGACAGCTTTTGTATTTTGAGTTAACGATGCCCGCTGCCGCCGGTATAATTTTTTCACTACCATTCCGTCTCAATTATAATGCTGTTGCTTAAATCTTCATCGCGAGCGGTTCGGATGTTCTGTCATAGTTTTCACGTACCGTTATATTGGTTCGCATAATGTAATTTATGTTAAATGAAGGGGCCGATGATCGCTATGGATCTCTGATCTCATTGCCTGCCGTGCTGTTTTCCTCTTCTCTCATATCCCAGGATATGATTGCACTAAACATCCCCAGCCACAGACAGGCAGTTTGCGTTCTCCCTCTTCCCACCGCCTGAATGTGTCTTATCTCTTCTGAGTGACCTGTCAGGGTTTCAGAATGACTTTCGTCCAGCCATTATCACGAGCATCAAAATGCTTATAGCCTTCGGCTGCGTCTGCCAGCGCGAGTCGGTGCGAAATGATCTGCGCCGGATTGGCTCTGCCCTGATGGATAAGCCTGGCGAGCTGGCGGTTGTACGCTTTGACATTACACTGGCCGGTCTTGATCGACTGACCCTTGAACCAGAAATTACCAAAATCGAAAGGCACTTTACCCTCTTTGGCCAGATCGGTCGCACCACCGGGGTCCTGCGGAACAAAAACCCCTACCGCACCGATGCCGCCTGTGGCCTTGGTTGAGGCGACCAGGCTGTTCAGCGTGGCAGAGTTATCCTCGTGGCCATGTTTATTGCAGCACTGATAGCCCACGCACTCGCAACCGCAATCCGTGCCGCGCCCATCGGTTAACTCGAGAATTTTATTGACGGCCTCATCACCCACTCCGTTGATGGCCACTGCGCCCATCTGTTCGGCCAGCGCCAGTCTGTCCGGATGGGTATCCACCACAAACACCTGCGAGGCGCCCTTAATCAGGGCCGAGTGCGCAGCCATCAGGCCGACCGGTCCGGCACCGTAAATGGCAACACTCTCTCCGGGGCGCAAGCCTGCCAGTTCAGTGGCGTGCCAGCCGGTGGGGAAGATGTCGGACAGTAGAACGTAGTCTTCCTCTTTTTCTACCGCATCAGGCGGCAGCACCAGGCAGTTAAAGTCAGCATAGGGAACGCGCAGTAGCTCCGCCTGTCCGCCATCCCATTCGCCCATTTCAGCAAAGCCATAGGCGGCACCGGCCGTACCCGGGTTTGCCGTGAGACAGTAACCGGTTAACCCTTTCTCGCAATTTTCACAGAATCCGCAGCCAACGTTAAAGGGCAGGCAGACATAATCGCCGACTTTGACCCGCTCAACCGCGCCGCCGATTTCGATGACCTGGCCCAGGTTTTCATGGCCAAAGATGCGACCCTGTTCGAAGCTGGTGCGCCCTTCATACATATGCAGGTCGGAACCGCAGATATTGGTGGTGGTAATACGGACAATGACATCGGTAGGACGAACGATTCTGGGATCCGGCACCTCTTTGACTGAAACGTCAAAAGGTCCGTTATAGACAACTGCTTTCATGGTGTTCTCCTCACGTGCATGATCAGTTATGAAGGCTGCGGCTGCGTGAATATTTGCGGTCGCCACCCTCTTCGTGATGCTGCTTTTTCAATCAAATGGCGTGATTGAATGTGTAAGTGTAGAACAGCGCATGACGCAGTCTGAGGATATTAATATTATGTAACCCTATGAAATGTAAGCACCGCTTCGCTAAAGCCCTCCTGTTTCTCGCCTTATCAACGCCTTTGCATCCTGCTGCCGTTTGCCTTACGGCAGGTTGATTTTTGCTCTGAAGCCGGTGGCGGAGATTGCCCCACACCTCCGCCCGGCTCTCACCTACTTTTTATCCTGCGACCAGGTGGCGCTGCGGATATCGACCTTAACCGGCAGCAGACCAATCCGGGTAAAGGTATCCGCCAGCGCCTGCTGCTGGGTGAAGACCTCTGGCGTCATCCGCTCTGCGCCAAACGGCATTCTCGCCAGCGCGCGCTGCCAGACAGGCTGGGGCAGCCCGGTTGAGGTGGACATGATTCTGGCTGCCTCTTCCTGATGCTGATTGGCCCAGGTACTAAGCGTGCCGAGTTCATCCACGACCCTGCTGGCGATCTGCGGGTACCCTTCCGCAAACTTACGGCTGGCGAGGTAGAAGGTGTAATGGGGCACCAGTCCTTCTGCATTTTTGATCAGCCGCGCGTGAGCATTGGTTTCCACTTCTGCATAGTAAGGATCCCAGATGACCCAGGCGTCCACTGCGCCGCGCTGGAAAGCGGCACGCGCATCGGCAGGAGGCAGATAAACCGGCGTAATGTCTTTGTAGCTCAGCCCCGCCTGCTCCAGCGCGGTGACCAGCAGATAGTTCACGTCAGAGCCTTTGTTCAGCGCGACGCGCTTCCCCTTCAGATCCGCAACGCTTTTGATCGGCGAGTCGGCCGGAACCACAATCGCCTCGGTTTTCGGGTTGGCGGGCGAGTGTGCCAGATAGACCAGATCGGCCTGAGCGGCCTGCGCAAAGGTGGGCGGCGCGTCGCCGGTCGCCGCGAGATCGATGCTGCCGATGTTCAACCCTTCAAGCATCTGCGGCCCGGCCGGGAACTCAATCCAGTGAACCGCGATCCCCTGCTTTTTAAATTCCTGATCCAGCGTGCCGCGATATTTCAGCAGCGCGAAGATATTGGCCTTCTGGAAACCGATATTGATCGTTTCGGGCTTCTCTGCTGCCTGGATGCTGAACGCTAAGCCCGCCTGAGCGGCAATAATGAGTGCGCTGAGTAGTACTTTTTTCATTTCTCATTCCTGAGTCTGTTGTAGTCAGCGCAACATATCAAACGCGGGTTGCCGCGCTTAGCGAGGAAAAGTTCGATGCTTAGCTGAAAAAACGCTATGGATGCCAGACGGACTCGCGAACCCGGATAGCGCGATTAAACAGCCCCAGCGCATAGAAGCGGTCTGCGATGGTCTGCTGTTCCCGGATGATGGCTAAATTCATGCGCTGGGTCTGATGACTGCGCCGGGCCAGGGCATGCATCAGAGAGGAAGTAGAGATGCCGAGTTCGGTGGAGAGCAGTCCGGCCGCTTCCGCACGGTGCGCATCAATGTAACGTCCCGTCTGCTCCAGCGCGCCAAGCAGAACCTGCAGCAGATCGCCCGAATGGGCGGCAAATCCGCGTTCGGCGAGATAGAACTGATGGTTGTTGACCCGCCCGGTGCCGTCAGCAATCACCCTGAACTGACCGCTGTTCTCGGCATCGCTGAGCAGGGGATCCCACATCATCCAGGCATCCACCGCATTGAGATCGCTGGGCGTTAAGGGATATCGGGGCGGCGCGTAGACGATACGCACATCATCCAGGGCTAACCCCGCCTCATCCAGAATCTGCAGCAGCAGATAGTGAACGTTGGAGCCGCGGTTGACGGCGATACGCTTCCCTCTGAGATCGCTTATCTGCTGAATCGGGCTGCTGTCCGGCACCAGCAGCGCGACACTCTGCGGCGCCGCTGGCTCCCAGGCGACATAAATCATCGGGCTGTTGCTGGCCTGGGCAAACAGCGGCGGCACTTCGCCGGTGGTGCCGAAATCGATCTCCTTATTACTCAGCGCATGCAGAAGCTGCGGACCCGCCGGAAACTCGCTCCATAATACGCTGACGCCACGATCCGCCAGCTGCTGTTCCAGCGACTGACGCGCTTTCAGAATACCGAGGTTGCCGAACTTCTGATAACCGATGCGCAGTTCCCGCTCATGCTCCGGAGCCTGGCAGGAAGCGGTCTGGCGCTGACGCAGGGCGGTGCGGCGCGGTTTAATCACGCCGAGGTGTCCCAGCTGGGTTCGCAGCGTATGACGGCTGATGCCGAGCAGAGCGGCAGCCTGAAGCTGATTGCCCTGGGTCAGTTCCAGCGCATTTTTCACCAGCGCGGCAATCACGCGGGGATAGAGTGGCGTTTCGCTCTGCTGCATCTGCTGGCGCAGGAACTGATCCAGCGCCTCTTCGCCAGGCGGCAGATCGCTCTCCGCCAGCGGACTCAGCCGCAGCTGCTGCGGCGTTACCACGGAGCTTTTGCTGAGCAGCACGGCGTTGTGCAGCGTGTTCTCCAGTTCGCGGATGTTGCCCGGCCAGCTGTAGGCCATCAGCGTCGCCAGCGCCTCCTCGCTGAGGCGGAGCTGAGGACGGCCCAGGCGACGCGCATAGAGCTGCAG
The DNA here is from genome assembly GCF_026541045.1 of Pantoea sp. GM_Pan_3. NCBI lineage: Bacteria > Pseudomonadati > Pseudomonadota > Gammaproteobacteria > Enterobacterales > Erwiniaceae > Pantoea > Pantoea sp. GM_Pan_3. The sequence continues at coordinate 57,205 of NZ_JALNVA010000009.1, read as the reverse complement.
AAAGTGTGTGGCCAGCACCGGGATATCCTCGCTGCGCTGGCGCAGCGGGGGCAGCGTCACACTGGCTACATTCAGCCGGTAGTAAAGATCTTCCCGGAATCGCCGTTCACGAATCGCTGCGGCCAGATCACGGTTCGTCGCCGCAATCACACGCACATTGACCTTTACCGCCCGTGACGATCCGACGCGGGTGATCTCACGCTCCTGCAGCACGCGCAGCAGCTTTATCTGTAGCGACAGACTCAGTTCGCCGACTTCATCCAGCAGCAGCGTGCCGCCTTCTGCCGCTTCAAACCAGCCCCGATGCCGCTCCTGTGCGCCGGTAAACGCCCCTTTCTCATGCCCGAACAGTTCTGACTCCGCCAGACTTTCGGTCAGCGCGCCGCAGTTAACCGCCAGGAACGGCTGCCGGCTGCGCGCGCTGTGGTGATGCAGATAGCGCGCCATCACCTCTTTACCGGTGCCGGTTTCGCCAATGATCAGTACGGTCGCATCGGTGGGGGCGAGCTGATCCAGCACGCTTTTAAACGCGCGCGATGCGGGGTCAATCAACTCAGGGCTGGAAATCTGCATCTCGTTTTACCGGGTTACCAGAAGAGTGATGACCATACCGCGCGTCCGCCGCATAAACGAGAGGCCGGAGGTGCCGGATTGTTGCCGACGCGACAGCCTGCCACCCTTACTGTTGCAAATGCAGCAGTACCAGTCGAAATGGTAAATGCCTATCTCACTGAATTAACGGGATAAAAATAGCTGCTCACTCTGGCACGCTATCTGCTAATGGCTATATAACCAAAGGAATTATCCCTATGTATTAAATTCAAATATCGTTATAAAGGAATCTGCTAATGAGTCACGCGACACAGGAAAACCTGAATCTCTTCTGGTTTCTGCCCACCCACGGTGACGGGCGCTATCTGGGGACAACCGAAGGAGGCCGGGCGGTCGATTTACCCTATTTACAGCAGGTGGCGCTGGCAGCAGACAATCTGGGCTACTACGGTGTGTTAATCCCGACCGGCAAGAGCTGCGAAGATTCATGGCTGGTCGCCTCGGCGCTGGCCCCGATCACCAAAAACCTGCGCTATCTGGTGGCCGTGCGCCCCGGCCTGCAACCGCCGAGCCTGGCGGCACGCATGGCCGCGACGCTGGATCGCCTCTCGGGCGGGCGTCTGCTGATTAATGTGGTCACCGGCGGCGACCCGGTGGAGAACAAGGGTGATGGTATCTTCCTCAGTCACGCCGAGCGCTATCAGGTGACCAGGGAGTTTCTCGACGTCTACTCCCGCCTGCTGAAAGGCGAGAAGGTCGACTTCGCAGGAGAGCATATTCGCGTAGAAGGCGCGGAGATCCTCTTTCCTCCGGTGCAGGAGAACGGCCCGCCGCTCTATTTTGGCGGTTCCTCGGAGGCGGCTATCGACGTTGCCGCCAGCCAGATCGATACCTATCTGACCTGGGGAGAACCGGTCGAACAGGTGGCAGAGAAGCTGGCTGTAGTGCGTCAGCGGGCGCAGGAACAGGGCCGCACGCTCTCCTATGGCATCCGGTTACATGTCATTGTACGGGAAACGGAAGAGGAGGCCTGGGCCGCCGCCGATCGGCTGATCTCGCATCTGGATGACGAGACGATCGCCGCAGCGCAGAAGATTTTCGCCCGGATGGATTCAGCCGGTCAGGCGCGGATGAGTGCGCTGCATCAGGGATCGCGCGAGAGTCTGCGCATCGGGCCTAATCTCTGGGCGGGCGTGGGACTGGTGCGCGGCGGCGCAGGCACCGCGCTGGTGGGCAATCCGCAGCAGGTTGCCGATCGTATTCGTGAATATCAGGCGCTGGGGATTGAGAACTTTATCTTCTCCGGCTATCCGCACCTTGAAGAGGCGCACCGCTTTGCCGATCTGGTGATGCCGCTGCTACCGCTGGCGGCCAATGCTGAAAAGAAACAGCGCAGCGTGAATACCGGGCCCTTTGGCGAAACCATTGGCGGCGACCGTCGCCCGGAAAAGCACTCCAGCGCCAGTTAACAGAAGAAAAGGCTCGTTTATGTCACAACAGCAGATTGTCATCATCGGCGGGGGATTCACCGGCACCGCACTGGCGATCCATCTCGCCCGGCTGGGCGAGGCGGGGTTGAGCGTGACGGTGATCGAACCGCGGGCGCAGCTGGCGCAGGGCGTGGCGTATGGCACGCCCGATCCGGCGCATCGTATCAATGTGCCGGCTGCCAGAATGCAGCTGGCCGGGGATGAAGCGGGCGCGTTTGACCGTGACTACCGGGCCTCGCCGCACTTCCGCGACGATCCGGACGCGCTGTGGCATGACGGCAATGTTTACCCGCAGCGCGGTGAGTTTGGCCGCTGGGTCAACGCGCAGTTTATTTATCAGCAGCAGCACTCGCCCGTGACGCTGCGCCATTTACAGGACAGCGCGGTTTCCCTGCAGGATGGCATCGTCACTACGGCTTCAGGTCAGCGCATCCGGGCCGATCAGGTGGTGCTGGCGATCAGTCATCCGCCGCCTGAACTGCCTGCGCTGCTTAAACCGCTGCAGGCGCACCCCGCCGTCATCGCTAATCCCTGGCAGGGTGATGCGCTGGCCCGGATTGCGCCAGACGAGCGGGTGGCGATCATCGGCTCAGGGCTGACCATGTCTGATGTCGTCGCCTCGCTGCACCGCCAGCGGCATCGCGGCGGGATAACCGTTTTCTCGCGTCGCGGGCTGGTGCCGCGCGCCAACCTGAGCGGCAGCGAAGAAGAGTACACGCTGGATTACCGCCTGCCGCAGCCCGCCAGCGCGCGAGGCTGGTTACATCGGGTACGTCAGGAGGTTAAGCAGGCTGCGGCGCTGAATCTCCCCTGGCAACTCGTGCTGGATGATATTCGCCGCAACGGGCAGCGTATCTGGCAGAGTCTGCCGCTGCATGAACAGCAACGCTTTCTGCAGCATCTTCGTCCCTGGTGGGACGTTCACCGCTACCGCATCGCCCCCCAGGTCAGCCAGGTGCTGACTCAGCTGCAGGCCAGCGGGCAGCTTTCGCTGCGGGCGGCGCGTCTGATCGCCGCCGAACCGGCGGGAGACGCGCTCCGGCTGACGCTGCGGCTGCGGGGCGCGCATCAGGAGAGCCAGGTAGTGGATCGGGTGATTGTGACGACCGGCCCGGCGCATAACGCGCTGCTCAACAGCAATGCCCTGCTGCGCCAGCTACACCGCGACGGCGTGATTCAGCCCGATGCACTGTCGCTGGGCATCAGCGTCAATGCGCTGTCGCAGACGCTGGATGCCCGGGGCGAACCCAACCCGCATCTCTCTGTCGCCGGGCCTGCCGCACGAGGACGTTTTGGCGAGCTGATGGGACTGCCACAGGTGGCAGAGCATGCGGAATTGGTGGCGCACAGGCTGCTGAGCATTACGCCCTCCTCCCTCAGTGAGCGATGTCCCGGCTCCCTGACGCACTGATTCAGCCCTGAAAAAACCTCAATCTATACGCGGGCGGCAAGCGATTGCCGCATCCGCTCAGGAGTCGCTATGTCATCGCAACGTGAAATTCGCCTTAATGCTTTCGATATGAACTGTGTCGGTCATCAATCTCCCGGCCTGTGGGCGCATCCCCGCGACCGCTCCTTGCAGTATAAAGATCTGGAATACTGGACCGACCTGGCGCGCCTGCTGGAGCGCGGTAAGTTTGACGGGCTGTTTATTGCGGACGTACTGGGTGTCTATGATGTGCTCAACGGCAATAATCAGGCGGCCATTCGCCAGGCCACCCAGGTGCCGGTTAACGATCCGCTGGCGTTAATTACGCCGATGGCGCTGGTGACGGAGCATCTGGGGTTTGGCCTCACCGCCTCGCTCTCGTTTGAACACCCCTACCCGTTTGCACGGCGCATTTCCACGCTCGATCACCTGACCAAAGGCCGCATCGGCTGGAACATTGTGACCTCCTATCTGGAGAGCGGCGCGCGCAATATCGGCCAGCAGACGCAGACCGATCATGACGCGCGCTATGACTATGCCGATGAATATCTTCAGGTGATCTATAAACTGCTTGAGGGTAGCTGGGAAGATGACGCGGTCGTGCGCGATCGCGAACGCCATATTTTCAGCGACCCGGATAAAATTCATCCGATTAACCATCAGGGCACCTTCTTTCAGGTGCCGGGCATTCATCTCTGCGAACCGTCACCGCAGCGCACGCCGGTACTTTACCAGGCGGGAGCCTCCAGCCGCGGCAAGGCGTTTGCGGCGGAACATGCCGAGTGCGTGTTCGTGGCGGCTCCCTCGAAAGTGCTGCTGAAAAAAACCGTGGCGGATATTCGCCAGCGAGCCGCCGCGGCGGGACGCGATCCACGCGACATACTGATCTTCAATCTGCAGACGGTGATTGTGGGTGAAACTGACCTGGCAGCGCAGGCCAGATGGCAGGAGTACAAACGCTATGTCAGTTACGAAGGCGCGCTGGCGCTGATCTCCGGCTGGACCGGTATCGATTTCGGCCAGTATCAGCCGGATCAGGTGCTGAAGCATCTGCACACCAATGCGATTCAGTCGGCGGTAGAGACCTTCTCCACCGCCGATCCGAACCGCCAGTGGACGGTCCAGGGCCTGGCAGACTGGGTCGGGATCGGGGGATTCGGGCCACTGCTGGTGGGCAGTGCTGAAACCGTGGCGGATGAGCTGCAGAGCTGGGTGGAGGAAACCGATGTGGATGGTTTTAACCTCGCCTACGCCGTAACGCATGAAACCTTTACCGACGTGGTGGAGCTGCTGGTGCCGGAGCTGCAAAAACGGGGGGTCTATAAGCAGGATTATCAGCCGGGAACGCTGCGTGAAAAGCTGTTCGGACAGGGGCCACGGCTGGCATTGCCGCATCCGGGGGCTGGCTATCGCCGGCGTTCTGATTCAGCGCAGCGGACGCTCAACCTGGCGGTTTAGTATCAGGCTGTACGCACAGCCGCCTGACACCGGATTTACCTGAACGCTGCCGGATGAAATAACCCCTTCATCCGGCCTTTCGCATGCCAGTAAAATCGCATTAACTTATTGAATTTATTATAATCGTTATCCATATTTGTTGGTTGTTTACTGCCCCGGGAATACCTATAAAAGCCTCGTTACCTGCTGAATACAATAACGAGGATACGATGAGTACACTGAATATTGACGACACCCTGACCATCCCGCCGCCCCACTCCACGCCGGTGCGTTCGGTGAGCGACGTGGCCCGGCTTATCAACAGTAAAAGTGAGAAAAACAGCTACGCCCGCTGGATCGTGTTTCTGGCGCTGGGCGGTGTGTTTCTTGATGCCTACGACCTGACGACGCTCTCTTACGGCATTGATGATGTCGTCAGAGAGTTCAGCCTGACGCCGGTGCTCACCGGGCTGGTGACCTCCTCCATCATGATCGGCACTATCGTGGGCAATCTGATCGGCGGCTGGCTGACTGATAAATATGGCCGCTACTCCGTATTTATGGCGGATATGCTCTTCTTTGTCGTCTCCGCCATCGCTGCGGGTCTGGCACCCAACGTCTGGGTGCTGATTGGAGCGCGCTTTCTGATGGGGATCGGCGTGGGGATCGATCTGCCGGTGGCTATGGCTTATCTGGCGGAGTTTTCTAAATTCTCCGGCAAAGGCAATAAAGCGTCGCGCCTCGCGGCCTGGTGCCCGATGTGGTATGCCGCCTCATCCGCCTGTTTCTTCATTATTTTTGCGCTCTATTTTCTGCTGCCTGCTGAACACATCGACTGGTTATGGCGCGCCTCGCTGCTGTTTGGTGCCGTACCGGCCCTGCTGATTATCGCGGTGCGCAGCAGATTTATGAACGAGTCTCCCCTCTGGGCGGCTAATCAGGGCGATCTGCGTGGTGCGGTGCGCATCCTGCGCGACTCTTACGGCATCGAGGCGCATGAAGTGCAGCCCGAAAGAGGCGTTACCGTGAAGGCGGCGCCGAAAGTGAGTTTCCGGGTGCTGTTTCAGAAGCCTTATCTCGATCGCACGCTGGTCAGTGGGGTGATGAACGTCTGTATCGCCTTTGAATACACCGCCATCGCCTTCTTCCTGCCGTCGATCCTTGCGCAGTTTCTGGGAGCGGGCGTCTTCGAAACCATCTCTGCCTCGCTGGGACTGAATGCGTTGTTTGCCTTTACCGGCGGCCTGCTGGGCATGCGGCTGGCGTGGAAATTTCCCTCCCGTCATGTGGCGATTGCCGGCTTTGCGCTGCAGTTTATCGCGCTGATCTCGCTGGCACTGATTGGTCATCCGCAGGCGACGACGGGTGTGGTGGTGGCGGTGCTGATGCTCGGTCTCTGGCTGTTTGCTGAAGGTTTCGGGCCGGGTGCGCAGTTGATGATCTATCCGGCACTCTCCTACCCGACGCATATCCGGGCCACCGGTGTCGGCTTCAGCCGCTCGCTTTCCGGCATTGGCAGTGCGCTGGCGCTGTTTATTCTGCCCATTCTGCAGGCGCGCTACGGCACCAATATGTTCTGGATTGTCTCTCTCGCCGCCCTTATTCCGATTATTTTCCTGTTGATCGTCCGGTTTGAACCGACCCGACAGGACATTGATGAACAACCCGCCACAGGAGACGATCATGTCTGAACTCAACCCGACTGAATTTGCCGCGCTGCGTGACCATTTCAGACCGCTTTTTGCCCGTATTGCCAGCGAGGCGGCGGCACGGGAAACCGGCCGCACGCTGCTGCATGAGCCGATCCGCTGGCTGAAAGAGGCCCGGTTCGGCACACTGCGAATCCCGAAAGAGGACGGCGGCTTTGGTGTTTCGCTGCCCCAGCTCTTTTCGTTACTGACTGACCTGGCCGAGGCAGATTCGAACCTGCCACAGGCGCTGCGCGCGCACTTTGCCTTTATCGAGGATCGTCTGAACCAGCCTGACAGCGAAGCACGCCGTCGCTGGTTCCGGCGTTTCGTCGACGGTGAGCTGGTGGGCAGCGGCTGGAGCGAGGTTGGCGCGGTGAAACTGGGGGAGGTGATCACGCAGGTTTCCCCCGCGCCGGCGGGATGGGTGATCAGCGGTGAAAAGTTTTACAGCACCGGAACCCTCTATGCCGACTGGATCGATGTCTATGCAAAGCGGACGGACAATGGCCGCGACGTGATTGCGCTGGTGAACACGCACCAGACCGGGGTGGAGCGCGATGACGACTGGGATGGTTTCGGGCAGCGGCTGACCGGCAGCGGCACCACCCGCTTTCATCAGGCCGGGGTTGAGCAGCACCACGTTTATGATTTCAGCGAGCGCTTCCGCTATCAGACCGCTTTTTACCAGCATGTCCTGCTCGCGACGCTGGCGGGAATTGGCCGGGCGGTGGTACGCGATGCGGCACAGGCGGTGGCGCAGCGTAAGCGGATTTACAGTCACGGCAACGCCCCTCAGGTGAGGCAGGATGTGCAGGTGCTGCAGGTGGTCGGACAGATCAGCAGCTGGGCCTGGGCCGCCGAAGCCGCCGTCGACCGCGCGACCCACTCACTGCAGCGGGCGTTTGAGTTACAGCTCAGCGGCGCGGATGATGCAGCGCTTCACGCGGCTAACGTGCTGGCAGAAGTGGAATCTGCTAAAGCGCAGACCGTAGCCACGGAGCTGGTGACGCGGGCCGCCACGGAGCTGTTTAATGCGCTTGGTGCGTCGGACACCCGCGTCAGCAAGGCACTGGACCGCCACTGGCGTAACGCCCGCACGGTCTCATCACACAATCCGGTGATCTACAAAATCCGCAATGTGGGTGACTGGGAAGTGAACGGCAGCGATCCGACGTTCATCTGGCAGATAGGCAATGGCGAAGGCGCGTGAGATCGCTAAGGCCGGGTTTCCCGGCCTTAACCGCTCAGCGATGATTCAGACGACGCGACAGCCGGTCTCCGCATAACTGAAGCAGCGTGACCAGTGCGACCAGCACCACAATGACCGTCACCATGACCTGCATGTCAAAGCGCTGGTAACCATAACGATAGGCCAGATCCCCTAATCCCCCGGCACCGATGGCACCCGCCATGGCTGAGGCGTTGATCATGGTGACCAGCGTAATGGTGAAACCGCTGACGATGCCAGGGCGCGCCTCCGGCAGCAGCACATGCCAGATAATGTGCCAGCGATGAAAACCCATCGCCTGCGCCGCTTCGGTCAGCCCTTTATCCACCTCCCGCAGGCTGACCTCCGCAATGCGGGCAAAGAACGGGGTTGCCGCCAGGGTCAGCGGCACGACGGCCGCCCAGACGCCGTAGGTCGTCCCGACGATCCAGCGGGTAAAGGGGATTAACGCCACCATCAGAATCAGAAAGGGTATGGAGCGGAAGAGATTCACTATCCAGCCCAGCACCCGATTGAGTGCCGGACTGGGAAAGAGATCGCCCCGTCCGCTGACCACCAGAATCACCGCCATCGGCAACCCCAGCGCCAGAGCCAGCGCAGAGGAGACGCCAACCATCAGCAGGGTGTCCAGTAACGCGGTCCACAAACGATCAATAGCCTGTGACATAACCCACTACCTCCAGTCGATCGGCAATGTGCGCCAGTTGAGCGGTGACGGATTGCGCCTCATGCTGTGCATCCAGCAGCACCAGCAGCTGCCCCACCGGTTTCTGTTCCACCCACTCAATCGCGCTGTGGATTAGCGTAATTTCCCCCGGCACCCGCGCGCTCAGCGCGCCGATGTCGGGCCGGGCACCCTGTCCGGTGTAGCGCAAGCGCAGTAACAGCCGCGCATCCTGATGCAGCCGATGATCACTCAGGCGGGCGGCAACGGATTCGGGCAGCGTCTGATGACCGGGATTGAGCAGCTGACGCGTGGTTTCCTGCTGCGGGTCGCTGTAGACCTGCCAGACCGGGCCGCGTTCGATGATTTCCCCCTGATCGATGACCGCCACGTTGTGGCAAAGGTCATGCACCACATCCATCTCGTGGGTGATCAGCACAATGGTGATATGACGCTGCTGATTAATCTTTTTCAGCAGCGCCAGAATCGCACGCGTGGTCTCGGGATCGAGTGCTGAGGTGGCTTCATCGCACAGCAGCAGTTCCGGGTCGTGCACCAGCGCACGGGCAATACCGACGCGCTGCTTCTGCCCCCCGGAGAGCTGTGCAGGCCAGGCGTGTTGCCGCGCTTCCAGCCCGACCAGCGCCAGCAGTTCATCCACCTTTCGCGCCCGCGCCGCCGCCGGCACGCCGGCGACCCTGAGCGGCAGCTCAATATTCTGTCTGACGGTTTTGGCGGAGAGCAGATTGAAGTGCTGAAAGATCATGCCCGTGCTGCGCCGCCATTCGACCAGCTGCCGCGCGCCCAGCGCGCTGATGTCGGTGCCGTCGATGACGATGCGTCCACCGGTGGGATCTTCCAGGCGGTTCAGGCAGCGGATAAGCGTGGATTTGCCTGCGCCGCTGCGGCCGATGATGCCGAAAATCTCACCGCGCTGGATCTCCAGGTTGATGTTATGCAGTGCATCGGCCGTCTGACCGGGATAGCGTTTACTGACCGCTTCCAGCCTGACGTGAGCAGCAGCGTGGGTGCGGATTGCGGCGGCGGCATGGGGCAACGCCGTCGCGTCAGGAATGACCAGGCTGACCATCGTTACTGACTCCAGCCCGGCTGATAGAGTTTGCCGTAGAAGCTGTCGAGGCTGGCGCGTACCACCGGCGAATGCTGATAGATATCGACAAATTTTGCCAGGCGCGGATCGTCCTGGTGCCCCTCCCGAATCACAAACTGAATCACATATTCCGGATGTTCCAGCCCGTCGAACAGCAGCGCGTGATTCGGATCGATGGTTTTCGCCAGACGCAGATAGTGCGGATACCCCTGCGCCAGGTCGACCTCTTCCAGCGACCGTGAGAGCTGTACCGCTTCAACCTCAATGATTTTCAGCTTCTTAGGATTGCTGACGATATCATCGACCGTGGATTTCAGTCCGGCGCCCGGTTTAAGGGTAATCAGCCCCGCCTTCTGCAGCAGGAGTAAGCCACGCGCGCCGTTGATTGGATCGTTGGCGATGGCGACGGTGCCCCCTTCCGGCACCTGGTCAATGGCGTTGTGCTTTTTAGAGTAAAGCCCGATATTGTTGATGATAGCAGGCGCATAAGCGACCAGATGGAACCCTCCTGACTGATTAGCGTTCTCCAGAAAAGGCTTATGCTGGAACAGGTTAACGTCGATATCGCCATTCTCCACGCTGACGTTGGGCGCAGTCCAGTCGGTAAATTCAACCAGTTCAACCGCCAGCCCCTGCTTTTTCGCTTCCGCCACCGCCGTCTCCAGCGGCGGAGCAAAGGCCGCGGTCGTGCCCACTTTGAGCGGACCGGAATAGTCTGCAGCGGCGACGGCAGAGAGTGTCAGCAGCAAGCCGCCCAGCGTGGCGCGTAATCTGTTTGTACGTGTCATGATGATTCCTTGAGGTTAAGCGGATCAGCGACGGCCGGTGGCATGACGCCACTGCGCCGCCGGGTGGCGATCGGGCAGGCGATCCTGCTGAAAGAGTTTGTTGCGCAGTGAGCCGGGCTGATAAGCCGTTTTGTAGCGACCGCGCTGTTGTAATTCCGGCACGACTAACTCGATAAAATCGCGGTAACTTTGCGGGTTAAGAATGCGGGTCAGGTTGAAGCCGTCGATATCTCCCTCATCCATCCACTGCAGCAGCGCCTCCGCAACCTGCGCGGGATTGCCGATAATCAGGGGATAACGACTGCCCATGGCGTGCTGCTCCAGCAGGCGACGGCGGGTCCAGCCGCTGTACGCCTGACTGACCGACTCTATTGCGCGAGTTTCACCGCTGATGATGGGCTCATCCGGACCGAAAGCCGCCAGATCGAGGCCAATCGAGCTGGAAAAATGGGCGATACCCGCCTCCGGGCTGGCATATTCGAGATAGCTGCGGTGCTTCTCCTGCGCTTCCCGCTCGGTCGGAGCCACAATCACACCGACTCCCATGAAAATACGCAGGTCCTCTGCACGGCGGCCCGCCGCTGTCGCCGCTTCACGCAGCCGCTGCGTCTGCTGACGCAATGCCGCGGGTGTCGCGGCATTGACGAAGGTGCACTCGGCATGACGCGCCGCAAACTGAATACCCCGGGCAGAGGTGCCGGCCTGAAACAGCAGCGGCGTGCGCTGGGGTGACGGACTGCTGAGGTGATACCCCTCAACCTGATAAAATTCCCCCTGATGTCTGATGGGATGAATTTTGCTGGCATCGGCATAAAGACGACGCTGGCGGTCGACGACGAGGGCATCATCCTGCCAGCTGCCTTCCCAGAGCTGATAGCTGACGTCGAGAAACTCATCCGCCTGAGCGTAACGCTGGTCATGCGCCAGCAGCTGTTTGTTACCCATCGCCCGTGCGGCACTGTCCAGGTAGCCGGTGACGATGTTCCAGCCAATCCGCCCCTGCGTAAGATGGTCGAGCGTTGAGAGACGACGGGCAAAGGTAAACGGTGCTTCATAGCTGAGGTTAGCGGTCACTGCAAAACCGAGATGCTGTGTGACGCCCGCCATGGCTGAAACCAGCATCAGCGGATCGTTGACCGGCAGCTGAATCGACTCGCTCGCCGTCAGCCCGATACCCTGCTGATAAACGTCATAGACGCCCAGGATGTCCGCAATAAACAGTCCGTCGAACAGCCCGCGCTCCAGCAGGCGTGCCAGATCGGTCCAGTAACTCAGGCTATTGAATTCGGTGGAGTGATCCTGAGGGTGTGTCCACATGCCGTGATGAATGTGCCCGACACAATTCATGTTGAAGGCGTTGAGCAGAACCTGTTTCTGACTCATAGCGTACCCCGGCGCGGTGGCAGTACGCCATTGAGCAGGAAGTTGCCTATCGCGGGATATTTCCAGCGCACCGGATCGTGCAGGGTGTGAGTGCGCGCATTGCGCCAGTGGCGGTCGAGATGATATTCACGCAGGCTGGCCCGTGTGCCGCCGAGTTCAAACAGCAGGTTAGCGGCCTCCAGTGCGACCTCGGTGGTCCAGGCGCGTGCCTTCGCCACCGCAATCGAAGCCTGCGCCACCGTATCAGCATCAGGCTGTTGTTGCGCAACGTCAATGGCTGCACCCGCCTCCGCGATGAGCGCCTCGCCAGCCCGCAACCGTGCCGCCAGACGCCCGGTGCGATCGAGCGTTAAGGGGTCCTCACAGGCGCGGGTCACGCCGCTGTCTGGCCACGGCCGGGCACGCTGACGCAGAAAGTCGAGCATGTCATAAAACGCCGCCTGGGCAATGCCCTGATCGATCGCGGCATGCAGGATCTGTGCAAAAGGGCCCAGCGAGGTCGGCCGCTCAAATGCGGTCTGAAACGGCACCACATCGTCTGCCTCCACCCTGACGTTCTCAAACAGGACGCTGCCGCTGCCGGTGGTGCGCTGGCCGAAGCCACTCCAGTCATCAATAATCGTCACGCCTGCCTGATGTCGGGGCACAAATATCAGCTGCTCTTTCTCGTCTTCGTCGCGCGCCGCCGTGGGAATGCGATCGGCAAACAGCGCACCGGTAGCGTAAAATTTCGTGCCGTTAAGGACATTATCGCGGATCTGTGTGGTGCGCTGATGTGCCGCGCGGGAGGCAAATTCCGCCAGCGCATTTCCCAGATGGACGCCAGCCAGTACCTCGCCATAAAAGCGTTGCTTTTGTGATTCACTGCCGTTGAGGCGCAGGACTTCCAGTGCATAGAAGTGATTCTGCGGAACCTGTCCTATCGCCGCATCGGCCTCACTGAGCAGGGTGATAACGGAGGCGAGCGTGGCGGTTGAAACCGCAATGCCGCCATACGCCTTTGGAACGGTGATCGCCCCCAGGCCTGACTGAAACAGTCTCTGCAAGGGGGCATAGGGCAGCTCACGTTCGCGATCCCGCTCGGCGGCACCCGCACGGAACGCCTGCGCCAGTTGCGCGGCCACGTCCAGCGCCTGTTGCTCACTGCGGAGGCGGTCGGCGGGCTGTTTCGGCTGAACCTGACTCATTCTTTCTCCTTAAATCCACGCATGGCGCGCAGGGTAGATCGCATTGAGGTAGTAATTGCCAATGGCGTGGGTTTTCCAGCGCACCGGGTCATGCAGCGTGTGGGTGCGGGCATTGCGCCAGTGGCGGTCGAGTCCATGCTGCAGCAGCGTCGCGCGGCTTCCACCCCATTCCAGCAGCTTTTCGCTGGCACGCAGCGCGATATCGGTGGTCAGCACCTTGGCTTCCGCCACGGCAATTGAGGCGGCGGCGCTGTTTTCCGCCGTCAGAGGCTGCGAGGCCAGCGAATCAAGGACCCGGGCCGCCCGTCGCAGCAGGGCATTCGCGGCACTCAGTTCGGTACTGATGCGCCCGATGTCAGCCAGGATATAGGGGTCATCAGCGTTGCGAGCGACGCCTGCATCCACCCAGGGACGTGAGTGATGGCGGACAAACTCCAGCGCATCGTCCAGCGCGCCCTGCGCGATACCGGCATCAATCGCTGCCTGAATCAGCTGTGACACCGCACCTCGCAGGGTCGGTTTGTCTGACGATGGCAGGGGAATGATTGCGTCAGGCCCGACGATGACCCGATCAAGCCTTACCGTTCCGCTGGCGGTGGTACGCTGACCCATCCCTGACCAGTCATCCACGATCTCCACCCCTTCGGCAGGCAGCGGGATAAAAGCCATGGCCGGCTGGTCGTCCTCCTGCAGTGCGGTCGTGACCAGGATATCCGCGAACAATGCGCCGGTTGAGTAGAACTTCTCCCCGCTCAGACGCGATGTCTGACCCTCACGCACCAGTCGGGCCTGGATGTCACGCGTATGGCGGCTGTTCTTTTCAGGGCCACCATTGCCCAGTCGCTTGCCACTGACCACCGCCTGCAGCCATTTTTCCTGCTGTGACGGTTCGCCTTCGCCAAGAATGAACTGGATCAGGCCAAAGTGATTCTGCGGGATCTGGCCCAGGGAGGGATCGCTGGCCGAGATGATGCGAAATATCTCCGCCACGGTCCCGAAATCCAGCCCGCCACCGCCAAAGCGGCGTGGCACGCTGATGCTGCCCAGTCCGAGCCGGGTAAACTGACTGAGCAGTTCACGGGGATAGAGCCGCTGCTGATCCCGGGCAACAGCACCCGGTTTCGCCTGTTCAGCCAGCGCATGTGCGGCCTGAATGGCCTGTTTTCGACAGGTTATGACAGCCGCCTGAAAGGTTTCGGGTGGATCGGAAATAAGATTCATGGCGCTTCCGGTAAAAGAGCGAGACATCAAATCAGGCAGGCTGATATTGAGTGCATCACATTAATTAACGTTGAAAGCGATAATAGGCAGCTGGTCAGAACGAAGTAAATAGCGCGGTTATTACAATATCCGCAAAGCTAATTCATATTACAGCTTTGCATTTAAAATGGATATATGTCTGGTACTGCAGAAGTGAAACTGTCGGTTTTATATAAAATTAAAACCAGCTTCAGAGGCTGGTTTTAATTTTAGAGTGATGATGCGCTGTAATTATTTGCTTGCCGACTCAGGCATGGCAGAGGAGTGATGGGTCGAAATTTTCCAGCCTTTTCCATCCCAGACGTAGGTAAACGTATAGCGCGCGGTTACCTGCGTGTTATCTTTAAATGTAAAAGTATAAACGCCGGCATCAATCGCTTTATTACAGCCGGTTCTGATGGTGCGGGAGTTGATTTTACCGCGCGGCCCTTTTTTCAGAAAGTCTTTGAAATAATCAATCCGTTCCTGATCGGTGAGTCTGACCTGATTGGAGATAGTGGGCAGTAATACCGCATCACTGACATAGAGTTGCGAAACCTTCGTCGCATCGCCGGTTGCCAGCGTGTCATTCCACTTGTCGAACAGGCTGGCGACATCCTGTTCAGAGGCTTTAATGCAGGTTTCCGGCTGCTGTGCCAGCGTAATGGCGGGCGCACAAAGCAGACCTGTCAGGGATAATGATAATAATGTTTTTTTCATGAAATAGTCTCCATTAACTCATCCTGGCTTAGGGTGGCGCCCTCTCTGAACTCTGAGAAAACACCGGTAAATACGGGTTAAAATAAGGAATCGTGAATCTGAAATGTAAAGGATGTAATTAGTTCTTGATGCCGTAATGAATAAAAAGCAGCCGGATTTAGTTATTATTATGTTAAGCCTGTCTGTCAGTGTTCTGCTATTATGACGAAACGTTACCTTACGCCCTGCTCTGCATGAAACTTAAATCTCTGATATGCGATTATTTAGATTTATGTGCTGATTTCATGTTCTCCTCATCAGATTATTAACGGCGTTAAGGCGCATTTTTCAGGAGTAAAGCAGGGGCGAAGATAACGTGTCCGAAGCGTTTCGGGTGATATTTAAAGCGTAGGGGAATATAGCGTCGCAGTTTTTTTAATCAACGCCAGATGGCTAATTACTTCACGACCGGACATTGACGGATCTCAGTTAAACATAAACCATCAGCTTCGCTGCCTTCCCGCTTGAATTCGGATAAACCTCTGGCGCGATTTCTGAATTTCATTCCTGAGCCTCTTTCCTGTCACTTTCCATACGGTGTCGATATCCTCGCGAATGTCAGTAGATTCCTTGCAGCCGTCGTTGCCTCCTGATGAAAAAGTGGGTCATCTGGCTGACTTCGTATAATTATTCTTATACGAAGTCATGACAGTATGGATACGCCGGGTTATGATGACAGACAGTCAAAACCACTTTTTAAAATGGCAGCGCTACGCAAATTCTGGCCGGTTGACCCCCTGCTTTTTTCTCAGAATTCACGTAGCGCGATCAACGCTGTTTTCGATCAATCAGTGAGCAAAAATGACAGAGTTAGTGCCGTTAACTGAACTGCAGATGAACCGGAACGGGGATATCGCTGAACGCCTCAGACAATTTGTGCAGGATAAAGAGGCCTTTTCGCCTAACACGTGGCGACAGCTTCTGAGCGTGATGCGGATCTGCAATCAGTGGTCGGAAGAAAATCAGCGCAGCTTCCTGCCGATGAGCGCTGACGATTTGCGCGACTATCTTACTTTCCTGGCTGAAAGCGGGCGGGCTTCCTCCACCGTCACGTCACATGCGGCTCTGATTTCGATGTTACACCGTAACGCCGGTCTGCCCGTGCCCAACACCTCGCCGCAGGTTTTTCGTGCGATGAAGAAGATAAACCGGGTGGCGGTGATGAGTGGCGAGCGGGCGGGACAGGCTGTACCCTTCAGGCTGAGCGATCTGCTGGCGCTGGACAGGCAGTGGTCAGGTGCTGACAGCCTCCAGGCGCGCCGCGATCTGGCCTTTCTGCACGTCGCATACGCAACGCTGCTGCGTATCAGTGAACTGTCGCGGTTACGGGTGCGTGATGTGATGCGTGCCGGTGATGGACGTATCATTCTGGACGTGGCCTGGACCAAAACCGTTGTACAGACCGGTGGATTGATTAAAGCCCTCAGTACGCGTTCCACCCAGCGGCTGGAGGAGTGGCTGGACGCGTCCGGGCTTTTCGGCCAGCCCGATGCCTACCTGTTTACCGCTGTCCACCGCTCGGGGCGTTCCCTCCCAGCCGAAAAACCTATGAGCACCCGGGCTCTGGAGCAGATTTTCGAACGCGCCTGGCGCTGTGCGGGAAAAACCGGAGGCGTGAAGGCCAATAAAAATCGCTATACCGGCTGGAGTGGCCACAGCGCAAGGGTTGGCGCAGCACAGGATATGGCAGATAAAGGCTACCCCATAGCCAGAATCATGCAGGAAGGCACCTGGAAAAAGCCGGAGACGCTGATGCGCTATATCCGTCATGTCGAAGCCCATAAAGGGGCTATGGTGGAGTTTATGGAACAGCATGCTGACGGTACATTGCCTGATTAACGCTGACATAAAAGCGCGCTCAGCGTCTTCGGCGGATAAAGTTATCCACAGAAAAAGTGGACAGCCTGTGAGTAAACCGGTACGGGACAGCACTTTTCGGGCTTTATTCCTGAATCATCTCACTGATTAACAGGCGGTTTCGCCGTTTCCTGACGCGTCGCCGCCATTGTATTCAGATCTCCGGCCTTGCCCCTGGTCAGTAACTGACGCTATCTCCGGGTGATCGGGTCAGGCATATCCGCCCTGCTTATCACAATTGCCGTGGCAGCCCTGACAACGCCCTCTCTCCTCCCTGAACATGATGGGGATGTTCTGCACACGGTTCCCTGCTTTGCGCAGTGCCAGCAGAATGATGACATTCAGCACCACGACACATAAGATGCAGATCGCGCTGAATGCGGGATGATGGGCAAACGTGACCGCCTGATAAAAGAGCGTCGCCGTGGTGTAGGCGATGTTCAGTCCCCAGAAAAAGGAGAACATCATCCATTTTTTGCCTGCTTCGCGTGCAATCGCCCCCATGACGGAAACACAGGGGACGTAAAGCAGCACAAAGATCAAATAGCTATAGGCGGCAAACCCGCTGCCAAATTTATCCGACATTACACTCATCGGGCCGGAGGCCATGTCGCCATCACCTTTACTGGCCTCAATGGGATGCGCCAGTGCATCGATCCTGAACGCAGCCTTTAAGCCAGTCCAGGTGTCAGTCAGCGCCTCTCTTAACTCTCCTCCCAGGTCAAAAGCCTGCGGATCGAACGGGCTGCTCTGAATCGCCTCGGTGGTGTAAAGACTGTTGAGTGTTCCCACTACCACCTCTTTCGCCATAATACCGCTCACCAATCCGACGGTGGCCTGCCAGTTATCCTGTGTGACACCCATCGGCAGCAGCGCCGGCGTAATCGCTTTACTGGTCGCAGCCAGTGCGGAGTGGTTAATGTCATTCACCAGCTGGCCATTGAATGCAAAACTGCTCAGTACACCAATCAGCATGCTCACCAGGATGATGACCTGCCCGGCCCGCACCACAAACATTTTCAGCCGTTGCCACGTCTGCAGCAGCAGACTTTTGAGATGGGGCCGGTGATAGACCGGCAGCTCCATGATGAACGGTGAGGCTTCACCTCCCAGCAGGGTATGCTTGAGTACCAGCCCGGTTACGACCGCGACGATAATCCCCAGCAGATAGAGGGAGAAAACCAGGCTGGAGCTGTGTGCATGGAAAAATGCCGCAGCGAAAACCGCAAAGATCGCCAGCCGCGCACCGCATGACATAAAGGGTGCAATCAGCACGGTCAGCAGACGCTCACGCGGCGTGTCCAGCGTGCGTGTCCCCATCACTGACGGCACGTTACAGCCAAAGCCGACAATCAATGGCACAAATGATTTGCCCGGCAGGCCCAGTGACTGCATCAACCGATCCATCACAAAGGCGGCGCGAGCCATGTAGCCCGAGTCTTCCAGAAAAGCGAGGAACAGGAACATCAGGCCAATCTGCGGAATAATCGGCAGCACGGTGTTGATGCCAGCCCCGATCCCCTGCGCCAGAAACACCGTCAGCCAGGCCGGGAAGTGACAGACCGCACCCAGCCATTGTGCACCATGAATGAATATCGCCACCGAACTGCTGTCAAATAGGGGCTGCAGGGCGGCGCCGATATTGATAGAGAGCACGAACATCACATACATCACCGCCAGAAAAATCGGAATGCCCAGCCAGCGGTTCAGCACAACCTGATCAATACGGCTGGTCAGATTCGCGGGCGCGGCCTGATCGCTATGACTGACGGCCGCACAGATTGCATTAATGGCGCGATAACGATAGTCGGCAATCTGTACGCCCGCCTCTTCGCCCGCCTGCTGCCTGATTTCAGGTAAGTCGGCTTCCAGTTCCGGACAAAGCTTCAGGCTGTTGATATCCCCCTCCAGCAACTGTAAGGCCAGCCAGCGGCGTTTCTGCGGCGCTAGGGTGGCAGACATCTGCTGACAAAGCTGCCCGATCGCCGATTCAATCGCTGCCGGGTAGCACACCTGCTCCGGTGCGCGGTAAATCTGCGGTTCATCGATTAACGCTTTAAGCTGTGCAATGCCGTCACCCCGGGTTGAGGTCAGTGAAACGACCGGACAGCCCAGGCGGGCCGACAGCGCCCCGGTATCGATAGTGATATTCTGGCTGGCGGCGATATCCTGCATATTGAGGGCAATAATGCAGGGTAGCCCGAGTTCCAGCAGCTGAAGCGTCAGGAACAGATTGCTTTCAAGACGGGAGGCATCCACGACGTTGATTACGACATCGGCATGTTCCTGATAAAGGTACTGGCAGGCGATGCTCTCATCGATGGAGCTTTCAGCGGACAGCGTTGTCAGCGAGCGGGTTCCCGGTAAATCGACGAGCCGGACATCTGACTGAGCGGTGAAAAACTGCCCCTCTTTACGCTCGACTGTGACGCCCGCCCAGTTCCCCACCCGCTGGCGGGCGCCGGTGAGCTGATTAAACAGCGTTGTTTTGCCGGTGTTAGGATTACCAATCAGCCCGATGGTTATCTTTTTCATCAGACGATCTCCTCCAGAATAATTGCGTCCAGGTCTCCCTGCCGCACCGCCAGAGTGACACGACGGGTTGAGATCTGTACCGGGTCACCCAGGGGGGCGACACGAATAATTTCAATCACTGCGCCCGGCAGCATGCCCATCGTCAGTAATTTCTGACGCCAGGTAGAATTGACCGAGGGTTGATAGCCCACTATCCGGTAGGAGCAGCCTGTGTTAATTGCCATACCCTGTTCTGCCTCTGAGTAAGAAGCACTTATTCTACAAATGATAAGCGTTTCGATTTTTGATCTGACATCGGACAGGCAGGGGAAAATGGCCGTCAGGGTAAACGGCAGTTCAACAGGCTGTAAAAGGGATATTCAGCGGGATTAACGGGAGGATGAGGCAAACTCAGTGGCGGATTTGTGACAGTTCCTCGTCGGTCAGGCCGGTCATCTTCATGACGGTATCGCGGTCGAGGCCATTCTGCAGCATCGTCCGCGCAATTTTCAGGGTTGCGTCGCGTTCACCTTCAGAATGGCCTTTCTCTCTGCCAATCTGAATCCCTTCCTCGATGCCTTTCTCAATGCCTTTCTCAATGCCTTTTTGCTCAAGTTGTTGTGCGATGGTCATGAGTGCGTCTCCGTGTTGCGGCACACGCTGTGCCAGTTCGCGAACAAAGGATTGGGCGTCGGATGTTTCGCCTGCCTGTAAAATATAGTGTATCAGCGATACGACCTGTGATGAAGAGAGATACCCGGCCAGCAGAATGGGTGTCAGCCGGTCTACCAACTCGGCCAGATCGCGTTGCCTTATGTGCTTCTGCAGCAGTGTCAGCGCCGCCATACTACGATGCTCTGCAATCTCTTCATCCGGAATAATGGTGACATCAACCAGAGGAAAAGCGCGGCTGTAGAGCTTTTCTGCCAGCAGCGGATCATCAAACTCATCCTGCCACCGTGTAGAGAAGGGATAAGGGGAACGCTTGCCGGCATAAAACAGTACGGGAATGACCAGCGGCAACGTTTTATGTCCCGCCTCCAGATGACGCTGCATGGCCGCCACCGCATAGCGCATCAGACGGAAGGACATATGTTTGTCGGGCGTAGACTGATGCTCAATCAGAACATGAATGTAACCGTCGCCAGCGCGTGTTTTAAGGCTGTAAAGCACGTCGCTGAAATATTGCCGAAGGTCATCCTCGACAAACGAACCGGATTCCAGCGTGAGTGTGCTGAGATCACAGATTTCCCGAAGCTCTGCCGGAAGATGGATTTCCATAAAATCACGGGCAATATCTGGCTGGGTCAGAAATTGACGGAACATAGCGTCATGAGGTGTAGGGGTATAGTTTGTCTTCATCTGCCCTGACTCCGAAATAGGGACATGTTCACTACCACAGGCGCAAGAGCAACGATGCAGAGTTACAACGGACGTTATTTAAACACAGGGCACACAGCTCAACGCGTCATGCTCTTCTTACTCACGTTCTGTATACCTTTTTAACCTGCAATAAACCTGGTTCGTTTTTTTAAAGGGATATCGTGTGCCTGCAAAAATGTCAATCGAAGCACTTCGATTAGCTATTCTCTTTGAAAAAAATTAATCGTTATTCTGGCCTGCTAATCTGCTAGACCAGCAGCGTTGAAAAAGACTTTTTTGATAAAATGACGTCGCAATACCCACTTAATGTAACTTAAATGTAGAGGGAGTTAATATGCGCTTATTAAATATATCAGAAGCGAAAAGCGTCAGCGGTGCTGATATCGGCTACGCAGAGTTACTCGGGATGTGGAATGATGCTGGCCTGAATTCAGATTGCTGCTTCAATTATAATCGTGCCGCTAAAAGTATTAATGCTATCGGTCTGGCCAGCGCGACTGAATACAAAAGCTGGAACAATTCGTCTATGGGGGAAGCCGGATGGATGCTCAACGAGGCGGGCGAGAAAGTGACCTGGTTCAATAACGGTCTTTTTATTGCTTTTCAGGTCAGTTGATTCGGCCTGCGCAATGGGCGAATCGTTGCATTATCTGACCGCGTGATACCGGAAAAGGTTTCTGATACCTCAGGAGCCTTTTATTTAAGTTAAGCAGTGGCTTTACTGATCTGCCGCTATATCTGATCTGACATCCACCTTGGGGTTAGTTACATCATACATACACTACAGAAACAGCTGTTACGGCCCTCCGGGCCGTGCGGGGCGGCTTGTCAAAGGGCACTCGGAGTTTCAGAACAGCTCGATGATAATTGTCAGAGAGGGGCAGCGGTGCACAGGCTCGCTCGGATAATACTGCCAGCTCTTATTGGTTGTTGTAACTAATATAAAGATTGATGACAAATAATCTGGCCTTTCTTTTCCGCCTGCACATCATGGCGCAGACCGTCGTGGCATCCATTATCCGGTATAAGTGCCAGGATGCTGTTATGGGTGCTATATCCTGCTCTCTGAATTGTCTTTCAAAACGTAATCCCTCGCGGGCTGTTAAGCAAGTAACATCATTCAATTCTTCCTGATCCGGCAAACACCCTCCCCTGGCGTCGGTTATAACGCCTTAATGACTCAGCGATTTATGTAAAAAAGAACCACTCAGGTGAGAAGCAATATAGGGTTAATTTGAAATCCAATAGTAACCTGTAATTACATTGAGGCTTTATCCCGATGCGACATCTTTGCATATCGCCAAACATAAGCGTGTGTGCTCTTCGGCGTCATTGTTCTGCCAGAATTTAAAGCGGATTGTAGTGGCTGGATAAGGCTGCCGTTAAGAGAGGGGACTCGGCTTGTTATAAATGATCCAGATCAATTTAATTCACGTAATTTTTTTGAACGCCCTACCGTTATCACGTCGTTTAAGAATGCGAAACCATAATACGGCATCGTCTTAAACAGGAATATACGGGAACGGTTATGAAATCCTCAGCCTTTATCCACAGAAGTGCCATTATCCTTGCCATGATGCTCTCAGCCATGTCACTGGCTGCCTGCTCCGGGAGTTACATCATCTCAACCACGGATGGTCACATGATTACCACCAAAGGCAAGCCGGCTAAAGACAAAGAGACCGGCATGATTGCCTATAAAGATACAGATGGAAATATGCATCAGCTCCAGCAGCATGATGTTAAGGAAATTGTACAAAAATAGGCCTTTTCTGCACTGAGCAGAGTTACCTCATCCTCTGACTTCACGGAAAACAGGTTCGATGGAATGTCGTTTGAGCGGTCCTGGCTTAGCACTGTGTGCCTCTTCCTCTGCAATGGCGACAGGCCTCAACGCAGAACAGGGTAAACACTTCACCACCCTTGAGGCAGAGACGGGCCACTCCTCCAGCAGTATCTATCCGGACAGTCAGTGGATAAAAGACGATAGATGACGTTGAGATTGCTCAGACAGGAACGGGCTATAGCCTGGAGACTGGGCCAGTAATTATAGCCGCCGGCGTTAAAACCACGTATGTCGTTAGCGGTATGACTTTTTAATAATCGCTGAGAAACAGATGATGAAACCTTTCCTGTTACTTTTCTTCACTCTCTGTCTGACCGGATGCGTTCAGTACAAATGGGTTAAACCTGATGCCTCTGAGCAGCAGGAGATGATGGCAGAAACCGCGTGTCAGGCTCAGGCGCTGCGTGAGTTGCCGCCTGATAACATTGTCAGTGGCAAATACACGTCTCACGACGACAAGCATAAAACAACGGATACCGACTACTCCACCAGTGACGCGAACGAAAGTCAGCGCGAAATTCTGGTGAAAGATTGTATGTTCAGACAGGGCTGGCAACAGATTGAGGTTCAGCAGTGATGATCTGATGACAGACGTGGCCGGGAGAACGTCTTCTGGCCCGTTCTGTTTTACCGTTGAAACGTTTTACAGAGGATCGTTCTCTGCCTGATCCCTGCGCTGTGCATGCGCCGCGCGTCGGCAGCGTTCAGAACAATATTTCACTTCCTCCCAGCATCTTTCCCATTTTTTCCGCCAGCTCATCGGTTTTTTGCACATTTGACAGTAACGAACCGGTAATGACTTTTTATTCCCCTTAAACACGTTACTCCCCCGCCTAATCAATCCTGACGCTGCTGTTAACCCCTCTGTTCTCTGAGTGTAGCTCAACCCGACAGCGCAACGTTTTCCGGAACACCTGATCCATGATGTCATCGTCAGACTCAGAACGGTCTCAGCTGTTTATAACCGTGTAAAATCTGACCATATTATCTGGCGAGACGGGCACATCAAAGCCTGAGCCGGTATCGACATCTGTACTCTGGCAGTTATATACAGCGTTAAACTGTGCGCTTCTTAAAGGCAAATTAATTACATCAGGCAACCATCGGACTCTGTTAATGCCCGCTAAGGTTAGCGGATAGTCAGAGGCGCTATTTTGCAGGGTGTCATGCAACAGGCTGTCGATACCTGTGCGCTTTGCAATGTTTTTACGATGCTGATCATAAGTTCCTCACCCACCTCAGACAGCAATGATGTGCCACGTTTAATGCATCCTGTGCAATAATACCGTCAGATAATATTACGTACGATGACATTAGCGCCCCCTGATGCACTTAGTTGTCCAGTCTGTGCCTGTACGCAGAGTAATTAGAACCGTAAATAATCTCTGAAGAACGGATTAGCGTCGCATGATTCCGCTTAAGTTATGTCCATCGGTTTAAGCACGTATTCGCGTAACGTATTAAAGCCAAACGGCACAACGTTTAGTAAACTATCCGCATCCTGATTATGTTAACAGCACCAGGCCACTCCAAATGAAAATCAATCAAATACAGTGCGTTACAAATAATCCCGGGCTAACCAGTCGGCCTGGAATTAACCGCTCTGGCGTTATTTAATAAGGGTTTTCACAGCTTATCCCTTCCTGACAGGATAAGCATTCGCCGTTTATCTGACGCCCGGTGTAAATAATTTTATCTTTTTCTGCTCATGAACCTAATCTGAGAGCACACGGCTTCGCTTGAAAAATGGCGAACAAGTCTGGTAACAGACTGAATTATCCGATGAGGGCTGACAGGTTTTTTTTGACAGCGTACGTGAGAAAAGGGTAAAAATGCATAAATTTACTTTTGTTTAACGCTGATGCGCTAAATAGAGTTTCAACTCTCTCAGAAAGCGATTAATATGGCTGTGTTGAACTCCAGGTTCTGTATTTGATTCTTCGAAGGCAAGCATCCTAAAAAAGCAGGTCTGACGAAAAGCATCAGCGTGAACCCGCTCTGTATTTTATTATCTGAACATGACTATGGTGACTTTGATGAGTGACACTCTCAATAGCTTGAATAATATCCGTACCCTTCGCGCTAACGCTCGCGAACTTGATCTTGCTGCTTTAGAAGAAATGCTGGAAAAACTCTCCGTTGTCGTTAGCGAGCGTCGTGAAGAAGCGCAGGCTTCAGAAGCGGCTAATCGTGAAAAAGCAGAAAAACTGGCAAAATACCGCGAATTACTGCTGCAGGAAGGTATCGATCCTAACGAGCTGTTAAATGGTATGCAGACTGCGCCGACAGAGAAGAAAAAGCGTGCGCCCCGCCCTGCCAAATATCAGTACACCGATGAAAATGGCGAAGTTAAGCAGTGGACCGGTCAGGGCCGTACCCCTTCTGCGATTAAAGCTGCCATTGATGAAGGTAAATCGCTGGACGATTTCCTGATCTAATCCAGCAGGCGTTTATCAAAACCCGCCCGGCGTTGCCCGGCGGGTTTTCTGCATCCTGTTGTTTAGCGAAACGCGATGAAACTAACCCCGTCATGCATGTCTGTCACACCCTCCTGACATCACATTAGCTCCCTCAATGGCTGATCCTCCGCGTTACTGCTCTTCACCCATAACCTGGTTTCGCCCTGCCCGTTTTGCACGATACAGAGCCTCGTCCGCGCGCGCTATCAACGCCTGAGGCGCTGACGGAGAGTCAGCCGCCAGGCTTACAGCACAGCCAGCACTCAGCGTGACATGTTTTTGCGGCAGTTCAGAAGTGAGGTGCGGAATATCAAGCTGATTAACGGCTTCGATGAGGGTTTCAGCGAGATGGAGCGCGGCTGACTGCGGCTGATCCGGCAGAATAATCGCAAACTCTTCTCCGCCGTAGCGTGCCGTGAGTTCGTTTTTACGCCGCGTGTTCTCTGCCAGCACGGCAGCGACTTTTTTCAGACAGTCATCACCGGCCACATGGCCATAGGTATCGTTGTAACGTTTGAAATAGTCGATATCAAACAGAATCAGTGATACGGGCTCGCCGCTGAGCGCCGCCTTCTGCAGGCTCTGCATCAGCATTTGATCAAAATAGCGCCGGTTGGCGACGCCTGTCAGGCCATCACTGTGTGCCAGATTTTCCAGGGAGCGGTTAGCAGCAGTCAGCTCATCGCGCAGTCGGGTCAGCTCACGCTGATACCGCAGCGTATGCCGTGC
Source organism: Pantoea sp. GM_Pan_3 (assembly GCF_026541045.1). NCBI lineage: Bacteria > Pseudomonadati > Pseudomonadota > Gammaproteobacteria > Enterobacterales > Erwiniaceae > Pantoea > Pantoea sp. GM_Pan_3. Next base: position 31,459 of record NZ_JALNVA010000009.1, on the reverse strand, counting down.
CTGACGCAGTACAAAGTTACCCAGTAAGATGATAACGGCCAGCAGGATGAGGCTCAGTATCAGATCCTGTACCCAGCCTCTGAGCCAGTGCTGAAACAGGGCGCGTTTGTCATACCCGGCGGCAACCACCAGCGGATAGCGCTGCGATCGGACAAAACCAAAGATGCGCTGTTTACCATCCAGCGCGGCGGTCCACTGACCGCTGCCTTTGTCGGCATTCGCCAGCATCTTCAGGAAAAGCGGACTCACCGAGAGGTTTTTGCCGATGTAGCTATCCGGCATTGGCCGGGCGTAGAGCACCGTACTGTCTGCCAGCATCAGCACCAGGACATCCCCTTCACTGAGTTCGTAGTAGCTGTAAAAACGGCGGAAGTAGTCCACCTTGATGGTGGCCAGTAAAACGCCGCGAAACCCGTTATAGGCATCATTAACGCGCAGCGTCACCGGAATCACCAGTTCATGCGTGGTGCGACTGCGCAGCACCGGGCCAACATGCAGAGTGTTTCGCAGACTGGAGCGGTGATAAGCAAAATATTCACGATCGGCGTTATTGATATCAGGCGGGATGCGATTCATGGATGTGGCTATCCACTTACCGTGCGCATCATAGTAAAACAGGCCGTGAAGCTGAGGCAGACGGCTCTGCAGCAGGCGCATTGTCTCGCTCAGCCCCCGACCATCCACCCCGTTCGTCGCAATCTGCTTTTCGAGCTCGCGCTGTAATTCACGCAAAGAGAGTTCGGTCTGTAAAAACGTATCGTCCGCCTGGCGCGCCTGCGATAGCGACAGGTTGACCGCCGTATCCTCAACTTTCCTGACGGTGTTGTTCCAGTCTTCACGCAACGACCAGAGATCGGATCCAATCACCAGGACAGCAAGCAATACGCCTGACAGCGTAATGCTTCTGAGAAGGGGGGAAATCCCTGACGCTGTCTCATCATTTTTACGGCGAAACTTCATGCCTGTCCTTAATAAAACCTGTTGACTGATTTAAGCACAGTTATCCCCCGGCAAAAATGTAAATCCCGCAATCCCCTTTCGATAGCGATAATCGCTATTTTATCAGCAGATTTCGCTTTTATATTACGTCGGGTCAACTCAGGGAACACCCCCAAAACCGGAAAAGCAGTGCATAAATCTACAGAGAGACTTCAAATGGCATGCGGGTCAGTGTTACCCTTGCCCGCTGAAAAATTTGCACTTTATTGATTAACTTGAGTATTTGAGAATTTTGTATGAATAAGAACCTGAACAGCCTGAATAATATCCGCACGCTTCGCGCCGAGGCACGCCATCTGACTGTGGCTACGCTGGAAGAGTTACATCAGAAATTAGAGGCCGTGGTAAACGAGCGTCGCGAAGAGGAAAATGCGCGGGCAGCAGAGGCGCGTGAGAAGGCGGAGAAACTGGCCTTCTACCAGGAGCTGTTGCAGGAAGAAGGCATTAATCCGGCGGAGCTGGTCAACAGCACCCCGACCCCGGCTCGCGGTAAAAAGAAACGGGCGAAGCGTCCGGCGAAATACCGTTACAGCGATGATCAGGGCCAGGTTCACTTCTGGACAGGTCAGGGCCGGACGCCCAGCGTGATCAAAACAGCCATTGATAAGGGTCAGTCGCTGGATGAATTCCTGATCTGATCAGGGTGAACATACTGCCGTTACGCTGGTGGGCCGCTGCAGCCGATCGCGGTATTCAGGCATGACCAGGCCCTGGTCATGCCCCATCCCGCCGCGCTTTTTCCTCTTTTATCACTGACTTTGGGCCGCGGAATGTCCGGCGCCACTCGCTGGGCGAAACACCAAACCGGGATTTGAAACGCTGGCGAAAAGAGACGGGTGATTCAAAACCCACCTTCGCTGCCACCGATTCAATGCTGTTACTGGTGGTTTCCAGTAACAGCTGGCTGCATTGCAGACGCTCCGCCATCAGCCACTCACCCGGTGACATTCCCGTCGCCTTGTGAAAGTGACGTGTCAGCGAACGACGACTCATACTGAGCGTCTCTGAAAGCGAATCAAGATCATGCGGCTGATGCAGATTCTGCCGCAGAGAGGCCAGCAGTGCATTAATCCTGCAGTCACGCGTGTTATCGGGCACTGGCCGTTCAATAAACTGTGCCTGCCCCCCTTCCCGATAAGGCGGCACCACCATGCGCCTGGCGACCCGGTTAGCGATGGCACTGCCATAATGCTGGCGGATAATATCGAGACAGCAGTCGATACCTGCTGCGGTACCCGCCGACGTAACCAGCCTCTCATCCCGGGTATAGAGAACATTGCAGTCGAGATGGACCCGGGGGAAACGTTCGCTGAAATCACGTTCAAATTCCCAGTGGGTGACAGCCTGATGCGTATCGAGCAGTCCGGCATAAGCCAGCACATAGGTACCCAGACATAGCCCAACAACTTCTGCACCGCGTTGCCAGGCGGCCACCAGCTTATCAAGCAGCACCTGAGCCGGTTTTTCAGCCGGATTGTGCCAGTAGGGAACGATAATGATATCTGCCCGGTCAAACAGCTCAACCCCCTGCTCGACCGTCACTGATAATCCCCTTTCTGAGATAACCAGCCCTGCTCTCTCCGCACAGATTTCCAGATGAAAGAGATCCTGTTGCGGCAGAGCTGACCCAAACATCATGCAGGGCACTGAAAAGTGAAACGGACTAAATCCAGCCGTTGCCAGCACGGCGACTGTCAGCGCAGCCATCTTCTCCCCTTTCCCTAAGAACTCAGATGTGAATCGCCAGCAAGCAATGGTGTCAGTTGCTGATCCGATATTCAGAAGGTCATTGATTCACCATCTTCAGGGATCAATACCCGATCAGCAATACCCTGTTCCGAAGTGTAAGCACGCAGTTCAGCGCGAGTCAGTAAACAGTGGTTAATGGCTTCCATGTGCGAGGCGACCAGAGTAGCGTCCGGCAAAAAACGCAGGGTGCGTAGCGTGTCTTCTTTTCCCATAATGATCGGTCCGTAACGATCGTTCATCGCGTTGCCGGTATTCATCACCACGACCTGAGGTGCAAATCGTTGCAGCGTTCTGACATAGGGTTTTACCCAGACCGTATCACCTGCAATATAGAGCGTTTTCTCTGACGGATGAGTAAATACCAGGCCACAGGCATCGCCCAAAATATCGCCCATAACGTTGTCGGCATAGAGCGCATTACTGCCGTGCTGACCCTCAGTTTTATAGATCGTCAGCCCCTCAGTAAAGGGATTCGCGTCCTGCAACACCCTGACGTTATCAAACCCTTGTGAGCGTATCAGCGCTGCATCACTGCTGTTCTGGCTATAGAGAGTCATGCTTTTTGGAATCAGCTGCTGTGCTTCTTCATCCCAGTGATCGCTGTGCGTGTGTGTGACAATCACTGCATCGACTGCCAGCAGTTCAGAAAGCGTGAACGGGAGATCGACCATCGGGTTTCTCAGATGGGGACGCGCATAACCGGCAAAACCGGGCCTGGCCTCTTTTTCAGCCAGCATCGGATCGATCAGGAACTTTTTGCCTGCATAATCCAGTAGTAGTGTGGCATTTCGAATCTGTGTCAGCTTCATTTATGGCTCCGTTAATCGTCTCACGCGGTAACCAGGAAACTTTACGGCAGGACCCTGTCAGCGCGTGACAGGCTCAGAAGACAGGATTCGATGGAATCGGGCCAGACTGCGAGTTTTTACGGATAGCAGATGACGTCATCACTGCTGCACTGGAAGAAGGGTGAAGATAAAAAAAATGCCGCAGCAGGCTGCTGCGGCATGACTATTCAGGCTTCCATCAGAAATCGGCTTTCAGTACCACACGGTAATTGGCTTTACCGGCACGAACGTGGTCCAGCGCCTTATTGATGTCAGACATCGGGAAATACTCAACCTGAGGGGCAATGTCAGCCCGGGAAGCGAGGCGCAGCAGAGAACGCAGCTGGCCTGGCGAACCGGTGGACGACCCCGTCACCGCCTTATCGCCCATGATCAGTTCGAAAGCACTCACTTCAATCGGCTTCATCACAGCACCCACGGTGTGGAATTTGCCCTGAGGAGCCAGCGCAGCGAAATAGGGCTTCCAGTCGAGGTCGACAGCAACGGTGCTCAGGATCAGGTCAAAACGACCCGCCTGTTTCTTCAGGGCTTCAGCGTCGCGGCTGTTAACCACTTCGTCAGCACCCATATCCAGGATTGACTGCTTCTTATCCGGAGTTGAACTGAAGGCCACAACTTCGGCGCCCATCGCGTGCAGGATCTTAATCGCAATGTGGCCCAGACCGCCGATACCAATCACGCCGACGCGGCTGGTGGCAGTGATGTTGCTCATCAGCAGCGGTTTAAACACGGTAATCCCGCCACACAGCAGGGGACCCGCGGTCGCTGCATCCAGCTTCTCTGGCAGCGGGATCACCCACTGCCAGTCAGCGCGCAGCTTCTCGGCAAAACCACCTTTGTTCATGATGGTCGGGATACTGCCCTGCTGGCAGTTAACCTGTTCGCCGTTGATACAGGCATCACAGTGCTGACAGCTTTTTGCCGTCCAGCCAATGCCCACTCGCTGACCGACAGAGAGTCCTTTGTTTTTAGCCGCATCACCCAGGGCAGAGACCCGGCCGATGACTTCGTGTCCGGCAATCACCGGAAACTGAGAGATGCCCCATTCGTTGTCGATCATCGACAGGTCTGAGTGGCAGACGCCACAATACTCGACCTCGACTTCAACTTCTTCGGCTGCCAGCTCGGCGGCATCGTACTCATAGAGTTCCAGGGCCTGGCCAGCCTGCATGGCTGCATAACTTTTGATTTTCATTTATACCTCTGCGTGGTTAATCACCGACAAGTGTAACAACTGCGGGCGCGGCTTGCCTGGCCGATGCGCTTATATCGCAATTTCTTACATTTTATCGAGATAAATCAGCCTTTAACCTGTGCGCCGGAGAGCGTCTGCAGCACCTTAAGCTGGGCTACTGCCTCCTGCATCGCGTCCATGCCCTGCGTGAGTTCACGCAGGCTGCCGAGGTGCTTCGCAATATCGGCGCGCTCATGTCGCGTCTGCTGATTCATGGCAGCCAGCGTGTCGGCTGCGCTGATGCTGCGCTCTGCCATCTGCGCGGCGGTCTGCGCTGAATCACTGGCCACCAGCCGGATACGTGAGATGGTGCTTACGGCCTCACTGATGTTACTGGCGGTCGCTTCAGCCTGCTCTTTCGACGAGTGCGCCAGCCGACGAACCTCGCCCGCCACCACGGCAAAGCCGCGTCCCGCCTCGCCCGCGCGCGCCGCTTCGACTGCCGCATTCAGGGCCAGAATATTGGTCTGGAAAGCAATGTTGCTGATGCCGTGCGTAATGTCGTTGATGCCGTTAGAGATTTTCTCCAGATCGTCCAGCCCCTCATCCAGCCGGCCCTGTGCCTGCTGACTTTCCGTCGCGATGTTACTGATGTTACGGATACTGCTCTCCGCCAGGCTCAGGGTTTCGCCCTGGCTCTGGGTCGCCAGTTCCAACACCGGCAGCGCTTCCATCAGCGGAGTCAATGCCTGCTGATAGGTGATGACCCGATCGAGCACCCGCGTCTGGATGCTGTTCAGCGCTTCCCAGCGACGCAGACCGCGTTGCGCGTAATGCGCGGCATAACCGGCATACTCCACCGGGAACTGGCTCATGGCTTTCACATCGCGATTGAAGAAGACCAGCGCCGAAAGCGTCTGATTGATCGGCACGCCCAGAATTTCGCCGAAGCTGGAAAAACCGGCAGCGGCAATCCCTTTAAAGAAATGGGCATTATGCAGCTTGTCGGCATTGCCGACGCGGCGCAGGATACAGTCATTCATCAGAATCGCCGCCGGTTTACCATGCTGAGCGGTAAACGCCTGCCACTCCTGCTGCGTCGTCTGCTGGAAATCTTTTTCCTGCATCAGGAACAGCCGGTCGCCAAACTCCAGGTCGCAGAAAAACTGCACGCCGCTGGATTCGATTTTGGCAATGGAGCGGATAAAAAACTCATCCCCGACTTTAACGCCAAAGGTCAGCCCTTTCAGCCGCTCGGCCAGTTGCGCTTCACTGCAGTTGAGGTGTTCGCACAGCGCCGGAACAAAGGGCTGCTGCTGACCGTGACGGTTAAATACCGAGGTGACGGAGCGCGCGACCGGGTCAGCTTCGGCTATCAGCCAGCTCTGATCGCGTGGCGTAAAGTTCTGGCTTTTAAACGGCGCAAAGGATTTTCCTGGCGCCATCTGGCAGAAAACGATCACCGCTTTGCCCTGCAGCACCTTGCCACCGACACCGATCCAGGTGCCATCAAAGGTAATCCGGCCGCCCGCTGAACCGCCAATGGCCAGGCAGGGAAAGCGCCCGCTGTTGTACCAGGCCTGCATCAGAAAACCTTCTGATGCGGAAAGCCCGTCACAGTAAATCATGGCGAAAGTACGGTCGGCAGAGAGCGGCATTCGCACCGGCAATCGCGCCAGCTCCTGCTGGATGGCGCTGATGCGCTGGCTGGCGGTCTGCGTATCGGCGACGTGAAGATCGACAATGTGCGTCTCATGACGAGCGATCAGCGTGTCCGGCAGCCAGAGATAGCTCCCTTCCGGACCATTCCCCTCACAGTAAGTGCTCTGTGGACGGCTGCTGCTCAGCGCGCCATTCGAGGAGAGTGTCAGCACCGTCAGATCGGCAGACGTAAAGCGTTGCCAGGCCTGACTGACCCGCCGGAAATCCGCCTCAGGCGGAACAAACGTCATCAGGATCCCGCCCGCGCGTGCGCTCAGGCCGATGGAAGAGAGTGAAGCAGGCATTGCACGGCAATCGTAAGTGCCATTTGCAGGCTGGCTGCTACGCCGGAGACGCGCAGCAGGCAGGCGACTTTTGATCGTCTTGATGATCGACATATTATTATTTTCGCTTTTATAAGATTAACTTACGCATAAATTTTGCGTTTACTGGTGTGTAAAAGGAGGGCTAAATGCAGGTCCGTTCGCGTTCAGAACTCGGCGCTGAGTACCGGTTTCGTCAATGATCGGCGGGCTCAACGCCTATGGGTTATCGCCCGTAGTGGGAAAACCTTTAACGATTGCTGCAGGTGGTTTAATCAATGAATTTGTTACATTTTATTAGCATAATGTAACCCCGGGCAGCGGCAGGCCAGGAAGATATAAAGCTGCGCGGGCCTCTCTTCCGCCGCATCCGGATAAATTACGTGGCCGCACGGTTTCAGGAACTGAGCGGCACACTTTCCTTCTACCTTTCGTTCTGCTCCTGCCAGTGTTCTTCGCACCGCGCCCGCGCTTCAGCGGGCAGATCGCGCAAATCTGGCAATGTATCGCCGGAGCCGTAGCCCATTGCTCCTGTTGCCTCCTGCTGTTCATCCTGCGCAGCGAAAGTAAGCTTCTCCTCCAGGGCCTGCCAGCTATCACCCTGCTGCCGGTAGATCACGGCATAAGTGGGCATCTGGTCATCATCACCATAAATTTCATATTTCTGTTTCTGTCCACCGGAACCCAGCTCCAGCGTGTCGATTAAGGTGTCATTACGCATTGCGTTCTCCTTTTTCGTCAGGCTTTTAAGCGTAGTTCAACTGCCATGACCCTGCCGGCGCTAAAAATTCATTCATTACCCCTCCGCTTATCAAGGAATTCATGGTCAGCCTTTGCTTAAACGAAGCGGACGACTATCCTTCCTGCTGTGACTAGCTAGTCCTTTTTATCTCACGGAACACTGATAGGAGGTCTTTCTATGACACAACAGAAATACAGAGGTGGTGCCGGTAATTTTGCCAACGATCCAGAACGCGCGAGTGAAGCTGGCAGTGCAGGAGGCAAGGTCAGTGGGGGCAATTTCAAGAATGATCATGAAAAAGCCAGGGAAGCGGGTCGGAAAGGAGGCAAGATTAGTCGCCGTCCTTCTAAGTAGTTCTGAATAAAGCGCTTTAGGAGTTTGTACGCCATGGAGTGGCATCTCTGCCGACGATGTCCAGAGCTCTCACTCCGCCGTTTCGCTCTATTTTCTCCTGAACGTTGCCGATACAGGCTGGCAGAGGGAGGGTTTATCATTCGTCTGATGAAGCACCGCGCAAAATAATCAGTCCTGACTATCCTGAAATAAAGGATATTAATCAGGAGAGAACGATGAAATTTTTCTATTTTGTTTCGCTTATTGCCTCTGCACTCTATTTACTGGCCTTTCTGCCTAAACTCCGCACTCGCCGCGAACCCATTGCCTACTGGGGATGCTGGACTTATCTTGGTGCTAACGCCATTTTCTGGGCCGTTTATGGTGTTCTGCATTACATTTAGTGGAACGCCGTAAGCAAAGCGCAAAACAGCCATTTATTCCAGCTATCCGATTGAAATAAATGGCTGTTTTTACCCACTCCTTCACAACAGTAGAGGATGATCTCTTCTTCTCTCCGATTGTGGGATATATTGGCAGCACTCTCGTGAACCTCTCTGCATAACAGGTACTTTCGGCAATGGCTTTAATCCCTAAAAACTATGCGCGGCTTGAAAGCGGCTACCGTGAAAAAGCACTCAAACTCTATCCCTGGGTGTGTGGTCGCTGCTCGCGCGAGTTTGTTTATTCAAACCTGCGTGAACTGACGGTTCACCATATTGACCATGACCACACCAACAACCCGGAAGATGGCAGTAACTGGGAACTGTTGTGTCTCTATTGTCATGACCATGAGCACTCGAAGTATACCGAGGCGGACCAGTACGGCACCCGCGTCGTAGCAGGCGAGGATGCACAAAAGGATGTCGGTGAAGCCACCTACAATCCTTTTGCTGACCTGAAATCGATGATGAATAAGAAGAAGTAACCTCTGCCCATCCCGCCTGTCGGCCCGCTGAACGCGCACTGACAGGCTCAGGTCCTTCACTGGCGGGCGGTATAAAAATCACCCTGCAACTGACATGCCTGTTGCCCGCTGTCCACCTCCAGACAGAGATCGACATCCTCACCAAATCCGCGCTGCTGAAGTTCCCGGGCTGAAGAGCACCCGCGAAGGGATAGCGGATTCATCTGCTGCCAGGCGGCGACCGCCCCCTGCGCTTCCGGGGAACAGCGTTCACGTCCGATAGCGGCAATAATGCCGCCTGCGGCCAGATAGTCTTCGATCGCAGGGCGAAGCGTGCCGTCAGGCCAACGCTCGCCGCAGGGGATAACCAGGACGCGCCGGAAGTCACGACAGGCTCTGGCAGTGAGTGAGAGATTCCGGAAACAGCCGCTGAATACCGTCACGCCACTCTCCCGCGCCAGGAACGAAATCGCTGAACCATTGGGAGAGGGAAGCACCAGTTTTTCGCCCGCGGCCAGTTTTCGCATCGACGCCGGAGAGAGACTGAAACCGCCTGTACCACTCAGCCTGTCAGGGCTGGCTGCCCTTGCGCCGATGCTGTCTGCATACGTCAACGCAGAGGCGTCTTTCCAGGGGTACGGATAAACCTGTGCGCCCTGGTCGACCGCCAGACTGACACAGGTGGAAAATGACATGACGTCAACGATCACAATACAGTCCACATCCTGAGCAACGTAACTGACGGCCGCGGGCCCCCACTCAAGACGGATGTCAGACTGCGCCTGATTACACCACTGCATCTCTTATCCTCCGTGGCAGCCTGCCACTCATTGCCAGCGATCATGCGCCAGATTGCAAACGGGCGCTCGTTAGTCAGAATATCAGGCTGCGCAGGAAGAAAACGATAGCTGAAATAAAAGTTTGAAAATCAATTTCCTGGCCAGCTATAGTCAGCCAGAGAAGATGAGCGACGACGCCGGAGCAGATCGATGATTTCAAAAGAGAATGCGGAACATTATCAGTGGGGTGACAGATGCGACGGCTGGTACCTGGTCAACCGCCAGGATATGTTAATCATTCACGAAAAAATGCCGCCCGGCACGCGTGAGAAACGGCACTATCATGCGGCGTCCAGACAGTTTTTCTTTGTTCTTAGCGGGGTGCTGACGATGGAGCTTGACTGCACCGTGCAGGATATCAGCGCGCAACAGGGTATCGAAATCCCCCCGCAATCTGCACATCAGGCGCAGAATAACGGTGATGGCGCGGTCGAATTTCTGGTTATTTCGCATCCCACGACGCGCGGGGATCGTGAAGATATAGCCTGAGCAACCGCCTCTGTCATTACGGCAGGCGCGAAGCACAAGAATACGCTGCCGTCATATTTACGCTGAACAGGCACGCTGTACCCTCTGTTGATTTTGCCCTTCTGCGGCTGTGAATATTATTGCCGCATTAATGCAGGTCAGAAAATTTATCGACACAACTTTCCCTAGCAGAAACTAATTAATTCCCGGGTACTTTCCGCGCCATTCACTTCTATTAAAATACATAAAAACAGTCAGTTAAAAAGTTAAGAGCGATACCAATGCTTACCAGGCTTAAATTAAGCACGATATTCCTGTTAAGTCATGACAGTCCGCCTCGCTTATTTCCCGACAAAAACAGCGCGGCGCTCTGCTTATTTTCGCGCTGAAAAGGATGGCGCAGTACCCACCGAAACATTTTGAGAAAGAATTTCGCGACATATTAGCCAGAATCCACGCGGTTAACGGTTTTCTGTACCAGACTTAGCCGATAACAATAGAGACAATGTGGAGCATTATGAAAGAGCAAAATCGCACAAATGGCATTGCCCCTTATGGTGGCGCGGCCGGAGGCTGGGGTGCATTAAAGGCGGTTGCCGATGCTATCCGCGGCCAGATGTCTGTAAAACAGGATGTTATCGCCCTGTTCAAAGTTAACCAGCCGCAGGGCTTTGACTGCCCGGGATGTGCCTGGCCGGATCCGCAACATGCCTCGTCCTTTGAGTTCTGCGAAAACGGGGCAAAAGCGGTGTCATGGGAAGCGACCAGCAAACGCACCACACCCGCCTTCTTTGCCGCCCATACGGTGACAGAGCTATGGGAGCGCAGCGCACTGCACCTTGAGGGCGAAGGCCGCCTGACGCATCCGATGAAGTACGATGCCGCATCTGACACCTATCAGCCCATCGAATGGGAGACCGCGTTTCGTGAGATTGGTGAACACCTGCGCAGTTACGAAGACCCGGACAGCGTGGAGTTTTACACCTCCGGCCGGGCCTCAAATGAAGCCGCGTTTCTGTGGCAGCTCTTCGCCCGCGAATATGGCACCAATAATTTCCCCGACTGCTCAAACATGTGTCATGAACCCACCAGCGTCGGACTGCCGGAGTCCATCGGCGTCGGCAAAGGCACGGTTGAACTGGAGGATTTCGACCACTGTGACCTGGTGTTATGCATTGGTCACAATCCCGGTACGAATCACCCACGCATGCTGGGGACGCTGCGCGAAGTCGCTAAGCGCGGTGGCACGATTGTGGCGATCAACCCCCTGCGGGAGCGCGGTCTGGAGCGCTTTACCTCACCGCAAAGCCCGATAGAGATGCTGTCGCTAAGCTCGACTGAACTGGCCTCAACCTATTACAAAGTACGGGTAGGCGGCGATGCAGCGATGCTGAAAGGGGTGATGAAAATCCTGCTGACCCTGCATGAAGAAGCGCTGAGTCAAGGTAAACCAGGCGTCATTGATGAGGCGTTTATCACTCAGCACACCGAAGGCTTCGACGCGCTGAAAGCCGACCTGGAGAGCACCGACTGGGATCATATCCTGAAGGTCTCGGGGATGACGCGTGAAGAGATCCAGCACGTTGCCCGGCTCTATGCCAGCGCTGAACGCACGATTATCTGCTACGGCATGGGGATCACTCAGCACCAGTACGGCACCCAGAATGTGCAGCAGATTGCCAACCTGCTGCTGATGCGCGGCAACATCGGTAAACCCGGTGCAGGTATCTGTCCGTTACGCGGTCACTCCAACGTTCAGGGCGACCGCACGGTGGGCATCACGGAGATCCCGCCGCAATCGCTGCTGGACAGTATTGAAAAAGTGTTTGGCTTCCGGCCGCCGCAGAAGCATGGTCACGGTGCCGTTGAGGCAATTAAGGCGATGCGCGATGGCAAAGCCAAAGCGCTGCTCTGTCTGGGTGGTAACCTGGCAGAAGCGATCTCCGATCCACAGGTCACCTTCCCGGCGATGCGTAATCTCGATCTGGTTGTGCATATGGCAACCAAGCTGAACCGCTCACACCTGCTGCTCGGCAGGCATAACTATCTGCTACCGGTGCTGGGCCGCACGGAGACGGATGTGCAGGCAACGGGTGCGCAGAGTGTGACGGTGGAAGATTCGATGTCCATGGTGCATGCCTCGCGCGGCTCGCTCGATCCGGCATCGCCGCATCTCAAATCGGAACCGGCACTGGTGGCCGCGCTGGCTAAAGCGACCCTGCCAGACAGCGTGGTGGACTGGTCCGCGATGGCAGCCGATTACAGCCGCATCCGTGACGCCATCGAAGCGGTCTTTCCGGCGTTCGAAAACTTCAACGAGCGGATTAAGCACCCGGGTGGATTCCGGCTCTATAACGCCGCATCAGAACGCGTCTGGCATACGCCTTCCGGTAAGGCGCAGTTCAAAGTGATGCAGGGCATCAATGAAGATCCCCGCTCGCTGAAATGCCACGACCTGGTGCTGACCACCCTGCGCAGTCACGACCAGTACAACACGACCCTTTATGGGCTGAACGACCGTTATCGTGGCGTCACGGGCCGTCGTGATGTGCTGTTTATTAATGCCGAAGAGGCGGAGAAACGCCAGTTGCGGGTGGGCGACCGTGTCGATCTGATGGCGCTGGACCCGGAGGGCAATCCTACCTCCCGCCAGATGAAAAACCTGACGATTGTGATTATCGATATGGCACCCGGATCGGTCGGGGCCTACTATCCGGAAGCCAACGTGATGGTGCCGCTCGACAGCCACGACACGCAGAGCGGCATTCCGGCTTACAAAAGCATTCCGATCGCCATGACACGCGTCACGGATGAGACACAGACAACGTCGGGTGTTCTGCGCTGATCCCGTGTGTCGCAAAGGTTGAGACCTGATGTTACCCGCGTGGCCGGCGTGCCGGTCACGCGGGTTTTTTCGTCCCGGCCAGGCGGCCCGCTGCGCCGGATTGAACACGGCCAGAGCACCTGCCGTGAAGCAGATCTGGCAAACTCATCCTATACCTTACCGTGTTAAAACGGTTTCATTCGCTATCCTCTCTTAACTGCCTGCGCTGACCGTCAGCGCCTCACCGGAAGATTGCCATGTTTCACCTGATTTTCAGCTTACCCAGCTGGTATGTCATTGCCCGCGTCATTATTCCTTTGTCCCTGCCCCTGTCCGTAAAAATCCTGCTCTCTGCACTGGCGCTGCTGGCCTCTCAATATCTGCTGGTGAGTCGCTTCACATCCGGCGGGATCTTCTCAGCAGAGATGCCCCGCGCCATCATCATTCTGTTTAACTGGGCTTACGGCACCGTGCTGCTGCTGGCCGTGTTTCAGATCGTGCTGGATGCTGTCATGCTGCTTGCCCTGATGCTGCGACATCCGCTGCCGCTGTCGCCCGGTGCGCGCTATCTGACCGTCCTGCTGGCGATGGGGCTGGCGGCTTTCGGGGTTCAGCAGGCAATACGGGTGCCTCCCGTCAAAGAGGTGACGCTGTTCCTGCCGAATCTGCCTGCTGAGTTTGATGGCTATCAGCTTCTGCAACTGACCGACCTGCATATCACGCGACTGTTTAATGCTGTCTGGACCCGCGCCATGGTGGAGCGGGCGATGTCCCTCCGGCCCGACCTTATTGTGGTGACGGGGGATGTGATCGATGGCAGCCTGGAACACCGGCGGCATGATGTTGCGCCACTGCACGGTCTGGCTGCGCCCGACGGCGTCTGGGCCATCACCGGCAATCACGAATATTTCTTTCATCAGGCGATCTGGACGGCGCATCTGGCTTCGCTGGGGCTGCAGCCGCTGCTTAACAGCCATACGGTGATTCAGCGCGGTGAAGCCAGCCTGGTCATTGCGGGTCTGCCCGACGCCTCCGCGCCGCGCCGACAGGCGACCGGCCCCGATCTGGCCCGTGCGCTGGAGCAGGTTCCCGAAAACGCCCCCATTATTCTGCTGGACCACCAGCCACGCAATGCCCGCGAGAACGCCGCACAGGGTGTCGATGTGCAGCTCTCCGGCCATACGCACGGAGGTCTGATTGTCGGGCTGGATCGCCTGTTTGCAAAACCCAACGCCGGTTTTGTTTCCGGGCTTTATCAGGTCGGCGGAATGCAGCTTTATGTCAACAACGGCACGGCGCTCTGGCCTGGCATGGCGATCAGGCTGGGCCGCCCCTCGGAGCTGACCCGGATTACCCTGCGCCGTCAGCCCTGAGGCGATAAAGGCGCCGCCGGGTGCGCATCATCCCGATCGAGACAAAGGAGAACCTCATGACCCTGTTATGTACCGCCTGTGGCACCGCCTATCCTGCTTCGGCTACGCATCAGCACTGTAAAATCTGTGAGGATGAACGTCAGTATATCCCGGCTTCGGGTCAGGGCTGGATCCCGTTCGACCAGCTGCGCGCCAGCCACGCCAATAAATGGACGGCACACAGTGAGGCACTGTTAAGTTTTAAAACCGTGCCCGCGTTTGCCATCGGCCAGCGCGCTTTTCTGCTGCGGACGCCGCAGGGCAACGTGCTGTGGGACTGCCTTGCCAACCTTGATGATGCCACCTTTACGCTGATCGCGGCGCTGGGTGGCATTGATGCCATCGCGATTTCACATCCGCACTACTACACCACGATGCAGGAGTGGGCGGAGGCGTTTAACGCGCCCATTCATCTGCATGCCCGTGATCGGCAGTGGATCGTCCGGGAGAGCCCGCATATCCGGCTCTGGCAGGGCGGCTCGCTGACGCTGATGCCGGGTGTGACGCTGTTACGGCTGGGGGGGCATTTCCCGGGTGGCTGCGTGCTGCACCGGGACGAAGGCGACGGGATCATTCTGGCGGGTGATATTCTGCAGGTGACGCCGGGTGCGCATGGCGTGTCGTTTATGTGGAGCTATCCGAACATGCTGCCGCTCTCTGCGGCCACGGTTGGTGACCTTCTGCAGCGGCTCTCGGGTGTGACATTCGGACAGCTTTATGGCGCCTTTGAAGGTCAGGATATCCTTCAGCAGGCGAAAGAGAAGGTGATGCGATCGGGAGAGAAGTATCTCGCCTGTCTGCAGGATCATCAGGCGTGACACAGTAACGGAACAGCCGCCCCTTCAGGCGACGGCTGTTCCGGTCTTATCAGGCCGTTTTAAACAGCGCGACCAGGGTACGCAACTGCACGGCCCGCCCGGCAAGCTCATCCGCAGAAGAAGCGGACTCTTCAACCAGCACGGCGTTCTGCTGGGTAACCTGATCCATCTGATTGACCGCAATATTGACCTGCGAAATACCGCTGGTCTGCTCTTCCGTAGAGGAGGAGATATCGCGCATCAGCTGAGAAGTCTGTTCAATCGCGCTGACGCTCTGCTTCACTCGGTCGCCTGCGTTCCGGGCCATCGTGATCCCTTCCTGCGCATGAAGCACCGACTGCTCAATCAGACTCTTGATCTCTTTGGCTGCTGTCGCTGAACGCTGTGCCAGCGCCCGCACCTCTGAGGCAACAACGGCAAAGCCTTTACCCTGCTCTCCGGCACGCGCCGCTTCAACCGCCGCATTCAGTGCCAGAATGTTGGTCTGGAAAGCAATGCTGTCGATTACCGACGTGATCTCTTCAATTTGTCCCGAACTGCCGCGGATTTTGTGCATGGTTTCCATCACCGAATCCATGGCCGAGCCACTGGAGAGGGCCGCCTGCGTCGCAGAATCCGCGCGTTCAGAGGCAAAGCGGGTGTTCTCGGCATTCTGCTGCATGATGGACGCCAGTTGCTCCATGCTGGCAGCCGTTTCCGCCAGGGACGCCGCCTGCTCTTCGGTGCGTGACGAGAGGTCGCCATTGCCGCGGGCAATCTCTTCCGACGAGCTGGCGATGGTCGCGGCGTTGCCTTTGATATCCGAGACCAGCTGGGCAAGACGCTGCTGCATCTGCATCAGGGCATTCAGCAGCTCAGCCATTTCGTTGCTGCCGGACACGGTCAGCTCTGCCGTCAGATCACCGGCGGCGACGCGACTGGCGACTTCCACGGCCTCTCTGACCGGCCGGGTGACCGAACGGGTGATCATCACGGCCAGCAGGATCGCCAGCAGGGCAATCGCCAGAAGGCCGGACAGCAACAGATATTGTGCATGTCGGCGCTCATCGATTTGTGACTGCAGGAGTATCTGCAGCTGGTTGCTGCTCTGACTGCCCAGCATGCCATAGCGATTAATCGCTTCGGTTAAGATACGGACATATTCTACCGGCGTGATGGTCACATTCCCGGTCACAATCGCCCCTTCAGCCTGCTGCAGGGCATTCAGAGCCTGCTGTCTGGCATTCTGCGCCAGCTCGCCGAACATCGCTTTGAGATCCGGTTCAATGGTGAACACCTTATCCATATTACTGCTGAACTGTGACAGCGCCGTTTTGCCATTATCGATCTGGAAGGCCAGGCGACTGCGATCGGCATCAGAGATATTACCGCTGGCGATCAGTGAGGCCCCCCCGCCACGGATCTGACCCAGCGTCTCGGTCAGCAGCGGCAGTCGGCTATAAACACTGACGATCAGCTGGTAGGTATTCAAATCAGCATCCAGTGAGAGCTGGTAGTAATCCAGTACATCCTGATTCGTTTCCAGCAGAACCTGGATCAGATGCGTGTGCCGTGCCAGGCTGGTCGCCAGCGTCAGTCGTCCGCCCACCAGATCCTCCTGCAGCTGACGCCACTCCTGATTAACCTGGTCCAGACGCGTTAATGGCTGCGCCTGCTCACTGCTTTGACGCAGATCGGCAGCAATGCTTTCAGATACGCTGTTAATCTGGGTCACTAACGCCAGACGCGGTGGGTTATCCATTCTGTTCTGGCCAATGGCGATGGCGCTTTCTGCACGATGACGCTGCAGCAGGCTCAGCAGCTGCAGTACTTTTTTCTCAACCGGAATACCGGTGAGTTCAACTTTCTTGGTGTCAATGAGCTGGTTGCCCGTCTGAATAAAGAGAAAAGTGGGTAAAACAAACAGCACCAGTGCAAAGGCTCCCAGTAAAAGGAATTTTGCTGGCAAATTAATCCGGTCGAGTACTTTTTTCATTCTTTTCCGCTCTGATGTGTTAAGCATGCAGGTGATGTCATACCCAAAATGGGTAATGTAATTTTATTTTTACGAATTTTTCATATGCAGCCCATAGCGGTTTATGCGTAGCACGAAGCCGCCTGAAGGCAATGAAATTTACTTAGTTAAATAAAGGGCTGGATAACAGCAAGAGAGAGTATAGATTGCACCAGGTTATTTTACAGTGAATAAACAGACGATAGTTACAGCCACTTCCACTTAAGCCAAACTGAAAAATAACGATAGATATCAATGTTATGAAAACTGCCTGATAAATATCACCTGTAAAGCCTTAAGCCAGACTTCAGCATCAACATCTGGAAAATAAAGAAATTAAAGTTAGCCCGGAATCAGCCGATACTAGCTGCCGTCTTTTTTCAGGAATAATTATCATTACGGATAAGAGATTAATTCATCCTTCCCGGGCAATTAATATTCAAACCGTTATTGCCGGGCAGGCCCTGAAAATATAATAAATGAAATCGTTTTCATTTAATTTAAAGAAGCGTGATGCATTGAAATAAAAATGAAATAAAGGCAAAAAAAAGCCCCCACAATGTGGAGGCTTTTCGGGAACGGCTTAAAGCTTAAAAGCTTTCCCAGTTTGCTTTGCTCAGGTCAACACTCTGCGGTTCAGGCTGACGGCTCTTTTTAGCCGGACGGAAGGCAGAAGCGGTCTGTGGCTGCAGCTGCGGTGCAACACGGCCTGAGCTTTCAACGGTAAAGGTCGAGACCAGCGCCGACAGCGTTTCGGCCTGTTCCTGAAGTGATTTCGAGGCAGATGAGGCTTCTTCCACCAGCGCGGCGTTCTGCTGCGTCACTTCGTCCATCTGGCCAATCGCCTGATGAACCTGCTCAATGCCTTTGCTCTGCTCAGAGGTAGCCGCGGCAATCTCATTGACCAGATCGGCGACCTGCTGGATCGCGTGACGAACGTTTTCGCTGTTTGAACCGACGCTGTTGGCCTGCTCTAACCCGTGCTCAACCTGCGAAACGGACGTGGAAATAAGGTCTTTGATTTCGCGGGCAGCCGACGAGGAGCGTTGTGCCAGGTTACGCACTTCCGACGCAACCACGGCAAAACCGCGACCATGTTCGCCGGCACGTGCTGCTTCCACCGCCGCATTCAGCGCCAGGATATTCGTCTGGAAGGCGATGCCTTCAATAAGCCCGGTAATTTCCGAGATTTTGGCCGAGCTGGCGCGAATATCATCCATCGTGGTGAGCATCTGCTTCACAGCCGTTCCGTTCTGGATCGACATATGGTTGGCGTTATTCGCCAGACTGCTGGCCTGATGCGCGCCTTCGGAGTTCTGCCGCACCGTTTCACTCAGCGTCGCCATGCTCGCTGAGGTCTGCTCCAGTGAAGCAGCCTGCTCCTCGGTGCGGGCAGAGAGATCTTCGTTACCTGCCGCAATCTGCGTTGAACCCGTACTGACCGATTGCGCAGCATGATTCACCGAGAGCAGCGTGCCAGAGACGCGCGCCAGCAGCTGATTAAACGCTATGGCCGTCTGGCCGATCTCATCCTTGCGGCTGACATCCGCAGTATGCGTCAGATCAAGCGTGTGGCTGACCTGGGTCATGGTATTGACGATGCCAGAGAGGCTTCTTTTGATGCCCATGATCACCTTAACGGAGAAGGCAGCCAGAATCAGGATCACCAGTAATGATCCCCCCGACATCGCCCACAGGGTCTGGGTGTAG
Source organism: Pantoea sp. GM_Pan_3 (assembly GCF_026541045.1). Classification (NCBI taxonomy): domain Bacteria; kingdom Pseudomonadati; phylum Pseudomonadota; class Gammaproteobacteria; order Enterobacterales; family Erwiniaceae; genus Pantoea; species Pantoea sp. GM_Pan_3. The sequence continues at coordinate 12,619 of NZ_JALNVA010000009.1, read as the reverse complement.
ACGCGTTTGTTTTCAGCACGCAGCTGTTCGCCGATGTCGATGTTCAGCTGAATCTGACGGGTGAAGTCCGCTTCCATTTTACGGGTTGCAGCGCCCACACCATTTTCACTCTGCAACAGTGGCAGGGTGACCGCGTCATCATGAGCGCGAGCCGCAGCAAGAAAAGCGGGCAGTGCGCTGCGCACCGCATCCAGATTCCTGTTGGCCTGTTCTGTCATCGCCTTGTCTTCATCGCTGGAGATGTCATTGGCCATGTAATAATCGTTCAGCGATTTAATCTGCTGCAGCAGATTATTAATGCGCTCTTCTGCAGCGGGGAACTTTGTCTCATCGCTGGTGCTGTGATAGCGGTAAAGAGCAATGCCTAACTGATTGGTTACGCTGATCGATTTATTCAGATCGCGAATACTGGGTATCGCGTTCACCTGCACATATTCAAAACGGGACTGAAAACCCGAAATCACAGATAACGAGATAATCACCAGTGCAATCAGTGACATTGCAAGCAGTGAGAAAATCATTACCAGACGCTGTGTAATAGTCATAAAGAACCCCTGGGGAGAAAGAATAATTTGAACAAATGTTAATGCTGGATCGTTCTTATCGGCTTTTTTCAGCGGCGCTTTAATTGATCGCAGGAGATATATTTTTTTATTTTTTCTTGCGCCTGACGCAGAGTGAACTAACAACGCAAAGAGGCTGATTCTTATTCTCTTTTAGCGTTAACATATTATTTACATCCCGCCATCCATGCTCACTTTCCTCCCTTAACTCTTTATCGTTATATGCAGCAACAATGCCGGATATAAGCACTGAATGTCATTTGCGGTGATCTGATAATAACGTGGCTGATTTAACAGCAGTGCTCAGGTAATCGGCAACGCTAAGCCTGCTCTTCTGCCGGAGAGGGTACGCGGCGGCTGTCAGCGGCAGAACGCGACAGCGAAATCCTGCCCTATCAGCGCGCTCAGCAGCCTCAGAGCAGGGCAAATCGCGTTATGGCGGGAGCACCTGCAACTCGGATTTTAGCCATTTGTGGCAGGGCCAGATTAAATTAGTGAATTGACTGGCGGAATGCTGATTCTGGTCTATGCTCACTGGCCCGACCAGGTTTTAACCTGCCGGACAGCACTAACGCTTACAATAAAAAAAGGTAGTCATCATGGATTTAGCCACATTTGAAACCAGAACCGGTCTTTGGCCACACATGCAGTTTACGGATGTTGAATATGAAGCATGCAGCAGTGGCGTTGAGATCTACGCCATTGATGTCACCCGTCAGACCAAGAGCAAGCTGTTCATCTGTCGCGTTGCAAACGAACAGCAGGCGGCCTCGCTGACGGCACAGTTTAAAGAGTGGTTACCGAAAATTAAGCTGAAAAAACGCAAAGTGGCTCTGAATATGGCACGCACGGGCTGCGAGAAGAGCTATTCTGCCAGGCCGAACTACCAGGACCGCGCCGGGTTGCGTCAAAGCAGCGTCAGGGCCTGATTGCGGCCTCAGCCTGTCTCTGCAGGCAGGCTGAATGCCTGATGGTTCTGCGGTGCGCGCTAATTGCGCGCCGCAGGAACCTGAAACAGCCGGCACTCACCCGGTTCGGTGGAGATATCACGGAATGTCGTGATATGGATCTCTATCCAGACATTCGCCGCTCGCATGGTGTGAGGTGTGTTGTGCAGGTCCAGCTGCGTGACAAAGTCCCGGGTGCTGATCGTACACAGCCCCTCGCTATCCCGCCTCATCGCCTCTCTGAATGCGATCCAGACAACATCATCCTGTTGCATTGCATTGCCCCCGCAACGTCTCACCACCATTAACTGTATATATAAACAGTATAATTATTCCCGGAGTCGGTCAAGCCTGTCTGGTTTTCGGCTGCGGAGGACGCCCTGCCCTGCCATTTTTATCCGTATCCGCCAGCGAAACGGGACTTTAATCCAAATCTTAGAAAACGTTTTCATTGACGTTTAACACATTGATTAAACTGAAAATGCAGTAAAGTGATCATTCTAATCATCTGATATCAAACTAAAAAAACGGTTAACCGCAGCGGCATTCAGGCCACTTTTGCCCTATCTTTAAATGGCTCTGTAACGAAATCCACTTCCTTTACAGAGTGATCTGACTCCTACCCTTGCCCCCTTAAACAGGGGGCACTTTTTCAGAGAGTGCAGCAGCAGAGATCACGTTTCACCGGCCAGCGTAAAAGGGCTGATGAAAGCAACCTGTAAACATCCGATTAACCAGCGCCTCACCAGGGATGCTGTGTCATTATAATAATGCGCTATATCTTCTGTTCGCCCCCGCTTTAACGGGGGGGCTTTTCTGCTTTATTACAATTGCCTGATCGCTGTCCCGGGAAAATGGCGATTAATGCCTCTTAACCCGGGCGGGATTCACAGCGATATTAATACCGAAAGCAGAACAGCATAATCATTTCAGTTGTGCCCTTAACCCCCGAAATATCTGTGATATGGTTAATAAGTCTCAACTGCCATGCGAGTCCGCTTATGCTCTCCACCCTTATCTACCGCAGCCAGCTTGCGGGTTCTGTCTCGCCGGAGAAACTGCAGGCGCTGGTGGAGCGTGCCAGTGTTAAAAACGCCGAGGCCGAGGTCACCGGGATCCTGCTTTATGACGGGCATCACTTTTTTCAGGTGCTGGAGGGGAGCGTTGAGAATGTCCACACGGTTTTTCAGCGAATCAGTCAGGACGATCGGCATTTTAATCTGATCGAGCTGATGCGTGACTACGCCCCGGCACGGCGATTTGGTCACGCCGGCATGGCCCTGTTCGATTTGCGTGACTATCAGGAGCATACCGTGGTGGAGGCTCTGCTTGGCCGGGTCACGCTTAATGAGGAGCGTATCCGGCATGATCGGGTCGTCAAATTCCTGCGTTCGTTTGTTGAAGGACGGGATAAAGAGACCTTTATTGAGATTGAACCAGCCAGTCAGTGGACACTGACCACTCCCTCCTCCTCCGCTGTACCGCTTTCCTGCCCGCCGGCCGCCGATCAGCGCTGTGCGTTTGCGCTGCAGCCGATTGTGGATGCCACAAATCGCCAGATTGTTTCCTGTGAAGCCCTGATCCGCGGTCAGCATGGCGCTTCACCCGCCGACTATTTTTCTCAGCTACCGGAAAGCCAGCGTTATCAGGCCGATCTTCACTCCAAGACGTATGCTTTCCGGCTGGCCGGACAGCTTGGCCTGGGCGATCAGACCCTCTCCGTTAACCTGTTGCCGATGTCACTGGTGATGATCGAGGGGGCGGTCGATCATCTTCTTCAGCAAATCCGGCTGCAGGGATTGCGACCGGAGCAGGTCGTGGTAGAAGTCACTGAAGATGAGGTCATCTCACGCTTTGACGCCTTTCAGTCCGCAGTGCGCCAGCTGAAAGCGGCCGGCATCAGCCTGGCGCTCGACGATTTTGGCGCCGGTTTTGCTGGCCTGTCTCTGTTAGCCGATTTTCAGCCCGACAAAGTTAAAATCGATCGCAAGCTGATCACTGATATTCACCGCAGCGGCCCGCGTCAGGCGATTGTGCTGGCCATCCTGAAATGCTGTCAGGCGCTGGAAATCACGGTCATCGCAGAAGGCGTTGAAAAAATTGAAGAGTGGCTCTGGCTTGAAGGTGCCGGGGTTCGCTATTACCAGGGTTTTCTGTTTGCGCGCCCTGCTCTCAACGCCCTGCCTGCCGTCAGCTGGCCCTCACGACGCCCGGCGTAATCCCGCCTGACTTCCGCTTGCACGCTGCCGTTTTGCTCATAATTTGATGCGGCTCACACCGCTTCGCTGCAAAGAGCAAAAGCTGTGCCATGCTTGATCCATCTGACAGCCATCTGGCCAACAGATATTCATCAGATCCCTGGATAATCACCGAGTTGGGAGAATCACCATGAACGAAGATCGCATTGGCGGTAACTGGAAGCAGTTCAAAGGTAAGGTTAAGGAAAAATGGGGCGATCTCACGGATGACGATATGACCGTTGTGGAAGGGAAGCGCGATCAGCTGGTCGGTAAAATTCAGGAACGTTACGGCTACGAGAAAGATCGTGCCGAGCAGGAAGTGAAAGAGTGGGAAGATTCCAACAAGTATCACTGGTAATCCCCTTTTCCCGCCGGGCGTTTACGCGCCCGGTGCCTGCCCTTTTCTCTCATGGATGTTAACGACCCCGCCCCGCTGTGCAACACCCGATACATTATGGAAATGATTGTTTCTTTATTCATCGCTGGCGCGCATACTACGCTGACTTCCCTGGTGACGGGAGCCCAAAACCTTACGGATACCAATCATGCCTCAACACTCTACCGACACGATATGTGCGCTTGTCGGTGTTCTTCCTGAAACGCTGAGACGCTGGCGCCGCGCCGGGTTGATTACGCCACCGGATGCTGGCGGTTATTCAGATAATCAGCTTACGCGTGCCCTCTATGTGCGGGATATGACGTCAGGCGGCCATACGCTTTTCGATATCCATGCAGCGCTTAACTGGCCCAGTGTTACGCTGCCCGGCGGCTGGGCCTGCCGGGAAGAGGATATGCTGCAGCTGCTCTCTCAGAGCTCAGACGAGGATATTCATCGCGAGTTGCGGATGATGAACATTGACTACTGTGGCGATGATTATGTGAACTGCTACCTGCGCCCGCTTAATCTCTGGCTGCGTACTGACGTCAGCGAAGGGGCAGCGCAGCGTCTTGAGCGTTTTCACACCGCCGTGGTGGGTCAGTGGGAACGCCTGGCGCAGGCCGCCAGACGACGCAGCACCATCCCGCTGTTCCTTGAAGCGGTCAGCGTGACGGATGAGACAGAGATCTGGATGGAAGCGATACGGCTCAACGGACAGGGATTCCGGGTTGAAGTGGCCGCCGAGGCGTCAGGCGTGCCTGCCGTGGCGAATCACCGCTTTGAGCACCATCTGATGTGGTGTGGCGACGGAATTACGCCATCCATGAAGGCAATTTTTCAGTCCAGTCTTGAGGCAGGCGATCCCGTCATGCTGACCGGAACAGACACCCGCGTGAAACTGCCTGAAAACACCCTCTCCGCCAGCGCCTGATTCCATGACTTCTTTTGCCTGCCCGCCATCAAAAAGGCGGAAACAGCCTTTGCCATTTCCGCCCTGCAGCTATCAGTGATGCTCAAGCGTACGCGGGCCGCCGATGGCAATCGGAATGCGACGCGGTTTCTCGCTCTCCGGTATCTCCTGAATCAGATCGATACGGAGTAATCCCTCAGCCAGACTGGCTCCGGTGACCTTCATATGCTCCGGAATGGAAAAGTTCAGCTGGAAGTCGTGGCGCGCTATCCCGCGATGGATCCAGCCGCCGCTCTCCTCCCGGGCCTCGCCTGTCGATTCCTGCGACGCTTTTTCCCTGTGACCGGCGATGGAAAGACGCCCGCCACGTAACTCGATCTCCAGCTCATGCTCTTTCCAGCCAGGCGTGCTGACGGTCAGCGCATAGTGGTTATCCTCCACGCGCTGCAGATCATAAGCGGGAACGGAGGTGACCGGGCTGTCACCCGTCAGCTGACTGAACAATTTATCGATGCGGCTGAAGCGGTCTGAAAAAACGGAATCAGCCAGCGAAGGCAAAACTGAAAAGGGTTGTAGTGACATCGTGATAATCTCCTGAACAGGTTCATCCAAAAGTTCATCTGACCGGTTTCAGATTCCCGATCACCTTCAAAATAGGGATTAGCGCTACATTTTCAAGCCGGGAAATAGATTTTTTTCCGCTTCTCCGGATCCTGTTATCACCGGGAGTCAAATCAGGATAGCGGGCTGCCGCTATTTTTTATTCTGCGGTGCAAGAACGAAATGGGGATGACGGCCGGCCAGCAGCAGCAGCAACTCATATTCACCCTGACTCAGTAACGCAGGATTGGCTGCAGCTTCTTTCGTCTGCCAGACGCGCAGACTGAGGTCGAAACGCTCTGCGGCGCTCTGCTGTGACAGCCCGGCGGCCAGACGAAGTTCACGCACATTACTCTGAACAGCCACAGGCGGCTGAGGGGGACGATTAACCAAAAAGGACTCCTTCAACATGATGAAACCGCAAAGGCGCAGCGCTTCGCCTGTATAAAGCGAAGCGACCCGGAAGTGGCCCTGCGAATTGACCTGAGAATAATTGACCATTTTAAATAAATGTCAAATTCCGGATTCTGCATTCCGGCAGGATTTCTTTGTAAACGAAACGCGTAATTCTGCCCCGCCGGCGACTTTTCTATTTTTTTAGAGTGCCTTATTGCGCCAGCCAGGAATAGTCCTGATATTTGACTTAAGCGCGATTCAGGGATTAATCCGCTACCTCAATGCCTCACTCTTCATCACGATAGCTGTTTAGCCTGAGGGTGCTGCTCAGCGGGCACCATCAAAAATACGAGGAGGATAATAAATGAAAAATCCTATCCAGCGTCGCTCACCCGACGATCTGTCACGGGTAGAGATCCGTGAACAGTGGCAAATCACCTACTGGACCCAGGAGCTGAAGACGACTCAGGAGAGGCTGACGCGTGCGATTCGCGAAAAGGGATCGCTGACCGAACAGGTGCGTGCGTGGCTGGAGCAAAACCCGCCACCCCGGCGTCCGTTACAGTCCCGGAACGGCATCAAACGTTAACCTGATTACTGCCTGACGTGCTGCGTCAGTGGCAGCCCGGCGGCGGATTGGCCTGTCTCAGCCATCACAATGGCGACAGGTTATCTCTGCCGGAGTGACCCGGTTTTCTGCTTTTACCAGTCATATTAACAGGTTATCTTTCTCACCCGTCTCTGCTCAGCGACGCGGTTCCGCAGCCTGTCGCGGCTGCAGGGTTCAGACTGACTTAGCAAAACCATTCACGCTCCTGAATGCATATTGTTCTGCTGCCCTGAAATAAATATTAAAAAGTCTGAAATCACGCGTTTTCTGAAAATGACAACAATATGTAAATATTAACGCCTCTCTTCGATTAAATTTTCGAATCGTAAACATGCTTTTAATGCGTTAAAGAAAATATTCAGAGACAGCTGCCGCAGAGTCACCTATCATTCAGCGGAAAATAAAAAATACGCTATATTTACTGCCGCCTGATCGACATTTCAAACCGGACAGTTTTCTTTTTCGCTCCGTAATCAACCGGTGCGGGGTATACACACATGCTTAAGAATTTAAACGGCGATGATGAACGCAGAAGCCGTGCTATACAGGCGTTGCGCAGTCCTGATGAAAGTCGCGATGACGTCCTGCGGAAATTTGTCCGTCTGGCGAGTCAGGCACTGGGCATTCCGGGCAGCTTTATCTCTGTTCTGGATGATGAGTTTCAGACCGTACAGGCCTCGCACACATTCAATCTTCAGCGCTCCACGCGTGAGGATTCTCTCTGTCGCCACGTGGTCGACAGTAACACGCCTATGGTCGTGCCCGACACCTGGCACGACCCGCGTTTTGTCAGGCATCCCCTGATCACCGGTGCACCCTTTATTCGCTTCTATGCTGGCGTGCCGCTGAAAACGCGCGATAACATTATTCTGGGTACGCTGTGTGTGACCGATACCGAGCCGCATGTGTTCACCTCTGACCAGGTCATCACGCTGACCCTGCTCTCCACGCTGGTCATGTCTTTTCTGGAAGCCTGGCATGCGGCCGGGTTTGTCGATCCGGTAACCGGACTGCCTAACCGCCAGCGTCTGATCCGGGATTTGCAGTATCTGGCCGTGGCGGGCGACATCACACCCCGCCGCCTGGTCCTGATTGATTGCATTGACATGTCACGAGCCTATGAACTGGCCCGCACGATGGGAATGGGGCCGGTTGAAAGCCTGCTGAAAGATATGGCCACCCTGCTGCCACTGCGGCTGCGTCCGGCGGTGGGCGAAATGCTCTATACCGTGGCCACCGGGCGGTTTGCTATCCTGACCCGGGCAGACAGCCGCCTGAGTGCCGCCTGGGTGGCCGGTCGTCTGGAGGGGATCAGTGCAGATGTGGATGATGGACTGTCGGTCGCGCTGACACCGCACACCGGCGAAGCGGGCTTTGTGGCCAGTCAACTGTCTGCACCTGAGGTATTACGTCGCGCCGTCAGTGCCCTGAACGATGCGGTCGGACTGGGGCTGCCCTCGCAGCGCTATGACGCCGAGGCGCAGACGCAGCATGCTGACGATTTACTGCTGATGAACGATCTTAAAGCTGCGCTGCGCGACAACGTCGGGCTCTATATGGTTTACCAGCCGAAAATCTGCCTGCAGAGTGGCAGACCGGTGGGGCTGGAAGCGCTGATCCGCTGGCAGCATCCTACCCGGGGTGAACTCTCGCCAGGTGCCTTTATCCCGCAGGCTGAACAGACCGAACTGCTCTCTGTGCTGACGGCCTGGATTATCGATCAGGCGGTAGCCCGCCTGAGGCGGCTCAGGAATAGCTGCATCCAGCTGCCGTTAACGATTAACGTCAGCGTGAACGACTTCTCGCAGGAAGGCTTTGCTTCAGCACTGGAAAGCAAGCTGGTCAGGGCTAAGCTCCCCACCTCACTGCTGGGCATTGAGTGTCTGGAAACTGAACGTATCCTTGAAAGCCCTGATGCCCTGCGCGGGCTGGAGAGACTCAGAGAGTGTGGATTTACGATTTCGCTGGATGATTTTGGCTCCGGCTACAGCAATATCAGTTATCTGCGCCGGATGCCGCTGGATGTTATCAAGCTGGATCGCTCCCTGATCAGCGAGCTCTCTTCCGATACTGCCTCACGCATCATTGCCCGCAGCATCATCGCCATGCTAAAAGAGCTGGACTACACCGTGCTGGCTGAGGGGGTCGAGTGTCCCGATGCGGTAACCTCGCTGACAGAGTATGGTTGTGACCAGGCACAGGGCTACTTCTATTCCAGACCGCTGAACGAAGAAGCGCTGGATCACTGGCTCAACTGGAAGCTGCGCGGAGAGCCCTGCTGAGCGCCCGTCTGCACGTACCGGAGCTGTGATCCGGAACGTCACCCGACAGCCGCTGCGCTTAGTGCTGCCTGCCCGTGTGCACGCCGTGCTACAGTCAGTAAGGAAAGATGAAACATTTTTTAAACAGTGTTAGCGTGTGCGCTATATTCACCTAAAGCGGAGCTGCACATGCTGACTACCATTATATACCGCAGCCATATTTCCGATGATTTTCCGGTCAGAACCCTGCCTGAGATGGTCGATCACGCCAGCGAAATCAACACTGCGCACGACGTAACAGGCATCCTGTTATTCAACGGCACACACTTTTTTCAGTTGCTTGAGGGGCCGGAAGCAGGCGTTCAGGCAGTCTATCAGCGCATCTGTGCCGATCGCCGGCATCATAATGTCGTGGAGCTGATGCGCGACTACGCACCTTCCCGCCGGTTTGGTAATGCGGGTATGTCGCTGTTTGACCTGCGTGAACATGACCGCTCGTCGCTGCTCCAGGCGGTGCTGGACAAAGGGACCTCGAAATATCAACTGACCTATGATGATCGGGCACTGCAATTCCTGCGGACCTTTGTTGAGTCACGCGAGAAGGAGAACTATTACGAGGTTCTTCCGCCCGGTTACTGGGAATTCATTTCAGAGCATAACGAGGTGCCGGATTCCCGCCCTGAAACAGAAGGCGTCAGTTTCCGCCCGGTCGTCGATCCGCTGGCTCGCAAGGTTACCGCGATTGAAGCCACTATTGTCAGAGCGGCGCCCTCCGATGCAGCCTCAGACGCCCAGCTTCACGCTGACGATCTGGAGACCCTGAAAAAGACATTCGCCCATGCAGGTCAGGTCTGCCCTGATGGCATGACGCTCTACGTCAGCCTGCTGCCGATGACGCTGGTGGTGATACCCGATGCCGTCACGCAGATTGTGGCCGCCATTCAGCAGGCGGGACTGGTGCCGGAGCAGGTGGTCATCGGCGTGAGCGAAACGGCGGTTATCTCGCAGCTGGCCGCCTTCTCTGAAGCGGTTCGTGCGTTAAAAGCCGCCGGGATCAGCCTCTCTATCGACAATTTTGGAGACGGCTCCGCCGGGCTTTCGCTGCTGACCCACATTCAGCCGGACCGTATTCGTATCGACGCCGGGATCACCCGCGACGTTCACCGCAGCGGCCCCAAACAGGCGGTGGTTCAGGCAATTATCAAATGCTGTTCTGCGCTGGAAATCACCGTGATCGCAGCCGGTATCGTCCAGGCCGAGGAGTGGATGTGGCTGGAGGCGGCTGGTGTGATCAACTTCCAGGGCACCCTGTTTGCTGCCGCTGGTCGCTACCAGGCTGAATCGGTCGCCTGGCCGGAATACCGGGAGGCGATGTAACGCAACCTGCCTGAACACAAACAGAGCGGCTGGCGCGCCGGCCGTTTTGTTGCCTCACTCCTGACAATCCTCACGCAGTTCACTGATTCACTTCCCTGCCCCGTCTCTTTCCCCTGACCTGCTGTATGAGCTTTTTACAGCTTCCCGTTTTGACAGCGTATTTCTGACCAGTCAGGCACAGGAATGAGGGATAACCACTATAGCGAGTAATGTTACTTCCCTGCTGCCTGCGGAAAGGCAATTTGTTGCATATTTACACACCGGCAAAGACGTAATGTGACACATATCCACTATAGCGAGTGAATCGCTGCTCAGCTCAGCGTCAGTAACCACTGTAGCGAGTATCGGTGCCAGTGAGAGTTCCTGCTCAGGCGGTTCAGCGACGGGAAACAGGCGAGCAACCACTATAGCGAGAAGACTCCTCAGGCAGGATGCGTGTTTACTGTTGCAGGGACTCTCTGAGGCCAACTTGGGTGCATCGGGCCTGTCATGCAGGTCAGTTCTGTGGCGGTCAGTCTTTAGGGAACCACTATAGCGAGTGATGACTGAGGCAGAGCATCGTCTTGGTATTTTTCTTGAGGTCTTATCTGACAGGGAACATGACACTAGTGAGCACTCACACACTAGGTAAGCCCACCAAAGGCGTGGCCGGACAGAAACAGTAACAACCACTATAGCGAGTAAACCTCCCCTGCCTGTTCCCGTTTGGCAACCACTGTAGCGAGTGTGTTTACCCCTTAAAACGCTATTATCTGATCATTAACTCACCGCTTTAGCGATAAAACAACCTGATAACCACTGTAACGAGTAGCTCACAGGAGAGGAAGAGCATGGGAATGGCACGATTAGCTTCGAAAACAGAAAGGGTAACCACTATAGCGAGTAAGTGAAGCGCGCGCTGCGCGATAAATACCTGCCCTGCCCCACTTCTTCTGAGGCATGAAGACGTTCAGCCGGATAACCACTGTAGCGAGTAAAGCAGAGAAATCTCTGTGTCAGCCGTACTCATCATCACCTTTAACAGAAGAGCAACCACTGTAGCGAGTTAACACTGGCTGCGTCGGTTAAAAACGACACAAGGCAGATTAGGTGGAGGCCACAGCGATTGAGCGGGATCTTTGAGCGGGCAGCGGGTGGATAACCACTGTAGAGAGTAACGTAACTCGCTACAGTGGTTGGGTCAGGCCTTCCTGACATCCCTACTCTCAGGCCGCGAGCGGAAAGGGCTATCACAGGGAACGAGGCGTGCTAACGTCTGAAAATTATTGCTTTTTTTGCTTCCTGATTTTGTTCAGCAGCTCTTTCTCCTCACGTGACACCATCACCAGCTCGCTGCTCTCCTCTTCCATCACGGCTTCAGGCTGGCCGACATCAATAACAGTCGGATCGTTGTAGAGATCGTCGAACTCATCCATTTCGTCATCGATCAGACCAGACTTGCTGAGCGGCAGCTCGGCCGGGCGCAGCTTGGGGTGACGGTAATGGACCCAGAAGTAAACCGATGAGCCGCGCCGGGTTTCTGTGTAGTCAAGGTATCCAATCTCTTTCAGCTGCTCCATGGCCTTTCTGACGGTGGCGTTCTGGGTGATCACACGCGAAGTGAGGTTAAGTCTGGCACGCAGCCGGGCCATGGATATCGGCGCCGGTTTAGGCGGAAGACTCTCAATGAAGGTGTAGAGCGCCTGGGCCGACTCTTTACGTGCCAGCTCATTGATGGCTTTCAGCTGCAGCAGGACTTTCCTGTCGAACTGGTAGAGCTCAAAGATTTTGGGATCGGCCTGTAAGGTGACCGTGTCCTTTTTGATGCTGTATTTGGCAGACTGCACCAGATGTGTGGTGTAGTTCTCGCCACCCTTGCTGGTAAATGTCAGCGTATTGGAGGCAATACGGGTCAGGGAAGCATCCAGACGGCTTCTGAGCTTCGAGGAGAGACGCACAGAGGGTATGCCACACAGTTTGGCGAATTCAACGAAAGAGAGCGTTACCGTGTCTCCCAGACACTCATGCGTGGCGAAGGCACGGATGATCCCCACCCAGGTTTTGAAATCGTTATCCATATCCAGGCGGGCACCCAGAATCTTGATGTTGTCATACCCTTCCGAGCGGACCAGGGATAACTGTTTAAGATCCTGTGTCACATCCATGGCATTCATCTGGTTTTTCTGACTGCGCGCCGTGGATTTCAGCGTCGGAACAAACAAGCCAAGTCGCATCAGCGCGACCGGCTGAACGGTGTTATTGCTGTTAGGCGTGAGAGTAACAACCTCGCCAGTGCGTTTGTCTGTTTCGCTAAATGCATCCGCTATGTTCAGGATATCGGGTTCTTTTCTTGGCAT
>NZ_JALNVA010000008.1:0-229825 GCF_026541045.1 Pantoea sp. GM_Pan_3 | reverse complement strand
CCTTCTTCACTGGCGTGGAAGCCATAGTCTGGGTAATGAAAACTATGCTGCCTGCGATAAGAGATAACACTGTAAATTGCCGAATAGCATTCATGGGATAGGGATTTCCTGAACCATTTTCACAATGGCCCTGAGGGTAAACTGCAGGGCTGGCCTGTCTTTTATATCCTTCAGGCTCCTGACGTCATAGGCTCCCTGATGGTCAACACTGGTTGCCAGAACGCTTTTAATTTCGCTGTTATGGCAAATGGCACTTAGTGATTCCACCGGCACCGTGCCATCCCCCGGCGTTTTTGATGAGGTGACCACGTACATTTGGGAACGATTAAAAGGCAGGGGGATCTCCCGGTAGTTGTTGGGCAGTTTCCTGTCACTCTCATGCCTATTTTTCGGGTAGGTGATAGATGTTTTAAGCCACGCAAGGGTGCCGTCGGAGGCAATTTTATGACCATAAAAGGCGTAAGTATTTGGATGATAGAGATTATCCAAACTTTCAATAAATGGTTGGACATTTTTATCAAAGAGATCGTTGTATTCAATCCAATTACTCTGACTCACCGCCTCATCCTTGTCGATAATGTCCGACTCATACAGGCGATACCAAAGGGTCTTGTTGAGGTAGATCTCCCCGAAAGGATCCCCGGCTTGCGGTAGTTTTACATCGCTGCCATCTTCGCCTGCCCCTTGTACGTTCAACCAGGGCGCTCCGGAAAGGTATTTCGCCGAGGGTAAAAGCTGAAGCGGTGCGGGAGCTCTGGCCAGCACCGGCATCAACTCTTTCGCGGTGTTGCCCAGCACGGCACCAGCCATACCTTCCTGTTTTGCGCCAACCTTCATGCGACGGTACGCCGCCGGTGAGCCGAGATCGGGGATCACCCCGTGCACTATTCCCAGAATCTTATCTTTGGCTCCGCAGACCTGAGATGCGTAGCGCGCCACCAGCCCGCCCATGGAGTGAGTAACAATAATGACTTTTTCCTGCCCGGCGGGAAAGGGCATGCCGTGGCCCCAGTGATATTTGTAGAGGTTGATCGTGCTGTCGATAAAGGCGACCAGTCCTTCCGCCGAGGTTTTATTATCCTGCAGCCAGTTGTAGCCATAAACATGAACCGGAAATAGAAAGTTCTGGAAATGGTCCAGTTCCTGCTGGGTCAGGACAGATTCACCGGTAATTTCAGCATGTTTGCTTTCAGACAGAGATTGACCGACCAGCTGACTTAGCACGCCATTTTTTGCTGACGTTGGTTTGCAATAGTTTTCAAGGGCTTGCTGCCAGTCATCCGTCAATGCCCCCTGCAGAACACTTAAAAATTTACCGTAGCTGAGGGATAACACTTCCCCCCAGCCTCGCTCCCGGCGGGTTCGAAATAATTTTCCGTCATCGGAAATCGGAGAATAGATGGTCTGGTTAATATCACCACGATCATCCACCTTTGTGGTGTCTGGATTAAGCAACTCTCTTCGTTTATCTCCACCTTTACCTGCCCATTGGGCGTATACCTTTAATTCGCTATCCCCACGCCAGATAGGGTTATCCTTAGCTTCTTTGTCCGCCATTAAATTAGTCCCCATCACTCCAGGAAGAAAGATAACGGGGATGGCTTTTACGGGCGGCTGAAGCAAGATAGCTTTAGCATTCTCTGATTTTTTCTGATTCTGTATGCCAGGCCAGTAGACTAATCCATTGTCGTCCCATTCTGGTTTTATGCAGGTAATAGAGATACTTTTCTCATTACCTGTCATATTTTCTTCAGCCATGAATTTCCTCCTTTTTCCGTTCAGGAAAATAATCTTCAGAAAGACCTTCGTGGCAATCAACATGGTGCTTTCCCCGAAGATATACTTCGAAATAATGCAACGCTTATGTTTTATCCAGCAAAGAGGCACTGAGAGAATCGATATTGACATTATTCTGCACCGCAGTTGCCCCTGAAGTGGAGGTTGCTACTTTTTGCTGTCTGCCATCCCCGCCTGTTAAACCCAGCGTCAGACCTGCCACCGGCGAGTCATCTGATAACCGCCTGACTTCAGGCGTGATAGCAAAATCAGTGTTCTCCCAGTTCTGCATTGCCTGACTAAGACTCTGCCCACCAAACTTCTGCCACACCGCCCCGCGCTCGATGATTTTGTCAGGTGCCGCGCACTCCACCGTTCCGTCCGCTATCCGGATATAACCGCCTCCGCTGGTGAGAATGATTTCCTGCTTCGCGCTGATGATGAGTTTCCCCTCACTGCTGCTGATACGGATATCTTTCAGCGCATCCAGCGTCATCTCATCGCTCTGCGCCTGTATCTCCACCTTTCCTTTACTGGCAAAAATTTTGATACCCAGCTTTTGTGCGAACAGACTTATTCTTTCCCCGGCTGCTACGGTAAACCTTTTAAGGGTACTGAAATCCGTGTGCTTACCGCTGGTGCTGATGACATTCTCTCCCGCAGACAGCTGCACGCTTTTCGGCGTGCTCTGGGCAATTCCTGCCGGCGCGGAAAGTAACAGCGCGGACTGTTTCAAATCGGTCAGCGTTTGTTGCAGCAGCGTTTTCTGGGTCTGGATATCAGCCAGCTCTGCTCTGGCTGTTTCAACAGCACTGCTCAGAGCCTCGGCCTGAGTCAGCGCCTGCTGCAGCTGACTCAGGGCAGCCCCCATCTCCAGTACCTGCCCCTGCGCTCTGGCCTGCCCGTCTGCGCTGATAAAAATCCCCTTCTGCGCCCGTATCGCGCCCCAGCTGTCGGTCCTGAGCTCAAACCCTTCGCCGCGCTGCTGTTTCTCGCTGTCGACCAGGTGCCCGAGATTCAGCTGGCTCTTGCCGCCGTATTCCGTCGACACCTTGATATGCTCTTTCCCGCGCTCGTCATCGAGGCGGATTTTATTGTTCGCAGGCGTACGCAGGACGTTACGTCTGTAGTTGCGGATGGTGACGTGATCGCCGTGCGCCGAGTCGTGCAGCACGCCGGCAATGTACGGCCGGTCCGGGTTACCGTCCTCAAAGCCAATCGCCACTTCGGTTCCTGCCAGCAGCGGCAGGTGCAGGCCATACGTATCCCCTGCGTACGGGCGGGACTGGCGCACCCAAAGGCTCTCAAATCCGGTCTCCCAGCTGTCACGGTCAAACAGCATATTGACGCGGTATCGACCATCTTTGTCGATGTGGCCGTAGGTGTCATTTTCAGTGGTACTGGTGACGCGTGCCGGCAGCGTCCCGGCCATGACCGGACGTGAGCCAGGCTCAGGACGGAAACCAAAATCGGTGTTATCAGGAATGCCGTCAAAATCAACGGCAAAGTCCTTGTCACGGCGGGCACGCGTGCGCATCGCCGTGATGACCACACCCGCGCTGAACACCTCTGCCACTTCGTACCCGCCGGTGACCTTCAGCACCTGGCCCGGAAAGAGCGTCGGGCAGCTGGTGATGCCCTGCGTCCGCGTCTGACCATTCAGGTAGCGCTCATGACGAATGCGGGCATAAAACGCCCCGGACTCCGGGGCCGGATTGCGGTCGTATGCATCACCCCGGGTAAGGTAGTTGTCTCCCCAGTGGTAGGCATCGCCACAGGTGGTGCTGTCGCCCTGCGTCGCGTCCACCTGCGTGTTCATGTCTTCCGTGGCCTGACGGTAGTTGTAGTCACGGGTGCTGACCTGCTTCTGCACCACGTTGTGGTGGCACGCCATGCCCCAGACCGAATCCACCCCCTTTGAGTGCTGGCCCGACGGCGGGACTGACGGCAGGGTCAGGCCTTTCTCATACCCCTGCTGGCTGTCGTAAAACTCCACCACGTCGATGTTCAGGCGCGTGTCGGTAGTGAAGCGAAACCAGATACCCACCTCACCCAGCAGGCGGGTGATAAAGTGCAGGTCATCCTCACCGTACTGCATCACCTGCTCACGGCGCGGATACTCTTTTGACAGCGAGAACAGAAAATCCTGGCCGCGCATGTTGTGACGCTCGCGCAGGATTTTTTCCACAATCTGCGGGACCGACATGTCCTGGTAGATGGCGTTCTGGTGCGAACGGTCGAGTAGCGCCAGGCGTGGCCGGAGCGTCAGGGCATAATGGGTTTCATCTTTTGATGTGCTGAGGCGTTCAAAGCCGGTCACTACTCCCTGAAGGGTGCGCACGGCCTGCTGCACTTTGATGCCGTAACCCTGGTCCACCGGGGCCTGCAGCGTCAGCGAGCCGGTTTTCATCAGCATCATCTCTTTGCTGATGGCATGGTCAGAGCTCGTGAATTCAATGCGGTAGCTGAACGGTTTACTCAAGGCCTCATCGCCCTCAAAGGCCAGCACGTCAGGTTCCGCCGTACAGCCTTTGACCGCCAGCAGGTGGTGGTTATGACTGAATCTGATCGGGGGATTGCTGCTCATACGTTCTCTCCCTCAGCCCGGTTAAAGTCCAGTGAGATACCTTCTTCGTCGCTCCAGCCGAGCGTCAGGGTGTGTGGTTTCTGCTTCGCGGCCATGTGGGTCAGCAGCTGCTGGCTCAGCACCGGCAGAATCTGCTGGTTGAGCAGGCTGTCGATGTTGCGTGCGCCGGTATCCGGCAGCAGGCAGGCAGCGGTGAGTGCGTCGTACAGGCTCACATCAATATGGGTGGTCAGGCCGTAGTGACGGTTCAGTCGCTTGCTGACCTGATCGAGCTTCATTTCCACGATGGTGCGCATGGCCGCTTCGGCCAGCGGTCGATAGATCACAGTCTGGAAGCGGGCCAGCAGCGCCGGCTGGAAGTGATCGCGCAGGATCGGGCGCAGCAGTTCGTGCAGGTCGCTTTCGGTGGCCTCCGGCTGCTCATCCAGCAGCTGCATCAAAAGGTCGCTGCCGAGGTTCAGGGTCATCAGGATAACGGTATTACGGAAGTCGATTTCGCGGCCTTCGCCGTCGCGCATAAAGCCGCGGTCGAACACCTGATAGAACAGATTCATCACCTCACGGTGTGCCTTTTCCACTTCGTCGAGCAGCACCACGCTGTAGGGACGCTTGCGTACCGCTTCGGTGAGGATGCCACCCTGGCCGTAGCCGACGTAGCCCGGCGGTGAGCCTTTCAGCTGCGACACCGTGTGCGGCTCCTGGTACTCGGACAGGTTAATGGTGATGAGTGACTTCTCGCCGCCGAACAGCACATCCGCCAGCGCGAGCGCAGTTTCAGTCTTACCGACGCCACTCGGGCCAACCAGCAGAAATACGCCCTGCGGACCGTCCCCGGACGTAAGGCCGGTTTTCGCCGCACGCAGACGCCGGGCGATGGCAGTCAGCGCCACATCCTGGCCAACCACGCGTTTGCCGATTTCCTTCTCCAGGCTTAGCAGTTCGGTCTGTTCGTCTTTCATCAGCGAAGAGAGTGGCACGCCTGTCCAGTCGGCAATGACGGTAGCAACGGTGCGCACGTCCACATCGATCGAGAGCAGTGGATTGCTGTGCTGCATTCCGTTCAGTTGCTGTTGCAGCGCGTGAGTTTCGCCCTGACGGGAGAGGTCCTGGCGGCTTTGCAGTAACTGCTCTGCGACTTTCAGCTCCTGACCGTGCCGGGTTTCCAGCTCATCAAGTTTGAGGATCAGTTGTACTTCTTCCTGCCCGATAAGCGTCAGACGCTCGCTGTGGCTCTGACTGCCAAAAGCAATATCTTCCAGCAGTGCCTGCTTCTCCATTTCAAGCGAGGTTATCTGCGCGCGAATGCGGGTCAGCTGCTCCGGAACGGTATCAAGGCTCATGCGCACGCGGGCGGCGGCGGTGTCGAGCAAATCGACCGCTTTGTCCGGCAGCTGGCGACCGGTCAGATAACGGCGGGAGAGCGCGACCGCAGCACGCACCGCATCATCGGTGATATGCACATTGTGGTGCTCGGCATAGCGGGATTTGAGACCGCGCAGCATCAGGCAGGCGGTCTCATCATCCGGCTCGTCGACCTTCACCATCTGAAAGCGACGCTCCAGCGCGGCATCGCGCTCGAAGTACTGTTTGTACTCGCTCCACGTGGTCGCGGCGAGGGTACGCAGTTCGCCACGCGCCAGTGCCGGTTTCAGCAGATTGGCCGCATCTGCGCCCCCCGCCTGATTACCGGCACCGATAATGGTGTGGGCTTCGTCGATAAACAGCAGAATCGGTAGCGGAGACTGCTGTACCGCGTCGATGACGTTTTTCAGACGCTGTTCGAACTCGCCTTTCACGCCCGCGCCCGCCTGCAGTAGACCCAAATCCAGGGTACGCAGAACAACCGGCCTGAGAGATTCCGGCACGTTACCTTCGGCTATACGCAGCGCCAGGCCTTCCACCAGCGCGGTTTTCCCCACGCCCGGTTCGCCCACCAGAATCGGGTTGTTCTTGCGACGGCGCGAGAGAATGTCCACCATCTGGCGGATTTCCGTATCACGGCCAAACACCGGGTCGATTTTGCCCTCTTTCGCTTTCGCAGTGACATCGAGGGTGAATTTATCCAGCGCGTTCTGCAGCGCCGGGCTAAGCTCGCCTTCTTTCAGCTCTGCACCTACCGGACGGCCGACAAATTCCATCCCGCCGCTGTGGCTCTGCGCAAGTTCCGCTTCCTGCTGCAGTTCCGGGCGTTCGTCCGACTGTGCATCGAGCAGCGGACGCAGACGTTCCAGCTGACTCTGGCCCAGAGTCAGGAGTGGCCACAGCCCGTCACAGCGCACCAGTTTCTGTTTATCTGCCAGCGCCATCAGTAGATGGACGCTGCGGATTTGTTCCTCACCGTTCAGAGAAGCAATCAGCCAGGCTTGCTGCAGTAATGTCTGAATGGCGTCAGACAACTGCGGACGGTGCCGTACTGAGCGCGGCTGCTTATCAAGCCAGGCAAGCAAATCCTGCCAGATGGCGTCCATATCCCACTCATAGCGGCGGGCCAGCACCGTCATGTCACCTTCACCCTGCTCCAGCAGTTTCAGCAGCCAGTGCTCCGGCAGGATTTCAGCATGGGCGCGAATCTGACACAGGGAAGCTGCCCCTTCCATCGCACGGGCGCAGTAAGGGTTGAGACGTCGAAGAAGGATTGCCGGGTTTTCCATATTTGCTTGCTCACTGTTGAGGACCGTTCAGGCACGCTACCGCCCCTGGCCGTTACCGAGGCCCATGAGGTCTGTTTCCGGGATGTGATGTTTTTTGCTGAGCGCCCGCACAGGCAGACGCTCAGCAAAAAGAGCGGACAGAGAAGCTCTGCCCGCTCGTGACTTATGCGGTGGCGCGTTCGTTCCAGGAGTCGGAATGAATGATGTTGCCGTCTTTGTATGTCCAGGTGATTTTTTCGTAGCGCAGTTCAATCTGCTCAAGATGATTATGCTTCTCGAAAGCCGGATTTTTGATGTCGTGCATCACCGGGTTCACTTTCACCACCTTCACGTTTTCCAGTCTGGTGTTGAAGTACTCCACTTCCTGGCCCGCGTCGTTGATCCTGTACCATTTGAATTCAGCAGACTTGAGGGTCTGCCCGGTGGTCACTGCCTTGTACAGGTAGGGGCTGGAGGAGTCGATCTCCTTGGTAAACAGGAACGGGGTGTGAATACGGGTGCCGGTCAGCTTGCCGGTGTTATTGTCGGTCGGGATGTAGAGGTTATGCTGCTGTGCCACCACTTCGATGCTGCCGTCTCGATCCTGAACGTCCACGGACCCTTTGATGTCCGCGCCGCCGTCGTCTTTCAGCCAGAGATAAACAGGAATTGCCATGAAATTACTCTCCATTGTGTAGTGATGCGTCATCATCCTGCGATGACGCCAGGGTGTGGCCCGGTATCTGACAGGCACTGGCCTGCGGTACCAGACTGATTTCGACACGGCGGTTGAGCGCACGCCCCTCCGGGGTGTCATTGGTAGCGATCGGACGGCTTGCGCCATAGCCCTGCACCGCAAAACAGCTTTCCGGTACGTCACCGGTGTCACGCATCCAGTCGCGTACCGCTGCGGCACGCTCGAGTGACAGCGTCTGATTCAGTTTTGGGTTACCGGTGTTGTCTGTATGGCCGGACACGATAATCAGCCAGCCCGGCTTCGCTTTGATGCCGACCAGTGAGTTCACCAGCATTCTGGTGGAGCCCGCTTTCAGCGCAGATTTGCCGGAATCAAACAGCGACATGCTGTCGAGACGGAAAATTTTGGGTACCGGTTCAGGTTTCGGCTGCGGTTCAGGCGGCGGCGGTGGCGGCACATACGAACGGATCGCCTCCAGAACCGGCATTCGCAAACGCTCTCCCTGATAGAGACCCAGGCTCATCCGAGCCGGTACGCCATTGCGCGTCTGGTCATCCAGCTCTGCCGCATCGTCACGCAGGACAGCCACGGCATCGACTTTGGGGTCGAAATCCTGCATCGGGATACGGTCATAGCGGGCAATATCGAAGCTCACACGCTGCAGCAGCTGGCGATTGTTCCAGCTACTGCTGAGCAGGGCAGCAACGGCGGCCAGTGTGAAAATCCCGAGCGCACAACGCCAGGCTCGCCCACGTGGCGTCAGGCCCCGTCCTTCAGGGAGCAGCGGCAGAATAAAATCCGGGAAGGGGGCAACCACCGTACTGTCCGTTCCCACCGGCTGCCAGCCCGCAACCTGCTGGATCGCAGTGTGACGGGCTAGCCATGCAGTCCAGGCAGATGTGGCCAGACTGCCGGCAAGGATCGGTCCCATTCCCCACAACACCGCAACAGGTGCGATGACCGGAACATCGGGATTCTCATCCATAAAGCGCGCAGTGACATGCTGCTGAAACCACGCCATCAGGCTGTTTATCAGCACCTGCTGCTGCATCGCTGGCGACCCACCGGTGGTGATCCATTCAGCGATTGAACCCGGCGCTGAAGACGCCCGCCAGACCCTCACGCCTTCACCCGGAATAGCCGCCTGCCAGAGCAGATCATCCGTCATCGCGCTGCCAATCTGCCCCTTCAGAACCAGTGGCACACAATGACCCGTTTTTTTACGCAACTGGCTGATTTGCCAGCGCAGGGCCAGCAGACGACGGGTCAGCGCTTCGCTGTCGGCATGTTTCTGCGGACAGACGCTGACCATCACCGATAGCTGGCGACCCCAGTCAGGCCGCAGCGACAGAACCTGTTGAGCGACCTGAACCAGATCCTGATGATCCGTCACGCGGATCCAGCATCCCTGCGTGCCAGTGAACACCGGTGACGGCTGTCGACATGTCAGCGGCAGATCGCCACAGAACAGCACCACAGGCTGACGCCAGGAAGCTTCCGGGAGGTCATCCAGACGCAGGGTAACGTCATGCTCCGCACGACGACTGGCGACCGTCCGGAACGCCAGGATACCCCCCAGAACGATAAGCAGAAGGAGCACAGAAACCAGTCGGGATACCGGCAGGAAATTCAGGCAGACCACGGCACTCAGCAGGGCGGCCCACAGTACAAGCGCGCGCTGTTGTGCAGGACTCATTTCACGGCTCCCGGTAACAGGCTCTGCAGCATCTGATCCAGCCAGTGATCCAGCCCCCACCAGAGTGCGGCTACCACCACGACGCTCAGGCCGATACGCACGGGCCACGAGTCCAGCCAGCGCCCCATCCCCCGTCCGGCACCACTTTCTGCCAGAACCGGAAGCGTATTGGGATAGCTGAACGGTGAGACCCGCTCACTCAGTGCGCTGACAAGTTTCTGACGCTCCGGATCGTTCAGAGCACGAAAGCTGCCCAGGAATCCCAGCATCATGACCCGCTGGAAGCAGGTCAGGACGGCCCGATCGGGCGATGGGTCACGCAGCACTGCGCGCATCCGATCGCACAGCGTGTCACCCGCGTCCATGGTGCCAAGGAAGTACCCCTGCAGGGGAATGCCATACCACTGCACACAGGCATCATCCTCCACACCGCGACCTTTGACCGCCTCATCAAGCAGCGCACACTGTGCCGTGAGAATATGCTGACAGCTGGCTTCATCGAGGTCGCTCGCTTTAAGTTCGCGCTGGACCCGTTCGACATCCGCAATGCAGTGCTCCCATAACATGCGCCCTTCTCCCTCCTGAAATATCGGGCCGTAACGCAGGCTAATCACCTGTAGCCAGGTATTCTGCAGGAGAGCATCAATATCGATAGATGTGGCAACACCGCGTTCAGGCTTACTCATGTTCTCAGTACCGCAAAGAGTTCAAGTTCAGGCTCGCCGAGCATGCCCGGCACGTAAAACATACAGGTACCGCTCTGAAGCATTTCAGTGGCCAGAGGATGAGAAACATCAAGGCTGAAATACTGATTTTCCAGGCGCAGCGGAATGGCGGCTGGCACATGACGCAATGGCGTCAGAGGAATACCTACCCGCGAAGAATTGACGATACTTCTGACATGATCAGGCGTGCCGACCTTACACTGGCGCGGGAACTGCTCCTGCAGTTGTGCCACCGGTATCGGTGAACGCACGGAGAGGTAGTAATCTGCCCCTTCACGCAGACGTGGGTCATGCAGACGAGCCTGCCAGACGTGAAGCCGGGGATCCTGTTCAAGCTCAATTGCCACCACCCGTGACGGCAGGCTGGCTTCCAGCAGATCACTCAGCAAATCAAACAACGGCGGGAATACGTGATTCAGTTGCTCATGCTGCCAGATCGGAATCGCGCTCACCTGATGCTCCAGCGAGAAGGTCAGCAGGCTGCCCGCCAGCCGTGCCAGTTCCGGGTACAGACGCTCCGGCGGGCTTTGCGGGTGGCGCTGAAACTGACCCAGTACCGGCTCGGCACTGTTCAGGGCATTGAGCAGCCAGAAGAGTGACACGTCGGCTACGGCAAAATCCGCCATGCGCTCGTTACTTTCCCGGCGCATCGCCATCAGGCGACTCAGACGGGCGCGGAGCTGTGTCATCAGCTGCTCCAGCTGATTCACCAGCCAGCGGCTGCCCTGCAGAGCGAGCAACGGGGGCAGCCATGCATCATCGCGTGTCCAGCGGCCCTGCGAATCCTGCTGCAGACGGGCGACCGGGCAGGTCAGGTAATCACTGTTGTTCTGATGAGCAAAACGCAGCGTCAGCGCGGGCTGCATCACCGTAATCTGACGGGTATCTTCCCCAAAGAGGTTGCGAACATCCCGCCAGCACTGACGATAACGAACCGGGCGATCGGCTACCTCATCAGGCTTAAGACAGTTGCCCCCGTTTGCCCGCATCAGCGGAAGCGCCAGAACCACCCCGACATCCCGGGATTCCCCTTCAAGCGCCAGCACCGGTGGCAGGTCATCGCCCCTATTCGTGTCGACCAGCGTGCCGTCGGGAAAGCGGATGTGCAGATGACTGGCCTGCAGGCGGCCCAGTTTTAATGCGTCAGGTTCAAAAGTTGCCTCAATCACCCCCCAGGGATGGGAGAGCCCCAGTCGGGCGATGCATTCCGCTGACCAGGCCGCATACGCGGCCTGCTGCTGGAAATGCTGGGGTGAGATCATCTGCCCCCGGCCCCATAACGGCTGTTCCGTTTTCATTGGCTTCCTGCCTTAGCTTACGATTTGGCCTTAGGCATCTGAGAAACCATATACAACCCGCTCTGGATGATTTCCGGGCTGTCTTCGAAGTCCTGACGCAGCTCTTCTTTTGACATATCCAGCAGTTCGACCTTCACGTTCTGACGGAAATCGGTTTTATCAACCAGGGATTTCACGCCGCGCCACAGGCTTTCCACTGCCTGGAATTCTTCGCTATGCATCACGGCATCAAGCTGGCGGCTGATCTGATAGTCCAGTTCTGCGATATGGTGGTCAATCAGGTTTTTGTCGAGCTTTTCGACTTTTGAGCCCGATTTTGTCAGGCATTCCAGAAACACCTGCATCCCGGCAGTCAGACGCTCATCCGCGGTCGCATCTGACATCGCCTGCGCGTCCTGCCAGATGTCCAGCGCACTCAGTTCAGACACCGGGTTCAGGTTGATTTTTTCAAACAGAGAGGCATATACCCCACCGGCAGCAGGACGTTCCAGCACGACACTCTCGCCACCCGCGGCATTCTCATTTTTTACAGACATCAGCATCTTCCTTATTAATCCGTTAAAGCATCGTGATCGTTATGGCTGTTTCGGGGCCAGGGCGGAAAGTTCGGCTCTGAGTTCTGCGCTCAATGCCGGATCGAGCAGAATCTTTTCCAGCTCTTTTCGGAATGCCTGGTTGTCCAGCAGGTTGGCTTTTAAATCGCGAAGTAAATTGCGCATGGAAAGCATGGCTTTCAGCTGGGGTATTTGCCGTGAAACCTGTTCCGGGGTGAAATCCTTCATGCTCTGGAATGTCAGCGTGATATTTTCCTCACTGCCATCACCGGCAAGTGTGTTTTTAACGGTCAGATTGACGTTTGGGGAATATTCGGAAAGCACTGAGTCAAAGTTATTTTTGTTGAGATTAACTTTCTTACGCTCAGACAGGGGTGCAGATTCCTGACCATGACTGAAGTCACCCGCCACCAGTAATTTAAGGGGGAGTTCCGTTTTCTTGCTTGCGCCCCCCGTATGCAAATCGAGTTTCAAATTAATACGTGCCTTCGGCACTTCACTCTGGAAACTATCCGACATCTCATCATCCCTCAGATTATCGCTACATGGATTTTTCAGACTAAAGCTATAGACGCACGATAATAGAATAATGATCGAGATAAGATCAAATATTAAGATCATTACGCTATTTACTAAACATATTAAGAATTTTCTGCTGAATTTTAATAGCGGTGATTGTCGCCATACCAGCGATTTGAGCCAGAAGTGAGCAATTAAATAAACATTTATGTCGCTGCAGTGAAAACGAACGAAAAATTGCTCGTAAATGGTTATGGCATTGATTTGCATCAATACAGCTACACCAAAAAGAGTCATTGACTGACTGAAGGAGCATTCTGGAACAGAAGATATAAAAGCGGAAAGAAACGTCGGACTTTATAACGCGGGCTGACAGGAGAAACTGTGGAATATTCCTAAGAAAGATGTCCAGAATGACATCGAATTTTTATTAAGACAAAGCGTGCCTGATTTAATGCAATAATTGCAGGAACCGCTGGTGAGAATAGATTTAAACCCTCCCTCACACCCAGCCAGCGCGGTGGTTTTCGCCACCAGAAGATACCGATTCACGCACTCTTTAATATGTGGCCGGAGATCATTTAAAACGTTTTTAAAACCGCCTTCAGCTCTGCGCCCGACGGCAGGCGGAGGGCGTCATGCCATAAACCTGGCGGAACCGATGGCTGAAATGCGCGGAAGAGTGAAAACCACACTGAAAGGCAATTTCAGTCAGTGTCAGATCGGGACGTGCCAGCAAAGCGTGTGCGCGTGCCATCCGACGCTGCATCACAAACTGGTGTGGCGCTGCGCCGGTGGTGTGCCGGAACATGCGGGCAAAGTGAAACTCGCTGAGCGCCGCTTCCTGTGCCAGCACCGCCAGGGTTAAAGGCTGGTCGAGATGGGTTTCAATAAAGTCCAGCACCCGCCGTAACACCGCCGGTGCCAGGCCGCCCCGCACCTGAGGCAGCTGCCACTGCACGTCGCTGTAGTGCTGCAACAGGTGGGTCAGCAGTAAGGTGGAGGCGCTGCTCAGCATCACCTGACTGGCAGGCTGCTGCCAGTCGCAGCTCAGCAGAAAGTGTCGGTAAAGCTGCGTGATACGGTCGTCAGCAGAAAAGATTTTCTCATGCAGGGTTAACTGTGCCGGGCTGCGATCCCATACCCGCTCAGCCAGTTGTCGCAGCTGCGTCTCACTGCAGTAGAGATGGACAAAGGCGAGATCGGCCCGCAGGTCCCAGGTCGACTTGGTGCCGGCAGGCATCAGACAGAAGCGATCCGGTGCCCCACCGTTGCGCCAGCCATGCGCAGTTTTGTGCCAGGTGTCATATCCCCCCGCGACATAGAGGCTCAGCGTGTGGTGATCGCTGAAGTTGGTGACACGATCGCCACTGTTAAACCAGGCGGCCAGCTGAATGCCGCTGTGAAGCTGCACCTGATCACGCAGTTGTGCTTTCTGGCGCTGCAGCATTTCAAAAGTCTGATAAACAGGCATCGGGGTCGCGTTTCAGGTTGAACAGAGTGCCAGTTTACGGACAACGCGGGACAGAA
The DNA here is from genome assembly GCF_026541045.1 of Pantoea sp. GM_Pan_3. Classification (NCBI taxonomy): domain Bacteria; kingdom Pseudomonadati; phylum Pseudomonadota; class Gammaproteobacteria; order Enterobacterales; family Erwiniaceae; genus Pantoea; species Pantoea sp. GM_Pan_3. Next base: position 215,813 of record NZ_JALNVA010000008.1, on the reverse strand, counting down.
AACAGGTCACATCGGGACGACACAGAAAAATGCGCAAGATTTTGCAAACTCCGCGCAATCCGCTGTAAGACCTGGTTGCCGTACCGGTGCAGACTCCGTGTTTTAACGTGGAGATTCAGGCCATGAACCTGTTTTTATATCTTTCTGTAGTGGTGATCTGGGGCACAACCTGGATTGCGATTTATGCGCAACAGTCTGCGGGCGCCAGCGCGGTGACCGTCGCGGTTTTCTGGCGTTTTTTACTGGCCTCGGTGGTGATGCTGCTTCTGCTTAAGCTGATGAAGCGGCTGGATAAGCTGACCCTGCGCGATCATCTCTTCTGTCTGCTGCAGGGCTGCTGTGTGTTTGGCTTCAATTTTGTCTGTTTCTATTACGCTTCGGGATATATCAGCAGTGGTCTGGAGTCGGTCATCTTCTCCATGGCGGTGATCTATAACGCCATTAACAGCTGGATATTTTTCCGTCAGCGCCCTTCCGCGCGACTGCTCCCGGCTATGGTACTGGGGATGGCAGGCATTGTGGCGCTGTTCTGGCACGATCTGCGCAACACAGAGACCTCTGCGGGCCTGCTATGGGGCATTGGATTAAGTGCGCTGGGCACGCTGGGATTCTCATTCGGCAATATGATCAGTCAGCGGCATCAGCGTCTGCATCGTGACGTGCTGACCACCAACAGCTATGGCATGTTGTACGGCGCGTTAATGATGGCGCTGGTTTCACTGCTTCAGGGGGTTTCACTGCAGCCGACGTGGAACGCGCAATGGACAGGCGCGGTAAGCTATCTGGCGATTGTGGGATCGGTGATGGGGTTTGGTGCCTACTTTACGCTGGTGGGTCGCATCGGTGCCAGCCGGGCGGCCTACACGACGGTGCTGTTTCCGCTGGTCGCGCTGGCACTGTCAACCCGCTATGAGGGATATGAGTGGCACGCCAGTGCCATCCCTGGCCTTGTCATGATTTTGCTGGGCAATGTCGTGATGTTTGCCCGCTGGCCGCTCAGCGTTAGCCGGGCGACCGTCTGACAGAGATGCGGGCGTAGCGCCCGCATGGGCTGACTGTTATGCCCACGACTGCGGGAGGAGTTGCTGCGGCTGATTGATCGCTTTGCGCGCAATCCAGTAGAGCAGAACACGCTCATCGTCACTGTCACGGTCAGCCATCGACAGCAGCTTGAGTGCCAGCGTCGATTTCGTCACAGGCTGCTGTTCTGTACTGAGTTCAACCACGGCCTGACCGATGATGCAGCAGACTTCGTCTTCACTGGTAGTGGATTCATATGTCCGGTCTTTCATATTTCCTCCTGTTGAGTGAACCCCTATCCTGGCAAAAGATCCGGAAACCTGCTTACAGAAACAGCAGTGTGAAACATTATCTTACCGCTCATTACGCTTACTCATCAGGTTGCCGCTTTGGTTACCTTCAGCGCGACCTCACAGAGAGTGCACAATGCCATTCATACCCGCTGGATGGCATTTCATTCCCTGATCCGTTCCGTTCATGCGTTTGCTACGCCTGCGCGCGCGTTACTGCTTTATTCTGACCGCAGTTTCCAGATTCCCGGACGGGAGAGATAAATGATGAACCAGACGCAGCAGGCTTCATACCAGCGTTCCCGCTGGCTTACATTGTTCGGCACCGTAATCACTCAGTTCGCGCTGGGGTCAGTCTACACATGGAGTCTTTTCAACGGCCAGCTCTCCCACAAGCTGAATGCACCGATCAGTCAGGTGGCTTTTTCGTTTGGCCTGCTGAGTCTGGGGCTGGCAATTGCCTCGTCACTGGCCGGTAAATTACAGGAACGTTTTGGCGTGCGCCGCGTCACGATCGGAGCCGGTGTGCTAATGGCGGTCGGCTTCTGGCTGACCGCGCAGGCTGATAACCTGATGATGCTCTATTTCAGCGCCGGGTTGCTGGTGGGTCTGGCCGATGGGGCGGGTTACCTGATGACCCTGTCAAACTGCGTGAAGTGGTTCCCGGAACGCAAAGGGATGATCTCTGCCTGTGCCATTGGCGCATATGGCCTGGGCAGTCTGGGATTCAAGTTCATCTGCGGCGCTCTGCTGGCTTCGGTAGGTCTGGAGCAGACCTTTATGATCTGGGGCGTGCTGGCCATGTCGATGATTATCCTGGGGGCTTTGCTGATGCGCGATGCGCCTCTGCAGGAAAACAGCAGCAGCCAGCGAGGTCAGCAACAGGCGCGTGATTATACGCTGGCACAATCGGTGCGTATGCCGCAGTACTGGATGCTGGCGCTGATGTTCCTGACCGCCTGCATGAGTGGTCTCTATGTTATCGGGGTGGCTAAAGACATCGGTGAAGGCCTGGTGCATCTGACCACCCAGACTGCCGCCAGTGCCGTCACCGTGATCGCCATCGCTAACCTGAGCGGTCGTCTGGTGCTGGGCGTGCTGTCCGACCGGATGATGCGCATCCGGGTGATTTCGCTGGCGCAGATCGTGTCGCTGATCGGGATGAGCGTGCTGCTTTTCACCCGGATGAATGAGAGCACTTTCTTCCTGTCACTCGCCTGTGTGGCCTTCAGCTTTGGCGGAACCATCACGGTATTTCCTTCGCTGGTCAGTGACTTCTTCGGCCTTAATAACCTGACCAAAAACTATGGCCTGCTCTATCTCGGCTTTGGCATCGGCAGCGTACTGGGCTCACTGGTTGCCTCACTGTTTGGCGGTTTCACGGTGACATTCAGCCTGATTATGACGCTGCTGGTCATCTCCCTGTTCCTGTCACTCACTATCCGTCTGCCACAGCGTACGGTTGCGCCAGCACCGGTATTGCAGCGCCACTGATCCTGTCGGGCCGTGTTGCCACGGCCCAATCATCCTCAGCCGCGGAAACGCGGCTCTGCCACACCCGCCACGGCCACGTCCACAGCAAAGAGATCGCCCGACAGGGGATAGCGCGCCAGCTCCTCCTCCGTTCGATCTTCCCGTGAGCTGGTGATAAACAGCGTTTTAAGGTCGGCGCCGCCAAAGGCCACCATGGTTGGCCACTTCACCGGCAGCAGGATCTCATCGACGATTTCACTGCTCTGCGGGTCGATACGCACCACACGTCCGCCATCGAACTGGGCTGACCAGTAAAATCCTTCGCTATCCACCGCAGCACCATCCGGTAGTCCCCCTTTCGCATTGAAGCGCCGGAATACCGTACGCTCGCCCGGTTCCCCCTGCTCATCTAAAGGATAGCGATAGAGGGTCTCGTTCGGCGTGTCACTGTGATACATCCAGCGCCGATCGGGGGAGAAAGCCAGCCCGTTAGAGATTTTGATGTCGCGCGCTTTCACCTCCAGCGTCAGGTCGGGCGTGACGCGGCAAAGCAGGCCGCCATTTTTATCCTGCGGCTCCCACAGGCTGCCACACCAGAAATTGCCCCAGGGATCGACGCGTCCATCATTGAACCGGCTTAACGGCGCGTCACCCGGATTTTCGGCAATCTTTTTCTCAGGCCGGCCCTGTGCGTCCAGCAGCCAGACACCGTTACGCAAGGCGGCGATCAGTCCACCCTGCTCGCGCAGACCAATGCAGCCTACCTCTTCCGCCTGCGGAAAAGTCTGCAGTTCACCGCTGGCCGGGTCGAAACGGTGAATCGCCGGTGCCAGAATATCGACACTCCACAACACCTGTTCTTCCACTGACCAGAGCGGACATTCGCCCAGCTCAGCCTGTAATGCCAGAATATGTCTTACTTCATGTGCCATGTTTTTCTCCCGTTAAACTGACCTGCTAATAATGTAGTGATAAAAACGGTCATATGAGAATTATTTTCGCTTGATTTTAAGAAGATTCTCTCTGATAGTGTTTATTATTCAGCCCATTCTGATTTCTTTATTTTCAGCCGCCGCAGAAAAGACCGCGCTGAAATATTCCGTCATATCTGTTTAAATAACTCTACAAAGCCTGCATTCTCACTCCACTTTTCCGTCGTAATGTCATAGTCATTGGAAAAGAGGAGACGCTTCCGATGAAGAGATTAATTAAAGTCGCTTCGGTGGTAACGCTGATGACCTTATTAAGCGGTTGTATCATCAGCCCGAGGCACGACAACGGCTGGCACCATGGAGGTGGCGGGTATCACGGAGGCTATTACGGAGGTCATCACGGAGGGTATCATGGCGGTCACCATCGCCATTAACGGGCAAAGATGTCACACAGCATAAAATAAAAATATAAAATCGTCAGGGCGGGATAATTATCCCGCCCTTTTTTATTTAGCTTTTTATGGCGTAATTACACTGGAACCACGCTTTCTTCAGCCCCGGAATATGACTTTCCTGTGCCGGCAGCGCCTCCACTTTATCAAATCCTTTGTTGCTGCAGTAATTCGCCAGGTCAATATCCATCGCATCACGATTGACCTTCAGCGGGTCAAACCGATACTGAACGGTATTTGAGCTGGGATCTTCGTCAACACGTTCAAATGCCCCAGGTTTGCTGGAGGTACATCCACTCAGCAGAATAAGCGCCAGTGCGCCGGTAATTAATTTTTTCATTTCGTTGTCCTCACTTTGCCGCGCAGTGTATGACGCGGCCTGTCACGCATCCATAGGATTAATGCGCGAAAAATCGAAACCTTAGAAGATTTTGCCAATTAATGCGATACGATTAAACGGCTATCGCTATCGTACCAGACATGACAGGATGCAGTCAGACCCAACGAAAGACTGCACCACACCAGGAAATGCCAAAAATAAGAATCTGTTCCTCTCTTCCCTGCCCGCGCTTAGCGGGCTTTTTTTTGCCCGCTTCCGGCCATCCGTTACTGACCGGTCAGGGCAATCATTCTACGTAACAGATTAGCGGCGCGCTTGTCAGGTAATGCCAGAATGGAACTGTAGAGATCGATAGACATGGCACACAGCGATGAACGGTCTACCGCCGTGTCGGCAGGCATATTCAGCTGCTGCAGCTTTTCGCCCCACTGCTGATAGAGGCGACCGACGATGTTCTGCAGATCCGCCTGTGCCAGCGGCTTATCCAGTAGCTGATCGGGCGGAGGACTGTTCAGCAGCAGCTGTTCCATCGCATCCGCCTCCTTGCGATTCAGGGAAGGTGGCAGCGTGGTCAGCAAATTGATGCCTCCGCTCACCTGCGGATAGAGATAACGGAAGCAGAGGCCCGGATCGAGTCTGTTCAGCGCCTTCATCTCTTCGACTGAGACGCGGATATAGTTAACAACCGCCTGATCCGTTCCGCGCATCAGCCGCTGATTAATCACCTCGATCAGCCAGCCGCGCAGTTCGCCCGTCGCCTGCTCAGCCGGTTCTCCGGCCCGGATGCGGCGGGTCAGCTCCTGGGTCAGCAGCAGCCACAGCGCCGGTTCCTGCGTCTGCAGCACCCGGAAGCCCGGCATTGTTGCCAGCTGCTTCACCGCCTGCTCATGCTGGCTGGCCTGCAACCGATGCGGGGCGACCCAGCTGAACCAGACCAGATTCGCCAGTATCAGCGGCAGCAGAAAGAGAACCAGCCCCTGCCACAAACGCAGCCGGGTCGTTTTGATCAGAACAATAATGATCAGCGCCAGCAGCGCAAACGCCGCCAGCGTAATAAAAAGCAGCCCATTCATGCGGCGGGATTAATCCTTACGCACATCGATCAGCACCGGACAGTGCGCACGTTCAATGACCGACGCGCTGACGGAGCCTTTCAATAACCGGTTAAAAGAGGAGAGATGGCGACGCCCCATAATGATCATGCTGGCCTTGAGCTGCTGCGACTGGGCAACGATAGACTCTGCCGCGTCACCGGCCAGAATCATGCCTCGGGCCGTAATGCCGGCGCGCAGCAGCGGTGCCAGCGCATGGCGCACCACCAGCTCCGCAGTGTTCTGCTCATCCTGCGCGGCCACAAAATCGGCCGGATCTTCACCCGCGTCGATTTCCATCGGCTGATTGCAGGCGGAGTAGGCAGGATCTATACAGCACAGCACCACCACTTCCGCGCGATGTGCCAGCGCTTCTTCAATGGTTAAGGCGACCACTTTCTCCGCTACCGGAGAGTGATCAATGGCCATCAGCAGGGTTTTCATCAGATGCTTATCCTTCTATCGCGGCAACTTTGCCGATTTCACGTACCAGTGCCTCTTTACACTTCAGCATCTCGTCACGAAAGCGGGCTTCGTGTCGCAGAAAACGTGCAGAGGGCACCAGCAAAGAGACAGAAAAACGACCAAACAGCGTATCCAGCGCAAACGCCATGGTAGAGACGCCTTCCAGCGTTTCGCCCCGATCCACGGCAATGCCGGTTTCGCGAACCTCCCCGAGCAGCTGCAGCAGCTGCGGCAGGGTTTTCACGGTCATATCCGTTAACTCCTGCCAGTCATCGCCGACAATGGTTCGCACATCTTTGTCACACTCGAGCGCCAGCAGTGCCCGCCCCCCGGATGTGCTGTAAAGCGGCAGATTAAGCCCCATATGCGGAACGACACGAAGCTCACGCGATGCCACCACGTGATGAACAATCGCCAGCTGGCTGCCGCTGGCGCGTGCCAGTGAGACGGTTTCGTTGGTATCGGAGGAGAGTTTTTCCAGCAGCGGGCTGACCAGATCTACGACATCGGTATGGACGCTGGAGATGAGTTTCAGCAGTGCCGGCCCCAGCCGCAGTCCGCCCGCCCCGCTGCTGCGCACCAGCTCTGCGCTGTCGAGCGCGGCGACAATCCGCTGCACCGTTGAACGCGGCAGTTCGACCGCCTGCGCGATCTCGCCGAGGCTCATGCCGCCCGGCTGCTGGCCCAGCGCATTAAGAATTTTTGCCGCACGGGCGATGACCTGTATACCGCCCGTTTTTTCATCCTCGCGGCTGGAGGGGTGATGTGCCATAGCGTCGTCCTGTTTGAGCTGCCTTACTGTAACCCGATTGCCGCACTTTTTACAGCCTGTACCACATTGCAATACAGCATACCGGGATGTAATATTACCGGCTGTATCACATCGCAATACACTGCATCATAATAACGAGATCGCCTGCTATGAACGCCAGGTCCGCCGCTGTGCCGGCCCCCCACCCTTTTACGCTGCGTCTGGCGCTGGGTTTAGTCGGTGTCCTGATCGCCGCCCTGACCTCCGGACTGAACGATCGCGTCAGTGATATTGCGCTGGCCGATATTCGTGCCGCAATCGGTATCAGTGTCGATCAGGGTAGCTGGATTATTTCCGGTTATCAGGCGGCCGAAGTCGCTGCCATGATGATTGCGCCCTGGTTTGCCGTCACGCTGTCGCTGCGACGCTTTACGCTCGGCGTGTCAGCGGGATTTATGCTGACCGGCATTCTGCTGCCGCTGGTGCCTGACCCAACGCTGTTTATCAGCCTGCGCGTTCTGCAGGGACTTTTTGGTGGCGCATTACCGCCGATGCTGATGACGGTCGCCCTGCGCTTTCTGCCGCCTCCGTTTAAACTCTTTGGCCTGGCGGGCTATGCCCTGACCGCCACGTTCGGTCCCAACATGGCGGCCTCGCTCGCCGCGTTGTGGACCGATCACGTCAGCTGGATGATGGTCTTCTGGCAGGTGGTGCCCGGCATGCTGATTGCCATGCTGTTGATCAGCCGGGGAATCCCGCAGGACCCACTGCGTCCCGAACGCTTTCAGCAGATCGATCTGTTCGGCATGGTGACCGGCTGCAGTGGGGTGGCGCTGCTGGTGCTGGTGCTGACCCAGGGGGAGCGACTCGACTGGCTCAATTCGCCGCTGATTACCGGGATGCTGCTGACGGCTCTGCCGCTGCTGCTGGTCTTTCTGATTAACGAGTGGTTTCACCCGCTGCCGCTGTTTAAGCTGCAGATGCTCCGGCGGCCCAATCTGGCGCATGGCTTGCTGGGCCTGGCCTGCGTGCTGATCCTGGGACTGTCAGGTTCTGCCCTGCCCTCCGCCTATTTCGCTCAGGTCAGCGGATTTCGCACCCTGGAGTTTGCCCCGCTGGCGCTGACGGTCGGCCTGCCGCAGCTGCTGATCGCGCCGCTGATTGCCGCCCTGCTGAATATTCGCCGGGTCGACTGCCGCTGGATGCTGACAGCGGGCGTCGGCCTGCTGGTGGTTGCCTGTCTGCTGGGCACACAGATCACCAGCGACTGGGCGCGACAGAATTTCTGGCTGCTGCAGATCCTGCAGGCGTTCGGACAACCCATGATCATTCTGCCGATTCTGATGAGCGCCACCAGCGTCGTGGCGCCACCCGAAGGCCCCTTTGCCTCGGCGATGTTTAATACGGTGCGCGGCTTTTCCAGCATCGCAGCCTCCACACTGGTTGAAGTATTCCTGACTCACCGCGAGCAGTTTCACTCCAGCGTGCTGATTGACCAGGCGGCCAGCCGCAGCTGGCTGATGACCGCCCCGACTGCCGCTCAGGCCAGCAGCAGCCTGCCGCTGTTGCCTGACGGCAGCCTCAGTACCAGCGCGAATCTGAGTGGATTCGCCACCCTGGTGCGGCATCAGGCAACGGTGCTGGGCCTGAGCGACAGCTGGCTGATGCTGACAGGCTTTGCCGCCTGCCTGCTGGTGCTGACCGCCATCCTGCCAAAACGGGTCTGGCCGCCGCAGACTCTGATTCAACCCCCTTCCCGGAATAACTGAATATGCGTGCTTTTGAAATGAAAAGAACCCTGCTGCTGACTCTGCTGCTGGTGATTTTGCTGGTCATGGCCTTTGTCGTCTGGTCACTGATGAACGGCAACGATCACCGCACCAACGATGCTTACATCAATGCCGATTACACGCTGGTGGCGCCGAAAGTCTCAGGCTATATCAGCAGCGTGCAGGTACAGGATAATCAGCAGGTTAAAGCAGGCCAGCTGCTGGCCACGCTGGACGATCGTGACTATCGCGTGGCGCTGGAGAGCGCCACCGCTGACCTGCAGGTGAGCCAGGCGAAGCTGCTCAGCAGTCAGGCGCAGCTTGAACAGCAGCAGTCCGTGATCGATCAACAAAAAGCCAGCGTAGCGGCCAGTCAGGCGTCAGCACAGTATGCCGGTCAGAGCGCGGAACGCTACAACCGCCTCTACAAGAGCGGCACCGTCGCAGCCGACGATCAGCAAAAAGCGAGCTCAACTCAGCGCTCAGCCCTGGCGGCGGTTCACCAGAGTCAGGCCGCGCTGGCGTCAGCCGTTAAACAGGTGGGGGTACTCCAGGCAGCGGTGCGGTCGGCGGAAGCGGATGTGGCTGCCGCGAAGGCCAGCGTCGATCAGGCCCGGCTGAATCTCTCCTACACGCGTATTGTCGCCCCGGTGGACGGCATGGTCGGTCAGCGTGCGGTGCGGACAGGCGCCTATGTCTCCGCCGGAACCCGTCTGCTGGCGGTGGTCCCGCTGCAGCAAATCTACGTGACCGCGAACTATCTTGAGACGCAGCTCAGCGATGTGCGTCCCGGTCAGCGGGTGCAGATTCAGGTAGATGCCCTGCCTGGCAGGACGTTCACCGGCCATGTGGACAGCATTGCACCGGCAACCGGCGCAACTTTTTCCGCTATCTCTCCCGATAACGCTACCGGCAACTACACTAAAGTGGTTCAGCGTTTGCCGGTCAAAATTGTGCTGGATAGTGACCAACCCAATCTGGCCCAGTTGCGTGTCGGCATGTCTGCGATCCCGGACATCGACGTACCGTAATATTGTGAGCAATATCTCAGAACGGACCTATTTCATTTGGGCGGGATTACGCGTAAATTAGCGCTCGATCCTGTTCTGAGTTATTCAGATCGACCCGGACAAGAGAAGACCCTGCCGCTTATGGCGCTCTCTTTTCCACATCTGTTCGCGTTGCACTGGTTTGGGATCGCCATCATCGTAACCGCTCAGAGGAGTTGCTTTGTGAAATATGCCTTGATGGGAATTTCTTTTTTCGCATTACTTTGGTTCGGAACCTTCGTTCTGCTGCTGAAGTAACGGTGTGACAGTGCCGCCAGAGGGCGACGTTAACGTCGCCCTTGCTGGCTGTCAGCGTTCTTCTTCCTGCAGTTTCATGCTGCCCGGCAACACGCCGTCGGCACGAAACATCGCTTTTATCCCCCGCACCGCCTGACGTATGCGATCGCTGTTTTCAATCAGCGCAAAACGCACGTGCGTATCACCGTAGTCGCCAAATCCGATACCGGGCGAGACACAGACTTTTGCCTCCTGCAGCAGATGTTTGGCAAATTCCAGCGATCCCAGATGCGCATAGTGGTCCGGAATTTTTGCCCAGACGTACATGGACGCTTTCGGATTCTCCACCATCCAGCCCGCTTCATGCAGACCTTTCACCAGCACATCGCGACGGCGTTTGTACTGCTCGGCGATGTCGCGCACGCACTGCTGATCGCCCTCCAGCGCAGCAATCGCCGCCACCTGGAGCGGTGTGAACGTGCCGTAGTCGTGGTAGCTTTTGATACGCGCCAGTGCGGCAACCAGCTCTTTGTTGCCCACCATGAAACCAATGCGCCAGCCCGCCATGTTGTAGCTTTTCGACAGGGTAAAGAATTCCACGGCGACATCACGCGCCCCCGGCACCTGCATGATTGACGGCGCTTTCCAGCCGTCGTAGACGATGTCGGCGTAGGCCAGATCGTGGATCACCAGCACGTTGTACTGTTTCGCCAGCGCAATGACCCGTTCGAAAAAGTCGAGTTCCACACACTGGGCGGTGGGGTTGGACGGGAAGCCGAGGATCATCATTTTTGGCTTGGGATAACTCTCGCGGATGGCGCGTTCCAGCTCGTTGAAGAAGTCAACGCCCGCCACCAGCGGCACTGACCGCACCTGCGCACCCGCAATCACCGCGCCGTAGATATGAATCGGATAGCTGGGGTTCGGCACCAGCACGGTGTCGCCGTGGTCCAGCGTTGCCAGCATCAGATGCGCCAGCCCCTCTTTAGAACCGATAGTGACAATCGCCTCCGATTCCGGATCGATTTCGACCTGATAGCGATCGGCGTACCAGCGGGAAATGGCCCGGCGCAGACGCGGAATGCCGCGGGAAGTCGAGTAACCGTGGGTGTCATCACGCTGTGCCACCTGGCAGAGCTTTTCGACGATGTGCGGTGGGGTCGGACCATCGGGATTGCCCATTGAAAAGTCGATGATATCTTCGCCGCGCCGGCGCGCAGCCATCTTCAGTTCAGCGGTGATATTAAAAACGTAAGGGGGTAAACGTTCAATACGCGAGAAACGACGGGGTGTGCTGTTATCAGCCATAGTGTCCTCTGGATTACGTAAGCGCCCGGACCGTCCGAGCGACGCGGGTCACTGCGGTGACCCGTTATGAACATAACGTGGTGAGGATCATTTTGTCGAGCATGGCAGAAAATATTTTTATTGCTGCGGATTCAGTCGTCCCAGCAGCCAGTCGTTCACCCAACAGCCGTTCAGCAGATAATTATCCCGCAGCGTCCCCTCCAGCTGAAAACCGTTCTTCTCCAGAATACGGCGCGAGGCCAAGTTACCTTCTACCACCAGCGCCTTAAGTTTATGGAAATCAGCCTCCAGTAAAAACTGGCACAGGGCCGCCAGCGCCTCGCTGCCATATCCCTGACCGCAGTAGCGATGCAGCAGCATGTAGCCCACTTCTGCCTGCCGATGCGGCTCCCACTCCGGGCTGCAGCCAAACAGGCCAATCGGCTCCCCGTTATCCCGCCGCCGCGCAACCAGACAGAGCATATGAAAGCTCCCGGGCTGCCAGGGGGCCAGACGCGACGTGAAACGCTGGCGGATATCCGCCTCATCAGGGATTTCACTCACCCAGGCCATGGTGTCGCGATCTTCATGGACGGCGCGAAACAGCTGCCAGTCTTCTGGCTGTAGTCGGGTGAGGGTTAAACGGGTGGTGACAAGTTGCATCTGCTGCTCCCGGGTGATGCGGTTTACCGGCGATCGCTGGCACGCGTTAGCGCGCAACATAGCAAAACGGCCTTCCAGCGACCAGCGTTAACCGGCGGGAAATCTGTTCCCCTTTATTGCGCTCAGGCTTTCCTCTTTTAGCTGCATTCCCTTAAAAATTGACCTGCAGCAGGAATGCCCGGCACGATTCACCAGGAGGCTGGCGGTTCGCGATCACATTTTTTATCATAGGGTCACTTTCCCTTGCCGACGAGCCGCCTGTGCCCTCCCACTTCACGATGTTGCTGGCCGTTTTTGACCGCGCCGCCCTGATGCTGATCTGCCTGTTTTTCCTGACGCGCACCCGTCCATTTCGTCAGCTGCTGCAGAAAGATGAACACACCCGCGCAGAGAAGATAGCGGTCACCGCAATCTTCTCCCTGTTTGCCCTGTTCAGCACCTGGTCGGGGGTCAATGTGGATGGGTCGCTGCTGAACGTGCGGGTGATCGCCGTGATGGCGGGTGGCATTTTGTTTGGTCCCTGGGTCGGTATCGCCACCGGCATCATCGCCGGCCTGCACCGTTTTCTGATCGATATCCACGGCGTGACCTCAGTTCCCTGTCTGATTACCAGCATCATTGCCGGTATTGTGGCGGGTGGCATTAACCGGCGGGTCCTGAAAGAGCATCGCTGGCGTGCCGGTATCGTCGGCGGGATGCTGTGTGAAGCCCTGACGATGGTGCTGATTGTCTTGTGGGCGCGCCCCACATCGCTCGGCCTGGCGATAGTGTCCGAAATCGCCCTGCCGATGATCCTCGGCGCCTCCAGCATCGGCCTGATTGTGTTGCTGGTGCAGAGCGTTGAAGGGGAAAAAGAGGCGATTGCCGCGCGTCAGGCCAAGCTGGCGCTGGAGATCGCCAATAAAACGCTGCCGCTGTTTCGTCAGGTTAACAGCGACTCACTGCGCAACATCTGTGACATTATCCGGCGGGAAATCAAAGCCGATGCGGTGGCGATGACCGATAAAAAGCAGATTCTGGCCTATGTTGGCTATGGCGAACATAACTATCAGCACGGGGATGACGGTATCAGTCCTACCACCGCGCAGTCGATCGCCAGCGGTAAAATTATCATCAAAAACAATGATGAAGCCCATCGCACCAAAGACATTCACTCCATGATTGTGATTCCGCTGTGGGAAAAGGGCAAGGTCACCGGCACGCTGAAAATCTACTACCGTCGTGCGCATCGTATTACCGGCTCGCTGAAAGAGATGGCGATCGGTCTGTCACAGATTATCTCTACGCAGCTGGAGGTGTCGCGCGCCGAGCAGCTGCGCGAAATGGCCAATAAAGCGGAACTGCGCGCGCTGCAAAGCAAAATAAATCCCCATTTTCTGTTTAATGCCCTGAACGCGATCTCCTCCTCCATCCGGCTCAATCCCGATACCGCCCGCCAGCTGGTGATTAACCTGTCGCGCTATCTGCGCTACAACCTGGAGCTGAACGACGATGAGCTGATCGACATCCGCAAAGAGCTGTGGCAGGTCAAAGATTACATCGCCATAGAGCAGGCGCGGTTTGGCGACAAGCTGACGATGATTTATGACGTCGATGAAGATCTGCACTTTCTGCTGCCCAGCCTGCTGATTCAGCCGCTGGTGGAGAATGCCATTGTGCATGGTATCCAGCCCTGTAAAGGCAAAGGCGTGGTGACGCTGAGCGTGCGGGATCAGGGCGACCAGGTGCGGATTTCGGTGCGGGATACCGGCAAGGGGATCAGCGAGGAGGTGATGGCCCGGGTGGCGCGCAACGACATGCCCGGCAATAAAATCGGCCTGCTCAACGTGCATCACCGGGTGAAACTGCTGTCGGGTCAGGGATTGTGCATTGTGCGGCATGAGCCGGGCACGGAAATCTCTTTTACGCTCAGTAAAAACGGCCAGCGGCTGGCGGAGAATCTGTTATGAAAGCCATTATTGTGGAAGATGAATTCCTGGCGCAGCAGGAGCTGAGCTGGATGATCCAGCATCACAGCAAAATCGAAATTGAAGCCTGCTTTGATGATGGCCTCGACGTGCTGAAGTATCTGCAACAGCATCGGGTGGATGTGATCTTTCTCGACATCAACATTCCTTCACTGGATGGCATGCTGCTGGCGCAGAACATCCATCAGTTTGCCCACAAGCCGCTGATTGTCTTCATTACCGCCTGGAAAGAGCATGCGGTGGAGGCGTTTGAGCTGGAGGCGTTTGACTACATTCTCAAGCCCTATCAGGAATCACGGATTGTCACCATGCTGAACAAGCTTGAAGCCACGGCACAGGCGCAGCAGGCGGTCAGCCACCTCAGTGCCACACCCGCCCCGCAGACGGTCAATCTGGTCAAAGATGAGCGCATCATCGTCACGGACGTGAATGATATTTACTACGTTGAGGCACATGAGAAGCTGACGTTCGTCTACACCCGGCGTGAATCCTATGTGATGTCGATGAACATTACCGAGTTCTGTTCCCGCCTGCCGGAACAGCAGTTTTTCCGCTGCCATCGCTCTTACTGCGTCAGCCTGAATAAAATTCGCGAAATCGAACCCTGGTTTAACAATACCTATCTGCTGAAACTGCGCGATCTGGAGTTTCAGGTGCCGGTCAGCCGCAGCAAGGTCAAGCTGTTTCGACAGTTAATGCGGCTCTGACGCCGGGGAAAAGCGTGTCCGGGAAGGGAGTCGTAAAGCGGATAAGGCGTGCCTGAGCCCGCCCCGATCAAGCCGGGAACCCGCTCGTGCCCAGTCAGATGCCGTGCACGAGCGGAAGCCGGATCAGATTTCGCGACCCAGGGTCTGACGCAGATGCGCGCCCGCGCCCAGCAGGCCAGGCTGATCGTGCGTAATCATATAGACCGGAATGCTGGCCACATAGTCGCGGAAACGCCCTTTGTCTTCGAAGGCGGCGCGGAACCCGGACGCCTTAAAGAACTCCAGGAAGCGAGGCACGATGCCCCCTGCGATGTAAACGCCCCCGAAGGTACCAAGATTCAGCGCCAGATTGCCGCCAAAACGGCCCATGATGACGCAGAACATCGACAGCGCACGACGGCAGTCGGTGCAGCTGTCATCCAGCGCACGCTGGCTGACATCTTTCGGCTTCAGGTTTTCCGGCACGCGCTTGTCCACTTTAACAATCGCACGATAGAGGTTAACCAGACCGGCACCCGACAAAACGCGCTCGGCGGAAACATGGCCGAGCTCTTCGCGCAGCACTTCCAGAATCTGATCTTCTTCTTCGCTGTTGGCCGCCAGATCGACATGGCCGCCCTCGCCCGGCAGGCTTACCCAGCGCTTGTCCACATGCACCAGATGGCTGACGCCTAACCCGGTACCGGCACCATAAATCGCGATAGGTTTATCTTTTACCGGTTCAGTTCCGCCGAACTGAATCACGTTGTCAGCGGTCAACATCGGGATCGCCATTGAGACGGCCGTGAAGTCGTTAATGATTTCCAGGTGTTCAAAACCGATGTTCTCTTTGAGCTTGCGCGTCGAAAACGCCCAGTCATGGTTGGTCATTTCAACCCAGTCATCGGTAATCGGGCAGGCAATGGCAATACAGCCATCTTTAACATCCTGCTGTTGTTCATCAAGATAGTGGCGGATGACAGCTTCGAGGCTGTCGTAGTCTGATGTTGAGAATGTTTTGGCCTGGGAGATGCTGCCGCTTTCCACCTCACACAGGGCGAGGCGCGCGTTAGTCCCGCCGACATCGCCGACCAAGGCATAGGTTGTCATTCTTCTGTTGCTCCGCTTGGGGTCTTAAGAGTTGGAGGACACTATAAAATTCTGCCCATAAAACAACAACGCTCACCGGTGCGATTGGTGAGCGTCTTACTCAGGTGTGCTACAGCCTAACCGCGATAGTCAACCCTGCACAGCGGCAACTATCTGAATCTTAGCCGCCGTTGCGTTGATTCAGGCAGGCCGTGACTTTTCGTAACAGCGGCGGCAGATCGTCTTTCGGCATCACCACCTCAACCAGCGACACCCATTGAGGCCGTGAGAGCCGCGCCATCACCTCGTTTAACTGCACCGTTTCACTGATGCGCCAGCTCTGTGCCTGGCCCTGCAGGCTGAAAGCGTGCGGTAAGGCGGTCCAGTTCCACTGTGCAATATCATTATAACGTTGAGTTGCACCGTGAATCGCTCTTTCGACGGTATAACCTTCATTATTCAGCAGAAAGATAATCAGCGACTGCTGGTCACGCAGCATTGAGCCCAGTTCCTGAATGGTCAGCTGCGCCGAGCCGTCACCGATGATCAGGATAACCCGGCGATCCGGCGCGGCCGTCTGCGCGCCAAAGGCTGCCGGGAGAGTATAGCCGATTGAACCCCACAATGGCTGCACCACCAGCTGTGCCTGTGAAGGCAGTCGCAGGGCTGCTGCACCAAAGGCTGCCGTCCCCTGTTCGGCCAGAATCAGGTCGCCGGGTTGCAGGAATGACTGCATGGCCTGCCAGAACGCCTGCTGACTGATGATCGCCGCTGGCGCTTCGGGCTGCGCGACGGTGAGCGTGTCACCACTCTGCCACTGCTGCCCATATTGGGCGAACAGCGACTGGAGCTCGCTTAACGCATCGGCCATCGACAGCGGGGCAAACTGTTCCGAGCCTGCGCGGGCGCTGTGCGGCTGCAGGTCAATACATTTCTCTGGGGCGAACTGCTGCGTGAAGCCCGCGGTGATCGTATCGGTAAAACGGACGCCGACGCAGATCGCCACGTCCACCTGCTCAATCTGTTCACGCACCTGTCCGGCGCTCGCCTCACCGGCATAGGTGCCGACGTAACCCGGCTGCTGTTCATCCAGTACGCCTTTACCCATCAGCAGCGTGGCGCAGGGTATCGCACGCTGTTCACGCAGCGCGGCCAGTGCCGCCTGCTGCTGCCAGCGCAGCGCAAGGAAATCTGCCAGCAGTGACACGCGCTGCGCCGAAGCCAGCATCCGCTCCGCCGCAGCACGGAAAGCACGGCGGACGTCGGGCGAAGAGGTTTGCCGGATAATCAGCGGCCGGGCGGGCGGCGGGACTTCCGTCGCCGCGACGTCAACCGCCAGCGAGAGATAACCCGGACGACGAGCCTGCAGCGCATCGGTTATCACCCGGTCAATCTCAGCCGTGGCATTGTCCGCGGTAAGCCGGGCGGTTGCGGCGCTCACCTCCCCGGCCATGCGAATAAAATGCTGAAAATCGCCATCGCCCAGCGAATGGTGAACGCAGTCACCCTGCGACTGTGCGCCTGTCGCAGGCGCACCCACGATGTGGATGACCGGCAGATATTCAGCATAGCTGCCTGCGACGCCGTTGATTGCGCTCAGCTCGCCGACACCAAAGGTGGTCAGTAGTGCCCCTGCGCCGTTGCAGCGTGCATAACCATCTGCCGCATAGGCTGCGTTAAGTTCATTGGCGCACCCCACCCAGCTGAGAGTGGGATGGGCAATGACCCGATCAAGAAACTGGAGGTTATAGTCGCCCGGCACACCAAACAGATGCTCTATACCAATCTCCTGCAGACGGCTTAGCAGGTAATCGCCAACGGTAAATGTAGACATCGCGCATTCCTTTCAGGGAAGAGTCGGCTTAAATATCTGACAGCCGTTGAAATTAGCGAGAAAAGGGGTGGCTTTCAGCCGCCGCAATGTGCGGAAAGCGGGCGTTACGCTGGCGGAATATTCTGTAAAATTGCGAACTGGTGCGCATTGCCACTAAGTGTAACCGTATACACTGATAGACTTTTGGCACATCTTCCCGTTTTTACTCAGGAGCGCTGAATGTCCTCTTTCCCCCATCCCGACCGTTATCAGCAGATGGAATACCGGCGCAGCGGCCGCAGCGGCATTAAGCTGCCCGCCATTTCGCTGGGGCTGTGGCATAACTTTGGTGACAGCACCCGCGTCGATAACAGCCGTGAACTGCTGCGCCATGCCTTTGACCGTGGCATTACGCATTTCGACTTAGCGAATAACTATGGTCCGCCACCCGGCTCGGCAGAGGAGAACTTCGGCCGGCTTCTGCGGGAAGATTTTCGGGCGCATCGCGATGAGCTGATTATCTCCACTAAAGCGGGTTACACCATGTGGCAGGGGCCTTATGGCGACTGGGGATCGCGTAAGTATCTGGTCGCCAGTCTGGACCAGAGCCTGAAACGAATGGGACTGGAGTATGTGGATATTTTCTATCATCACCGCCCCGATCCGGACACCCCGCTGGAGGAGACAATGCGCGCGCTGGATCATGTGGTGCGTCAGGGCAAAGCGCTCTACGCCGCCCTCTCGAACTATCCGGCCGGACTCGCGGCTGACGCGATAGCGATTTTGCGCGATCTCGGCACGCCCTGTCTGATCCACCAGCCGCGCTATTCGATGTTTGAACGCACACCGGAGCAGGGACTTATTCAGACGCTGGGCGAGGCGGGCGTCGGCTGTATCGCCTTTTCCCCGCTGGCGGGTGGCGTCCTCACCGATCGCTATCTGCAGGGCATCCCGGCCGATTCACGTGTGGCCAGCGGCAGCCGCTTCCTGGATGAGAACCAGCTGACGGAGGAGAAAATGGCGCGGGTGCGCAGGCTGAATACCCTGGCGCAGCAGCGCGGGCAGAAGCTGGCGCAGATGGCGCTGGCGTGGGTGCTGCGCGATGAGCGCGTCACCTCGGTACTGATTGGTGCCAGTAAAACGGCGCAGATTGATGATGCCGTGGCGATGCTGGCCCGCCGTGAATTCAGCGACGATGAGCTGGCAGCCATTGACGCGGCCCTGATGTGATCCCTGCCCTGCCCGGTGCTGACCGGGCAGTTTCAGGGCCAGAATTGTCTCAATCCCCTTTCTCTCCCCAATTTCCTCACAATCTTCCGACACAATGATAGGGTAACAACAGCAATCCGCAGGCACAGACTGCGCCGCAACAGCATCAGACTGTTGATGAGGAGAAAAAAATGAAAAGAGCCCTGATATTTGCTGCCCTGCTGGCCCTGTTGTCGCCACTGGCACACCAGACCGCCCAGGCCTCTGGAGCCTCAATTACATTGGCCCCCGGCGTAACCCTGAACCTGGGTGACCGCGATCGCCGTGGCTACTACTGGGATGGCGGTCGCTGGCGTGAACCGCGCTGGTGGAACGATCGTTATTCTTATAATGAACGCCGCTGGTGGCGCCACGAAGAGTGGCGGCGTCATCAGCAGTGGGAGCGTGAACGTCGCTGGCATGAGCGCGACCGTAAGCGTCGCTGGGAACATCAGCATCGCCGCGATCGTGACTGGGATCATCATGACCGTCGTGGTCCGGGGCCGCATGGGTTCGGGCCTCACGGACCGGGCCCGCACGGCCACGATCGTCACTAAACAAAACGCCCGGCATAACCGGGCGTTTTTTGTCAGTCAGGCGCGTTACAGCCCCAGCGCCTCTCCCACCAGCAAATAGAGGTTCAGCGTAATCACCAGCAGCACAATCAGGCGGCCGGTGTTCTGCATCAGGCGGGAGTTAACCATATCCTCCCCCATCAGCTCGCGATTGCCGGTAAAAGCCAGCAGCGGGATCAGCGCCAGTGCAATTCCGAAACTCAGCAGCACCTGACTCATCACCAGAACCCGGGTTGGGTCCCAGCCTGCCGCGATGACAATAAACGAGGGCAGCATGGTGATGGTGCGGCGTAACCAGAGCGGAATATGGAAGCGGATAAAGCCCTGCATCACCACCTGTCCCGCCAGGGTGCCCACCACGGTCGAGGATAATCCCGCGGCGACCAGACTCAGACCGAAGACCGTCGCCGCTGCCTGACCCAGCAGCGGTTGCAGCGTCAGGTAGGCCTGATCGAGTTCCGCAATTTTACTGTGACCGCTGAAGTGAAAGGCGGCTGCCGCAGTCGCCATCATCGCCAGATTGACGAATCCGGCAATCGTCATCGCAATGGCCACGTCCAGCTTGGTCGAGGAGTAACGCTGACTTTTGCTGTCCTCACTTTTACCCTGCGTCAGGGCTGAGTGCAGATAGATAACGTGCGGCATGATGGTGGCGCCCAGCACACCGGCCGCCAGGAAGACGGCATCGGATGTCGGCAGCGCGGGCAGTGCCATCCCGGTCACCAGCTCTTTGACGTCAGGCTGAGAGAAGAAGAGTTCGACGATATAGGCCGCCGCCACAAACAGCAGCAGTCCTCCTATCACCAGCTCCAGCGGCTTTTGCCCCCGGCTCTGCAGCATCAGGATCAGGAACGTGGCGACACCGGTCAACACTGCGCCCTGCATCAGCGAGATGCCGAGCAGCAGTTTGAACCCCAGCGCGGCCCCGATAAACTCCGCCAGGTCGGTCGCCATCGCGATAATTTCCGCCTGCACCCAGTAGAACCAGACGGCGGGCCGGGGAAAACGATCGCGGATATGTTCAGCGAGGTTTTTACCCGTGGCGATACCCAGCTTGGCGGACATCAGCTGGATCAGCATGGCCATGACGTTTGCCCACACCACGACCCACAGCAGCTTATAGCCGTAAGCGGCGCCCGCCTGAATATTGGTCGCAAAGTTGCCCGGATCGATATAGCCGATAGCGGCGATAAAGGCGGGCCCCAGCAGTGCGAGTTTGACTTTTCTGACTCCGCGAGCGGCGCGCTCGGCGGTACGACTTTCAAACATATCCGGTACCCTGTCTGAACATGTGCCTGCCCCGGCAGCTTAGGGGTTGGCATGAGCAAGTGAAATTCGTTTATTGTTATCGGTGTAATAGATACTGCTATAAAGTATAGCCATTGCTATACATTACAGTAAAGGAAGTGACTGCTAAAAATGTGAGCAAGCATGTCACTTTACGCTCTGTGTAAAATATAGACAATAATTATGTGGTTATAAGAGGTAAATGATTTGTAAACAGGACGTGATCACGGAAACTTTTCTGGAAAATATAGCGATAGCGAATACTTATATTGTGGTTCAGATCTCGTTTTTAAGTAACGCGTTACATAGAATACGCAGCAAAATACAATCCTCCTCAAATTTGGAGCAACTATGTCCCATATTTTGCAGTTTATTCTGGCACTGGTGGTGGTCGGGATACTCTCCCTGCTGGTCAGTCACGATCGTAAAAGCATTCGCATCCGCTACATCATACAGCTACTTGTGATTGAAATAGTCCTCGCCTGGTTCTTCCTGAACTCAGAAGCGGGACTGGGCTTCGTTAAAGGTTTCGCAGGCTTCTTTGACCATCTGCTGAAGTATGCTGCCCAGGGAACCAACTTTGTCTTTGGCAACATGAACGACAAAGGTCTGGCCTTCTTCTTCCTGAACGTCCTCTGCCCTATCGTCTTTATCTCTGCGCTGATCGGCATTCTGCAGCATTTCCGTATCCTGCCGTGGGTGATTCGCGGTATCGGCACCGTGCTGTCGAAAGTGAACGGCATGGGAAAACTGGAATCTTTCAACGCCGTGAGTTCTCTGATTCTGGGACAGTCAGAAAACTTCATTGCCTATAAAGATATCCTCGGCAAAATGTCTAACCGCCGCATGTACACCATGGCAGCAACCGCGATGTCGACCGTCTCGATGTCTATCGTCGGTGCCTACATGACCATGCTGCAGCCAAAGTATGTGGTCGCGGCGCTGGTGCTCAACATGTTCAGCACCTTCATTGTGCTGTCGCTGATTAACCCTTATCGCGTTGAGAACGAAGAAGACCTCCAGTTGCAGGATCTGCACAAGGGTCAGAGCTTCTTTGAGATGCTGGGTGAATATATTCTGGCGGGGTTCCGCGTCGCGATTATCGTTGCGGCCATGCTGATTGGTTTTATCGCGCTGATTTCAGGCCTGAATGCGCTGTTTGACCTCATCTTCGGCGTCACCTTCCAGGGCGTGCTTGGCTTTGTCTTCTATCCGTTTGCGTGGATGATGGGCGTGCCGTCCGGTGAAGCGTTGCAGGTTGGCAGTATCATGGCGACCAAGCTGGTTTCCAATGAGTTTGTTGCCATGATGGATCTGCAGAAAATTGCGGGTCAGCTGTCGCCAAACTCAGAAGGTATCCTGTCGGTGTTCCTGGTGTCGTTTGCTAACTTCTCATCCATCGGCATCGTGGCCGGTGCGATTAAAGGGCTGAACGAAGAACAGGGCAACGTGGTCTCCCGCTTTGGCCTGAAGCTGCTGTACGGCTCTACGCTGGTCAGCGTGCTCTCCGCCGCTATCGCCGGGCTGGTGCTGGCGTTTTAAGTTTCAGAGGGCGAGCCGGTCTCGCCCTTCTCTTCTGCTTTACCCTTCTCTTCCCTGCATCGCTTTAACTTATCCCCTTCGCTCCCCTTCCGACTGCCTGCTCAGGCCTGTTCTCTTCGTTTAACCGCCGTGCAGAGGCAGCAGCATGGCGCAGAACAACCCTGATGGCGGAAAGCGTTAACGAGGGCAAAGCGGGAGAAACAGCAACAGAAAGTGAGACTCGCAGAAAAGGCGAAGAATACGTACTACAGAAAGGATGTTGACAGCGATGTGTCAGAAAATGGTGGAGATAAGCGGGATCGAACCGCTGACCTCTTGCATGCCATGCAAGCGCTCTCCCAGCTGAGCTATACCCCCACATCTGGAATCATTTTTCAGTACCAAACTTTTGGGAAGAAGTTTGGTGGAGCTAAGCGGGATCGAACCGCTGACCTCCTGCATGCCATGCAGGCGCTCTCCCAGCTGAGCTATAGCCCCGAACCGAAAAACTGTCGTGTTAAGCGACGGACGGCATAATATGAAACCGCCCCCGGGGTGTCAACGGCAAAATCACATTCTCGGTTTGATCGCTGAAAAAGGCGGCAACCTGCGAAGTTTCAGCAGCATGGCGCAGCGGAAAACCGTGACGCTGACCTCATACGGGGACAACGGCTGTTATTTACCCTGAGGTCAGGTTAATTCATGGTTAAATATGTTATAGGAATTTTCTTGTCTTCATCTTTTACGCATGCAAAACTTAGCCCGCTAATTTAGCGGATGCCGGGACCCTCTCCCGCGCGCCGCGCGTCCACCAGGCGTTTATCGTCCCATTATTCATAAAAAAACTACTGAGATACTATGTCGCTGCATACACCTAAAGAAATCGCACAACTGGCGATCCAGGCAGGCGTGGCTAAAAGCCGTGTGCCTGTCAGCATCCTTCTGATTCTCGGCTTTTTGGCGGGCGCGTTTATCGCGACCGGCTTCCTGCTGGATCTTCATGTCATTAACTCCCTGCCTGCAGACTGGGGCTCCTTTGGCGGCCTGCTCGGTGCAGCCGTTTTCCCGGTCGGGTTGATTCTGACAGTGCTGGCCGGTGGTGAGCTGCTGACCGGTAATATGATGACCCTGCCTGTCGCCTGGTTCGCCCGCCGCATCAGCTTTATGAGCGTGGCGCGCAACTGGTTCTGGGTAACCCTGGCTAACTTCCTCGGCAGCGTAGCTGTCGCCTGGTTCTTTGGCCACATCCTGGGCATGACCGAAGGCGATTATCTGAAGAAGACCGTAGCCATCGCCTCGGCAAAAGTTCACGCCGATTTCCTGCACGCCTTTATTTCCGGCATCGGCTGCAACTGGCTGGTCTGCCTGGCAGTCTGGCTGGCGTTTGCCAGTAAAGATGTGGTGGGCAAAATCTTTGGCATGTGGTTCCCGATCATGGCGTTTGTGGCCATCGGCTTCCAGCACGTCGTCGCGAACATGTTCATTATTCCGGCCGCCATTTTTGCCGGTCAGCTGAGCTGGGCGGAATACTTCCCCAACTTCGTTGCCGTCTTCGCAGGCAATGCCGTAGGGGGCGCCGTCTTCGTCGGCCTGGCCTACTTCCTTGCCTTCCGTCCTGCCGCTGAACCTGCCAGCAACCCGCAATAATCCTCTTTTGCCTTTTGTCGAGCGACAAAAGGCAATTTCTGCTTCAGTTACTTTCACGCGTTAGGTTTTGCTGTAATATGTACCGCTAATGTATTTAACAGGGATAGCATCGTGAAAAAGGAATGGCTTACTCCCGAAGAGCTGGCTGCAGAAACGGGTTACAGTCGGCAAACGGTGAATAAATGGATTAAGCGTGAGAACTGGACGACGACACCGAAGCCCGGTGTGCAAGGCGGCAAAGCGCGTCTCATCCATATTGATGAGCGTGTGAAAAGTTTTATTCAGTCTACCCGCAATCTCCACGAACCGGTGGCAACCTACGGTGCCGCAGCCAATTCGTTACCTGCGTTATTAATAAGTTCCGTCCAGCAAATGAGTCAGGAAGAGCAGGATCAGTTCACTGCGTTAATCTTACGTGAAGGGATAAAAGGCGTTCTGCAGCGACTGGGCATCAGCCAGGAGTAAAGAAACCGGAAGCGTGATGCTTCCGGCTGTGTGAATTAAGCCTGCGCTTCCCGCTCACTGATAAAGGCCAGAGCCTGCTCAATGCGCGCCACGCTGCGGCTGCGGCCAATCGCCTCCACGGTGACATCCAGACCCGGAGACTGACCAGCACCGGTCACCGCAACACGCAGCGGCATGCCGACTTTGCCCATCCCGACTTCCAGCTCATCTGCCGTACTCTGAATAGCCTGATGCACGTTTTCAGCGTTCCACTCAGCGATTGCGGCCAGCTTATCGCGCACCACTTCCAGCGGCTGACGCGCCACCGGACGAAGATGTTTCTTCGCGGCATCCGCATCAAATTCGGCAAAGTCTTCATAGAAGTAGCGGCACGATTCCGCCATCTCTTTCAGCGTCTTGCAGCGTTCGCCCAGCAGGCCAACCAGCTTCGCCAGTTCCGGGCCGGTGCGGGTATCAATGTTCTGCTGTTCAATATGCCACTGCAGATGGGTCGCCACATATTCAGGCGGCAGCGCGTTAATGTAGTGATGGTTCAGCCACTGCAGTTTCTCGGTGTTGAACGCACTGGCAGACTTGCTGACCGCATCCAGGGTAAACAGCTCGGTCATTTCAGCTACGCTGAAAATTTCCTGATCGCCGTGTGACCAGCCAAGACGCACCAGGTAGTTCAGCAGCGCTTCCGGCAGGTAGCCATCATCACGATACTGCATAACCCCTACCGCACCGTGACGTTTAGAGAGTTTTTTACCGTCATCGCCCAGGATCATCGAAACGTGCGCATAGACCGGAACCTGTGCACCAATCGCTTTAAGGATGTTGATCTGGCGTGGCGTGTTGTTGATGTGATCTTCACCGCGAATAACGTGGGTGATACCCATATCCCAGTCATCCACGACGACGCAGAAGTTGTAAGTTGGCGACCCGTCGGTGCGACGGATGATCAAGTCATCCAGCTCCTGGTTGCTGAACTCAATCGGGCCACGGATCTGGTCGTCAAAGATGACCGAGCCTTCCTGCGGATTGCGGAAGCGCACGACGCAGGGCTCATCATCGGCATGATGTTCATGGCTGTCACGGCAGCGGCCGTCATAACGCGGCTTTTCATTATTGGCCATCTGCGCTTCACGCAGCGCTTCCAGACGCTCTTTAGAGCAGTAGCATTTATAGGCGGTGCCCGCTTCCAGCATTTCATCAATGACCGCGTTGTAGCGATCAAAACGTTTAGTCTGGTAGTAAGGGCCTTCATTCCAGTCGAGGCTCAGCCAGTTCATCCCATCCATGATGGCTTCAATGGCTTCCGGCGTGGAGCGCTCCAGATCGGTGTCTTCGATGCGCAGCACAAACTCGCCCTGGTTGTGACGGGCAAAAAGCCAGGAGTAAAGTGCGGTACGAGCGCCACCGACATGTAAGTAGCCGGTCGGGCTGGGCGCGAAGCGTGTTTTGATTTTCATTGAGCATTGCCTTAGATGCGCGGGTTCGTTGTCTGGATGACAAAAAACAGGTTAGACGCGAAAAACAGTGGGCACATTCTAGCATCTGCCCATGAATCCTCAATGGATGCCGGCCGGTTGCCGGCCGCGAAAAGGCGCTTTTCTGCCAGTAAAACCAGCATATTGGCTAAAAGCGCGACAGGATGTTTAAAAATAAACCGAACGAACATTTATGTTTTAAAAAGCGTTGACTCAAAATCAACTATCCCTATAATGCGACTCCACACAGCGGGGGTGATTAGCTCAGTTGGTAGAGCATCTCCCTTACAAGGAGGGGGTCGGCGGTTCGAACCCGTCATCACCCACCACTCTTAACAGGGTGCCCGCAGTGAACAGGTATGAAGATATGGGTGATTAGCTCAGTTGGTAGAGCATCTCCCTTACAAGGAGGGGGTCGGCGGTTCGAACCCGTCATCACCCACCATATCTTGCCTGTTAGCACTACTGAAGTACGAAGTGGGTGATTAGCTCAGTTGGTAGAGCATCTCCCTTACAAGGAGGGGGTCGGCGGTTCGAACCCGTCATCACCCACCACTTCGGGTCGTTAGCTCAGTTGGTAGAGCAGTTGACTTTTAATCAATTGGTCGCAGGTTCGAATCCTGCACGACCCACCAATTCAGAGAAAAGCGCCTTTCAGGCGCTTTTTTCGTTTCTGCCGCACAGTCATTCCCGTGCAGGATGAGAACCTGCTGCAGGTTCGACTGAATCGCCAGGCGCTTTTTTCGTTTCTGCCCCCCTTCACTTATTCTGGCTGCCTGAGTACCACGTTTATTTTACTGCGCCAGGCTCAGCCTGAATGACGACTCCCCTCAGAAAGGGGCTTTCAGAAGAAGAATCTGCTTTTTTACTCCCCTGCTCTTTTTGACACTTCAGTTATTCCTGCCTGCGCCGATAACCTTATAGACGAACTACAGGGAGAAAATGATGTCCTCAATAGCCGGAGTTTTAAAAGTTATGTCAGGTGGCGGTGACAGCGGCGGCGGCAGTATCGCCTCGCAGATCGCCGCACTGAATAAACAGATTCAGAGCGTGATGAAAAAAGTCAAAGAGCTGGCCGACAACCACGATCTTGACGAAGACCAGAAATCTAAAATAGCGCAGATGTACCAGTCGCAGATCACCATGCTGGAAGCGCAGATTGCTCAGCTGCAAAAGAAACAGGCTGAGCAGGCCGAAAAGGCGCAGCAGAAAAGCGACAGCGTTAACCCGGTCAGTGAAAGCAAGGCGAACGGGATTAACCGCCCGACTGACAAAAATAATGTCGATGTCTATATCTAAAACGCGGGCGTAATGGCCCGCTGTTGCGCCAGCAGCGCCGCCTGCTGGCGCACCTCCTGCCAGATGGCTTCGGCGGCGGGCGTCAGCGAGCGGTTTTTGCGTTTAATGAGGGTCAGACTTCGATTGATCTCGGGATAAAGCCGCCGCACGGTGAGCGCGCGATCCGCCGGCAGAGGTAATGCCAGTGCGGGCAGAATACTGATACCAATCCCTACCTGCACCATCGGAAACAGCGTGGCAGGATGACCAATCTCCTGCACCACCTCTGCCTGAATATTCTGCTGCTGCATGGCTGCATCAATCAGTACCCGACTGCCGGATGCATAATCCTGCAACACCAGCGTGCGCCCCTCCAGCATCGACCATTCCGCCCTGTCCACCCGCGCCAGCGGATCATCATCCCGGCACAGCAGTAAGAAAGGCTCATCGAGAATGGCAATCGTGTCAAAATCGCTGTCGCGCAGCGGCCCGATTACGATGCCAAAATCGACTTCGGCGTTTCGCACACTTTGCAGCACCCACTGCTGCGCGCGGTCGTGCAGTATCACTTTAATGTCGGGGAAGTGCTGCTGGCTGGCCGCCAGACACTGAGGCATCAGATGCGCGGAAATCGTCTGGCTGGCTGCCACCCGCACGGTGCCGCTGCGCTGTTCGCCAAAACTGCGGATATCCAGCAGCGTGGTATTAATCTCCTCCAGCAGACGTTCCATGCGGGATGCCAGCTGTTTTCCTGCCTCGGTCAGCATCACCTCGCGCGTGGTGCGATCCAGCAGCCGCACGCCAGTTTCCGCCTCCAGCTCTTTAATGCTGTGACTCACCGCCGACTGGCTCAGGCCTATCGCCTGCCCCGCCTGACTGAATCCACCATAATGTGCCACCGCAATGAAAGTCCGCAATTGACGCAGGGTATAATTCATCGATTACGCTCATAGATTAATGCAATAAATCAATTTTATTTCTAAAAATGATTCCCGCACAATCGGCCTATTGAAAAATTTACCGGATTTTAACAATGGGATTTTTAAAACTTGATCCGATGATGGTTAAGCTCATCATCACCGTGCTGCTGGCCACCTTCCTGCCTGCCAGAGGGATCTACGTCGATATCTTCAGCTACCTCGCCACCGCGGCTATCGCACTGCTGTTCTTTATGCACGGTGCCAAGCTGTCGCGGGAGAAGATCATTGCGGGAAGCAGCCACTGGCAGCTGCATCTCTGGATCATGTTCAGCACCTTTGTGCTCTTTCCGGCGCTGGGCATGCTGCTGGTCTGGTGGCATCCGGTTGATGTCGGTCCGGAAATTTATACCGGCTTTATCTATCTCTGTATCCTGCCTGCCACCGTGCAGTCCGCCATCGCATTTACCTCGATGGCTGGCGGTAACGTCGCGGCCGCCGTGTGCAGCGCCTCGGCATCCAGCCTGCTGGGGGTCTTCATCTCCCCGTTGCTGGTAAATGTGGTGATGGATATCCACAGCAGCGCGCCGACTGACGGTCTGGAGCAGATCGGTAAGATTATGCTGCAACTGATGGTGCCGTTCATACTGGGCCATCTTTCACGCCGCTGGATCGGCGGCTGGGTTGAAAAGCACCGCAGCCTGATTGGCAAAACTGACCAGACCTCGATTCTGCTGGTAGTCTACAGTGCCTTCAGTGAGGCGGTAGTGAACGGCATCTGGCATCGCGTGGGCGTGATTACCCTGCTCTGGATTGTGGCGGGCTCCATTCTGCTGCTGGCCACCGTGCTGATTATCAACCTGCTGGCTTCGCGCCTGTTCCGCTTCAAACGCGCCGATGAGATTGTGGTGCTGTTTTGTGGATCGAAGAAGAGTCTGGCGAATGGAGTACCCATGGCAAATATTCTGTTCCCGGCCAGTACCGTGGGGATTATCGTGCTGCCTCTGATGATCTTCCATCAGGTTCAGCTGATGGTCTGTTCGTTCATCGCCGGACGCTACAAGAAGAGCGGTGAGAAAAAGCAGGCTTTAGAGGTGAAAACCTCCGTGATGGAGTCGCAGAAATAGTCTGCATGGCCCGCCTGTGCGGGCCACGTTATTTCCGGGTCTGAAGCGGCTTCACCAGCCCCTCCAGACCTTCGATTTTTATCGTCAGCGTGAGCTGCATCAGGTCACCCAGCTGGCCGGAGGGGAAGTCGCCACTGCGGGCAAACCACAGCAGGTAGGGTTCAGGCAGATCGATCAGCATCCGCCCTTTATATTTCCCAAACGGCATCGCCGTGTTCGCTATCGCTACCAGCTGATGCTTATCCATCTCAGGCACCCAGCAGACGGATCATTTCAGCTTCATCGATCACCTCGATGCCCAGCTCCTGCGCTTTCGCCAGCTTGGAACCCGCCGCTTCACCGGCAATCAGCAGATCCGTTTTCTTCGACACGCTGCCGCTGACTTTAGCTCCCAGCGCGATCAGCTGTGCTTTGGCATCGTCGCGGTTCATCTGCGACAGCGAACCGGTCAGCACCACGGTTTTCCCGGCAAACGGACTGTCAATCTCTTCGGCTTTCACCACCACAACAGCCGGCCAGTGAACACCGATATCGTCCGTCAGCTGGCGGATGACCTCGCGGTTGCTCTCCTCTTCCATAAAGTTGCGAACGTGCGCGGCGACGACCTTACCCACATCCGGCACGGCAATCAGTGCCTCCAGATCGGCATCCATCACCTTCTGCAGCTCACCAAAGTGGTTTGCCAGATTGGCGGCGGTGGCTTCGCCCACTTCACGGATCCCCAGCGCATAGAGGAAACGCGCCAGCGTCGTCGACTTCGCTTTTTCCAGCGCATCCACCACGTTCTGCGCCGATTTTGGCCCCATGCGATCCAGCCCGGTCAGCTTACCCGCCGTGAGACGGAAGAGATCGGCGGGGGTCGAGACATACTCTTTCTCCACCAGCTGGTCGATAATCTTATCGCCCATGCCGTCGACATCGAGCGCCCGGCGCGAGACAAAATGCTTCAGCGCCTCTTTTCGCTGCGCGCCGCAAATCAGACCGCCGGTGCAGCGCGTGACCGATTCACCTTCGACCCGTTCCACCTCAGAACCACAGACCGGGCAGTGAGCAGGAAACACCACTTCACGCGTCTCTTCAGGACGTTCAGCGGTGACCACATTCACGACCTGCGGGATCACATCGCCTGCACGGCGAATCACGACCCGGTCCCCGATGCGCAGTCCCAGCCGCGCGATTTCATCGGCGTTGTGCAGCGTGGCGTTGCTGACAATCACACCCGCTACCTGCACCGGCTCCAGGCGGGCGACAGGAGTGATAGCTCCGGTGCGGCCAACCTGGAACTCGACATCCCGCACCCAGGTCAGCTGCTCCTGCGCCGGGAATTTAAAGGCTATCGCCCAGCGCGGCGCACGCGCCACAAAGCCCAGCTGTTCCTGCTGCGCCTGTGAATCGACTTTGATGACCACGCCATCGATATCAAATCCGAGACTGGGGCGCTGTTGCTCAACGTCGTGATAAAAAGCCAGCGCCTCTTCCGCATTATGCACCAGCTTAATGCGGTCGCTGACCGGCAGCCCCCAGGCTTTGAACTGCTGCAGGCGTGCCATGTGACTGTGCGGCATCTCGCCGCCTTCCAGCAGGCCGAAACCGTAGCAGAAGAAGGTCAGCGGACGTTTTGCAGTGATGCGCGGATCAAGCTGACGCAGCGAACCTGCCGCTGCGTTGCGCGGGTTAGCAAAGACTTTGCCGTCCGTGCGGCGCGCTTCCTCATTCAGCTTTTCGAAGCCGCGCTGCGTCATAAAGACTTCGCCACGCACTTCCAGCCGCGCCGGGATGTTGTCACCTTTAAGACGCAGCGGAATAGCGCGAATGGTGCGCACGTTGGCGGTAATATTCTCGCCGGTGGTGCCGTCTCCCCGCGTTGCGGCCTGAACCAGCAGCCCGTTTTCATACATCAGGCTGACCGCTAAGCCATCGAGTTTAAGTTCACAGCAGTAGGTAATCTCTTCACTGCTTTTCAGCCGATCGCGCACCCGCTTGTTGAAGGCCATAAAGGTCGCTTCATCGAAGGCGTTATCCAGCGACAGCATCGGGACTTCATGGCGAACCTGTTCAAACACCGTTAGCGGCGCAGCGCCGACGCGCTGGGTTGGTGAGTCCGGCGTAATCAGATCGGGATGATCCGCTTCCAGCTGGCGCAGCTCACGCATCAGGCGGTCATATTCGGCATCCGGCACTTCCGGTGCATCCATGACGTGATAGAGGTATTCGTGATGACGCAACGTAGTGCGCAGTTCGGTGATGTGATCCTGGACGGATTTCATAAAGCCCCATCAGATAAAAAACCCCCGACATGCGGGGGTTTGTTTTAACAGCTCAGATAGCGGTTTGCGCCGTGGTCAGACACCGACCACATCGCGAATACGCGCCTTGTAAGTTTCCAGCTTCTGCGGCGTCATCATGCGACGTTCATCATCCAGCACTACGCCGCCAACATCATCAGCGATGCGCTGTGCCGACTGCAGCATCAGCTTGAAGTTCTGATTCGCATCGCCATAGGAAGGCACCATCATAAAGATAGAGATACCCGGCGTGCTGAAATCTGTCATCAGGTCAGGGTTAAACGAGCCAGGCTTGACCATATTGGCCAGACTGAACAGGACCGGACCACTGCCTGCCGGACTGAGATGGCGATGAAAGATGTTCATCTCACCAAACTGGAAGCCCGCCTGCAGAATCCCCTGAAGGAGAGCCTCACCATTGAGTTCGCCACCCGAGTGTGCGGCAACATGCAGAACCAGCACGGCTTCTTTCGGCTTCTCTGCCGGTGCGGCAGGTGCAGACGGCGGAACGGGAGTCGGTTTTGGCGCCTGAGTGATTTCAGGCTGCGGCTCGGGTTCAGCCTGGTACTGCGGTGCGGGCTGCACCGATTCCAGCGGGTCCAGGTCCAGCAGCGGATCGGCCTGCACAGGCGGTGCGACAAAAGCAGGCGCAGGCTGTTGCTGCTGACGAGCCGGTTCCGGACGCGGCTGAGGAGCAGGCTGCGGTGCGGGGCTGAAAAGCGGATCGCTTTCCGGTTCGGCTTGCGGAGCAGGTCGTGGCGCAGGCTGACGAACAGGCTCAGCAGGCGCGGGCTTACGCGGCGCAACCGGCTGGGATTCGCGAATATCATCGAAACGCGGTTCCTGATGGTTGCTGCGTTCAGCGCGAACACGAACTTCGCCGACGCCATCATCTTCGTCGTCGATCAGGTCCGGCTCATCATGTTCATCACGTTGTTTCAGACGTTTGTGCGGGCGATCGCGGAACACTGACGAACGCTCTTTACGGCTGGTCCACAGTCCGTGAAGAAGGAGCGCTATTATGGCGATCGCGCCAACAACGATTAATATCAGACGCAAATCCTGCATCATTGTATTCTCTGTTGTTCCAATACCTTGCCACCGCGGCAAACTTTATCCTCTAACTGTATTTGCCCTGCTACACAAGTGCAAGTCTGTGCACTATTTTCTAACAAATAAGATAGGCAACCCACGCTTTTTCGCTGTTTTTTTACCCAAACGGCACCTGGCCTGGGGAAAAAGCCAGGTTATAGTGGGCCCGCCCTATTACCTTCAGGAGAATTGCCTATATGGCCCTTGAGAAGTCCGTCTCAGATTTTAACGGCATACACTACTTCAGCCAGGGCTGGAAACTGATGCGTCTGCCTGGCATTCGTCGCTTTGTGGTCATGCCGCTGCTGATCAACATTCTGATGCTGGGTGGCGCATTCATCTGGCTTTTCTACCGTCTGGGTGACTGGATCCCGCGACTGATGGCCTCGATTCCGGACTGGCTGCAGTGGCTCAGCTATCTGTTATGGCCACTGTCGGTGATTGCGATTGTGCTGGTCTTCAGCTACTTCTTTTCCACCCTCGCTAACCTTATCGCCGCACCGTTTTGCGGCCTGCTGGCCGAGCAGCTTGAGGGACGCCTGACCGGTAAACCGCTGCCTGACAGCGGCTGGGCGGGACTGATTAAAGATGTGCCGCGCATCATGAAGCGCGAGCTGCAAAAGCTGGGCTACTACCTGCCACGTGCGGTAGGACTGCTGCTGCTCTACTTTATCCCGGGTTTCGGCCAGACGGTTGCGCCCGTACTGTGGTTCCTGTTCAGCGCCTGGATGCTCGCGATCCAGTATTGCGACTACCCCTTCGATAATCACAAAGTGCCTTTTCAGCAGATGCGTAACGCCCTGCGTCGGCATAAAACCGCCAATATGCAGTTTGGTGCACTTACCAGTCTGTTTACCATGATCCCGGTGCTGAACCTGGTCATCATGCCGGTGGCCGTCTGCGGGGCCACAGCGATGTGGGTCGATCGCTACCGGCAGCAACTGGCGCGGCAGGAAGTGCGCTGAATATATCAGCGCGCCTTATGCTCTTTTTAACAAGGCTTATTGCCGGGTGACATATAGATATGCGATTTCTTTCCTTCCGCCCCCAGGCAGAACAGGTATGCTCATAGGGTTCCCAATAATTCATACAGTTAAGGACAGGCTATGAGTAAGATCTACGAAGACAACTCTTTGACAATTGGTCATACGCCATTGGTTCGACTGAACCGCATCGGTAACGGCCGCATCCTTGCGAAAGTTGAATCCCGTAACCCGAGCTTCAGCGTAAAATGCCGTATCGGTGCCAATATGATTTGGGACGCAGAGAAACGCGGTATTCTGAAACCGGGTATTGAACTGGTTGAACCGACCAGCGGCAATACCGGGATTGCCCTCGCCTATGTGGCCGCCGCGCGCGGTTATAAACTGACCCTGACCATGCCTGAGACGATGTCCGTTGAGCGTCGTAAGCTGCTGAAAGCGCTGGGCGCGAATCTGGTCCTGACTGAAGGTGCCAAAGGCATGAAAGGGGCTATCGGCAAAGCTGAAGAGATTGTTGCAAGCGACCCGGATAAATATGTCCTGCTGCAGCAGTTCAGCAACCCGGCTAACCCGGAGATCCATGAAAAGACCACCGGCCCGGAAATCTGGGAAGATACCGACGGCGAAGTGGATGTCTTTATTGCTGGTGTCGGCACCGGCGGTACGCTGACCGGCGTGAGCCGCTACATCAAGAACACCAAAGGTAAAAAAGATCTGATCACCGTCGCGGTGGAGCCAACCGATTCGCCGGTCATTGCTCAGGCCCTGGCAGGAGCGGAGATCAAACCTGGCCCTCACAAAATTCAGGGGATCGGCGCAGGCTTTATTCCGGGCAACCTTGAGCTGAATCTGGTTGATCGGGTTGTGGCTATCACGAATGAGGAAGCGATCAGCACCGCGCGTCTGCTGATGGAGCAGGAAGGCATTCTGGCCGGTATCTCCTCCGGTGCTGCGGTCGCCGCCGCACTGAAGTTGCAGGAAGAGGAAACCTTCGCCAACAAGAATATCGTGGTGATTCTCCCCTCCTCAGGTGAACGCTATCTGAGTACCGCTTTGTTCGCCGATCTCTTTACAGAAAAAGAGCTGCAGTAGTCGGGGCAGAAAGTCTGAAAATGCCGCAAAAAGCACCCGCCCGGGTGCTTTTTTGTGGCGCAGATCTCACTTTCACCACCCGGCAGATTGATTTCAGTGACGCCGCTCTGGTATTTAGACTGCCAATTATTTCGATGCCTGAAATTAATCCGCGTTTGAAGTGGATCAAGCTGAATCGATTTACGGATTCAGTGAAACGGCGAATCACGGCATAATTAACCGGTGACGTGTAGAATCGGTTTTACGACGCAACGGAATGTCGATTTGACGCATGCGCGTCCTGGGTCAGCATGAAGCTATACCCGCGCACCGACACAGGCTAAAGTGAAGGCTCCAGGCTAGACTTTAGATCCATAACACTCATTCTGATAACGTTGGGGAAATAGAATGTTCCAGCAAGAAGTTACCATTACTGCACCAAACGGTCTGCATACTCGCCCAGCAGCGCAATTCGTTAAAGAAGCCAAAGCTTTCCAGTCAGAAATCACTGTGACCTCTAACGGTAAATCTGCCAGCGCCAAGAGCCTGTTCAAGCTGCAGACACTGGGTTTAACGCAGGGAACCGTTGTGACCCTGTCAGCAGAAGGCGAAGACGAACAGAAAGCAGTTGAGCATCTGGTCAAACTGATGGCTGAACTGGAGTAATCTCCGCTCAGCTCTCCAGCCAATCGACTCCTCTGCGCCATTGAGTGCAAACATCTTGATCGCGGACAATCTGTCCGCGTTATTGCTTTCGTAGAGTACGTGTCCCGCGACAATGGCACCGCAAAGAGTCCCATCAGCCATCGTGATTAAAAGGTAGCGTTATGATTTCAGGCATTTTAGCATCACCAGGTATCGCTTTCGGCAAAGCACTGCTGCTGAAAGAAGACGAGATCGTCATCAACCGTAAAAAAATTTCTGATGACCAGGTTGAGCAGGAAGTTCAGCGCTTCCTCGATGGTCGCGGTAAAGCGGCACAGCAACTGGAAGCGATTCGCGTCAAAGCGGGTGAAACCCTCGGTGAAGAGAAAGCTGCGATCTTCGAAGGCCACATTATGTTGCTGGAAGATGAAGAGCTGGAGCAGGAAATCATCGACCTGATCAAAAAAGATCACGCCTCTGCCGATGCTGCTGTCGACTCGGTTATCGATGGTCAGGCGAAAGCGCTGGAAGAGTTAGACGATGAGTATCTGAAAGAGCGTGCGGCTGACGTGCGCGACATCGGTAAGCGTCTGCTGCAAAACATCCTCGGTCTGCATATCGTTGACCTGAGCGCCATTCCGGATGAATCCATTCTGGTAGCAAAAGATTTAACGCCGTCAGAAACCGCACAGCTGAACCTGAAAAAAGTGCTGGGCTTTATTACCGATCTGGGTGGCCGTACCTCACATACCTCAATCATGGCGCGCTCGCTGGAGATCCCAGCCATTGTCGGCACCGGCAATGTCACCGTCACGGTTAAAAACGGCGACTTCCTGATTCTGGATGGTGTGAACAACGCGATTCACGTCAATCCTTCTGACGCCGTTCAGGAAGAGCTGAAAGCCGTACAGAACCAGTATCTGTCGGAAAAACACGAATTAGCCAAGCTGAAAGACCTGCCTGCGGTCACGCTGGATGGTCATCAGGTTGAAGTCTGCGCCAACATCGGCACCGTGCGCGACGTCGCCGGCGCAGAGCGCAACGGCGCAGAAGGCGTGGGACTTTACCGCACCGAGTTCCTGTTCATGGACCGTGATGCGCTGCCGACCGAAGAAGAGCAGTTCCAGGCGTATAAAGCCGTCGCTGAAGCCATGGGTTCACAGGCCGTTATCGTCCGTACCATGGATATCGGCGGTGACAAAGATCTGCCTTACATGAACCTGCCGAAAGAGGAAAACCCTTTCCTCGGCTGGCGCGCTATCCGTATCGCCATGGACCGCAAAGAGATTCTGCATGCGCAGCTGCGTGCTATCCTGCGCGCCTCCTCCTTCGGCAAACTGCGCATTATGTTCCCGATGATCATTTCCGTTGAAGAAGTGCGTTCGCTGAAAGCGGAACTGGAACTGCTGAAAGCGCAGCTGCGTGAAGAAGGCAAAGCGTTCGACGAGTCCATCGAAGTCGGTATTATGGTGGAAACCCCGGCGTCAGCGGTGATTGCACGTCATCTGGCGAAAGAAGTCGACTTCTTCAGTATTGGGACAAACGACCTGACGCAGTATACTCTGGCGGTCGATCGTGGTAACGATTTGATTTCGCACCTGTACAATCCAATGACGCCGTCTGTGCTTAACTTAATTAAGCAAGTCATTGATGCATCTCACGCTGAAGGTAAATGGACCGGCATGTGTGGTGAGCTGGCAGGTGATGAACGTGCTACACTACTGTTACTGGGAATGGGGCTGGACGAGTTCAGCATGAGTGCCATTTCTATCCCTGGCATCAAGAAAATCATTCGTAATACTAATTTTGAAGATGCGAAGGCATTGGCAGAGCAGGCACTGGCTCAACCGACAGCGGAAGATTTAATGAACCTGGTGAACAAGTTCATTAAAGAAAAAACGCTCTGCTAATCTGCATGATGCTGGCCCCAAATTACTGCTTAGGAGAAGATCATGGGTTTGTTTTCTAAACTTTTTGGCGAAAAAACGGATAGCGCTGGGACAATCGATATCGTAGCGCCTCTGTCAGGCGAAATTGTGAATATTGAAGACGTACCAGATGTGGTGTTTGCAGAAAAAATCGTGGGCGACGGTATCGCGATCAAACCGACTGGCAACAAAATGGTTGCGCCGGTGGATGGCACTATCGGTAAGATTTTTGAAACCAACCATGCTTTTTCAATCGAATCGGACAACGGCATTGAGCTGTTCGTGCATTTCGGTATCGATACGGTTGAACTGAAAGGTGAAGGCTTCAAACGCATCGCTGAAGAAGGCCAGAAGGTCAAAAAAGGCGACGTCGTTATCGAGTTCGATCTGCCATTGCTGGAAGAGAAAGCGAAATCAACCCTGACTCCGGTTGTTATCTCCAACATGGATGAAATCAAGGAACTGATTAAGCTCTCTGGCCAGGTCACCGTCGGCGAAACGCCGGTGATTCGCATCAGAAAATAAGGCTTTGTTCCTGCTCTGACGGCACCTTCGGGTGCCGTTTTCGTTTCTGCTCTCTGCGCTTTTCAGGAGGGCCAGTGCGGCAGCCGCAGCGTCAGTTCCAGCCCTCCTTCCGGCCGGTTCCGTGCCTCGACTTCACCCTGATGCGCCAGCACCACTTTGCGGACGATCGCCAGCCCGAGGCCATAGCCCTTTCCCATCAGCGGTGAGTTGACCCGCACAAACGGGTCAAAGATGCTGGAGAGTTTCTCTTCATCGACACCCGGCCCCTGATCGCGCACCTGAATTTCCAGCCACTGCTGCGCGGTGCGCAGTTCAACCTCGATCCGCTGGCCTGGCAGGGAAAAGCGCAGCGCGTTGCGTAACACATTCTCGGTGGCGCGCCGTATCAGTTCGGCATTGCCACGCACGGTGTAATCGGCCCGATCGTCCACCTGAAACGCCACCTGCACGCCGGGGAGCTGCGCTTCATAGCGGACATCGGTGATCACCGCCTCCAGCAGGCCGGTGAGGTCAAAGTACTGCTCATCCGGAATACTTTCATGCTCAGCCCGCGACAGCGTCAGCAGTTCACCGATCATCTTATCCAGCCGGCGCGCCTCTTCGTCGATACGATCGAGCGAACTGTGCACGTTTTCTGGCGTCTGTCTGGCCAGCCCGGTCGCCAGCTGCAGGCGCGCCAGCGGTGAACGCAGCTCGTGTGAGATATCGTGCAGCAGCTCTTCGCGCGCGTGGACCAGGGTCTCCAGCCGCTCAGCCATGGTATCGAAGGCCCGGGCGACATCAGAAATCTCATCATGCCGTTTACGCATCACCGGAAAAAGCCGCACGCTTAAATCGCCCTCTGCGACCCGGGAGAACCCTTCGCGCAGCTGACGCATGGGTCGCGTCAGATTCCAGGCGAGCAGCAGGCTGAAGAGTAATCCTACCGAACCGGCGAAAACAAACATCGGTTCAGGGATATTGAGGAATTTGCGCGGCATGCTGTTCATCATGCTCTCTTTTCGCATGCCATCGATGTCATAGCGCAGCTGATACCCTTTTCCATCGGCGCCGCGCACCCAGCGTTTACTTTCGGCGGGCCGATGCGCCTCCCCATCCGGGTTAGCCTGTGCAGGCGACGGTTGCGCCTGTGGCAGGATGTGGAAAAACTGCCGGTCACGTTCGTCCCAGCCCGACAGCATCGCGTTCAGCGCCTCAGGCCCGTTCTGCGCCAGCACCGTCGCCGCCGAGGTGAGTTGCAGATCGGCCACGCGGCGGACCGCCACCAGCTCAGGCGGCTCGTGTCGTCTACCGGAGAGCGAAAAGCCGAGCCAGATAAGCTGACTGATGATGACAAAGACGATCCAGAAGCCGATAAAGATCTTCCAGAACAGGCGTCCACGGTAGTGCCTCATCGGATGCGATAACCGATACTACGAACGGTTTCGATCGTAATGCTATCAGCGGTTAAGGCACTGAGCTTCTGACGGATGTTGCTGATATGCACATCGACGCTGCGATCATACGCCTCGCGCGGGCGACCAAGTCCCTTCTCCGACAGCTCATCTTTTGAGACCACCCTGTCCGGGGCGCGCATCAGCAGTTCCAGCAGATTAAATTCTGAGGCGGTGAGATCGAAGGCTTTCTCCTG
Source organism: Pantoea sp. GM_Pan_3 (assembly GCF_026541045.1). Lineage (NCBI taxonomy): Bacteria > Pseudomonadati > Pseudomonadota > Gammaproteobacteria > Enterobacterales > Erwiniaceae > Pantoea > Pantoea sp. GM_Pan_3. The sequence goes on along the minus strand of NZ_JALNVA010000008.1, from coordinate 176,746 downwards.
CCATTCACTGATACGGGTGGCGGGATTGAGGGTCAGCGCCCCCCAGCGCAGCGGCTCCTGGCTATCCGGCTGCGGAGCCTGCTCTTCGAAACGCCGCAGCACCGCCCGCAGACGTGCCACCAGCTCGCGCGGATAGCAGGGCTTGGGCATATAGTCATCGGCCCCCATCTCCAGACCGATTACGCGGTCAATGTTATCGCCTTTGGCGGTCAGCATAATCACTGGTATGCGGCTGTTCTGACGCACCTGGCGCAGAACGTCAATGCCACTCATGTCGGGCAGCATGATGTCCAGGATCATCGCGGTGAACTGGCCGGAGAGCGCGCCCTGAATCCCGGCGCTGCCGGTCAGCACCAGCTGAGCATCGAAGCCTTCCGCAATCAGGTACTGGCTTAACATCGTGCCCAGCTCTACATCATCATCTACAAGCAGAATTTTCATGGTCATTTCTCCGGAGAACGGGCGCTATTTTCACCTGTGCGGCCGATCGGCGCAGCCTGATTTACGTGATCCTTACAGATTCACACTCGCTGGCACAGTAAACCGGGCAAAAAAAAGGCCTGTGGGCAGCAGACGCTTCACAGGCCAGGTTTCGCATCCGCAGCGGTTACGGGTGATAGAGACCGGTCGAGAGATAACGATCGCCGCGATCGCAGGCGATCGCCACCACCACGCTTCCCGGATTTGCCTCGGCGATGCGCAGTGCACCCGCCACCGCGCCGCCTGAACTGACGCCACAGAAGATGCCCTCACGGCGTGCCAGCGCCCGCATGGTCTCCTCCGCTTCCTTCTGCGTCATATCGATGACGTCATCCACCAGATTGGGACGGTAGATCCCCGGCAGATAGGCCAGCGGCCAGCGACGGATGCCCGGAATGCTGCTGCCCTCGCTGGGCTGTAAGCCAATGACCTGCACGCCGGTGTTGTGCTCTTTCAGGTAGCGTCCCACGCCGGTGATCGTGCCGGTGGTGCCCATACTGGAGACAAAATGGGTCATACGCTGATTCGACTGCTGCCACAGCTCCGGGCCGGTGGTCTGATAGTGGCCCAGCGGATTATCGGGATTGTTGAACTGATCCAGCACCCGGCCCTCGCCGCGTGCCGCCATCGCCTGCGCCAGATCGCGCGCTCCTTCCATTCCCTGCTCGCGCGGCACCAGTATCAGCTCTGCGCCATAGGCACGCATCGCATCCTGCCGCTCCTGACTCATGTTGTCCGGCATCAGCAGGCGCATACGGTAGCCTTTCATCGCGGCGATCATCGCCAGCGCAATGCCGGTGTTGCCACTGGTGGCTTCGATCAGCTGATCGCCGGGCGTGATATCTCCGCGCAGCTCCGCCTGATTGATCATCGACCAGGCCGCACGATCCTTGACCGAACCCGCCGGATTGTTGCCTTCCAGCTTAAGCCAGACCTCACTGCCGTTAGCGGGCGTCAGGCGCTGTAACCTGACCAGCGGGGTATTGCCGATGGTATTTTCGAGAGTCGTCACGGTACGGTTCCTGGCTTAATGCAAACAGAAGGCAAAAAAAAGGCGGGAGTCACACTCCCGCCCGGTGTTGATCAGAAAATATCAGGCGCTCTGGGCAAAGGCAACAGCGCGCAGCGGGGTATCCCCCTTATAGAGACGCGCCTGCTGCAGGCCAACAAACAGGCGTTCGCCACGAATCGGGGCGGTCTGTTCACCTTCAAATACCAGCGAAAACGGCTCGCTTTGCCAGCCAGCGGGCTGCACCACCAGCTGCCAGAAGTGTCCACGCGGACTCACTTCCAGCACCTGCACCGGTAGCGGGGTTTCCAGGCTGCTGTGGCGGGACACGTCGATTTCCCACGGACGCAGGAACAGCTCAACCGGGCCCTGATGTGCAGAGGTATACCCCAGCGGCCAGTGATGCGCGCCGACATGGAACTGCGACCCGTGGATCTCACCATCAAAGCGATTCACTTCACCCAGGAACTCCAGCACAAAGCGGGTTGCCGGATCGCGCCACACGTCATCTGGCGTGCCGACCTGCTCGATATTACCCTGGCTCATCACCACCACGCGGTCTGCCACTTCCATCGCCTCTTCCTGGTCGTGGGTCACAAACACGCTGGTAAATTTCAGCTCTTCATGCAGCTGACGCAGCCAGCGACGCAGCTCTTTACGCACCTGCGCATCGAGCGCGCCAAAAGGTTCATCCAGCAGCAGGATTTGCGGTTCTACCGCTAACGCACGCGCCAGCGCCACACGCTGTTTCTGCCCGCCCGACAGCTGAGCCGGGAAGCGGTTCGCCAGATGGGCCAGCTGCACCATCTCCAGCAGACGGGTAACACGCTGTTTGATCTCGGCCGCAGAAGGACGTTCCCGACGCGGCAGCACCGTCAGGCCAAAGGCGATGTTGTCGAACACCGTCATATGGCGGAACAGCGCATAGTGCTGGAAAACAAATCCAACCTGACGATCGCGCGCATGCAGACGACTCACATCGTTGCCATGAAAACGGATCTGGCCGCTGTTCTGATGCTCCAGCCCGGCAATAATGCGCAGCAGCGTGGTTTTACCGGAGCCGGATGGGCCAAGCAGCGCCACCATTTCACCCGAGGCAATATCCAGGGAGATATCGTTCAGCACCGAGGTGCGACCAAAGGATTTGTTGATCTTGTTAATCTCAATGCTCATGATTTCCCTCCTGTTGCAGGTGCTTGTGCTGTTGCTCCAGACGCCACTGCACAATACTTTTCAGAAACAACGTTACAATGGCCATCAGGGTCAGCAGCGCGGCAGCGGTGAAGGCGCCGACCGTATTGTAATCCTGATGCAATAATTCAACCTGAAGCGGCAGCGTATAGGTCTCACCGCGAATCGATCCCGATACCACCGAGACCGCACCAAATTCACCAATCGCACGGGCGTTGGTCAGCACGATGCCATACAGCAGCGCCCAGCGAATGTTCGGCAATGTCACACGACGGAACATCTGCCAGCCTGAAGCGCCCAGCAGCACCGCCGCTTCATCTTCGTGACTGCCCTGGCTCAGCATCACCGGCACCAGTTCGCGCACCACAAACGGACAGGTCACAAACACGGTCGCCAGCACCATGCCCGGCCAGGCGAACATAATCTGGATGTTATGCGCATCCAGCCAGCCGCCCGCCGGACCGTTGACGCCCCAGAACAGCAGATACATCAGACCGGCCACCACCGGCGACACGGCAAACGGAATATCAAACAGGGTCAGCAGCAGCTGACGCCCCGGAAAGGTAAAGCGGGTCACCAGCCAGGCGAGCAGCGTGCCGAACACCAGGTTAACCGGAACGGTGATCAGCGCCACCATCACCGTCAGCCAGATGGCGTGCAGCATATCGGGGTCAGCCAGGTTGCTCAGGGAGACCAGCAGCCCCTGATTCAGCGCCTCCCAGAAGATGGAGACCATCGGCACCAGCAGCAGCAGAATCGAGAGCAGCGCGCCGATACCAATCAGCAGCCATTTGCCCCAGTTCACCGGCTGGCGATCCGCATGATTCAGTTGTGAAACCTCAGCCATTAGTGACCTCCCAGTCGACGGCCAAAGCGGCTCTGTAAGGTGTTAATCGCAAATAACAGGATAAGCGAGGCGGCCAGGATCACCGAGGCGATGGCGCTGGCGGCCGGATAGTCAAACTCCTGCAACCGGACAAAAATCATCAGCGAGGTCACTTCCGTTTTCCAGGCGATATTACCGGCAATAAAGATCACCGCACCAAACTCACCCAGGCTGCGGGTAAAGGAGAGCGCCGTGCCCGCCAGCAGCGCCGGGGCGACTTCCGGTAACACAACCCGACGGAAGCTCTGCCACGGTGTGGCACCCAGCGTTTCAGCGGCTTCTTCATACTCCGGGCCTAACTCCTCCAGCACCGGCTGTACCGTGCGCACCACAAACGGGATGCTGGTGAAGGCCATGGCGATGGCGATGCCGATCCAGGTGTAGGAGATTTTGATATCGAAATGGGCAAACCACTGTCCATACCAGCCGTTGACCGAAAAGAGTCCGGCCAGTGTCAGGCCCGCGACGGCGGTCGGCAGCGCAAACGGCAGATCCATCAGGCCATCCAGCAGCGTGCGGCCCGGGAAGCGGTAGCGGGTCAGGATCCACGCCATCAGCATGCCGAACACCGCATTAAACAGCGAGGCGACACCGGCGGAGAGCAGCGTAACCTTGTAGGCCGCAACCAGCTGCGGGTTGGTCACCACATCCCAGTACTGCTGAAGGGTCATCTGTGACAGCTGCATGATCACGGCGCTGATGGGCAGCAGCAGAATCAGACAGGTAAAAAGCAGGCTGGTGCCCAGGCTCAGTCCAAAGCCGGGCAACACGCGTTTATGACTTGCTGCAAACATTATCCACGCCCCGCCGCTAACAATTTATCCAGCTCACCGCCGCTGGCGAAATGCGTTTTCATCACGTTGTCCCAGCCGCCAAAGGCCTCTTCAACCCGGAACAGGCTGGTCTGCGGGAAGCGATCTTTCTGCTCTGCCATCAGCTGCGGATTGTTCACGCGATAGTAGTAGTGCGTAATAATCGTCTGCGCTTCCGGTGTGTAGAGGTAGTGGAGATAGGCGCTGGCCGCATCCGCGGTGTGGTTACCGGCAACGTTTTTATCTACCCACGCCACCGGGAACTCCGCCAGAATGTTGGTTTTCGGCACGATCACCTCATACTCATCTTTGCCGTACTGGTTGCGGATATTGTTTACTTCCGACTCAAAGCTAATCAGCACGTCGCCCAGACCACGCTCAGCGAAGGTCGTGGTCGCACCACGGCCCCCGGTATCGAAAACTTCAACGTTTTTCAGAAACTGCGTCATAAAGGCACGGGTTTTAGCCTGATCGTTACCGTCCGCTTTATCAGCAGCCCCCCAGGCGGCCAGATAGGTATAGCGACCATTGCCGGACGTTTTCGGGTTAGGGAAAATCAGCTTCACATCGTTACGGGTCAAATCTGACCAGTCATGAATTTGCTTTGGGTTTCCTTTGCGCACCAGAAACGCCATGGTGGAATAGAACGGTGAACTGTTATTCGGCAGACGGCTTTTCCAGTCTGCGGCAATCAGGTTGCCTTTATCATGCAGGACCTGCACATCCGTCACCTGGTTGTAAGTGACAACATCGGCGCGCAGTCCCTGCAGGATAGCCAGCGCCTGTTTAGATGAACCGGCATGAGACATTTTGATGGTCAGCGGGTCGGCAGGATGGCTGGCATCCCACTGTTTAACAAAAGGGGCATTCAGGGCAACAAACAGCTCCCGGGACACATCGTAAGAGCTGTTAAGAAGTTCAGTGGCATTGGCTGCGCCAGCAAGGCTCAGCGACAACGCGATACCGCTCACGACTTTTTTCATCGCTTGTAATGTCATTTGGCACCCTGAAAAAATTTGATGCGGATCTCACCCGCTGAAACATCAGTTTATTTATAACTCAGGGAAAACCAGTAACGGTTTTATATATCGTTTGATGATTTCAAAGTCGAAAAAAGCATAAGACAGCGGCAGAGTTTATGCAGAAATCAGCAAAAGCCGCAGAGAGGATAACCCCCGACGAGTACCAGCCTGCGGGGGTGACAAGGCGCGTCAGCGCATGACGTTAACGCTGCCAGACGATTTTGCTGAGTTTCCAGGTTTTCAGCGTGTCGTCAGAAGGCATCAGTCCTTCCGGTCCATGCCAGTCGCCATGGTAGAGATAGGTGAGATGCTGACTGCCAGGGGCCCGGCATGCTACGTCTCGCGCATCCGTTCCGCTGGCCAGGGTGCAGTTGCTGAAGGCTTTGGTGAACTTATTGCTGAAGGCATCGCCGACTTTACTGCCGTCGCTGCTGGCAATCTTGCTGTCCATCACCTCAATGCGTTCAACCTGCGACTGCCCGTAAATCACCAGCTTCACCTTGTCGTCATCCAGCGCCTGCCAGAACGCAACCACCTGACCGTTTTCGCCACGCATGCCCTGACGCAGGGTGTAATCCCCGTTCAGGCCGGCTTTGATCGCCTCCTCTTTCATGGCCGTCGAGGCGGTCAGTCCGCCTACGCCCTGCTCCGTCGCAGTGAGCGATGAACCGAACCAGTTCCACGGCAGCGCCGAGGACCAGTGATACGTCAGCGGATTCCACCAGCTGGCCTGCTGGCTGCTGTCAGTGCCGGAACCCGAACTGGCACAGCCGCTCAGTGCAACGGCGGCGATCAGTAGCGTGGAACGAACAGCTTTCATGAGAACTCCTGTAAATACGATGCCGGAAGGCGGAACTGATTGGAGTCGCAAAGCGCCAAAAAGTTTATTTAAGATGATGTTCAGGCAGAAAGCAGTCGCGGCAGCGACGGTCAGTCTGCAGCCAGATGAGAGCCAGCAGGTCAAATAGCGTCAGCAACAGGGGCAGCGGCGAACTGAGCAGATCACCCTGCACAAACTGCAGCCCCTGCCAGATGAGATTCACTAAAAACGACAGCGACAGCACGCTGCGCCAGTGCTGCCAGAGTCGCGGCAGCCGCAGCCGGTAACCGGTCAGCAGCAGACCTGACAACGCCGGTAATCCCAGGGCAAGACCGATCCAGAACGCCTGGCGATCCGGATAGAAGAGCGCCAGCAGATCGTTACCCTGCTGCCGTGACGCCCCGGCCATCACCAGCAGTAGCCAGGTGCGCGCCTGCAGTAACAGGATCAGCCAAAAAAGAAACGGCAGCCGCAGCTGCCCTCTGGCGTCATAGTGGTCCGGCTGATAGTCAGGGGACGGTTTAGTATTCACGATCTTCGATCAGACGTTTGCCAAACAGCAGCACATCGACCGGCTCATAATCGAGCTTCTCGTAAAAGGCCACCACCTGATCGTTCTCTTCACGGATCATCAGATGCAGCTTCGGACAGCCGCGAGCGATGAGCTTCTTCTCCAGACGATTCATCAGCGCATTCGCAAAGCCGCGTCCCTGATAGTCAGGATGCACCGCCAGATAATAGGCCGCACCGCGATGACCATCGTAGCCCCCCATCAGGGTGCCGACGACCACGCCGCCGACTTCAGCAACCAGAAAGAGATCGGGGTCGTGATGCATTTTGCGTTCGATATCCAGCTCCGGATCGTTCCAGGGCCGTAACAAATCGCAACGTTCCCATAAGGTGATCACTTCTTCAAAATCTTCCTGGCGGAAGGCGCGGATTTCCATCTTCTTCACCTGCAATTAAGCACAATTTGCTGATTATCACGCATTCTCTGCCGCACGCAACCCTCGGCTGAACGGCGGCAAATAAAAAAGCGCAAATTTTCTGTTCGCGGCCTGCAATACAAAGTAATGCCCTGAAATGGTTATGTGATCGCACACAACAGAGCCTTAGGCTATAACACCGGCAGGATTTCTGTTACCGGACCCGCACATGCACCTGCTTAAACGTTTGATTCATCGCCGTCAGTTACTCCTTTCCGGTCTGGCTCTGGCCGTTTTATCGCCGCGCGCGGTTCAGGCCAGAGAGCCTTCAGCGCTTACAGGAACAGGCCGCCATGCACGCCCTGCTCCGCCAGCCAGTAACGGAAAGCGCATTGTGATGATTGATCCCGGCCACGGGGGCATCGACTCCGGCGCGGTCGGCGAGGAGGGTTCAGAAGAGAAGCACATCGTGCTGGAGATTGCCGGTAACGTGAAACGGCAGCTGCAGAGCCATCCGCGCATCGAAGTGCGTCTGACCCGCGACAGCGACCATTTTATTCCGCTCTACCAGCGGGTGGAGATTGCTCATCAGCATGGCGCGCATCTGTTCATGTCGATCCATGCCGACGGCTTTACCAGCCCCGATGCCAGTGGCGCCTCGGTATTTGCGCTCTCTAATCGCGGTGCCAGTAGTTCAATGGCGCGTTATCTCTCTCAGCGTGAGAACGATGCGGACAAACTGGGCGGCGTGAAGGCGCAGCAGCAGGATCACTATCTGCAGCAGATCCTTTTCGATCTGGTTCAGACCGACACCATCAAAAACAGCCTGACGCTGGGCAAACATGTGCTGGATCAGATTCGCCCGGTTCATCATCTGCATAGCCAGCACACGGAACAGGCTGCTTTCGCGGTCCTGAAGTCGCCCTCCATTCCTTCGGTGCTGGTTGAAACTTCCTTTATTACCAATCCGCACGAAGAGCAGCTACTGGGCACCACGGCATTTCGTCAGAAAATTGCCGCCGCCATTGCCAGCGGTATCGTCAACTATTTTGATGAGTTTGATCGCCGTAATGCCTGATGCGGAAAGTAATAATGACTCAGTGCAGAAGCTTAAATAAACGCATGTGGACCTGAGAAATGCTCCATCCGACGTAACGTTCAGGCGAAGCGAACGGCGGAATGGTCATTGTGAATTAAGTTTTAAGTAAGGCCGTATTGACGGCCTTCTGGCTGCCTCTCTGCCGGAAGTTAATCGTGGCAGAGGGTTATCGGCGGTCAGACTTATCCGCGATAAGATAAGTCAGCCCATAAATCACCAGACCAGCAACAAGCACCAGCAGCGGCCCGACAATACGCATCGCCCCTTCATTCAGCGTAGCGGTCAGAAATATGCCAATCACTATCGCCATAAGGACAAGTCCGCCTGACACCTCGGCTATCAGCTTCCGGATCAGCCTAATAGTTTTCGATAGCATTAATAAACTCCTCCGCGGCCGATGGATTTTTGCGCAGCGCTTCACCCATTTTTATAAAATTCTGCAAGGGTTCTTCAAACATGAAATAGAGCATATCGTAATCATTTAACCGCAGCTTTTGCCACAGCTGGGGGTTTTGCAACTGTAAACGACGGGAAGCTTCACAGGCTCTTGAAATTACGCCCTGAGCCACAATTCCGCCGGTCAAGGCTCCGGTCACTCCTCGCAAGGCAATACGGGAAATAAAAGATAACATTACGCCGCCGACCACTTTTGATCCCAGCCATGAAGAAAGTGCAAGTTGTGTCGTTGTACGACTGGTCGTCGAAGCGGCTCCGCCAATCAGTTTGTCATAAATTTTCTTTAAGGCGGGTTCTGGCAGATTTTTAAGCGAGTCATCAATGATGATTTTTGCAATTCTGATTATTTCATTTCTGTTTCGGAAAACATGACTTACCGCTCGCCCTACGCGAATATCATCCTGCATATTCCGGTGCTGAATGCGACGTCCTCCATCCGAGAGGTTCAGATCCTGAAAAGTGCGCTCCAGCCCCAGGTAAAAATCCGTTGGCACCGATATAACGCCAGACATTACCGAGTGAGCCAGCATGGTTGCGTTCATTCCCTTTCTCCTTTTAGGTTCAACGGTCCATATTTTTTTACTATGTTACATCTTAAAAAAATCTGGACTGTAAGGGCAAGGTTCGATGATCACACTTGCGTCGCCCGTCATAGCCTTAACATGGGGTCTGGAATCTTTGCCTTTATGCCTGCCTGGATAGCCGCACTCATGCAAGCAGGCCGATTTTGCGTATAATCGCCCTAAATTAAAACCGACGATAAGCGAAAAGATGGCTGATATTTCCCGCGTAAAAGCATTCCTGCTCGCTCTGCAGGATGAGATTTGTAAACAGCTGGCGGCTGAAGATGGCGGCGCAGCGTTCGCAGAAGATAGCTGGCAGCGTCCTGGCGGCGGCGGCGGTCAAAGCCGCGTACTGCGAAACGGTGCAGTGTTTGAACAGGCGGGCGTAAACTTTTCGCACGTGCATGGCGATAAGATGCCGGCCTCGGCTACGGCGCACCGTCCGGAACTGGCGGGCCGCAGCTTTGAAGCGATGGGCGTGTCGCTGGTGATCCACCCGAACAATCCCTATGTGCCCACCAGCCACGCCAACGTGCGCTTTTTTATCGCGGAGAAACCCGGTGCCGATCCGGTGTGGTGGTTTGGCGGCGGGTTTGATCTCACGCCGTTCTACGGCTTCGAAGAAGATGCACTGCACTGGCATCAGACTGCCGCCGACCTCTGTCAGCCTTTTGGCGACGACGTTTATCCGCGATATAAAAAGTGGTGCGACGACTATTTCTATCTGAAACACCGCGATGAGCAGCGCGGCATTGGCGGCCTGTTTTTTGACGATCTCAACACGCCCGATTTTGAGCAGAGCTTCAGCTTTATGCAGGCGGTGGGACGCGGCTTTATTGATGCCTACCGGCCGATTGTGGCACGCCGCAAAGATCATCCGTGGGGCGATCGCGAGCGCCAGTTCCAGCTCTACCGCCGCGGGCGTTATGTGGAGTTCAATCTGGTGTGGGACCGTGGCACCCTGTTTGGCCTGCAGACCGGCGGCCGCACGGAATCGATCCTGATGTCGATGCCGCCGCTGGTGCGCTGGGAATATGATTATCAGCCTGAACCAGACTCGCCTGAAGCGGCCCTCTATCGCGACTTCCTGCCGGTGAAGAACTGGCTCAATCTGCCGTCATAATCCCCCGGACCGCAACGTGGCTGCCTGCCTGCATTGCGGTTCATTACGCTGTCTCAACCGCCTGAAACCGTTCATCTTCCTGCCGCTCCCACCCGACCTGATAACCGATAAAAAGGGTTCAGTTCCGTTTGTTTCTCATTCATTAGTGCCCTGAATTTCATTGATACACTAGGCCATATTCAGGATAAGGACACCAATGATGGCTTCATTCACAGACCCCGATAAAAACCTTGAAACACTGAATTTTGCGGAGATAGCGGAACGGCTTAACATCGAAATATACAGTGGTTTCAAACCCGACCTTTCTCCCTGGCTGGGCAGAAATATTATCTTCGACGACATCATCGCAAAGAGAACGGCGACTGAAGGTCACTACGAAGATCAATGCTCCGGGAAATATTACTTTGATATTTTTAATACCATTAAGTCGGCACTGGGTGAAGTCAGCAGAATCGTTGAAGTGGGCGTCTTTATGGGAGGCAGCACCTCTGTTCTGGCTGGCTGTGCACACTATCTGGGTATTGAACTCGATTTGATCGACATCAGCCCGGACCATTTACAGTTCGCCAGAGAGCGCGCAAGAAGAGCCTATCCGGAGACCGTCGAAAGCCGGGTCAGGATGTACCATGGCACCCTTCCGGAGTATGTCAGGGATGTGCTGATGAAAGAAGAAGGCGGAAACGTCATCATTCATCATGATGGCGCGCACGATTTCGAACAGGTGATCCGTGACCTCGGCAGCCTCTTTTATATCAAAGATAAACTGCACAGCTTACTGATTCAGGATACCCATCTGCGTGGCGTTCCGGAATCTTTCAATTTTGTCGATGCCGCCGTCTATTCTATTTTCGGTCGGGATGTCACTTATGCGCCGCTGGGTACCGTCTATAACGACGGGCCGGTTTGTGAACCGAACCGCTGGCAGGGCAACTATTTTATGCCGGGTGAACCCGAAGGAATGTATATCCCGCTTACGCATAATAAATTTTACTACCCCCACCCCAAAATAACGCTGGCGCAATTTTTTGAGCGGCAATAGCGCAGCGCGGGATTCGGGCCGCCTGTACTCTCATCGCGGCCTGTTTTAAAACGCCTCTCCCGGGGAGGCTCAGACATCCCCCCTGTTTAGCATTCAGCCTGCCCCGCCACATTTCACTGTGGCAGCGCTTTTCCCGTCCCCCGTTTTTACTTTCCGATTCACCACACCGTTATCTGCTCCCGGCGTATGATGAGAGTGAGTGTCGTAACGCCGCTTTGATGCGGAGAGGGCACGGATTGCTACAGTGTTGCCTGCGTCATTTTCCCCGACTGCTATGCTTAAGGGTGGAATATGGCGCACCCCTCGGGTTACACCGCATGACGGCTCCTTCGCACCGCCTCGCAGCGCAACAATCAGAGAAACCGCATTTTCATCAGAAAGTGTCTGTTGCAATGTTATGGGTTCGCGTTCCCGCTAGCAGCACATGCCACAGACCGGCTGCGAGGCCTGAGGTGATCCCTGTTCGCTTTCATTTTTCTTTTCAAGGAGTTTAAAGATGAACCAGCTAGAAGCCCTAAAACAGTTCACCACCGTGGTGGCGGACAGTGGCGATATCGAATCGATTCGTCATTACCACCCGGAAGACGCCACCACCAACCCTTCTCTCATTCTGAAAGCATCCGGTCTCGAAGGGTACAAACACCTGATGGATGACGCGATTGAGTATGCTAAAAAACAGGGCGGCAGCAAAGAGACCCAGATCATCAACGCCAGCGACAAAGTGGCAATCAATCTCGGTATGGAAATCCTGAAAAGCATACCGGGCCGTGTTTCGACCGAAGTGGATGCGCGCCTCTCCTTCGATCGTGGCATGTGTGTGACCAAAGCAGAAAAACTGATTCGGATGTACGAAGAGCAGGGTATCGACCGCTCGCGCGTACTGATTAAGCTGGCTTCAACCTGGGAAGGTATCCGCGCTGCGGAAGAGCTGGAGAAGAATGGTATCCACTGCAACCTGACCCTGCTCTTCTCCTTCGCGCAGGCGCGTGCCTGCGCGGAAGCGGGCGTGTTCCTGATCTCCCCGTTCGTGGGTCGCATCTACGACTGGTATAACTCACGCAAGCCGATGGAACCCTACGTGGCAGATGAAGATCCGGGCGTGAAATCCGTGCGTCGCATCTACGACTACTACAAAAAGCACCGCTACAGCACCATCATCATGGGTGCCAGCTTCCGTAAAGTGGAGCAGATTGTGGCGCTGGCGGGCTGCGATCGCCTGACGCTCTCCCCTAACCTGCTGGAAGAGCTGCAGAACAGCGACGCGCCGCTGGAGCGCAAGCTGGAGCCGTCTACCGAAGGCTTCCATCAGCCATCACCGCTCTCTGAGGCGGAGTTCCGCTGGGAGCATAATCAGGATCCGATGGCGGTTGAGAAACTGTCTGATGGTATCCGCCAGTTCGCTGTTGACCAGCAGAAGCTGGAAGATGTACTGGCCGCACGTCTGTAGTCCTCATTTTAGTCGGGCGGGACTTTCCCGCCCTGATGCATAACAAGGGAGAACTTTATGTCCTCACGCAGAGAGTTGGCAAACGCGATTCGTGCACTGAGCATGGATGCGGTTCAGAAGGCAAATTCCGGCCACCCCGGTGCGCCCATGGGAATGGCCGATATCGCCGAAGTGTTGTGGCGCGACTTCCTTCAGCACAATCCGACCAATCCCGCCTGGCTTGATCGCGACCGCTTTATCCTCTCCAACGGCCACGGCTCAATGCTGCTCTACAGCCTGCTGCACCTGAGTGGCTACGACCTGCCGATTGAAGAGCTGAAAAACTTCCGTCAGCTGCACTCCAAAACGCCGGGCCACCCGGAAATCGGCTACACGCCGGGCGTAGAAACGACGACCGGCCCGCTGGGTCAGGGTCTGGCGAACGCCGTTGGTCTGGCGATTGCAGAGCGCACGCTGGCCGCGCAGTTTAACCGTCCGGATCATGAGATTGTTGACCACCATACCTATGTCTTCATGGGCGATGGCTGTCTGATGGAAGGGATTTCTCACGAAGTCTGCTCCCTGGCGGGCACCCTGGGTCTCGGCAAACTGATCGGCTTCTATGACCATAACGGTATCTCGATCGATGGTGAAACCGAAGGCTGGTTTACCGACGACACCCATAAGCGCTTCGAGTCTTACAACTGGCACGTCATCGGCGACATCGACGGCCATGACGCGGACGCCATTCGCGAGGCGATCAAAGAGGCGCAGAGCGTTACCGATAAGCCTTCGCTGATTATCTGCCGCACCATTATCGGTTTCGGTTCCCCGAACAAAGCCGGTAAAGAGGAGTCGCACGGCGCAGCGCTGGGTGAGGAAGAAGTCGCCCTGACCCGCAAGCAACTCGGCTGGAACTATCCGGCGTTTGAGATCCCGACTGAAATCTACCAGCAGTGGGACGCCAAAGCCGCCGGTGCGGAACGGGAAAAAGCCTGGGATGCAAAATTTGCGGCCTATAAAGAGGCACATCCTGAGCTGGCGAAAGAGTATGAACGCCGTATGAATGGCGAGATGCCGTCCACGTGGGAAAGCGAAGCCACCCGTTTCATTCAGGAGCTGCAGGCTAACCCGCAGAAAATTGCCAGCCGCAAAGCCTCACAAAACTCGCTGGAAGCCTACGGCAAATTACTGCCGGAGTTCCTCGGCGGTTCTGCAGACCTGGCGCCCAGTAACCTGACAATCTGGTCTGGCTCCAAATCGATTAAAGAAGATCCGGCCGGTAACTACATTCACTACGGCGTGCGTGAGTTCGGGATGACGGCGATTGGTAACGGTATCGCGCACCATGGCGGTTTCGTCCCCTACACGGCTACCTTCCTGATGTTTGTCGAATATGCGCGTAACGCAGCGCGCATGGCGGCGCTGATGAAGGCGCGACAGATTCTGGTCTACACCCATGACTCCATCGGTCTGGGTGAAGATGGCCCGACCCACCAGCCGGTTGAGCAGATCGCCAGCCTGCGTCTGACGCCCAACATGAGCGTATGGCGTCCGTGCGATCAGGTGGAAACGGCTGTGGCGTGGAAAGCGGCTATCGAACGCCATCATGGCCCGACTGCGCTGATCCTCTCCCGTCAGAATCTGCTGCAGCCGGAACGTACCCCGGAGCAGATCGAGAACATCAAACGCGGCGGCTATGTGCTGAAAGATTGCGACGGCACCCCCGAAGTGATCCTGATTGCCACCGGTTCAGAAATTGAGATCACCCTGGGTGCAGCCGATAAGCTCACTTCAGGCGGTCACAAGGTGCGGGTGGTTTCACTGCCTTCAACCGACCTGTTTGATGCGCAGGATGCTGCCTACCGCGAATCCGTTCTGCCTGTCGGCGTGAAGGCGCGCGTGGCGGTGGAAGCCGGAATCGCCGACTACTGGTTCAAGTATGTGGGTCTGGAAGGCGCGATTGTCGGTATGACCACCTTTGGTGAATCAGCGCCAGCCGGCAAGCTGTTCCCGGAGTTTGGCTTCACGGTAGAGAATATCGTCAGTCACGCTGAAGCATTACTCAAGCCGGTGTAATGCTTTTGCCCTTCCCGGCACACCGGGAAGGGCCATTTCATCACATAGCCCGAAACAGAAAAAAATCTCGTCTCCCCTCTTCACGCCCCGCACAAACTGATTACTATAGAGCCGTCATAGTTAATGCTGCCTGCGCCCTGGCTGCCCGCCTGTTCCTGCTGCTCTTCTGCCGGAATAACGCGATGTGCTGCCCGCGTCTGTCCGATGCGTGAAGGCAGATCTCCTCCGATCTCTATAGCGAAGCCATTTCCGTTGAACATGCGCACACCCTATTTACTGGCCCTGATGGTTTCACTGCTTCCATTAAAAAGCATGGCGCAGGTCGCGCCCGATCCGCTGCTCGCCTCTCAGATTGTTGACCGCTATGCGGAGCATATCTTTTATGGCAGCGGTGCAACCGGTATGGCACTGGTCGCGATTGATGGCAATCAGCGGGTCTTCGCCAGCTTTGGTGAAACCCGGCCAGGCAACAATGTGCGCCCACAAAAAGATTCGCTGATTCGTATCGCCTCGCTGAGTAAGCTGATGACCAGTGAAGTGATGGTCAAGCTGGCGGAGCGCGGACAGATTCGCCTCGACGATCCGCTGAGTAAATATGCGCCGCCGGGCACCCGCGTGCCTGCTTATAACGGACAGCCCATTCGTCTGATCAACCTCTCCACCCATACCAGCGGACTGCCGCGTGAACAGCCTGGCGGCAAGGCGCAGCGGCCGGTGTTTGTCTGGCCGACGCGCAGTGAACGCTGGACGTGGCTGTCACGGGCGAACCTCAAAGCCGCACCGGGCAGCAGTGCCGCCTACTCCAACCTGGGTTACGATCTGCTGGGCGATGCGCTGTCGCGCGCGGCGGGCACGCCCTACCCGGCCCTGTTTCAGCAGTTGATCACCCGTCCGCTGGGTATGAAAGACACCACCTTTACGCCTTCGCCTGAGCAGTGTGGTCGCCTGATGGTGGCTGAGAAAGGGGCCAGCCCCTGCAACAACACCCTGGCGGCGATTGGCAGCGGCGGCGTTTACTCCACGCCGGATGATATGGGCCGCTGGATGCAGCAGTTCCTTAACTCGTCGGTTAACCATCGCACCCCGCAGATCGATCGGCTGCAAACGCTGATCTATCGCCGCGATCAGCTGACCCGCGTGGAAGGCATGGATGTGCCAGGGAAAGCGGATGCGCTGGGGATGGGCTGGGTCTACATGGGACCAAAGAATGGTCGTCCCGGGATTATTCAGAAAACCGGCGGTGGCGGGGGTTTCATTACCTATATGGCGATGGTGCCGCAGCATAACGTGGGCGTGTTTGTCGTGGTGACGCGCTCGCCGCTGACCCGCTTTACGCCAATGAGCGACGGCGTAAACAACATGCTGGCTGAGCTGGTCGGCAACCAGACCGGCTCTCCGATGATGGTGCAGGTCATCCGCTAACGCTGCTGGACGCCACCGTCTGACTGGCTGACCCACAGGGTTGGCCAGTCATCACTGCTGTGCCAGGCATCGCAGGTCGACTCCTCCGCATATTCCGCCAGCACAAAGCGGGTGCCATCAAACTGCCAGCGTGTGGCACTGCCGCAGTCACCGAGTCCCCGCCCCTTGCCAAATGTATAAAGCTGGCCGCTGGCCGCATCATACTCGGCGTTAATCAGCTCAAGCTGGCGGTCACTCGCCCGCGGCGGGGTAAAGGGCAGCGTCAGCGTGATGCCCCGGGCCACGTAGGGCGGGCTGCGCGTCACTTCAAACGCCAGATCGATGACGTTATATGCCCCCATTTCACAACTGACCAGCAACAGCGCATGCTGATCGGTGAGAGGCGCAACGCTGACCTCACGCCGCAGCGGGTCGAGTGAGCAGGAGTCGGTATTGATGCGCCAGGTGCCGTAATCGATTAATCCGCTGGTCTCTTCGCGCGTCAGGGGCGCAGGCGGCCTCACGGCGGGAGGCAGCTGTGGCAATGCTGGCGGCGGCGGAACCTCCCAGCTGGCGCGGTCGCCACGTTTAATCCACGCGCTCATGCTGTTCACCCGCCCCTGCCTGTCATCCATCAGCAGCAGTGCAGCTTTCATACCGCGCAGGGAGATCGCGGCACTGGCATCGTAGGTGAGTTGCAGGGTTTTGGCTTCCATCACCAGATCAAGAAATTCATCAATGGCGATAGCATTGCTGGTGGCGAGATGGTGCGGTTCTGCCGTCCAGTGTTTGAGGTCCGGTTTAAGACGCCGCTGGTCGAGCAGCAGATTATCCTGCAGCGGGCCGCCAGGCAGCGCGCCGGTATAGGCACTGCCGTAGTCGATGCGGAGTAAGGGGCGATCGTTAACGCCCGCATGGCGCGAAATCGTCATCACCAGCCCTTTATCGCCGGGGATGTTGCGGGCCACGCAGAAGGCTTCGTTGTTGCAGGTGATTTGCCAGTCGTTGAATGACTTTTGCAACGGTTCCGCCTGAACACAGGTCACCCACAGAGACGTCGACAGCCACAGCGATTTCATCCAGTACGACATTAAGAAAATCGATCCCCAAAAACCCAGAGTGGAGAGGATAGCGCATCAATGGGCCAGACAGGGTTCGCATTCTGTGAACCCGTGCAAAAAGCGCAGTTAACTGCTTAAAAAGCGTGCATAACCTGGAGACAGTGTCCGCATTGCATCCCGGGCTGTCGCGCGGCGGGCCGTTCAGGGCACGATTATGGTGTCAGCCAGCCTGCGATACGGGCATGCTGCAGCAGCATAATAGTTTTACCGTCGCGAATGCGGCCATCGGCGACCATCGCCAGCGCATCCGGGAAGCGCAGCTCCAGTACATCAATCGACTCATCATCAACGCCCCCGCCCGCATTGTCACGCAGCGCGTCGTGATATTCCGCCGCGAAAAAGTGGATCAGCTCGGTCACGCCGCCCGGTGACATGTAGCAGCTATAGAGTTTTTCCACCTCACCCACGGCGTAGCCGGTCTCTTCGATGGCCTCTTTGCGGATGCAATCTTCCGGCGTGTCATCATCCAGCAACCCCGCGCAGGCTTCGATCAGCATGCCGCTGTCGTTACCGTTGACGTAGGTGGCGATGCGAAACTGGCGCGTCAGCACCACACTGTTTTTTTCACGGTTATAGAGCAGGATGGTCGCCCCGTTGCCGCGGTCGTAGACTTCACGCTTGTGGCGGATCACCTCACCCTGACGGTCGGTTATCTCATAGGTGTAGTTACGCAGCACAAACCAGTTTTCAGACAGGAGTTTATCTTTGATGATGTTGATCTTAAACGACATGCAGACTCCGCTACCGCATAAAGGGAGCCTTTCATCATAGGGGCAAGGAGGCGGGAAAACTATCCTAATTCGCGGCGCCGGTTTGCGCCCAAAAAAAAGCCAGCCCGGAGGCTGGCCTGATGACGGCAATGGCGATCAGCGGGAGGATTCATCCGCCAGCTGGGTCGGCTTTGCCTCCTCTTCATGATGATCATGCTCGGTTTCAGCGATAGCGTTAACGCGCTTACGCACGCCAAACCATCCCAGCACCAGCACCACGGCAATCAGTGGAATAGAGGCGATGGTATAGGTGCCGTTCGGGTAGTCGAACGCCATCAGCACCAGCACGCTGAACAGGAACAGCAGGGTCAGCCAGGACGTAAACGGCGCGCCCGGCAGCTTGAAGCTCACATCGTCCGCCTTACCCTCTTTGATCGCCTTACGCAGACGCAGCTGGCAGACCACGATAAAGGCCCAGGAGGAGATAATACCCAGTGAGGCGACGTTCAGGACGATCTCAAACACCTGCGACGGCACGTAGTAGTTAAGCACTACACCAATGACATAAACGCCGATGGTGACCAGAATCCCGGCATAAGGCACCTGCTGACCGTTCATCTTAGACATGAACTTCGGTGCAGAACCGCCCATCGACATGGAACGCAGAATACGTCCGGTCGAATAGAGTCCGGAGTTCAGGCTGGAGAGCGCCGCGCTCAGCACCACGATGTTCATGATGCTGCCGATGTAAGGTACGCCCAGCTTTGAGAAGAAGGTCACGAACGGACTCTGACCGGCCTGATAGGCGTTCCAAGGCAGCAGCAGCACCAGCAGGACCACCGAACCTACGTAGAACAGACCGATACGCCAGATCACGCTGTTAATGGCTTTCGGCAGCATGGTCTGCGGATCTTTACATTCGCCCGCCGCCGTTCCGACGAGTTCGATCGAGGCAAAGGCGAACACTACCCCCTGAATCAGCACCAGCGCAGGCAGTAAGCCGTGCGGGAAGATGCCGCCGTTGTCGGTAATCAGATGAAAGCCGGTGCTGTTGCCATCCAGCGGTTTGCCGGTGCCAAGGAACACCACGCCCACCACGAGGAAGACCACGATGGCCAGCACTTTCACCAGCGCGAACCAGAACTCCATTTCGGCAAACCACTTCACGCCGATCATGTTCATGGTGCCAACAATCGCCAGCGCACCCAGGGCGAAGACCCACTGCGGCACATCACCAAACGCGCCCCAGTAGTGCATGTAGAGCGCGACGGCGGTGATATCCACGATACCGGTCATGGCCCAGTTGACGAAATACATCCAGCCCGCCACGTAGGAGGCTTTCTCGCCGAGGAACTCACGGGCGTAAGAGACAAAGCTGCCGCTGCTGGGACGGTGTAACACCAGCTCACCCAGCGCACGCAGAATAAAGAAGGAGAAAATGCCACACACCAGATAGATGATGGCTAAGGCGGGGCCCGCAGCCTGCAAACGGCCACCTGCGCCCAGGAACAAACCGGTGCCGATGGCACCACCGATTGCGATCATCTGTACGTGCCGGTTACCCATAGCCTTCTGGTAGCCCGCGTCATGAGAATTGAGCCAGCGTCGTTTCGCAGCGCGCAACTCGCCTGGGGTTTTCTTTTTAGATTTCATAGCTTTCCTGTTTGTCCTGACCATCAGTCGTCGCTTCCCCCATGCAGGTGTCATGCCCTGAGTTATGGGGTATTTTCCTCTGTGCGCTTGCCTGTGAGTGAGTGCCAGGCAAGGCGGGAATTTACGGCGATGAATCCTACCCGTTATGCAGGAACGAAGCAAAATATACCGGGCGGATGCACAGGCTGATTTGTAAGAATCCGTCATGATGCACAAAAATAAAAAAACCGGCCATTTTCAGGCCGGTAAGAGCTACAGGGATGGAAACAGGAGGGTATAGCTAGCGATAAATCTCTGCGGTGCCGCTCCACAGGCTGGAGTCGCCTGGGTTATCGACGCCGATAACACGGTAGTGGCTGGCACCCATCTCTTCCGCTTTTTGCGACAGATGGCGGCTGGCATCATCCAGCGAGCCTCGCACGCCGGAGACCGAGACGCTGCCAATGCTCTGCAGGTTCTGCGCCTGGGCCTGATCGACCGGTGCAGCAGCGAAAGTGGCAAATGAGGCGGTAGTCAGTAAGGCGCCCGCCAGAACAGCATTCAGTTTTTTCATGGGATGCTCCTTAATCTGTAATCGGGGGTAAGTCAGTGACTGGAAGAATTATTAGCGCTGCAATGAAAAGCAACATCGGTGCGGTGTAAAGCTGTTTGTTTTTTAACCACAGAACCGTCGTCGATCCTGGGAACTGTCAGTTGCGGTCATTTTTTGTTCGGTCCGACACGACGGGTGCGATAAACCGCAGCAGGATCATTTGCGTCAGGGGATTGCTCTTTTATAATCCCGCACTCACCACAGGGCCATTCATGTGATTGTTAAACGTTCCGTAACTCAAAGCATCGCGCAGGCGCTCAGTGCCATTGTCCTGCTGTCGCTGCTCACAACAGGTCTGGCCCTGGTCACGCTGCTCAGCAGTCAGCGCGACGCAGAGGCGATCAATCTGGCCGGTTCACTGCGTATGCAGAGTTACCGCATGGCCTGGGATGCCAGCCGTCAGCCGCAGAATCTGCCGCAGCATCTGGCGCTCTATCAGCAGACGCTCGACTCCCCGGTGTTTCAGAAGCTGGATCGCCCCTGGGTTCCGCGTGAAGTCAGTACTCGCTATCAACGTCTGCGCGCCGCCTGGCCCGACCTGCAACAGCAGCTGCTGCAGGGCGATACCGTCACCTGGCAACATCAGATCCCGGTTTACGTCGCCGAGATCGAC
This sequence comes from Pantoea sp. GM_Pan_3, assembly GCF_026541045.1. NCBI lineage: Bacteria > Pseudomonadati > Pseudomonadota > Gammaproteobacteria > Enterobacterales > Erwiniaceae > Pantoea > Pantoea sp. GM_Pan_3. Next base: position 155,725 of record NZ_JALNVA010000008.1, on the reverse strand, counting down.
CGCTTTGTGCTGGGCTTACAGCGTTACACCGAGCTGAAAATGCATCTGGTGGCGGGCAGCAGCCTGGTGGGGGTGATTGCGATTGTGGCACTGGCGCTGATGACGATTCGCTTTACCCGCCTGCAGGTGGTACGGCCTCTCAATGCGCTGGTCACCGCCAGTCGCTACGTTGAGAGCGGCAATTTTGCTTTTCCGCCGCTGCAGGTCGAACAGCAGAATGAGCTGCGGGTACTGTCTCACGCCTTTAGCGGCATGGCGGCACGCCTGCACTCGCACTATAAGCTGCTGGAAAGTACGGTGCGTGAAAAGACCGAGGATTTAACCCAGGCGAACCGCACCCTCTCCCTGCTCTATGACAGCTCACAGATGCTGACGGCCAGCCCGCTGCATCCGGCCCTGTTTGAAGCCGTCCTGAGCCGCGTGCTGACGCGTGAAAAACTGACGGCTATCCGGCTCGACAGCGATCAGTTTCAGTTCTGCGCCGGTGATGAAGAGGCCGGGGGGCAGTGGCAGCGGCTGCCGGTCCGGCAGGCCGACCAGCCGATGGGCGAGCTGCGCTGGCAGACAGCCGGGGCCTCTCCCCCGGATGAGCTGATGCGCAGCCTCGCGGCGATGCTCGGACGCGCTATCTGGATCTGGCAGGCGCAGCAGCAGTATCAGCAGATGCTGCTGATCGAAGAGCGCACCACCATCGCCCGTGAACTGCATGATTCGCTGGCGCAGTCGCTCTCCTTTTTACGCATTCAGCTGACCCTGCTGCGCCGCACCGTCGATAAAGAGGATAGCGCAGCGCACACTATCATTGCCGACTTCGATCGGGCGCTGGCTGATGCTTACCGGCAGCTGCGTGAACTGCTGACCACCTTCCGCCTGACCATTGAGCAGGCAGATCTGGTCGCGGCGATGCAGGCGATGATCGCCTCGCTGCAGGAGAAGAGTGGCGCAGAGATACAGTTTCACTATCAGACCGGGCTGCTGAGTCTGGAAGCGCAGCAGCAGGTGCATGTATTGCAGATCGCCCGAGAGGCGCTGCTGAACGCGATACGTCACGCCAGCGCAGAGGTCATCCGGGTGGAGTATCAGCACAGTGAAAAAGGTGAGCACTTACTGACGATTACGGACGACGGTGTGGGCATGAACAGCACCGACGAACCCCCCGGCCACTATGGCCTGACCATTATGGCGGAACGCGCTCAGCGCCTGGGCGGCAACCTGACCATCCACGCGCAACCGCGGGGCACCCGGGTCGAACTGCGCTTTCCGCCGCAGCCTGCCCGTCCGCTGGAGTAACGGGCCGCCGCCTGGTTTACTCGCCAGAACAGACTGTCGGTTTCACTGAACCGATAAACGGAGAGACTATGCAACAACCCGCATTAACCCTGATGATTGTGGATGACCACCCGCTGATGCGTCGCGGTATTCGTCAGCTGCTGGCGCTGGAGCCGCAACTGACGGTGGTCGCCGAAGCGAATAACGGCACAGAGGCGCTGGCCGAGGCGCGCCGTCAGGAGCCCGACATCATTCTGCTCGACCTGAATATGAAAGGCATGTCCGGGCTGGACACGCTGAAGGCGCTGCGCCATGAAGGGATCAGCGCCCGCATTCTGGTGCTGACCGTTTCTGATGCCCGCAGTGACATTTTTGCGATGGTGGATGCCGGTGCCGATGGCTATCTGCTCAAGGACAGCGAACCGGAGATCCTGCTGGCGCATATTCTGCAGGCTTCGCGAGGCGAAAAAGTCTTCAGTGAAGGCGTCGCCAGCTATCTGACGAATCGCCAGCACAGCGCCGATCCGCTGCGTCAGCTCACCGATCGCGAGCGGGATGTGCTGCAGGAGGTCGCGCGCGGCCTTTCAAATAAGGAGATTGCCGCTATTCTGCACATCTCGGAAGAGACGGTAAAAGTGCATATCCGCAATCTGCTGCGCAAGCTGGATGTGCGTTCGCGCGTCGCCGCCACGGTGATGTGGCTGGAAAGCCGCAAATAGCCAACGAATTTACACTTTCTCCTCAATTTCTCCACGATTTCCCCCGCTGCCGCACGTAGAGTGAATGGCGGCGGCGAATCGTGGCAAAGCACATCCGATTTGTCTGTCAGTGCGCCCGTAGCGGGCAGGCCTGGTCGATTTTAACTGTCGTGAGGAGTGTCGGTTTAATGTCGAATTTCTTTATCGACCGCCCCATCTTTGCCTGGGTGCTGGCGATTCTGCTGTGCCTGTGCGGCACGCTGTCGATCAGGTCACTGCCCATTGAGCAGTACCCCGACCTGGCCCCGCCCAATGTTCGCATTACCGCTAACTATCCAGGCGCATCGGCCCAGACGCTGGAAAATACGGTCACCCAGGTGATCGAGCAGAACATGACCGGCATCGATAACCTGATGTACATGTCCTCCAACAGCAGCAACACCGGCCAGGCGCAAATCACCCTCACCTTTACCGCCGGAACCGATCCTGATGAAGCGCGTCAGCAGGTGCAGAACCAGTTGCAGTCTGCGCTGCGCAAATTGCCACAGGCGGTGCAGTCACAGGGCGTCACGGTGAACAAAACCGGTGACAGTAACATTCTGATGGTGGCTTTCGTCTCCACCGACGGCAGCATGGATAAGCAGGATATTGCAGACTATGTCGCCAGCAACATTCAGGACCCCCTGAGCCGCATTGATGGCGTGGGCCAGGTGGACGCCTACGGCTCGCAATACGCGATGCGCATCTGGCTCGATCCCAACAAGCTTATCGCCTATGCCCTGACCACCGGGGATGTGGTCAGCGCTATTCAGTCGCAGAACACCCAGGTTGCCGTGGGTCAGGTCGGAGGCCTGCCCTCGGTGGAGAAGCAGGCGCTGAACGCTACGGTCAATGCGCAGTCGATGCTGCAGACCCCGGAGCAGTTCCGGGCTATCACCCTGAAGAACAATCCTGACGGTTCCGTGGTGACGCTGGGCGATGTCGCCAGCGTGGCGCTGGGGGCGGAAAAGTATGATTATCTGAGCCGCTACAATGGTCAGCCCGCCTCGGGGCTGGGGGTAAAGCTCGCCTCCGGCGCCAACGAGATGAACACCGATAAGCTGGTGCGGGCGCGCATTGAGGAGCTGTCGCACTACTTCCCGCACGGGCTGGAAGCAAAAGTGGCCTATGAAACCTCGCCGTTCGTCAAAGCGTCAATTACCGATGTGGTGAAGACGCTGCTGGAGGCGATCGTGCTGGTGTTTGGCGTGATGTACCTGTTCATGCAGAATTTTCGCGCCACCCTCATTCCGACCATTGCGGTGCCGGTGGTGCTGTTTGGCACCTTCAGCGTGCTCTACGCCTGCGGATTCAGCATCAACACCCTGACCATGTTTGCCATGGTGCTGGCGATCGGGTTACTGGTGGATGATGCCATCGTGGTGGTGGAAAACGTGGAACGTATCATGCGCGAAGAGGGACTCTCGCCGCGGGCCGCCACCCGGAAATCGATGGGCCAGATTCAGGGCGCGCTGGTCGGTATCGCGCTGGTGCTGTCAGCCGTGTTTGTGCCGATGGCATTTTTTGGCGGAACCGTCGGCGCGATTTACCGTCAGTTCTCCATCACCATCGTGTCGGCGATGGTGCTGTCAGTGCTGGTGGCGATGATCCTGACACCGGCACTCTGCGCCACGCTGCTCAGGCCGGTGGCACAGGGCGAACAGCATGCGGCGCGCGGCTTTTTTGGCTGGTTCAATCGTCACTTCAACCGCAATGCTGACCGCTATGAGCGCGGGGTCGCGGCGATTCTGCGCCGCGGCGGTCGCTGGCTGCTGCTCTATCTCGGCCTTATCGGCCTGATGGCCTTTCTGTTTCTGCGCCTGCCCACCTCGTTTCTGCCGCTGGAAGATCGCGGCGTATTCCTGACGCAGGTGCAGCTGCCGGCGGGCTCGACGCTGGAACAGACCGCTCGCGTGGTCGCCAGGGTGGAGCACTACTATCTGACTCAGGAGAAAGCGAACATACTGTCGGTCTTCTCCACCATCGGTGCAGGCCCGGGCGGCAACGGACAGAACGTCGCGCGTCTGTTTGTGCGGCTGAAAAACTGGGAGGAGCGGCCCGGTGACGATCGCACCTCCTTTGCGATTATCGAGCGCGCGACCAAAGCCTTTCAGCAGATCAAAGAGGGCCGGGTGATAGCCAGCAGTCCCCCCGCGATTACCGGTATGGGCAGCAGTTCCGGCTTTGACCTGCAGTTGCAGGATCACGGTGGCATCGGTCATACCCAGCTGATGGCGATGCGTGACAGGCTGCTGGAGATGGCGGGCAACGATAAGGCGCTGTCGCGGGTGCGGCACAATGGCCTGGATGACAGCCCGCAGTTGCAGATCGATGTGGATGCGCGCAAAGCGCAGGCGCTGGGCGTGTCACTGGATACCATCAACGACACCCTGACCACCGCGTGGGGCTCCAGCTATGTCAACGATTTTCTGGATCGCGGCCGGGTGAAAAAGGTCTATGTGCAGGCCGCCGCTCCGTTCCGCATGCTACCGGACGACATTGACAAATGGTATGTCCGCAACAGCAGCGGCAAAATGGTGCCCTTCTCCGCCTTTGCCACCAGCCGCTGGGAGACCGGTTCGCCACGCCTTGAGCGTTATAACGGCTACTCATCGCTGGAGATCGTGGGCGAAGCCGCCAGTGGCGTGAGCAGCGGCGCTGCCATGGATGAGATGGAGAAGCTGGTTAACGCCCTGCCGCTGGGTGTCGGCTTCCAGTGGAGTGGCGCCTCTTATCAGGAGCGCCTCTCCGGCTCACAGGCCCCGGCGCTCTATGCCATTTCGCTGCTGGTGGTCTTTCTCTGCCTGGCCGCGCTCTATGAGAGCTGGTCGATTCCTTTCTCGGTGATGCTGGTGGTGCCGCTCGGCGTCGTCGGGGCGCTGATCGCCACCTGGCTGCGCGGGCTGGAAAATGATGTCTATTTTCAGGTGGGCCTGCTGACGGTGATCGGCCTGTCGGCGAAAAACGCCATCCTGATTGTCGAGTTTGCCAGTGAGATGAACAGTAAAGGGCGTGAGCTGGTGGAGTCTACGCTGGAGGCGTCGCGTCAGCGCCTGCGGCCCATCATCATGACGTCACTGGCCTTTATCTTTGGCGTGCTGCCTATGGCGATCAGCAGCGGAGCAGGCTCCGGCAGCCAGCATGCCGTGGGAACCGGCGTGATGGGCGGCATGATCTCCGCGACGCTGCTGGCGATCTATTTCGTGCCGCTGTTCTTTGTGCTGGTACGCCGTCGCTTCCCGCTTAAAGAGAAGCCGCATGACTGAATGCGGAGCCAATAAAAAGCGGCCCCTGAGATCAGCGGCCGCCTTATTTCTGTGTGTGGTAAGAATGTCAGCAAGCGGGAATGTCCTGCTTTAATCTCCACGTGTTACTTGTTGCGTAACATCGCTTCGATGAATTCTTTCCAGGTTCCCATTTCAGTGTCAATCATAATGCCCTCTCTTATTGTGCTGGCAATATTACGCGTTTTTTTTCGCCAGGTGAATACGTTTACACCTGTTATCACTATCGGCAGCAGCGATGAAAACATGAATATTGCGGATTTTGTAAGCTGACGCACATTTCAGCAACCTCCTAACTACGCAGGAAATATTTCGCGATTAACCCAGCGGTAGACGATTTTTTCAACATGGCGAAATTCTTAATCGCGAAATGATGAGCAGGGTAATGATTGCCCGCTGAATTGATAGCGTTTACCCGGGAGGAAATGATCCTCTGCCTGAGACTCGCTTTACGCACTATCAGCCGTCAGGGCAGATGCCGCAACGGATCACACTATGCTAAACTCGCGCTTTGGCTGCTTTTTCAACTTAACGCGCTTCATAACAATAAGGATCAGGCGATGTGCACGCAGTGGGTGATGTTCGGGATAAAAAATTGCGACACCATAAAAAAAGCCCGGCGCTTTTTAACAGATGCAGGCGTTGATTATCACTTTCACGATTACCGGGCCGACGGCCTGAGCGATGCACTGCTGCAGGAATTTATCGATGCGCTGGGCTACGAAGCCCTGCTCAACACCCGCGGCACTACCTGGCGTAAACTGCCCGAGGCTGACCGCGACGCGGTGACCGATGCCCGCAGCGCCAAAGCGCTGATGCTGGCGCATCCCGCCATGATTAAGCGTCCGCTGTTGCGCGCCCCGGATGGCAGCCTGCTCGCCGGTTTCAGCGAAGCCACCTATCAGAATGCTATTCAGGAGAAGCCATAATATGTTTTGCCCGGTCATTGAGCTGACGCAGCAGCTTATTCGTCGTCCCTCTCTCAGCCCCGATGATGCCGGATGTCAGGCTTTGCTGATCGCCCGTCTTGAAGCCATTGGCTTTCAGATTGAGACGATGAACATCGACGATACCCTGAACTTCTGGGCCACCCGTGGCGAAGGGGAAACGCTGGCGTTTGCTGGTCACACCGATGTGGTGCCGCCGGGCGATGCCAGCCGCTGGATTAACCCGCCGTTTGAACCCACCATCCGCGACGGCATGCTGTTTGGTCGCGGTGCGGCAGACATGAAAGGATCGCTGGCGGCCATGGTCGTCGCGGCCGAGCGTTTTGTGGCAGCCCGCCCCCATCACAGAGGGCGACTCGCCTTTCTGATCACCTCTGACGAAGAGGCCAGCGGTGCCAACGGCACGGTAAAAGTGGTGGAACGGCTGGTGGCGCGCCGGGAACGCCTCGACTACTGCCTGGTCGGTGAGCCTTCCAGCACCGAAGTGGTGGGTGACGTGGTGAAAAATGGCCGACGCGGCTCGATCACCGCCAACCTGATGGTACATGGCGTGCAGGGTCACGTTGCCTATCCGCATCTGGCTGACAACCCGGTTCACCGCGCGATGCCTGCCCTGAATGAGCTGGTGGCGACGGAGTGGGATCAGGGTAATGAGTTCTTCCCGGCCACCAGTATGCAGATTGCCAACGTCCAGGCGGGCACCGGCAGCAACAATGTGATCCCCGGCGAGCTGTTTGTGCAGTTCAACTTCCGCTTCAGCACCGAACTCACCGATGAGATGATCCGCCAGCGGGTCGCAGAACTGCTGGATCGTCACCAGCTGCGTTACACCATTGAGTGGAAACTTTCAGGTCAGCCCTTCCTGACCTCACGCGGAAAGCTGGTTGATGCCGTCGTGAAAGCGGTAGCGCACTATAATGAAATTAAGCCGCAGCTGCTGACGACGGGCGGCACCTCCGATGGCCGGTTTATCGCCCGGATGGGAGCGCAGGTGGTGGAACTGGGGCCGGTGAATGCCACCATTCATAAAATCAATGAGTGTGTGAAAGCTTCCGACCTGCAGATGCTAAGCCGGATGTACCAACGCATCATGGAACAACTGATCGCCTGATGGCGATGTTAAGGAGCAGCAAATGGAATTTATCAAAGATTACTGGTGGATCCTGGTGATCCTGCTGATGGTTGGCGTGCTGATGAATGTCTATAAAGATCTGAAACGGATCGACCATAAAAAATTCATGGATAACAAACCTGACCTGCCGCCCCACCGTGACTTTAACGATAAGTGGGATGACGAAGACGACTGGCCGAAGAAGAAGTAACGAAAATGCCCCTGCTCTGCAGGGGCATTTTTACATCATCGCAATGACATCATCGTCACCGGGTTTTGCCCCGCTTAATGCTTCATCGAAGTAGCGTTTTGGCACCGTGTAGCGCAGATGATTCAGCGCCAGCGTCATGCTGCGGTCATCAATAGCGTGCGCCAGATCGTCGACGATATCGAGCGTGACGTCGCCCCCGCTGGCGGTGAGTCGCTGCTCCGCCTGCTGCGCATGAAACACCGGAATCTGCTCATCATAATCACCGTGGATCAGGTGAACCGTGGTACGGGTGCTGGCTTTCTCCGGCAGGGTAATAAACCGGCCGTTGAACACTACCGCGCGGCCGGCCAGATCGGAATGGGCTTTTACCCCTTCCAGCACCATACTGCCGCCCTGGGAAAAACCGATTAACGCCGTCGCTTCCGGGCGCACACCGCTTTTTTTCTGCCAGTGACGCACAGATTCCACAAACTGTGGCATCGCCGCGTTAACCCGCTGCTGTAGCGTCATATCGTGCAGTTCAGCCTCGCTGAACCACTGACGGCCCGCAGCCGGCGAGCCAACAGAAACCACCAGCGCCTCAGGAAATGTCCGGGCAAACCAGCTGCCAATCTCACCCATAGAATCCGGGTTATCGCCTACGCCATGGTAGAGCAGAAACAGCTGAGCCGTGGTGGCAGGCTGTTGAACGATTACATATTTCAGTGTCATAGTGACCTCCGTTATTCACTCTACGCCAGCTGGCAAAGAATGATATGAGGATTATTTGAACCCGCTGGTCGAATTATTTCAACGACGGGTGCAGCGCATCCTGCCGAATGCCCAGACTTTCCAGGGCGGCTGCCGCCTGCTGACGCAGTACCGAAATCAGCGCCTTGCGTCCGCTTATGCCCGCCTGGTGTGCCAGCCCGCTTAACGCATCCGGTGTGCTTACCGCTGCAGCCAGCAGTGAGTCTGGGGCCGCACTGGCCGCCACCAGACGCTGCAACACCGGCAGGCTCGCTTCCAGTGGGCGCTGCGCCCAGGCAAAACCCGCGGCCAGCGGGATGTCCTGCGCACGCCATCCATCATCACACCTCGCCTCAAACTGCAGATCCAGCGCGATGTGCTGGCGCAGAAGCGGCCAGTCACGCGCCAGCTGGTCTGCCGCGCGACGCTGCAATGCCTCGCCGGCTGCAGAACAGGGCAGGATGGCCATCGCCGCATAACAGCCGCTGCTGGCCTCACGCTGACTGCCAATCCGTACCAGCGTAAAACCGCAGGCGCGCCAGAATGACCAGAGAGATTCAGTGTAGCCGAAGCTGACCGAGAGGTAGTCGCGATCGGCGGCGGCGCGGGCGGCGGCGGCCACGAGCTGCTGCCCCATTCCCCGACGGCGGCTCTCCGCCGCCACGGCAATCCGGCTGATGCGCAGCGAGCGCAGGGTCGCCGCCTCAGCCAGACCCGCGTGTGCGGCCAGTGACTGCGCCACCAGATTGCCGCGCGGTCGCCGGGTACCTGCCCAGACCGCCTGCGCCAGGGCGGGCTCCAGCCCGCCCTCCTCCACCAGCCAGAGCGCCCCCTGCAGACCCGGCGGCTCCCCTGCCCGCCACAGCTGCATACCCGGAGCATCCAGCAGGCGGCGCAGATCGAGCGGCGAGGTGCGGTAATGCGCGCTGGTCAGCAGACGATAGGCGGCCTCCAGCATGGGGAAATCGTGACGCGGGACCGGGTGTGGCGTCACGGCAGAAGCGGGCGTGATGGCAGCAGCATCCTCAAACAGCAGCGCCGCATTCAGCCACTGCTCCAGCGGATCGTGACGCGACCAGCGCAGCGGCTCATCCAGCGTGAAGTAGCGTGCCTGCGGCAGCCCGGCACAGAATTTAAGGATAAACCCGCGCCCGCTCCCCTCGTAGCCCTGCACGGTGGTAGTCAGCAGGACGCGGGGATAGCGGCTGACCAGCGCCTGCAGCAGCGGAGCCGGGATGGCCGCCGCTTCATCCACGATCAGCCACGACGCCGCTGGTAGGGGATCAGACGCCAGCAGAGCATCCGGGGCCATAAAATGGAAAGCCTCAGCAGCAAAGGCCGCCAGCACTTCCGTGGAGGCTCTGGCTGGGGCGGTCACCAGACACTGCCCGTTCTGCCGGGCCAGCATGCCCGCCAGCGCCGATTTGCCCCGTCCGCGGGCGGCCGTCAGGACCGCGACGCCGGAAGGCATCGTCGCCAGTTGATCGAGTATCGCCTGCTGCTGTTGCGGTGCCTGACAGTGCCAGTGCGGCCAGTCCGGTGGGGGCGGAAAACGGTCAGGCTGATGCTGACGCGCCAGCAGCACCTGCTTATCGCCGATGATCAGCTGTTGCAGATGGCGAACAAAACCGGGCGTCGCGATCGGTTCCGCAACATCTGCCCAGCGCAGGCTATCGGCGTCAGGCTGCTGCGACCACTGCCCCCAGGGCGGCACCAGCAGTAACAGCCAGCTACCGGCGCTGAGCGTCCCCGCCAGCGCAGCGAAAGCCTCGGCATGAAAGCCCTGTCGGGCGTCAAAAATGGCGTGATGAAACTCACGGCCAAGCAGCGTTCGCAGCGCTCCCGGCGGTTTATGCGGTTCGGGAGCGTCAGAGGGACCTGTAAACAGCGGTTCAGGGCCCACCTGGAGCCAGTCGCCCGGGAGCATTTCACGCCACTCTGCGGCCCGCATCACACACCAGGCCGGGTCGCCGCTGATCACCGCCAGACGACGGACACCGGCCTGCTGCATTAGCTGCGTCTGCTGTGGCAGAGACATCAGTTGCTGGCGAAGGTGTTGCACTGTCCCGGATCGCCACCATCAAATCCGCGCTTGAACCAGGTGTAGCGCTGCTCAGAGGTACCGTGGGTAAAGCTGTCCGGCACCACGCGCCCCTGACCTTTCTGCTGCAGGCGATCATCACCAATCGCCTCGGCAGCATTCAGCGCCTCCTGTAGATCGCCCGCTTCCAGGATGTTTTCCTTCTGCATGTAGTGTCCCCAGACACCGGCAAAACAGTCCGCCTGCAGTTCCATTTTGACGGAGAGCTGATTGACCTGTGTCTGGCTGGCGCCCTGCTGCATTTCACGCACTTTTGGCTCAATGCCCAGCAGCTTCTGCACGTGGTGACCCACTTCATGAGCGACCACATACCCCTGAGCAAAGTCTCCGCCCGCGCCCAGTTTCGTCTTCATCTCGTCGTAGAAGGAGAGGTCAATGTAGACGGTCTGGTCAGCAGGACAGTAAAACGGTCCCATCACGGACTGGCCGGTGCCACAGCCGGTCCGGGTTGCGCCGCGATACATCACCAGCTTCGGGGCCACATACTGCTTGTTCATCTGCTGGAACAGTTTGCCCCAGGTATCCTCAGTGGTGGCCAGAATCACCTTCGTGAATTTCGCCGCCTCATCATCATTGGCGCTGACGCTGCGCTGCTGCTGGCTGGTCGGTGCCACGTCGCCGCCGGTCAGCAGTCCGGTGAGGTCGTAACCGTAATAGCCTGCTACCGCCACCACAATCAGCAGCACGATGCCACCTTTGCCACGTGGCAGACGAATCTGGCGTCCGCCGCCGCCAAAACCGGATGACTGATCGCGACGGTCCTCTACATTGTCGCTCTCGCGACGCCCTTGCCAGCGCATGCTCTACTCCCTTTGATAATCTTCAGATGGCATGATTTTAGTTGTGCGACGAAGCAATCACCAGCTTTACGCCAAAATGAAAAAAGGAGAGCCGGGGCTCTCCTTTTTATGTTCTGCACGGTCGTCAGACTCAGTCGAGTTTAACGCCCAGTCGCTGTGCCACCGCCTCATAGGCTTCCACCACACCCCCCAGGCTCTGGCGGAAACGGTCTTTGTCCATTTTATCCAGCGTCTCTTTGTCCCACAGGCGCGCACCGTCCGGGGAAAACTCATCGCCCAGCGTCACTTCACCGTTGAACAGACCAAACTCCAGTTTGAAGTCGACCAGAATCAGACCCGCCTCGTCGAACAGCCTGCTCAGCACCTCGTTAGCTTTAAAGGTCAGCTCCTGCATCCGCGCCAGGTTCTGTTTGCTGACCCAGCCAAAGGTTTCGCAGTAGGATTCGTTGACCATCGGGTCATGCTTTGCATCATCTTTCAGGAAAAGATCAAACAGCGGCGGATTAAGCACCATGCCCTCTTCCACGCCCAGACGTTTTACCAGCGATCCTGCGGCGCGGTTACGCACCACACACTCTACCGGTACCATCTCCAGCTTCTTGACCAGCGCCTCATTATCGGACAGCAGCGCTTCCATCTGGGTCGGGATACCCGCTTCCTGCAATTTGGTCATGATGAAGTGGTTAAACTTATTGTTAACCATTCCCTTACGATCAAACTGCTCGATTCGGGCGCCATCACCTGCTGACGTATCGTTGCGGAATTCGAGTATCAGCAGATCCGGGTTATCGGTGCTGTATACGGTTTTCGCTTTACCGCGATACAACTCAGCTCGCTTTTGCATCTTGTTCACTCCAGACTTGAAATAACGGGTGTTCAGCGGCCAGCGCCGCTGCGGCGATTGCCTTGACGCAATCGTTTACTTCGCCGCGCGCTATTATGCCAAAAACAAAATAAAAAGGCCGGAGAATCTCCGGCCTGAGGCAACTTTATTTGTTCAGCGCCGCCTGGAACACGGCCACCAGCGCATCGTTCTGCGACTGGGTCAGCACATGCCCTTTCGGGTCGATGAATTGCAGACTGGTGCGGTTGTCGAGATCGCCGACCTGCACTTTGTAATCGCCGTTCGGCAATTCCGGATCTTTCGCGCCCACGGAATCCCAGTCGCTGCTGCTCAGTGATTTGTAGGTCACCTTCATGCTGCCGGTGGAGCGGGTGGTGTCAGTCACCTCCATGCCAACGCGTTTCATTGCGTCAGGCAGACGCTGCCAGGCCACGTTGTAAGGCGTTCGCAGGATCAGCATAGGCAGACCGGTATCATCGGCACCGCTCTGCACATCGATCGCGCCGTTCACCCGGCCGGATGCCGCGTTTTCACTGGCGGTATCGATCTTGTCCATGCCGGTGCTGATGTCATTCAGCATCTGCGCGGTGTAACGCTGGATCTGGGCAGGTGAAGTGATGGTTTTCCCATCCTGCTGCAGCTCCAGCAGACGCACGGTCAGCAGCTGCTGATAGCTCTGCGACTGCACGCTGATCTGATAGCGACCGCGGTACTGCTGATCTTCATCCGCACGGTTCCACTGAACCCAGTCGGTCGTCAGCTGCTGACCGGCATCATTGCGGGAGGCGATCGGGAATTTGTAGGACTGTACCACATTGACGACCTGCGACCAGACCGAGCCACGGCTGTTATCAATGATCAGCGCGCCGGTGTTGTTACTGAACTGCGCGCGGGTGCCGTTCATCAGTGCCAGCGGCTGTGCTGGCGGACGGATGTCCAGCTGCTTGCCGGTAGGGCCCTGACTGGCGGTGCGGGGCACATCATAGTCGCCACGCTGCACCGGCAGGATCATCCCGGCAGGCGCTTTCAGCTCATGCAGTTCACTGGCCTGAAGATAGGATTCGTCGCCGCTGACCTGGCGCTTATAACGCTGATCGGTTGAACAGGCCGACAACAGCATCAGGGTAGAAAGCCCCACCACTGTGGCAATTGTTGACCGCTTTACTGAGTAATTCATTCAAACTCCCTAAATTATCGCAAACCCGCTTTCACCAGCGCCTGTTCCACTTTCGGCTGGCTGGCTGCTGTCAGTGGCGTCATTGGCAGACGCAGCGTGTCGTTAGCGATTAATCCCAGCTGCTTCGCTGCCCATTTCACCGGGATAGGATTGGGTTCACAGAAAAGCGTCTGGTGCAGGTGCATCAGACGCTGATTCAGGCGGCGTGCCTCGACGAAATTGCCCTGCTGTGCGAGCTGGCAGACTTCCGCCATTTCGCGCGCAGCCACGTTCGCGGTCACCGAGATGACGCCTTTGCCGCCCAGTTGCATAAAGTCCAGTGCCGTCGCGTCATCGCCACTCACCAGAATGAAATCTTCATTAACCAGCTCTTGGATCTGACTAACCCGCGATAAGTTCCCGGTTGCCTCTTTGATTCCGATAATATTTTTGATTTCGGCCAGGCGGGCAACGGTTTCCGGCAGCATGTCACAACCGGTACGTGAGGGAACGTTATAGAGCATCTGTGGCAGGCTGGTGCTGTCAGCAATCGCTTTAAAGTGCTGGAACAGCCCTTCCTGCGTCGGGCGGTTATAGTAAGGGGTGACGGTCAGGCAACCCACCACGCCGGAATGTTCAAAACGCTTCGTCAGGGAGATGCCTTCAGCGGTGGCATTAGCCCCGGTTCCGGCAATCACCGGAATACGGCCATCGGCCAGTTCCAGGGTCAGCATCACCACATCGCCATGCTCTTCATGACTCAGGGTGGCAGACTCGCCTGTGGTGCCGACGGAAACGATCGCCGCGGTGCCGCTGGCGACGTGATAATCAATCAGTTTTTTCAGACTCGACCGGCAGACATTACCGCTGTCATCCATTGGCGTAACGAGTGCAACAATACTTCCCGTAAACATTGGCGATCCCCTCGACAAACAAGTGCTTCATGGTACGTTTTACGCTTAGGGAAAAGCAAGCAAGCCACGCCATTCCCGCGCTTGTCAGCAGTTTTTTTTATGTTTACCTTATGGTTATTAGCGAAAGCAGAGGAAAAGCCATTTTGTCGCAATCTCAGCCCCATCATCTGGTGATCACCGCCCTCGGTGTTGACCGCCCGGGTATCGTCAATACCATTACCCGACACGTCAGCAGCTGTGGTTGCAATATTGAAGACAGCCGTCTTGCCATGCTCGGGGATGAGTTCACGTTTATCATGCTGCTGTCCGGCAGCTGGAATGCGATCACGCTGATTGAATCGACGCTGCCGCTGAAAGGGGCAGAGCTGGAGCTGCTGATCGTCATGAAGCGTACCAACGCGCGGTTACGCCCGCCGATGCCTGATACCGCCTTTATCCAGGTTGAGGTCGCCGATTCACCGCACATCATCGAGCGCTTTACCGATCTCATTGATAAGCATCAGATGAACGTGGCCGAACTGGTGTCGCGCATCACCCCCGCGCAACAGGGTTTGCCGCCGACACTCTATATTCAGATGACGGCACACAGTCCGACACGCACCAGCGGCGCCACCTTTGAGCAGGCGTTCAATTCGCTGTGTCAGGAGCTGAATGCCCAGGGCACGCTGCGCCTCTATAGTGTGTCAGATGCCGACAGCAGCGAATCTGTCAGCGCGGTGCGCTAAACTTTGCAAATAAACCGGAGTTATTTCTCCACATTACTGCCACTGAAACGTGACCGGCTATGTGGTGAAATACCCCCTGATGGTAACGTTCCCTCTGGTTGTTTTTCGCTGGATGGTGTATTACCCACAGCCTGAATAAAAAAATGGAGAGATGTGATGAATCCACTGAAAGCCGGTGACACCGCACCCGCATTTAGCCTGCCCGATCAGGACGGCGAACAAGTGAATCTGACCGACTTCCAGGGACAGCGCGTTCTGGTCTACTTCTACCCGAAAGCGATGACGCCAGGTTGCACCGTGCAGGCGTGCGGTCTGCGTGACAACATGGATGAGTTGAAAAAAGCGGGTGTGGAAGTGCTGGGTATCAGCACCGACAAACCGGAAAAACTGTCACGTTTTGCGGAAAAAGAGCTGTTGAACTTTACCCTGCTCTCAGATGAAAACCATGAAGTCTGCCAGGCGTTTGGCGTCTGGGGTGAAAAAACGTTTATGGGTAAAACCTATGACGGCATTCATCGCATCAGCTTCCTGGTGGATGCAGAGGGCAAGGTTGAGAAAGTGTTTGATAACTTCAAGACCTCGAATCACCACGACATGGTGCTGGATTACGTTAAGTCCGCCTGATCTTAAGGGCGCGGTAGCCTGGGTGCCGCGCCCTTCTTCTTTCTCTTTTCCCGCCCTCCCCGCTTTCCGAACCGTTAAGATCGGACAACGATAACGCAGTTGCGCCCGGCATTCTTTGCCTCATAAAGCGCGGCATCCGCCTGTTTCAGGCTCACTTCCAGCCCGGCATCCTGCGTTCCTTTCCAGGCCGCGACGCCGATAGAGAGGGTAATCCGCCCCACATCCCTGAGCCAGGCTTCTGCAATGCCCTGCCGTACCCGCTCTGCGATGACCTGCGCTTCATCCAGCGACGTTCCTGGCAGCAGCATCAGAAACTCCTCTCCGCCGTTGCGGCACACCACATCCGAGTGACGGGCGCTGGCACGCAGCGTGCTGGCCACCTGCTGAATCACCCGATCACCGACGTCATGGCCCCAGCTGTCGTTAACGTTTTTGAAATGGTCGATATCCAGCGCCAGTACCGCGAAAGGCTGGCGCAGCGTGCGGTAATACTCCAGGACCGCGTTCAGCCCGCGGCGATTCAGCAGCTGGGTGAGCGGATCGGTCTGCGCTTCTGAGCTGAGACGGCCAATTTTATCCTGCACCAGGCCGATACCGGTGAGCAGCGCGCGCTTCACCTGTGCGGCCTCAAAATACCAGGCGCTGATACCGCCAATCTCCTTAGAGACGCCCTGCGCATCCATCCGGCTGGCTTTGCGCGCCAGCTGAAACAGCGGGCGGGCGATCAGTCGCGCCAGCACCACAGCCACCAGCAGGGTCAGCAGCGCAAACGGCACCGAGTTTTTCAGCACTTTCATTAACAGCCCGGAGAGCGGATCGAGCGTGGCATTGATGGGCTTTAGGGCCACCACCGTCCAGCCGGTGGTCGGAACGACGGCATAGCCTGCCAGCTGCGTGGATTCTCCCGCACCGGTCATCATCAGCGAGCCGTTAGTCTCCTCACCGTTGGGACTGACGATGGCAGGCAGGGTTTTGCCCACCAGCTGACGATTCTGGTGATACAGCACCTCATTATTACTGTCGAGCACATAGACCGTGGTGCCATCGCGGTAGAACTGTTCACCCAGCAGCGCATTCAGAATACTTTTCTTTTTCAGATAGATGGTGCCGCCGACGTAGCCCAGATAGTCGCCCTGTTCGCTCCAGATTGGCCACGAGACAAACACCAACAGATTGTTGGCCGGTGACAGCGTCGGTTTGCTGATTGCCGGCTGCCGCAGCGTCAGCGCTTCGCGCGAGGCATCACTGGTGAGATGCATGCCTTTCAGGGTCAGGGACTCAGGCGAGATCGCTTTGACCACGCCCTGCCCATCCACCACCACCACCGAGTTAAAACTCGTTGTCTGCTCACGCAGGCGGTTGACCTCACTGCTCAGCAACGCATCATTATTGAAGTCACGGCTGAGCTGATTGGCGCTGAAGTGCAGCTGTGACTGCGCCAGCTGGAAGAAGATTTCGCTGGTAGAGGCGAGCTTGGCGGCATAGGCGCGGTTAGCTTCAAGCGTGGAATCGATCAGCACCTGACGCTGCACCCGCCAGGTGGCGTAAAGTGTGTTGGCGAGCGTAATGACAATACTGACAATGACCAGCAGGGCGATCAGATTGCGCAAATCGGCTTTAGGCCGAAACAGCTTTAGCATGGCGTTGCCGCCCCGAAGAAGGAAGTCATGTCATGAATGCCTGATTATTTTTTTAATGAAAGCCAGCTGATAATCCGGGCTTAAGTCTACACCCTGCTGGCCTTTTTGAGCAGCATTAAGACAAATTTCAGCCGACTAAATACAAATTATCCTGGCACTGATTTAATGATCAGGGCTTCTCTGCTGACAGGGAAAAAGCACGATAGATAGTGGTCCCGAACCCCGGTAAACATGACGTTTTATCGTGGGAGGCGCGGCAATTAAGGCCAGCCTGAAGCGACAGGGTGCATCCGGTGAGAAGAAAGGAGTAAGGCCGGTCCGCCTTACAGGAAAAGCAAAGCACAGCAGATGACAGCGGCGATGACGCCGCTGTCAGGAGGATCAGAGCATCAGGAAGGCGTAACCGCTGTTTTCCAGGGTGGCGACTGTTGTGCCGCTGGAGATCGTGTGGGTAACCATCGGGTCGATCCAGTCACGCTCCAGCTGATGAAACGCCACTGACTGGTCACAGATAGTGACCTGCACACCTGCTTTTTTCAGTTCGCTGATTAATTTCAGGTTCGGGTTATCGACACCGTAGGCTTTGCTGAACTGCGCATTATTCAGGGCAGATGAAACCGCATCGCCATTAATGGATACCACAAATTTCAGCTGGTCGAGCGGCACACCCGCCGCATAATAGAGGTTGGTTACACGCGCGACGCGCTCCAGACCGAGATTCGGCTTACGAATATCCCCTTCACTGCGGTTGATCTGAAAGACGATTTTATTACTCAGGCCCGTCGTTGTGCCGGGTTTAAAGGCTGGCGTATCGACATAATGTATTTTGCCATACCCCTCAATTGCCGGTGTACTCCAGAAGTCGGCAGGCTCGGTTTTATTCTCCGCCAGTTTATCGCTGGCCTTACCAAATAAAGCGGGCAGCTGTAAAACATTGCCGCCAATAAATCCCGCGACGGCTGCCACCACCACTAAAGCTGCTGGACGCATCAGATATTCTCCCGATTAAATAAAACGTTAATTACATTGCCAGCCACGCATACCCCTGGTTTTGCAGCGTTGAGACCGTGGTTGGACTGGAAAGCGCATGCACAACGGATTTATCAATCCAGTTGTTGGGATAGTGGTGGAAGGCCACCGACTGATCGCACACGGAGACTTTGACGCCCGCCTGATTCAGCTCGTTAATCAGCTTCAGGTTGGGATTGTCGATGCCATAAAACTGTTTGAAATGGGTGTTATCCAGCATGGCGGGGGTCGCGTCACCGGTAACCGAAACCACAAACTTCAGCTGATCGGCCGGAACGCCAGAGGCGATATAAAGATTCACTACCCGCGCGACGCGCTCCAGTCCCAGATTGGGTGCGGTCATCGCGCCATCGCTGCGGGTGATCTGGAAAACGATTTTATTGCTCAGACCCGGCACCGGCTTAAAGGCGGCATCAGGCTCATAATGAATTTTGCCGTAGCCTTCAATCGCCGGTGTACTCCAGAATCCGGCGGGTTCCTGAGGCTCTGAGGCAAAATGGCGTGTGACTTTGTCATAAATAGTGCCACTCTGTGTAACAGCCGCACCCACTACGCCACCGATAATGGCGATTAACGCGTACGAAATAGCTGAACGCATAACACTTCTCTCCGGCAAATAATCTCTGGCCGATTCAGGACTGAATCAGGTCGGCTATCTATATCACAGCGCGGACGTGATTCTCTCCTGAAGGAAAGTCGGGCAGGCACGCTGCTGATGACAGCAGAAATGATTCACCGCCTGAATTAATCGAAAAATTTCATTAGCAACTAAAAACCGTCTTTTTATCACTGGCCCGCGATAAGGTCCGCCTGATTTATGGCGACAGGGGAAAGATTTAAAAAATAACAGCCAGCGTTAAATAGAAAAAAACAGATATGGCCGGAATAACGATTGAATTTATCAATGTAAAAAAAGGATTAAACCCATGCGTTTCGCTGTTTTTTTCAGATTTGGCCTGGAAAAAATCATGCCATATTCAGTTTTTTTGAGTGAATTTACATAACTTTAAAAATGAATACGGATTAACGTCAGAAGACCGACAGAAGATTCTGCTTTATTCATGCCGGACTCAATCAGCAGGGTAAATAAGCCGTTGTATAATTGCGCGCCGCCGCGGGCAATCCCCTGCCCCGGCTTATCCGTTTAACTACGGTTTAGGTTTCAAGAATGTTCAAATTTTTTCGTCATATTCGCTGATCTTGCACAAACCGCGCCGCCGGCTGGCCCCGAAAACAGCATTTCTTTCTTTTCGGGCACTGGTTAAGATAGGCGCAAACCGTCGTTATCTGCGGAAAAGGGAACCTACCCGCTGCGCACCTGTCTCTTTTCAGAGCCTCTCTACAGGATTAAGGCATGTTGAACCGGTTAAAAAAAACGCTGATCGCCGCGCTTCTGCCGACGCTCATTCTGTCCACGCTGTCACCGGCTTACGCTGATGTCAGTGATTCTCTTCCCGATATTGGCACCACGGCCGGTTCGACGCTGTCGATTAATCAGGAGCTGCAGATGGGCGACTTCTATGTCCGCCAGCTTCGCGCCAGCGCACCGCTGATCAACGATCCGCTTCTTAATCAGTACATCAATCAGCTCGGCCAGCGCCTGGTTGCGCACGCTGACTCGGTGAAAACGCCGTTCCACTTCTTTTTGATACAGAACGATGAGCTGAACGCCTTTGCCTTTTTTGGCGGCAATGTGGTGCTGCACTCCGCGCTGTTCCGCTTTACCGAGAATGAAAGCCAGCTGGCGTCGGTAATGGCGCATGAGATTTCTCACGTTACCCAGCGCCATCTGGCGCGCGCGATGGAAGATCAGAAGCGCAATGCGCCGTTGACCTGGGTCGGTGCGCTGGGCTCCATTCTGCTGGCGATGGCGAGTCCGCAGGCGGGCATGGCCGCACTGACCGGTACGCTGGCGGGCACCCAGCAGGGGATCATCAGCTTTACCCAGGGCAATGAGCAGGAGGCAGATCGCATCGGGATTCAGGTGCTGCAGCGCGCCGGATTCGATCCGCAGGCGATGCCGAACTTTTTGCAGAAGCTGGCCGATCAGAGCCGCTTCTCGTCAAAGCCACCGGAAATTCTGCTGACGCACCCCCTGCCCGACAGCCGTCTGGCGGATGCCCGAAACCGCGCCAACCAGATGCGGCCAGTAGTCGTGCAGTCGACGGAAGATTTTTATCTGGCGAAGGTCCGGGCGCTGGGCATGTACTCCACCGGGCGCAATCAGCTCACTGACGAACTGCTGAGCCAGTATGCCAGCGGCAATTCGCGTGAGCAGCTGGCCTCACAATATGGCAAAGCGATACAGTTTTTGCAGGCGAAGAGTTTTGCCGACGCGAAGCGGATTATGACCCCGCTGCTGGCGAAGCAGCCCGGTAATGTCTGGTTCCTCGACATCATGTCCGATATCGATATCGGTCTGAACCAGCCGCAGCAGGCGATTGCCCTGCTCACCGCGGCTACCGGGGCGAAAAACAGCCCGGTGGTGCAGCTCAACCTGGCGAATGCCTATGTAGAAGCGAAACAGTATGCCAGCGCCAGCCGCATTCTGAATCGCTACACCTGGGCAAACAAGGATGACCCCAACGGCTGGGATTTACTGGCGCAGGCTTCTGCTCAGCAGGGGCTGAATGATGAGGAGCTCTCGTCGCGGGCCGAGAGTCTGGCACTGAATGGTCAGCTCGATCAGGCGATTAGCGCACTGAGCAGTGCCAGCGCCCAGGTGCCGCTCGGCAGCCTGAAGCAGGCGCGCTACGATGCCCGTATCGATCAGCTGCGTCAGTTGCAGCAGCGTTTCAAACAATATCAGAAAGGCTGAGCATAACAGCCAGAAAGGGAGAGCCTGACATGGTGACGATTTACCACAACCCGCGCTGCAGCAAGAGTCGCGAAACTCTGGCCCTGCTGAACGCCCGCGGCCTGACACCGGAAGTGGTGCTCTATCTGCAGACGCCGCCTGACCGCGAGACACTGCAGAGTCTGCTGCAGAAACTGGGGATGCAGAGCGCACGCCAGCTGATGCGGACCAAAGAAGCGCTCTACAGCGAACTGGCGTTGAGTGATAAAGAGGAAAGTGCGCTGCTGGACGCGCTCGCCGCCCATCCGCAACTGCTTGAAAGGCCGATTGTGATCAAGGGCGATCGGGCGCGAATCGGACGTCCGCCGGAAGCGGTGCTCGACATTCTTTAAAGGCCGAGCGTCTCTTTAACAAAGGGAATGGTAAGTTTGCGCTGGGCGCTGATCGAGGCACGATCCAGCCGATCCAGCGTCTCAAACAGGGTGCGCATTTCACGATCCAGTCGCTTCAGCAGGAAACGTCCCACATCCTCCGGCAGCTCAAAGCCGCGTAACCCGGCGCGCAGTTGCAGCGCCTGCAGTTTATCTTCATCGGAGAGCGGCTGCAGGCGATAGATCTGCCCCCAGTCCAGGCGCGAGGCGAGATCGGGCAGCTGCAGATTCAGCTGGCGCGGTGGACGATCGCCGGTGATGAACAGCCGCGTGTTGCCGGTTTCCAGAATGCGGTTATAGAGATCGAAGATCGCCATCTCCCACTCCGGCTCGCCGGCAATGCACTCAATGTTATCGATGCAGACCAGTGACAGCTGCTCCATCCCCTCCAGCACTTCCGGTACAAACCAGGTGCGTTTGTCCAGCGGCACATACCCCACCGCTTCACTGCGTGCGGACATTTCGGCGCACGCGGCGTGCAGCAGATGACTCCGCCCGCCGCCTTCGCGTGACCAGAAGTAGAGATAGCTGCCATGTTGTTGGCTGAGAGCGCCTTTCAGCGCGGCAATCAGCGACGGGTTCTCCCCCGGCCAGAAGCTGGCGAAGGTTTCATCGTCAGGTAAATAGAGTGGCAATGACAATTGTGCCGGCGTGTTCAGAAGCACCTCAGCAAGAGAACAAGCAAAAAATCGGGGGAAGTCTACCACAGTTTTCAGAAAGAGATGAATGGGGCGTCCCTGCCCCGATCCTGTCCGTCACGATGCGATCAGGGCTCGCGGGATTCTTCGGCGTCCAGCACCACTTCTTCCGGACGCAGCAGCGAGATCACCCGGAAGATCAATGAGAGTCCGACGCCCACGATTGTCGCTAACGCCATGCCCTTCAGCTCTGCCGCGCCGATGTGCACCTTCGCGCCGCTGACGCCAATGATCAGGATCACCGAGGTCAGGATCAGGTTTTGCGCTTTGTTGTAATCGACTTTCGATTCGATCAGGACGCGGATACCCGATGCGCCGATCACGCCATACAGCAGCAGCGACACGCCGCCCATAACCGGCACCGGGATCGCCTGGATCACCGCCGCCAGTTTGCCGACGCAGGAGAGCAGGATCGCCAGAATCGCCGCACCGCCAATCACCCAGGTACTGTAGACACGGGTAATCGCCATGACGCCGATGTTTTCGCCGTAGGTGGTGTTCGGGGTGGAGCCAAAGAAGCCGGAGATCACCGTCGACAAGCCGTTGGCGAACATTGAGCGATGCAGGCCGGGGTCGCGGATGAGATCTTTCTTCACGATGTTAGCCGTGACCACCAGATGCCCGATATGTTCGGCAATCACCACCAGCGCGGCGGGGAGAATCGTCAGCATCGCCACCCACTCAAAGCGCGGCGTATAGAAGGTCGGCAGGGCAAACCAGGGGGCACTGACCACGCCGCGCCAGTCCACGATGCCCATAAACGCGGAGAGCAGATAACCCGCCACCACGCCGACCAGGATAGGGATGATCGCCAGGAAGCCGCGGAACAGCACCGAACCAAATACCGTGACGGCCAGGGTCACCAGCGAAATCAGCACCGTTTTACTGTCGGGTGCACTGCCTTCTGCCGGCAGCAGGCCCGCCATATTGGCTGCTACGCCCGCCAGCTCCAGACCGATTACGGCGACAATCGCGCCCATCGCCGCTGGCGGAAACATCACGTCCAGCCAGCCGGTTCCCGCGCGTTTAACAATCAGCGCCACGAGGCAAAAGAGCACCCCGCAGAGGATAAATCCCCCCAGCGCCACCTCATAGCCCAGCGGCAGCAACAGCAGTACCGGCGAGATAAAGGCGAAACTGGAACCGAGATAGGCGGGGATTTTGCCCTTACAGATAAAGAGGTAGATCAGCGTGCCGACGCCGTTGAACAGCAGAACCGTCGCCGGGTTGATGTGAAACAGAATCGGCACCAGCACCGTGGCACCAAACATGGCGAACAGGTGTTGCAGGCTGAGTGGAATGGTTTGCAGTAACGGCGGTCGTTCAGTGACGCCAATGGCGCGACGAGTCATCATTTATCCCCTTATGTTATCTTCCCCACGGGTGCGCGCTTCAGGCACAGCCTCAGGCACGCGGGTCAGCCCTGCGGCAAATCCGCCCCGGTCGGAGAGCTTTTTTTTGCAAAAAAAAGCCGACTCTCTGGTCGGCTATGCGATTTATTTGGTTCCGAAAATCTTGTCCCCGGCATCGCCGAGTCCGGGAATGATGTAACCCTTCTCATTCAGTCCCTGATCCACAGACGCCGTGTAGAGCTCAACGTCAGGGTGTGCCTTCTCCAGTGCAGCGATCCCTTCCGGGGCGGCAACCAGTACCAGCACTTTAATGCTGGTGCAGCCCGCTTTTTTCAGCAGGTCGATGGTGGCGATCATTGAGCCCCCGGTCGCCAGCATCGGGTCTACCACCAGCGCCAGGCGCTCTTCGATGTTAGAAACCAGCTTCTGGAAATAGGGAACCGGCTCCAGCGTCTCTTCATCACGGTAAACCCCAACCACGCTGATACGGGCGCTGGGAACGTGCTCCAGAACCCCTTCCATCATGCCAAGACCGGCACGCAGAATCGGCACCACCGTGATCTTTTTGCCTTTGATCTGATCGATTTCAACCGGGCCGTTCCAGCCCTCAATGGTGACGCGCTCCGTTTCCAGATCGGCGGTCGCTTCGTAGGTCAGCAGGCTGCCCACTTCAGACGCCAGCTCACGAAAGCGCTTTGTACTGATATCATGCTCACGCATCAGGCCCAGTTTATGTTTGACCAGCGGGTGTCTGACTTCCACGATCTTCATTGGTGTTCTCCCGGAATGAGTTGAGCTAAAAAAAAATCGCGGGATTATACCGCCTTTTCCGCTCTGCGCCACCTGTCCTTGCGCAAAGCCGCGAGTCTGGCCGGGATAAAACAAGGATTAATGAAAATTGTCCGATGCGCAATCCCGGACTCGCAAACGTTTGCCTGCACTGTTAGAATTGCCGCGCTTTATTTTAACCACCAACCGCAACTCGCGTGGGGACCTCGCAGTGACCGACAAAACCTCTCTCAGTTACAAAGACGCCGGTGTTGATATTGATGCTGGTAATGCCCTGGTTGACCGTATTAAAGGCGTAGTGAAAAAGACGCGTCGCCCGGAAGTGATGGGTGGACTGGGCGGTTTTGGTGCGCTTTGCGCGCTGCCGCAAAAATACCGTGAACCCGTGCTGGTCTCCGGCACCGATGGCGTTGGTACCAAGCTGCGTCTGGCGATGGATCTCAAACGTCACGACGCCATTGGTGTTGACCTGGTGGCGATGTGCGTTAACGACCTGGTGGTACAGGGTGCTGAGCCGCTCTTCTTCCTGGATTACTACGCGACCGGCAAACTGGACGTGGACACTGCCTCTGCGGTGATCACCGGCATCGCCGAAGGGTGTCTGCAATCAGGATGTGCGCTGGTCGGCGGTGAAACGGCCGAGATGCCAGGCATGTATCACGGCGAAGATTATGACGTGGCCGGTTTCTGCGTGGGCGTGGTGGAAAAATCAGAAATTATTGATGGCAGCAAGGTGCAGGATGGCGACGTGCTGATCGCCCTCGGCTCCAGCGGCCCGCACTCCAACGGCTATTCGCTGGTGCGCAAGATTCTGGAAGTCAGCAACACCGATCCGCTGACCGAACAGCTGGAAGGCAAACCGCTGGCTGATCATCTGCTGGAACCGACCCGCATCTACGTGAAAAATATCCTGAGCCTGATTGAACAGGTCGATGTGCATGCTATCGCACACCTGACCGGCGGCGGCTTCTGGGAAAATATTCCTCGCGTGCTGCCCGACAACACCCAGGCGGTGATTGATGAGAAGAGCTGGCAGTGGCCGGCCGTCTTCAGCTGGCTGCAGCAGGCCGGTAACGTCAGCCGTTTCGAGATGTACCGTACCTTTAACTGCGGCGTCGGGATGGTCATCGCCCTGAGCCCGGCCGACGCGGATAAAGCGATTGCGCTGATGGAAGCGGCCGGTGAGAAAGCCTGGAAGCTCGGCGTGATCAAAGCGTCAGAGGCGGAAGAGCGAGTGGTCATCAACGGATGAAAAAGCTGGTTGTACTGATCTCCGGCAACGGAAGTAATCTTCAGTCCATCCTTGACGCCTGCGCCAGCGGGCGCATTCACGGCAGCGTGGCTGCCGTGTTCAGCAACCGCGCCGCTGCCTTTGGCTTAACGCGGGCGCGTGAGGCGGGCATCCCGGCTCACGCGCTGGCCGCCAGCGATTTCACCGACCGTGACGCCTTTGACCGCCAGCTGATCGCTGAGATTGAAGCGTACTCGCCCGACCTTGTCGTCCTGGCGGGGTATATGCGTATTCTCAGCAGCGCATTCGTGGCCCATTTTCACGATCGCCTGCTGAATATTCACCCTTCCCTGCTGCCGAAATATCCGGGCCTGCATACGCATCGTCAGGCGCTGGAGAACGGTGATAGCGAGCATGGCACGTCGGTGCATTTCGTCACTGACGAGCTGGATGGCGGGCCGGTGATCCTGCAGGCAAAAGTGCCGATTTTTGCCGACGACACGGAGGCGGAGATCACGGAGCGGGTGCAGCATCAGGAGCACGCCATCTATCCGCTGGTCATCGACTGGTTTGTTGAGGGACGGCTGGCGATGCGTGACGGTAAGGCTTGGCTGGATGGCGAACCGCTGCCGCCGCAGGGCTATGCTAACGACTGATACACAGGAAGTCCCACAGACGGCTGTTAAACCTGAAGCGATGGGGGCCTGTGTCCGGAGTAAAGCATAGCGGGCCATGGAGGGCCCGCGCTCAGCCCGCCATGGAGGGCGTCTTTTGCGTCTTTACGCAGGACACAGGCCCCCTGAGCCGGTGACAGAGCGCCCCTTTCCCGTTGCGGACTCAGCCGTAACGCCCCGTAATATAATCTTCGGTCCGGCGCTGTTTCGGCGCGGTGAAGATACGGTCGGTCTCATCAAACTCCACCAGCACGCCCTGATGCATAAACGCGGTGTAATCTGACACGCGAGAGGCCTGCTGCATGTTGTGCGTCACCAGCACCAGCGTGAAATGCTGCTTCAGCGTGGTCATCAGCTCTTCAATCACCAGCGTCGAGATAGGGTCCAGCGCAGAAGTCGGCTCATCCAGCAGCAGAACCTCCGGTTCAATCGCAATAGCGCGGGCAATCACCAGCCGCTGCTGCTGTCCGGTCGAGAGCGTCAGCGCATTCTGAGACAGCTGATCTTTCACCTCGCCCCACAGCGCCGCCGCACGCAGCGCACGCTCACAGGCTTCGTTCAGCACCCGCCGGTCGCGTACCCCCTGCAGGCGCAGCCCGTAAACCACATTCTCATAGATCGACTTAGGAAACGGATTCGGCCGCTGAAACACCATCCCGACCCGACGCCGCAGCGCGGAGAGATCCTGCTCCGGTCGCAGTATCGGCAGCGAGCCCAGCAGCACCTCTCCCTCAACCCGGCAGTGATCGATCACATCATTCATGCGGTTAAAGCAGCGCAGCAGCGTCGATTTACCACAGCCTGAGGGACCAATCAGCGCGGTGATCCTGTTTTTCGGCACCTGCAGCGAAATATCCTGCAGCGCCTGGCGCTCGCCATACCACAGCGACAGATGGTTAACGGTAAGCGCCATATCCGTGTCGGACGTCATAGTCATAGCCTGTTATTGAGTCATAAGGCGATAGCGTTCACGCAGACGGTGACGCAGGGCCATCGCCAGCAGATTAAGCGACAGAATAATCAGCACCAGCAGCAGCGCGGTGGCAAACACCAGCGGCCGGTCAGCTTCAATATTCGGGCTCTGAAACGCCAGATCGTAAATCTGAAAGCCCAGATGCATAAACTTGCGATCCAGATGCAGATAAGGAAACACCGCGTCTACCGGCAGCTCCGGCACCATTTTTACCACCCCCACCAGCATCAGCGGTGCGGTTTCCCCGGCCGCCCGCGCCACCGCCAGGATCAGACCGGTCAGCATCGCGGGCACCGCCATAGGCAGCACCACATTCCACAGGGTTTCCGCCTGCGTTGCGCCCAGCGCCAGCGACCCCTGTCGCAGACTGTTGGGAATACGGGACAGCCCCTCTTCGGTCGCGACAATGACCACCGGCAGCGTCAATAACGCCAGCGTCAGTGAGGCCCACAGCAGCCCTGGCGTGCCAAACGTCGGATTGGGCAGCGCGCTGGCGAAGAAGAGCTGGTCGATCGTGCCGCCCACCAGCCAGACGAAAAATCCCAGGCCAAAGACGCCATAGACAATCGAGGGGACGCCCGCCAGATTGACTACCGCGATCCGCACCAGCCGGGTCAGCGCATGACGTCCGGCATATTCATGCAGCCAGATTGCCGCGATCACGCCCAGCGGCATCACCACCACCGACATCAGCAGCACCATCAGCACCGTGCCGAAAATGGCCGGAAACGCGCCCGATTCACTCTCGCCCTCCGCAGGGGAGTCGCTGACGAAGCGCCACAGCTGATGCAGGAAATGCAGCATTTTGCCGCCTGCCGTCATCGCATTGGGCTTCCAGCTGTCCACAATGTCGGTCAGCGGAATGGCATGTTCGGTGCCGTGTACATCCCGCAGGATCAGCAGATCGCGCTGACTCTGCTGCTGCAGAGAGGCCAGCGTCTCACTCAGCTGATTGAAACGGCGCTGCAGGGCGGCCTGATTGGCCTGAAATTCCGACTCGGTCTGCAGATCAAAGCGTCCGGCGGCCCGTCGTGCCTCCGCCTGCTCGTCTAACTGCTCCCGCTGGCTGTTGAGACGCGCCATATCGACCCGACGGATCTGGCTGGCCTGGCGTACCAGGGTCTGCACCTGCCCGAGCCGTTGATGCAGCAGCGCATCCGGGTCTCTGGCGGTTAACTCTTCATTGTCTTCACGCAGCCCGACAAACCAGCCATAGGCCTGACCGTGGCCGCGCCGCTGCAGCACCATGACATCGGCGGGCTGAGTGACCTGCGCCGCCTGACGGCTGTAAACCACGCGGAAATCGGGCGCATCCCACTCCCGGTTACCGGTCTTAATCAGATAGCGATGAACCTTCTCCCCCTGGTTGCCCTGCTCATCGGCCGGGGCGGGAAAGTGCCGCTGATGCTCCAGCGTTTCACCCAGCAGGCGCGTCTCGCCGCCCTCCGGCTGGCTGAAGCTGTAAAGGTCAACGCGCTGCGGCCAGAAGGCACGCACCCCCTGCCAGGCCAGTAAACCAATCAGCAGCGTAAAAGCGAGCAGGCAGACGGCTACCGCGCCGGCGGTTAACCACCGCCAGCGATCGTTCTGGCGCATCACCTTCATGCCTGCTCCTCCTGCTGACTGTATCGCTGGCGCAGCCGCTGACGGATCAGCTCTGCAATGGTGTTGATAACCAGCGTAAACAGCAGCAGCAGCAGAGCGCTGAGAAACAGCACCCGGTAGTGGGCACTGCCCGCCGCCGCTTCCGGCATCTCGATAGCGATATTGGCGGACAGCGCGCGCAGGCCGCTGAACAGGCCCCCTTCACTTTGCGGCGTGTTACCGGTCGCCATCAGCAGAATCATGGTTTCTCCCACGGCGCGCCCCAGACCGACCATTAGCGCGGCAAAAATACCGGCAGAGGCACCGGGCAGCACCACGCGGGTCAGCGTCTGCCACGGCGTCGCGCCCAGCGCCAGCGAGCCCTGTCCCAGCGCCGCGGGGACGCTGAAGAGCGCATCTTCCGAGAGGGTAAAGATCAGCGGCACCAGCGCAAAGCCCATCGCCAGCGCGGCCACCAGCAGATTTCGCTGTTCATAATGCGGCAGCCAGTCGCCGGCATCCGGCATAAATCGAGCGGGCAGCCACAGCGTCAGCAGCGTCACTGACAGCAGCAGCGGCAGCAGAATCAGCACTTCGCGACCGGGCTGACGCCAGCGCGGCGGTAAGCGGGCGCTGAATACCCCGCACAGCAGCAGCGCGCCCGCCAGGGTGAGCGGCAGCAGCAGCACCCCCAGCAGGGCCTGCCCGATGTGCGGTGCCAGCCAGAGTCCGGCAATCAGCCCGACCACCACACTCGGCAGCGCCCCCATCATCTCAATCGCCGGTTTCACCCAGCGTCGCAGGCCGGGGGCCATAAACCACGCGGTGTACATGGCGGCGGCCAGCGCCAGCGGCGTGGCAAACAGCAGCGCTAACCCGGCCGCTTTCAGCGTGCCCGTCACCATCGGCACCAGACTGAACTTTGCCTGATAGCCGTCGCCCGCGGCGGTCGACTGCCAGACCCAGTCCGGCGCGGGATAGTTCTCATACCAGATTTTCTGCCAGAAATTACGCCACGTGACGTCGGGCCACGGGTTATCGAGCCGCAGCATCTGCCAGTGTCCGGGCCGCTCAATCAGCAGGCTGTCGCCGCGGGGTGAAAACTGCGCCTGTACGATGCCGGGTGCCAGCTGACGCTCCAGTATCGGGCCGCTCTGCTTGCTGGCGAACAGCCGCAGCAGCCCCTGCCTGCTGAGTGTGGCGAACACGCGACGGTGCGGCTCCGTCACCAGAAGCGTCTCACCGTCGCTCTGCGCGAAGGTCTTTATGCGCTGCAGGCGCGGCCCCTGCTCGCCGGCCACAGCAAACCACTGTGTCACGCCGCTGCGATCCTGAATCAGCAGGCTTGCACCGCCCACCAGCAGGTGCAGGCTTTGCGGCGGCTGCGGCAGGGTGTGCGTTTCGCGTAATGACGCCTGTGCATCACCCAGCTGCCAGACGCGCAGCAGATTGCCTTCCGTGGTGTAGAGCAGATCGCCTGTCGGTGAAAGCGCCAGCAGATCAAGCTGATGCTGAGGCAGCGAGAGAATAGCAGCCTGACGATCGGTGCCGATCGTCAGCACCTGAAGTCCGGCCTGGGTGAGCGCCGCGATACGCCATTGATCGGCATGGCGGGTTGCCAGCGCCATCTTCGTCACCGCGCCAGCGGGTAGATGAAAGGGTTTGTCGCCCAGCGGAAAGCGCCACTGCTGGTCGGCTGTGGGCTGCAGCAGCGTCAGCGCTCCCTCAATATTGAGCAGCAGCGTCTGCCCGTCGGCACTCTGCTCAATCGCACCCGGTGGTGGCGTCAGCGCCAGTGCCGGTTCTGCAGGCTGCCCATCCAGCGGAATAAAGCGCGCCGCGCCGCGATCGCTGATACGCCAGCCGACCTTGCCCTGATTGCCCATCGCTAATGCAGGCGCACGATCCCAGAGTTGCTGGCTGGAGGCGATTTGCAGACCCGGCGCCGTAAACAGCGGCAGTACCACTCCAATCAGCCAGCAGAACAGCAGCAGCATCAGCAGCAGGATCGCCACGCCGCAGCAGGTAACCAGCCGCCGCGTCAGGCGGTCAATGGCACGACGCTTACGATCGCTGAATTGGACAGGAATGTGGTTTACGCTCATGCGGTTCCGGCAGCAGGCTGAAATAAGCCGCTATGTTGCCCGTAGCGGGTTGATAAGACAACTCCTGGCGTTGGACAACGCTGCCATACTCTCGCCATAATGTTCAGGGACACTGGATCTTCAGTCCTGCAACCGCTAAATGGAGTGAGAATGGGTCAGGTAAAGCTTTATATTGAAAAAGAATTGAGCTGGTTATCCTTTAATGAACGGGTTTTGCAGGAAGCGGCAGATAAAAGCAATCCACTGATTGAGCGGATGCGCTTTCTGGGTATCTACTCCAACAACCTCGATGAATTCTATAAAGTGCGTTTTGCCGACCTGAAACGCCGTATTCTGATTGGTGAAGAGCAGGGTTCCGCCAGTACGCCACGTCATCTGTTTAAAAAAATTCAGCAGCGGGTGATGAAGTCCGATCAGGAGTTCGATGCCCTCTATAACGAACTGCTGCTGGAGATGGCGCGCAACCAGATCTTCCTGATCAACGAACGTCAGCTGTCGCCCAATCAGCAGGCGTGGCTGCGTCACTACTTTAAGCATGAGCTGCGTCAGCACATCTCGCCGATTCTGATCACCCATGAAACCGACCTGACCGAATTTCTCAAAGATGACTACACCTACCTGGCGGTCGAGATTATCCGGGGTGACGACATCCGCTATGCGCTGCTGGAGATCCCGTCCGACAAGGTGCCGCGCTTTATCAATCTTCCGGCGGAGCCACCACGTCGCCGTAAGCCGATGATCCTGCTCGACAACATTTTACGTTACTGCCTGGATGATATTTTCAAAGGCTTTTACGACTACGACGCGCTCAACGCCTATTCCATGAAAATGACGCGTGACGCCGAGTACGATCTGGTGACGGAGATGGAGTCGAGCCTGCTGGAGCTGATGTCCTCCAGCCTGAAGCAGCGACTGACGGCAGAGCCGGTGCGTTTCGTCTATCAGCGTGATATGCCGGAGGCGATGGTTGAACTGCTGTGCCACAAGCTCTCTATCTCTAACTTCGATTCGATTCTGCCCGGCGGTCGCTATCACAACTTTAAAGATTTCATCGGCTTCCCGAACGTCGGCAAAAACAACCTGATAAATCGTCCGCTGCCGCAGATCCGCCACATCGGCTTCGACGGCTACCGCAACGGCTTTGATGCGATCCGCGACCGCGACGTGCTGCTCTATTATCCTTATCACACCTTTGAGCATGTGCTGGAGCTGCTGCGTCAGGCGTCGTTTGACCCGAGCGTGCTGGCGATCAAAATCAATATTTACCGCGTCGCCAAACACTCGCGCATCATGGATGCGATGATCCACGCCGCGTATAACGGTAAGAAGGTCACGGTGGTGGTTGAGCTGCAGGCGCGCTTCGATGAAGAAGCCAACATCTACTGGGCTAAACGCCTGACCGAAGCCGGTGTGCATGTGATTTTCTCCGCCCCTGGCCTGAAAATCCACGCCAAGCTGTTCCTGATTTCACGCCGTGAAGGGGAAGAGATTGTGCGCTATGCCCACATCGGCACCGGCAACTTTAACGAGAAGACCGCCCGGCTCTACACGGACTACTCCCTGCTGACCGCCGATGCGCGTATCACCAACGAAGTGCGTCGGGTGTTCAACTTTATTGAGAACCCCTACCGGCCCGTGACGTTTGATCACCTGATGGTGTCTCCGCAGAACTCACGCCGGATGCTGTATGAACTGATCGACACCGAAATCGCCAATGCCCAGCAGCAGAAGCCCTCCGGCATTACTCTGAAAATAAACAATCTGGTGGACAAAGGGCTGGTTGATCGGCTTTATACAGCCTCCAGCGTAGGGGTAAAAGTCAATCTGCTGGTGCGTGGCATGTGCTCACTGATCCCGGATCTGCCGGGGATCAGCGAGAACATTCGCGTCATCAGTATTGTTGACCGCTATCTGGAACACGATCGCGTCTATATTTTTGAGAATGGCGGCGATAAGAAGGTGTTCCTCTCCTCCGCTGACTGGATGACGCGTAATATTGATTACCGTATCGAGGTGGCGGTGGCGATTCTCGATCCACGCATCCGGCAACGCATACTCGACATTATTGCCATTCAGTTGAGTGATACGGTGAAAGCCCGCATCGTCGACAAAGAGCTGAGTAACCATTACGTCCAGCGAGGCAATCGCCGTAAAGTGCGCTCGCAGCTGGCCATCTATGATTACATCAAGAAACTGGAACAACCTGACTAAATCCTATGCCAATTTCTCATAAAAGTACGCCTAAACCCCAGGAGTTTGCGGCGATTGACCTGGGCTCGAACAGTTTCCATATGGTGATTGCGCGGGTCGTCGACGGTGCGATGCAGGTGCTGGGTCGCCTGAAGCAGCGCGTCCATCTGGCTGACGGGCTGGATGCTCAGCACAAACTCAGCGAAGAGGCGATGGAGCGCGGCTTAGCCTGTCTGGCGCTGTTTGCCGAGCGCCTGCAGGGGTTCAGCCCGAGCAACGTGACGATTGTCGGCACCCATACGCTGCGTGAGGCGGTAAATGCCGAAACCTTCCTGCAGCGGGCGGCTGAGGTGATCCCCTACCCGATCGAGGTGATTTCAGGTCATGAAGAGGCGCGTCTGATCTTTATGGGCGTGGAGCATACGCAGCCGGAAAAAGGCCGCAAGCTGGTGATCGACATCGGCGGCGGCTCAACTGAGCTGGTGATTGGCGAGGATTTTGAACCGCAGCTGGTTGAGAGCCGCCGCATGGGCTGCGTCAGTTTCGCCCAGCTCTATTTCCCTAAAGGGGAAATCAGCCGTGAAAACTTCCGTCGTGCCCGTTTAGCGGCCGCGCAGAAGCTGGAAACGCTCGCGTGGCAGTATCGTCTGCATGGCTGGAAATATGCGCTGGGGGCGTCCGGAACCATCAAAGCCGCCTGTGAAGTGCTGCAGGCGATGGATGAGAAAGAGAAACTGATCACCCCTGAGCGTCTCGACAAGCTCTATGACGAGGTGATGAAGCATAAATCCTTTGCGGCACTGAGCCTGCCGGGCCTCTCTGAAGAGCGCAAAAACGTCTTCGTGCCGGGACTGGCGATTCTCTGTGGCGTCTTTGATGCGCTGGCGATCCGCGAGCTGCGCCTCTCTGACGGTGCGCTGCGTGAAGGTGTGCTCTATGAGATGGAAGGCCGCTTCCGCCATCAGGATATTCGCAGCCGGACCGCACAGAGTCTGGCGAATCACTACGCCATCGACAGCGATCAGGCGCGACGCGTGCTTGACACCACCGAGCAGCTTTATGTGCAGTGGAGCGAGCAGAATCCTAAGCTGGCCAATCCGCAACTGGCTGCGCTGCTGAAGTGGGCGGCGATGCTGCATGAAGTGGGCCTGACCATTAACCATAGCGCGCTGCAGCGCCATTCCGCCTATATCCTGCAAAACACCAACCTGCCCGGTTTCAATCAGGATCAGCAGATGCTGCTGGCTGCGCTGGTCAGATTCCATCGCAAAGCGATTAAACTTGATGAGCTGCCGCGCGTCACGCTGTTCAAGAAAAAGCAGTTTATTCCGCTGATTTTCCTGCTGCGCCTGGGTACGCTGCTCAATAATCAGCGCCAGGCCACGACGCGCCCGGATGCGTTAAGCCTGAAGTGTGATGACGGCCACTGGACGCTGACCTTCCCGGCAGGCTATTTCAGTCAGAACAACCTGGTTCAGCTCGATCTCGAACGTGAGCAGGTTTACTGGAATGACGTAACGGGATGGAAACTGATCCTTAAAGAAGAAGCCTGACCTTACGGGCGCCTGGCGCCCTTTTAACTGAACTGATGACTATGACACAACCAACCACACTGCTTTCAGGCGCAAACTACTTCGCCGAAACCTATGGCCTGACTCCGCCTCACTCTGAAGTGGTTGCGGCGCTGCCCCAGCTCACCGTCGGCAAGGCGCTGGATCTTGGCTGTGGCGTGGGCCGTAACACGCTGTTTCTGAATCAGCAGGGATTTGACGTGACGGCGTGGGATCACAATCCACAAAGTCTGGCGCGCCTGCAGGAGATTGTGACGCAGGAAAACCTCAGCGGTATCCACACCGCGCAGCATGACCTGAACACGACGCGCTTTAATGGCGGCTATGACTTTGTGCTGTCGACCGTGGTGATGATGTTTCTGCAGCCGCAGACCATTCCACAGCTGATTGCGGACATGCAGGCCTGCACGGTGAAATATGGCTTTAACCTGATTGTCGCGGCGATGAACACGGACGATATGCCCTGCCCGGCTGATTTCTCTTTTGCGTTTAAATCGGGTGAACTCAGTCACTACTATCGCAACTGGCACATCGTGAAGTACAACGAGCATCCCGGCCAGCTGCACCGTAAAGATGAAAACGGCCAGCGCATCACCTGCCGCTTTGCCACGCTGCTGGCGCAGAAAGCGAGTTACTGATCATTATCTGCTGTTTTTTTCAACAGCGATTGATTTCATCGGGCGACTGTGACTAAATATTGCAATCGCCCCGATGAGGGTCACTACAGGAACCACCCCGCGTGAACAGCGCTATTTCTCCCCGAAGACGTCAGAAAACCGGCACCATGACCCGCATCGTGTTGCTGATCAGTTTTATCATTCTCTTTAGTCGCCTGATTTTCATCCTGCCTGCTGCCTTCGAACATCATCAGCAACAGAAAGCGACGCCTGGACCGGTTACAGTGACATCAGGCGATACCCGCTAACGCATAGTCCCCTTCTGAACTGAATTTAAAACGTTATCCGACCGATCGGACGCTTTTTTGCATCCCTTTTTCAGGCGAAACGCTACACTTCGTGCTGGTGCTTTCAGACTAAAGGGATCCAATGTGTCTGCCTCTCACTCTCAACGTTTAAGTGAAACCCGTCATCGCATTCTGACGCTGCTGCTCAATGAACACGATCTGGTTGATGCCCTGCTGGAGAAATCTGGCGATCGCCCGCCTGAACAGCAACGTGAAAATGCGGCCCAGCGTGAAGCGCTGGAACAGGATATTCTTCAGCTGCATGCCGCTGACCTTGCCGATATTCTCGAAGCCCTGCCGGAAGAGGAGCGCCAGGCGCTGTGGCGGCTGGTGCCAAACGAGCGGCGCGGTCACGTGCTGGTTGAAGCGTCAGAAACGGTCTGGGCCAGCCTCACGGAGGAGATGAGCGACCGCGATATCCTGCGCGCCATCCAGCCGCTGGATATCGACGATCAGGTCTGGCTGGCGCGCTATCTGCCGCGTGACCTGACCGGACGCCTGCTGGCCACCGTGGAACCTGGCCTGCGCGCCCGGATGCTCAGCATGGTGCAGTTTGACCGCGACCGCGTCGCCAGGGTGATGGATTTCAACATCCTGACGGTGCGAGAAGATGTCACGCTGGCGACGGTGCAGCGTTTCCTGCGCAAGCGCAAAAGTATGCCGGGCGGCACCGATAAGCTCTTCATCACGAATAAAGATAATCAGCTGCTGGGTGAACTGCTGCTGACCGATATCCTGCTGAATAAGCCCAAAACGCTGGTGAGCGAGGTGATGAACGCACGCCCCACCACCTTCCAGCTTAATGACAAGGCTGAAGACGCCGCCAGCGCCTTTGAACGTTATAACCTCATCTCTGCCGCCGTTACCGATGCAAAAGGCAAACTGATTGGCCGTGTGAGCATTGAAGATATCATCGACCTGGTCAACGCCGAAAACGAAAGCAATATCCGTAAGATGGGCGGTATCAGTCAGGAAGAGGATGTCTTTGCCCCGGTGCATAAGTCTGTCCGTAAACGCTGGGCCTGGCTGGCGATCAACCTCTGTACCGCCTTTGTTGCCTCACGCGTTATCGGGCTGTTTGAAGGGACCATTTCGCAAATCGTCGCCCTCGCGACACTGATGCCAATTGTGGCCGGGATCGGCGGCAATACCGGTAACCAGACGATCACCATGATTGTGCGCGCACTGGCGCTGCATCAGGTGGAGCCGGGTAACTTCTCGTTTCTTATTGTCCGTGAACTGGGCGTGGCACTGATCAACGGCCTCTTCTGGGGCGGCATCATGGGCGGCATCACCTGGCTGATGTATGACAATATGGCGCTGGGCGGTGTCATGATGCTGGCCATGGCGCTTAATCTGCTGCTGGCGGCGCTGATGGGGGTGCTGGTACCGCTGGTGATGACCAGACTGAAGCGCGATCCGGCCGTCGGCTCCAGCGTTCTGATTACCGCCATCACCGACACCGGCGGCTTCTTTATCTTCCTGGGACTGGCGACGCTGTTTCTGACCTCGCACTGACCCTCAGGCGTGCAGACCGTAGCGTTGTAGTGACCCGCTGAGATTACGCTGGCGCGTCACCTGCGCCAGTTCCCGGGTCGCCACCGGCAGCGCATAGTTACCGCGCTGGTTCAGCCACTCCAGCACATCCGCCAGGTGCCAGATGGCGGTTTTGCCGTCATGCACCGGCAGCGGAAATGGCGGGCGGTGGCTGAGCATCAGCTTGCGCATGTTCTGGCGCGACATGCCAATAAGCTCGGCTACGTCAGTCAGTCCCACAAAGTCAGGCGCCGCTTCCACCAGCGTGGCACCCGGTATCGCGTGCAGGACCGCCGCTTCTGCCTCTGCCAGTGCCTCCGTCGCGGAGCCTGACTCCCGGGTAAACTCCAGTGCGATTCGCCCCGGCATCCCCAGACCGATCAGCGCATCGTCACAGCCGGCTGCGGCCAGCACTTCCATCATCTCATCTGCCGGCGCATGCCCTTCCGGCAGGCTGAACCGTAATGTAAAACAATATTCCATATGCCTCTCCTTATGCACGTCCTCCCTATCCTCCCGCCGGATTAACAAGTTGTCAAATGACAACTGATAAAAATATTGTTGTCCGGCTGAGCATGCGCAGACTTTTTCACACAGTAAAACGGTCAGGATCTAAACTGGAAAACGTTACGCAAAAAAATGTCAGCGCGATGCTGGCAACAATCACGACTCACGACGGAGAAACTATGTTTAAAGCAGAGGATTTTGTTCAGTCGAAAACCGGTGGCCCTAAAATGCAGGTATTGCGCGTTGAAGGTGACACGCTATATTGCGCACGAGTGGATGATGCGACCAAAAAAGAGATTGAAGTGAAGGCAGAGAGCGTCAACCTCTATCACGAAGAGGGCGATTTTGGCGTGTGCTGAAACAAACCGGCCCCGTTAGCGGGGCCAGACGATCAGGGCTTATCCTGCTGCAGATTGTCGTTACCCAGCCCGCCAATAAACGGCAACCGCAGGCGGAACGGGGTAAAGTCGAGGCCCATGTTCAGACCCAGCAGATTCACTTCGAACCCCTCTTCCGCTCCCAGCGTGACGCCCGCCACACCCAGAACCGATACCTGCAGACCACGCCCGGATGGCGGCAGCCCGACCGGACGCCAAAGTGGCCGGTAATCTTTGCCCAGGGCATTGGCAGGCAAATCGAGTTTTAAGGCCGGGACTTCGCGACCAATGTGCGCCAGAAAAGTATTGCTGTTGGGCCCCGGCCACGCGTGATAGGTCGTCGGCCAGGGATAGGATTGAATAGCCGCTTCAATCTGCGGGATCATCGCTTCTGCCTCGGGTCCGCGATGGTTCACCAGCAGCCGCGGTTTTGCACCATACCAGTAGCCATCGGGAAGATTGGTATTGTGACGCACTTTATCGCCACTGCCCCAGCTGATCACTTCATAGCGATTGTAGTGCGTTTCACCGGCACGTTTGAAGATGATCCAGGGATGCACCGCGACCCGCCCTTTCCAGCCATAGGTGGGCGCGGCATAGACCTGCACGATAGCCAGATTAGCGAAGGCGCGCGGGTCGGGCGCAATACCGGCTGAATCGCGTCGCGCCGACCACCAGCCGCCCCGCTCTGCGGTTTCGCTGTGACGGGTCGCCTGGGCGATACTGGCTCCCAGAGAGAGCAGCAATACGACAACAAAAAACAGGCTGAACACTTTGAGTGAGAGCATGACAACATTCCTGGTGGCGTCAGAATCAGGAAACGCCTGGAGAGAAGGCGGTTTCCGTAAGCGGCGGCTTTGAAATATGGATAATCGGTAAAAGCGGCGAGTCAAAAGCGGGCGTCAGACAGGAAACCCGACGTGCTTTTGCTGACCAGCAGAATAGCGTAATTTGCGGCAAAGTGAACAGAAAACCACCAGGATCGGGTGCGGATGTGCTGAAAGGTTAAAACGGCGGTTCGGCGGGCAGCCAGGGCAGAAAAAAGCCCGCTGAGAAGCGGGCTTGAACATCGTCAGGGTAATCCGGCTACAGGCCGATTATTCCCACTCGATCGTCGCCGGTGGCTTACCGCTGATGTCATACACCACGCGGGAGATCCCGTTGATTTCATTGATGATGCGGTTAGAGACGCGGCCCAGGAAATCATACGGCAGATGCGCCCAGTGAGCGGTCATAAAGTCGATGGTTTCCACTGCGCGCAGTGAAACCACCCAGTCATATTTACGGCCATCGCCCATCACACCGACCGAGCGAACCGGCAGGAAGACGGTGAATGCCTGACTGACTTTGTTGTAGAGATCCGCTTTGTGCAGCTCTTCGATGAAGATAGCATCGGCACGACGCAGCAGATCGCAATACTCTTTCTTCACTTCGCCCAGCACGCGCACGCCCAGACCCGGGCCCGGGAACGGATGGCGGAACAGCATGTCGTACGGCAGGCCCAGCTCCAGACCAATCTTACGCACTTCGTCTTTGAACAGCTCTTTCAGCGGCTCAACCAGGCCCATCTTCATCTCTTTCGGCAGGCCGCCAACGTTGTGGTGCGACTTGATGACGTGCGCTTTACCGGTGGCTGACGCCGCCGATTCAATCACGTCCGGATAGATGGTGCCCTGCGCCAGCCACTTAACGTCTTCCAGCTTCAGCGCTTCTTCGTCAAACACTTCCACGAAGACGCGACCAATGGTTTTACGCTTGGCTTCAGGTTCATCAATACCCGCCAGTGCGTCCAGGAAACGCTGCTCAGCCGGGACATGGACGATGTTGAGACCAAAGTGATCGCCAAACATATCCATCACCTGCTGCGCTTCGTTCAGGCGCAGCAGACCGTTATCCACAAACACGCAGGTCAGACGGTCGCCAATGGCACGGTGCAGCAGCATCGCCGTTACCGATGAATCCACACCGCCAGACAGACCGAGGATAACTTTGTCATTTCCTACCTGCTCACGCAGACGTTCTACCGCATCTTCGATGATTT
This sequence comes from Pantoea sp. GM_Pan_3, assembly GCF_026541045.1. Taxonomy (NCBI): domain Bacteria; kingdom Pseudomonadati; phylum Pseudomonadota; class Gammaproteobacteria; order Enterobacterales; family Erwiniaceae; genus Pantoea; species Pantoea sp. GM_Pan_3. The sequence continues at coordinate 115,784 of NZ_JALNVA010000008.1, read as the reverse complement.
TAGCTGGCGTCCACAGGGCTTCACATTCACAAATGTCGATGATGAAGCGCTCAAGCATCCGCAGGCCCTGACGGGTATGGGTCACTTCCGGGTGGAACTGCACGCCGTAGAAACGCTTCTCTTCGTTCGCCATGATGGCAAACGGACAGGTTTCGGTGCTGGCAACGGTTACGAAGTCAGCCGGGATAGCGGTGACTTTATCGCCGTGGCTCATCCAGACATCCAGCAGCGGTTTACCGGCCGCGCTGATCGCATCTTCGATATCGCGAACCAGAGCGCTTGGCGTGGTCACTTCAACCTGCGCATAACCGAACTCACGTTCGTTTGAACCGGCAACGGCGCCGCCCAGCTGCATCGCCATGGTCTGCATACCGTAGCAGACGCCGAGGACCGGCACGCCAGCATTAAAGACATATTCCGGCGCACGCGGGCTGTTCAGTTCGGTGGTGCTCTCCGGGCCACCGGAAAGGATGATGCCGCTTGGGTTGAACTGGCGAATCTGCTCTTCGCTCACATCCCATGCCCAGAGTTCACAGTAAACGCCAAGCTCGCGCACGCGGCGTGCCACCAGCTGAGTATATTGCGAGCCGAAATCGAGAATCAGAATGCGATGCTTATGGATATTTTCCGTCGTCATTGAGGGGGTTCCAGAACGGTGACTTAATAAATAAAAGCGCCCGGCTTAAGCCGGGCGGGAAATCGGAATTACGAGCCCATACGGTAGTTCGGTGACTCTTTGGTGATGGTCACATCATGTACGTGACTCTCATTGATGCCAGCGCCGCTGATGCGGACAAACTCCGCTTTGGTGCGCAGGTCATCAATGGTCGGGCAACCGGTCAGGCCCATGCATGAACGCAGTCCACCCATCTGCTGATGGACGATCTCTTTCAGACGGCCTTTATAAGCCACGCGGCCTTCGATGCCTTCCGGCACCAGTTTGTCTGCGGCGTTATCAGTCTGGAAGTAACGGTCTGAAGAGCCTTTGGACATCGCGCCCAGTGAACCCATGCCGCGGTAGGATTTGAATGCACGACCCTGGTAGAGTTCGATCTCGCCCGGAGACTCTTCGGTGCCCGCCAGCATTGAACCCACCATGACACAGGAGGCTCCCGCCGCGATCGCTTTGGCGATATCACCGGAGAAACGGATACCGCCATCGGCGATGACCGGAATACCGGTGCCTTCCAGTGCAGTCACGGCGTCAGAGACGGCGGTGATCTGCGGAACACCGACACCGGTGACGATACGGGTGGTACAGATAGAGCCAGGGCCGATACCGACTTTGACCGCGCTGACGCCGGCCTCAACCAGTGCCAGTGCGCCGGCACCGGTAGCGACGTTACCGCCGACAATTTCGAGGTCCGGATATTTAGCACGGGTTTCACGGATACGGGACAGCACGCCTTCAGAGTGACCGTGAGAAGAGTCAATCAGCAGCACGTCAACGCCCGCAGCAACCAGCGCATCGATACGCTCTTCGTTGCCTGCACCGGCACCGACAGCGGCACCCACACGCAGACGGCCCTGCGCATCTTTACAGGCGTTAGGCTTACGTTCGGCTTTCTGGAAGTCTTTAACGGTGATCATGCCCAGCAGATGGAAGCTGTCATCCACGACCAGCGCTTTCTCTACGCGTTTTTCATGCATTTTGTGCAGCACGACATCACGCGCTTCACCCTCTTTCACCGTCACCAGACGGTCTTTCGGGGTCATAACCGCAGAAACAGGCTGAGAGAGATCGGTCACAAAGCGCACGTCACGACCGGTGATGATACCGACCAGTTCATTGTCGCGGTTAACCACCGGATAGCCTGCAAAGCCGTTGCGCTCGGTCAGCGCTTTGACGTCAGCCAGTGGGGTGGTCGGCAGTACGGTCTGCGGTTCAGTCACGACGCCGCTCTCATGTTTCTTCACCTTGCGCACTTCGTCCGCCTGGCGTTCAATCGACATATTTTTATGGATGAAGCCAAGGCCGCCTTCCTGTGCCAGCGCAATTGCCAGACCCGCTTCGGTCACGGTGTCCATGGCAGCGGAAAGCATAGGAATGTTTAAACGGATGTTTTTGGTCAGCTGTGTGCTGAGATCGGCCGTATTAGGCAGGACGGTGGAGTGAGCAGGAACGAGCAGAACGTCGTCAAAAGTGAGTGCTTCTTTAGCGATTCTTAACATGGCAATACTCCACCTCGGGTGATTGAGATTAGATAAAATATTGCCGCGGCATTATACAGGCCGTAATCGATTGCCTCCACTATTATTTACGAAAAACTCTTGATCCGCACTGACAGCCCTGTAGTATCGGTGAATTAACCTGCTGATTTGGAATTTGATCTTCGTCACATGTCGCTGCCATCCAACGCCAATATTTTTACCGTCAGCCGTCTCAATACGACAGTGCGTCAGCTGCTGGAGAAAGAGATGGGCCTGGTCTGGATCAGCGCCGAGATCTCCAATTTTACTCAGCCGGCTTCCGGTCACTGGTACTTCACACTGAAAGATGATGGTGCTCAGGTTCGCTGCGCCATGTTCCGCAACAGCAATCGTCGCGTCACTTTTCGTCCGCAGCACGGCCAGCAGGTGCTGGTGCGCGCCAGTATCACCCTCTATGAGCCACGCGGCGACTATCAGCTGATTGCCGAGAGTATGCATCCGGCGGGCGAAGGACTGTTGCAGCAGCAGTTTGAACTGCTAAAGGCAAAACTGTCGACCGAAGGATTGTTCGACCCGCAGCATAAGCAGCCGCTGCCGGAACCGGCGCGTCAGGTCGGGGTGATCACCTCGGCGACCGGCGCCGCCCTGCACGATGTGTTACGCGTGCTGCATCGCCGCGATCCCTCCCTGCCCGTGGTCATCTATCCTGCTGTCGTGCAGGGTGTCGATGCGCCTGCGGCTATCGTCCGGGCGATTGAAGTCGCTAACCTGCGCAATGAATGCGACGTTTTAATTGTCGGGCGCGGCGGCGGTTCGCTGGAAGATTTGTGGAGCTTTAACGACGAACGGGTAGCGCGCGCGATTTTTGCCAGCCGCATTCCCATCGTCAGCGCAGTCGGACACGAAACCGACGTCACCATTGCCGACTTCGTCGCAGATTTACGCGCGCCCACACCGTCGGCCGCAGCAGAAATTGTCAGCCGCAATCAGCTTGAATTGCTGCGTCAGCTGCAGTCACAGCAGCAGCGGCTGGAGATGGCGATGGATTACTATCTGGCGCGCCAGCAGCGGCTTTACAGCCGCCTGGAACATCGCCTGCAGCAGCAGCATCCGCAGCTGCGTCTGGCCCGCCAGCAGACTGCCCTGTTCCGCCTGCAGCAGCGTCTGGGTGATGCGATGGAAACCCGCCTGCGTCTCGCTACCCGTCAGCAGGATCGCCTGCAGCACCGGCTCAGTGCCCAACAGCCGCAGCAGCGCCTGTTCGAAGCGCAGAAGCAGCTGCAAAGCTGGCACTACCGCCTGCAGCAGAGTATGACCACTCAGCTGAGCAGCGGAAAACAGCAGTTTGGTCAGCTGGTAGCGCAGCTGGAGGGCGTCAGTCCCCTGGCCACGCTGGCACGCGGATTCAGCGTCACGACCGACACCAACGGACAGGTGGTGAAAAAAACGGCGCAGCTGCAGAGCGGCGACCTGCTGCGCACCCGTCTGGATGATGGCTGGGTCGAAAGCCAGGTCACACAGTTACTGCCTGAGAAAAAGCGTCGCCGCAAAACCGCCTCCTGACCCGCTCCGCTCTCATCGCCCTTCCTTTCCAGTTATGGCTGGTCTCATTTACCGCGTGCATTCGCCGTGACCGGTCTATACTTCCTGGTACATCTCTGCTGCCAGAGCGTTTCAGATAGCCTGTCAACGTGGTCTGCCTGACGGGTCTGTACTCTCCGGTACATCTCTGCTGCCAGGGAGTTTCAGATGGCCTGTCAAAGTTGTCTGCCTGACGGGTCTATACTCTCCGGTACCTCTTTCTCAGCTGCCAAGGAGTTTCAGATGGCTTACTGCGTTATTCCTCCCTATATCCTTCGTAAGATCATTGCTCACGGTTCAGGTCACCAGCAGGCGCAGGCGCGTCGCACCCTCACCCACGTTCAGCACCTGATGGCAGAACACTGGCAAAAGCCCGCCGTGGCTAAAACGGCTGCGGGCGGCCATGTGGACCGGGAAATTTATGATGCCCAGGGCAGAGAAACCCTGCCCGGTAAGCTGATTCGACAGGAGGGCCAGCCCGCCAGCGATGATGTGGCGGCTGAAGAAGCCTGGGACTACCTCGGCGTGACCTATGACTTTTTCTGGCAGGCTTATCAGCGTAACTCGCTGGATAATCAGGGGCTGAAGCTGCTTGGTACCGTCCATTACGGGGAAAAATATCAGAACGCCTTCTGGAACGGTCAGCAGATGGTATTTGGTGACGGTGACGGCGAAATTTTTAATCGCTTTACCATTGCGATTGATGTGGTGGCACATGAACTCGCGCATGGCGTCACGGAAAATGAAGCCGGATTGATCTACTTTGAGCAGGCTGGCGCACTGAATGAGTCCCTGTCTGACGTCTTTGGCTCCCTGGTCAAACAGTACAGCAAGAAACAGCGCGCCGAAGAGGCGGACTGGATTATCGGTGAAGGCCTGCTGGCAAGCGGCATCAATGGGCGCGGTTTGCGTTCAATGTCTGAACCCGGCACCGCCTACGATGACCCGATGCTGGGTAAAGATCCGCAACCGGCGCACATGGATGACTATGTGAAAACCCGTGAAGATAATGGCGGAGTTCACATTAACTCCGGTATTCCTAACCGGGCATTTTATCTGGCGGCCACCGCGCTGGGCGGCTTTGCCTGGGAGCAGGCAGGCTACGCCTGGTATGACACCCTGTGTGACGACGAGCTGCCTCAGGATGCGGACTTCAAGACCTTTGCCCGCTTCACCGTTCAGCACGGTGAAAAGCGCTTTAATTCGTCGGTCGGCCGTGCCATTGAACAGGCGTGGAAGGAGGTTGGCGTGCTATGAGTGAACTGCCCGAACTCACCGATGACGCTACGGTCATCGTCGCGCGTGAAGGCGGCATGGCCTTTATTCCGGGGCTGCGCGCCGAGCGTCGCTTTATGCTGGGCGATCTGCCACCGCCTGAAAAACAGCGCGTCTGCCATGCGCTGGAACAGGCGATGCCGCTGGGCGAACCCGAGGAGAAAGCCGCGCAGGTGGGCAGTGGCGATCAGCGCTATTTTCGTATTCAGATCCAGTACGCGACCCGCCGTGAGGTCGGCACCATTGTGCTGCTGATCCCGGAACAGGTCGCCCCTCCCGAATTGCAGGCGCTGTGGCGCGACGGCAAATAAGCAAAAAAAGGGCCGACAATGTTGGCCCGGAGAGAGCTGATAATCTGATGTGAATCTGGCTGCAACGGATAAGCTTAAAGTGAAGGTAACACGGTCAGAGGAGGAAAGCGTCCCGCGCCAGGGACGGCGCGGGCCGAGCCGTCATAGATGACGGTTTTGCGACTTTCCGATCTGACCGTGTTTCCTGAGCATGCCCGCTCTTACAGCGAACCGGCCAGATCTTTTTCAAAAAAAAAGGGCCGACAATGTCGGCCCTTTTCCTTTTGCGATATTACTTGCTGTCTGGCAGCGCGTAAGCAATCACGTAATCACCGCGATCCGGTGACTGACGTGCGCCACCTGCCGAGATGAGGATGTACTGCTTACCATCTTTCGGTGAGACGTAGCTCATCGGGCCACCCTGACTGCCGACCGGCAGGCGTGCTTTCCACACCTCTTTGCCGGTTGAAGAATCAAAGGCGCGCAGATAGTAATCCTGGGTACCGGCGATGAAGACCAGGCCACCCTGCGTTGCCAGCGTTCCGCCCAGCGTCGGCATACCAATCGGCATTTTCACGCCCATTTTGATACCAAACGGTCCGGTGTCCTGCACGGTACCGACCGGTACCTGCCAGACGATTTTCTGGGTTTTCATGTCAATCGCCGACAGCGTACCAAATGGCGGCTTCTGACAAGGGATGCCCAGCGGAGACATGAAGCGGTTTTTGTTTACGGCGTACGGCGTGCCTTTCAGCGGTACTGCACCCATACCGGTGTTGATCGCTTCGCCACCGTTGCTGCCACGTGAAATGCTGCTGGTGTCAGCCGGGATCATCTGCACCCACAGGCCGAGACGCATATCGTTAATGAACAGCAGATGGTTGTTAGGGTCAGTCGACATACTGCCCCAGTTCATTCCACCCAGCGAGCCCGGGAAGCTCAGCGACTTGTCGGTGTCCGGTACGGTGAACAGGCCGTTATAACGCATCGATTTAAAGGCAACACGGCAGGCCAGCTGATCAAACGGCGTCGCTCCCCACATGTCAGACTCTTTCAGCGTCTGGTTGCCAATCTGCGGCATGCCGGTCGAGTGTGGCTGGGTTTTGGTGTACTGCTCGTTCGGGATATGGCCCTGCGGCATCGGCAGCTCTTCGACTTTGGTCAAAGGCTTACCGGTCATCCGGTCGAGCACAAAGATCATGCCGGTTTTACCGCCGATCACCACCGCTGGCGTGGTGCTGCCATCTTTCTGCGGGAAGTCGATCAGGCTTGGCTGCATCGGCAGGTCAAAGTCCCACAGATCGTTGTGCACGGTCTGATAGACCCACTTCTCTTTACCGGTGGTGGCATCCAGCGCCAGCACGGATGCGCCATATTTGTGATCCAGTGGGGTACGGTTCGCGCCCCAGAGGTCAACAGAGGAGCTGCCCATCGGAATGAACACGGTGTTCATGGTCGGATCGTATGACATCGGTGCCCAGGAGTTCGGCGTACTGCGGGTATACTCCTTGCCCGGCATCAGGATCGCATTCGGGTCAACGTTGCCCGGGTCAAACGCCCAGCGCATCTTGCCGGTAATAACGTCGAATCCACGCAGCACGCCGCCCGGCATATCGGTCTGTACGTTATCCGCCACGCGTCCGCCAACCACGACAGTGGTGCCTGCCAGCGTAGGGGCTGAGGTCAGCTGATACTGCGGGTCTGGCGCCTTACCGATGCCGGCTTTCAGATCGACAATGCCGTGATCGCCAAAGTCTTCACAGAACTCACCGTTGTCGGCGTTGATGGCAATCAGACGCGCGTCGATGGTGTTCATCAGAATACGACGCTGACAGGTGTCACCGGCAGGCAGGGTAACGGCCGTTACCGGAACTGACCCCGGCTTGTCCGGCTGTTGCAGCGGTTTCGTCGCGTCAAAGTAAGCCAGGCCACGGCAGCGCGGCCAGACTTCAGCCTGCGCATTGATTTCGCGTTTCCAGATCTGCTTACCGCTGTTCGCTTCCACCGCAATCACATTATTGTGTGGGGTGCAGAGATAAATCGTGTTGCCAATCTGCAACGGCGTCTGCTGATCTTCTGCGCCGTTACCGGTCGGGCTGATCGGGGTGTCACCGGTGCGGAAGGTCCAGGCAACTTTCAGATCCTTCACGTTGTCGCGGGTAATCTGGTCCAGCGCCACAAAGCGGCTGCCCTGCGGCGTATTGCCGTAGTTATCCCAGTCTTTCTGCTGTTTGGTTTTATCGACCGGAATCAGCGGCAGCTCTTCACCATTACCGGCCACGGTAGGATGCGGCTGGAACATCTGCACCAGCGTGACCACCATGCCTGCGGCCAGCAGTGCGGAGAAGGTATAGGAAGGTTTTGCCAGTGAGGGCTTACCTTCATGCTTACGCAGTGAAGGCCAGATCAGGAAGGCCAGCAGTGTCAGTCCGGCTGGCACCATCAGGCGTGAGACCAGCGGCCAGAAATCCAGCCCGGCATCAAACAGCGACCAGATCAGCGTGTCGATAAAGACCAGCAGGAAAAGAACCGCTGCCGACGATTTGCGGCGGAAGAACTGAATTGCGGAAAGTACGATGACGATCCCTGCAATCAAAAAGTACCAGCTGCCGCCAAGCGCAACCAGTTTGCCGCCACCGATTGCAAAGAACAGACCGGTAGCAAGCAGCACCAGTCCGAGCAGCACGGATGCGATTCCCAACCCCCTGGCGGAGCGGGAGGATGTTTCAGCCATAAACTATCTCTCCTGAATAAACAGAACGTCCGGACAGGTGCCGTCCGGACTCGGCGCCTTAAACGTTCTGCGCAGAGCCCCGTTCTGTTTCAAATCAATTATAAACAGACCCGCGTCCGTAAGAATCTGAGGGCCGGAAGCATACAGATGTGGCTGGCCCCTCCCACGACGCGGCAGGATTGTACCACCTGGTACATAACCGAGTGAACATATACAACTCATTTGTTACGACGTAATAGCATTTTTGCTACAAAACGGCGGGCGGGTCGGGTTCACCGGTGCGTTTAATCATAGCCAAATCTTACGGTGTGGACGGCTGAAACTGCACCCGCCTGCGCGAGATCAATCCATGGCCATGTTGACAAAAATAGTCGACCGCACCGCAGGCTTTCAGTACCGTCAGTGGCTGATGACAGTCCGGACAGACGGGCTGCGCCGGATAGTGCGCACTGCAGCGGTCACAGATAAATTCGCCGTCGCTGAGCCGCAGTGGCTGCTGACATTTTTCGCAGTGAATAGTCACCTTTCTCCTCCTGAGTGGCGTGTTCAGCACAAAAAAAAGAGGGCCTCATGGCCCTCTTCTCGTTAACGCTTATTCTTTTTCATATGCGCCATCAGACGCTTACGTTTACGCTGCTGAGTCGGCGTCAGCAGGTTACGCTTGCCTTCATAAGGGTTCTCACCCTCTTTGAACTGAATACGGATTGGCGTTCCCATCACATTCAGGGATTTGCGGAAATAGTTCATCAGGTAGCGCTTGTAAGAATCTGGCAGATCTTTCACCTGATTCCCGTGGATGACCACGATGGGCGGGTTGTAACCACCGGCATGGGCATACTTAAGCTTAACGCGACGGCCGCGCACCAGGGGTGGCTGGTGATCGTCTGCCGCCATGTTCATGATGCGCGTCAGCAGCGAGGTGTTTACGCGCCGGGTCGAACAGTCATAGGCTTCAGTGATCGATTCAAACAGGTTACCCACGCCGCTGCCGTGCAGCGCAGAGATAAAGTGGATGCGGGCGAAATCGATAAAGCCCAGACGGAAGTCCAGCGTCTCTTTCACTTCGTCACGCACTTCCTGCGACAGGCCATCCCATTTGTTAACCACGATCACCAGCGAGCGGCCACTGTTGAGAATAAAGCCCAGCAGGGAGAGATCCTGATCCGAGATACCGGCGTGGGCGTCGATGACCAGCATCACCACGTTGGCATCTTCAATCGCCTGCAGCGTCTTGATCACCGAGAATTTCTCTACGGTGTCGGAGATTTTGGCGCGCTTACGCACCCCGGCGGTGTCGATCAGTACGTAATCACGTCCGTCACGCTCCATCGGAATATAGATACTGTCGCGGGTGGTGCCGGGCATATCGTAGACCACCACGCGGTCTTCACCGAGGATACGGTTAGTAAGCGTTGACTTACCTACGTTAGGGCGCCCCACGATGGCCAGCTTGATAGGTAAACCTGTCGGGTCGAAGTTTTCTTCTTCCTCGGCGGCTTCCTGCTCAGCAATCTCCTCGGCGTCCAGCGCCGCCCAGTAAGCCTGGTTCTCTTCTTCTTCGGTCAGTTCGACCGGCTCAACCGTCTCCATCCACGGCAGCAGCGCCGTTTCAATCAGACTGGTGACACCACGACCGTGCGACGCCGCAATGGCGTGGATCTCGCCCAGGCCGAGTGAGTAGAAGTCGATAACCGCCTGATCCGGATCGAGCCCGTCAGTTTTGTTCGCCACCAGGAAAGTGGCTTTCTGGCGGGAACGCAGATGTTTAGCGATTTGCTGATCGGCGGCCATCATGCCCGCACGTGCGTCGACCATAAACAGTACGACATCCGCTTCTTCAATCGCCAGCAGCGACTGCTCGGCCATCCGCGTTTCAACACCCTCTTCGGTGCCGTCGATACCACCGGTATCAATAACAATAAATTCGCGCCCTTCCACTTCGGCGCGACCATATTTGCGATCGCGAGTCAGTCCGGGAAAATCCGCAACCAGCGCATCACGAGTGCGGGTTAAGCGGTTAAATAGCGTAGATTTTCCCACATTGGGACGCCCAACCAGCGCGACCACAGGTACCATAACAAAATGCCTCAATAAAAAATGAATCGCCCGAATGGCGTGATTATAACGGCTCTGGCCGTTAAGTTCAGGCTTAAGGCGCAAAGAATACCATGCCTGACTAAAAACGAAACGGCCCCTGATTAAATCAGGAGCCGTCGGAACGGAGGATTTCACCTGCCGGACGTTTACCCGTTAACGGGTAATCGCATAAACCTCACCATCTTTCGACTGGATCAGCAGCTTGTCGCTGGCGACCACGGGCTCGGTCTGGAAACCGGAACTGTCCAGCTTCTGCTGCGCGACAAAACGACCGTCGGTGGTGTTCAGCCAGTGCAGATACCCTTCGCTGTCGCCGACCACCAGATAGCCGTTGTAGAGCACCGGTGAAGTCAGGTTGCGATGCAGCAGATCGCTCTGACGCCAGATAGCGACGCCACCGTCCGCGTTCAGGGCAATCACACGGTCATCCTGATCGACCAGATAGATGCGGCCGGCATCAACAATCAGATCTTTCACACCGCCGATTTCGCGTTTCCACAGAATCTGGCCGGAACGCAGATCCAGCGCCGTCAGGTCGCCGTTGTACGCCAGCGCGTAAACCACGCCGTTGACGATAACCGGGGTCGTATCGACATCGTTCAGACGATCGATTTCGGTTGCGCCGCTGACCTGAGAAATACGCTGCTGCCAGATCAGTTGCCCCTGGTTCAGCACAACGGCACTGACGCGGCCGTTGTCACCACCGACAATGGCCCCGCCAAACGCAACAGCCGGAGCCGATTCACCGCGCAGTGATAGCGCAGGCATATCCAGGTTAACGCTCCACTTCACTGCCCCGCTGCTCTGATCCAGACCCTGCAACATGCCGTTGCTGGTATGGATCAGCACCAGGCCATCGCTGACCACCGGACGTGACAGCGCTTCACCGGCGACTTTCGTCTGCCAGGCCAGGCTGCCATCGCTGCTGTTCAGGGCATAAACCTGACCGCGCTCGCTGCCGACATAGATCCGATCGCCATCCGCCGTCAGGCCGCCCGATAACAGGGCTGAGCGATTTTTCGAGAAGAAGCCGGTTTTCTCAGAGAGATCGACTTTCCATTTTTCTTTACCGTCTGCGGCATCCAGCGCTTTCACGATACCAAAGCGATCGGCTGCGAAGACCGTACTGTCCTGCCAGGCAGGATGCAGATTGGAGTAGAAATCACCGACGCCATCGCCGACCGAGGTGCTCCACACTTTCTCTGGCGTAAACTGATTTTCCACCTTCGGCAGCGGGGCCATTTTCACTACATCTTCTTCGCCGCTAAACAGCGAACAACCGCTGAGCAAAGTGACTGAAATCAGTCCCGGCAGCAGGTATTTACGTAATTCCATGCGCTCTCTCTTGACTGGCTTAGCTTAAGTTATTCATCTTCATCTGCATCATTTGCTTCAATGCCGGAGAGGCGTCAGATTCCACCCCTTTACTCCAGGCATCGCGCGCGCCCTGCTTGTCGCCTTTGGCCAGCAGCGCTTCGCCGCGAATATCGGCCACAATGGCTGTCCAGCCATCACCCTTCACACCGTCAAGGGTTTTAAGCGCCGCATCCGCTTGATTCTGTTGCAGTTGAATGCGAGCCAGACGCAGGTTAATGACCGCCTGCAGATTGGCATCTTTGGTATCTTTCAGTCCGTTTTGCAGCAGTGCTGCGGCTTTATCAAGCTGACCGGCATCCACATACTGCTTCGCCAGATCCATCGCCGCCAGCGCACCATAAGTGTTGCTGTTTTCGCTGGCAAACCGGTTGACCGCTTCCAGCGTCTCAGGTTTGCCCGCCTGCATGGCGGTGGTCAGCTGCTGATATTGGGCCGATACCGTTTTCGCAGTATCGTCCTGATGACTGCTCCAGTAACGCCAGCCACCCAGCGCAGCAATGCCGATGACTACGCCAATGGCTAACGCCTTACCATTGCTGGTAAAAAAGTTGCGCAGCGCTTCGGTCTGCTCGTTCTCATTGCTATACACTTCCACGCAATCCTTCTCCTTTCTATGGTTGGTGCTGTGTTACGCCTGTAACAGCGTGCGCAATACAGCAGCAGCCTCTGCCTGATCCAGCGTTTGCTGCTCGCCACGGCGCAGATCTTTCACCACGACCTGACCGGCTTTGACTTCATCCTCGCCCAGCACCAGCGCGACGCGAGCGCCCCACTTGTCAGCGCGGGCAAACTGCTTCTTGAAGTTGCCGCCGCCAAAGTTAGTCATCAGCCTCAGCTCTGGCGCTTCATCGCGCAATTTCTCAGCCAGCTGCATCGCAGCGGACTGCACGCCCTGACCGGAAGCGATAACATAGACATCCACATTGCTCGTCGGTTCAAATTCCGGATTCACCGCCTGAACCAGCAGCACCAGACGCTCCATGCCCATCGCGAAGCCCACCGCAGGGGTGGCACGTCCACCGAGCTGCTCTACCAGGCCGTCATAGCGACCGCCGCCGCACACGGTACCCTGTGAACCCAGGCTGTCGGTGACCCACTCAATCACGGTGCGATTGTAGTAATCCAGGCCGCGCACCAGACGCTGATTGACGGTGTAGTGGATGCCCGCGTCATCCAGCAGGGCACACAGGCCGCTGAAATGGTCGCGTGATTCGTCATCAAGATAGTCGCCGAGCTGCGGCGCATCATTCAGCAGCTGCTGAATATCGGGATTTTTACTGTCGAGAACGCGCATCGGGTTGCTGTACATGCGACGTTTGCAATCCTCATCCAGCACCTCTTTGTGCTGTTCAAGGAAGGCGACCAGTGCGTCGCGGTAGTGCGCACGCGCTTCCAGTGAGCCGATGGAGTTGAGTTCCAGGCGAACGTGGTCGGCAATGCCTAACGCTTTCCACCAGCGGGCGTTGAGCATAATCAGCTCCGCATCGATGTCCGGTCCCTGCAGACCAAACACTTCGACGCCGATCTGGTAGAACTGGCGATAACGGCCCTTCTGCGGACGCTCATAGCGGAACATCGGCCCCATGTACCACAGGCGCTGCTCCTGATTGTAGAGTAAACCGTGCTCGATACCGGCTCGCACGCAGCCTGCGGTTCCTTCCGGACGCAGCGTCAGGCTTTCGCCATTACGGTCCTCGAAGGTGTACATCTCTTTTTCAACCACATCGGTGACTTCACCGATGGCGCGTTTAAACAGTGGGGTCTGCTCCACCAGCGGCAAGCGAATTTCGCTGTAGCCGTAGCTCGCCAGCGTCTGCTTGAGTACGCCTTCAATCCGTTGCCAGAGAGCGGTATCCGCAGGCAGGTAGTCGTTCATCCCGCGAATCGCCTGAATATTCTTCGCCACGTTAAAATCTCTTAATGCAAAAAAAACCTGTCCGGCATCATACCTTATGAGGATGAAACCGCACAGGTTCAGTCAAAAAAGTCACGCACGCAGGCTGCGCACGCCATTATTTTTCCAGCTGCTGCACGTCAATACGGCGGCTGGCATCCAGCATCGACGCTTTGGCACGAATGCGCGCTTCCAGCTGATCGATCATGTCATGGTTATCGAGACGATCGCGCTGACGCACGCCATCCTCGTAGAAACCACTCTTCTTGCTGCCACCGGTCACGCCCAGGGTCGAGAGCGTCGCTTCGCCCGGTCCGTTGACCACACAGCCGATAATGGAGACATCCATCGGCGTGATGAGATCTTCCAGACGCTGCTCCAGCGCGTTGACGGTGCCGATCACGTCAAACTCCTGACGTGAACAGGTCGGGCAGGCGATGAAGTTAATCCCGCGCGAACGGATGCGCAGTGATTTCAGAATATCGAAGCCGACTTTGACCTCTTCAACCGGATCGGCCGCCAGCGAGATACGCAGCGTGTCGCCGATCCCTTCTGACAGCAGCAGACCCAGCCCAATCGCCGATTTGACTGCGCCAGCGCGCGCCCCGCCCGCTTCGGTGATCCCGAGATGCAGAGGCTGATCGATCTGTTTTGCCAGCAGGCGATAAGATTCCACCGCCAGGAAGACGTCAGAGGCTTTTACACTGACTTTAAACTGGTCGAAGTTGAGACGGTCGAGGTGATCGACGTGACGCATGGCCGATTCCAGCAACGCCTGCGGCGTCGGCTCGCCATACTTTTCCTGCAGATCTTTTTCCAGCGAACCGGCGTTAACGCCAATCCGGATCGGAATATTGTTGTCGCGCGCGCAGTCAACCACCATACGGATACGCTCATTATTCCCGATATTACCGGGATTGATGCGCAGGCAGTCAACGCCATATTCGGCGACTTTCAGGGCGATGCGGTAGTCAAAATGGATGTCTGCAACCAGCGGCACGTTCACCTGCTGTTTGATCAGCCTGAACGCTTCTGCGGCATCCATGGTCGGCACCGAGACACGAACGATGTCGACACCGACGCGCTCAAGGGCTTTGATCTGATTTACCGTCGCTTCCACGTCAGTGGTGCGGGTGTTGGTCATCGACTGGACGGCAATAGGTGCGCCGTCACCGACCGGCACCTTGCCGACGTAAATGCGTCTGGATTTACGACGGATAATGGGTGCTTCGTTATGCATATTTCTTCTCCACAATTGCCCGGTACGCGATACGCTGTTATTGCGCACCCAACGTCAGGCGAGCAACCTGGTTATTACGGATAAAACGACTTAAATCAACGGGCTGATTCTGATATTGCACCTGAACCGCGGACGGCGCGCCAATTTTCAGACGATACGGAGGTGTGCCCGCGAGGCTCAGTTTACCACCACTACGCTGAATGCCGCTGAACAGTTTTTTGCCGGTGGCATCGCTCACTTCCAGCCAGCAGTCGGCAGTGAAGTTCATGACCACCGCATTCGGGTCGGCCGCCGGTTCACTGACTGCGGCAGCGCCGACCGGCATCTGTGGTGTCGTGCTGGTTGCAGGGTTAGTCGTGGCCGGTGCTGCCGATGTGGTGTCCTGTGGAGCCTGGCTCGGTGACACGACAGCATTGCTGCTGTCGGTCTGCGTTGTGGCTGGGGTAGTGGTCGTGCTGGCAGCCGGCGCAGAGGTGGCTGGCGTGCTGGTCGCGCTGTTGTCGCTGGCGGCCGTATTACTTTCGTCAGGCGCGGCTGGCGCCGCGCTGTCACCGCTGGTCTCACCCAGCGGAATCGACTGGCCGCTATCGCCGCTGCTGCCGTTCTGGTCTGTCATCGGCACCAGATCGTCCTGCGACGCTTTGTGATTCTGCCACCACCAGGCGCCGGTCAGGCCAATCACCACGAACACCACCAGCCAGGTAAAAATCATTAACCAGCCGTCGCGTTTCTTGCGGCGCTTGCCCAGGGAGAAACTTTGCATCGGCTCGATTTTTGCCGCCCGGACCGGCGTCTGTTTCGCCATCATCGGCAGCAGTTCCTCTTCAGGAATGTGCACCAGACGCGCATAAGAGCGGATGTAACCGCGCAGGAACGTCGAGGCTAAATCGGCAGGCGATTTGTCCTCTTCGATGTCACGCACGGTAGAGAGTTTCAGACACAGACGTTCAGCGACGTTCTGCTGTGACAGCCCCATCTGCTCACGGGCCAGACGCAGGCGATCACCTGTTGAATGTAATGCAGAGTTTTCTTGAGTGGCTTCAGTATTCATTAGCTAAATAACGCTGGTACTGTATCGATTGCGGAAAACGTCGCGCTAACTGGTCGCCATAACGTGAAACGTCTGCGGCATTTCCCTGTAGCGCGGCGAAACGTAAGTGTAACGCCAGACTGCGTGCCGTTTCGGGCAACTGTAGCTGGTAAACGTCGAGCAAAATCTGCACCCTCGCCAGATGGTTTTCAGCCATCTGCTTTTCAGCCTCCGCCAGCAGCGAATCAGCTTTTCGCCTGTCGGCTTCAATGGCCCGGCGTAGCGTCCTGCGGGCGGCAACAACATCCCCCGCCTGCAGGTAACAAAAACCTGCCAGTTCAAGCGCGTCGTTGCGTGCATCAGACGACGGAGCGGTTTCTGCCCGACTAAACTGTTGATGCGCTTCGTCATACTGCCCTAAAGCGCAGAGAAACGCACCGTAATTGTTAGCAACAAAACCATTATCCGGGGCCTGCTGCTGTGCCAGTATAAACCCTGCCTGGGCTGCTGTCTGATTGCCCTGCTGTTGCGCCAGTCGTGCCAGCGCAAGCGAGACCCGGTAATCCTCTGGCGCGGCGGCCTGCGCGCGCAGAAAGTTTCGCTCAGCGGCAGCATAATCACCCGCCGCCAGATAGTGCATCCCTAACTGCAGACGCACCTCTTCAGCACCGGGTGAGTGCGGCTGGCTGACACACCCGCTTACAACAAACAGCGCCAGTACACTGGCGGGTAATCCGTTACGCACGATCGTTTCCCTCTGCCTGACATTGACAGGCTGCAGCCTGCCACGCGTCTTCACATCAGGAAACGTTCTCTGTCACGCTTCTAGAGCGCCTTCACAGAGATGGCTTCACCCGCCATTTTTTTACGCAGCGTACGCTTGGTGCGGTCGATCACCTCACCCGCTAACTGACCACAGGCGGCATCAATATCGTCGCCACGGGTTTTACGCACAATGGTGGTAAAACCGTAGTCCATCAGCACCTTGGAGAAGCGGTCGATGCGGCTGTTTGAGCTGCGGCCATAAGGTGCACCCGGGAAGGGGTTCCACGGAATCAGGTTGATTTTACACGGTGTTTCTTTCAGTAATGCGGCAAGCTCATGCGCATCGTCGGTACTGTCATTGACATGATCCAGCAGGACGTACTCAATGGTCACGCGTCCCTGGTTGGCGTTAGATTTGCCAATGTAGCGTTTCACCGCTGCCAGGAAGGTTTCGATATTGTACTTTTTGTTAATCGGAACAATATCATCACGCAGCTTGTCGTTAGGCGCGTGCAGTGAAATGGCCAGCGCCACATCAATCATATCGCCCAGTTTGTCCAGTGCAGGCACCACACCTGAAGTAGAGAGGGTCACACGACGCTTGGAGAGACCGAAGCCGAAGTCATCCAGCATGATCTCCATTGCCGGAACCACATTATTGAGGTTGAGCAGTGGCTCACCCATGCCCATCATCACCACGTTGGTGATAGGACGCTGGCCGGTGATTTTTGCTGCGCCGACGATTTTCGCCGCACGCCACACCTGACCAATAATTTCTGACACCCGCAGGTTACGGTTAAAGCCCTGCTGTGCGGTCGAACAGAATTTACACTCCAGCGCACACCCCACCTGCGAAGAAACACACAGCGTGGCGCGGTCGCCTTCCGGGATATAGACCGTTTCCACCAGCTGATCGCCCACGCGGATGGCCCATTTAATGGTGCCGTCAGTGGAGCGCATCTCTTCAGCCACTTCCGGTGCGCGGATCTCCGTCAGCTCCATCAGCCGGTTACGCAGCTTTTTGTTGATGTCGGTCATCTGCTCAAAATCGTCGCAGCAGTAGTGGTAAATCCACTTCATGACCTGATCGGCACGGAACGGCTTTTCGCCCAGCGACTGGAAAAACTCGCGCATCTGCTGACGGTTGAGATCCAGCAGGTTGATTTTCTGGCTTTTAGGGGAAACGACAATGGGGGATGCGGACGCGGACGTCACAATCTGTTCGGACATAATATTCTCTGGCCTCGTTGTTACACGTTATGGCGCTGTTCAGGGATAGGTGAAAAAAATTGCGCCTTCATTAAGCGAAGTCAATGAAGGCGCAATATTGTACAACATCTGCGGCCTGATAACAGGCGGGAGTGGCTCCCTCAGGCAGATTTTTGTAAAGCCGACCTGCTGTTTATCGCCAGGCGATTAACGGGTACGTGGGCAGATTTCGTTTTCGCCGAAGAAATAGGCGATTTCGCGGGCAGCGGATTCAGCAGAATCTGAACCGTGCGTGGCGTTTTCGGTGAAGCTGTCTGCGTAGTCAGCACGCAGGGTGCCAGCCAGTGCGTTTGCCGGGTTGGTCGCACCCATCAGGTCACGGTGACGCTGAACGGCATTTTCACCTTCCAGTACAGAAACGACAACCGGGCCAGAGGTCATGAATTCAACCAGACCATCAAAGAATGGCTTGCCCTGGTGCTCAGCGTAAAAACCTTCAGCCTGCTCTTTGCTCAGCTGCAGCATTTTTGCACCAACGATTTTGAAGCCAGCGCTTTCAAAACGGTTGTAGATAGCACCAATCACATTTTTAGCGACGGCGTTTGGCTTGATGATAGAAAAAGTACGTTCGATTGCCATGATGACCTCTGTCTTGACGTCCTGAAGAAACCGGCGGCGCAGCCCCCGGCCAATAAACGGCGCCGATTATAGGGGCTGAGTGCGGCATTGCCTATCAGAGATCCCTAATTTGTTGAAAATTCTTGATCTGAGTCGACGCAGAGGCGTCTTCATTATGATTTTGCCTGAAAAAGCGCCGGTGCTACTGGCCTGACGGACGATTCCTGAGCAGCACGCCAGGCTTTTTCTCCTCCCCTGCCCCATTTTATTAACGCATCGCTTGAGATGGTCTCCACATTCCCCGACACTGCTATCACAGATTGCAGAGATGAGGTTGTTATGACGACGCCACTGTTTGTGTCCGCCGACTGGTTACAAGAGCACTATGACGATGAGCGGCTTCAGGTACTGGATGCGCGCATGTTGCCACCCGGCATGGAGGCCGTGCGTGATATTCAGGCTGAATATCTGGCGGGACACTTACCCGACGCCCCTTACTTCGATATCGAAGCGCTGTCCGACCACACCAGCCCCTATCCCCATATGCTGCCGCGCGCCGAACGCTTTGCCGTGGCGATGCGCGAGCTGGGCGTCAGCAGCGATAAACACCTGGTGGTCTATGACGAAGGCAATCTCTTCTCCGCGCCACGCGCCTGGTGGATGCTGAAGACCTTTGGTGTCGCGCAGGTGTCGATCCTGGCGGGCGGACTGCAGGGCTGGAAAGCAGCGGGCTTTGCGCTGGAAACCGGCGAGGTCAGCCTGCCGGAAGGCGAGTTTGAGGCTCAGGCGGATGAAAGCCGGGTGAAACGTCTGACGGACGTGCTGCTGATCAGCCATGAAGGCGGCGCACAGATCGTGGATGCACGTGCGGCCAATCGCTTCAACGCGGAAGTGGACGAGCCGCGTCCCGGATTACATCGCGGGCATATTCCCAACAGTCTGAACGTGCCGTGGAACAGTCTGGTAGAGCAGGGAGAACTGAAGCCGGAGGCGGCGCTGCGCCAGCTGTTTGCTGACGCCGGCGTCGATATCAGCAAACCGGTAGTGGCTAGCTGCGGCTCTGGCGTCACGGCGGTGGTGGTAATCCTCGCGCTGACGGCGCTGGGAGCGCGGGATGTCACGCTGTATGACGGCTCCTGGGGTGAATGGGGCAGTCGCGACGACTTACCGATTGCGAAATAAAAAACAGGCGGCCCATGAGCCGCCTGTTTTTAACTGCGTCAGATAATCCGCTCGCTGCCCTTGAAGTCACGCAGGAAACTGCCCCAGCGACGTTCATAAAAGGGCGTGATGTGCGCGGTAAAGAAGTGGCTGATACCGCGGTCCTGCAGGGTAACTTCGCAGATATCAATCGGCGCATCGTCCGGCAGCGTATCCGTTGCCACGCTGCCCGCCGCCTGAATGATCGCCTCAATGTTGCTGTCCGCTTCGATACCAATCAGCAGATTAGGCGCTTCGTCGGCCTGCTCACGAATGCTGGCAACAAAGGCGCGCCGCACCTCTTTGTGCTTGCTGAACAGCTGCGTCAGCGAGTCGATCATCTGCGCAGGCGGCTCGGCCACCTCAGAGAGCAGCAGGGCGTGCCCGCCTTCCAGCACGGTCTGCTGACTCAGCGCACTGCCCTGCTCCGCCAGCAGATGCGTAATCTCTGCCGGGGTAAACTCTTTGCCGGATGGGAGTTTTGGATTGAGAAACAGCGTTTCGCCGCGCGTAATCTCAAACAGCGTCCGCACCGGCAGACGCAGCCAGGCCTGTTCACCGGTGACGGCTTCGCTCATCGCCTGTTCTGACGTGAAAAAAGGAATGATGCTGCTGCCATCCTCTTTTTCCCAGTGCTGCAGATCAACCGGCGTACTGGCATCGAGCTGTGGCTGGGTGCTTTCACCCGGAACCCAGACATCGGACTCCAGCAGCAGTTGAAAAAATTCGGGCCGATGGGCTGGCTCAGTTGCGGCCAGCTTCAGCACCTCTTCAAGACGGTTCATAGTTGCTCTCTGCATCGCGGTGGCATCGGCCACCGCTGGGGTCAGCTTATTTCAGTAACAGGTTGGCGATAGTGCGCACGCCCAGGCCGGTTGCGCCTGCGGCCCACTGATCGACCGCGCCTTTGCGGTAGGTCGCAGAGCAGTCAATGTGCAGCCAGCCCTGCTGATAGTGGCTGACGAAGTGGGACAGGAACGCTGCCGCACTGCTGGCACCCGCCGCATGGGAAGGGCTGGCGATGTTGTTGAGGTCGGCGAAGTTAGACGGCAGGTGACTGCGATGGAATTCTGCCAGCGGCAGACGCCAGAAAGGTTCATTCTCGCTCACCGCGCTGCCCATCAGCGACTGTGCCATCACGTCGTCAAAGGTAAACAGCGCATGGTAATCGTTACCCAGCGCCGTTTTGGCTGCGCCGGTCAGGGTGGCAGCGTCGATCAGCAGCGTCGGATTCTGTTCGCTGGCATCGATCAGGCCGTCGGCCAGAACCAGACGTCCTTCCGCATCGGTGTTCATCACTTCCACCGATTTACCGTTGCGATAGCGAATGATATCGCCCAGTTTAAAGGCGTTGCTGCTGACCATGTTGTCGGCACAGCAGAGGTAGAGTTTGACTCGCTTGTTGAGGCCACGGGAAATCGCCAGCGCCAGCGCGCCGGTGACGGTCGCCGCTCCGCCCATATCTGACTTCATCGAATCCATGAAGCTGCTCTGCTTCAGGCTGTAGCCGCCGGTATCAAAAGTGATGCCTTTACCGACCAGACAGGCATAGACCGGCGCACTCTCATCACCGCTCGGGTTGTAATCCAGCGCCAGGAAAACCGGCGGGCGATTCGAGCCACGTCCTACGGTGTGCAGACCCATGTAGCCCTGCTCGCGCAGATCGTCACCTTTAGTGATGCGATAGCTGACGGCGCTGCCGCCTACTTCACTGATCAGATCGATCGCCATGTGTGCCAGCTGTTCCGGCCCCAGATCTTCTGCAGGCAGGTTGATGACGTTGCGGACCCAGTCGATTGCTTTCAGACGACGGTCAAACTCCGCCTGCTCATGTTCACCCAGCGCCGGCCACTCCACCTGACGCTGCCCTTTCGGGCCACGGAAGCCCTGCCAGAATGCCCAGCACTGTTCAAGGTGCCAGCCTTCGCCGGTGAGCGCAACGTGGCGGATCCCCTGGCTGTCGATTTTGTGCGCCGCACGCTGAATGGTATTCAGCGCATCCGCGCCGGTCAGATGCAGCGTCATGCCGCTGTCGTTGCTGCTGAGAATCGCTTTTTCGCCCCAGCGCGCATCGGCGGGCTGGCTGCTAAGCGTGATGTTCATCGGTTGTGTGGTCATCGAAAAGCTCCATAATCGTTATCTGTTTCATCCAGCCTGATTGTTATAACGGCTTTAATAAGATGTTAAATGCAATCCGCAGACAGACCTGATAACAGATTCCGTCGGGTGATGCCAGCGAAGTGCAATGACAGGTGCCGTTTCCGGATTCTGACCGGGTGTCAGGATTTCATTAATGCCCGCAGACGCGTCACGGATTTCTGCACCAGCGCGATGGCATAGTCGATCTCTTCATCGGTGGTGAAGCGTCCCAGCGAAAAGCGCAGTGAACTGTGCGCCAGCTCTTCACTCAGCCCCAGCGCCCGCAGAACATAGGACGGCTCCAGGCTGGCGGAGGTACAGGCCGAGCCGGAAGAGAGCGCGAGATCTTTCAGCGCCATGATCAATGATTCACCCTCAACGTCAGCGAAACTGACGTTGAGAATATTCGGCGCGCTCTGCTGAGGATGGCCGTTAAGGGTCACGCCCGGCAGTGTGCTGATGCCCTGCCAGAGACGCTCACGCAGCGCCTGCAGACGCGCCATCTCGGTTTCGCGCTCTTCAGCTGCGATGCGAAAGGCTTCCCCCATCCCGACAATCTGATGAACCGGCAGGGTGCCGGATCGCATACCGCGCTCGTGCCCGCCACCGTGGATCTGGGCAGCGATCTGCACGCGCGGTTTCCGCCGCACATAAAGCGCGCCGATACCTTTCGGGCCATAGAGTTTGTGAGCAGAAAAGGACATCAGATCAACCGGCAGCACGCCGAGATCGACAGGCAGCTTGCCGACGCTCTGGGTCGCATCCACATGAAACAGAATCTCACGTTCGCGGCAGAGTTCACCAAAGGCGGCGATATCCTGAACCACGCCGGTTTCATTATTGACGTGCATCAGGGTGACCAGAATGGTGTCGTCGCGCAGCGCCGCCCGCAGCTGGTCAGGGGAGATAATGCCGTCAGTGCCTGGCGTAAGCCAGGTGACCTCAAAGCCTTCACGTTCCAGCTGCTGACAGCTGTCGAGTACCGCTTTGTGTTCGGTCCGGCTGGTGATGATATGTTTGCCGCGCGCCTGATGGGCGTGGGCCGCACCTTTGATTGCGAGGTTGTCAGATTCGGTGGCGCCTGAGGTAAAGACGATTTCACGCGGATCGGCATTGACCAGTTCGGCGATCTGATTACGCGCAACATCGACCGCTTCTTCAGACTGCCAGCCAAAACGGTGCGATCGCGAGGCCGGGTTACCGAACGTGCCATCCAGCGTCAGAAACTGCATCATTTTGCTGGCCACACGCGGATCGGCCGGCGTGGTGGCGGCGTAATCCAGGTAAATCGGTAATTTCATTGCGCTACAGCTCCGTATAAAAAATCATACGTCTTTATAGCAGATTCGGCCCTGACCGCGTTAGCAGTAAGGGCCGCAACAGGGGGGATTACGAGGCGCGCTGATTGATGTTGATTTCCTGAGTACGCGGGCTCTGGAAGCGGCGATTATCAATCGCATTCTGCCGGTCGGCGACATCCAGGATCTCCTGATTGTTCACCAGCTCAGCCAGCGTGATGTTATTCAGGAAGTCACTGATGCGCACGCTCAGGTCGCGCCACAGTACGTGGGTCAGGCAACGTTCGCCGCCCTGGCAGCCCTCTTTACCCAGGCACTTCGTTGCATCAACAGACTCATCCACGGCGGTGATCACTTCACCGACAGAGATGGTATTGGACGCTTTGCCCAGCAGATAACCGCCGCCCGGTCCCCGGACGCTGGAGACCAGATCGTTTTTGCGCAGCCGCGAGAATAACTGCTCCAGATAGGAGAGCGAAATGCCCTGACGCTCTGAAATATCAGCCAGCGGGACCGGGCCTTCATGGGAGTGAAGGGCAACGTCCAGCATTGCGGTAACGGCATAACGTCCTTTGGATGTCAGTCTCATAGCATACGACCTCAATAGCGTCCGGTTATCGGAGGATTAGCAACAGATGCTCTGAAGTCTGACATTCCCGAGTAAATTGGTCAACTATTTAACCTGGTAAAACACTCAACTATTTAACCTGGTAATTCAGTCAACTATTAACCGCTTATTTTTTATCGCTTTTTGGCTTTTCAAAGGAGGAAAGCATGCCGCGCAGAATGTTGAGTTCATCGCGTTCCGGACGCGCGCGGGTATAAAGACGGCGCAGTTTGCTCATCACCTGACCAGGATTGGCTTCACGGATAAAGCCGCTGTTCAGCATCATCTGTTCCATATGCTGATAGAAGCGCTCCAGGTCGTCGACCAGCGGATAAGGCGATTCTTCATACTTCGGTGGCGGGCTGGCCTGCTCCTGCGACTGTAACCATGCCATGCGCACTTCATAGGCGATAATCTGCACCGCCATCGCCAGATTCAGCGAGCTGTACTCCGGATTCGCCTGAATCGCGACGTGATAGTGACACTTCTGCAACTCTTCGTTGGTCAGGCCGACGCGCTCACGCCCAAAGACCAGCGCGACCGGTGCCTGCTGGCCCTCTTCCACACTTTTCACGCCGCACTCACGCGCATCCAGCATTGGCCATGGCAGTGAGCGGGACCGTGCGCTGGTGCCCACGACCAGGCTGCAGCCGGCGATCGCCTCATCCAGCGAGTCGACGATTTTCGCGTCGCCGATAACGTCGCTGGCACCCGCCGCGAGTGAGATGGCCTGTGAGTCGGGCTTGACCAGCGGATTCACCAGATAGAGGTTGGTTAAGCCCATGGTTTTCATGGCGCGCGCAACGGAGCCCATGTTACCGGTGTGAGAGGTCTCAACCAGAACGATACGAATATTTTGCAGCATGATTAGGGATACTCAGAAACGGGTCAGTAAAATCAGTGGGGAGAATCCTAACATAAAGCAGGACATTTACCGAACACACTGCTATACTCCGCGCCGTTTTCCCCGTTCTTTAACATCCAGCGAGAGATACCGATGCATCCAATGCTCAACATTGCCGTGCGCGCAGCGCGCAAGGCCGGAAATTTAATTGCCAAATATTATGAAACCCCGGACGCCGTCGAAGCCAGCCAGAAAGGCAGCAACGACTTCGTAACCAATGTTGACCGTGAAGCAGAACGCCTGATTATCGAAATCATTCGTAAATCTTACCCGAAACACACCATCATCACCGAAGAAAGCGGTGAGCTGGCGGGCGAAGATCAGGACGTTCAATGGGTTATCGATCCGCTGGATGGCACCTCAAACTTCATCAAACGTCTGCCCCACTTCGCTGTCTCTATCGCTGTGCGCATCAAAGGCCGCACTGAAGTCGCGGTCGTTTACGATCCGATGCGCAATGAGCTCTTCACCTCTTCACGCGGTCAGGGCGCCCAGCTGAACGGCTATCGTCTGCGCGGCAGCATTGCCCGCGATCTGGATGGCACCGTGCTGGCAACCGGCTTCCCGTTCAAGATGAAGCAGCATGCACCGGCTTACATGAATATCCTGACCAAACTCTTTACGCAGTGCGCCGATTTCCGCCGCACCGGTTCAGCTGCGCTGGATCTGGCCTACGTGGCCGCCGGTCGCGTGGACGGTTACTTTGAAATCGGCCTGAAACCGTGGGACTTTGCTGCAGGTGAACTGCTGGTTCGTGAAGCGGGTGGTCTGGTGACAGACTTCACCGGTAACCATGGCTATATGCACTCCGGTAATATCGTTGCCGGTAACCCGCGCGTGGTGAAAGCGATGCTCTCCTCCATGCGTGATGAGCTGAGCGAAGCGTTAAAACGCTAAGTCTCAGACAGAAAAAAGGCGGCTTCTCAGCCGCCTTTTTTATTGCCTGTTACAGGGGATTAGCGACGTTCGTGCGCCAGCACCTGACGAGGCTGAGTACGACGACCCACCATGCCCATCACACCCGCCAGCACGGCTTCGATGATCAGCAGAATCAGGGCATACCAGCTCGCTTTTGCAGTGGCAGCGGCCGCTTTTTCGCCGGCTTCACGCGCTTTCTGCTCAGCCTGCTGTTTCAGTTCCTGATACTTCTGAACAGCCTGCTGATAGCTCTGCTCGGTTTTGGCAACGATCTGATCCACTTCCTCATCGCTTTTACCGGTACGCGCCTTGATAATATTTTTCAGCGCATCACGGTCAGCGGCCTGCAGCGTATCAGAATGACGATCCATCACACCTTTTAACCAGTTAGCCAGATCGGTATCGGCCGTCTGCGGATGGTTTGCGGTATTGTTCGCCTGATTCTCTGCATTCTGCGCTTCGTTATTCGCATCCTGTTTTAAATTCTCTGGCTGTAATTCCGGCTTACCGGTCTGACGCAGCGTGGTTTCCAGTTCGCTCTGCAGGTTATCCAGATTAATATTATTTTCCTGCAGCTTCTCTTTTGCCATTTGCGTTACCGAAGGTGCCGCTGCGGAAATACCATTACCCAGCGCCTGGAAGCCGGAGCCTACAATATTCATCGCGCCGCCTAATACACTGGAAGCCAGCGTAACCGCCAGGTAAATAGTGAAAATTGTGCTAAGGCCAAACATCAGTAAGCCGTGCATGGCGCCTTCGCGCTGCGCCAGACGTCCTGCCACATAGCTACCCGCCGCAATGGCAACCAGCATCTCAATCGCCGTCCAGACCAGTGCGCCCGTACCAAGGCCATCCAGAGGATTCTGTTCTTTCATCGGATCAATGGTGGTGGCACCGATCGCCGTTCCCAGCAGCGTCAGAATGATGTGAACGATAAGCGCGCAGATAACACCGGCAAATACGGCGCTCCAGGAAATACGCTTTAACGGTAATCCTGCGGGCCCGGTCGCCAGCGTTTCGGTATAACCATTATTAATACGGGTATCAGCCATGAAATATACTCCTCGCAAAAAAGAAAGCTGCTTTGATCTTTTATCATCCCGACGGCGACGTGCCGATTTGGTATTAACAGCGTAGACAGGAAATAGTCACTTCTCCACTAAAGCGGCGTGAGAAAATAATAAAGATGTGAATTTAAAGCGGATTAGCGAAGAGAAGAACGCAGCGGCTATTTTATTCCCGCTGCGTTTTTAATTCAGAAAGGCCGGATACCACCGCCCAGCGTCAGCTGGGCTGATTGCCACAGGGCGAGACCCGCGACGATTAAAATCAGACTGCCGGTCAGGGTCAGCAGCGGGATAAGCAGCCGCGCGCTGCCCGCCGTTTCGCGGGGCTGCGCCAGCCGTTGCGCCACTGAGCGCGCCTGCTGAACCAGCACGCCTATGGCGGAAATGGTGAGGGCCGTGCCGAGCGCCATCACCGCAGCCGAGATCACGCCCCAGCCATACACGCCGATCACTTTGGCAAACAGCAGCATCATGATCGCGCCGGAACAGGGGCGTAATCCCATCGACACCACGACCAGCAGCAGAGTTTTCAGGCTGACACTTCCCTGCATCTGCTGCGGTGTTGGCAGGTGCGCATGTCCGCATCCACACTGCGCATCATGCTGATGATGGGGCTGGAAAGCGCGAAACAGTGGCGCAGGCCGGGGACGCAAAGCCCGCCACAGGGCACGCAGCGCCCGATAGCCCATCAGCACACCCAGACCGATCACCAGCAGATAGCTGCCCTTCTCCAGCCAGAAACTGCTGAGGTGCAGCTGGCGCGACGAGGTTTGCAGTATGACCAGCATCACCGTCACCAGCCCGATAGCTACCGAGCCCTGCAACAGTGAGGCGAGCAGCGTCAGCCTGATACTGGTTTTCACTCTGGCAGGATGGGTCGCCAGAAAGGTGGCGATCACCACTTTTCCGTGGCCCGGCCCCAGCGCATGCAGCACGCCATACAGCAGGCTGAAAATCACCAGCGACAGACCCGCCTGATGGGGTTGCTCAGCCACCTGCTGCAACAGTTGCGTCATCTGCCGGTGCAGATCTTTCTGCCACAAGACGCTCTGCAGCAGAATCTGTGACCAGTAGATCCAGACCAGCAGTCCGCCGCTCAGCAGCAGCGCCGCCATCAGCCAGAGTGGCCAGAGCCGCGATCCCCGCCCCGGTGTGGACATTACTGACATGTCAGCCCCACCGTCTGAGCAAACTGGCGGCCCAGATCCATCTCCTCTGCGGGGGCATCGGCTTTATCCAGCGACAGCGCATACTGCTTCAGCGAATCATTGGGTTTCGGTGTTGTCAGGGTAAAGCGGCAGCGCCCCTGCAGTGCAGGCGGCAGCGTTAAGGCACCGGGATTGTCATAGAACATATCGACGAAGTAGGTGGGATCGAAGGTCAGGATCTCAAAGTGCTGTCCGGTCAGCGTCGGCGGCTCCGCCAGCGGCAGAATAAATTCGAGCACCGCCTTGTGGCCATTGCGTGACAGATTATATTCCGTTGGCAGATTCAAAAACTTTACCCGCTGTTTGTTATGCCAGACTTCAGAAAAGTAGTGCTGGCCAAGAACGTTCGCCATCACGCCCGCCGCCAGCTTTTTCCACACCACGCTGCCCGGCCTGGCGTCGCCTGCATCATAAAGCAGATCGGCGGAGGTGATTTCATCCATGGTCCAGGTCATCTTTAAACCGGTAAAGGTGTCACCCTGTGCCACCAGCGCGGTTTTCATGTCGATGAAACTGTGAGGGTGAGCCACGACAGCCGGACTTAGTGCCATCAGTAAGGTTAAAAGTGCGCGTTTCATAATGTTATAAAGTAACGTTCCCGATGAAAAGAATCTATAAGTAACAAAATTTTGTGACCCGCCTTAAACCTCCGGCAAATAAACCGCGCAAAGCGCACAGGCGCTGACGCGGTTGACTATTCTTAGCTCAAAATAGCTTGCTGGAAATCTGATTGATGAGTTCTGCTACCCCTTTGGCACCACTCTTCACCCGTTCACAGCGTCAGTGCCACCTTTTATTGCTGCTGTTTCTGCCATCATCCGCGCTCACACTTGAGAAAGTCTGCCAGCT
Organism: Pantoea sp. GM_Pan_3; assembly: GCF_026541045.1. NCBI lineage: Bacteria > Pseudomonadati > Pseudomonadota > Gammaproteobacteria > Enterobacterales > Erwiniaceae > Pantoea > Pantoea sp. GM_Pan_3. The sequence continues at coordinate 87,333 of NZ_JALNVA010000008.1, read as the reverse complement.
TAATGGCGTCGATCCTGCCATTGCCCGACAGGATATCGCGGATGTCGGTCATGAGATACAGCGATATCACCAGCTGGAATTGCACCAGATGGTGGACGGCAGTTTTCGTCTTCATGGCACAGAGCTGAATCGGCGACTCTGTCTGCTGCACAACCTGCGGCGCAGTCTGCGTCTGTCGCAGGAGTTTGTCTGCGCGCATTTTGCCGCCCCGCTGCGCCAGCGCCTGAAGGTGATGAAGATTGAGAAAGCGCTGTGGGATGAGACCAATCTGCAGGCACTGATCCAGCACTGCGGCCTGCGCCTGAAGCGGGATTTCAGCGAGCGTGACCGCCTTTTTCTGCAGATTTTTATGAAATATGGCTTATGCGAGCGCCAGCCGGTGCTGTTCAGTGAGGCGCAGCGTCACTGGCTGCTGCATAAGGCAGAGCGGCAGGCCGCCGAGGATGTGATTCACCACTGGCGCAAACGCTGCCACCTGGCCCCGCCGATCAGCGAAGCAGATTTCTGGACGCTGCTCTTCAGCCAGATCCATACGCCGCTGACCCATGCCATTCATCATCCTGCCGAGCAGCAGTTAATGACGGCGACGCAGCAGTTGATCAATGATTTCGAACAGTGCGCCGGTGTTACCTTTGCTGACCGCGACGGGTTGCTGAACCAGCTCTACCCGCATCTGGCCCAGGCGCTGGAGCGCACCCACTTCCATATCGGTATCGACAACAGCGTCGCGCTGGATGTCAGCCGCCTCTATCCCCGTCTGCTGCGCACCACCCAGCAGGCATTACAGCCTTTTGAACAGCACTACAGCGTCGCTTTTACGCCGGAAGAGGTGAGTTTAATGACCATTATCTTCGGTGCCTGGCTGATGCAGGAGAGTGCGTTGCAGGAGAAGCAGGTGCTGATTCTGACGGGCGATGATACGCAGCTGGAGCAGGATGTGGAGCAGCAGATCCGCGAGATCACGCTGCTGCCGATCAACATTACCTATCAGGATATCAGACAGTTTCAGCAGGAGGGTGCACCGCGAGATGTCGATATCATCATCTCGCCCTACCCTACTTCGCTGCCTCTCTTCTCGCCGCCGCTGGTGCACGCTGAACTGCCGCTGACGTTACACCATCAGCAGCGTATTCGTTATTTACTGGAGTCGTAGCCGGGACGAAGGAACAGGGCGGGCAGCGCCACCAGCGCCATGACCCAGAAAAGGTGGCCCTGCAGATGGGTAAATAGCACGCCACAGATCATGGTCATTACCGCAATCCCGCCGCCCATTGCCAGAGCGGAGTAGAGCGACTGCAGGCGGATCACTTCGGCTCCCTGCCGCGCCGCAATAAAGCGCATCGCCGCCAGATGACAGACGGTGAAGCTGCCACAGTGGAGGATCTGCGCCACTATCAGCAGCGGCAGTGCGGTAGTGGCTCCCATCAGGCTCCAGCGGATTAGCGCGCAGATGCCTGAAAGCAGCAGCAGATCCCGGGCGCTCCAGCGACGGAACAGGCGGTTGCTCAGGGCAAAGACCACGACTTCCGCCACCACGCCCAGCGACCAGAGATAGCCCACCGTCGAGGCGGAGTAGCCGCTCTCCTGCCACCAGATAGCACTGAAACCGTAATAGGCGGCGTGCGCCCCCTGCAGCAGCGTCACGCAGAGCATGAACCGCCAGACGGCATTCTCACGCAGCAGCGCCCGCCACGCCTGCCAGCCCCCACCTGCGGCACCCTGACGCTCATCGCCCTGTGGCTGCGTGACGGGGGTCAGCATCATACCGGCCAGCATACTGACCGCGCCCAGCGACAGCAGCAGCAGAATCGCCTGGGAGGTCCAGGCGCTGACCAGCACACCGGTTAACGCCGAGCTGAGCACAAAGGCCAGCGATCCCCACAGTCGCACCGGTCCATAAGCCAGACCAATCTGCCGTGTCCAGGTGGCGGCCAGCGCATCGCTGAGCGGCACCAGCGGGGAGAAAAAGAGGTTGAAGCCAATCATCACCGCCATCAGCCACATCCACTGCTCACCCACCCAGAATCCGATGATGAACAGGCAGGTCATCAGGGCCAGCAGCCGCAGCGCCGTAATCAGCCGGGCAGGATTTCTGACCTGAGACGCGATAAGCAGGCTGCCGACAAAGCGCGCCACCATGCCACAGCCCAGCAGCAGGCCGATTTTTTCTGCATCCAGGCCGGTGCCTTTCAGCCACACGCCCCAGAATGGCAGGTAGATGCCGTAACAGAAGAAGTAAGTGAAGTAGCCCAGTCCGAGCCATCTGGCGGAGCCGATTGCCATATTCCCTCCAGCAGGTTTGCTGCCTTGCAGCACAGGTGGGCGCTACTCTGGCAGAGCGCCACCGGACAGGCAATAAAAAAGGATGGCAGATGCCATCCTTTTTGTGGTGTCTTACAACAGGTTAGCGATTAAGCGTAGACCGGCAGACGACCGCAGATTTCCAGCACTTTCTGCTTAGTGCGCTCAATGGTCGCTTCGTCATTGACGTTGTCCAGCACGTCCGCGATCCAGCCTGCCAGTTCACGCACGTCTGCTTCTTTAAAGCCACGACGCGTGACGGCCGGGGTACCGATACGGATACCCGAGGTGACAAACGGGCTCTTCGGATCGTTTGGCACGCTGTTTTTGTTGACGGTGATGTTGGCACGGCCCAGTGCGGCATCCGCTTCTTTACCGGTCATGTTTTTGCTCACCAGATCGATCAGGAACAGATGGTTATGGGTTCCGCCAGAGACGATGTCGTAACCGCGCTCAATCAGCACCTCTACCATCGCTTTGGCGTTTTTTGCCACCTGCTGCTGGTAGGTTTTGAACTCCGGCTCCATCGCCTCTTTGAAGGCTACCGCTTTACCGGCGATAACGTGCATCAGAGGACCACCCTGACCGCCCGGGAAGACCGCAGAGTTGAGCTTTTTGTAGAAATCTTCGTCGCCGTTCTTCGCCAGAATGATGCCGCCACGCGGACCCGCCAGGGTTTTGTGGGTGGTGGAGGTGACGATGTGCGCATGCGGAACCGGGCTCGGATAGACCTCAGCCGCGACCAGACCGGCAACGTGCGCCATGTCGACGAACAGCCAGGCACCAACGCTGTCGGCGATTTCACGCATTTTTGCCCAGTCGCAGACGCCGGAGTAGGCAGAGAAGCCGCCCACGATCATTTTTGGCTTGTGGGTCTGCGCCAGTTCAGCCAGCTCGTCATAGTCGATTTTACCGGTTTCATCGATACCGTAAGCAACCACGTTATAGAGTTTGCCGGAGAGGTTAACCGGTGAGCCGTGAGTCAGGTGTCCACCGTGCGCCAGGTTCATCCCAAGGATGGTGTCGCCCGGCTGCAGCAGCGCGGTGTAGACGGCGAAGTTTGCCTGTGAACCGGAGTGAGGCTGCACGTTAGCGTAGTCGGCACCAAACAGCGCTTTTGCGCGATCGATCGCCAGCTGCTCAACGATATCAACGTATTCACAACCGCCGTAGTAGCGTTTACCCGGATAGCCTTCAGCGTATTTGTTGGTGAGCTGAGAACCCTGCGCCTGCATAACACGCGGGCTGGTGTAGTTTTCAGAAGCAATCAGTTCAATGTGCTCTTCCTGACGCACTTTCTCCTGCTCCATCGCCTGCCACAACTCGGCATCATAATCGGCAATGTTCATATCACGCTTTAACATCCGGATCTCCTGACTCAGCTAACTTTCTGACGGTATTTGCCCCCTCTGGGAGCGAAGGCCAACAGTGTAAACCGTTTTAACAGGTGAAGGTAGGGTGAACCGCCTCTTTTTACGCAAACGATTGGCTGGCGGGTGGCACTGCTTTTTTACACCTTTTCTCTCCTCTCCGGCCCGCCGAATCCGCGTCTGATAACAGGCGCTTTTTTCCGGATGCACGGAAAAGTTGCCACCGGCAGCCGGTGAAAACTGACCGGCGGGTTTACAGCAGAAGCGAGACGGTATTAAGATGCATTTAAAATGCAACTTTAAAAATGAGGTCACTGATATGCTTGATGCACAAACAATCGCCGCTGTTAAATCGACCCTCCCTGCCGTCGCCGCCTGCGGTCCGAAGCTGACCGCGCACTTTTACGAACGCATGCTGACCCGCCACCCTGAGCTGAAAAACGTTTTCAACATGAACAATCAGCGCAACGGTGCTCAGCGCGAAGCGCTGTTTAACGCTATCTGCGCCTATGGCGCGAATCTGGAGAATCTGGCCGTGCTGCTGCCCGCCGTAGAGAAGATTGCGCAGAAGCACACCAGCCTGAATATTCAGCCTGCGCAGTACGCTATCGTCGGGGAGAATCTGCTGGCAACGCTGCGCGAGCTGCTGAATCCGGGTGAAGAGGCGCTGGCCGCGTGGGGACGAGCCTATGGCGTGCTGGCGGATCTGTTCATCCAGCGTGAGGAGGAGATTTATCAGGCGACAGAGAACCAGCGCGGTGGCTGGCGCGGCACCCGTGCGTTTCGCATCAGCGTGATTGAACAGCAGAGTGAGGTGATCAAAAGCTTTACCCTGACGCCGGTTGGCGGGGGGCCGGTAGCGGCCTTTAAACCGGGTCAGTATCTGACCGTTCATCTGCAGCCCGCCTCTTTCGACCATCGTCAGATCCGTCAGTATTCGCTTACTCACCTCAGCAACGGCAGAGATTACCGTATCGCGGTGAAACGTGAAGCCGCGGGCAGCGTCTCCGGCTGGCTGCATCACCATGCCTGCGAAGGTGATGTGCTGCAGCTGACTGCGCCGCACGGGGATTTCTTCCTTGAAGTCACCCCTGCTACGCCGGTGGCGCTGATCTCCGCGGGCGTGGGTCAGACGCCGATGCTGGCGATGCTGCATGCGCTGGCCGCCGGTCATCATCGCGCGCCGGTCAGCTGGCTGCACGCGGCAGAGAACGGCAGACAGCATGCGTTCCGCAATGAAGTGGCCGCGACAGGCGCACAGCTGGCCGATTTCACCCACCGGGTCTGGTATCGTGAGCCCGCAGCTGAGGATGCCGGGCACTATGATGCTCAGGGCGTGATGGATCTCACCGCCCTCTCTGCACGGCTGGCCTCACCCGCTACCCACTTCTATCTCTGCGGTCCGCTGGCTTTTATGGAGCACGTGGTGGCGCAGCTGCGGGATGCCGGCGTGGCAGACACACGCATTCATTACGAAATGTTTGGCCCGCATAAAGGCATGTAATGAGCGTGAAAAAGCCCGCAGCGCGGGCTTAATCTGTTGAACGATGCAGGGTAATGCTGGCAGCAGCGGATAGACGCAAGGCGCAGGAGGACATCAGATTGCCTCTTCATCCTCTTCGCCGGTACGGATTCGCACCACGCGCGCAACGTCAAAGACAAATATTTTACCGTCACCGATTTTGCCGGTCTGCGCCGTGCGCATAATGGTCTCGACGCAGGTATCAACGATATCGTCGCCCACCACCATCTCGATCTTCACTTTCGGCAAAAAGTCGACCATATACTCTGCGCCGCGATACAGCTCGGTGTGCCCTTTCTGGCGACCAAAGCCTTTAACCTCACTCACGGTCATCCCGGTGATGCCCACTTCCGCTAAGGCTTCACGAACATCATCGAGCTTGAATGGTTTGATAATCGCATCAATCTTTTTCATGTCAGACCCTTTTTCACTCCCTCCATGGTCAGAGGGTTTATCAAGTATAAATGTTGCTGGCGCTGTCGGGCGCTAATATCCGGGATTCTTCAGGTTGCCGCAAGCGCTGTCAGCGCCGGGAGCGTGCCCGGCCACGATCCCGGCCTCAGCAGGCAACCTGCCGCTCGCCCGTCTCAGCCTGCCCTACTCTTTGAAATCACTGGCATCCAGCTCATGACGGGAAAGCAGCTTATAGAACTCCGTGCGGTTGCGTCCAGCCAGTCGCGCGGCGTTGGTCACGTTGCCCTTCGTCATCTGCAGCAGCTTACGCAGATAGTTCAGCTCAAACTGATTACGCGCCTCGGCAAAGGTGGGCAGCGCACTGTTTTCTCCGCTTAACGCCTGCTCCACCAGCGCATCGCTGATGACCGGCGATGAGCTCAGCGCCACGCACTGCTCAATCACGTTAACCAGCTGACGCACGTTGCCAGGCCAGCTGGCGGCCATCAGACGCTTCATCGCATCGACTGAAAAACTGCGCACCTGCGGTTTATGGCGTTCCGCAGCCTGACGCAGCAGATGATTAGCCAGCAGCGGAATATCTTCGGTGCGCTCATGCAGCGCCGGAATTTTCAGGTTCACCACATTGAGACGATAGAAGAGATCCTCACGAAACTCCTTTTTCTCCATCGCCTTCGGCAGATCGCGGTGGGTGGCGGAGATAATGCGCACGTCGATCTCGCTGTCGTGATCGCTGCCCAGCGGCCTGACCTTGCGCTCCTGCAACACCCGCAGCAGCTTGACCTGCAAGGGTTGCGGCATGTCTCCAATCTCATCCAGGAAAAGCGTGCCGCCGCCTGCGGTTTTGAACAGCCCTTCGCGGGCGCTGACCGCGCCGGTAAAGGCCCCTTTGGCGTGACCGAACAGCTCCGACTCCAGCAGCTGCTCCGGCAGCGCGCCGCAGTTAATGGCGACAAACGGCTTGCCGTTGCGCGGGCTGGCGGCGTGGATCGCCTGCGCCAGCATCTCTTTACCGGTGCCGCTCTGTCCGTTGATCAGCACGCTGACGTCCGACTGCGCCACCATATGGGCTTGCTCCAGCAGCCTTAACATCAGCGGGCTGCGGGTCACAATCGCCTCCCGCCAGCGGTCATCACTGACCGGCGCCTGCTGAGCCAGCGCCTCATCAATCGCTTTATAGAGCGCATCGCGATCGACCGGCTTGGTCAGGAAGCTGAATACCCCCTGCTGCGTAGCGGAAACCGCATCCGGGATCGACCCATGTGCGGTCAGGATAATCACCGGCAGACCGGTATGGCGTTTCTGAATCTCGCCAAACAGCGCCAGGCCATCCATTTCATCCATGCGCAGATCGCTGATCACCAGCTCAATCTTCTCTTTCTGCAGCAGGCGCAGCGCCTCTGGTCCACTGGCTGCGGTGGTGACCTGATAGCCTTCGCTGCTCAGACGCATGCCCAGCAGCTTCAGCAGGCTGGGATCGTCATCCACCAGCAGCAGTTTTGCCGCTTGTCTGACCATTATTGCTCCTCATCCTGTGGCAGCGCGGTGCCGTGGCCGTTTTCAGAGACATCCGGGGCTTTGCGCGAGGAGAGCTGACGCTCAATGTCCGTCAGCCGCTCCAGCTTATGCTGGGTATCGCTGAGCTGCTGCTGCTGTTTAACCATCTGCTGGCGGAGCGTCTCCTGCTGAAGGTCGCTGCTCTGTTGCAGATGCGCATAGCGGGTGCGCGCTTCGCTCAGGTCAAGCTGCGCAGTCTGGTTACTTCGCCACAGCTGAATCAGCGGGCGCACGGACGGCGGAAAATCACTGTTGTAGCGATCCAGGGTTGCCACATAGTCACGGCGTTCAACGGGCGTTACGTTGCCATTGGCCATCAGCACGCCCTGCTTGAAGGCGCGCGACCAGCTCTCTGCCGGCCAGCGGTGGGCTTCGGCTCTCGCTTCGGCGGGAGAGAGGCGTTCCGCGCAGTCAATCGCCCGCATCCAGTAGAGGGGATTGCTTAGCGCCGCGCTCTTCTCTATCGGCCACAGATCGTTACAGCGGGTCGCCAGGTAGTCAGCGACCGTCACCTCCGGCTCCGCCACCTGATGACCAGACGGCTGAGAGTAGGTGGCCGGTGCGGTGGTGCATCCGCTGAGCAGCAGCGTCGCCAGCGTGCTCAGCAGCAAAGCGGGTAAATATTTCATCAGTCAGACGTTCCCGGCTGTGGTGTTCAGTTCAATTCGAAAACAGACATCCGCCTGTTCACAGGCAACCAGCGTCAGGTCGCCCTGCATCCGGCGCAGGCAATCTTTGGCAATGCTCAGACCCAGCCCGCTGCCCTTGACCGGCCCTTTACGCTGCTGGCTGCCCTGATAGAACGGCTCAAAAATCATGGCCTGCTCCTCCGGCGGGATCGGCGTGCCGCTGTTGGCGACATCAATCCAGATCCGATCCCCCTGCTGCTGACTGCGCAGCCAGATGGTACCGGATTCGCTGCCGTAGTTCACGGCGTTCGAGTAGAGGTTATCGATGACCCGCACCAGAAGCGTGGGTTCAGCAAGACAGTGGCTGACTTTGAGGTCGACTACCGTCTGCATCATTCTGGCATGGGCCGAGAGTGCATGCGCGTTCACCACCGACCCGACCGCATCCACCACGCTGACCGGCTCCAGCCGAATCGGACCATCGGCCAGTTTGCGGTTGTAATCAAGCAGCTGTTCAATCAGGCGCTGCAGATGGCGACTGCTGCCGTCGAGGATAGCGACCACCTCTTTCTGATCGGCATTCAGCGAGCCAGCCACCTCATCCGCCAGCAGCTCCGTGCCTTCGCGCAGGCTGGCCAGCGGCGTTTTCAGTTCATGAGAGATATGGCGCAGAAATTCATGGCGCTGCGTTTCCAGCCAGGCCAGCCGTTCGCTCAGCCAGACGATGCGCTGTCCCAGCGACCGCAGCTCGCGCGGGCCACGAAACTTCACGCTATTCCCCAGCTCCCGCCCTTCCCCCAGCCGGTTGATCATCCGCTCGATACGCTTGACCGGTCCGATAATCATGCCGGTGAACAGCGTCATCAGCGCGAGGCTGATGATAAACAGAATCAGCGCCTGCCAGCCGAAAAACTGGCCGCGATCGGCAATTTCGCGCTGCAGCTGTAAGCCGCGCGCAAACACCACTTCACGCGTGTCCTGCACCATCTGCGCGTTGGTGGCTGAAAAGCGATCCAGCGCCTCTGCGGCAACCGGCACCGGATTGCCATTGTCACATTTCAGTGGCGTCAGCAGCGGCAGGGTGGCCTGCAGCGTCTGAAAGACGGGCAGTTCCGGCAGGCTGGCGCTGTGCGAACTCAGCATCTGACTGTAGCGGGTGTGCTGGGTCTGATAGAGGCGGGCCAGTGAGGCATCGTCCAGCACGCAATACTGACGATAGCTTCGCTCCAGCTCCACCGCCGTGCGCGCCATCGCCTCACTGCGGCGAACATCGGTAAACGTATTGCGGTTGGTGTCAGCGGCCTGCTCGCTTAGCGCAGAGAGACTTTCCCACGCCTGCCAGGCCAGCACCAGTAAAGGCAGCAACACCAGCACGAAAGCCATCAGCACCAGCTGACGCAGAGAACGGGGAAATAAACGCCATTTTTTCACGCGGCCGCTTCCTTAAAAGAGTGCTGACAGGATGCTAGCGGACTCTGCTGACGGAAGAAAGGGGAAGAAAAGAAAACGGCAGGCTCAGTGGCCTGCCGTGGACACGACGCGCAATGCCTCGTGTAAGAATGGGTGGAGCCTTACTCAACGTTACGTCCGGTGTTTGATAACGCAAGCGATTATCGGTCAGTTGGACGGCAGGCTCCGTTTGGTGCGTCATTCGGGCTTTATGAGCTCTTTTCCGCCAGGCGGGGCAATCATAAACAGGTGAATGAGCAGCTGCAGGATTATAGCAAGTTCCGTGCCAGAAAATAAATGATTATATTTTTCAGCATATTGCCTGCCTTAGCCCGCCTCCCCGTGCGAAAAGTCTGATGATGACAGGGGTGGAGTGTCGTCCGAAAGCGACACAAAATCACCTCTGTTCAGCAATCTAATAAAATCAGCAGGATAGATGTCGCCAGAAAGCGACATTGTCCTTACCGCTCTGTCGCCTTTTGCCAACAGGAAGCAAAAAAAGAGGAGGCCCGGAGGCCTCCTCTTTAATGCAGCGGATGAAATTAACCCAGCTGTCTGCGTGCGTTGCGGAAAATACGCATCCACGGGCTGTCTTCGCCCCACTCTGCCGGATGCCAGGAGTTGCTGACGGTACGGAATACGCGCTCCGGATGCGGCATCATGATGGTGACGCGACCACTTTCGTTCGTCACGGCCGTGATACCGTTTGGCGAGCCGTTCGGGTTAGCCGGATAGGTTTCGGTCACCTTGCCGAAGTTATCCACGAAGCGCAGCGCCACCAGACCTTTCGATTCCAGCGCGGCCAGATGCGCCGCATCACGCACCTCAACGAAGCCTTCACCGTGGGAAACCGCGATAGGCATGTGCGAGCCGGCCATGCCGTCCAGCAGCAGTGACGGACTGGCGGCCACTTCGACCAGGCTGAAGCGGGCTTCGAAGCGCTCAGACTGGTTACGCACAAAGCGCGGCCAGAGATCGCTGCCCGGGATCAGCTCACGCAGATTCGACATCATCTGGCATCCGTTACAGACGCCCAGCGCCAGGGTCTGCGGACGGTGGAAGAAGGTTTCGAACTCATCACGCACGCGCGGGTTGAACAGAATCGATTTCGCCCAGCCCTCGCCCGCGCCCAGCACGTCACCGTAGGAGAAGCCACCACAGGCAACCAGCGCCTGGAACTCTTCCAGACCGCGACGACCGGCCAGCAGGTCGCTCATGTGCACATCAATGGCGGTGAATCCGGCACGGTCGAAAGCCGCAGCCATTTCCACATGGGAGTTGACCCCCTGCTCACGCAGCACGGCGACCCGTGGACGCGCACCCGTGGCGATCATCGGTGCCGCCACATCTTCCTGCGGATCGAAGGTCAGATTAACGTTCAGGCCTGGGTCGCTGTCGTTTTTCTTCGCCTCATGCTCCTGATCGGCGCATGCCGGGTTGTCACGCAGGCGCTGCATCTGCCAGGTGGTTTCTGCCCACCAGGTCCGCAGCGTGGTCCGGCTTTCGCTGTAAACGGCACTCTCACCGGCACGGATCACGAAGCGGTCGCCCGGTTGCGCGCTGCCCAGCAGATGCGTTGAGGCGGCAAGGCCGTGATCGGCAAGGATCTGCTCAACCGCAGCACGATCGGCGGCGTTAATCTGGATCACGGCGCCCAGCTCTTCGGTAAACAGTGCGGCCAGCGCATCGTTACCCAGCGCGGCGATGTCAACGTCGATGCCGCAGTGACCGGCAAAGGCCATCTCGGCCAGGGTCACCAGCAGGCCCCCGTCTGAACGGTCGTGGTAAGCCAGCAGTTTCTGCTCAGCCACCAGCGCCTGAATGGCGTTAAAGAAGCCCGCCAGCTGAGTGGCATCGCGCACGTCCGCAGGCTTGTCGCCAAGCTGACGATAGACCTGAGACAGCGCGGTTGCGCCGAGGGTATTTGCCCCATTGCCAAGATCGATCAGCAGCAGCAGGTTATCCCGGTCGGCCTGCAACTGCGGCGTGACGGTGCGGCGCACATCTTCGACCCGGGCAAACGCGGTAATTACCAGCGACAGCGGAGAGGTCATCTCACGCTGTTCGGTGCCTTCCTGCCAGCGGGTTTTCATCGACATCGAATCTTTACCGACCGGGATAGTGATCCCCAGCGCCGGACAGAGCTCTTCGCCGACCGCTTTCACCGCCGCATATAAACCGGCATCTTCACCCGGATGACCGGCTGCAGACATCCAGTTTGCCGAAAGCTTCACGCGCTTCAGCGAGCCAATCTGGGTTGCCGCCAGGTTGGTCAGCGCTTCACCCACGGCCAGGCGGCCCGAGGCGGCGAAGTCGAGCAGTGCAACCGGCGAACGTTCGCCGAGGGCAAAGGCTTCACCGTGATAGCTGTCGAGGCTGGCGGTGGTCACGGCACAGTTGGCGACCGGGATCTGCCACGGTCCGACCATCTGATCGCGCGCCACCATGCCGGTCACGCTGCGGTCACCGATGGTGATCAGGAAGGTTTTTTCCGCCACGGCTGGCAGATGCAGGACACGATTGACGGCATCAACCAGGGTAATGCCGTCACGCTGCAGTGCGTTGCCCTGCGCCTGCTGCGTTACCACATCCCGTGTCATCTTCGGCGTTTTACCGAGCAGAACGTCAAGCGGCATGTCGATCGGCTTATTATTGAAATGCGAATCTTCCAGGCTCAGGTGCAGCTCTTCGGTCGCTTCACCAATCACCGCAAACGGGGCGCGTTCGCGCTGGCAGATCGCTTCAAACTGCGCCAGCTGATCCGGTGCCACCGCCATCACATAACGTTCCTGCGATTCGTTGCACCACACTTCCAGCGGGCTCATACCCGGCTCATCGCTCAGGATGTCACGCAGATTAAAGCGGCCGCCGCGGCCGCCGTCGCTGACCAGCTCTGGCATCGCATTGGAGAGGCCACCCGCGCCCACGTCGTGGATAAACAGAATCGGGTTCTCATCGCCCAGCTGCCAGCAGCGGTCGATCACTTCCTGGCAGCGGCGCTCCATCTCCGGGTTATCGCGCTGAACGGAGGCGAAGTCGAGGTCAGCATCAGACTGGCCCGAGGCCATTGATGACGCGGCACCGCCGCCCAGACCGATGTTCATGGCCGGGCCGCCCAGCACCACCAGTTTGGCACCGACGCTGATTTCGCCTTTCTGTACATGGTCGGCACGGATATTACCGATGCCGCCTGCCAGCATAATCGGCTTGTGATAGCCGCGCAGTTCGGTGCCGTTGTGGCTGGTGACCTGCTCTTCGTAGGTACGGAAGTAGCCATTCAGAGCCGGACGACCAAATTCGTTGTTAAACGCCGCCCCGCCCAGAGGACCGTCGGTCATGATCTCCAGCGCGCTGACGATGCGAGCCGGTTTACCGAAGTCCTCTTCCCACGGCTGCTCAAAGCCCGGGATGCGCAGGTTAGAAACGGAGAAGCCGACCAGGCCCGCTTTCGGCTTGGAGCCGCGTCCGGTTGCGCCTTCATCACGGATTTCGCCACCGGAACCGGTAGCGGCACCTGGCCACGGTGAGATGGCCGTCGGGTGGTTGTGTGTTTCCACCTTCATCAGGATGTGCGCCGCTTCCTGATGCCAGCGATATTCGCTCTCTCCGGCGTCAGCGAAGAAGCGGCCCACTTCGGAACCTTCCATTACGGCGGCGTTATCTTTATACGCAGAGAGCACGTAGTCCGGCGTCTGCTCCATCGTGTTTTTGATCATCTTAAACAGCGATTTCGGCTGTTTTTCGCCGTCGATAATCCAGTCGGCGTTGAAGATCTTGTGACGGCAGTGCTCAGAGTTCGCCTGAGCAAACATATAGAGTTCGATATCGTTGGGGTTGCGCCCCAGCGCGGTAAAGGCCGTCACCAGGTAGTCGATCTCATCATCCGCCAGCGCCAGACCCAGCGTGGTGTTCGCCTGAACCAGCGCCTGACGGCCCTCACCCAGCAGATCGACACTCTTCACCGGCTGCGGCGTATGGTGCGCGAATAATTGCTCAGCCTGCGCCAGATCGCTGAAGACCGTTTCCATCATCCGGTCGTGCAGCAGTGTGCTCAGCGCCTGCCACTGCGTTTCGGTCAGCTGCGGGGCCTGCACATAAAAGGCCAGGCCGCGTTCGAGGCGGCGAACCTGCGGCAGGCCGCAGTTGTGAGCGATGTCGGTGGCTTTGGATGACCAGGGCGAAATCGTACCGGGACGCGGGGTCACCAGCAGCAGACGGCCCTGCGGGGCATGTTCAGCAAGAGAGGGACCATATTTCAGCAGGCGCTGCAGACGGCTCTGTTCGTCTGCGCTTAACGGCGTGCTGACATCAGCAAAATGGATGTACTCGGCGTAAATATCACTCACCGGCAGATGAGCGTCCTGAAAGCGGGTCAGCAGTTTGTTTACACGAAATGCCGACAGGGCGGGCGAACCACGCAGAATTTCCATTACATAAGTCTCTCGTCAGGGCGCCGGGCGACGCTTGATTGGGCGCAACAGGGAAAACGGGGCGTATTATAGAGAAAGCGCCTTCGCGACGAAACCGTTTGCGCACAATTTTTGGCGACACGGATTTGCCTGAAATTTGCGCAAAAGCTGCTATAAAAGTTGCTCAGCGTCATTTTGTTGCGCAAAATGCCCCTCGCTCTGGGAGTTCAAAGAAGACAAATACTGCCTTTAAAAGACAGAGGCCTTAGAGCCAGCGAGAGATAACTATTTGAAACGCCTAAAATTTAATTATCTGTTTATCGGTCTGGTTGCCGTGCTGTTAGCGTTAGCGCTGTGGCCATCCATTCCCTGGTATGGGGGTGGGCAGGATGCGATTTCACAGATTAAATCACGGGGAGTGCTGCGCGTCAGCACCATCAATTCCCCCCTGACTTACTACACCGTCAATCAATCTCCGGCCGGTATGGATTATGAGCTGGCAAAACGTTTTGCTGATTATCTGGGCGTAAAGCTCAAGGTCACGGTGCGCCCTAACCTGAGCGATCTGTTTGATGACCTGGATGATGGTAAAGCCGATTTGCTGGCCGCTGGCCTGAATTACAACAGCGAACGCCTGACCCGTTATCAGACCGGGCCGGGTTACTACAACGTATCGCAGCAGCTGGTCTACCGCGTGGATAAGCCTCGCCCCAAAAACCTCGGTGACTTAAAGGGGCGGTTAACGGTCGCGTCCGGATCGGCTTACCTCTCCACGCTGAAGAGTGCCCGTTCCAATCAGTTCCCCGATCTGGACTGGGCCATCTCCACCGACCAGAGCCCGAAAGCCCTGCTGGAAGCGGTGGCAGACGGCAAGCTCGACTACACCATTGGTGACTCCGTCACCATCGCCCTGCTGCAGCGTATCTACCCGCAGCTGGCGGTGGCGTTCGACGTGACTGATGAGGAGCCGGTCACCTGGTATGTGCGGCACAGCGACGATGACAGCCTGAATGCCGCGATGCTCGACTTCTTTAATGGCATGGGTGAAGAAGGCGCGATGGCGCGACTGGAGGAGAAGTATCTCGGCCACGTCGGCACCTTCGATTATGTCGATACCCGCACCTTCCTGCGCGCGATCGACAACACGCTGCCCGACATTAAGCCGCTGTTTGAGAAGTACGCCACCAGCATTGACTGGCGGTTGCTGGCGGCGATCTCCTATCAGGAGTCACACTGGAATCCTCAGGCCACCTCCCCTACCGGCGTGCGCGGCATGATGATGCTGACGCGCAACACCGCAGAGAGCCTGGATGTGGGTGACCGCACCGACCCTGAACAGAGCATTCGCGGTGGCAGTCAGTATCTGCAGGATATGATGTCGAAAGTGCCCCAGACCATCCCGGAAGATGAGCGCATCTGGTTTGCGCTGGCCGCCTACAACATGGGCTACGCCCATATGCTGGATGTGCGGAAACTCACGGCCCGTCAGGGTGGCAATCCGGACAGCTGGGCAGATGTGAAGCTGCGGTTACCGATGCTGAGCCAGAAACGCTACTACGCCCAGACGACCTACGGCTATGCGCGCGGGCATGAGGCCTATAACTATGTGGAGAACATCCGCAAGTATCAGATCAGTCTGGTGGGCTATCTGCAGGAGCAGGAGAAGCGCCTGGCACGCCAGGCAGCGGAGGCAGCAGCCGAGGCCGAACTGGCCAAAGGCTATCCGGCGGTGGAACCGAAGATCGCCATGAACTAACTCTGGCGTTGCGCCTGACGCAACGCTTTTTTCTCTTCGCGCCGCATACGAAAGAAGTCGCTCAGCATCGCAGCACACTCTTCCGCCAGCACGCCGCTCGCTAACTCAACCTGATGGTTCATGCCGGGGTGACCCAGCACATCCAGCAGCGAACCCGCCGCCCCGCTTTTCAGATCGTGCGCGCCATAGACCAGCCGGGTGATCCGGCTGTGCACCATCGCCCCGGCGCACATGACGCAGGGTTCCAGCGTCACATAGAGGGTGGTTTCCAGCAGACGGTAATTTTCCAGCACCTTGCCGCCCTGGCGCAGAGCCATGATCTCCGCATGGGCGGTGGGATCGTGCTGGCCAATGGGACGGTTCCAGCCTTCGCCGATCACCCGGTCATTCTGCACCAGCACCGCCCCCACCGGCACTTCGCCCTGCTCCCAGGCCCGGCGTGCCAGGCTGAGCGCATGGCGCATCCAGTATTCATCTTGTTGTTTCATGCAGACCACTCCGGGCGACAGAAAAGCGGCGCATTATAACGGGTGCCGAAACTTATTCCAGCTGTTGCAGCTCACCTGCCGGTGTCACGCGCCAGCGATGCTGGCAGAAAAACAGCAGCGGGTTATCCTGTTTGCTGTCGCTGTAGCCGCTGTAGAGCTGTAACGGCGTGCCGATTTTCTCTTCGAGCTGGGCGACTTTCTCATGGCCGAGGCAGCGCATGGCCAGCACCCGTCCCCCCCAGCCGCGCCGCATCTGACTGGCAATCAGCTTCACGCGCGGCAGAAAGGCGGAGTCATAGTAGACCTGCTCCACCAGCGACTGAGGCGATCCGGTGATCAGCCAGACATCGGCGTCATCACTGCCGAGGTAGTCGGTCAGGCGCTGCTGTACCACCGGAAAGGCGGTAACCCGCTGGCGAAACCACTGGGCAAACTCCGCCTCAAGACGCAGCAATGTCTGCTCTGAACGGCCAAAGGTAATCGACCAGAGCAGCAGGCTCATGGGCCAGCGGGCCGCCCGGCCTTTAAACAGCAGGCCGATCCCCACCACCGGCAGGAGGGGCACCACCAGCAACAGATTAAGCGGTCGCCGGCGCAGCAGATAGCGCATAAAGGTGCCGAACATGTCCTGCTGGTGCAAAGTGCCATCCAGGTCGAAAAATACGATGCGACGTTGTGTTCCCCTGGTCAAACAACTCTCCTTCGGGTCTGGTTCCGGAATCATAAAGAGTAGTGTAGCCATCATCAGGCGTAACGGCGATGAGTGTCATTTTTAATTCCGATGACTACAATGCCTGATGAATAGTTTATTCTTCTCCGATTATCCCCTGAATGATGAGGATTGGGCATGAGTTCATTGCTGCGCATTCGCCAGCTTTATCCACGTCTGGCACTGAACGAGCGTCGGCTGGCCGATTTTTTACTGTCGCAACCTGACAGGGCGCGTCATCTCAGCTCGCAGAAGCTGGCGGAGGAGTCCGGCGTCAGCCAGTCGAGCGTGGTGAAGTTTGCGCAGAAGCTGGGATACAAAGGATTTCCGGCGCTGAAGCTGGCGCTGAGTGAGTCACTGGCGGACAAGGATGCCATCACGGTGCATAACCATATTCTCAGCGACGACCCGCTCAAAATGGTGGGTGAAAAACTGCTGACCGAAAAGCTGTCGGCGATCCGCGCCACGCTGGATATCAACAGCGAAGAGAAGCTCAACGATGTGCTGCAGCTGCTGAAGAATGCCCGGCGTATTCTGCTGGTGGGGATTGGGGCGTCAGGTCTGGTGGCAAAAGACTTCTCCTGGAAGCTGATGAAGATCGGGATCAATGCCGTGGCGGAGCAGGATATGCACGCCCTGCTGGCCAGCGTCCAGGCGATGGGTCCGGGCGATGTGCTGCTCGCCATCTCCTATACCGGTGAACGGCGCGAGATCAATCTGGCCGCGCAGGAGGCCGCTGAGGTGGGTGCGGATGTGGTCGCCTTTACCGGCTTTACCCCGAATACGCTGCAGCAGAGCGCCAGTTACTGCCTCTATACGGTGGCCGAAGAGCAGAGTACCCGCAGCGCGGCGATCTCCTCAACAACGGCCCAGCTGGCGCTGACCGATCTGCTGTTTATGGCGCTGGTGCAAAACGATCCGGAGCGCGCCTCCAGCCACATTCGCCACAGCGAGGCGCTGGTGAAAAAGCTGGTCTGATCAGCGGGAGCGCGTATAATACCCGCGCTTTTTCTGTTGTTATCAGGTGGGAAACATGGCGTTATTGATTACGTCCAGATGCATTAACTGCGATATGTGCGAACCGGAGTGCCCGAATCAGGCGATCTCACTGGGCGAGGCGATCTATGAGATAGATGTCAGCCGCTGCACCGAATGTGTCGGCCATTATGAGACGCCAACCTGTCAGCAGGTCTGCCCTATCGATAACACCATCATCGTTAACCCACAGCACACCGAATCACGCGATGCGCTGTGGGAGAAGTTTGTGCTGCTGCACGGCTAGTTTTCGATAATCACCGTGGCGCAGGCGTAGTGCCGTTCATCTGCCAGCGTCACATGTACCCGGCTGACGCCCAGCTGCTGTGCCACTTCCGCCGCGTGCTGGAAGAAGCGTAATCCCGGTTTTCCCAGCGCATCGTTGTAAACTTCAAACTGATTAAACGCCAGGCCACCGCGAATGCCGGTGCCAAAGGCCTTGGCCGCCGCCTCTTTCACCGCAAATCGCTTGGCGAGAAAACGCACCGGCTGCTGATGGGACTGATACTGCTGCCATTCGGCTTCGCTCAGCACCCGACGCGCCAGACGATCGCCGGAGCGCTCAATCACCCCGGCAATGCGTTCAATCTCAACGATGTCCGTGCCCAGTCCCAGAATAGCCATCAGCGACGGGCTTCACGCAGCAGCTGTTTCATCTCTCTGACCGCTTCCGGCAGGCCACTCATCACCGCACGACCGATAATCGCATGGCCAATATTCAGCTCATGCATCTCCGGCAGTGCCGCAATGGGCAGCACGTTGTGGTAGGTCAGGCCGTGACCGGCATTCACCTTCAGCCCCAGGCTGGCGGCAAAGGTCGCGGCGTGGCGGATGCGGGCCAGTTCCGCCTCGCGCGCCAGCCCTTCCGGTGCTTCGGCGTAGGCGCCGGTGTGAATTTCGATATAGGGCGCGCCGCTGGCAACGGCGGCTTCGATCTGACGGTGATCGGCATCAATAAACAGCGACACCAGAATGCCCGCATCACTCAGCAGTCGCACCGCCGCAGTGATCTTCTCCTGCTGCCCTGCCACATCCAGGCCGCCTTCAGTGGTGACTTCCTGACGCTTTTCCGGCACCAGGCAGCAGAAATGGGGCTGAATATCGCAGGCGATACCGATCATCTCATCGGTCACCGCCATCTCCAGATTCATACGGGTCTGGATGGTGTCGCGCAGAATACGCACGTCGCGGTCAGTGATGTGGCGGCGATCTTCCCGCAGATGCACCGTGATGCCATCTGCGCCCGCCTGCTCAGCAATAAACGCCGCCTGCACCGGATCGGGATAATTTGTCCCACGGGCGTTTCGCACCGTGGCAATGTGATCGATATTGACGCCTAACAGCAACTCAGCCATGACTATCCTCACTTCTTTTCCATCGGGGTGTTGAGTGTACCGCGCCTAGGTCAGCAGGCGGTACGACCAGCGCTATTCATCTGTCTGTTCGGGCTTCTTCTTCGGGATAAACTGGCGAAACAGCTCCTGACTCTTCAGCGGCTTGCCGCCCAGATAGGGCTTCAGGGCGATGCGGGTAAAACGCTTCGCGGCGCGCAGGCTCTCCGCATCGGGAAAGTCGCGTTCATAGAGGGCACGCAGTTCCCGGCCGGTAAAGCTGCGCTGATTGAGCACCAGGCTGGCGATAAAGCCGCGCTCTTCGCGGTAGCTGTAGGTCATGTTATCCGTGATCGGCTCGCCGCTGCCTGCGCAGTGCAGGAAATCGACGCCATAGCCCAGGTGACCGAGCAGCGCCAGCTCAAAACGGCGCAGGGCCGGTTCGGGCTTACCGTGCGTTGAGGCTAACGCCTGCAGACAGTGAAGGTAGTCGAAGAAGAGTTCCTGGAAAGGCGATTCCTGCTGCAGCACGCGAGAGACCAGCTCATTCACATAGAGACCGCAGTAGAGGGTGATGCCGCTGAGCGGCAGTGCCAGCGACACCGCTTCGGCGTTGCGCAGGGTTTTGACTTCACCCCGCCCGCTCCAGCGAACCAGCAGGGGGGTAAAAGGCTGTAACGCGCCCTTCAGCTGTGAGCGCCGGGAACGTGCGCCCTTGGCCAGAACCCGCACCCGCCCTTCATTTTCACTGAACAGGTCGAGCAGCAGGCTGGTTTCGCTGAAGGGGCGACTATGCAGCACAAAAGCGCGTTGCCAGCCTTCCATCAGATCAGAGATCGTCTGTATAACCCAGGCTGCGCAGAGCACGTTCGTCATCTGCCCAGCCGGATTTCACTTTCACCCACAGTTCGAGATGCACTTTCGCTTCGAACATCTCTTCCATGTCCCTGCGCGCTTCGGTGCCGATGGTTTTGATTTTGGCCCCTTTGTTGCCAATCACCATCTTCTTCTGCCCTTCGCGCTCGACCAGAATCAGACCGTTAATGTCGTAACCGCCCCGCTCGTTGCTTACGAAGCGTTCAATCTCGACCGTGACGGAGTAAGGCAGTTCAGCGCCCAGGAAGCGCATCAGTTTTTCACGGATGATTTCAGACGCCATAAAACGCTGGGAGCGGTCAGTGATGTAATCTTCCGGGAAGTGATGATCGGCCTGGGGCAGATGCTTGCGGGTGATCGCCGCAATGGTATCGACGTTTTTGCCACTTTCGGCAGAGATCGGCACGATGTCGAGGAAGTTCATCTGCTGGCTCAGGAACTGCAGATGCGGCAGCAGCACGCTCTTGTCCTGGATATTATCGACCTTGTTGATCGCCAGGACGACCGGCACTTTGCCGTCACGCAGCTTGCCTAATACCATCTCATCGTCTGGCGTCCAGCGGGTGCCTTCCACCACGAAGATCACCAGCTCCACGTCGCCAATAGAGCTGCTGGCGGCGCGGTTCATCAGGCGGTTAATCGCGCGCTTCTCTTCCATGTGCAGACCGGGGGTATCGACGTAGATCGCCTGATATTCGCCCTCGGTGTGAATGCCCATGATGCGGTGGCGCGTGGTTTGCGGCTTACGCGAGGTGATCGACACCTTCTGCCCCAGCAGCTGGTTCAGTAAGGTGGATTTACCGACGTTAGGTCGGCCAACAATCGCGACAAAGCCGCAATAAGTAACGTTTTCGCTCATTCGAATCCTGAGTTATTCAGCGCCTGTTGCGGCGCCGAAAGAGTGCAATGTGTCTTGGCGCATCCGGCGTCCGCAGACGCCGGTATGCCGGAGTGCTATTCGAGGCCCAGCTTGATCAGCGCCTGCTCAGCGGCAGCCTGCTCAGCTTTACGACGGCTGGAGCCGACACCGACAACCGGCTCGGCCATGCCACTCACCTGACAGTGAATGGTGAATTCCTGGTCATGGGCTTCGCCACGCACCTGCACCACCAGATAGCTGGGCAGCGGCAGGTGTCGTCCCTGCAGATACTCCTGCAGGCGGGTTTTGGGATCTTTTTGTTTATCGCCCGGACTGATCTCATCAAGGCGTGTCCGGTACCAGTCGAGGATCAGCTGCTCTACCCGTTCGATACTGCTGTCGAGGAAGATGCCGCCAATCAGCGCTTCGACCGTATCGGCCAGAATCGATTCGCGGCGGAAGCCGCCGCTTTTCAGCTCGCCCGGCCCTAAGCGCAGGCATTCACCGAGGTCAAATTCGCGCGCCATTTCAGCCAGCGTATTGCCGCGCACCAGCGTGGCGCGCATGCGGCTCATGTCACCTTCATCAACCCGCGGGAAGCGATGATAAAGGGCATTCGCAATCACATAGCTAAGAATAGAATCGCCAAGAAATTCCAGGCGTTCGTTGTGCTTACTGCTGGCGCTGCGGTGTGTCAGGGCCTGCTGTAACAGTTCCGAATGAGTAAAAGTGTAGCCCAGTTTGCGCTGAAGCTTATTAATCAGGATGGGGTTCATGCGATTCCAGTTCTTTGTTGCGTCTGTAACTCTGCATACCAAACGGGGCTGGCTTTCCAGCACGTTCCGTTTGGTGTGCAGTGGCCTCCCAAAAGAGGCCACCCGTTTTGCCTGTTAATCAGACAATTTTATCAGTGAATACCGCCGATACGACTGAATCGTACGCCGGTTGGCCACTGGCCTTCCTGTTTCTCAAAGCTCATCCAGATAGCGACCGCTTTACCGACCAGGTTACGCTCCGGGACAAAGCCCCAGTAGCGGCTGTCGGCGCTGTTATCACGGTTGTCGCCCATCATGAAGTATTGCCCTTTCGGCACCACCCAGGTCGCCTGCGGCTGGCCCGGCTGCTGATAATACATGCCTGCCTGACTCTGCGCTTCGTTTACCAGCAGAATGTCATGCGTTACGCTTCCGATGGTCTCTTTACGGGTGCCCAGGCGCAGTCCGCCGCGCAGGGTATCGCCCTGCGGCACCTGATAAAAACCGTTACCGGTTTCGTTGCCATCAAAGCCGCTGAAGGTCTGGATAAACTTGCTTGGCTCAACGCTGGTGTAGGTCACCGGCAGCGCAGAGTCACAGGCTTTGCCCTCATCGCAGGCCGGTTTCACCGTCAGCGTCTTACTGTAAGGATCATAGATGACTTTATCGCCCGGCAGGCCAATCACGCGCTTAATGTAATCCAGACTCGGATCTTTCGGGTATTTAAAGACCGCGATATCGCCGCGCTTCGGCTGACCGGTTGGGATCAGCGTGGTCTGGGTGATCGGATCTTTAATCCCGTAAGCAAACTTCTCTACCAGGATAAAGTCACCGATCAGCAGGGTTGGCATCATCGAGCCAGACGGGATCTGGAACGGTTCGTAGATAAACGAACGCACGATGAACACCACGGCCAGCACCGGGAAAACAGAGGCGGTGGTTTCCACCCAGCCAGGCTGTGAAGAGACCTTCGCCAGCGTTTTGCTGTCGAGTGCATTGCCGGTCTGCGCCTGCGCCGCGGCCTGCTTTGCACGGCGCTCCGGCGCCCATTTGAAACGATCAATTACCCAGACGATGCCAGTAATCAGCGTCGCTATCGCCAGAACCAGGGCGAACATATTAGCCATTGGAAATCCTTATTTGCTGTCCTTACCGACATGCAGAATGGCGAGGAACGCTTCCTGTGGCAGCTCAACGTTGCCAACCTGCTTCATTCGCTTCTTACCATCTTTCTGCTTCTGCAACAGTTTCTTCTTACGGCTGACGTCACCGCCATAACATTTGGCGAGAACGTTTTTACGCAGCTGTTTAACCGTTGAACGTGCGATGATGTGGTTACCAATGGCGGCCTGAATCGCAATATCAAACTGCTGACGCGGAATGAGATCTTTCATCTTCTCAACCAGTTCACGGCCGCGATAAGGGGCGTTATCGCGGTGCGTGATCAGCGCCAGCGCATCCACGCGCTCTGAGTTGATCAGAACGTCAACGCGCACCATGTCAGAGGCCTGGAAACGCTTGAAGTTGTAATCCAGCGAGGCATAACCGCGTGAGGTCGACTTCAGACGGTCGAAGAAGTCGAGCACCACTTCTGCCATCGGAATTTCGTAGGTCAGCGCGACCTGGTTGCCGTGGTAAACCATGTTGGTCTGCACGCCACGCTTCTCAATACAGAGCGTAATAACGTTGCCCAGATACTCCTGCGGCAGCAGCATGTGACATTCCGCAATCGGTTCACGCAGCTCTTCAATGTTGTTCAGTGGCGGCAGCTTAGAGGGGCTGTCGACATAGACGGTATCACCGCTTGTCGTCACGACTTCATACACAACCGTCGGCGCGGTGGTGATCAGGTCGAGATCGTATTCACGCTCCAGACGCTCCTGAATGATCTCCATGTGCAGCAGACCCAGGAAGCCGCAGCGGAAACCAAAGCCCAGCGCCGTTGAGCTTTCTGGCTCATAGAACAGCGAGGCGTCGTTCAGGCTGAGCTTGCCGAGCGCGTCACGGAAGGCTTCATAGTCATCGGAGCTGATTGGGAACAGACCGGCGTAAACCTGCGGCTTCACTTTTTTGAAGCCAGGCAGCGCTTTGTCAGCCGGGTTGCGGGCGGTGGTCAGGGTATCGCCCACCGGCGCGCCGAGGATATCTTTGATGGCGCAGACCAGCCAGCCCACTTCACCGCAGTTCAGTTCGGTACGGTCGACCTGTTTCGGGGTAAAGATACCCAGACGGTCCGCGTTGTAGGTCTGGCCGGTGCTCAGGACTTTAATCTTGTCGCCTTTGCGCATAGTGCCGTTTTTCACACGCACCAGTGAGACCACGCCCAGGTAGTTATCAAACCAGGAGTCGATAATCAGTGCCTGCAGTGGCGCTTCCGGATCGCCTTCCGGCGGCGGAATATCGCGCACTAAACGTTCCAGCACGTCAGGCACGCCAACGCCGGTTTTGGCAGAACAGCGCACCGCATCGGCGGCATCAATGCCGACGATATCTTCAATCTCCTGCGCCGCGCGCTCAGGGTCGGCAGCCGGCAGGTCGATTTTATTCAGAACCGGCACTACTTCCAGATCCATCTCAATCGCGGTGTAGCAGTTCGCCAGTGTCTGCGCTTCAACACCCTGACCGGCATCCACCACCAGCAGTGCCCCTTCACAGGCAGCCAGTGAGCGGGACACTTCATAGGAGAAGTCTACGTGGCCCGGGGTATCGATGAAATTGAGCTGGTAAGTTTCGCCGTCTTTCGCATGGTAGTCGAGTGTGACGCTCTGTGCTTTGATGGTAATGCCACGCTCACGCTCCAGATCCATAGAGTCAAGAACCTGCGCAGCCATTTCACGGTCTGTGAGGCCACCGCAGATCTGAATAAGGCGGTCAGAGAGCGTGGATTTACCATGGTCGATATGAGCGATGATGGAGAAATTTCTTATGTGCTTCATTTATAGGGATATCTTCGCTTAAAATTCAGTTGAAAACCTGAGCACAGACACATTCAGGAAGATCGCTCTTTACCCACAATCCTGTCAGCCTCATTAATGACGACGCATATTACACTGTTAACGCCGCGCATAAAAGAATGGAACGAGGTGGAAGCGAAACAGATATCTGCGCAGGGCAGAACGGACAAAGGCCGCGGAGTGCGCGGCCTGGACGTGCGTTACGCTTCGCTTTCGACACGCAGCGCATCGGGAGGTAACGCGATGTTGAGGATCACCGGCTGAAAGGCTTCGCGATCGCCAAATTTCAGTGAAACGCCTTTGGCGATAATAAAGCCGCCAACGCCGCCCAGCAGCGCACCGCAGGCCGCCGCCAGATCGCTGCTGAACAGCGACTGAAACAGACCCGCCACCAGGAAGAGGCCCAGCAGCGGCGTCATGTAGACAAGCAGCGCCGAACCGAGCAGGCTGCTCTCTCTGATGCCCAGTTCGATGCGCTGCCCCGGCTGCAATGGCTCGCTGCTGGCGATCTGCATCACGTGCGCATTTTTCGGGCCGAGTTTATTCAGCATATGACTGCCACAGCCTTTGCGCGCCTGGCAGCTGTTGCAGGAGGTTTTTGCTTCAGTGTGCAGCGTGGCGATGCCATCCTGCCATGCCACCACGGTGGCCCATTCTCTCATCATTTCTGTGATCCCAGGTCGATGCTGTCCGCAATACGTTTAGCGGTTGAAGGCGGTATCTCGCCAATCACCGCAATCTCGTAATTATTGCGCACAACAGTCTGAACCGTACGACGCCCAGTGCGCAATGTCTGGGTAAGGCTGGTTTTATCCGCCGGCGTCACGTTGATCGCAAAACTGAACAGGCCGTCGCTGTAGAGCTTCGATTCCATATTTTTGTTCAGCGCCGGCAGCGAACGGCGATTCTGCGACACCAGTGACATCCCGGCAGGGATCCAGCCTGGCTGCCAGGGGAGCGTGACCGCATCCCCTTTCGGCACCGACAGCGACGGCGGCAGATTGGCTTTCTCCAGCCCCTGCATCAGGTTACGCACCCCCTCATCCACCGCAAAACTGATCACGCGGAACTGCTCCAGCGTTTCACCATCACGGTCAAGCAGGTCAATGCGCAGCGGCAGTTTGGTGTCGACATCCAGCCAGACCACATAGCTGTAGCGGGTCCCATCCCGTGAAACGATACGCAGTACATCACACATCTGATCGGCAATGCGCGAGCGTCCCACGGTAATGAAATCGTAGGCGCTGGCCAGCTTGCTGAAGTCAGCAAAAATCACAGACGGCAGTGCGTCAATGATGTGATTGCCGGGAAGCGAAAAGGGATCGAGGCCAGGTTCGAAGTAACTGATATCGTTGCCGCGCTGGATCACTTCCCGACGCGGCCCGTCCATCTGCAGCAGCTGAGCGAATATCCGGTTATCGATCACAGCATGTCGATAGCGCAGCGATTCGATGCCGATGCGAGAGACGTTGATATAGGCGAATTCGTAGTTAAGGTTCTGGCTTGCCTGTTCCATCTGCTGCAATAGCGCCCCGGACGCCGAAGTTTGCGCCGGGGCGACAGATGACCACAACAGGCTGCCTGCCAGCAGGCTAACAGCATACCAATGCGGCTTCATTACTGCTGCTGCTGTCCTAAAGATTGGTTTCCGGGAACATCCACCTGTGCCTGTTTAGGGGCATCGGTTTCGAATTGCAGCTGATCAGCGTGCAGACGACGCTGAAGTTCATAATCCTGCAGCATCGCATTGACGCGACGGCGCTGATCCTGAACCTGCTGATTAGAACTGTTGGTGTCAAACGCATCAGACGGCACGCCCAGGCTGACCGGCGACGCTTTACCCATCATCGGCAGCGTATTGAACACCGGCGAGTCAGAGGTCTGAGTCGCGCTACCCTCAGGCTGATTATAGTGCTGAACACCCACGATGACGGCCAGTGACACACAGGCCGCCACACCCACCTGCGTCAGCTGAGCTGCCCACGGACGCGCTTTTTTCCAGAACGGCATTTTTTCCCAGCGGGAAGGTTCTGGCTGAGCTTCAGGGATCAGCGTTGTGACAGAACGCAGCGGTTCTTTTTCGATAGCAGCAGCGACGCGCGCAGAGATATCGAAATGCAGGTGCTCACTCACGTCACCGCGCATGGTATCGCGGATGAGGTGATAGCTTGCCCAGCTTTTCTGCAGTTCTGCGTCCTTCGATAAGGCGGAAAACAGCTCGTTATCTAAGGTCTCACCATCCATTAAAGCGGAAAGTTTTTCTTTCTGCATGCCTATGTACCCTTCCAGTAGCCGTTATCACTGACGTTGGATAAGCGGTTGAACTTTGTTATCAATAGCCTCTCGCGCACGAAAGATACGTGATCGAACAGTGCCTACCGGGCAATCCATAATGACGGCGATCTCTTCATAGCTCAGGCCGTCCAGTTCCCTGAGGGTGATTGCCATACGCAAGTCCTCGGGTAGCGCCTCGATGGTACGAAAGACAATTTGTTTCAATTCGTCAGACAACATTAAGTTCTCAGGGTTCGAAATTTCTTTTAATGCACCCGCACTTTCGAAATTTTCTGCGTCAATCGCATCCACATCGCTGGATGGCGGACGACGCCCCTGAGCAACCAGGTAATTTTTCGCTGTATTGACCGCAATGCGGTACAGCCAGGTATAAAAGGCGCTATCGCCACGGAATGAATCCAGTGCGCGATACGCTTTGATAAATGATTCCTGTACGACATCAGGCACATCGCCTGAAGGTACATAGCGTGAAACCAGGCTCGCCACTTTGTGCTGGTAACGAATCACCAGTAAGTTGAAAGCTTTTTGATCTCCCTTCTGAACCCGCTCGACAAGAACCTGATCCGTTAACTGCTCGCTCATCCGAGGTAATGTCTCCCCAAACTTTTCTTACGCATAAAGTAACTGCCAGCACATCTCATTGGTTCTGAGCAAGCATGCGCTTAGAGTTGTGATGTGGTGCGAAGTTCACTTCCCGACCTGATATTTGCCGCTCCGGAATTGATTACACAGGTTGTTCGTTTTCGTTCAGTGTAAGGAGCGCAAATCGCAGGCAGAGTAACCTATGACAACAGCTTTTTCATCATTAAATCCTCCGCCGATAATAAGTTTGGTATAGAAAACAGAGCTCAAATTGTACTGTTTATAACTTAATGATTATCGGTAATTTTTCTGAATTCACACCGTGAATCTGCGAACTTTTGTTTAAAATACTTCACAGCGACCGGCTCAGGGCTTATGCTCAGGGCAATCTTTGTTTAGTAAATTAAACACCATGACAAATGCGAATCCGGATTATCAGTGTGATGTATTGATTGTGGGCAGCGGTGCGGCGGGCCTCTCTTTGGCGCTGCGCCTGGCGAAACAGTATCAGGTCACGGTGCTCAGCAAAGCGCAGGTCAATGAGGGCTCTACGCTTTATGCTCAGGGCGGCATTGCGGCGGTGTTCGATGAGACCGACAGTATTGAAGCGCATATAGAAGATACGCTGATTGCCGGCGCAGGACTGTGCGACCGGGAGGCGGTCTCGTTTATCGCCAGCAATGCCCGGCACTGCGTGCAGTGGCTGATCGACAACGGCGTTGCCTTTGATCTCGATCCGCAGGCCTCAGGCGAGATGCGCTATCACCTGACGCGCGAAGGCGGACACAGCCATCGCCGTATTCTGCACAGTGCCGATGCCACCGGTCATGCGGTTGAAACCACGCTGGTAAGCCAGGCGCTCAGCCACCCTAACATCCGCATTCTGGAACGCACCAACGCGGTCGATCTGATTCTTTCCGATAAAATCGGCCAGCCTGGCCCGCGCCGGGTGGTGGGTGCCTGGATCTGGAACCGTAACCGCGAGCAGGTGGAAACCTGTCAGGCGCGGGCGGTGGTGCTGGCGACCGGCGGCGCCGCCAAAGTGTATCAGTACACCACGAATCCTGACGTCGCCTCCGGTGACGGGATCGCGATGGCCTGGCGTGCGGGCTGCCGGGTCGCCAACCTCGAATTTAATCAGTTTCATCCCACCTGCCTGTTTCATCCCCAGGCGCAGAACTTCCTGCTGACTGAAGCCCTGCGCGGAGAAGGCGCCTGGCTGGTGCGTCCCGATGGCAGCCGTTTCATGCCCGATTTTGATGAGCGCGCCGAGCTGGCTCCGCGCGATATCGTCGCACGCGCCATCGATCATGAGATGAAGCGGCTGGGCGTGGACTGCATGTATCTGGATATCAGCCACCAGCCGGAAGAGTTTGTGCGCGCCCACTTCCCGATGATTTATGAGAAGCTGCTGACCTTTGGCTTCGACCTGACCCGGGAACCAATCCCGATCGTGCCTGCCGCCCACTATACCTGCGGCGGCGTGATGGTGGATCAGCATGGGCAGAGTGACGTCAGCGGCCTGTATGCCATCGGTGAGGTGAGTTACACCGGCCTGCATGGTGCGAACCGCATGGCCTCCAACTCGCTGCTGGAGTGCCTGGTCTATGGCTGGTCAGCCGCCGAAGCGCTGATCCAGAGCCTGCCTGGCATAGAGGCTGTGACCACCCTGCCCGCCTGGGATGAGAGCCAGGTCGATGATGCCGATGAGCGCGTCGTCATCCAGCACAACTGGCATGAGCTGCGGCTCTTCATGTGGGATTATGTCGGCATTGTGCGTACGACCCGACGACTGGAGCGGGCTTTGCGCCGCATCACCCTGCTTCAGCAGGAGATCGATGAATATTACCGTCACTTCCGCCTCTCCAATCATCTCCTGGAGCTGCGGAACCTGGTTCAGGTGGCGGATCTGATGGTGCGCTGTGCGCTGGAGCGAAAAGAGAGTCGCGGCCTGCACTATATTCGCGACTACCCGAACCTGCTGCCTGAGGCGCGACCGACAATTCTGACGCCGCCCGGCTACATAAAGAGATAGAACGCCCGCGTCAGGCTGCACCACTCATCCGAATAGTGGGTGTCTGCTGCGCGGATAGCGAGCCGCTCCAGCAGGGTTTCGCCAGGCTGCGGCGAGAAGCCCAGCACAACCCGGTGCGGCGGACGATGGGCATACTCCGCCACATCCAGGCGTGAACGCAGATGCCAGCCATCCGCCTCTGCCAGCGCGATAAAATCCTGGCCGATGGCGGCAGGCAGCACCACGCAGAACATCCCCTCCTCCTCAATCAGTAACGCCGCGCTGCGCAGTAACGTCTGATGGTCGAGCGAGGCTGTGGCACGGGCGCTGTCCCGCGCTGGCGTAGAACAGGCCACGCCAGGCGCAAAGTAAGGGGGATTGCTGACGATGAGGGAGTAACGCGCGGTGGACTCCTCTGCCCAGCGGGCGATGTCGTGCTGATGCACCCGGATTCGTTCAGGCCACGGCGACTGCTGCACATTCTCCTGCGCCTGCTGCGCAGCCTCAGGCTCTAATTCAACCGCATCGACCAGCACCTGCGACGGTGTACGCTGCGCCAGCATCAGGGCAATCAGCCCGCTGCCGCTGCCGATATCCAGAATGCGCCTGACCCCGGCCACCGGTGCCCAGGCCCCGAGCAGAATGGCATCGGTTCCCACTTTCATCGCACAGCGATCGTGCGCGACAAAAAATTGTTTAAAGGTAAAACCGTTCTTGTTTAACTGTGGCCGTTTACGCGGCTTATCCTGCATCATTCTTCACTACCATCGTTTTTTCCTGCCGTCCGGCAGCGCATGAGTGTAACGTGGCAACAGAGGGAATTCACGCGGCAGACAACCCCAGGCGCAGCGGAAACGGATTAACAGATGAAGATTCAGTCTGATCTGTCTATAATCAGCGCCCCAAACTGAGGTAGACCATGACAGTAACCACATTTTCCGAACTCGAACTCGACGAAAGCCTGCTACAAGCGTTGCAGGAAAAAGGCTTCACGCGTCCAACAGTGATTCAGGCTGCTGCAATTCCGCCCGCGCTGGAGGGCCGCGACGTTCTGGGTTCGGCACCTACCGGGACCGGGAAAACCGCCGCCTATCTGTTACCGGCGCTGCAGCACCTGCTTGATTTTCCGCGCAAGAAATCTGGCCCGCCACGCATCCTGATTGTGACCCCGACCCGCGAACTGGCGATGCAGGTCGCCGAACATGCGCGTGAGCTGGCGAAACATACCCATCTGGATATCGCGACCATCACGGGCGGCGTGGCCTACATGAACCACGCCGAAGTGTTCAGCGAAAACCAGGATATCGTGGTCGCGACCACCGGCCGCCTGCTGCAGTATATTAAAGAAGAGAACTTCGACTGCCGCGCGGTGGAAACGCTGGTGCTGGATGAAGCGGACCGTATGCTGGATATGGGCTTCGCCCAGGATATCGAAACCATCGCGGCTGAAACGCGCTGGCGCAAACAGACCCTGCTCTTCTCCGCCACGCTGGAAGGCGACAACATCCGCGATTTCGCCGAACGTCTGCTGAACGATCCGGTTGAGCTGGAAGCGGATCCGAGCCGTCGTGAGCGCAAAAAGATCCAGCAGTGGTACTACCGCGCTGACGATCTTGAGCACAAAACCAAGCTACTGATCCATCTGCTGAAGCAGCCGGAAGTGACACGCAGCATCGTGTTCGTGCGCAAGCGTGAGCGTCTGCATGAGCTGGTGAGCTGGCTGCACGAAGCGGGGATTCGCACCAGCTATCTGGAAGGCGAAATGGTGCAGGCGAAGCGTAACGAAGCGATCAAACGTCTGAGTGAAGGACGGGTGAACGTGCTGGTTGCCACCGACGTTGCGGCGCGCGGCATCGACGTTGAAGATGTCAGCCACGTCTTCAACTATGACATGACGCGCACAGCCGATACCTATCTGCACCGTATTGGCCGTACCGGTCGCGCCGGTCGTAAAGGCATCGCCATCTCGCTGGTCGAAGCGCACGATTACGTCCTGCTGGGTAAAATCACCCGCTATGTTAATGAGCCGATTAAAGCGCGCGTCATTGACGAGCTGCGTCCGGTGACCCGCGCGCCAAGTGCGAAAACCACCGGCAAACCGTCGAAAAAGGTGCTGGCTAAGCGCGCAGAGAAGAAAGCGAGCGAAGCTGAAAAACCCCGCGTGAAAAAACGCCATCGTGACGCCAAAAATATCGGCAAACGCCGTAAGGCAAGCGGCAGCGCGGCCGCTAACGAGAATGCGGAATAAAACAGCGCTTAAACAAAAAAATCGCCTCTGATGAGGCGATTTTTTTTAGCTGACAGCTGTTAACAGCCTTTTCACACCATTTTACCTGCCTGATCGCATTGCTGGCGATACTCACTGACCGGCTCGCTGCACATGACTCTCTATCTTGCTGATAAGGATGATAAAATATGCTGTGTGCGCTTTGCCTTTATTTTCAGCGTCCGATCACTCAGGCCACTTAAAGACTTTCGGTAAAAGTACGGGCAATCACGTCACGCTGCTGTTCAGGAGTCAGTGAGTTGAAGCGCACGGCATAGCCCGACACGCGGATGGTCAGCTGCGGGTAGTTTTCCGGGTGCTTCACCGCATCTTCCAGCGTTTCACGACGCAGCACGTTGACGTTCAGATGCTGACCGCCTTCAACACGCACCTGCGGTTTGATTTCTACCGGAACTTCACGATAAGCAAATTCGCCCAGCTCGCTGATAGCCACAACCTGGTCTTCTTCATAACCCCCGGCGGCACACAGGCAACGCGCCTGAGCTTTCTCTTCGTCCAGCAGCCAGAAGGAGTTCAGCAGGTTGGCATGGTTGGATTGAGTGATCTGGATTCCTGTGATCATCTTTGCATCTCCCGAATAATAGGTGAATAAATCAAATTTAAGGCTCCGGTATACCACTCATCCTTTCGACCGGCCTTGACCTGCATCAATCTTCACCCGGCGCTCTGTGGCCATTCAGGCTAACCCGTTGATCTGAAAATGCATTGCCTCTTAACTTTATTTGTATTTTTCAAATTTATTTTACCTTCAGCTGGGCGGCAGGAACGGCTAAGCTTACGGCACTAACGGAAAGGGAGTTGAACATGGCTGAAAAGCTGACCTGGCACGACGTGCTGGCTGAAGAGAAACAGAAACCCTATTTTGTCGAGACGCTGAAGCTGGTCGCCGATGAACGCGCTGCGGGGGTCACCGTCTATCCGCCGCAGAAAGATGTCTTTAATGCCTTTCGCCTGACGGAACTGGGCGACGTCAATGTCGTCATCCTCGGTCAGGACCCCTACCATGGCCCTCACCAGGCACACGGCCTGGCCTTCTCTGTGCTGCCAGGCGTTCAGGTGCCGCCATCCCTGCAAAATATCTATAAAGAGTTGCAGCAGGATATTCCGGGCTTTGAGAAACCCAGTCACGGCTTCCTGGAGAGCTGGGCGAAACAGGGTGTGATGCTGCTGAACACCGTTTTAACGGTCGAGGCGGGCAAAGCGCACTCCCATGCGCGATTCGGCTGGGAGACGTTTACCGATAATGTGATTGCAGCGATCAATCAGCATCGTGAAGGGGTGATTTTTCTGCTGTGGGGATCTCACGCTCAGAAGAAAGGCAGCATCATCGATCGCCAGCGCCATCATGTGTTGCAGGCGCCGCATCCTTCGCCGCTCTCTGCGCATCGCGGCTTTTTCGGCAGCCACCATTTTTCAAAAACCAATGAATTGCTCAGCGCGGCCGGTAAAAAACCGGTGGACTGGACGCCGGTTTTACCGGACTGACGTCAGAATGCACACGGCCGCGTCAGTGCGCGGCCGTGTAGCGGGATTCCGGTGCTGAATCAGCCTTTGGCTTTGGCAACGGCAACCATCGCCGGACGCAGCAGGCGACCATTCAGCGTATAACCACGCTGCATCACCAGCATGACATGGTTAGGCTCGAACTCTTCAGACTCCATCATCGACATCGCCTGATGCACTTCCGGGTTAAACGGCACACCGGTTTCGCCGACCACTTCAACACCGAATTTACGCACGGCACCCAGCAGACCTTTCAGAGTCAGTTCAACCCCTTCGATCATAGGCGCCAGCTGTGAATCTTCTTTGTTCGCCACTTCCAGCGCGCGCTCAAGGCTGTCGATAACCGGCAGCAGTTCGTTGGCAAATTTCTCCAGCGCAAATTTGTGCGCCTTCTCAACGTCCATTTCCGCACGACGACGAATGTTTTCGACTTCAGCCTGCGCACGCAGCTGAGCATCACGCACGCCGGTCTGCGACTGCGCTAATTCAGCTTCGAGCTGAGCGATACGCTCATCACGCGGATCCACCTCTGCCGCTGTCTCCGCTTCCTGAGGTTGCTGCTGATCCTGCTGAATTTCGTCTGAGACTTGCTCGTTTGGGGTGTTCTGTTCTTTACTACTCATGAATTTCTCCGCGTTTTGCACATTCATTTCGCTGGTTGGCTTATTATGGGGATTGAAATAGCGGTTTCAAGGGAACCTGTCACATTGCCTTGCCGTTTTGGCTTATAAGGAACACCGACCAGATGAACAAACACTTTAACTGCATTGGTATTGTGGGTCATCCACGCCATCCCACCGCGCTAACCACGCATGAGATGCTCTGGCGCTGGCTGACAGCCAAAGGTTATCAAGTGATCGTCGAGCAACAGATTGCGCAGGAGCTGTCGCTTCACGATGTGCAGACCGGCACGCTGGCGGAGATTGGTCAGCAGGCCGATTTAGCGGTCGTAGTAGGCGGTGATGGCAACATGCTGGGTGCCGCGCGGGTGCTGGCCCGTTACGACATTAAGGTGATTGGCATTAACCGCGGTAACCTGGGTTTTCTTACCGACCTCGACCCCGACAATGCGCAGCAGCAGCTGGATGAGGTGCTGCAGGGCAACTATTTTGTCGAGAGCCGCTTTCTGCTGGAAGCGCAGGTGTGCAAATCGGCCTGTTCGCCGCGCATCGGCACCGCCATCAACGAGGTGGTACTCCATCCCGGCAAAGTTGCGCACATGATCGAATTTGAGGTTTACATCGATGAGGTGTTCGCCTTTTCGCAGCGCTCTGACGGACTGATTATCTCCACCCCTACCGGCTCGACCGCCTACTCGCTCTCTGCGGGTGGCCCGATTCTCACACCGTCGCTGGAAGCGATCGTGCTGGTGCCGATGTTCCCGCATACGCTCTCGGCGCGGCCGCTGGTCATCAACAGTAGCAGCACCATCCGCCTGCGCTTTTCGTCCCGTCGCAGCGACCTGGAAATCAGCTGCGACAGTCAGATTGCCCTGCCGATACAGGAGGGCGAAGATGTTCTGATCCGGCGCAGCAATCATCACCTCAACCTGATTCACCCTAAAAACTACAGCTATTTCAACACGCTGAGCTCTAAGCTGGGCTGGTCAAAAAAATTGTTCTGAAAAGGGGCGCAGCCTCTTTACTGGATAAAAAACCAGTTTATACTGTATGAAAAACCATATGTGTTTATTCGTACAGGTGAACCTATGCTGGCCCAACTGACCATCAGTAATTTCGCTATCGTTCGTGAGCTCGACATTGATTTCCACCGCGGCATGACAGCCATCACGGGTGAAACCGGTGCCGGTAAGTCCATCGCGATTGATGCGCTGGGATTATGTCTTGGCGGTCGTGCTGACGCCGACATGGTGCGTCAGGGAGCCAGCCGGGCTGACCTGTGTGCCCGCTTCCAGCTTAAGGCCTCCCCTTCAGCCCAGCGCTGGCTGCTGGATAATCAGCTGGATGATGGCAACGAGTGTCTGCTGCGCCGGGTGATCAGCGCCGATGGCCGTTCCCGCGGCTTTATTAACGGCACCGCGGTCCCGCTCTCTCAGCTGCGCGACCTTGGTCAGCTGCTGATTCAGATCCACGGTCAGCATGCCCATCAGCTTCTGCTTAAACCCGATCACCAGAAACATCTGCTGGATGCCTATGCCGGCCATGATGATCTGCTGCAGCGCATGCGTGCCAGCTATCAGACCTGGCATCAGAGTTGCCGCACCCTGGCGCTGCATCAGCAGCAGGCGCAGGAGCGCGAAGCGCGCCGCGAACTGTTGCAGTATCAGCTGAAAGAGCTGAACGACTTTGCCCCGCAGCCGGGTGAATATGAGCAGATCGACGAAGAGTACAAGCGTCTGGCGAACAGCGGCCAGCTGCTGTCAACCAGCCAGCAGGCGCTGCAGATGCTCTCCGACAGTGATGACACCAATCTCAACAGCCTGCTCTACAGCGCCCGTGAGCTGATTTCTGAGCTGACCTCTCTGGATGAGAAGCTGAACGGCGTGCATAACCTGCTGGAAGAGGCGGCTATCCAGCTGAGCGAAGCGAGCGATGAGCTGCGTCACTACTGTGACAGCCTCGATCTGGACCCTAATCGCCTGTACGAACTGGAAAAACGAATTTCACGCCAGATTGCCCTGGCGCGTAAGCATCACGTCACGCCAGAAGCGCTGCCTGAACTGCATCGGCAGCTGCTGGATGAAGCGGAGCTGCTGTCACAGCACGAAAGCGATCAGGAGAGCCTGCAATCGCTGGTCGGTGAACACTATCAGGCGGCCCTTAAGAGCGCCGAAGAGCTTCATCAGCAGCGCAGCCACTTTGCAGACGAGTTGCAGCAGCTGATTACCCAGAGCATGCATCTGCTCTCGATGCCGCACGGCCAGTTTAAAATCGCCCTGACCTTTAACCCGGATCAGCTGACGGCTGACGGCGCGAGCCGCGTCGACTTCCAGGTCACCACTAACCCGGGTCAGCCGTTGCAGCCGCTGGGTAAAGTGGCCTCAGGCGGTGAGCTGTCACGTATCGCGCTGGCAATTCAGGTGATCACCGCGAA
The DNA here is from genome assembly GCF_026541045.1 of Pantoea sp. GM_Pan_3. Taxonomy (NCBI): domain Bacteria; kingdom Pseudomonadati; phylum Pseudomonadota; class Gammaproteobacteria; order Enterobacterales; family Erwiniaceae; genus Pantoea; species Pantoea sp. GM_Pan_3. The sequence goes on along the minus strand of NZ_JALNVA010000008.1, from coordinate 51,184 downwards.
GAAAATGGAAACGCCGGCAATGATTTTCGATGAGGTTGATGTCGGTATCAGCGGCCCGACCGCCGCTGTCGTAGGTAAACTGCTGCGTCAGCTGGGTGAATCGACGCAGGTTATGTGTGTCACGCACCTGCCGCAGGTGGCCGGTTGCGGTCATCAGCACTTCTTTGTGAGCAAAGAGACCGACGGCGCAATGACTGAAACCCACATGCAGCCGCTGGACAAGCGGGCGCGCCTGCAGGAACTGGCACGACTGCTGGGCGGCAGCGAGGTCACCCGCAACACCCTGGCGAATGCAAAAGAACTTTTAGCCGCATAGCAGCGCACTTTTTTAACCTGATGGGGTCATATGCTTGCTCTGCAGAGGTTTCCAACAGCGAAAAGGTTTATTATCATCGGCACTTATGTCGCCAGAGTAATAAAGCCTGCCGCAGGCAGAGTTCAGATTTTGATGGCAATAAAATCGCCTGTTGAGGCGTTTGGCCCCGGAAAAGGAATGTATAGATGCGCTGTAAAACGCTGACTGCCGCGGCAGTGGTAATGTTGATGATGACCGCCGGATGTTCCACTTTAGAGCGCGTGGTCTACCGTCCTGATATCAACCAGGGCAACTATCTGGTTGCCAACGATGTGGCCAAGATCCATACCGGTATGACACAGCAGCAGGTGGCTTACACCCTCGGCACGCCGATGATGAAAGACCCGTTTGGCAGCAACGTCTGGTATTACATCTTCCGTCAGGAACCCGGTCATGAGCGTGTTAAACAGCAGACGCTGACCCTGACCTTTGATGGCAACGGTGTGCTGACCAACATCGACAATAAGCCGAATCTCTCTCAGAACAGCGATTAATCACACGGCAGAGAGTCTGAAAAACAGGCAGCAAAAAGGCGCACCGAGCGCCTTTTTTTATGTCCGGTATCTGCAAAGCCAGACAGAACTTATTTTTTGCTCACCGCAGCCCGCTCTGCACGCTGGCGACGAAGCTCTTTAGGATCGGCAATCAGCGGACGATAAACCTCGATACGATCGCCCTCATTCACCTCATCATCCAGCTTCACCGGCCGACTGTAGACGCCGACCTTGTTGCTGGCGAGGTCAATTTCGCGACGCAGCTCCAGTAATCCTGATTTTACGATGGCCTGTTCTACCGTGCTGCCCTGCTCCACTTTGACATAGAGCTGATACTGCTTTTCAGGCAATGCATAGACCACTTCAACGGTGATGTCAGGCACTGTAAACCTCTTTGGCGCGCTGGGTGAAAGCCTGGACCATGCTGTTGGCAAGCTCTTTGAAGATGCGTCCAAAGGCCATCTCTACCAGCATATTGGTAAATTCAAACTCCAGGCTTAATTCGACTTTGCAGGCGTCATCGCCCAGCGAGACGAACTTCCATCCGCCGGTCAGCTTACGGAACGGGCCGTCAACCAGCTGCATATGGATGCTCTGGTTATCCGTCAGGGTGTTACGGGTGGTAAAGGTTTTGCTGATACCCGCTTTCGAGACATCCACAGAGGCCGTCATCTGATTCTCTGACGCATCCAGCACGCGGCTTCCGGTGCAACCCGGCAGGAATTGCGGATAGGCATCCACATCATTTACAAGTTTGTACATCTGCCCGGCACTAAACGGGACCAGTGCCGAACGACTAATCTGAGCCATAATGGTTCCTGTTCATCAAGAAACCGCTGAATAATAGCATTTTCAGCGATCAAACAAAAATGTCCCTGGTAAAGGGTGTGCTAGAATATCCCGTTTCCTGCTGCCCCGCTGGACTGGGGATGCGATAACCGACTAAGTGATGTAAAATACGCCTCATTATGACAAAGAAAAAAGCACACAAACCCGGTTCGGCCACTGTTGCCATGAACAAACGCGCCCGCCACGAATACTTCATCGAAGAGGAGTATGAAGCGGGATTATCGTTACAGGGATGGGAAGTTAAATCACTTCGTGCCGGTAAAGCCAACATCAGCGACAGCTATATTCTGCTGCGCGATGGCGAAGCGTTCCTGTTCGGTTCAACCTTTCAACCCTTAGCGGTTGCGTCCAGCCATGTGGTCTGTGACCCGACCCGCAACCGTAAGCTCCTGCTGAAGCAACGCGAACTCGACTCCCTGTATGGGCGCGTTAACCGCGAAGGTTACACCCTCGTGGCGCTGTCGCTTTACTGGAAGAACGCCTGGTGCAAACTGAAGATTGGTGTGGCACGCGGTAAGAAAGAGCACGACAAGCGCGATGACATCAAAGATCGTGAATGGAAATTAGACAAAGCCCGTATCATGAAGAATTCAGCGCGCTAAGCACTGGATTTTATGCTGTTTAATTGCTAATATTTGAAGTTCTGGGGCTGATTCTGGATTCGACGGGATTGTGAAGCCTTAGGAGCATGCCGAGGGGCGGTTTGCCTCGTAAAAAGCCGCAAAAAAATAGTCGCAAACGACGAAAACTACGCTTTAGCAGCTTAATAACCTGCTCTGAGCCCTCTCTCCCTAGCTTCCGCTCTTAAGACGGGGATCAAGAGAGGTCAAACCCAAAAGAGATCGCGTGGAGGCCCTGCCTGGGGTTGAAGCGTTAAATCCAATCAGGCTAGTCTGTCAGTGGCGTGTCTGTTCGCAGCTGACCGGCGAATGTAAAAACTGACTAAGCATGTAGTGCCGACGGTGTAGTAATTTCGGACGCGGGTTCAACTCCCGCCAGCTCCACCAAAATTCTTCAAAGATGGTTCCAGAGCCATCCGTAGAAGTCCTGAAAGCCCGCATGGTAAAAGCCCTGTGGGCTTTTTTGTGTCTGTAGCCTGCTGGTGCCATTCTCTCTAATCGCGACGATAAACTATTCCTTAAGCTGAAGAGTCTGGCTTTTTGTAATGACATATTTGATACCGCCAGCGGCACCTTCAGCCCGCACCGCTGCGAGCACTTGCTCCGCACCGTCAACAGCATGGACTACACCGCCCCACGTCCGGGTGAAAACCTTGTAGAGCACGCCCCGGCATTCTGGCGCTGGTTAACGCGGGCCGCCGGGCATAATCACGACAAGCAGGAGCGCATCCTCGCGGCGTTATTTATGGTGCTGGCAAACCGCTATGACTGGCAGATGTTTCTTGAGGTCACCGGCCCAAGCGGCAGTGGTAAAAGCGTGATGGCCTCAATAGCCACTCTGCTGGCCGGAAAAGACAACACCACGTCCGCTACTATCGACACACTGGAATCATCGCGGGAGCGCGCCAGTGTCGTGCGCTTCTCGCTAATTATTCTGCCCGATCAGGAGAAGTGGAGTGGCGATGGCGCGGGCATCAAGGCTATTACCGGCGGCAATGCGGTAGCAATCGATCCAAAATACCGTGACGCCTATTTAACGCACATTCCGGCGGTCATTCTGGCGGTGAACAACAACCCGATGCGCTTCAGCGACCGAAGCGGCGGCGTGTCACGTCGCCGGGTTATCCTGACCTTCCCCGAAGTGATACCGGTAAAAGAGCGTGACACGCAGTTGCTGGATAAAATCTGCGCCGAGCTGGCCGTGATTGTCCGTCATCTGATGCAGCGCTTCGCGTCACCCGATGAAGCGCGCGAGTTGTTGCAGGCGCAGCAATCATCCGGCGAAGCGCTGGAAATAAAGCGACAGGCCGATCCACTTGTCGATTTCTGCGGCTACCTGATGCCGCTGAGCACGCCGAACGGACTGTTTATCGGTAATGCCAATATTCGCCCGATTAACCCTAAGCGCTATCTCTATCATGCGTATCTGTCATTTATGGAATCGCGCGGCCATCAACATCCGCTCAGCCTGACGGGTTTCGGCCAGGCAGTGCCGCAGACGCTGAAAGAGTATGAGCGCGTGCTGCTTAAGCGCAGGACGAATAACGGTATACAGACCAATCTCATGTTACATGAGGACAGCGAGGCGGATTGGTTGCCCACATGTAGCATCTCATAACATCATTCCACGTAAACCGGCTTAAGCCGGTTTTTTTATATTTGATGTTGATGCAAATATTAATGTCAGCCAAGGTCCGCTAAGAGCGAGAAGCGGAAATTGCTAACTGCATTCTTTGTTAGCAAACAGGGAGCAGGTCACGCAATCTTTCGGTCTCGATAAAAAGTATCAAAATTACTTGATAGACGAGCAGAACTTTGGATGGCTGCGAGATTTCGCCGCCTATTGTGGAACTATGAAAGGCTGTAGCAAGACTGTTGGAATTTGTGGTAAGTTCAAGACATGTTTAACATGTGTTTTTTTGGGAGGGGCTAATCTATGGTTGCCAGATACAAGAAGAGCATTGAACAATTAACGATAATGCTTCACATTATTAAGACACAAAAAAAATTGTCGATAGGAGCAATCGTAGACTTCCAACTATTGCTTTTGAAAAAGATTAAAGAGGCAGAAAAAGCAATTATTCGCACAAAAGGAATAATTCAAAAACTACGTCTTGAAAAAGCAAATGATAGACCAACCAGAGAACGTTCAAAAGAAATAACAACCCTTATAAATAAGTTTGATAAAAAAATGGAGAGCTATAGATATATCATTTACATATGGAAGATGTATGGAGATAGCATTGCATTCCATTTTTGTGACAAATATGCAATAAGACACTTTCTTTACAATGAACATTATCATGTAAAGGAAACTGCCGGGTTCATTTCTGGAAAAGAAGGCATCAAATCGGAAATAATGCTTCTAAAAACAGCAGCTCAAAAGAATGTGCCTGCAGTGCTTTGTGATCTTACAAATACGCTAAGACATGGAGATGTATGCCTACTGAGCCATAATGATCCCTATCCTATTGAAGTTAAAACATCAAGTAAACTAAATAACAGAGGGGAAAAACAACTTAAAAACATAGATGAGCTAAATCGCTTTTTCATAAACGATCAGGCCGAAAATTTCCGAGGCGTAGGGCCTGTAATAAGACGCGAACACACAGAAAAAGAACAGTATCACTTGCAAGCCATCAATGATTGCATAAGTAAGTCCTATGAACAAGGCACTAGCCATGTCTCACCAGAGAGTGGAGTTCACTATCTAGCTATAACAAAATTCAAGCAAGAAGTTTTTGACAAGATACATGGAAAGTACATTCACATGTTCAATTTGAACGAGTACAAAAGAGAAATGAATTGGCATCCCTATACACCTTTCCAACTTTCTCTAAACCCTGAACATATATATAATTTCATAAATGGGAATTTAAGCATTTTTGTTCTTCTTGACTTGCAAGTCATAAAAAGAAGATTTAAGAGAAATGGTCTACATATCATTTTTTTACAAGACGAGCATTGGTATGCTCAAATATCAGCAACAGGAAATATTTTGGACGGAGGGTTTAGGGTATCAATGCAATCATTTTTACGGGTTGCATTTGAGTTCCAGAGCTTGACATGGGCAATAAAACAGCACAAAAAACACTTAAATCTTTTTATGGAAGATACAGGTAAAAATGGTAGAAAAATGGAAATTCCGCCTGACTGGATCGCAGCTACAGACTCTATTCCAATGTAAAGAAAATAACCACTTTTTGCGTGCCTGCTTTTTCCTGTTGTTAACGACTGCTCCTGCCACAAAGCGGACCATTGACAACAGCAGCACCTAATAACTTCACATTACGCATAATGGCTCAGGTCGCTTTTTGTGATCTTGGCTAAGGTGATCACCAAAAGTGCACACTAGTGTACATCCCGCCTCAAATCACTCACTACCTAAAAAATTGAAATTAATACATAAAAACCAAAGGTGAACAGTGTGAACACTTTTCTCAAAAATCATTTTATTATGAATCAAGCGCCAAGCATTCGTTATCCTTGCCGGGCTGCTCCGGGGTATGAGATTCAATAATTGGTACACGTTTAGGTACACAAGCCAAAGTTGAATTGAAGAAAAACAATTAATTTCATGGCCTTGATCGGCTTATTCAGATTCCGCCAGCGCGTCCGTGAAGCCCGTACAGAACAAGCCCTCTGGGCTTTTTTTTCTTTATTTTCCCGTGAATTATGAAGAGAAATATTCAAATCATAACCTTTTAGCCACCTCATTCAGCTTTAGGATTTTTAAAAGGCTAAAAATAAGGTATTTGATAGTGTTAAGTTGGCGTTCCTAAACCAAGACTCCACCTCGGTATCGTGGAAAATACTAATTATCTATTCGTCAGAAAATTTCTTCTTCATGCAGTTATCTCTTCTGGCTTATGAAGACGTAACTAACATTGCTATATATAAAGAAACAGGGATAGATCATATCAGGTAAAGAGGTCCTAAAGTTCAGCATCAGCAATATGCAGCCTTGTCATGCAGGCGTCAATTACCTGTCCGTCATCATTGCTAAAGCACGAGTGTAAAGCAGATTGACCCGGCAGAGTACCGTGAGAGGTGGCGCAGACCAGCGGCCAGTTAACGTGGTTTTCTTCCTGCGACGCTCATTTCGCCATCATTACATCTCTACCCATATGTCGTACATTTTCAGCCTTCATCTTATTAAAAGCTCATCATTTACTGATTTTACTAATTATCGTGTTATACAGAATCAATCAGCTCATATCCTCGAAAGTGCATCTGTAAAAATGAAGGGCAGAGGCTATATGGTGTTTACACTCTGACCTTTAACAGCGTATTATTTCCTGCCAAGAGCACCACGGATGATTACACAAGGAATGTAAAATCATGGCTGCATTACATTTTCCCTGCACCATATTCAAAACCCAAAAGTGGATGGACGATTACGGCGCTAAAGACATGCGCTGCGGCGATCTGACCGAAGCACAGCTAAAGTCTCAGTACCGGCTGGATTACATTTCTGACCGGGTTGATCCCTGGACGCTTACCCGGCGTTCCTCAATGGATCGTCCACAATCCATGTTTTGCTGCAATGTGCGCGGCCAGGGTGAAAAGATTACCCGCCAGCAGTGTGCTGCTCTATTGTTTGATGAGTTCCGCTCATTTTCCCGAAAATTTTCTTTTTACGGGCCCTATAGTCATCTGATCAAAAAGATGATCACGCACATGCAGAACGGCAATGGTACGCCCTTCCATGATATGTCGCTGAACCAGGCTCTAAAAGAACATATAATCAATGATAACTCGCTGGGAAATAGTACACGTCTATTATTGCAGAAAGCGCTTGAAGATAATATTGACTGGCAAAATAGCATCTATCCATCTATTGAAAAGGCAAAACTGTATGAAGCCATATCAGGTGGTAAATTGCCTAAATTCGACAGATTCCAGGATAATTTTAACGGCATGGGTATCACCGTTCATGATACCTGGGCAACGCATATCACTATAAAATCCCTGCATATTAATAATGATCGTTTCCGGGCAGTAGTACATTACAAAGTTCAGGATCACTTTGGTCTGGATAGTGATGACATTCTGAATGCAAAATTCAATCAGTTTCATTTCTTTTGTATCTGGTTCGTGTTACAGCGATACAATCAGTTTGGCTTCAAACCATTCATGACCAATGTGGAAACAACTCTGGAAATTACTGGAATGCGCAAATGAGACTAAAAGAAAAGATAATTATCGCTCTGTTTTTTCTGGCTGGCTGCGTGCTACTTAGCTACTGGCTGTGGTTGTCTCAGCGCCCCGTGGATATCATAGCCGTTCATCACAGAAGTAGTGGTTTCAGTGATGTTCTGGTCAATAGCTTCCCGCCAACTGATAAAGGAAAAATCAACTGGTGGTTAAAAAACAAGGAAATATTAAATGATAAATACGGCATTCCAAAACCTGATAAAAACGGTCATTTTTACCTGACTATTTGGTTATTCGGGGATGGTTATAAAGAGTTAGGGAAATATGACAGACTTTGCTTTGATGATATGAAACCGCCAGTAAATTGTATTGATAAGGAGAGAGTATTTTCAATCAGTTTTAGCAAGAACAGAGGCACTATATTTACAGGAAGCGATAGCGAATATCGTCTTACAGCAGATGGAAAAATATTAAAACTTGAAGACTAATAAACTCGGCCTCTCTGGCGTGGGGATAGTAATGAACGCACCCATCTTCCACGCCTGTATCAGCCATCCTGAAAACTGGCAAAATTTTCGTGAGGCTTTTTCTACAGGAGTAAAAGAAACAACATGGGAAATGGGAAATGAGAAGATAAAAGTTAAAAATAAACCAGCTATCTTCATACTATCGTTGTTTTCCTGCCTTCTGCTGGCCTATGTTTTCTGGCTGTTGCTGCGTCCTGCAGAAATCGTTGCTGTCCATAAAAATGGTAATCACAGCTACGTTCTGGTAAAAAACTTCCCTTTTACAGATAAAGAGAGAATAGACTGGTGGCAGGAAAACAAATCTATGCTTAAAAACAGTCATGGCGTCCCGGCGCCTGATAATGATGGTTATTTTACTGTCGTCTTCTGGGATTTTGGCGATGGCTATAAAGAAGAAGGCAAGTATGACAGGCTATGTTTCGAAGACATGAAACCACCAGTGAACTGTATAGCAAAAGACAAAATTCTTACTGTTCGTTACGGTAGAAATATAGGACTCTCTTTTACAACCAACAATAATGTTTATCGCTTGAAAAATAACGGTAAGATAGTAAAAGACAGAGTCGATTGAGTTTGACATATTCGCACAGGGGGAGTAGTTACCCTATTCATCTTCCACGCCTGTATCAGCCATCCTTAAAAGACTCAGGAGGCTTTCTCTCCAGGTAGAAAGTGACAACATGAGAAACGGGCAGGTTTTAGAAATGAACATGAAGTTAATTGATAACATATCGCTCTCTGTCGTAAAGGAAGCCCAAAGGCTCAGCGAAACGCAATGTGAAATATTTCTGGAAGATAAAAATACGGGCATTATTGTTTTCGGAAAAGAACTCGAAGCTGCTGTCAGAGCGTCCGATAAACGGTTTTTACTCTTTACCACTGACGATATCGTTTACGAAGAAAGCCTTCATATTTTTTATATCGACATTCAATCTGGAATCATTGAGCGCCTTTCTCTCGGTGGTCATTATGTTACTGGCACCTTCACGAATTTGAGTGTGAATGAAAATTCTGTGAGCTTTAGCTTTATTGGAAATACGACATGGACGGTGCACGTGTTGCCAACTCCCTCTCTGAGATTACCCTTTACCGATCCTCCCGGTGTAAGCCGTCCAATGGGATTAAGAAAATACATTGCTATCACCGCGACCCCTGCGCCAGCCAGGGCTGACGGCAGCCGGTAATCAGTCCCTGATCTACAGCTCCCCTACCCGCGCTCATCCCTTCCCTGCGCACCAACTCAGCGCACTCATATTTTGCACTGCATCACACTTATCACTTTGCCATAACTTTAAGCCCTTGATATTGAATAATTTTTAGATTGGCACACTTCCTGCAAATTTCTCCAGTCACGTCGTTCCACAGGGATGATGATCTTAAAGATTTGGCATCAGCCGTTAACCGTCCGGATATCTGCGACGCCATAAGAGTGGCATACAGAGCGGGCGGAATCTGGCTGCATTACAGAACATACTTCCGGAGAGAGCCATGACCTCAATTAGCGAACCAGTGGTAATAGCGAAACACAGCAAGTGGGTACAGCTTCTGCTTGGATTAATCTGTATGGCAGCCATTTCCAGCCCGCAGTACGTCTGGACGCTGCTGACCAAACCGATGATGGCCAGACTCGGCGTCGGGCTGGCGGAACTGCAGGTAACGTTCTCAGTGCTGATTATTCTGCAGACCTTTTTCTCACCCTTTCAGGGGCGGCTGGTTGAGCGTTTTGGACCGCGTCTGCTGATCTCGATAGGTACGGTGATGGCTGGCTTCAGTTGGGTCATTGCCGCCCGGGTCGATAGCCTGGCCGCACTTTATCTGGTTTATGGCTGCCTCGGCGGACTGGGCACGGGGATTGTTTATATCGGCGTCGTGGGGCTGGTGATGAAATGGTTTCCACAGCAGCGCGGTTTTGCCGCCGGAACCGTGGCAGCGGGCTACGGCATGGGCGCAATTTTTACCACCTTCCCCATCTCCATCTCTCTCAACAGCTACGGTCTTGAACAGACAATGACGGTTTTTGGCCTGCTCTTCGCCGCGGTGGGTCTTCTCGCCAGTCAGAACTTAAGGCTGCCCGGCACCAGCATGACGCCGCCGGTCAGCACACCATCCGCACCGGTGGTGAGCCAGCGCCAGTTCAAATCCGGGGAAATGCTGCGTCAGCCGCTGTTCTGGCTGATGTTTGTGATGATGACGATGATGTCGACCTCGGGTCTGATGGTGACGTCGCAGATGGCGATTTTTGCCGAAGACTTTGGCATCAGCAAGGCGGTTATTTTCGGTATGGCCGCGCTGCCTCTGGCGCTGACCATCGATCGTTTCACCAACGGCTTAACGCGACCGCTGTTTGGTTTTATCTCCGACCGCTATGGGCGTGAAAACACCATGTTTATTGCCTTCGCACTGGAGGGCGTGGCGATGACGCTGTGGCTGGCGTGCCGTGAAGATCCGTTGCTGTTCGTTCTGCTCTCTGGCGTCGTCTTTTTTGGCTGGGGTGAAATCTTCTCGCTTTTCCCCTCCACACTCACCGACACCTTCGGCAGTGAAAATGCCTCAGCCAACTATGGCTGGCTCTATATCTCTCAGGGCATAGGCTCGATCTTTGGCGGCCCGCTGGCGGCGCTGATGTATCAGCACACCCATAACTGGCACCTGGTCTTTGGCTGCGCGATTACCTTCGACTTTATCACGGCCGGGCTGGCGTTATGGGTTCTCAAGCCGTGGCGGGCACGCTTTATGCGCCGGTAAGTCTGGCGCTGGCGACGCAGAATAGAAAGTGTACAGCCGGGACCCGAAGTCCCGGCCAGAAAAGCAGCGCCATCCCTCCACCCTGCCCGGAATCGCCGTACGACTCTCACCCTCCGCCCGCTGTCAGATGGACCAGTTCCCTTCATGAAAACGTTAAAGCGTAAGCTTAAACGGTCAAACCCACATAAACGGTCACAAACAGTCATCCCTTTCCCGTAACAGCGGTATAGTCTGTTCAGCCGGTATTTTATTTTCACCGGCCCTCACCGCGAAAATATGTGAGGGGAATCACTTTTACCTGCAATTAATTGCATGGCTTTGCATGTTTTATTTCGACTTCATCACTTAATAAAGGGCGTCACTATTTGCCCGCGTGGACTCCTGCCCAGCCCACATTTTCCCATGTTCGCTTCCAGTAATTTATCTCCATCGGAGGAAAAGTATGTTGCCGATTGAAAGACAGCAAAGAATTATTAATGAGATTAATATTAATGGCCGGGTAATTGTCTCAGAACTGGTCACGCTGTGTCAGGTTTCACAGGAAACCATTCGCCGGGATTTAAGCCAGCTGGAAAAGCGCGGTTTATTACAGCGCAGCCACGGCGGCGCAGTACTGATAAAAAAGCAAAGCACCGGCACGCCGGGAAATAACAGAATTGCTAAAGAGAACGAATTATCCTTCCGCCAGCGAATTAATGAGCACGCTGATGAAAAAATGATCATTGCCAAGCGTGCGCTCGACTTTATCAGCCCCGGCGACTGCATCCTGCTGGATAGCAGTACCACCTGCTGGTATCTGGCGCGGCAGCTACCGGACATTGAGTTAACGGTATTAACCAATTCGCTGCGCATCGTGCAGACGCTGGCGGCGCGCGGCAGTATCCGCACGATCTGCCTGGGTGGGGAATATTCCGATCGCGATGAAGATTTTCACGGCGTGGTGGCCGAGCAGCCACTACGTGAATTTCAAATTAATAAAATCTTTTTTTCCTGTAGCAGTCTGGGCAACGACGGATATTTACGCGAAGGCAATGAGAATAATGCGCACCTGAAACAACAGATGCTGCTGGCCGCAGAAAGAAAACATCTTTTAATGGATGGCAGTAAATTTCTGCGCCCCTCTTTTGCCCGTATCTGTCACTACCGTGATGTCGATTTTCTTATTACCGACCAGTTAAAAGATAAAGAGCTTGAACAGGAACTGGCATGGAATGGTGTCAACGTCATCGTCTGTTCTCAGCGTTATCAATCCATGCAGCTAATTAAAAATTAATCCGGAGTCTGTATGAAAAAACATCTTATCGCCTGCTCTCTGCTTGCCCTGTTTGCCGCCTCTGGTGCGCAGGCCGCAGATAAATTACGTATGGGTATTGTGGTCAAAATAGGCGGTATTCCCTGGTTCAATGCCATGGAGACGGGCATTAAAAGTGAAGCGGCTAAACGCGGTATCGATGCGTGGATGGTGGGGCCGACCGCCGCGGACCCGGCGCTTCAGGTGCGCGCCATTGAAGATTTGATTGCGCAGAAAGTCGATATCATCGGCGTGGTGCCCAACGACCCGAAAGTGCTGGAGCCGGTGCTGAAACGGGCCCGTGACGCCGGTATCGAAGTGATTACCCATGAGTCACCCGGCCAGCAGGGGGCCAACTGGGACTTCGAACTGGTCGATGCGACCACTCACGGCATCAACCATATGAAAGCGCTGGCGAACTGCATGCACGACGAAGGCAAATATGCCATGTACGTCGGTAGCCTGACGGTGCCTCTGCATCAGCAGTGGACCGACGCCGCGCTCACTTACCAGAAAGAGCACTATCCCAGAATGCAGCTGGTCACCGACAAGTTTGGCGTCGGCGAATCGCTGGATGACTCCATCCGTACCACCAATGAGCTGATGTCCAAATATCCCGATCTGAAAGGGATCCTGGCGTTTGGTTCACAGGGGCCTATCGGCGCCGGGCGTGCGGTGATGAACCGTAAAAAAATCGACCAGGTCTGCGTCATTGGCTCTTTCAGTCCGGGCCAGGGTGCCTCGCTGGTGCAGCGTAACGCCATCAAAGGGGGCTACATCTGGAATCCGGAGACCGCGGGCGAAGTCTTTGTCCGCATCGCCGACATGATGCAGAAGAAGGAGCCGATCACCGACGGCATGACGATTGAGGGGCTGGGCAAAGTCAAAGTGGATGAAGCCACCCACACCATTCTGGGTAACAGCACCGAAAGTCTGGATAAAGCCAACCTGCCAAAACTGGTAAAAATGGGGCTCTGATATGCAAGAGGTCACTCCACAGACACTGATTGCGCTCGGGAATCTGTCGAAAACATTTGGTGGTAACCGCGCTCTCAGCGATATCTCCCTGACTCTGCGGGCAGGCGAAGTGCACTGCCTTGCGGGTACCAACGGCTGTGGCAAGAGCACTCTGATCAAAGTTATCTCCGGGGTGCACGCCCCGGACAGCGGCAGCCGCATCACGCTGGGCGACGGTCCGACGCTGCCGCGCCTCACTACCCGGCAGGCGCGCGACTTCGGTATCCAGGTGATTTATCAGGATCTCTCGCTGTTCCCCAACCTCAGCGTGGCAGAGAACATCGCCTTCGAGCATAACCTCAACGGTCTGCTGCGCTGGCACCACCGCGCACGTTTGCGGGAGAGCGCGCGCACTATCATTACCGAACTGAAGTTCGATCTCGATCTGGATGAGAAAGTCGCTGCGCTCTCTATCGCGCAGCGTCAGCAGGTGGCGATCTGCCGTGCGCTGGTCGCCGATGCGCGGCTGGTGATCATGGATGAGCCGACCGCCTCGCTGACCCGCACTGAGGTCAATCAGCTGCTGCGTACCGTGCGCTACCTGAAAGATAAGAACATCTGCGTGGTGTTTGTCAGCCACAGGCTGGATGAGGTGCTGGAGATCTCCGACCGCGTAACGGTGATCCGCGACGGACGCAAAATGGGCTGCTGGCCTGCGCGGGAGATGACGCCGCACCATCTGACAGAGCTGATGACCGGCCTGAAACTCGACTATCAGCTGAAAGCCCCGACGCGCAACAGCGATCGCGCTATTCTGGAGATCGAGTCGTTAACCCGCGCCGGTCAGTATCACGACGTCAATTTCAAACTCTATGAAGGCGAGGTGCTCGGACTGTGCGGGCTGCTCGGTTCCGGCCGTACGGAGCTGGCGCTGTCGCTGTTCGGCATGACCCGTCCCGACAGCGGCAAGATCTGGCTCGACAGCAAGCCGGTGCGCTTTCGCGGCCATGAAGATGCGATCAAAGCGGGCATCGGCTACGTCTCGGAGGATCGGCTGACGCTGGGCCTGGTGCAGCAGCAGTCGGTGGCGGACAACATGGTGCTGCCGATCCTCGACAAGCTACAGAATCGCTTTCACCTGATCGATGAGTACCGTAAGAACAAGCTGATTCTGCAGTGGATCCAGCAGCTTGGCGTGCGCGTCGCCGATCCAAATCTCGCCATCTCCACCCTCTCCGGCGGTAACCAGCAGAAAATTGTGCTGGCGAAATGGGTGCTGACCCAGCCGCGCATTCTGATCCTCGACTCTCCCACCGTCGGCGTCGATGTGGGTGCCAAGGCCAGTATCTATCAGCTGATCCATGAACTGGCGAAAGAGGGTCTGTCGATCATCCTGATCTCTGATGAGGTGCCGGAGGTCTGGTACAACTGCGACCGGATCCTCCACTTCCGCGATGGCACGATCCATGCCGAATACCAACCCGATAGCGTCGAACAGCAGCAGCTGGCGGAGGTGATCAATGCCTGACTTTTCCCGTTTCCGTCCGCACTCCAGTCAGGGCTGGCTCGCCTGGGTGCTGCTGGCGTTCATTCTGTTTTTCTCGCTCGCCAGCGACCAGTTTCTCACCATGCAGAATCTGCTGGATCTGGCGGAAAGCTACGCCGTTACCGGCATCTTTGCGCTGGGCCTGTTTGTGGTGCTGGTCACCGGCGGGATCGATATCTCGTTTGCGGCCGTCGCCTCTGTGGTGCAGTACCTGCTGGCGTCGCTGTTTGTGCAGTTCCAGTTCGACAATGCGCTGCTCAGCATTCTGCTGGCGGTGATGTGCGGCACGCTGTTCGGGGTGGTCAATGCCCTGCTGATCACCACACTGCGGGTGGTCTCCATCATCATCACCATCAGCATGCAGTCGCTGCTGTTCGGGCTGCTGATGTGGGTGACCGGCGGCCGCAGCCTCTACTCGCTGCCGGAGTGGTGGATCACGCTGCGCAACGTGCTGCCGTTCAGCTGGCAGGGTGAGAGCTTCCAGGTCGGTCTGCCGCTGGTCACCATGCTGCTGATCGCCGCTGTCACCGCGCTACTGCTGAACAAAACCAACCTTGGACGCCAGCTCTACGCCGTTGGCGGCGATGCAGAGTCGGCCCGCCGTATCGGTATCCGCGTCGGCCTGATTCACGTATTCGCTTACGGCTGGCTGGGCGCGATGGCGGCCATCGGCGGGCTGGTGCAGGTCTATCGCATGGGCGAGGTGGTGCCCAACGCGCTGGTTGGCGGCGAGCTGGACGTGCTGGCCGCCACGGTGCTGGGCGGTGCCAGCCTGATGGGAGGCAAAGGGACGGTGAGCGGCACGCTGATGGGGGTCTTCCTGATCGCCATTCTCAAGAACGGCCTCAACCTGGTCGGCGTCTCGAACTACTTCATGAATATCGTGGTAGGCGGCGTCATCATGATTGCGATCGCCGTGACCCACTACAAAAAACGCAAAGAAACTGACGTCAGTTTTGTGTGACCGAGGGCACTGATAATGAAATCACTGACTGCATTGCGACCCGACGGGACCAACATCGGCCTGATGCTGCTGATTGCGCTGGCGCTGGCCACCTTCACGGTGATGCTGCCGGGGCGCTTCCTGACCGACTCCACCTTTATGAGTATGGCGTTTCAGCTGCCGGAACTCGGTTTACTGACGCTGGCGATGTTTATCGCCATCCTCAGCGGCGGCCTGAACCTCGCCATTATCGCGACCGCCAACCTCACGGCGCTGTTTATCGCCTGGACGCTGATGAGCGCCCTGCCCGCCGGTGCCGGAATGGCGCTGCAGCTGCTATGGCTCTTTATCGCCATCCTTGGCGCCATGCTGATCGCGGCCGCGATCGGCGTAGTGACGGGGCTGATGGTGACGCGGATCGGCGCACATCCGATTCTGGTGACGCTGGCGACGATGATGACGCTGAACGGCATCGGGATCTGGCTGACCCACGGCGCGGCCGTCAGCGGCATGCCGCCGGTGGTGCAGGCGCTGGGAGCTGACACGCTGCTGGGTATGCCGCTGCCGCTCTGGGTGTTCCTGGTCGCCGCCGCGCTGCTGGCGCTGTTCCTCGGTAAAACCCGCGCCGGTAAATGCATCTATATGGGCGGCAGCAACATCAACGCCACCTGGTTCAGCGGGATCAACACCCATCGCATGGTGATGCTGGTCTATGTGATCTCCAGCCTGCTCTGCGTGCTGGCGGGGCTGATCATGATGGCGCGCTTCAACTCCGCCCGTATGGGCTACGGCGACGCCTATCTGCTGCTGACGGTGCTGGCCATTATTCTCGGCGGCACCGATCCCAACGGGGGCTTCGGCCGTGTGACCGGCGTGGTGCTGGCGCTGATTGCGCTGCAGGTGCTCTCCACCGGTTTCAATCTGATGAATATCAGCCAGCACGTCAGCCTGGCCATGTGGGGCGCGGTGCTGATTGTAGTTCTCGCCTTCAAACAATTCAAAACCCGATTCAACGAACACCGTGCCGTAAAGCTCAGCAGGCTGGCCGCGGTGCTTAATCCTCTGACTGAAAAGAAGGAAGTATGATGCGTACTCAAATCTCCCCGTCACTGATGTGTATGAACCTGATGGAGATCAAGCACCAGCTGCAGATCCTCGACTCGCGCGCTGACTTTCTTCATGTGGATATCATGGATGGTCACTACGTTAAGAACATCACGCTCTCTCCCTTCTTTATTGAGCAGATCCGTCCTTTTACCCGCGTGGCGATCGACGTGCATCTGATGGTGGAAGAGCCAACCGACTTTATCGAGGCGGTCGCCAGAGCGGGCGCTGACTATATCTGTCCGCACGCGGAGACCATCAATCGCGATGCGTTTCGCGTCATTAACCTGATCCGCAGCTTCGACAAAAAGGTGGGCGTGGTGCTGAATCCGGCGACGCCGGTGTCATACCTTCAGCACTATATCCATCTGCTTGATAAGATCACCGTGATGACGGTCGACCCCGGCTACGCCGGCCAGCCCTTTATTCCGGAAATGGTGGAAAAGGTGCGTGAGCTGAAAGCGCTGAAGGAGCAGCACGGCTTTCACTATCTGATCGAGATCGACGGCTCCTGCAACACCCGCACCTATCACCAGTTGATCGGCGCAGGCGCGGAAGTGCTGATTGTCGGCACCTCCGGCCTGTTCAATATCCATGACGATTTAGCCACCGCGTGGGAGATGATGCGCGACAGCATTGATGAGGCCCAGGGGCTGACGAAGGTGTCCGCATGAGATCACGCTGGCTCGGTATCGATATCGGCGGCACCGGTACCCGGCTGCAGCTGATGGAAGAGGGGGGCATCTGGAGCAGCTTTCGCAAGGTGCCCACCACCAGCTGGGCGCAGCAGCCCGATGCGCTGCAGGCCCTGGCACAGCTCATTGATGAAACGCTGGAGCAGCAGCCGGTCAGTGGCATCATGCTGGGGCTGCCCGGCATCCTCAGCCGCGACAGGAAACAGGTGATCTCGCTGCCTTTTATTCAGGCGCTGGATCATCAGCCGGTGGCGGCGCGTCTGGCGGCGCAACTCGGCGTGCCGGTCGCGATGGACAAAGATGTCAACCATCTGATGCTGTGGGATCTGCTGCAGCTGGAGCAGCTGCCGGCTAACGCCGTGGGCCTCTATCCCGGCACCGGGATGGGCAACAGCCTGTGGCTGAATGGCCACTTTTATCACGGCGAGAATGGTGGTGCAGGGGAACTGGGCCACGTGCCCGTCGCCGGAAACGACCTCCCCTGCCCGTGCGGCAATCGCGGCTGTGCGGAGACCCTGACCTCGGGTCACTGGCTGAGTCACTGGGCCGCTCTGAACGCCGCCGACACGCCTATCGCCGCGCTGTTTACCCGCCACGGAGAGCAGCCGGAACTTCAGGCGTTTGTGCGACGTCTGGCGCAGCTGATTGCCACCGAGATGAATATACTCGACCCGGAATATCTGATCCTTGGCGGCGGCGTGCTGGCGATGGCTGATTTTCCGCTGGCCCTGCTGCGCAGCCAGATCCAGCAGCATCTGCGGCCACCGGTCACACGTGAAAACCTGAAGATTGTTTTCAGCCACTCAACCGACTACACGGGCTGTCGCGGTGCCTGTCTCGCCGCCGAACGCCTGTTCAGGAGCGCAGGATGAAAGGAAAAGTGTGTGTGTTCGGCTCTTTTAATCTCGATGTGGTCGCCGTCATGCGTCGCTTTCCGCTACCGGGTGAGTCGCTGACGGCGCACCACAGCATGATGGGTGCGGGCGGAAAAGGAGCAAATCAGGCCACGGCGGCGCTGCGCGCAGGTGCGCGGGTGCACTACATCGGGAAAGTGGGTAACGATGATTTCGGCCTCTTTGCACGTCGTCATCTGGAGAAAACCGGCTTTGACGCCATTACGCTCTTTACCTGTAAGGAGAAGCCCACCGGTAACGCCCTAATCTATGTTGCAGGCGATGATGCGGAAAATATGATTTCGGTTTATCCCGGCGCCAATACCACCGTGACGGCCGCAGAGGTAATGCGCTGTCAGCCGACGGTAGCCGCCGCAGATATCCTGCTGGTGCAGCTCGAAAATAACCTCAGCGCCATCCAGCGCATGATCGATAACGCCCGAGCCAGCGGCACCTTTGTGATCCTCAATCCGGCCCCCTGGCAGAAAGTCAGCGATGCGCTGCTGGCAAAGATCGATCTACTGACGCCCAACAGCACCGAGGCGACCCAGCTCAGCGGCGTGACCGTCACCGATTTCGACAGCGCCCGCCGCGCCGCCGCGGTGCTGCATCGCAAAGGGGCGCGTCAGGTGATCATCACGCTGGGCATCGCCGGAGCCCTGCTGTCAACGCCTGCGGAGCAACAGCGCATTCCGCTCTTCCCGGCGCAGCCGCGCGATACCACCGGCGCGGGAGATGCATTCAACGGCGCGCTCGCCGCCCGGCTCGCTTCGGGCGATGACCTGCCGCAGGCGGCGCGCTTTGCTGCGGCATTTGCCTCACTCTGTGTCGAGCGTGCTGGCGCGGCCGACTCCATGCCCTCCTATGCCGAGGCGCTGGCACGCCTGCAGGCGCACCCGGAGTGTCTTGTCGAGCCGATTGAGAGTATTACCGCCTGACGCAGACAGCCCGATTACGCGGCAGTGTCATCTGCCGCCTCTCCCCCTTTACAGCCCCCGTCCAGACACGAAATAATAGCGCCACACGCCAGGCCCCCTGGCAGCCTCTGAACCGACGTTAATCCAGCGGACCCCATTATGACCAACGAAATCCCTCTTAAGTATTACGATGTCGCCGATGAGTATGCGACCGAGTCCGCGAAGCCGGTGGACGAAGCGGAACGCACCCCGCTGGCGCACTACTTCCAGCTGCTGATCACCCGTTTAATGAACAACGAGGAGATCAGTGAAGCGTCGCAGCAGGAGATGGCGCGTGAAGCGGGCATCGACGAGCAGCGTATTGATGATATCGCTGAATTCCTGAACCGCTGGGGCAATGAGTAACGGCGATTGACCCTCAGGCGGGCCTGCGCTTTCCGGCAGCCCGTCTGGTGCGCCTGCCCGATCGCTCCGCTGCGGAGCACGGCGCCGGACAGCCTGATATCCCCGCCTTCCCCTTTTCCGCCCCGCTTTTTACCCCGCCGCCTGACGCGCCGCCGCCCCTGGCACGCCGGAAAATTATCGTCCAGACTGATATAGTCTGCGCAGGCATTGTGTTTTACACTGCGCGCTGTAAAAACTGAGCAGAGTAAGCAGGCAAGAAAAATGGCGATGAACGGAACAATCACAACCTGGTTTAAAGATAAAGGATTCGGCTTTATCAAAGATGAAAACGGCGATAACCGCTATTTTCATGTGATTAAGGTCGCCAATCCTGATCTGATTAAGAAAGATGCGGCGGTAACGTTTGAGCCAACCACCAACAACAAAGGCTTATCCGCCTATGCGGTGAAGGTGGCCCCGGAGAGTAAATATATCTTCATCGCGGGCGAGCGGCTGAAAATCACCTCGATCAAGTCTTACCTGGTCTACAGCGAAGAAGTGCCAGCGGATACTGGTATCGACAAAGAGAACGCGGTGCTCTCAGTAGGACTGCTGCTGAATAACATCCGGCCTAAATCGGACGCGAAACCGGGTGAGATGCGCTCGCTGAAAAAGCTGGCGGTCACCACCTTCCAGGGCTCGACGCTGATCTTCTCCGAAGATGAGATCGACATTGAAAGCACAGTCAAAGTGCTCAAGTCCCTGAAGTAACCCCGCCGCAGGGCCGGATACCTGTGCGCCGCCGCACCAGGATACCGGCCCGCTGCCCCTCTCTTCCTGAACCCGTCCCGTCGCTGCGCATCTGACGCCATACTCCCTAGGTTTCTCTGTTGCGCCACGGGGCCGCACGCATCTCCTTCTGCTTCAGCACGCCACTCTCTGACGGCCTGCGGAAAAAAACCGGTCAGAAACGCGGGTCAGGCAAGGATCATCCCCCTGAAGCGTTTTCCAGGGTAGAATTACAGACTTTGTTCACGCATGGCTCAGGTTTTCCATCAGCGCAAATTGATACGAAAAGCGGGTGAAATAAGGTATAAAGCCGCATGAAAATCCCAAACAGAATTCAGCCCCTGGTCGATGACGGCCTGATTGACGATGTGCTGCAGCGCCTGAAAAGCGGCAAGGAAGCAGACGTCTACACCGTGCTTTGCGGTGACAAAGTGCAGTGCGCCAAAGTCTATAAAGAGGCGACCCAGCGCAGCTTTAAGCAGGCGGTTCAGTATCAGGAAGGCCGGAAAACCCGTAACAGCCGTAACGCCCGCGCCATGCAGAAAGGCTCAAAGTTTGGCCGTAAGCAGCAGGAAGAGTCCTGGCAGACCGCCGAAGTCGACGCCCTGTTTCGCCTGGCTAACGCCGGGGTGCGCGTGCCTCAGCCCTATCTCTGCATCGACGGGGTATTGCTGATGGAGCTGGTCACCGACGCCAATGGTTCGGTCGCGCCGCGCCTTAGCGACGTAACGCTCTCCGAAGAGGAGGCGATCACCGATTTTAACACCATGATCCGCAACATCGTTCGCATGCTCTGTGCCGGTATCGTTCATGGTGACCTGTCGGAGTTCAACGTCCTGCTGGATGATCAGGGACCGGTCATCATCGACCTGCCCCAGGCGGTGGATGCGGCGGCCAACAACCATGCGGAGTCGATGTTCGCGCGTGACGTGAATAACATCACCGCCTACTATGGGCAGTTCGCCCCGCAGCTGTTAAAGACGCGCTATGCCGGCGAGATCTGGCAGCTCTATGAAGAGGGTAAGTTAACCCCGGAAACGACGCTCACCGGCCAGTTTGTGGAAGAGGAGCGTGACGTGGATATGGATTCCCTGCTGGATGAGATCATCACCGCTGAAGATGAGTATTACGAGCGTCAGCGCGCCAGCCGGGAGCGCGACCAGGAATAGGTGCCCCGCCAGTAAAAACGGCAGCGAGTCACCTCGCTGCCGCACGCTCTTTCTTCTGTCACCGCACCAGAACCGTCAGCGCAATCAGGGTAACGCCGATAATCATGACGCTGACAAAAACGCGATCCAGCCTGCTTTTTTTCATCTTCCCCTCCTCAGAACCACTGACCGAAACGACGGATGTAGAGACGTTTCATGCCCTGCGCCACCAGGCAGTAGCTGAACAGCGTCAGCACCAGCCAGGGGAAATATTGCCAGGGCAGCGGCACCAGTCCGACCATCGCGCCCAGCGGTGAGAACGGAATCAGGATGCCCAGCGCCATGATCGCCAGCGTCGTCAGCATCACCGGCAAGGTGGCGCGACTCTGGATAAACGGAATCTTCCGGGTGCGCAGCATATGCACCACCAGCGTCTGCGACAGCAGCCCCTCAATGAACCAGCCGGACTGGAACAGTGACTGCACGCCCGCATGGTTCGCGCTGAAGACAAACCACATCAGCGCAAAGGTGGTGATATCAAAAATCGACGAGGTTGGCCCCATCCACAGCATAAAGCGTTTGATGTTGCCGGCATCCCATTTGCGCGGCTTGTTCAGGAACTCACGGTCAACCTTGTCCCACGGCAGCGCCAGCTGGGAGACGTCATACATCAGGTTCTGAATCAGCAGATGAATCGACAGCATCGGCAGAAACGGAATAAAGGCACTGGCGACCAGCAGCGAGAAAACGTTGCCGAAGTTCGAGCTGGCGGTCATGTTGAGATACTTAATGATGTTGCCAAAGGTCTCACGTCCCTTTAATACTCCCTCGTTCAGCACCTGCAGATCTTTCTCCAGCAGGATGATGTCTGACGAGGCTTTCGCCACATCCGCCGCGCTGTCTACGGAAATCCCGGTGTCGGCCGTCCGCAGCGCAGGCGCGTCGTTGATGCCATCGCCCAGAAATCCCACGGTATGGCCGTTCTGCTGCAGCAGGCGCACCAGACGTGATTTCTGCAGCGGCGTCAGCTTGGCAAACAGGGTGCAGCGTTCCGCCTCCTGCGCCAGCTGCGTGTCGTCCATCGCCTCAATCTGTTCGCCGGTCAGCATCGCCGGATCGGTCAGCCCGACATCGGCACAGACCCGCTGCGTCACCAGGGGGTTATCCCCGGTCAGCACTTTCACCGCCACGCCGCTGTCGCGCAGGGCTTTAATCGCCTTACCGGCGCTGGCTTTCGGTGGATCGCGGAAGGTCAGCATTCCCTGGATAACCAGATCGCGCTCATCACTTTCGCTGAGCGGCGCGTGCAGTTCATCATCACGGGTCGCCACCAGCAGCACCCGATAGCCCTGCTGATGGTAGCGTTCGGTCTGCGCCAGCAGCGCCTCGCGCTGTGCCGCATCCAGCGCGACGACTTCATCGCCCTGCCGGACGGCGATGCTCACCGCCAGCATCTCTTCCACCGCCCCTTTGCAGATCAGCTGTGAGTGATGCTGCGCCAGATCTTCCACCAGCACCGAAACGCGGCGGCGGGTAAAATCGAATGGCACCTCATCGATCAGCTGATACTGGCTGCGCCGGGTCTGTGAAATAACCTTGTCTCCGGCGCAGAGCACGGCGCGATCCATCAGGTTTTTTGCGCCACTCTGGCTGCCGCTGTTGAGCCAGGCCAGCAGCAGCACCTCCGCATCCTCCGCGCCCCGGGTGTCCAGATGATGCGCCAGCAGAATGGTGTCCTGAGTCAGCGTGCCGGTTTTGTCGGTGCAGAGCACATCCATCGCCCCTAGGTTCTGAATGGCATTGAGCTTTTTAACGATCACTTTGCGGCGTGACATCGCAATGGCGCCTTTTGCCAGGTTGGCACTGACAATCATCGGCAGCATTTCCGGGGTCAGCCCGACCGCCACCGCCAGTGCAAACAGCGTCGCATCCATCCAGTCGCCTTTGGTAAAGCCGTTGATCAGCAGCACCACCGGCACCATCACCAGCATAAAGCGGATCAGCAGTTTACTGACGCTGTTAACGCCGCGATCAAAAGCGGTCTGCGGGCGGCTGCCGGTCAGCGAGGAGGCCAGTGAGCCAAACCAGGTGTCGCCACCGGTCGCCACCACCACGGCACTGGCGGTGCCGCTGGCCACGCTGGTACCCATCAGGCAGATGTTGGCTGACGCCAGCAGCTCCTGATCGGTTCGGTCATGGGCGTCGATACCGGCATCCAGGCTCTGTTTCTCCACCGGCAGAGACTCTCCGGTCAGCACCGCTTCGCTGATGAACAGATTGCGTGAACTCAGCAGCCGGACATCCGCGGGCACCTGATCGCCGGTGCTGAGCAGAATAATATCGCCCGGCACCAGCTCGCTCATATCCACATCCTGACGCTGTGCGGTTTCACTGCCCGCCTCGCGCCGCAGCACGGTGACCTGGCTGCGCACCAGAGACTGCAGTGCCTGCGCCGCGCGGTTGGTGCGGAACTCCTGCCAGAAACGCAGCAGGCCACTCAGCGTCACCATCGTGCAGATGATGATCACTCCGGAGAGATCGGTCTCCTGACCGGCGCGCAGCGGCAGTATGTAGTCGGTAAACAGGCTGACCAGCGCCAGGACCAGCAGAACATAGATAAACGGGTTGTTAAACGCCATCAGCAGCTGCACCAGCGCCGGTGGCGCTTTCTCATGGGCCACTTCATTGCGGCCATAGGTGGCCAGGCGTTTCGCCGCTTCAGCCTGGGTCAGCCCCTGGCGATGCGTGCGCAGGTTCGCCAGCGTCATCTCAACGTGCTGACCTGCCTGCCGGGTCACGGCAAATGTTTTTTTACTTTTTTTATCGTTGTGGTTGCCGGAAGCGAGAATGGCAGCCTGTTCCAGTTTCATGTCGCTCATTTCGACATCTCCCTGTTTTAAAGCAATGGTTGTCCTGCACGCAAAATAACGTGCATGGATAAAACCTGGCGTAGCCGGGTTATTTAATGAGGCGACCCTGAGAAATGAACACGCGTTTCTGACGGCGCAGAAAATAATGTCGCGCGCAGCGAAGCGTGACGCTGTTTAAACACAGCGTAATCCGGGTCTGATATCAGCGGTCGGGCGCAGCCTGAGCTACGCCAGACGAGGCGGAGGAAAAAGGGCTAAGATAAACAGCAGCATAACGCGCACTCCCACAGGCAACGGGAAATTATTAAGGAGCGCGATCGGGAATTAAAACGGGGGATCGCTGCTCGCCGGTTGGCAAGCAGCAGAGAAAATTCAGCTTGCCAGAATAATCGTTAATTCAGGGTGACTGTCCAACGGAATACTCCAGTAGTGAGATGCCGCTATTATAAGAAGAGCGGGATTACGGTAAAGCCGTTTCGCGGGAAATAACCGCTTCGTTGAGGTTCTGTTTCTGCTCAGCCTGCCGCTTCGCTAACAACGCCGTTACGCTGTTATAACCACAACCCATCGCTTATAACTTTAAGGCATATGATTAGCCCATATTCGACTATTCTTCACATCGGCCCTTTCGTAAACTCGCGTAACTTTCTAAGGCAAGGAAATTTCATGAAAACTATAATTCCATCACTGCTGGCGCTGACGCTGGCTGCCTCCTTCACAGCCCAGGCCGCCACCCCCAAAGATACGCTGGTCATCGCGCAGTCCACAGACGATGCAGACAGCTTTGACCCGGCAAAAGGCTTTGAACTGACCAGCGTTCAGGCCTTTACCAACATCTATCAGCGCCTGGTCCAGTCTGACCCGCAGAACCCGGTGGATCTGAAGCCGACGCTGGCGACCGCCTGGCAGCCTGGCAGCGATAACCGCAGTCTGACCTTTGAACTGCGCAAAGATGCGAAGTTCTCTACTGGCAACCCTGTACGCCCGGAAGATGTGATCTTCTCGCTGGGCCGCGTGGTCAAACTGAACCTGGACCCCTCTTTCATTCTGACGCAGCTCGGCTGGACCAAAGAGAACGTCGATGGCTTCCTGAAAAAGGTCGATGACAACCATGTGCAGATTAGCTGGACCGCCAACGTCAGCCCGACCTACGTTCTGAGCCTGCTCTCCGCCCCGGTCTCCTCGATCGTCGATGAGAAAACCGCGATGGCGAACCAGAAAAATGGCGACTTCGGTAACGCCTGGCTGGCCACCCACTCCGCGGGCAGCGGCCCGTATCAGATCCGTAAAGTGGTCATGCATCAGGTGGTGCTGCTGAGTGCCAACCCGACCTCACCGGCGGGCGCACCCAAAATGAAAAACATCCTGATCAAAAACGTGCCGGAACCGGCCGCGCGTCGTCTGCTGCTGGAACAGGGTGATGCGGATATCGCCCGTAACCTGGGGGCTGACCAGATCGCCGCACTGAACGGCAAAGCGGGTGTGAAGACCGAAGCGATTCCGATGGCGTCGCTCTACTATATCCAGTTCAACATCGGCGCGAACGACACGCTGAAGAACCCGGCCTTCTGGGAAGCGGCGCGCTACCTGTGGGATTACAAAGGCATCGCCAATGAGCTGCTGAAAGGCCAGTTCGACGTGCATCAGTCCTTCCTGCCCAAAGGCTTCCTGGGCGCGATCAACGACACGCCTTACAGCTACGATCCGGAAAAAGCCAAAGCGATTCTGAAGAAAGCGGGCCTGACCAACGTGACCTTTAAGCTCTCCACCAGCAACCAGCCGCCTTATCTGGATATCGCGCAGGCGCTGCAGGGCAGCTTCGCCAAAGGCGGCGTGAAGGTCGAAGTGGTGCCGGGCCTGAGCTCCGAAGTCTCCACCAACGTGAAAGCGCATAAGTATGAAGCGACGCTGAACGCCTGGGGCTCCGACTATTTTGATCCCAACACCAATGCCGCCTCCTTTGCCTACAATCCGGAAGATGGCAGCAAAACCATTGCTTACCGTTCAGACTGGCACATTCCTGAGCTGAACAAGCAGGTGATTGCCGCGACCGCCGAAAGCGATCCGAAAAAACGGGCGGCACTGTATGAAGCGATGCAGCGTGAAGTGATGAAGAACTCACCTTACGTGATTGGGATGCAGGCGAAGAACCTGATCGCCCTGCGCGACAACCTGAAAGGCTATGTCCAGGGCATCAACCCTGACATGGTGTATTACTCGCAGGTCACCAAGTAATGGCTCAGTCTGTTCCTTCAGCCGGGTTCGCCCGGCTTTTTTGGCAGCGGGGCGGGCGTCTGCTCGGCAGCGTGCTGTCGCTGCTGGTGACGCTGCTCGGCCTGCTCGCCTTTACCTTTATGCTGTCGCATCTCTCACCGATCGATCCGGTGCAGCAGATCGCGGGCGATCACGCCAGTGAAGCGACCTATGCGCAGGTGCGTCACGACCTCGGTCTTGACCAGCCGGTGCTGACACAGTTCTGGCGCTACATTGAACATCTGGCGCAGGGCGACCTCGGTGTCTCCCGCCTGACGAATCAGTCGGTCAGCAGCGACCTGATGTCCACCTTCCCGGCCACCATTGAGCTGGCCACCTGTGCGATGATCTTCGCGGTTATCTTCGGCGTCACCCTGGCGCTGCTGGCGGCCTGGAAACCGGGCAGCTGGATCGATAACCTCGCCCGCTTTATCTCCCTGCTCGGCTACTCGGTGCCGGTGTTCTGGCTCGGCCTGCTGGGTCTGCTGCTCTTTTATGCGGTGCTGCACTGGTCTGCCGGACCGGGACGGCTGGATGACATCTGGGTCTATACCCTGGAGCCGAAAACCGGCTTTGTGCTGATCGACAGCTGGCTGTCGGGTGAACCGGAGATGTTCCGCAACGCGATTGCGCACCTCTGGCTGCCGGTGGTGATTCTGGGCCTGCTGGCGATGGCGGGTATTACCCGTCTGCTGCGTGCCGCGCTGCTGGAAGAGAGCAGCAAAGAGTATGTGGTGCTGGCGCGAGCCAAGGGCGCGGGGCGGGTGCGCATCCTGCTGCGTCACATCTTCCCCAACGTGCTGGGGACGCTGGTGACGGTTATCGCCCTCTCCTACGCCACGCTGCTGGAAGGCTCGGTGCTGACCGAAACCGTCTTCGCCTGGCCGGGTGTGGGCCGCTATATGACCAACGCGCTCTTCTCCGGCGACGTGCCGGCGATTCTGGGCTCAACCCTGTTGATCGGCGGCTGCTTTATCCTGATTAACACCCTGGCGGATGTTTTAACCTGGTTAACCGATCCGAGAACCCGATGACGCAACAACTCTCTGAACTCGAAACGCTGCGACCACGCCGTCGCCGTCAACGCGTTACCTCGTTAACCGTTGGGCTGACGCTGGTGGCGATCCTGATTCTGATGGCGCTGTTAGCCCCGCTGATTGCGCCGTTCGATCCCAATCTGCAGACCATGTCGAGCCGCCTGCTGCCGCCTTCGGCGCAGCACTGGTTCGGCACCGACGGCTTTGGCCGCGATCTGCTGTCGCGCGTGATTTATGGCGCGCGCCCTACCCTGCTGCTGGTGTCGCTGATTCTGGTGCTGACCATTCCGGCCGGGCTGCTGATCGGCATCACCGCCGGGTATGTGGGCGGCTGGACGGAGCGCGTGCTGATGCGCATTACCGATATCTTCCTGTCGCTGCCGAACCTGGTCATCGCGCTGGCGCTGGTGGCGATTCTCGGCCCCGGCCTGATGAACGGCGCGCTGGCGCTGGCGCTGACCAGCTGGCCGCCGTTTGCCCGCCAGGCGCGCGCGGAAACCCTGGCGCTGCGCCGCAGCGACTACCTGGCCGCCGCGCGGATGCAGGGCATTACCGGCTTTCGCCTGATGTTCGGTCACATTCTGCCGCTCTGCCTGCCGACCGCCGTGGTACGCGCCGCGCTGAGCCTGGGCGGAATTATTCTGGCCGCTGCCGGCCTCGGTTTCCTGGGCATGGGCGTTCAGCCGCCGACGGCAGAATGGGGGTCGATGGTGGCCGAAGGCAGTAAAGTGATCTTCGATCAGTGGTGGGTAGCTGCCGCACCGGGCGCGGCGATTCTGTTTGCCAGCCTGGCCTTTAACCTGACAGGCGATGGCCTGCGCGACCGACTGGATACCCGTCATGCAAAATAATCTGCTCTCTGCTGAGGGGCTGACCATTCGCAGCGATGATGCGCTGCTGGTCGATAACATCACCTTTTCCGTGGGCCGCGAACGCGTGGCGCTGGTCGGTGAGTCCGGTTCCGGTAAGTCCCTGACTGCCCGCAGCCTGATGGGCTTACTCTCTCCGGCGCTGCATCTGCAGGCCAGCCAGCTGCAGGTCGCGGGCGAAAATGCGCTCACGCTGAGTGAGCGCCACTGGAGCCAGCTGCGCGGTAACCGCGTGGCGATGGTGATGCAGGACCCGAAATATGCCCTGAATCCGACGCGCACCATCGGCTGGCAGGTGGAGGAGCCGCTGATCCTGCATCGCCGCCTGAGCCGTGCCGAGCGCAAAGAGAAGGTGTGTGAAATGCTGGATGCGGTCGGCCTGCCCGACCCGCGTCGCCTGATGCAGCACTATCCGCATCAGCTCTCTGGCGGTATGGGCCAGCGCGTGATGCTGGCCATCGCCCTGATCACCGATCCCGACTTCCTGATTGCCGATGAACCCACCTCCGCGCTGGATCATGCGATGCGCGATCAGGTGCTGGCGCTGATCCGCGGTCTGGTGGAGGCACGCAACATGGGTCTGCTGCTGATCAGCCACGACCTGCAGCAGGTGTCGGAACACTGCGAACGGGTGATGGTGATGTACAAGGGCCGGCTGCTCGATACGCTGCCTGCCGCTGACCTGCCCCGCGCGACCCACCCCTACACCCGCACGCTGTGGGCCTGCCGGCCGGGCAAGGCGACCCACGGCCAGGCATTACCGGTGCTGGACCGCGCGGCACTGGAGGCAAATCATGATTGAGCTTGCGAATTTAAGCGTCGCCCATAAGCAGGGCTACGAGCTGCGCACCGTGGTGCATGAGGTTAACCTCACGGTCAGAGCGGGTGAGTGCTTTGGCCTGGTCGGCCCGTCCGGCTGCGGCAAGTCGTCGCTGCTGTGGGTGCTGGCGGGGCTGAACCCGCACTGGCAGGGTCAGATGCAGCTGGCCGGTCATCAGGTCCAGCCCGGCAAAGCCTTCACCGGCGCGCTGCGGCAGGAAGTGCAGATGGTGTTTCAGGACCCCTATGCCTCGCTGCATCCGCGGCACCGTCTGCGCCGCACGCTGGCGGAGCCGCTGAAGCTGCTGAAACGCGATAACATCAACGACCGTATCGATCAGGGTTTCCGTCACGTCGGGCTGGACCCGGCGCTGGCCGATCGCTATCCGCATCAGCTTTCGGGTGGTCAGCGTCAGCGCGTCGCCATCGTGCGCGCCCTGCTGCTGCAGCCGAAGATCCTGCTGCTGGATGAGCCGACGTCGGCGCTGGATATGTCCGTGCAGGCGGAGATCCTCAACCTGCTTAACGATCTGAAACGGCAGGATGGCCTGACCATGGTGCTGGTCAGCCACGATCCCGATGTGATCGATCACATGTGCGATCGCGCCGTGCGCATGGCGCAGGGTCGTATTATCGAAGAGATCACCGCCTGATCGCCGGCCGGACGGCACCGCTCCGCTGTCCGGCCCCTCCTGCTCCGCCTCTGCCCGCCTTATCGTCTCCCCGGCCATCGCGGCTCGCGCTTCCCGCCTGCTCACGCACGGCCGTTGCGGTATACTCGCGGCGACGTTTTTAACAAGGAGTCTGACGATGACGGTAAAACTGCGTCCGCTGGAGCGGGAAGATCTGCATTTTGTCCATCAGCTGGATAACAACGCCAGCGTGATGCGCTACTGGT
Organism: Pantoea sp. GM_Pan_3; assembly: GCF_026541045.1. Lineage (NCBI taxonomy): Bacteria > Pseudomonadati > Pseudomonadota > Gammaproteobacteria > Enterobacterales > Erwiniaceae > Pantoea > Pantoea sp. GM_Pan_3. The sequence goes on along the minus strand of NZ_JALNVA010000008.1, from coordinate 21,024 downwards.
TCGAGGAGCCCTATGAGGCGTTTGTGGAGCTGTCCGATCTCTACAACAAGCACATTCACGATCAGACCGAACGTCGCTTTGTGGTGGAGCATGACGGCCAGAAAGCGGGACTGGTGGAGCTGGTTGAGATTAACCATGTGCACCGCCGCGCCGAGTTTCAGATCATCATCGATCCGGCCCATCAGGGCAAAGGGCTGGCCACACAGGCGGCGAAACTGGCGATGGATTACGGCTTCTCGGTGCTGAATCTCTACAAGCTCTACCTGATTGTGGATCAGGAGAACGAAAAGGCGATTCACATCTACACCAAACTCGGCTTCGAAATCGAAGGCGTGCTGAAGCATGAGTTCTTTATCAACGGGGAGTACCGCAACACCATCCGCATGTGCATTTTCCAGCATCAGTATCTGGAACGCCACAAAACGCCAGGCGGAATGGTGAAGCCGACCGCGCAGTAATCAGCCGCGCGCGCCAACCGGGTTCATAAAGGGACGCGGATGTTCCGGCTTGAGGTCATACATGCCGCCGTAGAAGGGGTCGACCAGCAGCCAGCCGGGGAAACCGCCCAGCGGAATGTTGCCCAGCAGATACCAGAGGTTAGCGCGTGCTTCGATAGGCACCGTGACCGGCACGTAGCCCGGACTTTCCAGCATCAGCAGGTAGTGTTTTTTGCCGAAGTAGCGGCCGGTGGATTTGGCCAGTTCAACGGTCTGGGGCGTGAAACCCTGCGCCACCGCATAGCCGCGCTCATCCTGCACGGTAAAACGCGCGCCCTGCGGCAGAGAGTCAATGCGCACCAGTTGGGTTTCATTGCCGACAATGGTGGCGCAGCCGCTGAGCAGCAGCGCGGCGGCCAGAGCCAGAATTCGCTGTTTCATAGAGGGGGTCCACAGAGTGATCAGTGATCAGAGTGTAGTCTCCCCTCTCCGCCTCAATCGGGCTATCATCGCCCGATTCCGGCAGCTTATTGCGGTTGACAAGTGCGGGCGATGGCCGCGATGTCGCCCGGTGAGGTGCGGCAGCAGCCGCCAATCAGCCGGGCACCCGCCTGTTGCCACTCGGCCAGCTTGTCATGCAGGGTGCAGCCCGACGGCGCAGAATGCCAGGTTTTACTGCCGGCATCATACTGCTCGCCGGAGTTGGGATAGACCACCAGCGGTTTGTCGGTCAGGGTCTGCAACTGCTGCAGGGCGGGCGTTACGCTCTCCAGCGCCACGCAGTTAACCCCCAGCGCCACTACCTGTGGCTGCTGATTCAGCCAGCCCACCACCTCTGCCAGCGGCGTGCCGTCGCTGATGTGTCCGGCGTCACGCAGCGTAAACGAGAACCAGGCGCGGGCGTCAGGGAACTCAGCCAGCAGTTTCACCAGCGCCTGCGCCTCGGCAAAGGAAGGCAGGGTTTCACAGGCCAGCAGATCGGCTCCTGCCGCCAGTAGCGCCTGCACGCGCGGGCGGTGGAACGCCATCATCTCCGCTTCCGGCAGCGCATAATCCCCGCGATATTCCGATCCGTCCGCGAGGAAAGCGCCATAAGGCCCCACCGAGCCTGCCACCAGCAGCGTTTTCGCATCGGGCCGCACCGCCAGATAGTCGTGACGGGCGCGCTGTGCCAGTTCAACACTGCGGGCGATCAGCGCCAGGGACTCATCCTCACTCAGGCCACGCGTGGCAAAGCCCTGCGGGGTCGCCTGGTAGCTCGCGGTGATGGCGCAGCGGGCACCCGCCACAAAGTAGTCGTAGTGCACCTGATAGATCAGCTCAGGATCCTCCATCAGCACTTTGGCTGACCACAAGGCATCGGCAAGCTGACAGCCGCGCGCTTCCAGCTCGGTGGCCAGCGCGCCATCCAGAATCAGCAGCGGTGACTCTGTTAAAGCCTGCGCGACAGGGTTATACGACATCATTGGCCTCCTCAGGCTTCGGGGATGATTTGTGGGTCAGATGGTACGCGGCGTAGCAGAACAGCACAAACGGGATGCCACACCACAGGGCGATGCGCTGTGTCGGATCAAACGCCAGGCCGACGCACGCCAGCAGGCAGAGCAGGAAGCCGAGAACAGGCGTCAGCGGATAGAGCGGCGCGCGGTAGGCGAGATCGGCCAGCGATTTGCCCTGCTGAAGATGACGGCGACGGAACACAAAGTGCGAGGCGCAGATGCTGAGCCAGACCGCCACCACTGCAAAGCCGGAGATGGCCGACAGCGCCACAAATACCGTGTCAGGCGCGACCACGCTGGAGATCAGCGCCAGCAGGCCGCCGATCATGCTGACGGTCAGCGCCAGCAGCGGCACACCACGTCGGTTCACCTTCGCAAAGGCACGTGGCAGCGTGTTTTCATTAGCCAGCGACCAGAGCATACGTCCCGACGCATAGAGGCCGGAGTTGGCCGCTGACAGAATGGCCGTCAGGATCACGAAGTTGATGATATCCGCGGCCCAGGGCACACCGATCTTTTCAAACACCAGCACAAACGGGCTTTTCACAATACCGGCCTGATCCATCGGGATCAGCGCCGCCAGCACCAGCACCGTGCCGATGAAAAAGAGGATCAACCGGGCCACCGTGGTGCGAATCGCCAGCGGCAGCACCTTCTGCGGCTGCTGGGTTTCACCGGCGGCAATCCCGATCAGCTCGGTGCCGGAGAAGGCAAAGTTCACCGCCACCATGGTCATCAGGATAGGCAGCACGCCGTTGGGCAGCCAGCCGTGCGCCGTGAGGTTACTCAGACCGGGTGCAGGCGTGCCATCTTTCATCGGGATAAAGCCAAACATCGCCGCCGCGCCGAGCAGGATAAAGGCGATGATGGTGACCACCTTGATTAGCGAGAACCAGAACTCCCCTTCGGCGAAGAAGCGGGCAGAAACCACGTTCAGCAGATAGATGGCGCAGCAGAATACCAGGCACCAGACCCACACCGGCACCTGCGGGAACCAGTACTGCATACAGAAGCCCGCCGCCGTCAGGCTGGAGCCCAGCGCCACCGTCCAGGTCAGCCAGTAGAGCCAGGCCACAGTGTAGCCGGTCGCCGGACTGAGATAGCGCGCCGCATAGACGTGGAACGCGCCCGTTTCCGGCATCGCCACCGACAGTTCACCCAGACAGACCATCACCAGCCAGACCACCAGCGCCCCAATCAGATAGGCGAGCAGCGTGCCTGCGGCCCCGGTGGTGGAGATGATATAGCCGGTGTTGAAAAAGAGGCCGGTGCCGATGACACCGCCCAGCGATAACATCACCAGATGGCGGACTTTCATGGTGCGTTTAAATTGTTGCTGCGGGGAAGTTGGCTGTTCGCTCATCAATTTTATCCGTATGGACGTCTAAACATCTATAAGGGACAAATTTATACGCGTCACAGCCGGGAATTGCAACGGCAGGAGAACAGGGAGCGGGGTCATGCGCGTCAGTGCCCCGTCGCGGCGGGGCCTGATGCCTCAGCCGAAAACGCTCTGAATGTAGCGTTCCAGCGCCATGCGGGAACTGAATCCGTGCGGGATGCCGTAATGTTCCTGTGAATCACCCGCCAGGTAGAGAGGGAATTGGGTGTAGTGATCGCAGGTTTTCATTTCAGACGCCGGCTCAGCGAACGGCTGGCTCTTCTCTTTCAGGGTCGGATGAATCACTAATGCCATGCGCCCCATACGCGCTTCGCGATTCACATAGACATAGTTCTCCCCCCGGCGATAGCCATAGGCCCGTGGGGTAATCTGATCCATTTCGAAACCCGCTTTTTCCAGTACGCGCGCTACCTCATCTGGTCGTAAATACATGCTCGATCCTCTCCTCTTTCAAAAGCTTCGCAACCTTACATCAGCATGACAGAGCGGGCATTCGGAATTTTCCCTAAAGCCCCCTCCCGCGTCTCGTTTATCTCAAGGTCGTCTACACTAGTATTACGTTTTTAAATCAAAGGGAGCCAAAAAATGTTTAATCGCACTGTAAAAAACGATGACATTGATATCAATCAGGACGTTAACGAACTGGCCGATTCACTGGAAGCGCTGTTGAAATCTTACGGCAGTGATGCCAAAGACGAAGTGGACTCTGCCCGCAGTCAGGCAGAAAAACTGCTGAAGCAGACCCGTTCTAAACTGAATGGTGGCAGCAACCGTGTGACCCAGGTTGCCCGTGATGCCGGTGCACAGGTTGATACCTATGTACATGACAAGCCGTGGCACGGTGTCGGTATCGGTGCCGCTTTCGGTATCGTGGTGGGTGTCCTGCTGGCCTCACGCCGCTAAGCGCGAAAAATCTTCTGAGCCCTGCCCCGTGCGGGGCTTTTTTTTGCCCGTCATCCGGCCCGTAAAATTTACAAAAGATTTTTTCCGCGTCGCAGGGCGCACGCCTGCTGGCTTTGGTCGTGTTGCGCAAATGCAAATCATAAAACCCTATATCTGGTGGGCTTGACCACCAAAACCCCTACATCTAGTATTTAACCCATCAGTCTGACACCCGATGTCCGCCAGAGTGAAGCCCGCAAATCAGGCGGGTGGCGTTATTGCCGGGCACCCGAACCGCATACAGAGGGAAATACGAATCATGCGCATTATTATTTACACTAAAGATAACTGTGTCCAGTGCAATGCCACGAAGAGTGCGATGGACCGTCAGGGTCTGACCTATCAGCTCATCAATCTCGACAGCCAGCCCGAGGCGATCGACAACCTGAAATCCCTGGGTTATCGCCAGGTGCCGGTGGTGATGGCGGATAACGATCACTGGAGCGGCTTCCGCCCGGACAAAATCGCCTCGCTGCGCACGCTGTCCGCTGTCGGGGGATAAACGCATGTTCCCGCTGGTCTATTTTTCCAGCCAGTCGGAAAACACCCACCGGTTTGTGACGCGCCTTGGCCTGCCAGCCCGGCGCATCCCGCTTGATGCCCGTCAGACGCTGCATATCGACCAGCCCTATATTCTGGTCGTGCCCAGCTATGGCGGTGGCAGCAGTCGCGGTGCCGTACCCGGTCAGGTGATTCAGTTTCTTAATGATGAGGCCAACCGGCGGGAAATTCGTGGCGTCATCGCCGCGGGCAACCGGAACTTCGGCGCCGGTTACTGCCTGGCGGGCAGCATCATTGCAAAAAAATGTCAGGTTCCCCTGCTCTATCGTTTCGAGCTGATGGGAACCCCGGACGACATCGCGAACGTTAAAGCGGGAGTAACCCAATTTTGGCAACAACAGACACCCTCAACGGCGTGACGCTCGACTATCACGCGCTCAACGCCATGCTCAACCTCTATGACGCGGAGGGGCGCATCCAGTTCGACAAGGATCGCGAAGCGACCCGTCAGTTTCATCTGCAGCATGTGGAGCCGAACACGGTGAAGTTTGCCAGCCGCGCCGAGCGTTTACGCTATCTGGCGGCGGAGAGCTATTACGAAGCTGAGGTGCTGAACCAGTACGATTTCGACTTCCTGCTTGCGCTGCATGAGGTGGCGGAGACGTGGGGATTTGAGTTCAAAACCTTCCTGGGTGCCTGGAAGTACTACACCAGCTACACGCTGAAGACTTTCGACGGCAAACGCTATCTGGAAACCTTTGAACAGCGCGCCTGCATGGTGGCGCTGACGCTGGCTCAGGGCGATGAAACCCTGGCGCGGGCGCTGCTGGAGGAGATCCTCAGCGGCCGCTTCCAGCCTGCCACCCCCACCTTTCTCAACTGCGGCAAGCAGCAGCGCGGCGAACTGGTCTCCTGCTTCCTGCTGCGCATTGAAGACAACATGGAGTCCATTGGCCGTGCCGTGAACTCCGCGCTGCAGCTCTCAAAGCGCGGCGGCGGCGTTGCCTTTTTACTCTCCAACCTGCGTGAGTCCGGTGCGCCCATCAAGCGTATCGAAAACCAGTCGTCGGGCGTCATCCCGGTCATGAAGATGCTGGAGGATGCCTTCTCCTACGCCAATCAGCTGGGCGCACGTCAGGGCGCGGGCGCGGTATGGCTGAACGCGCACCATCCCGATATTTTCCGCTTTCTCGACACCAAGCGCGAAAACGCCGATGAGAAGATCCGCATCAAGACCCTGTCGCTGGGCGTGGTGATCCCTGATGTCACCTTCCGGCTGGCGAAAGAGAACCAGCCGATGGCGCTGTTCTCGCCCTACGATGTTGAGCGCATTTACGGCCAGGCCTTTGGCGATATCAGCATCAGCGAGAAGTATGACGAGATGCTGGCCGACGATCGCATCCGCAAAACCTGGATTCAGCCGCGTGACTTCTTCCAGACGCTGGCCGAGATTCAGTTTGAGTCAGGCTACCCCTACATCATGTATGAGGACAGCGTGAACCGCAGCAATCCGATTGCCGGTCGCATCAATATGAGTAACCTCTGCTCAGAGATTCTGCAGGTGAACAGCGCCAGCGAGTACTTTGACGATCTCAGCTATCGCCGGGTCGGCAAAGATATCTCCTGCAATCTTGGCTCACTCAATATTGCCCACGCCATGGATTCCCACGATCTGGCGCGCACCGTGGAGGTGGCGGTACGCGCCCTGACTTCGGTGTCGATGATGAGTGAGATCGCGTCGGTGCCGTCGGTCGCCGAAGGAAACCGGCGGTCGCACGCCATTGGCCTGGGTCAGATGAACCTGCACGGCTATCTGGCGCGTGAAGGCATCGTCTACGGTTCGCCGGAAGCGCTCGATTTCACCAACCTCTACTTTTACTGCATCACCTATTACGCGCTGCGCACCTCTAATCAGCTGGCACAGGAGCGTCAGCAGACCTTCGACGGTTTTGCTGATTCGCAGTACGCCAGCGGCGTCTATTTCGACAAATATCTGCAGCGCGAATGGCTGCCGCGCACCGAACGGGTGGCAAAACTGTTTGCCGACGCCGGCGTGACGCTGCCGACCCGGGCGGACTGGCAGGCGCTGCGCGATGCGGTAATGCAGCACGGGCTGTTTAATCAGAACCTGCAGGCGATCCCGCCGACCGGTTCGATCTCCTACATCAACCACGCCACCTCCAGTATCCATCCGATTGTTTCGCCGATCGAGATCCGCAAAGAGGGCAAAACCGGACGCGTCTACTATCCCGCGCCGTTCATGACCAATGAGAATCTGCATCTCTATCAGGATGCGTATCAGATTGGGCCGGAAGCGATCATTGATACCTATGCAGAGGCGACTCAGCACGTTGATCAGGGGCTGTCGCTGACGCTCTTTTTCCGCGACGACGTCACCACCCGTGACATCAACAAAGCACAGATTTACGCGTGGAAGAAAGGCATCAAAACGCTCTATTACATTCGACTGCGCCAGATGGCGCTTCAGGGCACGGAGGTTCAGGGCTGCGTCTCCTGCTCCCTGTGATAAACACTATGCAACTAAAACAGATTCAGGCCATTAACTGGAACCGTCTTCAGGATGAGAAAGATCTTGAGGTCTGGAACCGCCTCACCAGCAACTTCTGGCTGCCGGAGAAAGTGCCGCTCTCCAACGACCTGCCTGCCTGGCAGACGCTGGATAAACAGCAGCAGCAGCTGACCATCCGGGTTTTTACCGGTCTGACGCTGCTGGATACCATTCAGAACGTGATCGGTGCGCCGGGACTGATGGGCGATGCCATAACCCCGCATGAAGAGGCGGTGCTGTCGAATATCAGCTTCATGGAGGCGGTGCATGCCCGCTCCTACAGCTCCATCTTCTCAACCCTGTGTAACACGCAGGATGTGGATGCCGCCTATCAGTGGAGCGAAGAGAATGCGCCGCTGCAGAACAAGGCGCGCATCATTCTGGAACACTATCAGGCCGACGATCCGCTGAAGAAAAAAATCGCCAGCGTTTTCCTGGAGTCGTTTTTGTTCTATTCCGGCTTCTGGCTGCCGATGTACTGGTCGAGTCGCGGCAAGCTGACCAACACCGCGGATCTGATCCGCCTGATTATTCGTGATGAGGCGGTGCACGGTTATTACATTGGCTACAAGTTCCAGCAGGCGCTGGCGACGGTGGACGATCAGCGCCGCGAAGCGCTGCAGCAGTTCGCATACGATCTGCTGCTGGCATTGTATGAGAATGAAGTGGCTTATACCGAGGCGCTGTATGGTGATGTCGGCTGGGTGGAGGAGGTGAAAACTTTTCTGCACTACAACGCCAACAAAGCCCTGATGAATCTCGGCTACGAGGCGCTGTTCCCGGCGGAGCTGACGGCGGTGAATCCGGCCATTCTGTCAGCGCTGTCACCTAACGCTGATGAGAACCACGACTTCTTCTCCGGTTCGGGCTCATCCTATGTGATGGGTAAGGCGGTCGAGACGGAAGATGAGGACTGGAACTTCTGATAGTCGGGCAGGTCGTCGTGATCTTAAAGCGTTTCTTCATTCAGACGGCGCCAAAACTCAAAGCGATGGGAGCATACGCCTGTAGCAAAGCATAGCGGTCCAGGGATGGCCCGCGCTGAGCCTGCCATGGATGGCATCTTTTGCGTCTTTGCGAAAGGCGTATGCTTCCTGAGCCTATTCGCATAACGTCACCCATAAATCCTCTACCGAGGTTTAAACCTCTTGTTATCACTGGTATGGCCTGTTAATAAACATGCGTGTGAAATAGTTTTTTGAGTTATTATTAACCTCAAATGATTATTAGCGACCGATGCTGTTTATGAATGCGACTCGCCAGGGTCTGACGCCCGTTTCAGTGCTCCCGCTGTCGGTAGCCACCGGCCTCTGCGTGGCCAGCAACGACGACGTTCAGCCCCTGCTCATACGATTGCTCAGCACTCTTCCCTCTCTGTCAGCCTCGCCGGAGCACCCTGTCACTTCTCAGAGGGTGAAATCGGCCTGCCGGGTCGGGTGGAGGCCGCCGGATCGCATGCTGAACCCGAAAAATTCACTGAACCCTGTCCGGAAAGCGGATTGCATCTGGTCACAAATGGTTAGGTTTGTTATGGTTAGCAGCAAACCTATTCACTTCAGTTATTTTTCCTCGCGATATTATTAAATTTGCCCCCTTTTTGATAACGCTCTGGCACTGCGGCTGCCGCCGGGCGGACGGGTTTTTGACCCAGGGCCAGGGAATGGCCTGGAACACCTTTAATGGTGCAGCGTGCGTCGGTCAGCGATCACCTGCCGAAAAGTGACTACGCTTAGCCTGTCACCATAGTTATTATACAAGTTGCAATTAGTGAGGTTTTTTTTAATGGAAAGTTCGTTTACTCCCATTGAGCAGATGCTAAACATCCGTGCCAATCGCCATAAGGATTTTCCGTTACAGGAAATTATCCTGACGCGTCTCTGTATGCATATGCAGGGTAAACTGCTGGACAATCGTAATAAGATGTTGAAAGCACAGGGGATCAACGAAACCCTGTTTATGGCGCTGATCACGCTGGATGCTCAGGAAAATCACAGCATTCAGCCTTCGGAACTCAGCTCGGCCCTCGGCTCGTCACGCACCAATGCTACGCGCATTGCTGATGAGCTGGAAAAACGCGGCTGGATCGAGCGTCGCGAAAGCGATCACGACCGTCGCTGCCTGCACCTGCATCTGACCGACAAAGGCATGGAGTTCCTGCGTCAGCTGCTGCCCCCGCAGCATCAGAGCCTGCAATATCTCTGGTCTTCTCTGTCGGTTGATGAGAAGTCGCAGCTGGAAGGGATTACCCGCAAGCTGCTTAACCGCCTCGACAAAATGGATGAAGATCAGCTGATCGCCTCACTGTCCCGCTGATAGCAATAAGTGCGACACAATCACCTGTCGGAATCGTTATTTTAAGTTCCTTTTTTATCTGGCCAGCGCTCAGTCGCTGGCTTTTTCGACTCGGGCGCCGGCGGACAGGGATCCCTGCCCCTCCCCGACTCAATGGAATACGTGGAGAAAGACATGAGTGCAACGGCAGAAGCACAAAGCCCGCAACCGTCAGCCAGCAACAAAAAGAAGAAGCGCAAAAGTGTGCTCATTGTGCTGGCGCTGATCTTTGTGCTGATTGGGATTGCCTGGGGTGTTTACTGGTTCCTGGTACTGCGCCATTTTCAGGAAACGGATGATGCCTACGTTGCCGGTAACCAGGTGCAGGTGATGGCCCAGGTCTCCGGCAGCGTCAATAAAGTCTGGTTTGAAGACACCGACTACGTCAAAAAAGGCGATGTGCTGGTTTCCCTGGATAAGACCGATGCCGAGCAGGCGTTTGAAAAAGCGCAGACGGCCCTCGCCACCAGCGTGCGTCAGACGCATCAGCTGATGATCAACGGTAAGCAGTATGAAGCCAGCATCACCCTGCAGCAGACCGCTCTGGCCCAGGCGCAGGCTGACCTGAAACGCCGGGAGCCCCTGGGTGCCGCTAATCTGATTGGCCGTGAAGAGCTGCAGCACGCCCGCGACGCCGTGGCGACCGCCAAAGCGCAGCTGGACGTTGCCGTTCAGCAATACAATGCCAATCAGGCGATGATCCTTAATACCACGCTGGAAAATCAGCCTGCGGTGCAGCAGAGCGCCGCTGAACTGCGTGACGCCTGGCTGGCCCTGCAGCGAACCGACATCCGAAGCCCGATGGACGGTTATGTCTCCCGTCGCAGCGTTCAGGTGGGTTCACAAATCTCCACCAGCACCCCGCTGCTGGCCGTTGTTCCGGCAACCAATCTGTGGGTCGACGCCAACTTTAAAGAGACACAGCTGGCTGGCGTGCGTATTGGTCAGCCCGCTACCGTGGTGGCGGATATCTATGGTGATGATGTGGTCTATCACGGCAAAGTCGCCGGTCTGGATATGGGCACCGGCAGTGCCTTCTCGCTGCTGCCCGCCCAGAATGCCACCGGTAACTGGATTAAGGTGGTTCAGCGCCTGCCGGTGCGAATCGAACTGAATCAGGACGATATCGCCAGACATCCCCTGCGTATTGGCCTCTCAACGCTGGTGAAGATCGATACCACCAGCAAAGAGGGCATTACGCTGGCGAACAGTGTCCGGCAGCAGGCCGCTTACAGCAGCAACGCCCTGGCGATTGACCTTGCGCCGGTCAATAAACTGATCACCGATATCGTCCGCGCCAACGCCGGATGATGGCGCGGAGGCTGTAATGGCACAAAAACCGCTTGAAGGGATGCCGCTGGTCCTGATGACCGTGGCGCTGTCGCTGGCCACGTTCATGCAGGTGCTGGACTCGACCATCGCCAACGTGGCTATCCCCACCATTGCCGGGAACCTGGGCGCGTCTAACTCGCAGGGAACCTGGGTGATCACCTCGTTTGGCGTAGCCAATGCGATTTCGATCCCCCTGACCGGCTGGCTGGCCAAACGCATCGGTGAAGTGAAGCTCTTTACCTGGGCGACCATTCTGTTTGCCGTCGCCTCCTGGGCGTGCGGCATGTCAGAGAGCCTGGAGATGCTGATCTTCTTCCGTATCCTGCAGGGGATCGTGGCGGGTCCGCTGATCCCGCTGTCGCAAAGTCTGTTGCTCAGTAACTATCCGCCCGCTAAACGCAGTATCGCGCTGTCGCTGTGGGCGATGACGGTGATCGTAGCGCCGATCTGCGGCCCGATTCTGGGCGGCTGGATCAGCGACAACTATCACTGGGGCTGGATCTTCTTCATCAACGTACCGATTGGTGCGGTGGTGGTGATGCTGACGCTGCAGACGCTGCGTGGCCGGGAAACCAAAACTGAAATCCGTCCCATCGATACGGTCGGTCTGGTGTTGCTGGTCGTCGGGATCGGCTGTCTGCAGGTGATGCTCGATCGCGGGAAAGAGCTCGACTGGTTCAGCTCGACGGAGATCATCGTGCTGGGGGTAGTGGCCGTGATTGCGCTCTCCGTGCTGCTGGTGTGGGAGCTGACGGACGATCATCCGATCATCGACCTGTCGCTGTTTAAGTCGCGCAATTTCACTATCGGCTGCCTGTCGATCAGTCTGGCTTACATGCTCTACTTTGGCTCGATTGTGCTGCTGCCGCAGTTGCTGCAGGAGGTCTACGGCTATACCGCGACCTGGGCCGGTCTGGCCTCTGCGCCGGTGGGGATCATCCCCGTGATCCTGTCGCCGATTATCGGTCGCTTCGCCCACAAGCTCGATATGCGACGGCTGGTCACCTTCAGTTTCATTATGTATGCGGTCTGCTTCTACTGGCGCGCCTGGACGTTTGAACCGGGTATGGACTTCGGCGCTTCCGCCTGGCCGCAGTTTATTCAGGGCTTTGCCGTGGCCTGCTTCTTTATGCCGCTGACCACCATCACGCTGTCGGGCCTTCCCCCGGAGCGTCTGGCGGCGGCATCCAGCCTGTCGAACTTCCTGCGAACCTTTGCCGGGTCAGTGGGTACGTCGATTACCACCACCATGTGGACCAATCGCGAGTCAATGCATCACAGCTATCTGACGGAGTCGATTACCCCGTACAACGTCAATTCGCAGCAGATGTACAGCCAGCTGGAGGGCATGGGGATGACGCAGCAACAGGCGTCAGCCTGGATCGCGCAGCAGATCACTAACCAGGGACTGATTATTTCAGCGAATGAAATTTTCTGGGCGTCGGCGGGGGTGTTTCTGATCCTGCTGGTGCTGATCTGGTTTGCCCGTCCGCCTTTTGGCGCGGGCGGCGGTGGCGGTGGCGCGCACTGATGAGACACAGCAAAACGGGCCTTTCGGCCCGTTTTTTTATGCGTTCTGACGCCACCATTCGGCGAGCAGCACGCCGGTGGCAACCGAGACATTAAGGCTCTCGACGTTGCCGGTGCCGCCAATCGACACGCTCATATCCCCCTGCTGAAACGCCGTGTCAGAGAGACCTTCGCGCTCCTGACCTAACACCAGCACCATTTTTTCCGGCAGCTCAGCCTGAGCCAGTGGCGTACCCTGATGGCTGGAGGTGGTGACGATGGTGTAACCCGCTTTGCGAAACGCTTCCAGACCTTCACTGAAGGTGGCACCGCTGATCGCCTGCACATGCTCGGCTCCGCCCTCAGCGGTTCGCACCGCCGCACCGGACTCCAGCAGAGAGGCGTCGTTGACCAGCAGACCTTTCACGCCAAAGTGCGCGCAGCTGCGCATGATTGCGCCGAGGTTATGCGGGTTGCTGACATCTTCCAGTGCCAGTACACAATCTTTGGCATTCGCCTGACCCAGCCACTCAGAAACCGCCATACCCATGCGCTTTTTGATCAGGAAGCAGACGCCGCCATGATGCTCAGTGCCGGAGGCTTTGGTGATCTCTGCATCTTCAACCACATGATAGGCTTTGCGGTTGGCCGCCAGCCAGCGCAGGGTTTCGCGAAAACGCGGTGTCACTTCCTGCACAAACCAGGCGCGGACAATCGCTTCCGGACGGCTCTGGAACAGGGCCTGACAGGCGTTCTCACCATAGACACGCGTCTCTTCGTTACGCTGACGGCGAATCTGCTCCGGATCGACGAAGCTCTTGCCGCTGATGCCGCCGTGATCCGGCTTGTCGCTTTCTGACGCCGCGGTGCGATCGGCAGAAGGCGCGCGTGACACGGTCCGCCATGGGGAGTCGCTGCTGCCGTAGCTACCGCGATCGTCGGAGCGCTCATTGCGACGGCCTGAACCCTCACCCGAGCGGCGTGGCGCACCCCGTCCGCCTTCGTCGCGGCGCGCTGAACCGCTGCGGCCGCTGTCGTCGCTGCGACGACCCGCAGAGCGGCCGCCTTCCTGGCTACGTTCTGTGCGGGAACCCGATGAACGACGATTATCATCCTGGCGGGCGGCAGCGTAACCACCTTTGCCTGTACGAGGATTAGATGTGCTCTTTTCATCCTCGCCACGCACGTACATCACCTTAACCTTACCGCTTTTGCCTTTAAATTCGTCGTTCATGTCTTCCTCCTGCATTGAGAGCGCGCAGATTACCTGATGTGCCGGCGCTTAGCTATCAACTATTGAACCTATAGAGCGATCCAGATTGAGGGTAAATCGCTCCCCTTTCATAATGGACAATAATTACCAGACTGACACTTTCCAACTTCAGAGGTTCCTATGAATACGGTATGCGCTTCCTGCCAGGCAACTAATCGCGTTCCCGAAGAGCGCCTTGCCGATGCGGCGAAATGCGGACGCTGTGGAAGCGAACTGTTCGACGGTGAAGTGGTCAACGCCACCGCCGCGACCTTCGACAAATATCTTCAGGACGACCTGCCCGTCGTGATTGATTTCTGGGCGCCGTGGTGCGGTCCGTGCGTCAACTTTGCGCCGGTCTTTAAAGATGTCGCCAGTGAGCGCAGCGGTAAAGTGCGTTTCATTAAAGTGAACACCGAAGCGGAACCGGCGCTGAGCGCCCGCTTTAACATTCGCAGTATCCCGACCATCATGCTGTTTAAAAACGGCGAGCGGGTCGACATGCTGAACGGTGCCATGCCCAAAGCGCCGTTTAACGAATGGCTGGATGAATCCCTTTAATCTTCCCAGGCCAGCCCGGCTGGCCTTTTCCTTTTCGCCTGCGCTTCGATTACACTGACGTTTTTCCTGCCCTGAATACTCATGTCTGATAATGCTGTTTTGCGCTTGCGCACCCAACGTCTCGCCCGCGCGACCCGTCCTTTCCTCGCGCGCGGAAACCGGGTCATTCGCTGCCAGGGCTGCCTGCTGCCCGAGGCCAGCTGTCTCTGCAGCCAGATCGTCCCGCAAGCCGCCCGCAGCCGCTTTTGTCTGGTGATGTTTGATACCGAGCCAATGAAGCCGAGCAACACCGGCCGTCTGATTGCCGATATTCTGCCCGACACCCAGGCCTTCGGCTGGTCACGCACCGAGCCCGATTCGCTGCTGCTGGCGGCTGTGCGCAACCCCGATTACCAGCCGCTGGTGGTCTTTCCGGCCAGCTATGCCGATCCGGGCCGGGAGGTGCTGACCTCGCCGCCCGCGCAGGGGAAACCGCCGCTGTTTATCATGCTGGATGGCACCTGGACCGAAGCGCGCAAAATGTTCCGCAAAAGCCCCTGGCTCGATGCCCTGCCGGTCATGTCGCTGAATGTCACTACCCCTTCGCGTTACACGCTGCGCGAAGCCCATGGCGCAGGTCAGCACTGTACCGCTGAAGTCGCCGCGGCGCTGCTGGAGCAGGCGGGCGATCGGCTTGCGGCAGACGCGTTATCTCACCATTTTGATCGCTTTCGTGCCGCCTACCTGGCGGGCAAACCGCATCACGCCGGGCAGGATTAACCGGCCCCGCTTCTCGCCGGTTGCGTGAGGCCTGTGCGGCCGGATGCTCAGGCTGCGATCTGCCCGAAAGCACGGCCCGCAAAAAGCGTTTACAATCACGCAAATCCCGAACTCTGGAGGACGCGATGAGTCAACGTGGGCTGGAAGCGCTGTTACGACCTAAATCCATTGCGGTTATTGGTGCCTCGGTGACGCCGGGGCGCGCCGGCTACTTTATGATGCGAAACCTGCTGGCGGGCGGATTCAGCGGACCGGTGCTGCCGGTGACGCCGAAATATAAGGCGGTCAGCGGTGTCCTGGCCTGGCCCACCATCGACAGCCTGCCTTTCGCGCCGGATCTGGCGGTCATCTGCACCCATTCAAAGCGCAACCTTGCGCTGCTGCAACAGCTCGGTGAAAAAGGCTGCAAGGCCTGCATCATCCTTTCGGCCCCCGCCAGCCAGTCTGCTGAACTTAAAGCGTGCGCCAGTCAGTGGCAGATACGCCTGCTGGGACCAAACAGTCTTGGCCTGCTGGCCCCCTGGCAGGGATTAAATGCCAGCTTCTCACCGGTGCCGATAGCCAAAGGCCGACTCGCCTTTATCTCCCAATCCGCCGCCGTCTCGAATACCATTCTCGACTGGGCGCAGCAGCGTAACCTCGGGTTCTCCTGGTTTATCGCGCTGGGTGACAGCCTGGACACCGATGTCGACGACCTGCTCGACTTCCTGGCGCGCGACGGTAAAACCAGCGCCATTCTGCTCTACCTTGAACACCTCAGTGACGCACGCCGTTTCGTTTCCGCCTCGCGCAGTGCCTCCCGCAACAAGCCGATTCTGGTGATCAAGAGCGGTCGCAGCCGTGAAGCGCAGGCGCTGCTCGGCACCCACAGCGGCCTGGATGCGGCCTGGGATGCCGCCATTCAGCGTGCAGGGTTGCTACGGGTGCAGGATACCCATGAACTCTTCTCTGCGGTGGAATCGCTGAGTCATATGCGGCCGCTGCGGGGTGACCGGCTGATGATCGTCAGTAATGGTGCCGCCCCTGCTGCGCTGGCGCTGGATGAACTCTATGCCCGCAACGGCAAACTGGCACAGCTCAGCGAACAGACCCGTCAGCAGCTGGAGGCGCTGTTGCCCGCAGGCGCGGGCCGGGGCAATCCGCTCGACTTAAAGGATGATGCAACGCCCGCGCGCTATGCCGCCTGTGTGGAGATCCTGCTCGACAGTCATGACTTTGATGCGCTGATGATTATTCATGCGCCAAGCGCGGTTGCGCCCCCTACCGAAACGGCCAGCCACCTTATCGAAACCCTTGCCCGTCACCCGCGCGGTAAGCGGGTAACCCTGCTGACTAACTGGAGCGGAGAGTTCTCTTCGCAGGCGGCACGACGCGCCTTTACCCAGGCGGGAATCCCCACCTGGCGCACGCCGGAGGGCACCGTCACCGCGTTTATGCATCAGGTTGAATACCGGCGTAACCAGAAGCAGCTGCGCGAAACCCCTGCCCTCCCCGCGACGCTGACGCAGGATAGCGCGCATGTTCACCAGTTACTCTCCCAGGCCCTGGCGCGCGGGATCACGGCGCTGGATACGCACGAAGTGCAGCCGGTTCTTCAGGCATACGGGCTGACCACGCTGCCGACCTGGATTGCCAGCGACAGCGCGTCGGCCGTAACGATTGCCGACCAGATTGGCTATCCGGTGGCGCTCAAGCTGCGTTCACCCGATATCGCGCATAAGTCGGAGGTGCAGGGGGTGATGCTCTACCTGCGCAATGCCAGTGAAGTGGAGCGCGCCGCCGAAGCCATTTTCGATCGGGTCAGGCAGACGCTGCCGCAGGCGCGTATTGAAGGGCTACTGGTTCAGGGCATGGCAAGCCGTGCGGGCGCACAGGAGCTGCGGGTTGTGGTCGAACAGGATGCACTGTTTGGCCCGATCATCATGCTGGGCGAAGGCGGCGTCGAATGGCAGGCTGACAAACAGGCCGCCGTTGCGCTGCCGCCGCTCAACATGACGCTGGCGCGCTATCTGGTGATTCAGGCAATCAAGAGCGGAAAAATCCGCAGCCGCAGCGCCCTGAATCCGCTGGATATCGCCGGGTTAAGTCAGCTGCTGGTGCAGGTCTCAAACCTTGTGGTCGACTGCCCGGAAATCGATCGGCTCGATATCCATCCGCTGCTGGCGGCGGGTAGTGATTTTACCCTGCTGGACGTCACCCTGACGCTGGTCCCCTTCCACGGTGACAATGAAGCACGGCTGGCTATCCGCCCTTATCCGCAGCATCTGGAAGAGCAGGTCGAATTAAAAGATGGGCAGTTCTGCCTGTTCCGTCCCATCCTGCCTGAAGATGAACCCCTGCTGCGCGACTTTATCAGCCAGGTCACGAAAGAGGATCTCTACTACCGCTACTTCAGCGAAATCAATGAGTTTACCCATGAAGACCTCGCCAACATGACGCAAATCGATTATGACCGTGAGATGGCGATAGTGGCCGTGCGTCAGCATCAGGGACAGCCTGAGATCATCGGCGTCACGCGTGCTATCTCAGATGCCGATAACATCGACGCCGAGTTCTCGGTGCTGGTGCGTTCTGACCTCAAAGGGCTGGGTATGGGGCGCCGCCTGCTGGAAAAGATGATCCGCTATACGCGCCATCACGGCTTGCAACAATTAAACGGTATCACGATGCCCCACAACCGCGGCATGATTACGCTGGCACGAAAACTTAACTTTCATGTTGATATTCAACTGGATGACGGTATTGTCAGCCTGAAATTGCCTTTACAGGAGGGGATCAACTAACCTTGTAGAGAAAGGTAAAAAAGGTTCGGGTCGACGGAGTTAATGTTATTATTTATGGTTATAACCCTGATTTGATGGCAAAAGGCCATGCAATGAACAGAGAAGAAGTGCACTGTGATGTTGTCTAAATTCAAACGTAATAAACACCAACAACACCTCGCACAGTTGCCGAAACTGTCACAATCCGTTGCGGATGTGTCGACACTTTACTCGCCTGCCGAATTTCGTGAGACGCTGCTGGAAAAAATTGCCGCAGCGCAGACCCGCATCTGTATCGTTGCGCTCTATCTGGAAAATGATGACGCCGGGCGCGCCATCATGGATGCGCTCTACCGTGCGAAGCAGGCGCGTCCGGAACTGGATATTTCAATTCTGGTTGACTGGCATCGTGCACAGCGTGGACGCATTGGTGCCGCGCGAGGCGTCACTAACGCTGACTGGTATTGCGAAATGGCGACCCGCCATGCCGACATTGCGATTCCGGTGTATGGCATCCCGGTTAATACCCGCGAAGCGCTGGGTGTGCTCCATCTGAAAGGCTTCATTATTGATGACACGCTGATCTACAGCGGAGCCAGCATTAATGATGTCTATCTGCATCAGCATGATAAATATCGCTATGACCGCTACCAGATCATCCGCAATGCTCAGCTAACCGATACGATGTATGCCTGGATCGATCTCAATCTTAAGCCAGCCGAAGCGGTCAACCGGCTCGACGTGGCAGAACGCCCTTCCAGTCCTGAAATCAAAAATGAAACGCGTCAGTTTCGTCAGGATCTGCGTGGCTTTAACTATCAGTTCGACGGAAATGCGGGTAACGAAGAGCTGGCGGTCACCCCGCTGGTGGGACTGGGTAAGCATAGCCTGCTGAACAAAACGATTTTCCACCTGATGCCCTGTGCAGAGCAGAAACTCATTATCTGCACCCCCTACTTCAACCTGCCTGCGCTGCTGGTTCGCAATATCATTCATCTGCTGCGTCAGGGTAAGCAGGTTGAGATCATTGTTGGGGATAAAACCGCCAACGACTTCTACATCGCCCCCGATCAGCCCTTCAAGATCATTGGTGCGCTGCCTTATCTCTATGAGATTAACCTGCGTCGCTTCCTGAGCCGCCTGCAATACTACGTCAGCAACGAACAGCTGGTCGTACGGTTGTGGAAGGATGGCGAGAACAGCTATCACCTCAAAGGAATGTGGGTGGATGATGAGTGGCAGCTGATCACCGGTAATAATCTCAATCCGCGCGCATGGCGACTCGATCTGGAAAATGCGGTGCTGATCCACGATCCGCATCAGGAGTTAGCAGTCCAGCGTGAGAAGGAGCTGACGTTAATCCGGCAGCACACCACGGTCGTGAACCATTTCCGTGAACTCGAAAGTATTGCGGATTATCCAGCCAAGGTGCGGAAACTGATCCGCCGTCTGCGCCGGATCCGTATCGATCGCTTAATCAGCCGTATTCTTTAAAAGGTTGCCGCTCAGAGGCCGCACTGTGTGAATCCTGCGGCCCGGAGCAGGCAAAGAGGGATATGAGAGCCGATCGGATGGCTCAGGCTGGAGCTTCGCCCGGGATGCCGCCGGTACAGCCAGCGGCATTGCCCCGTGGAATCTGAGCCAGTAATCGCGTCAGAGCCTGATTCCCTTCCCGCGCTTATGCAGTAACAGCGACACCACAAAGGCCACCGCCCCCATCGCGGAGACATACCAGAAGAAGGTTGTCTCAATGCCCTGCTTCTTCATCAGTAAGGCCACATACTCGGCCGACCCACCGAAAATCGCATTGGCGACCGCATAGGAGAGTCCTACCCCCAGCGCACGCACCTGAGGCGGAAACATTTCGGCTTTAAGGATGCCGCTGATGGCGGTGTAGAAGCTGGTGATTAGCAGCGCCAGCATGATCAACACGAAAGCCACGCCGGGGCTCTGCACATTTTGCAGCAGCGTCAGGATCGGAACTGTACAGATGGCCGCGCCCGCGCCAAAAATCATCATTGAGGTACGACGGCCAATTTTATCTGACAGAGCACCAATAATGGGCTGAATCAGCATAAAGACCAGCAGTGCGCCGGTCATCAGGCCGCTGGCGGTCTTAGGATCCATTCCCGAGGTGTTAACCAGATACTTCTGCATATAGGTCGTGAACGTGTAGAAACTCAGAGAGCCGCCAGCGGTGAAACCCAGCACCATCAGGAAGGGACGGGTATGATTGCGCAGCAACCCGATTACGCTTCCTGCATCGCGATGTTCACGGCTGGTTTTATCTGAGGTCTCTTCCAGCGATCGGCGCAGCCAGAGCGCAACAACGGCGAGCAGCGCACCAAGGAAGAACGGAATACGCCAGCCCCAGCTCCGCAGTTCTGCATCGGTGAGCAGAAACTGCAACACCACGACGGTGAGCACTGCGGCTAACTGGCCTCCGATCAGCGTGACATACTGGAATGAGGCGTAAAAACCTTTGCGCCCTTCCAGCGCAACTTCGCTCATGTAGGTTGCGCTGGTTCCATACTCGCCCCCTACCGACAGGCCCTGAAACATACGCGCCAGCAGCAGAATGACCGGAGCCGCCACACCAATGGTGGCATAACCGGGTAAGCAGGCGATCACCAGTGAGCCAAAACACATCATGCAGACTGAAACCAGCATCGAATTTTTTCGGCCATGTCTGTCGCCGATATAGCCGAACAGCCAGCCCCCTATCGGACGCATTAAGAAGCCGGCCGCAAATACGCCCGCTGTCTGGAGTAGCTGGGTCGTGGTATCGCCCTGCGGGAAGAAAATGTGGGCAAAATAGAGTGAGAAGAATGAATAGACATAAAAGTCGAACCACTCTACCAGGTTACCCGATGACGCACCGACGATGGCCCAGATACGCTTTTTTGTATCATCCGTCTGCATTTTATTTGTTGTGGGTGTCATGCCTTACCTCTGTTCCTTGCTGATCAACAGCGTTTAAAGTATGAGTAAAGCATTTAAGTCCACGGAAGGTAAAGGCGGCCTAATCTGAGATTATTATTGTGAGCCGCATCGCTAATTATCGAAAAATCAGCGGTTTGCTGGCGATAAAGGCAGGGAAAATGGAGGGTCAGAAAGTGAAGGAATGCAGAGGATCAGTACCGCATTTCAGTTTAAAACAGAAAAATT
>NZ_JALNVA010000007.1:0-239224 GCF_026541045.1 Pantoea sp. GM_Pan_3 | reverse complement strand
CCCTCCTTCAGAGTCAACCTCTTTTTCAGAAGTTTTTCTCCGGCGGCTCAGTCTCCTGAACCTTCAACCCGTTTCCCGTTGCCGGTGTGCCGTGTCGATGGAGGCGCATTATAGGGAGTTTCCGCGGGCTGACAAGTGTTTCTTTGAATTAATTTGCTGAGCGCATCTTTTTTAAACGAACGGGTTAAAAACAGACGTTTCATGCCTGAATAACGCACAAAAACCGCCATTAAACGTTGTAAAGAGACCTGCCGTGGCGGATTGCGGGTGCTATTATTTTGCTTCTTGTCGCAGGATAACCCCAGAAGGACACTCAATGATAAGATCCGCGCGCAGCATGGCCGGTTTGCCATGGATAGCTGCCATGGCCTTTTTCATGCAGTCACTCGACGCCACCATACTGAATACTGCACTGCCCGCCATCGCCTCCAGCCTCGATCGTTCTCCCCTGGCCATGCAATCCGCCGTTATCAGCTACACCCTGACTGTTGCTATGTTGATTCCGGTCAGCGGCTGGCTTGCCGATCGTTTCGGCACGCGTAAGGTGTTTATCGTTGCCGTGTCACTGTTTACCCTTGGCTCACTGGCCTGTGCGCTTTCGCCTACGCTGTCGGTGCTGGTTATGTCACGCATCGTGCAGGGCGTCGGTGGCGCCATGATGATGCCGGTTGCCCGGCTGGCGCTGTTGCGTGCCTATCCGCGCAGTGAGCTGCTGCCGGTGCTCAACTTTGTCACCATGCCAGGATTAGTGGGTCCGATACTGGGACCGATGCTGGGCGGCGTTCTGGTCACCTACGCCACCTGGCACTGGATTTTCCTGATCAACATCCCGATAGGCATTCTCGGTATTGTCTTTGCACGCAAATATATGCCGGACTTCACCACGCCCAAGCGCCGCTTCGACTTTGCAGGCTTCTTATTATTCGGGGCCGGACTGGTGATGATCTCAATCGGTATTGAGCTGTTTGGCGAGCGGATTGTCTCAGCCTGGCTGGCGGGCGGGATATTACTGGGCGGGATTGTGCTGTTGCTCCTCTATATAGTGCATGCCCGGCGTCACCCTTCACCGCTGATCAGCCTGCCGATGTTTAAAACCCGCACCTTCTCAGTCGGCATCGGTGGCAACATCGCGTCACGTCTTGGCACGGGCTGCGTGCCCTTTTTAATGCCACTGATGTTGCAGGTCGGTTTTGGCTATTCAGCGATTATCGCAGGCTGCATGATGGCTCCCACCGCGATAGGCTCTATCCTGGCGAAATCCACGGTGACCCAGTTGCTGCGCTGGCTGGGATACCGCCGCCTGCTGGTCGGCATTACCGCCATCATTGGCATTCTGATCGCCAGCTTCTCCCTGCAGTCGCCTGCTGAGAGCATTATTGTGCTGTTACTGCCGCTGTTTATTCTCGGCATGGCCATGTCGACACAGTTCACTGCCATGAATACGATCACGCTGGCCGATCTGGATGATGACAACGCCAGCGGCGGCAACAGCGTGCTGGCCGTGACGCAGCAGTTAGCGATCAGTTTTGGTGTGGCCGTCAGCGCCGCGGTACTGCGCTTCTATCAGGAGTTTGAAACCAGCACCATTTCACAGTTTCACGCCACGTTTCTGACCATGGGCGTGATAACCGTCTTCTCCGGGCTGACCTTTATGCTGCTGAAAAACGGGGATGGACGTAATCTGATCACCAATCGCGACAGGAAGAAAAAGTCTTAAGCCGACCCACGCACCACGAGTTCCGGCGTCAGCACCAGCGTCTGCTGGCTGGCGTCGGGATCGCTGAGACGATGGATTAAGGTGTCTATCGCCAGTTCGCCCAGGGCATCTTTTGGCTGATGAACGGTACTCAGTGGCGGAGAAAGATAACGCGCCAGTTCGATATCGTCATAGCCCATGACCGCCATCTGCTGTGGAACCTGCAGTCCCGCCTGATAGAGCGCATGGTAAACGCCGACCGCCATGGCGTCGTTGCTGGTGAACACCGCATCCGGTGGCGTGTCCAGTGCCAGCAGCTCAACCATCCCGTTGTAACCGCCCTGAAATTCAAAGTCACCGCTCACCACGTAGCCCGGCAGAATCTCAAGGCCGCTTTTTGTCATGGCGTTGCGATACCCCTGCAGACGCATGCGGGCCGGGGTCTTATCCTGCGGGCCGGCGATGCAGGCGATGCGGGTATAGCCGCTGTCGATAAGATGCTGAGTTGCCAGTTCGCCTCCCAGCAGGGCGTTATCCTGAATAATGTCACCACGCCCTTCAAATGGCGCCCAGTCCATCATGACGGCCGGGATAGAGGGATAGCGATTCAGAATGTCTGCGGAAGGGAGGTGACTTTCGGTGCACATAATCAGTAAGCCATCGACGCGCTTTTGCATCAGCGTCTCAAGGCTGCGGTTCATCCGCTCCTCATCCCCGGCGGTGTTACAGAGGATCAGGCTGTAGCCACGCTGATAGCAGCTCTCTTCGACGCCCCGCACCACCTCCGCATAGAACGGGTTACTACTGGTGGTCAGCAGCATGCCTATCGTGTGGGTCTGGTTGATCTTCAGACTGCGCGCCAGTGCCGAGGGGGCGTAATTCAGATGACGTATCGCCTGCTCGACTTTTTCCCGCACGCCTTCACTGACAAAGCGATTGTTGTTGATGACGTGCGAGACGGTGGAGGTAGAGACGCCCGCCAGGCGAGCGACATCTTTCATGGTACTCAAGCGCTTAGCCCTGCTGCTGCAAAAATTCATCGATCTCCGCGCGCCACGGCACGGAGGGCTGCGCACCCGAGCGGGTCACGGCAATCGCGGCGGCGGCGTGGGCAAATCGTACGGCCTCATAGATCGGCTTCTGCTCCAGTCGTGCGGTAATAAACGCACCATTAAAGGTATCGCCCGCCGCGATAGTATCGATCGCCTTCACGCTGAAGCCTGCAATGCGCTGGCCCTCACCCTGTTCGCTCAGCCAGACGCCGCGGCGCCCCAGCGTAATCAACACCGTGCCGATGCCCTTTGCATGTAACACTGCCGCGGCGCGGGCAGCATCTTCATCGCTGTTGACGGCGATGCCGGTCAGGCTCTCCGCTTCAGTCTCATTCGGCGTAATAATGTCGACCAGCGCCAGCAGGTCGTCAGAGAGCGGGGTGGCCGGGGCCGGATTGAGAATCACCTGAGTCTGATGCTGTCGGGCAAACGTGGCCGCGGCCAGAACGCTCTCCAGCGGTGACTCCAGCTGCATAAGAAGCGCATCGGCTGCAGCGATGACCGGCTGATGACGCGCCACACAGGCAGGCGTTAACGCCGCGTTGGCACCGGCGTAGATACCGATACTGTTTTCGCCGTCACCGTTAACGAAAATCATCGCCACGCCGGTGGACTCACCCGCAACCACTTCAACCGGGGTGGTATCAATATTGTCCTGCGCCAGCTGCTGACGAATCCGTTCACCCATGTCGTCAGCGCCCACACAGGCGATAAAGGCGATATCGGCTCCTGCGCGACCGGCGGCAACCGCCTGATTCGCACCTTTACCGCCAAACGCAATCTGATAATTCTGCCCGATCACCGTTTCACCGGGACGAGGAAAGTGCGCCAGATTAAGGATGTGGTCAGCGTTAATGCTGCCAAGAACGGCCAGTTTTGCGTTTTTGCTCATTAGGGGAGTCCGGAATAAGTGCGCCACCGGAAGGGTGGCGCGGTGCCCTGCTTTTCTTTGAGTTATTGAGTGACCAGCTTCAGGTCGACCGGATTGATCGCCTGCACTTTTTCACCCTTCAGCACTTTATCAGCGGTATCCACGCCGATCATGCCAATTTTGTCCGGCATCTGTGCCACGGTCGCGGACAGTTTGCCACTTTCTACCGCTTTCACGCCATCCGCCGTGCCGTCAAAACCGACCACGATCACACCGGTTTTACCGGCGGTCTGCAGCGCGCGCAGAGCACCCAGAGCCATTTCATCGTTCTGCGCGAAGACGGCCTGCACATCCGGGTGGGCCTGCAGCAGGTTCTGCATAACGTTCAGCCCTTTGGTGCGGTCAAAGTCAGCGGGCTGGCTGGCGAGGATCTGGAACTTATGCGCATCGGCAGCCTGTTTGAAACCTTCGCCACGTTCACGGGCCGCGGAGGTCCCGGCAATGCCCTGCAGCTCAATAATTTTCGCGTTTTCACCGACTTTTTTGGCGATGAAGTCACCGGCCATTTTACCGCCGAACCGGTTATCGGAGGCGACATGGCTGACAACTTTGCCCTGTGACGCGACGCGATCCAGTGTGATGACCGGGATGTTCGCCTGATTAGCCATCTTCACGGCATTGCCTACAGCATCCGAGTCGGTAGGGTTGATCAGCAGCAGTTTAGTGCCGCGCACCGTCAGATCCTGCACGTTTGCCAGCTCTTTCGCCGGATTGTTTTGTGAATCCAGCACCACCAGGTTGTAGCCCAGCTTATCGGCTTCTTTCTGCGCACCCTCTTTCAGCGAAACAAAGAAGGGGTTATTCAGGGTCGAAACCACCAGAGCGATGGTCTCTTTTGCCATGGCGCTGGTACTAAGGGTTGCGCCAAGGATGATGGCCAGTGCGGTTAACTTTTTCATCTTATTATCCTGTGTAAGGTCAGAGTTATTTACTGCTTTTATTATCCACCAGCACCGCCAGCAGGATGACTACCGCTTTAACGATCATCTGGTAGTAAGAAGAGACGCCCATCAGGTTCAGGCCGTTGTTCAGGAAGCCGAGGATCAGCGCACCGATCAGCGTGCCGAAAATACGCCCTTTACCGCCCGCCAGACTGGTGCCACCCAGCACCACCGCGGCAATCGCATCCAGCTCATAGCCGGTGCCCGCAGTAGGTTGTGCCGAAGAGAGACGGGCCACTTCAATCGTGCCCGCCAGCGCCGCCAGCATGCCACTCAGTGAATAGACGATGATTTTGACGCGATTTACATTGATGCCGGAGAGACGGGTAGCCGCTTCGTTACCGCCCAGCGCATAGATATAACGGCCCAGGCGGGTATGCTGCAGCATGTACCAGGCGGCGATAAAGACCAGCGCCATCAGCCAGACCGGTGCAGGCACACCCAGCGGGCGACCAATACCAAACCAGCCCAGCAAATCGGCATTGGCGCTGAATCCGGTGTTAATCGGGCTGCCGTCGGTATAGACCATGGTAACGCCGCGTAACAGCAGCATCATGACCAGCGTGGCAATAAACGCCTGTACCCTGCCGCGCGCCACGATGGTGCCGGTCAGGGCACCGATTGCCGCCCCCAGCGCCAGCGAGGCCGCCACCGCCACCAGGGCATTGACCTCCATACCCACCAGCGACGCGCCTACCGCACCTGTCAGTGCCAGCAGCGATCCCACAGAGAGGTCGATACCGGAAGTCAGGATCACCAGCGTCATCCCGACCGCCATAATGGCATTCACCGAGGTCTGCTGCAGGATGTTGAACAGGTTCGCGACAGTAAAGAAGTTCGGACTCTGACTGGCGACCACGGCGATCAGCACCATCAGCGCAATCAGCGACTTCTGCTCCAGTAACCAGCTTTTGCTAAACCAGCGGCGGCTGGCAGGTAACGTTTGGGTTGTCATACCACTAAATCCTCGCTGTGTTGCTTGCCTACGGCGGCGGCCATCAGACGTTCCTGAGTGGCGTCTTCCCGGGAAAATTCGCCGCTGATACGGCCTTCATGCATCACCAGAATCCGGTCGCTCATGCCCAGCACTTCCGGCATTTCCGAGGAAACGAGGATGATGCTCAGCCCTTCGGCCTTGAACTGGTTAATCAGTTGATAGATCTCTTTCTTCGCGCCGACATCCACACCGCGGGTCGGTTCGTCCAGAATCAGTACGTTGGGCCGGGTCATCAGTCCGCGGGCAATCGCCACTTTCTGCTGGTTACCCCCGGAAAGCAGGCCAATCGGCTGCTCCATTGAGGGCGTTTTCACATTGAACAGCCGGATAAAATCGCCGACCGCCAGCTGCTCTGCCGCGTGCTTCAGTGACCCGCTGCCGCGACTGAAATAACGTAACGCCGTCAGCGACATGTTCTCTTTTACCGACATGCCCAGCACCAGGCCGTCGCGCTTACGATCCTCGGAGATATAGACGATGCCGTTAGCCAGCCCATCCTGGGGCGAACGCGTTACCACTTCGCGGCCGCTGAGCCACAGCTTGCCTTCGTGGCGCGGCAGCGCGCCGTAAAGCACCTTCATCAGTTCGGTACGGCCCGCGCCCATCAGGCCGGAGATACCCAGAATTTCGCCTTTGCGCAGGCTGAAGCTGACCTTATCCACGCCCGGTCCGCTGACGTTTTCCACTTTCAGGCGCACGTCGCCGGGCGCCTGATCCAGACGGGGATATTGATCTTCCAGTTTGCGCCCGACCATCATCTCGATCAGGCTCTCTTCGGTCAGCGCGCTGACCGGACGCTCCGCAATAAACTGCCCGTCGCGGAACACCGTAACGTCATCGCAGATCTCAAAGATCTCTTTCATGCGATGCGAGATGTAGACGATGCCGCAGCCCTGCGCTTTCAGCTCATTGATCACCCGGAACAGCGACAGCGTTTCGGTGTCGGTCAGCGCGTCGGTCGGCTCATCCATGATGATCACCTGCGATTCAAAGCTCAGCACTTTGGCGATTTCGACCATTTGCTGATCGCCAATCGACAGCTCGCCCACCAGCTTGTGGCTGCTGAAGCGCAGATTGAGGCGTTTGAGCAGCGCGTCGGCTTCGGCATACATGCGTTGCCATTGAATGCGGCCAAACCGGCTGACATATTCGCGACCAAGAAAAATGTTCTCCGCCACGGTTAACTGCGGGATCAGGTTCAGTTCCTGATGGATGATGCCAATGCCCGCTTCCTGCGACGCTTTCGGCCCACTGAAGCGGGTCTCTTTGCCGAGCCAGCGCAGCGTACCGGCATCATACTGGTAGATCCCGGTCAGGACTTTCATCATGGTGGACTTGCCTGCGCCGTTCTCTCCGACCAGCGCCATTACGCGACCTGCGCGGACATTCAGCGAGGCACCCTTAAGGGCTTTCACCCCCGGAAAGGATTTTTCAATGCCGTCGAGTTGCAGTAAAGGTTGCATAGCGGCCTCAGAAGGTCACACCGGCGCTGAGGATGACATTGGCAAACGGAGAGCACTCCCCGCTGCGAATGACCGCCTGGCTACGCTGCGTGTGTTGTTTGAACTGTTCATGCGAGAGGTAGCGGATGGTGATGACGTTCCCCTGCTGCTGCTGCAGGGCTTCGAGTGCGGCAATCAGCGCACGGTGAAGAGAGGGATTGTGCTGCTGAATCTCCTCCGCCATCAGGGCGCTTTCTACCTGCATCTCCAGGGCAACCGCATTCACCACCTGCATAAAATCGGGCGTACCCGGCGTGAGCGCCAGATCAATACGCTGCGGACCGGCCGGAATCGGCAGGCCAGCATCCGCAATCGTCAGCGTATCCGTGTGTCCCAGGCGGGCAATCACATGAGAGAGTTCAGCGTTTAACAGGCGACCTTTTTTCATCTTTTCACTCCACAGCGAAACGTTTCGCTGACAGGAGTGTATGAAATGCCGCCATCAACTCAACCGGCAAAGAAGAAATCTGTGATCGCTATCGAAACGTTTCGCTTACGCGGGCGAGAATTTGAATTAGGGCAGGAGAGGGGCTGAAAAAAGGATCGTGAAGGCAGTCTCAGGCGGCTGGCAAACTTAACGCCGGAAAAAAGGGGCAGCAAGGGTTCAGCACCAGACAGAGAGGAGATGGACAGAGGAGGAAAGCGTCCCGCGCCAGGAGAGGCGCGGGCCTGAAAAAAGAGATTAAGGCAGTTTCTTAACCTGTTTGACGTCCATCTCAATGCTGTTGAAATCTTTATCCAGCTCACCCGTCAGCTCAACATTGTCTTTCGGTGAGATGGTCTGGCCGTTCCAGTGCTTGTGGTCGATTTCGACTTTCATCGTGCCGGTCTGGTCGCGGAACAGATAATCTTCATCGCCGATCTGTTTCTCCAGCTTGCCGCGCACGGTGATCCAGCTGTCATCTTTCATCTCTTCCGCCTGCTTCACCGTCACCACACTGGTCTGGTCGGCACGAAAACCGCCCTGGCCAGCGGCAGCCTTCGTCTGTGCGGCGGGCGCACTGGGATCAACAAATCCGCCCTGCTGTGCAGCAAAAACCGGCGCGGAAGCCAGCATAACGACGGTCAGAATAGCAGCGTGCTTTTTCATGGTGTACCCCTTTTTTAGTGGTCGGTCCGGGTGGAACAGGCCCAGTTGACCACAGAGTTCTTAACAGCTTCTTAAGCATTAAAAATAGACGATATTTGCCGGAATCAGCTGTACAAGCAGGAGGGGGCTTCGTATAAAACGCTATCGGAACAGGGAGACATCATGCGTATTTTACTGATTGAAGACGATCGCTTAATTGGTGACGGTATTAAGGCAGGGCTGAGCAGGCTGGGCTTCAGCGTTGACTGGTTTACCTCCGGTGAGGCGGGCTTTAACGCGCTGGACGCGGCCCCCTGGGATGCGGTGATTCTGGATCTCTCTCTGCCCGAACGCGACGGGCTCGATATTCTGCGACAGTGGCGGCAGCAGGGCAAAGATGTTCCGGTGTTAATCCTGACCGCGCGCGATGCACTCGACCAGCGGGTCGAAGGGCTGCAGCAGGGCGCCGATGACTATCTGTGTAAACCTTTTGCCCTGACCGAGGTGGCCGCGCGCCTGCAGGCGTTGATTCGCCGCCGGCACGGCCAGCTTCAGCCTGAACTTCGTCACGGCAATGTGGTGCTGATCCCCGGCGGTCACAGCGTGATGCGTGAGGGGGAAACCATTGCGCTGAAAAGCCGGGAGCTGGCGCTGCTGGAGCTGTTTATGCGAAACCCCGGCCGGGTGCTGACGCGCAGCCAGCTGGAGGAGAAACTCTACAGCTGGGATGCCGATGTCTCCAGCAATGCGGTGGAGGTGCATATCCATCATCTGCGTAAAAAGCTGGGCAGTCAGTTCATCCGCACGCTGCACGGCGTCGGCTATACCCTGGGGGCCGCCGAATGCGATCAATGAGCCTGTTTCTGCGGCTTGGCATCGGTTTTGTACTGCTGGTCGCTCTCTGCTGGGTCAGCGCCAGCCTCAGTGCCTGGCATCAGACGCGTGAAACCCTGGATGAACTCTTCGATACCCAGCAGATGCTGCTGGCAAAGCGTCTGCTGACACTGGATTTTTCGACGCTGGAGAACACCACGCTGCCAAAAACCAAAGCGATCCTGCGCCACCATCGCGGCGAACAGGATGACGACGCCCTGGCGTTTGCCGTCTTCACGCATGACGGCAGGCAGGTGATGAACGATGGAGATAATGGTCGCTATCTGCCGTTCGATGCAGCGTCTCAGGGATTCCATGAAGGTCAGCTCACGAATGATGATGACCGCTGGCGGTTTGTCTGGCTCACCACTCCCGACAAGCAGTTTCGTGTGGTGGTCGGCCAGGAGCTGGAATACCGGGATGACATGACGCAGGACGTGATGAAAGCGAGCGTGCTGCCCTGGTTGATCGCGCTGCCGTTTATGTTGCTGCTGCTGATGGGGCTGGTCTGGTCTGAACTGCGCCCGCTGAAGAGGCTGGCGAAGCAGCTGGCGCAGCGCGCGCCCGATGATGATACGCCGCTGCAGGCCGGGCGGGTGCCGAAAGAGGTCCAGCCGCTGATGGTGGCGCTGAATGGCCTCTTCCGCCGCATCAGTGCCATGATGCAGCGCGAACGGCGCTTTACCGCCGATGCGGCGCACGAGCTGCGCAGTCCGCTGGCTGCACTGCAGGTGCAAAGTGAGGTCATTCAGCTGACGGCGGATGATGAGGTGATGCGCACCCATGCGCTGCAGCAGCTGGATGCCGGGATCCTGCGCGCCACGCGGCTGGTGGATCAGCTGCTGACGCTCTCGCGGGTGGAAGCTGACGATGCGCGCAGTGCCTTCGGGCCGGTGGCGCTGAAGCGCACGGTTCAGGAGACGCTGGCCGCCCAGCTGCCGCTGGCGGATAAAGCGGGCGTGACGCTGCGGCTGCATGCCGACGCCGATCCGCAGATTCAGGGGCATGCGCTGCTGCTGTCACTGCTGGTGCGTAATCTGCTGGATAACGCCATTCGTTATACGCCAGCAGGCAGTGAAGTTGATGTGCGGTTACAGGCGAACAGCCTGGCGGTGGAGGATAACGGCGAGGGATTGAGTGAAGCCGACCGCCAGCGTCTTGGTGAACGTTTCTGGCGACCGCCCGGTCAGGAGAAGAGTGGCAGCGGACTGGGACTCTCGATTGTGCGTAATATTGCCCAGCTGCACGGGATGCAGGTGAGCTTCAGCCAGCGTCCCGGCAGCGGCCTGTGCGTCACGCTGCGCTGGTCTGCGCCCACCCCGTAAGGCGGGCGCGACCCGTCAAATCTCGACCTGGGTGCCCAGCTCGATAACCCGGTTTGGCGGGATCTCGAACTGGTCGGGTGCGCGCAGTGCGTTGCGCTGCAGCGCCAGGAAGAGTTTGCCGCGCAGGCGCAGATACCAGGGGCGTTTGCCGATGATCAGCGACTCGTGCGACATAAAGAACGACGTCTCCATCATGCGGCAGTTCAGCCCTTCCAGCCCGCAGCGATGGAAAATCTCCTCAACGTTAGGCGTTTCACGCCAGCCGTAACTGGCGACCACCCGCCAGAAGGTCGGTGAGAGCTGCTCAATCGTCACACGCCGCACGTTGTGAACGTAGGGCGCATCTTCCGTTCTCAGCGTCAGCAGCACCACGCGCTCATGCAATACCTTGTTGTGCTTGAGGTTATGCAGCATGGCGAACGGAATCACATTCAGCGCACGCGACATATAGACCGCGGTGCCCGGCACGCGAACCGGCGGCGATTTCTCCAGCGAGGCGATCATCGCCTCCAGGGAGTTACCGTGCTCATGCATGCGACGCAGCAGGCGGAAACGCTCGCTTTTCCACGTCGTCATAATGATAAACATCACCAGACCGAGGCAGAGTGGCAGCCAGCCACCGGAGAAGATTTTCACCAGGTTGGCGGTAAACAGCGGCACGTCGATAAAGAGCAGCAGCACCAGGATGAGGCCGACGGCCAGCTTTTGCCAGTGCCAGTTTTTAATGGCCACGGTGCAGACGAGGATCGAGGTCAGGACCATGGTGCCGGTCACGGCGATACCGTAGGCCGCCGCCAGGTTACTCGAATGCTCAAAGCTGATAATCACAATCAGCACGGCGAAATAGAGCACCCAGTTGATGGCCGGAATATAGATCTGACCCGACTCGCGCTCAGAGGTGTGGATGATACGCATCCCAGGCAGATAGCCCAGTCGCACCGCCTGACGCGTCAGCGAGAAGACGCCAGAGATAACCGCCTGTGAGGCGATAACGGTGGCCAGCGTCGCCAGAATCAGCATCGGGATCAGCGCCCAGTCCGGGGCCAGCAGGAAGAAGGGGTTTTTAATCGCTTTCGGATCGCTGAGCAGCAGCGCGCCCTGACCAAAATAGTTCAGCACCAGCGACGGCAGCACCACCGAGAACCAGGCCAGCCGGATCGGCACTTTGCCGAAGTGGCCCATATCCGCATAGAGTGCCTCCACGCCGGTAATCGCCAGCACGACGGCGCCCAGCGCGAAGAACGAGACCGACTTGTAGTGCAGGAAGAACTCAATGGCATAGGCAGGATTGAGTGCGTGCAGCACTTCCGGGTTTTTCATGATGCCGCAGGCCCCCAGAACCGCCAGCACCAGGAACCAGATCAGCATCACGGGCGCGAACAGTTTGCCCACCATACCGGTGCCATGTTTCTGAATCACAAACAGCAGCGTCAGTACCGCAATCGACATCGGCACAATAAAAGGATCCAGTGACGGCGCGGCAATCTCCAGGCCCTCAATCGCGGACATCACCGAAATGGCCGGAGTGATCACCACCTCCCCGTAGAAGAAGCTGCCGCCAATCAGTCCCATGATCACCAGCACCGCCGTGGCGCGCGCACCAGTGTGGCGGCCCGCCAGCGACATCAGGGTCAGAATACCGCCCTCTCCGGCGTTGTCGGCGCGCATCACATAACTGATATATTTGAGTGAGACCACCAGCACCAGCAGCCAGAAAATCAGCGACAGAAAGCCAAACACCGCTTCCCGTTCAACGCCGAAACCAAACTGTCCGGAGAGACATTCACGCAGGGTGTAGAGCGGACTGGTGCCGATATCCCCGTAAACAACACCAATCGCGGCCAGCGTTAATCCGGGAAGGGACTGCTTATTATCTGAGCTCATAGAGTTATCTTTTGTTGGAGTCTGAGAGGCGCAAACACCCCTCGCTCAGGCCATCAAAAAGCGCACAGTATGCACGTATTGGTGAAAATTCCTATACCCGCTTCGCCTTGCTCGCCGGATAACGGGGGCGCTTCAGGCGGTAAAATGTCAGTGGATACCGCGTGATAGCAGGCAAACCTTCTGATACAAAAAAGCTGACAGCTATCAACGCTTTCACGCATGATGATCTATAGAGTAAGGCGCTTGCTTAAGCGCGGCGGCCCGTCGATCGTAAGGACATTGAAGTGATTATGGCTCAACCCCATCTTTTGGCAGAAAGAATTTCTCGCCTGAGCAATGCGTTAGAAAAAGGATTGTATGAGCGGCATCATGCCATTCGCCTTTGCCTGCTGGCGGCGCTGAGCGGTGAAAGCGTGTTCCTGCTGGGCCCGCCCGGCATCGCCAAGAGCCTGATAGCACGCCGCCTCAAATATGCCTTTCAGCACGCCCGCGCCTTTGAATATCTGATGACCCGTTTCTCGACGCCGGAAGAGGTGTTTGGCCCGCTCTCTATTCAGGCGCTGAAGGATGAAGGGCGCTATCAGCGCCTCACTAAAGGGTATCTGCCCGACGCAGAGATTGTGTTTCTGGATGAGATCTGGAAAGCCGGCCCGGCGATTCTGAATACCCTGCTGACCGCCATCAACGAACGCCGCTTCCGCAATGGCGACAGCGAAGAGACCATCCCGATGCGTCTGCTGGTCACCGCCTCCAATGAACTCCCGGAAGTGGACAGCGGTCTCGAGGCGCTCTATGACCGGATGCTGATCCGCCTGTGGCTGGATAACGTGCATGAGAAGCAGAACTTCCGCAGCATGCTGACTCACCAGCAGGATGAACACGCCAATCCGGTGGCAGAATCTCTGCGCATCAGCGATGAGGAGTATGCGCAGTGGCAGCTCAGCATCAGCCAGGTGGGCCTGCCGGATGCCGTTTTCGAGCTGATCTATCAGCTGCGTCAGCAGCTGGAGAGCCAGCCTGCCGCCCCTTACATTTCCGATCGTCGCTGGAAAAAAGCCATCCACCTGTTACAGGCCAGCGCCTTTTACAGCGGACGCAGCGCGATTGCGCCGATAGACCTGATCCTGCTGAAAGATTGCCTCTGGCACGACGTGGCGTCCATGCAGCTGCTGGAACGCGAAATCGACCAGCTGATGACACAGCACGCCTGGCAGCAGCAGCCGATGCTGCTGAAACTGCATCAGATCAAAGCCCGTCGTCTGGCGCTGCAGCAACAGCAGAGCGTGGCGCAGGCCATCACGCTGGAGAAGCACAGCGGCATGTTCAGCCGCAAGCCGCACTACGATATGCCCGAAAGCCTCACCGACGAGCAGCTGACGCTGATGCTGCAAAAGCCGCTGATGCTGCACGATATGCAGGTTACCCACCTGGTGATCGCGCGTGATGCGCTGAACCAGTGGCTGCAGAAAGGGGGCGAGGTGCGCGGCAAGCTCAACGGCATCGGTTTTGCTCAGAGCCTGGATCTTCAGGTGGATGCGCAGCACTGCCTGGCGATCCGCGATGTCAGTCTGCAGGCATCGCGGCTGACCCTGCCCGGCGTCAGCAACAGCGAGCCGCTGCCCGGTGAGATTACCGAGGCGCTGGATGCACTGGAGAGTGAACTGCGCACCCAGCGGCATCTCTTCAGTCAGCATCAGCGCTGCCTGTTTATCAGCGACGACTGGCTGGCGCGGGTCGAAACCAGCCTGCAGGATGTGGCAGAGCAGCTGAAACAGGCGCGTAAATGATCTCCGTGGAGACGCTCAGCACCCTGCTCTCGGTGGGGGAGACCGAACTGATTGAAGAGCTGATCGTCGCCCTGCTGGCCTCCCCACAGCTTGCGCTGTTTTTTGAAAAGTTTCCCGGGCTGAAAAAAGCGCTGCTACGCGATGTGCCGCGCTGGCGGGCCGAGATCAACGCGGAACTCAAAGCCACCCCGGTTCCGGCCACGCTGGCAGAGGAATTTCAGCTCTTTCAGCGGGTTCAGCTCCTCAGCGATCGTGAATTCATCCACCAGCTGGATGCGACGCTTCAGGCGCTGCAAAGCCTGCCTTCGCCCTTCCTGGATGAAGCGAACCGGCTGTTGCAGCACACCGATATCCACCATCTCAGCAGCGCGCAGCACCAGCTTTTTCTGCAGCGCTGGCGGCTGAGTCTGACCTTACAGACCCTGACACTGAATCAGCAGCTGCTGGAGCAGCAGCGCGAACGCCTGCTGGCGGAACTGCAGCAGCGCATGGCGCTGAGCGGTCAGCTGGCCCCGATCCTGGGCGACGATGATGAAGCGGCGGCAGGCCGGTTATGGGACATGAGCAAAGCGTCACTGCAGCCCGGCGACTATCAGCTGATGCTGCAATATGGTGATTTTCTCGCGCAGCAACCGGAGCTGCTGAAGCTGGCACAGCAGCTGGGCCGCAGTCGGGAGGCTAAATCGGTGCCGTCACAGGATGCCCCGATGGAGGCCTTTCACCATCTGGTGCAGGAGCCCGCGTCCGTGCCGGAAGAGGTGAGCGGCATTCATCAGAGCGATGACGTACTGCGTCTGCTGCCGCCGGAGTTAGCCGCGCTGAGCATCAGCGAACTGGAGCTGGAGTTTTACCGGCGCCTGGTTGAGAAACGGCTGCTGACTTACCGACTGCAGGGCGAGGCCTGGCACGAAAAAGTGACGATGCGGCCGGCCAGCCATCAGCAGCATGAGGAGCAGCCCCGCGGGCCGTTTATCGTCTGCGTAGATACCTCCGGCTCCATGGGGGGCTTCAACGAGCGCTGCGCAAAAGCGTTTTGTCTGGCGCTGCTGAAAGTCGCGCTGGCCGACCGGCGTCGCTGCTACATCATGCTGTTTGCCCATGAAGTCATCGGCTACGAGCTGACCGGGGAAGATGGGCTGGAACAGGCGATTCGCTTTCTCAGCCAGCGCTTTCGTGGCGGCACCGATCTGGCCGCCTGCCTCTCCTCGGTGGTGAACCGGATGGAGGGCGCACTGTGGCAGGAAGCGGATGCGGTCATCGTCTCCGATTTCATCGCCCAGCGTCTGCCGGAAGAGGTGATCGGGGCGATAAAACAGCGCCAGCGACACAATCAGCAACGTTTTCACGCGGTGGCCATGTCGGCCCACGGGAAACCCGGTATTCTGCGCATCTTCGACCATATCTGGCGTTTCGATACCGGCATGAAAAGCCGTCTTCTGCGTCACTGGCGCCGTTAAGTCATCTGGCAGAAAAGCTTCTTTGCTATAGTTTACCGTTTCACTTACTCAGCAATCTGGAGCTTCCTGTGACGCTTGCTCAACCCCACCGCGATCTGCCTGCACCTACGCGGACGTTATTGCTCTCCGGCCAGAATAGCGAACAAAAACGTGCCGATTTGCTGGCCTATTTCCATCAGACCTGGGACCAGTATGAGAGTCTGTTTACCTGTCTGGCGGATCCGCAGGCCTGGTTCACCAAAGCCATTCCGCTGCGCCACCCCCTGATTTTCTATTTCGGTCACACGGCGACCTTCTACATTAATAAGCTGATGGCCGGACGTCTCATCGACGCGCGTCTGAACGATCGCATCGAAGCGATGATGGCGATTGGGGTGGATGAGATGAGCTGGGACGATCTCAACGACAGTCACTACGACTGGCCCACCGTCGATGAAGTGCGTGAATACCGGGGACGCGTGAAAGCCCTGGTCAGCGATCTCATCCAGACCATGCCGCTCACTCTGCCGATCGACTGGGAAAGTCCGGCCTGGGTGATCCTGATGGGCATCGAGCATGAGCGCATCCATCTGGAAACCTCCAGCGTGTTGATCCGCCAGCTTCCGATTGAGTGGGTTAAGCCGCAGTCCGCATGGCCCATCTGTCCGCTGGCGCGCCACCAGCGTCAGGCTGTTCCGGCCAACGCCCTGCTGCCGATGCCCGGCGGCACGGTCACGCTGGGTAAAACTGACGACACCTACGGCTGGGATAATGAGTATGGCCGCCAGCAGATTACGCTGCAGCCGTTCCAGGCGAGCAAAATGCTGGTCAGCAACGCAGAATTTATGGCCTTCGTCGAGGCGGGAGGATATCAGGATCGTCGCTGGTGGGATGATGAAGGCTGGGGCTGGTGTCAGTTTGCCAAAGCAGAGATGCCCACCTTCTGGGTTGGCACACCTGCGATGCCCGATCAGCTGAAACTGCGTCTGATGTGTAAAGAGGTGGCGATGCCCTGGGACTGGCCTGCCGAGGTCAATCAGCTGGAAGCCGCCGCCTTCTGTCGCTGGAAAGCAGATCAGACGGGGCTGGCAATTCAGCTTCCCTGCGAAGCGGAGTGGACTCAGCTGCGCGAACAGGTTGCCGGCGACCAGCCGCACTGGGAGCAGGCACCGGGCAACATTAACCTGGCTTACTGGGCCTCCTCGTCACCGGTCGATATGTTCGCCCAGGGCGACTTCTTCGATATCGTCGGCAACGTCTGGCAGTGGACCACCACGCCAATTAACGGCTTCGAAGGCTTCCGGGTCCATCCGCTTTACGACGATTTCTCGACGCCGACGTTCGATGGCAAGCACTCGCTGATCAAAGGGGGCAGCTGGATATCCACCGGCAATGAAGCCCTGAAATCGGCACGCTATGCGTTTCGCCGCCACTTCTTCCAGCATGCCGGTTTCCGCTATGTGGTGTCCGGGCACAGGGAGAGCATGGCGCTGAATCCGTATGAGTCTGACGCCATGGTGTCGCAGTATCTCGACTTCCAGTATGGCCCGCGCTATTTCGGTGTGGAAAACTATGCCGAAAGCCTGGTGAAGCTGGCGCTGAATTACACCCGCGCCCGGGGTGACGCCCTGGATATCGGCTGCGCGACCGGACGCGCCAGTTTCGAACTGGCCCGCCACTTCGAACGCGTCACCGGCATGGACTACTCGGCGCGCTTCATCGATGTGGCGCTGCAGCTGACCAGCGGTGAAGATTTCCGCTATCTCCTGCCTCAGGAGGGCGATCTGGTCGAGTATCGTCAGGTTCGCCTGAAAGATTTCGATCTGGAGAGCGATCTGGCGCAGCGAATCCGCTTTGTGCAGGGGGACGCCTGCAACCTGAAGCCGCAACCGGCCGGTTACGATCTGGTGCTTGCCTCCAATCTGATCGATCGTCTGCGTCAGCCCGCGCGCTTCCTGCAGGATGTGACGCCGATGCTGCGTCCGGGCGGCATTCTGCTGCTCTCATCGCCTTACACCTGGCTGGAAGATTTCACGCCGAAAGAGAACTGGCTGGGCGGCGTGCGGGAAAACGGAGAGGCCCTGACGACCCTGCAGGCGCTGCAACGGCTGCTGGCCGCCGACTTCGAGCTGATCGATGAACCGCAGGATGTGCCGTTCGTGATCCGCGAAACGGCCCGCAAGTTCCAGCATACGCTGGCGCAGGTCACCGTCTGGCGCAAACGCTAAGCAACCCGGCAGCGGCGCCCGTCGCTGCCGGGAGTTGCCTGAACCACTATTTTGCTGCACATTCACCCTTGTTCACTTAAGCAGACCCACAACGAGGATGGCCATGGCCGAACATCTGCAGCTCGACAACCTGGATCGCGGCATTCTGAATGCCCTGCTGGAGAATGCGCGCACCGCTTACGCCGAGCTGGCAAAGCAGTTTAATGTCAGTCCCGGCACCATTCATGTGCGCGTAGAGAAGATGAAGCAGGCGGGTATTATCCTGGGCACGCGGGTGGATATCGATCCGCGCCAGCTGGGGTTTGATGTCTGCTGCTTTATCGGCATTATCCTGAAGAGCGCGCGTGACTATCCGGCGGCGCTGAGCAAACTGGATGCGCTGGATGAGGTGGTTGAAGCCTGGTACACCACCGGTCACTACAGCATCTTTATTAAGGTGATGTGCCGGTCAATCGATGCCCTGCAGCAGGTGCTGATCAACAAGATCCAGACCATTGATGAAATTCAGTCAACCGAAACCCTGATCTCGCTGCAAAACCCGATCATGCGTACCATCAAGCCCTGATCGTTCCTTTCCCTGTGCATAATCTTATCCCTGACGAATGTGGCGGCTGGCAACGGCTGCGTTCGCCTTTCCCGATCCATTAACCCTGTTGTCCACAGGTGGATCACCGCTTGATCACAGCGTACAATGCTCGCCTTACTGTCCGGGAGAGCAAGATGGCCGATATTACCTTAATCAGTGGCAGTACTCTGGGAAGCGCCGAGTATGTGGCTGAACATCTGGAAGAAAAATTACAGGACGCAGGCTTCTCCACGCAGCTGCTGCATGGCCCGGCGCTGGATGAGGTGCCGCAGACCGGTATCTGGCTGGTGGTCTGCTCAACGCATGGTGCCGGCGATATCCCTGACAATCTGCTGCCACTCGCTGAAGCCATCCGCGACAGCCAGCCCGATCTTTCTCAGGTTCGCTTTGGCGCTGTCGGACTCGGCAACCATGAGTACGATCTCTTTTGCGGCGCGATCCGCCAGATTGATGCGCTGCTGACCGCACAGGGGGCGCAGCGGATAGGCGATCGTCTGGAGATTGACGTGCTGGAGCATGAGATCCCTGAAGATCCGGCAGAGGCCTGGCTGGAAACGTGGAAAAACGCGATCTGAATCGTGGACGGGGATCGCGAAATAGTGACGATCCCCAGTGGAAGATGCTGATTTTATCCTTTTCCGCTCGTTTATTTTGTGGATAACTACCCTCTTTTACTGCGTATAACCGGTAGTTATCCAAAGAACAACCGATGCATGTTTTTTGAGCTGTGTATAACCTAAGGTTTTGATCCCAGCTTATACGGATCAGGATCACCGATCACTCACAGCTAGTGATCCTGCCCATCCTGTTGTTTATGCAATGCTTCTGGCACATATCCACAGGAGGCCGGGATCCTAATAAGAGATCTAACAGAAAGATCATATACAGATCTAAGATCCTTTCTTTTAAAACCGGACGATCCCGCGGCTTTCACCCCAGACGGAATTTGAGTAGAATCCACGCCCCAGGACGACGATCCTGCACGTTCATCAACCGAGGTACCACTTCATGTTTTATCAGGATCCTTTTGACGTCATCGTAATTGGTGGTGGTCATGCGGGCACCGAAGCCGCAATGGCGGCAGCCCGAATGGGTCAGCAAACCCTGTTACTCACCCATAACATTGATACGCTTGGACAAATGTCCTGCAACCCGGCGATCGGTGGCATTGGCAAAGGACATTTGGTGAAGGAAGTGGATGCCCTGGGGGGTCTAATGGCCCATGCGATCGACCAGGCCGGTATCCAGTTTAGGATACTAAACGCCAGCAAAGGGCCGGCGGTGCGGGCCACCCGTGCTCAGGCCGATCGCGTGCTCTATCGCCAGGCGGTGCGCACTGCTCTGGAGAACCAGCCCAACCTGATGATCTTCCAGCAGGCGGTCGACGATCTTATCGTTGAAAACGATCGTGTGGTGGGTGCCGTGACTCAGATGGGACTGAAGTTCCGCGCGAAAACCGTGGTACTGACCGTCGGAACCTTCCTGGACGGAAAAATTCATATCGGTCTGGACAACTACAGTGGCGGTCGCGCAGGTGATCCCCCGTCCATTCCGCTGGCAAAACGACTCCGCGCGCTGCCGCTGCGGGTAAACCGCCTCAAAACCGGCACGCCGCCGCGCATTGACGCTCGCACCATCGATTTTTCAGTGCTGAGCCCGCAGCATGGGGATAACCCGATGCCGGTCTTCTCGTTTATGGGCAGTGCCGCTCAGCATCCGCAGCAGGTGCCGTGCTGGATCACTCATACCAATGAGAAAACCCACAACGTGATCCGCGAAAACCTGGATCGCAGCCCGATGTACGCCGGGATCATCGAAGGGATCGGCCCGCGCTACTGCCCGTCGATCGAAGACAAAGTCATGCGCTTTGCCGATCGTAACTCGCATCAGATCTTC
Organism: Pantoea sp. GM_Pan_3; assembly: GCF_026541045.1. Classification (NCBI taxonomy): domain Bacteria; kingdom Pseudomonadati; phylum Pseudomonadota; class Gammaproteobacteria; order Enterobacterales; family Erwiniaceae; genus Pantoea; species Pantoea sp. GM_Pan_3. The sequence goes on along the minus strand of NZ_JALNVA010000007.1, from coordinate 219,021 downwards.
CTGGAGCCGGAAGGGCTGACCAGTAATGAGATCTACCCGAACGGTATCTCTACCAGTCTGCCGTTTGACGTGCAGATGCAGATCGTCCGCTCAATGAAGGGGATGGAGAATGCGAAGATCGTGCGTCCGGGTTATGCCATCGAGTATGACTTCTTCGATCCGCGCGATCTCAAACCGACGCTGGAGAGTAAGTTTATCGACGGCCTCTTCTTTGCCGGACAGATCAACGGCACAACCGGTTATGAAGAAGCCGCTGCGCAGGGGATGCTGGCCGGTCTGAACGCCGCGCGTCAGTCTGCTGACAAAGAAGGCTGGGCACCGCGTCGCGATCAGGCTTATCTGGGCGTGCTGGTTGATGACCTCTGTACGCTCGGCACCAAAGAGCCGTACCGGATGTTCACCTCGCGTGCCGAATACCGTCTGATGCTGCGCGAAGACAATGCCGATCTGCGTCTGACCGAAACCGGCCGTGAACTGGGTCTGGTTGATGATGCACGCTGGGCGCGCTTCAATCAGAAGCTGGAAGCGATTGAGCAGGAGCGTCAGCGTCTGCGCGATATCTGGGTTCATCCAAAATCCGAACACGTTTCCGACGTCAATACGGTGCTCAGCGCACCGCTGACCAAAGAAGCGAGTGGTGAAGATCTGCTGCGTCGTCCAGAGATGACCTATCTGAAGCTGATGGCGCTGGAGGCCTTCGGCCCGGCACTGGCTGATGAGCAGGCCGCTGAGCAGGTTGAGATTCAGGTGAAGTATGAAGGCTACATCGCGCGTCAGCAGGAAGAGATCGATCGTCAGTTGCGTAATGAGAACACGCTGCTGCCGGTTGAGCTCGACTATCGCCAGGTGAATGGACTCTCCAATGAGGTGATCGCCAAGCTGAACGATCACAAGCCGACGTCGATCGGGCAGGCGACGCGCATTTCCGGTATTACTCCGGCGGCCATCTCGATTCTGCTTATTTACCTGAAAAAACAGGGTCTGCTGCGCAAAAGCGCCTGATCTTAAACGGGGCGAGGAGACTCGCCCCCGCTGAATGGACTTATGCTGTGATTAACACACTCACGTCGCTGCTCAATGCAGCCGGTATTTCCCTCTCCGATCAACAAAAACAGCAGCTGGTTGCCTATGTCGGCCTGCTGGATAAGTGGAACAAAGCCTACAACCTGACCTCCGTCCGCGATCCGCAGCAGATGCTGGTGCGTCATATCCTCGACAGTATCGTGGTGGCGCCGCATCTTCAGGGCGCACGCTTTATTGATGTTGGCACCGGACCGGGTCTGCCAGGCATTCCGCTGGCTATCGTCATGCCGGATGCGCACTTTACGCTGCTCGACAGTCTGGGCAAGCGGGTCCGGTTCCTGCGTCAGGTTCAGCATGAGTTAGGACTTACTAACATCACGCCGGTCCAGAGCCGGGTAGAGACCTTCCCGGCGGAACCTCCGTTCGACGGGGTGATCAGCCGTGCTTTTGCCTCCCTGACCGATATGGTGACCTGGTGTCATCATCTGCCGGGAAGGGAAGGGCGCTTCTTTGCGCTGAAAGGGGTGCGACCAGACGATGAAATTGCCGCTTTACCGGCGGGCTTTGGGGTGGATTCCGTCATCAGACTGCAGGTGCCTCAGCTGGACGGTGACCGCCACCTGGTCATTCTGCGTCACCAGTAGCCTTATCGTCAGCAGGGTCTTGGCGCGTTTCAGCTTCAGGCCCTTTGAGGCGACTGATTAAAAAAAACGCAGACGAGATCGGTGTGATAAAAGTTTTTGATTAAACGCGCGCGGTAAGAAGGTTAAAAAGGCCGATGGAAATTATCCGAAAAGCTCTGTTACATTTAACCTTTAATTCACATTTGGTTATCAGAAATATCACTTGTATAGCCGGGTAGCGGAATAAAAATAGTCACGTCAGAAAATATATCGCGGTAATAACCTGCCGTGCGTAATATCAGTTTCACGATTCTCAGGCACAGTTCGATGTCAATAGCCTGTTTTCCGGGAAATTACGCTTTCCGCTACAACGATCTAATTTTAAGTGGCTGATTAAAATAGGTTTAACCGCTGTGGGCCGGGCGCTGAAATAGCACCCCGATAAAACTCATTCTGGCGCAGGTGCTTATTATGTGATCTAAAGCACGCTTTAAAAGCAAGACGCCAGTGAATTTTCAGTCCGATTCAGATGAATTCCGGCAGGGTAATCTTTGGAAAAATAGCCCTCCGGAAAGAAATTTAAATAATTGTTCACCTTTTCGCTACTTACCGATTGAAATCGCAGGTGCGGCCCGTATAATTTGCACGGCTTTTGCTGCTTGACTCAACTGCGCAAAGGCAGTCTTATACGACACGCGACATACCCCTGATGGGGCAGGAGAGTATCAGCGTCATGTCAGTGTCTCTTTACAGTGTGAAATTCGCCCGAACGGTGCTGATGATTCAGCTGGTGACGATAGTCATCATCGGCGCACTCTTTGCTGTTAAAGATGTCACGTGGGGTGTCTCTGCTCTTGCTGGCGGAGCGGCAGCCTGGCTGCCAAACGTATTGTTTTTGTTTTTAGCCTGGCGCCTGCAGGGGCAATCCCCCGCTTCGGGGCGAGTCGCGTGGAGCTTCGCTTTAGGTGAAATAGCCAAAGTGTTTGCGACCATCATTTTGCTCATTGTGGCGTTGGGTCTATTCGGCGCGGTCTTCTGGCCGGTCGGAATAACCTGGTTATCGGTGCTGGTGGTACACATGCTGGCACCGGCGGTAATTAACAACAAAGGGTAAGAGGCATCATGGCTGCAGGAGAAATCTCTACTCCGCAAGAGTACATTGGTCACCACCTGACTCATCTTCAGTTGGACCTGCGTACCTTCGAGTTAGTGAATCCGCACGACGCTCCCGCGACGTTCTGGGTATTAAATATCGATTCCATGTTTTTCTCTCTGGTGCTGGGAGTTATCTTCCTGGTGTTGTTCCGTAGCGTGGCGAAGTCTGTCACCAGCGGTGTGCCAGGGAAAATGCAGGCGGCTATCGAACTGGTTGTCGGCTTCGTTGATAGTAACGTGCGCGACATGTATCACGGTAAGAGTAAACTTATCGCCCCGCTGGCTCTGACAATCTTTGTCTGGGTCTTCCTGATGAACTTCATGGATCTGCTGCCAATCGACCTGCTGCCTTATATCGGCGAGCACGTATTGGGGTTACCGGCGCTGCGCGTCGTACCGTCTGCAGACGTGAACATCACGCTCTCTATGGCGTTGGGCGTATTTATTTTGATTCTGTTCTACAGCGTCAAAATGAAAGGCATTGGCGGCTTCACGAAAGAGCTGACGCTGCAGCCTTTTAACCACCCGATCTTCATCCCGATCAACCTGATTCTGGAAGGTGTAAGCCTGCTGTCTAAGCCTGTTTCACTGGGTTTACGACTGTTCGGTAACATGTATGCGGGTGAACTGATCTTTATCCTTATTGCCGGTCTGTTGCCGTGGTGGTCACAGTGGGTGCTGAATGTGCCGTGGGCCATTTTCCACATCCTGATCATTTCGCTACAGGCTTTCATTTTCATGGTCCTCACGATCGTCTATCTGTCGATGGCATCTGAAGAGCATTGATTTTTTTCTCAACACTACTTTCCCTCCTGATTCCGGGTGGCAGCGCACGCCGCTGAAGCCCGGAAGATGAAGGGAGCATTTAACTGAAACAAACTGGAGACTGTCATGGAAAACCTGAATATGGATCTGCTGTACATGGCTGCCGCTGTGATGATGGGCCTGGCGGCAATCGGTGCTGCGATCGGTATCGGCATCCTCGGAGGAAAATTCCTGGAAGGCGCTGCTCGTCAGCCTGACCTGATTCCTCTGCTGCGTACGCAGTTCTTTGTTGTAATGGGTCTGGTGGATGCAATCCCGATGATCGCTGTTGGTCTGGGTCTGTACGTGATGTTTGCTGTCGCCTAAAGCCCTGTGTTCACTCAGCGCACAATGTGCAGGGGTGAACGGATTCTGCCGCTTATCGCTGATAACGGCAGAAAAGTTAAATACTCAATCTAGAGGCATTGTGCTGTGAACATTAATGCAACAATCCTCGGCCAGGCTATCGCGTTCATCCTGTTTGTCGCGTTCTGCATGAAGTACGTATGGCCGCCGATTATGGCTGCCATCGAAAAGCGCCAGAAAGAAATTGCTGAAGGCCTTGCTTCTGCTGAACGTGCGAAGAAAGATTTGGATCTCGCGCAGGCTAATGCGACCGACCAGCTGAAAAAAGCCAAAGAAGACGCTCAGGTCATTATCGAGCAGGCGAACAAGCGTCGCACGCAGATTCTGGACGAAGCCAAAACCGAAGCTGAAAACGAACGTAATCGTATCGTGGCACAAGCGCAGGCGGAAATTGACGCTGAACGTAAACGTGCACGTGAAGAACTGCGTAAGCAAGTCGCGTTGCTGGCTATGGCTGGCGCCGAGAAGATCATCGAACGCTCCGTGGATGAAGCTGCTAACAGCGACATCGTTGATAAACTGGTCGCTGAACTGTAAGGAGGGAGGGGCTGATGTCTGATCTGATTACTGTAGCTCGCCCCTACGCCAAAGCAGCTTTTGACTTTGCTGTTGAGCATCAAAGTATTGAACGCTGGCAACAGATGCTGGCGTTCGCCGCAGAAGTGGCTCGCAATGAACAGATGGCTGATCTTCTCTCTGGTGCGTTAGCACCGGAAGCGCTGGCAGCGTCGTTTAACGCAGTCTGTGGTGATCAACTGGATGAACCCGCGCAGAACCTGATTAAGGTGATGGCGGAAAACGGACGTTTGACAGCGCTTCCGGCTGTACTGGCCCAATACATCGAACTGCGTGACGCTCATGAAGCCACCGCTGAAGTTGATGTTATCTCCGCCAGTACGCTGAGTGACGACCAGCTGAATAAAATCAGCGCCGCGATGGAAAAACGTCTGTCACGCAAAGTTAAGCTGAATTGCAAAATTGATAAGTCTGTGATGGCAGGCGTGATCATCCGTGCGGGTGATCTGGTTATTGATGGCAGCGTACGCGGCCGTCTTGACCGTCTGGCTGACGTCTTGCAGTCTTAAGGGGACTGGAGCATATGCAACTGAATTCCACCGAAATCAGCGAACTGATCAAGCAGCGCATTGCTCAGTTCAATGTCGTGAGCGAAGCTCACAACGAAGGTACGATTGTTTCTGTAAGTGACGGTATCATCCGCGTACACGGCCTGGCCGATGTCATGCAGGGTGAGATGATTGCCCTGCCGGGTAACCGTTACGCTATCGCCCTGAACCTCGAGCGTGACTCGGTTGGTGCTGTGGTGATGGGTCCTTACGCTGACCTCGCCGAAGGCATGAAGGTTAAGTGTACTGGCCGTATTCTTGAAGTACCGGTAGGCCGTGGCCTGCTGGGCCGCGTCGTGAACACCCTGGGTGCTCCTATCGACGGTAAAGGCGCAATCGACAACGACGGTTTCTCACCGGTTGAAGTGATTGCTCCTGGTGTTATCGATCGTCAGTCAGTCGACCAGCCGGTTCAGACCGGTTATAAGTCGGTCGATGCGATGATTCCAATCGGCCGTGGCCAGCGTGAGCTGATCATCGGTGACCGTCAGACCGGTAAAACCGCGATGGCGATCGATGCGATCATCAACCAGCGCGACTCAGGCATCAAGTGTGTCTACGTTGCGATTGGTCAGAAAGCCTCAACCATCTCTAACGTGGTTCGTAAGCTGGAAGAGCATGGCGCACTGCAGAACACCATCGTTGTTGTGGCGTCTGCGTCTGAATCTGCTGCACTGCAGTATCTCTCTCCGTACGCAGGTTGTGCGATGGGCGAATACTTCCGTGACCGCGGTGAAGATGCGCTGATCGTCTATGATGACCTCTCCAAGCAGGCTATCGCATACCGTCAGATCTCTCTGCTGCTGCGTCGTCCACCAGGTCGTGAAGCATTCCCTGGCGACGTGTTCTATCTCCACTCTCGTCTGCTGGAACGTGCATCACGCGTAAGCGCTGAATATGTTGAGCGTTTCACCAATGGCGCGGTGACAGGTAAAACCGGTTCACTGACTGCACTGCCGATCATCGAAACTCAGGCGGGCGACGTTTCTGCGTTCGTTCCGACCAACGTAATCTCGATTACTGACGGTCAGATCTTCCTGGAATCGAACCTGTTCAACTCCGGTATTCGTCCGGCGGTTAACCCAGGTATTTCGGTATCCCGTGTTGGTGGTGCTGCACAGACCAAGATCATCAAGAAACTGTCCGGTGGTATCCGTACCGCGCTGGCACAGTATCGTGAACTGGCGGCGTTCTCGCAGTTCGCTTCTGATCTGGATGATGCAACCCGTAAACAGCTGAGCCACGGTCAGAAAGTGACCGAGCTGCTGAAGCAGAAACAGTATGCGCCGATGTCTGTCGCGCAGCAGGGTCTGGTTCTGTTCGCTGCCGAGCGTGGCTACCTGAACGACGTTGAACTGGCAAAAATTGGTAGCTTTGAAGCTGCACTGCTGGCCTTCGCCGATCGTGACCACGCTGAGCTGATGGCTGAAATCAACCAGTCGGGCAACTTTAACAACGATATCGAAGCGAAGCTGAAAGGCCTGATCGATACGTTTAAAGCAACCCAGTCCTGGTAATGTCTGGCGGCTTGTCTGAAAAGGCAGGCCGCAAGGCTTTGAGGAGAAGCTAATGGCCGGCGCAAAAGAGATACGAAGCAAGATTGGAAGCGTGAAAAACACGCAGAAAATCACCAAAGCGATGGAAATGGTCGCCGCCTCCAAGATGCGTAAAACGCAGGAACGCATGGCGGCCAGCCGTCCGTATGCAGACACCATGCGCAAAGTGATTGGTCACCTTGCGTTGGGTAATCTGGAATACAAGCACCCTTACCTGGAACAGCGCGACGTCAAGCGCGTCGGCTACCTGGTCGTTTCAACAGACCGCGGGCTTTGTGGTGGTTTGAACATTAACCTGTTCAAAAAATTACTGGCGGATATGAAGTCCTGGTCCGATAAAGGCGTGCAGAGCGATCTGTCGATTATCGGTTCAAAAGGGGCGTCATTCTTCAGTGCTGTGGGTGGCAACATCGTGGCGCAAGTCAGCGGCATGGGCGATAAACCTGCCCTGTCTGACCTGATTGGCCCGGTAAAAGTGATGTTGCAGGCTTATGATGAAGGCCGCATCGACAAGCTGATGATCGTCAGTAACAAGTTCAATAACACCATGTCTCAGACTCCGACCATCACCCAACTGCTGCCGTTAGCGCCAGCGGAAGGTGAAGAAGAGATGAAGGCGAAGACCTGGGATTACCTGTACGAACCCGATCCGAAAGCGCTGCTGGATACCCTGCTGCGTCGTTATGTCGAATCGCAGGTTTATCAGGGTGTGGTGGAAAATCTGGCCAGTGAGCAGGCCGCACGTATGGTGGCGATGAAAGCCGCAACCGATAACGGCGGAAATCTGATCAAAGAGCTGCAGTTGGTGTACAACAAAGCTCGTCAGGCCAGCATCACCCAGGAACTTACCGAGATCGTCTCGGGGGCCTCCGCGGTTTAACCAGGTTTGGAATTAGGTAGAGGATTCAAGATGGCAACTGGAAAGATTGTCCAGATTATCGGCGCCGTTGTTGACGTCGAATTCCCTCAGGACGCGGTACCGCAAGTGTACAGCGCCCTCGAGGTGATGAATGGTGATGCACGTCTGGTGCTGGAAGTTCAGCAGCAGCTGGGCGGCGGCGTTGTGCGTACCATTGCAATGGGTACGTCTGACGGCCTGAAGCGTGGTCTGAACGTCAACGACCTGCAGAAACCGATTCAGGTTCCAGTCGGTAAAGCGACCCTGGGCCGTATCATGAACGTTCTCGGCGAGCCAATCGATATGAAAGGCGAGCTGAAAGAAGAAGATGGCAGCGCAGTAGAGATCGCCTCTATTCACCGCGCGGCACCTTCTTATGAAGATCAGTCTAACTCGCAGGAACTGCTGGAAACCGGCATCAAGGTTATCGACCTGATGTGTCCGTTTGCGAAAGGCGGTAAAGTCGGTCTGTTCGGTGGTGCGGGTGTGGGTAAAACCGTCAACATGATGGAACTGATCCGTAACATCGCGGCTGAGCACTCAGGTTACTCTGTGTTTGCCGGTGTGGGTGAGCGTACTCGTGAGGGTAACGACTTCTACCACGAAATGACCGACTCTAACGTTATCGATAAAGTTGCGCTGGTCTATGGCCAGATGAACGAGCCGCCGGGTAACCGTCTGCGCGTCGCACTGACCGGTCTGACCATGGCGGAAAAATTCCGTGATGAAGGCCGCGACGTTCTGCTGTTCATCGATAACATCTACCGTTATACCCTGGCCGGTACAGAAGTTTCTGCACTGCTGGGTCGTATGCCATCTGCGGTAGGTTACCAGCCAACGCTGGCAGAAGAGATGGGTGTGTTGCAGGAGCGTATTACCTCCACCAAGACCGGTTCAATCACCTCCGTACAGGCCGTTTACGTTCCTGCGGATGACCTGACTGACCCGTCACCAGCGACCACCTTCGCGCACCTGGACTCAACCGTTACGCTGAGCCGTCAGATTGCCTCTCTGGGTATCTACCCGGCCGTTGACCCGCTGGATTCTACCAGCCGTCAGCTGGATCCGCTGGTTGTGGGTCAGGAGCACTATGATGTTGCACGTGGCGTTCAGTCACTGCTGCAGCGTTATCAGGAGCTGAAAGACATCATCGCCATCCTCGGTATGGATGAGCTGTCTGAAGAAGACAAACTGCTGGTGGCACGTGCGCGTAAGATTCAGCGCTTCCTGTCTCAGCCGTTCTTCGTTGCGGAAGTATTCACCGGTTCACCGGGTAAATACGTTTCCCTGAAAGACACTATCCGTGGCTTTAAAGGCATCATGGAAGGTGGGTTTGACCACCTGCCAGAGCAGGCCTTCTACATGGTTGGTGCCATCGAAGAAGCCGTGGAAAAAGCGAAGAAACTGTAATAACGGTTTCCCGGGAGGAAGATTATGGCTATGACTTATCACCTGGATGTGGTCAGCGCAGAGGAGCAGTTGTTCTCTGGTCTGGTACAGAAAATTCAGGTGTCAGGTAGCGAAGGTGAACTGGGGATTTTCCCTGGCCATGCGCCGCTGCTGACTGCCATTAAGCCTGGAATGATCCGTATCGTGAAACAGCACGGCGAAGAGGAGTATATCTACCTCTCTGGCGGCGTGCTGGAAGTGCAACCGGGCAGCAGCACCGTTCTGGCCGATACCGCGATTCGCGGTACCGATCTGGATGAAGCGCGTGCTCTGGAAGCAAAACGCAAAGCAGAAGAGCACATGAACAGCAGCCACGGCGACGTGGACTATGCTCAGGCCTCTGCCGAGCTGGCGAAAGCCATTGCTAAACTGCGCGTGATCGAACTGACCAAAAAAGCGATGTAATCCAGCTTTATGCGTCACGAAATGCCAGCCCTCGGGCTGGCATTTTTTTTGTCTGCTGTAGCAAATCGGCCTCTTCGCCTAATTTCGGCCTGAGAAAAATGTAGTAATCTCCCCCCTAAACCGTTTTACTTTCACCCGTAAAAATTCACCCAGGATAGTTATGTCTAACAGTGCGATGAGTGTGGTGATCCTTGCTGCTGGCAAGGGCACCCGTATGTATTCCGATCTGCCGAAAGTTCTGCATACGCTGGCAGGCAAACCGATGGTTCAGCATGTCATTGACGCCGCCAAAGGGCTGGGCGCACAGCACATCCATCTGGTTTATGGTCACGGCGGCGACCGCCTGAAAGCAACCCTCACTGATAGTGCACTCAACTGGGTGTTGCAGGCTGAACAGCTTGGCACCGGCCACGCAATGCAGCAGGCTGCGCCTGCGTTTGCCGATGATGAAGAGATCATGATGCTGTATGGTGACGTGCCGCTGATCTCCCAGGAGACCCTGAAGCGGCTGCGCGAAGCCAGACCGCAGGGCGGTATCGGGTTACTCACCGTGGTGCTGGACGACCCCACCGGATACGGGCGCATTGTGCGTGAGAACGGCACCATCACCGGCATCATCGAACAGAAAGATGCCAGCCCGGCACAGCTTGCCATTACCGAAATCAACACCGGTATTCTTATCGCCAACGGCGGCGATTTAAAACGCTGGCTGGCGCAGCTCACCAACAATAATGCGCAGGGCGAATATTACATCACCGACATTATTGCGCTGGCGCATCAGGAAGGGCGGACGATCAATGCCGTTCATCCGGCGCGTATCAGTGAAACCGACGGGGTGAACAACCGGCTGCAGCTGGCGACCTTAGAACGCACTTATCAGGCGGAACAGGCGGAAAAACTGCTGCTGGCGGGCGTGATGCTGCGCGATCCGGCCCGTTTTGACCTGCGCGGAACGCTGACGCATGGGCGGGATGTGGAGATCGACACCAACGTCATTATTGAAGGCCAGGTGACGCTGGGCGCACGCGTGAAAATCGGTGCGGGCTGCATCATCAGAAACAGCGTAATCGGCGACGATTGCGAAATCAGCCCCTATAGCGTGATCGAGGATGCCACCCTCGCGACCGCCGTCACCGTCGGACCGTTTGCCCGTCTGCGTCCCGGCAGCGATCTGGCGCACGCCGCCCACGTGGGTAACTTCGTCGAAATGAAAAAAGCGCGTCTGGGCAGAGGATCGAAAGCGGGTCACCTCTCCTATCTCGGCGATGCGGAGATCGGCGACAACGTAAATATCGGTGCAGGCACCATCACCTGTAACTATGACGGCGCGAACAAATTCAAAACCGTGATTGGCGATGACGTCTTTGTGGGCTCAGATACCCAGCTGGTGGCCCCGGTCAGCGTGGCGGCAGGCGCTACCATTGCGGCAGGCACCACCATCATGAAGGATGTGACCGAAGCCGGTCTGGTCTACAACCGCAAAGAGCAGAATCACAAAGCGGACTGGCAGCGTCCGGTGAAGAAAAAATAAATTTTTAACGGCCCGCTTTATGCGGGCCGGAACAGTGCAGTGCCAAAACTATAATCCCCACTCTCTACAAGGCTCGGGGAACCGGCAAAGCCGGATATCAGGTCGCATGACAACGAAAGTGGCGAAAAGCCATGTAGTCAGGAAAACATCATTATGTGTGGAATTGTTGGTGCAGTAGCACAGCGCGATATCGCAGAGATTCTGCTGGAAGGTCTGCGTCGTCTTGAATATCGCGGATATGATTCGGCCGGTCTGGCCGTGGTCGATCGTCAGGGGCACGTTACGCGCCTGCGGCGTTTAGGGAAGGTGCAGAAACTGGCGGAAGCTGCTGAACAGCAGCCGCTGATTGGGGGCACCGGCATCGCGCACACGCGCTGGGCAACCCATGGCGAGCCGTCGGAAGCGAATGCGCATCCGCACGTCTCAGAACATATCATCATCGTGCACAACGGCATTATCGAAAACCATGAGCCGCTGCGCGCGGAGCTGATCGAACGCGGCTACGTTTTTGTTTCTGAAACCGACACGGAAGTGGTGGCGCATCTGGTTCACTGGGAGCAGAAGCAGGGTGGATCGCTGCGTGACGTGGTGCTGCGCGTGATCCCGCAGCTGCGCGGTGCCTATGGCATGGTCATCATGGACAGCCGCGATCCTTCACGGCTGGTGGCGGCCCGTTCCGGCAGCCCGCTGGTCATCGGTCGCGGCGTGGGTGAAAACTTTATCGCCTCCGATCAGCTGGCGCTACTGCCGGTCACCCGTCGCTTCATCTATCTGGAAGAGGGCGATATTGCCGAGATCAGCCGCCGCGACGTGACGGTAATCGATCGTGAAGGCAACAGCGTGACGCGCGCCGAAATTGAGTCGAACCTGCAATATGATGCCGGTGACAAAGGCATTTACCGTCACTACATGCAGAAAGAGATCTATGAACAGCCGATGGCGCTGAAAAGTACCCTGAGCGGTCGCTTCAGCCAGGGGCAGGTGGATCTCAGCGAGCTGGGTGCGGGTGCCGAGGCGCTGCTGAGCCAGGTCGAGCATATCCAGATTATCGCCTGCGGCACCTCCTATAACTCTGGCATGGTGTCACGCTACTGGTTTGAGTCGCTGGCCAACATCCCCTGTGATGTTGAGATCGCCTCGGAGTTCCGCTACCGCAAGTCAGCGGTGCGCAAAAACAGCCTGCTGATCACCCTGTCGCAGTCGGGCGAGACCGCCGATACCCTGGCGGCGCTGCGCCTCTCGAAAGAGCTGGGCTACCTGGGATCGCTGGCGGTCTGCAACGTGGCCGGTTCGTCGCTGGTGCGCGAGTCGGACCTGGCGCTGATGACCAAAGCGGGCACGGAAATCGGCGTTGCGTCGACCAAGGCGTTCACCACGCAGCTCGCCGTCCTGCTGATGCTGGTAGCGAAACTGGGCCGTCTGAAAGGGATGTCCGCCGACACCGAGCATGAGATCGTGCACGCGCTGCAGGCGCTGCCCAGCCGGATTGAGCAGATGCTGGCGCAGGATAAGCTGATTGAGAATCTGGCCGAAGGCTTCTCTGACAAGCATCACGCGCTGTTCCTGGGACGTGGCGATCAGTATCCGATCGCCATGGAAGGGGCGCTGAAGCTCAAAGAGATCTCCTACATCCATGCGGAAGCTTACGCCGCTGGCGAACTGAAACATGGCCCGCTGGCGCTGATTGATGCCGATATGCCGGTCATCGTGGTGGCACCCAACAACGAACTGCTGGAGAAGCTCAAATCCAACATCGAAGAGGTGCGCGCCCGTGGCGGCCTGCTCTATGTCTTTGCCGACCAGGATGCCGGCTTCAGCGACAGTGACGGGATGAAGATTATCCCGCTGCCGCATGTCGAAGAGGTGATTGCGCCGATCTTCTACACCGTGCCGTTGCAGTTACTCTCCTATCACGTCGCCCTGATCAAAGGCACCGACGTCGACCAGCCCCGTAACCTGGCCAAATCGGTTACCGTGGAATAATCAGGTGGGCCCCAGAGTGGGCCCACTTCATTTTTGCGCACTGTCATATAACTGTCATATTTCGTACATTTCACTGTCATCAAACTGTCCTATTTTCCCTCCTGCAGCAATCACTGACTCTTACTAAAACGGCCCCGAGCCTGACTTTTCTCCCCTGGAGGGAACATGACACTGATGCGTAGCACCGTAGCCCGAATTCTTGCCACCACCTTCGCCGTCAGCGCGGTATCTGCTTTTGCGGCCACCGATCTCACGGGCGCTGGCGGGACATTCCCGGCACCGGTTTATGCCAAGTGGGCAGCAGAATATCAGCAAGCCACCGGTAGCAAAATTAACTACCAGGGCATCGGTTCATCCGGTGGTGTCAAACAGATCATCGCCAAAACCGTGGATTTCGGTGCGTCCGATGCGCCTATGAAAGAGGAAGATCTGCAGAAAAATGGCCTGTTCCAGTTCCCGACCGTCATCGGTGGCGTGGTACTGGCGGTTAACCTGCCAGGCATCAAGTCAGGCCAGCTGACGCTGGATGGCAAAACCGTCGGTGATATCTACCTCGGCACCATCAAAAAGTGGAACGACCCGGCGATTGCCAGACTTAACCCGGGCGTAAAACTGCCAGAGACCAACATCAACGTGGTACGCCGCGCTGATGGTTCAGGCACCTCGTTCGTCTTCACCAGCTATCTGGCGAAGGTGAACCCGGAGTGGAACAGCAAAATCGGTAAAGGGAACACCGTTAACTGGCCGGTCGGTCTGGGCGGGAAAGGCAACGACGGTGTCGCCGCCTTTGTTCAGCGTCTGCCGGGTTCAATCGGCTACGTGGAATATGCCTACGCCAAACAGAATAACCTGACCTACACCAAACTGATGGATGCCGATGGCAAGGCGGTCGCGCCAGACGAAACCAGCTTCAGCAATGCTGCGAAAGGCGCTGACTGGAGCAAATCGTTTGCCCAGGATCTGACCTTCCAGAAGGGTGCAGATGCCTGGCCTATCTCCTCCACCACCTTCATTCTGATCTACAAAGATCAGGCGAATGCGGCCAAGGGCGCTGAAGTGCTGAAGTTCTTCGACTGGGCTTACAAAAGCGGCGGCAAAACGGCTAACGCGCTGGATTATGCGGCGCTGCCTGCGAGCGTAACCGAACAGATCCGTGCCGCATGGAAAGCCAACATCAAAGACAGTTCTGGTAAAGCGCTTTATCAGTAATTGAACGACCCTGACCGGACGGTAGTCCGGTCAGACCCAGCGGGCGGCGTCATGCCGCCCCGATAACCTCTGAAGACTGAGACTTCTATGGCTGCAACGAAGCCGGCTTTCAAAGCCCCAGGCAAACAGGGTGACAAAATTTTCGGTGCACTGGTCCGGCTGGCTGCGCTGATTGTCCTGTTACTGATGGGCGGCATTATCGTCTCCCTGATCATCTCCTCGTGGCCCAGCATCCAGAAGTTTGGTTTCGCCTTTTTGTGGACCAAAACCTGGGATGCGCCCAATGAAGAATTTGGTGCTCTGGTGCCGATCTACGGCACGCTGGTGACCTCCCTTATCGCGCTGATTATCGCCGTGCCGGTCAGTTTTGGTATCGCGCTGTTCCTGACTGAACTCGCACCCGGCTGGCTGCGTCGTCCGCTGGGCACCGCTATTGAGCTGCTGGCGGCGATTCCGAGCATCGTTTATGGCATGTGGGGCCTGTTTGTTTTCGCCCCGCTGTTTGCCGAATATTTTCAGACGCCGGTCAACGACGTTATGTCAGGCATTCCGATTGTCGGCGCGCTCTTCTCCGGCCCCGCTTTCGGTATCGGTATTCTCGCAGCGGGGGTGATTCTGGCCATCATGATCATTCCTTATATCGCCTCCGTGATGCGCGACGTCTTTGAGCAGACACCGGTCATGATGAAAGAGTCCGCCTACGGCATCGGCTGCACCACCTGGGAAGTGATCTGGCGCATCGTCCTGCCGTTTACCAAAAACGGCGTGATTGGCGGCATCATGCTGGGACTGGGGCGTGCACTGGGTGAGACCATGGCGGTCACCTTTATTATCGGCAACACCTACCAGCTCGACAGCCCGTCGCTGTTTATGCCGGGTAACAGCATTACCTCGGCGCTGGCCAACGAGTTTGCGGAGGCGGAGTCGGGCGTGCATGTTGCCGCGCTGATGGAGCTGGGGCTGATCCTGTTTGTGATTACCTTTATCGTTCTGGCGATTTCCAAGCTGATGATTATGCGCCTGGCGAAAAGTGAAGGAGCGCGCTCATGACCACGATTGAAATTCAGGCGCGTGCCGAACTGGACGCTTCACGCCGTAAAATGCAGTCCTGGCGCAGCACCAAAAATAAGATCGCGCTGACGCTGTCGCTGCTGACCATGGCGTTTGGCCTGTTCTGGCTGGTGTGGATCCTCTTCACCACGGTTTCCCGTGGCGTGGATGGCCTCTCCTGGTCCCTGTTTACCGAATCGACCCCGCCACCGAACACCGCGGGCGGCGGGCTGGCGAATGCCCTGGCCGGGAGTGGATTACTGATTTTCTGGTCAACCTTCTTTGGCACGCCGCTGGGCATTCTGGCCGGTATCTATCTGGCGGAATATGGACGCAAGTCCGCCCTGTCAGAGGTGATCCGCTTCATTAACGACATTCTGCTGTCGGCACCGTCGATTGTGGTCGGCCTGTTCGTCTACACCCTTGTGGTGTCGCAGATGCAGCACTTCTCCGGCTGGGCCGGGGTGATAGCGCTGGCGCTGCTGCAGGTGCCGATTGTGATCCGTACCACCGAAAACATGCTGCGTCTGGTGCCAGACAGCATGCGTGAAGCGGCTTACGCCCTGGGCACGCCGAAGTGGAAGATGATCTCGGCCATCACCCTGAAGGCGTCCGTCTCCGGCATCATCACCGGCGTGCTGCTGGCCATCGCCCGCATCGCCGGGGAAACGGCTCCGCTGCTGTTTACCGCGCTCTCGAATCAGTTCTGGAGCACCGACATGATGCAGCCGCTGGCCAACCTGCCGGTCACCATCTTTAAGTTCGCCATGAGCCCGTTCGCCGAATGGCAGAGCCTGGCCTGGGCGGGCGTGCTGATTATTACCCTGTGCGTGCTGCTGCTGAACATCGTCGCGCGGGTGATTTTCGCCAAAGGCAAACACGGTTAACTTCCGGCGCGGCCCGCTGCGGCGCCGTATAAGAGAGATGAATGATGAGTATCGCGACGGCATCAGCCGATAAAATTCAGGTCCGTAATCTGAACTTCTATTACGGTAAGTTTCATGCGCTGAAGAACATCAACCTGGATATCGCTAAGAATCAGGTGACGGCGTTTATCGGGCCATCGGGCTGCGGTAAATCGACCCTGCTGCGTACCTTTAACAAAATGTACTCCCTCTATCCTGAGCAGCGGGCCGAAGGGGACATTCTGCTGGATGGCGAAAATATTCTGACGGCCCAGCAGGATATTGCGCTGCTGCGCGCCCGCGTCGGCATGGTCTTTCAGAAGCCGACCCCGTTCCCGATGTCGATCTATGACAACATCGCCTTTGGCGTGCGCCTGTTTGAAAAGCTGTCACGTGCCGATATGGATGAGCGCGTGCAGTGGGCGCTGACCAAAGCGGCACTGTGGAATGAAACCAAAGACAAGCTGCATCAGAGCGGTTACAGTCTCTCCGGCGGTCAGCAGCAGCGTCTCTGCATTGCGCGCGGCATCGCGATTCGCCCGGAAGTGTTACTGCTCGATGAGCCCTGCTCGGCGCTGGACCCGATCTCGACGGGGCGTATCGAGGAGCTGATCACCGAGCTGAAGCAGGACTACACCGTGGTGATCGTGACGCACAACATGCAGCAGGCGGCGCGTTGCTCTGACCATACGGCCTTTATGTATCTGGGTGAGCTGATTGAGTTCAGCGACACCGACACGCTGTTTACCAAACCGGCGCAGAAGCAGACTGAAGACTACATTACCGGCCGCTACGGCTGATCTGACAGGAGATCGACATGGATAATCTGAATCTGAACAAACACATCTCCGGTCAGTTCAATGCCGAGCTGGAGCATATCCGCACTCAGGTGATGATCATGGGCGGGATGGTCGAGCAGCAGCTGACCGACGCGATTACCGCGATGCACAACCTGGACGGCGAGCTGGCGCAGCGGGTGATCGACGGTGACCAGAAGGTCAACATGATGGAGGTGGAGATTGATGAAGCCTGCGTGCGCATCATCGCCAAACGTCAGCCAACCGCAATCGATCTGCGGCTGGTGATGGCGATCATCAAAACCATCTCTGAGCTGGAGCGCATTGGCGACGTGGCAGAGAAGATCAGCCGCACGGCGCTGGAGAAGTTTGGTCAGCAGCATCTGCCGCTGCTGGTCAGCCTGGAGTCGCTGGGCCGCCACACCGTACAGATGCTGCATGATGTGCTGGACGCCTTTGCCCGCATGGATCTCAATGAGGCGATCACTATCTACCGTGAAGATAAAAAGGTGGATAAAGAGTATGAGGGCATTGTGCGTCAGCTGATGACCTACATGATGGAAGATCCCCGCACCATTCCCAGCGTGCTGACGGCGCTGTTCTGCGCCCGTGCGATTGAGCGCATCGGCGATCGCTGCCAGAACATCTGCGAAATCATCTTCTATTTCGTCAAAGGTCAGGATTTCCGCCACGTTGGCGGTGACCGTCTCGACGAACTGCTGTCGGGTGATGACGGCAGCAACCGCCCTTCCTGATCCCGCTTACCCTGCGCCTGCCCGGCGCAGGGATAAGCCTTTTCAATTGGTCACACCCTGAACACTCTTTATAATTGCGGCACTTTTCTCTCTGAGGTGCGCAAAGATGTCCCCTTCTCCCCAATCTAAGCCAGGCGTTACGCCCGGCAAAGCGATGCTGGCTGCGGTCAGTGGTTATGCCATGGATGGATTCGACCTGCTGATACTCGGCTTTATGCTGCCGGCTATCTCCGTTTCGCTGGCGCTCAACCCCTCACAGGCGGGATCGCTGGTGACCTGGACGCTGATTGGCGCGGTAATCGGTGGCATCGTGTTTGGTCATCTCAGCGACCGTTTTGGCCGCATCCGTATGCTCACCGTCACGATTCTGGTCTTTTCTGTCTTCACCGGTCTGTGCGCGGTGGCGCAGGGCTACTGGGATCTGCTCGCCTGGCGCACGCTGGCGGGCGTCGGACTGGGCGGCGAGTTTGGTATCGGCATGGCGCTGATTGCCGAAGCCTGGCCGGTGGAGAAGCGCAATCGCGCGTCAGCGTGGGTCGGCATTGGCTGGCAGCTCGGCGTGCTGATGGCGGCCTTCATCACGCCGCCGCTGCTGACGCTTATCGGCTGGCGCGGCATGTTCCTGGTCGGGCTGCTGCCGGCGCTGGTCTCGTTTGCTATCCGCCGCGGCATGGGCGAGCCGGAAGCATATCAGCGTCAGGTTAAGCAGGTGCCGTCGCTCTCTTTCCCGGCGCGCCTGAAGCTGCTGGTGCGCGATCGCACCACCGCTAAAGCCAGCCTCGGCATTTTTATTCTCTGTTCCGTGCAGAACTTTGGCTACTACGGGCTGATGATCTGGATGCCGAGCTATCTCTCCTCCAGCTTTGGCTTCAGCCTGACCAAATCGGGCCTCTGGACGGCGGTCACCGTCGTCGGGATGACCTTTGGCATCTGGCTGTTTGGCATGCTGGCCGACCGCTTTGCGCGCTGGAAAATCTTCCTGCTCTACCAGTTTGGTGCCGTGGTGATGGTGGTGGTCTACGCCCAGCTGCGCGATCCCACCATTATGCTGGTGACCGGCGCGATCATGGGGATGTTCGTTAACGGCATGATTGGCGGCTACGGTGCATTGATTTCCGATACCTTCCCGCCGCAGGTGCGGGCCACCGCGCAGAATGTCCTGTTCAACCTGGGCCGTGGCGTGGGCGGCTTTGGGCCGGTGGTGATAGGGCTGCTGGCCAGTCAGTTTTCGTTCACGGCGGCGATTACCCTGCTGGCGCTGATTTATCTGCTGGATATTGTGGCGACGCTGTTCCTGCTGCCGAAGAAGCAGGGTCAGGAAGATACGCTGGGCGCGATTGGCTGACAGACGGTGGCCGGGGGATCGCTCTCCCGGCCATCAGGGCTTTCTGATGCTGCTCAGCGTGCGCCGGGCTGGCACGATCAGTTCATCAGCGGCAGGAGCTGCCGATAGAGGGTTGCAAAGGTTTCCCGGCGTGAGCGGTACTCCGCCATTCTGCCGGGATCCGGCTGATGCCGCTGCACCCGCACCGGTGTCGGGACGGTGACGCTGGCATCCAGCGCCTGCTGGGCTAGCCTGGCCGCGCCCAGGGCCGGGCCAACCTCGCCGCCATGACAGTAATCCAGCGTCTGGCCGCTGATATCCGCCAGCATCTGACGCCACAGCGCACTGCGCGCCCCGCCGCCGATCAGCATAATGCTCTCTGGCTGAACGCCACACTCATGCAGCACATCCATGCCCTGCGCCAGCGCAAAGCCGACCCCCTCCAGCACCGAGCGCGCCAGCTCGGGACGACCATGCTGGTGGGTAAAACCAAAGAAGGCGCCGAGGGCGTTGGGATTGTTGTGCGGCGTGCGTTCACCGGAAAGATAGGGCAGAAACCAGAGTGGCGGCACGTCATCACGCGCCCGCGCGGCTTCATCCAGCAGCTCAGGCACATCCCGGCAGCCGGTCAGCGTCGCGGCCCAGTCCAGACAGGAGGCCGCACTCAGCATCACCGACATCAGATGCCAGCGCTGCGGCAGCGCGTGACAGAAGCTGTGAACGGCCTGCTGCGGATTGCTGAGATAGCCATCGCTCACCACAAAATAGACGCCGGAGGTGCCCAGCGACAGCATCCCCTGGCCGGGTTCGGTCATGCCGACGCCCACGGCACCGGCGGCATTGTCGCCCCCGCCTGCGGCCAGCGGCACCGCGTTCATCTTCCAGCGTGTCGCCAGGTCAGCATGTAAGGTGCCGGTCAGGGCATTGCCCTCATAGAGTTGCGGCATCTGGTCGCGACTGAGATCGCAGGCGTGCAGCATCACATCGCTCCAGTCACGCTGCGCCACATCCAGCCACATCGTGCCTGCGGCATCTGACATATCCGTGGCGAAGTCGCCACTCATCCGCCAGCGCAGGTAATCCTTGGGCAGCAGCACGTGCGCGATCTGACGGAAGATGGCCGGTTCATGCTGCTGCACCCACAGCAGTTTGGGGGCCGTGAAGCCGGGCATCATCAGATTTCCGGTGATCGCCCGCGAATCCGGCACCTTCTGCTCCAGCTCACGGCACTGCGCCTCACTGCGTCCATCATTCCAGAGCATGGCCGGGCGTAAGACCTGGTTTGCGCTGTCGAGCAGCGTCGCTCCATGCATCTGTCCGCTCAGCCCGATGGCCTGCACGGCATCCAGATCCTGCTGTGCGCTCAGCGCCTGCATCGCCTGATCCAGCGCCTGCCACCAGCTTTCGGGATCCTGCTCGCTCCACAGGGGGTGTGGACGCGAAACCTGCAGCGGCGAGGTTTCTGTCACCACCACGTTGCCCTGTGCATCCATCAGCACCACTTTGACGCCAGAGGTGCCTAAATCGATCCCGATATACATGCTCCGCTCCTGAAGGTTCAGAAATCAAACAGATAGTGATTCACCAGATTTTCCAGCTGCTCCTGACGCCCGCTCTGATGCTGCGGATTGAGCTGCTGCTGCTGAGCATGCGCCGCCAGCGCGTCGAGGGAAAACTCGCCTTTCAGAATTTGCTGGCCGAACTCACCATTCCAGCCGCTGTAGCGCTGCGCCACACGCTTATCCAGCTCGCCGTCGCTGATCATGCGCGCCGCCACTTTCAGCGCCAGCGCCATCGTATCCATTGCGCCGATATGACCGTAGAAAAGGTCATATTTGTCGGTGCTCTGACGACGCACTTTGGCATCAAAGTTTAAACCGCCGGTGGTAAAGCCGCCCGCTTTAAGGATTTCGTACATCACCAGCGCGTTCTCTTCCACGCTGACCGGGAACTGATCGGTGTCCCAGCCACACTGCGGATCGCCACGGTTCGCATCCACCGAACCGAAAATGCCCAGCGCAATGGCGGTGGCAATTTCGTGATGGAAGGAGTGACCGGCCAGCGTGGCGTGGTTCGCCTCCACGTTCACCTTGATCTCTTTCTCCAGCCCGAACTGTTTCAGGAAGCCATAAACCGTGGCGACATCGTAGTCATACTGATGTTTGGTCGGCTCCTGCGGTTTCGGTTCGATCAGCAGCGTGCCCTGGAAGCCGATTTTATGTTTATGCTCGACGACCATCTGCATAAAGCGGCCAATCTGCTCGCGCTCCTGCCGCAGATCGGTATTCAGCAGCGTTTCATACCCTTCACGTCCCCCCCACAGCACATAGTTTTCGCCACCCAGCGTTTTCGTCGCCTGCATGGCGCTGCAGACCTGCGTCGCTGCCCAGGCAAAGACCGCCGGATCGGGGTTGGTCGCCGCGCCTGCGCCATAGCGCGGATGGGTAAAGCAGTTAGCGGTGCCCCACAACAGTTTCACGCCGGTCTCCTGCTGTTTCTCCAGCAGCTTATCGGTCATGGCGGCAAAGTTTTCTTTGTAGCTTTGCAGCGAATCCCCTTCCGGTGAGACGTCCACGTCGTGGAAGCAGTACCAGGGCACATTCAGCTTGTGGAAAAACTCAAAGGCCACATCCGCCTTCTGCTTTGCCAGCTGCAATGCATCGCCGCTTTTCTGCCAGGGACGATCAAAGGCGCCGACACCAAACATATCCGCGCCGTTCCAGCAGAAGGTGTGCCAGTAGCAGGCGGCAAAACGCAGATGTTCCGCCATCGTCTTGCCGAGGATCACCTCATCAGGATTGTAGTGGCGGAAAGCGAGAGGATGCGTCGACTGGGGACCTTCATAACGAACCCGATCGATCTGATCGAAATAAGCGTGCATGGTTTGCTCCTTAGCATCAGTACCCGAATGGTCTGCGTTGAAGCCATATTTGATATGGGTGACTGCCTCAGCTCAATTACGATATTTCACTCCGGGTTTCAGATAATTATTATTTGTGCGCTGGCTCGCAAAATAAGGCTATTCCACGCGGAGCATCGCGCGCGGCATGGTTTCTCCGAAAAGGATGAAAATCCGATCGCGCTCATAAAAAAACAAATAAACCAAAAAACGTAATAGCCGGATAAAAATCAGTAATTGCTGTCGTTCAGAAATAAGGGCAACAATTCATCCGCCTGGTTTATCGGCCTGAAACGAAAATAGCCTCAACCTACAGGATGATCACAATGAAGATGAAACATGCACTGTTTGCTGCCTGTGCGGCGCTGGCGCTGTTCAGCCAGACCAGCCTGGCGAAAGAAGTGAAGATCGGCATGGCAATTGATGATTTGCGCCTGGAGCGCTGGCAGAAAGATCGCGATATCTTTGTAAAACAGGCCGAGTCGCAGGGCGCTCAGGTGTTTGTTCAGTCTGCGAACGGCAATGAAGAAACCCAGATGTCGCAGATTGAAAATATGATCAACCGCGGTGTCGATGTGCTGGTCATTATTCCTTACAACGGTCAGGTGCTGAGTAACGTCGTCGCAGAAGCGAAGCGGGAAGGCATTAAAGTGCTGGCCTATGATCGCATGATAAATAATGCCGATATCGATTTTTATATCTCTTTCGATAATGAAAAAGTGGGTGAACTGCAGGCCGAAAGCATTGTGAAACAGGTGCCTAAGGGCAACTATTTTTTAATGGGCGGATCGCCGGTGGATAATAACGCCCGCCTGTTCCGCGCCGGACAGATGAAAGTGTTAAAACCCTATATCGATAACGGCAGCATCAAAATTGTTGGCGATCAGTGGGTCGATGCCTGGCTGCCGGAAAATGCGCTGAAGATTATGGAAAATGCCCTGACCGCCAATGGTAACCATATCGATGCGGTGGTCGCCTCTAACGATGCTACCGCCGGGGGAGCGATTCAGGCGCTGAGCGCGCAGGGACTGGCAGGGAAAGTGGCCATCTCCGGCCAGGATGCCGATCTGGCGGCGATTAAGCGCATTAAAGCGGGCACTCAGACCATGACCGTTTACAAGCCGATCACCGAGCTGGCGACCGAAGCGGCGAAAATCGCGGTCGAGCTGGGCGATGGCAAAACACCCGCCAGCAACAGCACGCTGAACAACGGCCTGAAAGATGTGCCGTCGCGGCTGCTGAAGCCGATTCCGGTTAACAAAGACAATATCGAAAGCACCGTGGTGAAAGACGGTTTCCACAAACAGAGCGAACTCTGACCGCGCAAAGCGTGAGGGAGAACAGTCGATGCTGCTGGAAATGAAAAAAATCACCAAGCGTTTCGGTGCCGTGAAAGCGCTGAATGATGTCAGCCTGCACCTGGAGGCGGGCGAAGTGATGTCGCTGTGCGGTGAGAATGGTTCAGGCAAATCGACCCTGATGAAAATCCTGTGCGGACTCTATCCGCACGGCGATTTCGAGGGGCAGATCCACTTCTCTGGCGACGAAATTCAGGCACAGACGATTCGCGATACCGAGCGTAAAGGCATCGTGATCATTCATCAGGAGCTGGCGCTGGTGCGGCAACTGACGGTGATGGAGAACATCTTCCTCGGTGCCGAACTGAGCCGGTTCGGCATGGTGGATGATGAAACCATGACCCTGCGCTGCCAGCAGCTGCTGGCACGGGTCGGGCTTAACGTCTCTCCTGCCACCCGCGTGGGGGAGTTAGGTCTGGGCCAGCAGCAGCTGGTGGAGATTGCCCGCGCCCTTAACAAACAGGTCCGGCTGCTGATTCTGGATGAGCCGACCTCCTCCCTGACCGAGCAGGAGACGGAGGTGCTGCTCGGTATCATCCGCAATCTGCGTGAACACGGCATCGCCTGCATCTACATTTCGCACAAGCTGAATGAGGTGAAGGCAATCTCCGACACCATCTGCGTTATCCGCGACGGTCAGCACATTGCCACCCGTCCGGCGGCGGGCATGAGCGAAGATGACATCATCACCATGATGGTCGGCCGCGAGCTGACCGCGCTCTATCCGCATGCACCGCATGAGATCGGCGACCCGGTGCTGAAGGTGGAAAACCTCACCGCCTGGCATCCCGTCAACCGCCATATCCGCCGCGTCAACAACGTCTCTTTTACGCTGCGACGCGGTGAAATCCTCGGCATCGCCGGGCTGGTGGGCGCGGGCCGAACCGAAACGGTGCAGTGTCTGTTTGGTGTCTGGCCGGGCCGCTGGCAGGGCGATATCTGGATCAATGGTCAGCAGGTCAGCATCACCGACTGCCGCGCCGCGATTGCGCACGGCATCGCGATGGTGCCGGAAGATCGCAAAAAGGATGGCATCGTGCCGCTGATGGCGGTGGGCAAAAATATTACCCTGGCGGCGCTGGATCAGTTCAGTCACCGGCTCTCGACCCTGGATGAAGCGCAGGAGCAGCAGGCCATCAACGACGCGATCGGCCGGCTGCGGGTCAAAACCTCCTCGTCAGAACTGCCGATTGGCCGGTTAAGCGGCGGCAATCAGCAGAAAGCCATTCTGGCGAAATGCCTGCTGCTGAACCCGAAAATCCTGATTCTGGATGAGCCGACGCGCGGCATCGATGTGGGCGCGCGTCAGGAGATCTATCTGCTGATCAATGCGCTGGTTCAGCAGGGGATCGCCGTCATTGTGATTTCGTCTGAGCTGCCGGAAGTGCTGGGCCTGAGCGATCGGGTGCTGGTGATGCATGAAGGGCAGATCAAAGCCGATTTAGTTAACGATAACCTGACTCAGGAGCAGGTGATGGAAGCTGCCCTGCGGAGTGAACATTATGCTTAAAAGTGAAAGTACCCAAAGCCGCCTCTCCGGCACGCCGGGCAAACCGTCACCGGGCAGGTTCACATTGCCTGACCTGCAGGTGCTGGTAATGCTGGGCGCGATTGTCGTGATTGCGCTGTTCTTTACCTGGACCACCGATGGCGCATGGCTCAGTGCGCGTAACGTCTCTAACCTGCTGCGTCAGACCGCCATCACCGGCATCCTGGCCGTCGGCATGGTGTTCGTGATTATCTCGGCGGAGATCGACCTGTCGGTGGGGTCGATGATGGGCCTGCTCGGCGGGGCCGCGGCAATATTCGACGTCTGGCTTGGCTGGCCGCTGCCGCTGACGATTGTGGTGACGCTGGTGATGGGGCTGCTGCTCGGCACCTGGAATGGCTGGTGGGTGGCTTACCGCAAAGTGCCGTCGTTTATCGTCACACTGGCGGGGATGCTGGCGTTCCGCGGCATCCTGGTCGGGATTACCGACGGCACCACGGTGGCGCCGATTACGCCGGGGATGTCGCAGATTGGTCAGAGCTATCTGCCGGACGGCGTCGGTTTCGGCTTTGGTTTTGTCGGTCTGGCGCTGTTTATGCTGTGGCAGTGGCGTCTGCGGCTGCGCCGTCAGCAGCTCGGGCTGCCGCAGGGCGCGGCCAGCGGCACGGTGGGCCGTCAGGCGATCACCGCGATTCTGGTGCTGGGGGCCATCTGGTTACTCAATGACTATCGCGGCGTGCCGACGCCGGTATTGCTGCTGGTCATGCTGTTGCTGGCGGGCATGTTTATGGCTACCCGCACCGCCTTTGGCCGTCGTATCTACGCCATCGGCGGCAATATCGATGCTGCGCGCCTCTCGGGCATTAACGTGGCGCGCACCAAGCTGGCGGTGTTTGCCATCAACGGCGTGATGGTGGCGATCGCCGGGCTGATCCTCAGTTCGCGGCTGGGCGCAGGCTCGCCGTCGGCGGGTAACATCGCGGAGCTCGACGCGATCGCCGCCTGTGTCATCGGCGGCACCAGTCTGGCCGGGGGCGTCGGTTCCGTGGCCGGGGCGGTGATGGGCGCCTTTATCATGGCATCGCTGGATAACGGCATGAGCATGATGGATGTGCCGACCTTCTGGCAGTACATCGTCAAAGGGGCGATTCTGCTGCTGGCGGTGTGGATGGATACGGCCACGCGGCGTCGGGTGTAATCGCGCGGGCGATCACATTGTGGCGCAAACAATTTTTTTGCCCCTGTCAGCCGTGCTATGCAATGCGCTGAGCATTTAAGGGAACGCGCCACCATGCATGATAAACGCTATCGCATTACCCTGCTGTTTAACGCCAACAAAGTGTATGACCGCCAGGTTGTGGAGGGGGTCGGGGAGTATCTGCAGGCATCGCAGACTGACTGGGATATCTTCATCGAAGAAGATTTCCGCTGCCGCATCGACAACATCCGCGAATGGCTGGGAGATGGGGTGATCGCCGATTACGACGATCGCTCCATCGAAACCCTGCTGTCGAATGTCTCCGTGCCGATAGTGGGCGTCGGAGGCTCCTACCACCGGCCGGAAGATTATCCGCCGGTGCACTACATCGCCACTGACAACGCCGCGCTGGTAGAGAAAGCCTTTCTGCACCTGAAAGAGAAGGGGATCAATCGCTTTGCCTTTTATGGATTACCGGCCTCCAGCGGCAAGCGCTGGGCGCAGGAGCGGGAACAGGCGTTTCGCCAGCTGGTGGGGCGCGAACGCTATCAGGGCGTGGTCTATCAGGGGATGGAAACCGCGCCTGCCAACTGGCAGCACGCCCAGAACCGGCTCGCCGACTGGCTGCAGACGCTGCCGCCGCAAACCGGGATTATCGCCGTCACCGACTCACGGGCGCGGCACCTGCTGCAGGCGTGCGAACACCTGAAAATTCCGGTGCCGGAGAAGCTTACGGTGATCGGGATTGATAATGAGGAGCTGACCCGCTATCTGTCGCGCGTGGCGCTCTCTTCCGTGGCGCAGGGCTCGCGGCAGATGGGCTATCAGGCGGCCAAGCTGCTGCACCGGCTGCTGGATAAGCAGCCTCTGCCGCTTCAGCGTATTCTGGTGCCGCCGGTAAAAGTGATCGCCCGCCGCTCGACCGACTTCCGCTCGCTGCGTGACCCGGCGGTGATTCAGGCGATGCACTACATCCGCTTTAATGCCTGCAAGGGGATCAAGGTGGAGCAGGTGCTGGATGCAGTCGGGCTGTCGCGTTCCAATCTGGAAAAACGCTTCCGGGATGAAACCGGCGACACCATTCATGCAATGATCCACCGCGAAAAGCTGGAAAAAGCGCGCGAACTGCTCGCGTCTTCCTCACTTAACATCAATGAGATCTCACAGATGTGCGGCTACCCCTCGTTGCAGTATTTCTACTCGGTCTTCCGCAAAAGCTACGACACCACCCCGAAAGAGTACCGGCAGCATCACGGAGAGAATGTGTTGTAGGGGAGAATCTCTGCGGCCTCACACCCGCTGCTCACTCTGCTCCAGCACCGCCAGCGCCAGCCCGTTCGCCGGATCAATCCGGGTCGCGGGGAAGTGCAGCTGGGTGTGCGTGGCGGTAAAGGCGAAGGCGTTGCCATGCGCTGTGTCGCGCACCGCTTTGCAGAAAATCTCGCTGGCGCTCCACGGGCAATCAATGATGATGGTGGCGGGGTTCAGCAGCAGCATGATCTGACTCAGCGCCGCACCGAGATAGCCACCCGCCTGGGTCATCACCGTATCCACCACGCGTGGCGCGCTTTCGCGGTTCTGCCAGCTCAGGCCAGGCTGATGCTGCGCCAGCAGCTGATTCACGGCAGGTTTGCTGACCAGCGCCTCCAGACAGCCGCGCCGGCCACAGCTGCAGCGTGGCCCGCCGGGCTGAACGATCAGATGTCCCGCCTCACCCGCCGTCCAGCTGTGCCCGGTAAAGACGTCGCCATGCTGGATCAGTGCGCCGCCGATGCCCTCGGCAATCCGCAGATAAAAATGCCCGCTCTCCACGGAGAGTCCGTGCTGCTCGACGGCCAGCAGCGCTGCCGCTTTGACATTGTTCATGATGCGGATGGGCAGGCGAACGTGTCTGCGCAGCGTGCTCAGCAGGTCAACATCCTGCCATTCAAGCGGCAGGGAGAGATGCATCCAGCCCCGGCGGGGATCGACGATGCCGGGAAAGCCAAGGCCGAAGCCAAGCAGATCGGGATAGCGCTCTGTCAGTTCCCGGCAGAGCATCGCCAGCTCCGCCAGCAGGCGGGTCGGGTTACTGGTATCGGTGCGCAGCGTCTGTTCCGCCAGCACCTGCGAAAAGTAGTCGCAGACCCGCCAGTGGATGACGTTGCGTTCCACCATAATGCCCGCGCTCTTGAGCTTTTCCGGCCGCAGGGCGATGCCGATTTTAGGCCGTCCGGCGGCCGCCACGCTGACCGGTCCCAGCTCCTCAATCAGCCCCTGATCCAGCAGGTCATCGATGATGAGCGAGACGGTGTTCTTACTGAGTTCCAGTGCCTCCGCCAGATCCTGACGCGACGTGACGCGCAGTTTACGTAACCGGGCCATTACCCGTTTCTGATTGTTCAGTCGCAGGAGTGCAGGGCCTTTGCCGTTTGTTTTCATCACGGATCCACCCAACAGAGGAGACAGATTTCAGTGTATCAGCCCGTGAGAAACGTTGATCTGACACTTTTGTGTGCTGTTTCACACAACCTCGCTATCAGGGATAGCCCTCGGCAGCAGGCGGGCGGGTAAGCGAAACGGTGCGCGTTTCGGATAAGAGGGAGGGAATGAGAGGACAGCGGTGCGGCCATGGGGAGAGCCGCACCAGCGGAGAGAGGCGCCAGCGCGCGAAGGAATTAATATTCGTCGCCGCGCACCCGGCTGCGGTAACTTTCCCAGTCAAACCGTACCCACAGGCTGTTGCCAAGCCGCATACGATCCATCACGCGCTCGCCCAGCAGGGCATTCATACCGGCATGGTCGAGGTTCGATAACATGCCGGTCGGGCGTTTGGAGGAGGAGCGGCGATCGACGATCTGGTTGATGATCACTTTTTCATAGCGCGATTCGCTCTGCATACCGATCTCATCAATCACCAGCAGGTCAACACTGCTCAGATCCTGAATCAGCCGCTCTTCGGTAATGCCGCTGCTGCCGCTGAAGGTGCCCTTCATGCTCGACATCAGGTCGGCGACCGTCACGATCAGCACGCTTTTGCCGCGCAGGATCAGGTCATTGCCGATCGCCGCGGCCAGATGGTTCTTACCGGTGCCGGGACGTCCTGAAAAGACAAAGCTGGCGATGCTGCCGTCAAATTCTGCGGCATACTGCCGTGCCAGCTCCAGCGCCTTACGCTGGCCCTCATTCTCAACCCGGTAATTATCAAACGAGCAGTTGATATGCAGTTCGCGAATGCCGGAACGGCCCATCACGCGCTGCATTTTCATGGCGCGGTTCTCGCGTACTATCGCCTCTGAGCGCAGGCGACCCTGCTCCTGATTCCACGCCAGCAGCTCCTGGCCATTGGCAAATTTGGGGCGGGTGCCTTCAGGCATCATTTTTTTCAGACGGCTAAAGAGATCGTTTGGCGTTTTCATCATTCACCTCGGAAACCATCGGGAATGGTACGGTCAGGATCGGGCAACTGGGTGATATCACGCTTCGGCTGCCCGCCATTTGCGGCGCGGTTCATCTGGATGCTGCGCGCCAGTTTCTGCTGCCACTGGACATGATGGAACATCCGGCCTTCCGCCTGCCAGTAGGCGACAAAGGCCGCCAGCTCGCCCGGCGTGACGGCTTCAGCCAGCGCCACGCCCCAGATCGCGGCCTGGCGCGTAAAGTCGGCATCCGGCTGCCAGCCCGGATACATGGCGAACTTCCCGGCCGGTGTGTGGATCGCAGCGGGCGCATCGTCATACAGGCTGTCATCCAGCGCCACATCATTCGGTTGCCGGGCGGCAGCTTCCAGCGCCAGCAACTCGGCCAGACGCGCCGGGGTGATGGCATACATCACCGGCGCATAGTTATCTAACACCGCCAGCGTGCCCTTTTCCGCCTGCTGCAGGGCAGTCAGCGGATCCTGTCGGAAGGCATCCAGGCCAATGAGCGTTGAAGTTAAGATTTTAGCTGACATGAAAAGACCTGAGGTTAACGAACACCTTGCGCCGGGAACCTGTCGCCGGCGCAGAAGGGGTTATTGTACCTTTTTTAACGGAGGGGATCGCTTAAAAAGCAGGAGTGCGGGTCAGTGCGAGGTCACCGGCGACGTGGCATGGCGGGCCGGTACAGATTCCGGTACGCGCACGGTAAGGGCGGCAGCAGCGGGGCGGGTCTGCCATACATAGCGAACCGAGGCGAGCCAGCACAGGCTGTATCCCAGCAGCTCAGTGCCCTCTTCGGCCATGTTTTTCACCACCCGGTTGTAATCCCCCAGCATCAGGTGCTGCCACAGCACATGCACACCAAACAGTCGGGAGAAGACCAGTACCACTAAAAAGCCGGAGGCCATGACCGGCCAGCTGCGGTGCTGCACCAGGGCAGCCAGCGCATGCACGCTTTTTTTCGGCGTGCGCAGCGCGACGGCCAGTGAGCCCGCGGTGACGGCCAGCGCAAACCAGACCCAGCTGCCATGCTGAATGGCATCAAACACGAAGTCGAGTTCACGGATCAGCATACAGGCGTAAAAACCGGCGACCAGGGTCAGCGCCCCGCGCTGATCGGGACGGCGTCGGGCCGCGATAAAGAAGAGTGCGGCGATGGTCGCCAGCATCACTTCCTGAGTGGTTTCGGTGAATGAGGTCTCATGCAGTGCGTCGTTCATCCAGGCGACGTCGATGTAGACAGGAACGATGGTGAGGGCAAGAAACAGCGCTGCCAGCAGAAAAACCGCGATTTCGCGGCCAATAAGAGTGAGATCGTTGCGCATAGTGTTACCAGTATAATGATTAGCAGGCTCATTATATTTTAAACGCCCGACCGCCTTTCTCTTTTTATGCCCCGCTCAGAAGCTGGCGCTGAAGCCGAAGCTGTAAAGTTGCTGTTCCTGATTATTCAGCGCTTCGTTTTGTGAAAATGAGGCGAAAGCCGCCAGATTGTCGTTCAGCGGCAGCTGCGCCCCGATACTCAGATCGATGCCCTCGCTCTGATCCGGGCCGTTCGTCGCCTCGCGGCGGGGAGTCTGGGGCGTCTCCGCCAGCAGATAGCGATAGCTGAGCTGCGCCCAGGGCGATATCCATCCCTGCTGCGAATCGATGCGCCAGCCGACGCTGGCACTCTGCTCGCGACTCTGCTGATCGCTGTAGTCACATTGCAGACAGTTCATGGGTTGCGGATCGACGGCATACTGCGCCACCGGCCCGGTGGTGAGCGACGGCGCAACAGGCATCTCCACGCCAGCCCGGTAGCGTTTTCCCAGCGGGGTGGTGCCTGCGCTGCCGGTTTCACTGTGCAGCGCGATGGGTGAAGCGGTGGGAGAGTTAATGGCGGCTTCAAACAGGGCGCGGTTTTCGTCACTGAAGGTGAGAGGCGTCAGCGCGATCTTCTCTGCCAGTATCGTATCGTAGTCCGGCAGAAAGTCGGCGTGCGGCGGCGCAGAGAGGCCGCTCCGGGCAAAAGCCGGTGCCATTAAGATTAACAGCCATGCAGCACAGCAGGTTCTCAGACCTTTCCAACCGCTTTTCGGCGACATCTCTTCTCCAGGCAGGGCTGAAGTTATTATCCGGCGTCGTAATTAAAATTCGCGCTGTCTCTGTTATTTAACCGCTGATCGTTTAACTATCAACCGATTAATTTTAAGATCAAGCGGACCGCTAAAATATTCTCGTTAAAAGGAACAAAGCGATGCAACGATGTGGTTGGGTAACACAGGATCCCCTCTATCTGGCTTATCACGACAGGGAATGGGGGGTGGCGCAGAGAGACAAGCGTGCGCTGTTTGAGATGCTCTGTCTGGAAGGACAGCAGGCGGGACTCTCCTGGATCACCGTGCTGAAAAAGCGGGAAAATTATCGCGAGGCGTTTCACCAGTTCGATCCGCAGGCGATTGCGCAGATGGACGCGCCAGCGATCGACCGGTTGCTGCTGAACAGCGGCATTATCCGCCATCCCGGCAAAATCGCCGCCATTATCGCGAATGCCCGCGCTTACCTGGAAATGGAGGCGAAAGGTGAGGATTTCAGCCAGTTCGTCTGGCAATTTGTCGATAACGTGCAAATCGTTCACCATTATCCCGACTACAGCCTGGCCCCCACCACGTCAGAGCAGGCCATTGCGCTCTCAAAGGCGTTAAAGCAGCGTGGTTTTAAATTCATCGGCCCGACAATCTGCTATTCCTTTATGCAGGCCTGCGGGCTGATAAACGATCATCAGAGCAACTGTTTCTGCCATCCTGATGCCATTACCCGCTGATTCTCCATAAATCAGGATTTTTCCTCATACATCCCTGTTCCACAGGCGGCATAATCGTGCCACTTATGGGGAAGGTTTTCCCCTGTGTCTCGACTGTAAGGGAACAAAAATGCAGAAGAAATTAATCGCGATCACCCTGTTACTGAGCGGCAGCCTGGCCCTGCCTGGCTGCACCACCAATCCTTACACCGGTGAATCACAGGCGGGTAAGTCAGGCGTAGGCGCGGGCCTGGGCGCATTAGTGGGTGCCGGTGTCGGCGTGCTTTCATCGTCGAAGAAAGATCGCCGTAAAGGTGCCCTGATTGGTGCCGCAAGCGGCGCGGCACTGGGCGGTGGCGTGGGCTACTACATGGACGTGCAGGAAGCGAAACTGCGTGACAAGATGCGCGGCACCGGCGTCAGCGTGACCCGTAATGGCGATAACATCGTCCTGAACATGCCCAACAATGTCACCTTCGACTCCAGCAGCAGCAATCTGAAACCCGCAGGCGCGAACACCCTGACCGGTGTTGCAATGGTGCTGAAAGAGTATCCAAAAACGGCGGTAAACGTCGTGGGTTACACCGACAGCACCGGCACCCGTGCGCTGAATATGCGTCTCTCTCAGCAGCGTGCTGAAAGTGTCGCCAGCGCGCTGATCGTGCAGGGCGTGGCCAGCGATCGCCTGCGTACGCAGGGGGCAGGCCCGGATAACCCGGTTGCCACCAACAGCACCGAAGCCGGCAAAGCGCAAAACCGTCGCGTTGAGATCACACTCACCCCGCTGGGCTAACCGTGGTCGCCCCCTCCCGGGGGCGCCCTTTTTTCTGGAAAGTCTCACGTTAAAAGCACCAGAAAGCGTTCTGTGGATAGAGCCAGCAGAGGCTTTATGGTAGCCTGATCAAAAATTGATCAGTGGAAATTCCCCTATGTCTCTTAAAGCCATCGCGGCGGTTTTAGGTCTCTCTGTCACCACCGTCAGCCGCGCCCTCAATGGTTACCAGGATGTCGCTCAGGAGACGCGTAAACGCATCGAAGCGGAGGCGCAACGGCGCGGCTACCGGCCTAATGCGGCGGCCAGACGGCTGAAAACCGGTCGCGCTAATGCGGTGGGCCTGGTCTGTCCGTCGGGGGCTTCGCCTCTGAGTGGCAGCGATTTCAGTGACATGTTACTGGCACTGGAGCATCACCTGGCCGGTTATGATATTAACCTGCTGCTGCTGACAGATAAGCAGCAGAATCCTCCGGCGCTCACCCGCCTGCTGCGCAGCGGGGCTGTCGATGCCCTGATTATCGGCCACACCCGGCCAGATGACTGTCGGCTTCATGCGCTGCTGCAGACCGATTTTCGCTTTCTGACGCTGGGTCGCAGCGATCTGCCCGCCACCTATGCCTGGTTTGATGTTGACCACCTTGCCGGTTCGCAGCTGGCGGTGGAGTGGTCGCTGGCACAGGGACGGCGGCGGATCGCCTGGCTTGGCAGTGAGGAGAACAGCAGCCGCGCGCGCGACCGGCGTCAGGGCTATCTGACGGCGCTGGGTGATCTCGCGCCTTATGCGATGGCGGCAGTGGCACCGACGCGCCGTGCCGGCTATCAGCAGACCCGGCAGTGGCTGGCAGAGGGGCCGATGCCGGAGGTGATCATCACCGACTGTGGTGCGCTGGCGGAAGGCGCGGCTGTGGCGCTGCATCAGGCCGGACGCGCCGCGGGTGAGGATGCCATCCTGCTGGCAGGCTGGGAGGGATTACCGGGGGATGCGATTCTCGATCATCCCATTGTCGCGATTCGTCAGGCAACGCCACATCAGGCTGGAGAGCAGGTGGCGGAGATGATTGTCCGGCTGATCGAGGGTGCGCCGCCGGAGACGTTACAGACCCTGTGGCAGCCCTGGCTGCAATTACCGGCGTAGCGCTTTTTGCTCCGGGCTGCGCTTGTGCTAGTCTCTGCCGAATTTATAATTTTGCAGGATATCTCATGAAAACCAGGCCGCCTCGCGCCACCATCAGCGATGTTGCTCACGCGGCTCGGACCGGTAAAACCAGCGTTTCACGTTATCTGAACGGTGAACTGCATCTGCTCTCCGCCGATCTGAAAGCGCGGATTGAACAGGCGATAGCGGACCTCAGCTATCGTCCGAGCCAGATGGCACGCGGTCTGAAACGCGGGCGTACGCGCCTGATTGGGCTGATTATCGCCGATATCACTAACCCCTATTCCGTCGATGTCATGAGTGGCATTGAAGCCGCCTGTCGTGAGCAGGGCTTTACGCTGCTGATGTGTAATACCAACAACGAAGTGGATCTGGAGCAGCACTACCTCCAGCTGCTGAGCAGTTATCAGGTTGAAGGCATCGTAGTCAATGCGGTCGGGATGCGCGAAGAGGTGCTGAATCATCTGCAGCAGTCCCTGCTGCCGATGGTGCTGATTGACCGCAAAATCCCCGATTTTCCCTGCGATGTGGTGGGCCTGGACAACGCCGAAGCCGCCGAAACCGCTACGCGCCATCTGGTCGACAATGGCTATGAGGCTCTGATGTTTCTCAGTGAACCGCTGGGCAGTGTCAACACGCGCCGCGAGCGTCTGCAGGCGTTCCGCCATCTGCTGGCGGCGCATCCGCAGGTTGAGCATCAGAATGTGGAAGTGGTGCTGCATCAGCCCGATGCGCTGGACGCGGCGCTGCTGGCATTCCATCAGCAGCATGCGGGCAAACGCTGTGCGGTAATGGTCGCCAACGGGGCGCTGACGCTGCAGGTGGCGCGATCGCTGCAGCGACTCAACCTGCAGTGGGGCCGCGATATCGGCCTGCTCGGTTTCGATGAACTGGAGTGGGCGGCGCTGGCCGGTGTCGGGATTACCACGCTGAAACAGCCGACCTGGCAGATTGGCTTCAGTGCGCTGGAGCGACTGATTGCCCGTATTGATGGCAGTGACCTGCCGGTTGCCGAACAGGTGTTCTCCGGCGAACTGATCGTTCGCGGCTCCAGCCAGCCGCTTCCCTGAGGTGCAGGTTTGTTCTTACTTCGGGCTGTGCGGGCAAATCAGAGAGTGTGCCGTTAAGGTATTGTCGAAAGGGACGAAAGAAGCCTGCTCAGGACAGGCTTCTTACTGGCTTACAAAGGCAGGCCGGAGAGAGTTAAATTAACAGCACACACGCTGAGAGGGCCTGGGCCTGGCGTCGAGAAAACTTTTATATTATCAAACCATTCATCCGGGCTTCCCCCGAAGATAATAAAGTTTTTTTCTGGCTCGCCTGAATCACTCATATTCACGGCGCCAGCAACGCGTTCGGCTTCTGACTTATCTATGTTTCTCATTTCGATCTCCTTAATTTGCATCCGTGTAGTCGTATATTTTCGATAACCTTTTCTAAGGATTCCTGCCTGAGGATGTCACCCGTTAATAGCGTTACAGGCAGAGCTTTATATTCTTTTCTTACTTGTATTTTGTCTATCTCTTTTTTCTGCCAAAGACCGCATGCCGCACAGGCTTTACTTTCAGACGTGGCGGTTTCAGATTCCATCACACTTTCAAATATCTTTACGGAGTTGTTATCTTTTAAAGCTTTTTCGTATATCAGTTGTTGTGGCATTTCCTTCGCAATAAATCCATTGAAGCCCATCGAAAATAGAGTGGCAGTGAAGATTTCCTTTTCTATGTCCTGATCGGGTTGGGCTGAAATCGTTGTTAATCCTGAAGCAAGTAATAGTGTTATTAAAATCCATTTCATCTGCAAAACCTCCGTTTGCTATCTTATTACCGGCTATAAATGACGCTGAGCAATAATAGGATGGAAATAAAGGAATTAAATTTAACAGCATCATAAAATGACGGTTTTGGTTTTTTCCGATCCGTTTTTGCATTAATCCCGCTAACGCTTTTCAGTAACGATGACTTCATAGCTATCCGCATCCCTCTTAACATGATAAAAATCCTCACTTTTTTCCTTCATCGGAGCTCTCTGATATGCACTTAGCGTACAATCCTGCATTTGTAAGCCTCAGACCTCTCTTCGTGTTCGCTTCGTGAGCACGATCATAGTTTCACAGTTTGCTGCTTTGCTTTGGAACCGGTTCCATTTAGGGTTTTTGTATCCGCTACGCGCAAAAACCTGCCATGGAGCAGAACATGAAACCTGACATCATTGTGGTGACCGCCGCTTATGGCCATGCGCAGATCGCCGCACTCGGCGGCCAGACTGCGCTGCTGCCGATCATTCAGCAGGCTGGTGCTGATGGCGTCGAAATCCGCCGCGAACTGCTTGATGACGCGGCGCTGGCCGATCTGCCCGCCCTGGCGCAGGCGGTGGCACAGCATCAGCTTCAGGCCAGCTATTCGGTGCCCGATACGCTGTTTTGTGACGGCGGCGAAATCAATCCGCGCATAACCCACTACGTTGAAGAAGCACGCCAGTTAAATGCGCAGCGGCTGAAAGTCGCGCTGGGACATTTCACCGGTGCACTTCACCGTGAAACGCTGCAGGCACATCTGGCAGAACTGCCGTGTGAACTGACGGTGGAAAACGATCAGACCGAACAGGGCAAACTCGCACCCTCCGTCGCGTTTTTCACGGCGATCAGGGAAGCCGGGCTACCGATCACGATGACCTTCGACATGGGGAACTGGTGCTGGACCGGCGAAAACGCCTTCCAGGCCGCGCAGCAGCTGGCCGAGCAGGTCGGCTATGTGCACGTCAAAGCCGCCGTTCCGCATCAGGAGAGTTTCCGGGCAATTGCGCTGGATGAGGCGGACGCTGGCTGGCGTGACCTGCTGCAACAGCTGCCCGGCTCGGTGCCGCGCGGTATTGAATTTCCGCTGGAAGGCGACGATCTGATTGCGGTGACGCGCCACTATGTGTCGCTGCTGCGCAATGTGTAAGGAGTAAAAATGAGTCATCACACCCAATATCACAACGGTCCGCTTGATGTGGTCACCATCGGGGAAGCGATGGCGATGTTTGTCGCCCGTGAAACCGGCGATCTCGCCGCCGCAGAGACCTTTGTTAAACGCGCAGCAGGCGCAGAACTCAATGTCGCGACCGGCCTGGCGCGTCTTGGCCTGAAAGTGGGCTGGGTCAGCCGGGTTGGCGATGACGCCTTTGGTCGCTTTATCTGCCAGCAGCTGAAAAAAGAGGGCATTGACCACGCCCGGGTCACGGTCGATAACCGTTATCCCACCGGTTTCCAGCTGAAATCCAAAGTCGATGATGGCTCTGACCCGCTGGTCGAGTATTTCCGTAAAGGCTCGGCGGCAAGCCATCTGTCGGTTGACGATTTTGACGCGGACTACTTTGGCTCGGCACGCCATCTGCATCTCAGCGGGGTGGCGGCAGCGCTCTCGGAGAGTTCACTGGAACTGCTGAAGCACACGGCCAAAGAGATGCGCGCGCGCGGGAAAACCATTTCGTTTGATCCTAATCTGCGGCCGGTGCTGTGGCGCAGTGAAGAGGAGATGCGTAAGCAGCTCAATCTGCTGGCGGAGTATGCCGACTGGGTACTGCCAGGCGAAAAAGAGGGGCTGATCCTGACCGGCTACCGTCAGCCGGAAGCGATTGCAGATTTCTATCTCGATAAGGGTGTGAAAGCGGTCGTGATTAAAACCGGTTGTGACGGCGCCTGGTATAAAACCGCACAGGGTGAACAGGGACAGGTGGCGGCGATAAAAGTCGACAACGTGGTCGACACCGTTGGGGCCGGTGACGGTTTTGCCGTCGGCGTGATCAGCGCCCTGCTGGAAGGTCAGACGCTGCCGCAGGCGATTCGCCGCGGCAATAAAATTGGTTCGATGGCGATTCAGGTCATTGGTGACAGCGAAGGTCTGCCGACGCGTCAGCAACTGGGCGACGAGTAGTTCACGCGCCCCTCTACAGACACAGGAGTTCCCGATGAAAAAGCAGACAATCGCGCCAAAACGCTGGTGGTTCATCATGCCCATCGTGTTTATCACCTACAGCCTGGCGTATCTCGACCGTGCAAACTTTAGCTTCGCCTCTGCCGCCGGGATTAATGACGATCTCGGCATCACCAAAGGCATGTCCTCGCTGCTGGGCGCGCTGTTCTTCCTGGGATACTTCTTTTTCCAGATCCCGGGCGCAATCTATGCCGAACGCCGCAGCGTGAAGAAACTGATTTTCGGCTGCCTGATCCTGTGGGGTGGCTGTGCATCGCTGACCGGTGTGGTCAGCAACATTCCGATGCTGGCAGCGATTCGCTTTGTGCTGGGCGTGGTGGAAGCAGCGGTGATGCCGGCCATGCTGATTTACATCAGCAACTGGTTTACCAAATCGGAACGTTCGCGCGCCAATACCTTCCTGATCCTGGGGAACCCGGTCACCGTGCTCTGGATGTCGGTGGTGTCGGGCTATCTGATCGAATCCTTCGGCTGGCGTGAGATGTTTATCATTGAAGGGATTCCGGCGGTCATCTGGGCGATTGCCTGGTGGTTCCTGGTGCAGGATAAGCCGTCTCAGGCGCGCTGGATGAGCGATGCAGAGAAAGCGGCTCTGCAGGCTGAGCTGCAAAAAGAGCAGGAAAACATCAAGGCGGTGCGTAACTACGGTGAAGCGTTCCGCAACCGCAATGTGATCATCCTCTGCCTGCAATATTTTGCCTGGAGCATCGGTGTATATGGCTTTGTGCTGTGGCTGCCGTCGATTCTGCGTAACGGCACGCAGATGGGCATGGTTGAAGCGGGCTGGCTGTCAGCGGTGCCTTATCTGGCGGCGACCATTGCGATGGTCGTGGTCTCCTGGGCGTCGGACAAAACCCAGAATCGTAAGCTGTTTGTCTGGCCGCTGCTGCTGGTGGGGGCGCTGGCGTTCCTTGGCTCTTACCTGGTCGGCTCAAGCAACTTCTGGGCCTCCTACACCCTGCTGGTGATTGCCGGTGCCGCGATGTATGCGCCTTACGGACCGTTCTTCGCCATTATTCCTGAGATGCTGCCACGCAACGTCGCGGGCGGGGCAATGGCACTGATCAACAGTATGGGTGCGCTGGGGTCATTTATCGGTTCATGGATCGTCGGCTATCTTAATGGGGCGACCGGCAGCCCGGCAGCCTCCTACATCTTTATGGGTTCGGCTCTGCTGGTGTCGGTGTGGCTGACGCTGATAGTGAAACCGGCGCAGAACAAAGCGCCGCCGCTGCGGGGCGCGAAACCGGCCTGAAAGCGTAAACGCTGAAGCGGGCTGGCCCGGTGCAGGTCCACAACGCCTGCACCGTTCGCACAGGCCTTTCCGGGTCTGTACGGATGCCGCCCGGGCGTAAACGTCAGCCTCTGTTTTCTCCGGGCGGCCCGCAAGCCGCCCGCTACTTATTTGTTTGATCGGGAGCCACTGAATGAAACCCGCTGTAATTCTCTATAAAAAACTGCCTGACGACCTCTATGCGCGCCTGGCTGAACAGTGTGACGTGACGGAAGTGAGCAATCTTTCGCCAGAGAGCCAGCAGCAGCACGCTGCGGCGTTCCGCCAGGCCGAGGGCCTGCTGGGATCGGGCGGAAAAGTGAATGGCGAGCTGCTGGCGAACATGCCTAATCTGCGCGTCTGCTCCAGCGTCTCGGTGGGCTATGACAATTTTGACGTGGCGGCGCTGAATGCGCGTCATGTGGTGCTGATGCACACCCCGACCGTGCTGACGGAAACCGTGGCTGACACCATGATGGCGCTGGTGCTGAGCACCGCGCGTCGGGTGCCGGAGCTGGATGCCTGGGTCAAAGCGGGCCACTGGCAGAAGAGCATCGGACCGGCGCAGTTCGGCATCGACGTACACCATAAAACGCTGGGCATTCTCGGTATGGGACGGATCGGGATGGCACTGGCGCAGCGTGCCCACTTTGGCTTCGGCATGAAAATCCTCTACAACGCGCGCCGTGAGCATGAGGAGGCGCAGTCGCGCTTTGGCGCGCAGCGCTGCGAACTGAAAGAGCTGCTGCAGCAGAGTGATTTTGTCTGCATCAGCCTGCCGCTGACTGACGAAACCCACCATCTGATTGGGGCCGCCGAGCTGGAACTGATGAAGCCGGATGCGGTACTGATCAACGCCGGTCGCGGGCCGGTGGTGGATGAGAAGGCGCTGATCGCCGCGCTGCAGGCGGGCAAACTGCACGCCGCCGGGCTGGATGTGTTTGAGCAGGAGCCGGTTCCTGCCGACTCTCCGCTGCTGTCGCTGCCGAACGTGGTGACGCTGCCGCACATCGGTTCTGCCACCCACGAAACCCGCTACGGCATGATGCAGGATGCGGTGGAGAATCTTATCGCCGCGCTCGGCGGAAACGTCGATAAAAACTGCGTTAACCCTCAGGCGCTGAAATAATCGCCACGCCTTTCCATTGCGCCCGCCGATGGCGGGCGTTATGGTGAACCCCCGATTCGCAATCACAAATTTTTAACCGCTATGTCCTTTTCTCAGTTCGGCGACAAATTTACCCAACATTCCGGCATTTCACGTCTGATGGAAGATATGGGCGCAGGCCTGCGTACGCCCGGCACCATCATGCTTGGCGGCGGTAATCCGGCGCAGATCCCGGCCATGAACGACTACTTTCAGCAGCTGCTGCAGCAGATGCATGAGGAGGGCAAACTCAGCGAAGCACTGTGCAATTACGACGGCCCGCGCGGCAAAGCGACGCTGCTGGAGTCGCTGGCCGGGCTGCTGCGCGACCAGCTTGGCTGGCCGATTACCGCGCAGAATATTGCGCTGACCAACGGCAGTCAGAGCGCCTTCTTCTATCTGTTTAACCTGTTTGCCGGTCGCCGCGCCGACGGCAGCAAAAAGCGGGTGCTGTTTCCGCTGGCGCCTGAGTACCTTGGCTATGCGGATGCCGGTCTGGAAGAGGAGCTGTTTGTTTCGGCGAAGCCGAACATTGAGCTGCTGCCGGAGGGACAGTTCAAATATCATGTCGATTTCGAGCATCTGCCGATGAACGATGAGGTCGGGCTGATCTGCGTCTCGCGTCCGACCAACCCCACCGGCAACGTGATCACCGATGAGGAGCTGATCCAGCTGGATGCGCTGGCGCAGCAGCATGATGTGCCGCTGCTGATCGACAATGCCTACGGCGTGCCGTTCCCCGGCATCATCTTCAGCGAAGTGCGTCCGCTGTGGAATCCCAACATTATTCTCTGCATGAGCCTGTCGAAACTTGGCCTGCCGGGCGCGCGCTGCGGCATCATTATCGCAGATGAGAAGACCATCTCTGCGCTGAGCAACATGAACGGCATCATCAGCCTGGCCCCCGGCAGTATTGGCCCGGCCATCGCCAATGAGATGATTCGTCGCGGCGATCTGCTGCGGCTCTCCGAAGAGGTGATTAAGCCGTTTTATCAGCAGAAGGTTGCGCAGACGATTGCGATCCTGCGCCGCCATCTGTCAGAAGAGCGCTGCCTGATCCACAAGCCGGAAGGGGCGATTTTCCTCTGGCTCTGGTTCCGCGATCTGCCGATCACCACGGAAACGCTCTATCAGCGGCTGAAAGCGCGCGGGGTGCTGATGGTGCCGGGCCACTTCTTCTTTCCGGGGCTGGAGCAGGCGTGGCCGCACACCCACCAGTGTATGCGGATGAACTACGTGCCGGATGCGGAGAACATCGAGCGGGCGGTGCAGATTCTGGCGGAAGAGGTGGAGAAAGCCTGGCGCGACAGCTAAGCCTGCGCGTCGGTTAACGACAGCTGGCACCACTGCGCCAGCTGTCGGATCGCCTGTTCCACTTCCGCATTCCAGCCAAAACCGGCATTCAGCCGGAAACAGTGATCGTAGCGCTGATCGGTGGCAAAAATATGGCCCGGCGCAATCCCGATGCCTGCGTTGCGCGCCTTCAGAAACAGCTCGCGCACGTTCAGCGCCTGCGGCGGCATGGCGACCCACAGCACATATCCCCCTTCCGGGTCAGAGACCGTTGTCCCGGCCGGAAACTCCCGCAGCACCGACTGACGCATTTCGCTGATTTGCCGCGCCAGTTCGCGCCGCAGCTTGCGCAGGTGAGCATCATAGCCGCCGCTGCGCAGCAGTTCCGCCACCGCCGCCTGCGACAGCACCGAGGTGCCCATGGTGGAGGTATATTTCAGCGAGGCGATCTTACGCATGTAGTTGACGCTGTGGACCCAGCCGATGCGGATGCCGGGTGCCACGGTTTTCGAGAAGCCGCTGCAGAGAATAGCGTTGGGGCTGAAGGCGCGCATCGGGAAAGGGCGACGCTCACCAAAGGCGGTATCGCCAAAAATATCATCCTCAATGATCACCACATCGTTTTCATCGGCCTGGCGCGCAATATAGGCTTTCTGCTCGTTGGGAATGCTTTTTCCCAGCGGATTGTTGATGTTGCACAGCGTCAGAAAGACCCGCACCGCTTTGCGCTGAAACAGACGGGTGAGGGTTGCCACATTCACATAGCCTTCCGGCCCGGCTTCCACTTCAATCACCCGTAAGTTGAGGTTATGCAGCATCTGCAGCAGGACGAAATAGCAGGGGGACTCCACCGCCACCACATCGCCTGGCTGCGTGGTGGCGCGCAGTGACAGCGAGATCGCCTCAATGCAGCCGTTGGTGATCAGAATATCATCGGCGCTGATATTGCAGCCATAATCGACCGCGCGCCGGGCAATCTCCGCTTTCAGCGGGGCATAGCCGGTGCCCTTAACCGTGTTACCGAGCAGGGCGGGTTTGCTGTAACCCATCTGGCGCATCAGCAGGCCGATCCGCCTGATCGGATAGAGGGCACTGTCGCCGTTCGCCAGATCGAGGCGTACCCGGCAGTCTGATCCGAGCATCGCCAGATGCAGTTCGGTCTGCTCATCGAGCGGGGCAATGGCGCGGGGCTGTTCGCTGACGGCGGGTAACGCACGCGAAGCGGGCCGCTGTGGGGCAACAAAAAAACCCGACTTCGGGCGGGCGACGGCGTAGCGCTCATCTTCCAGCGTACGCAGGGTTTTCAGGGCGGTGGTGAGGCTGACATTGTACTGTGTCGCCAGGGTGCGCACCGAGGGCAGACGGCTGTCGGGTGCCAGTGAACCGGCATGGATCGCCTGTTTAATCTGTTCTGCTATCTGGCGATAACGGCTGCTCTGACTCTCCTGTTCCCCGATAACCCCGGTCATCTGTTCCACCCCATATCGCGCTGATCTGTGCATATTCAACAGAGTACATTCAAAGTACTTTAGGCTGCATCTCTTAATTATTCATGACGCTAAACGGCGCACAGCGCCCGGCTGCCGTCGGGCCTGTGGCCATAACGGCAGGCCGTTCACCTAAGGAAAATGTGAAAGATGAATAATCTGCCCGCCATGATGAAAGCAATGGAAGCGTATCTCTCACCGGTTATCATCGCGTCGGCTCAGCGCTGTTCGGCCCGTCTGCTGGCGGCGTTACCCGATAAGCAGCCTGAGAACAACCGCGTCCTGCTCGCCTATGGCGGCGGCAAAGACAGCAGCTACATGGTGGCTTACGTGCGCTACATTCAGGGGCTGATCTGGCAGCAGCAGGGCACTACCTTTCATCTGCGGGTCAGCACCAACCGTCACGCGGCGATGAACCAGAGCGTCATGGATAATATTCATCGCGTTTATCAGTCGCTGGCGATGCATGACGATGAACGGGTGACCTGTCTGGTGGTGGATGGTCTGCTGATCCGCCCTTTCGCCCGCGATCTGCCGATGCCGGACAGCGTGCGTGAGCAGAACCGCAACGATGTGCTGATGAATGGCCACCGCTTTCGCGCCGATGCGCGCTCCACCTTCTGCAACGCCTGCAATCTCAGCATGGTCAACTCCTTTGGCCTGGCGGCGGACTACAACGGCGGTGTGGATATGATTATCACCGGCGATTCGCCGCAGGAGCAGGCCGCCTATGTGGCCTGGGCGCGGCACCTCTCACGACTGTTTGATGCGCCGGTCGCGGAAA
Source organism: Pantoea sp. GM_Pan_3 (assembly GCF_026541045.1). NCBI lineage: Bacteria > Pseudomonadati > Pseudomonadota > Gammaproteobacteria > Enterobacterales > Erwiniaceae > Pantoea > Pantoea sp. GM_Pan_3. The sequence goes on along the minus strand of NZ_JALNVA010000007.1, from coordinate 175,042 downwards.
AAAGCCGTGGCTTCAGCGGGTTCCTGCAGACGCTGGATGGCGTCGCAGAGCGCTACTTTAGCGACATTTACGGGGCCGGCCAGCTCACTGCCGCGCACCGCATCACCCACCAGCTGGCGCGCGATCCGCTCTTCTTCAATATCTATCAGGACACGGCCTATGAAGCGGGTGCGCACTGGGCGCTGCTCAGCGACTTTATGGGCTTCCGCTTTGATGAACTGATGTTCAGCTTTTCTGAGTCTGACTGCGGTAACCCGACGCTGATGGCGCATCTGCGCGGACTGCGGGCCGAAACGCTCCTGCAGCGCAGCTACGCCGAGGGGATCCGTGAATATGTGCGTTTTGCGCTGGGGCTGATGGTGAAGAAGGATTTTCCCCCGCAGCTGATCGACGAGATGGCGGCGCGCTATCAGGATGACGCCGCGATCCGGCAGCAGCGGCAGCGCGCAGCCGCGTTCGCCGTGCAGGCGTTTGACCTCAGCGAAGCGCAGCTGATCTGCATGATCTACTCGCCCTTTCTGGGACAGGGCCAGCAGCTCGGTCACTGGCTGACCGGGCAGCAGATCGCGCTGGAAGAGGCCGCTATCCGCGACCTGCTTGAGCAACGCAGTCAGGACGTCGCGCTGGCCAGGGCGTTAACGCACCTCTCCGGCATGACGCTGACACAGATGCGCCACTGCTGGCAGAGCAAGCCGGTCAGTTCGCTGCTGGAGGGCAAAAGCCCCGATCCCCTGTCGCGCGTGCTGCGCTTCGATCCCCATAAAGCGGTGATTCAGGTCAGTAACGGTGTGCTCAATGACACGGTGACAGAAGTCATCTCCGGGCGATAACCCGGTAAGGCGAGGCGATGAAAAAGATTTTTCTGCAAATTGGCGCCACCCGCGATGGACAGAACCCTTACTGCGCGGTGGCAAAGCGCGAAGGCTATTTCACCGTGCTGGCGGAAATGGGCGACTTTGTCGATTACCAGTCACTAAGCCTGGCGCTGCCTTTTGATCTGATTATTCGCCTCGACCGCCCTGAGAATCCGTGGGAGGTGATGCAGGCTTATCTGCACGCCGGTTTACTGGCGCATCCGCTGGTGGTGCTGGCGGGCTTTGAAGCCTACAACGCCAGCGCCGGGCGACTGCGCGACATGCTGGCCGGGCCGGACGCGCCCGCCGCCTTTATCCCGCTGGATAAATATGCGCAGCGCATGGCGCTGAAAAAAGCCTGGCCGCGCTTCCCGCAGCCGGAGTTCCGCTTTTTTGCCTCGCCGCTCAGCATTCTGGATGCGGAGCAGGCGCTCATCTACCCCTGCGTCGTCAAACCGGTAGATGGCGGCGGCGGGCTGGGCATCTGGCTGATTGAGCGGGCCGATCAGCTGCGCAGCGTGGTGAAGCAGCTGGTGCAGACCATGAACTATGGCGGGCGCGGCTTCAGCGGCTTTATCGTGGAAAGCGCCCTGATCGGCGAGGAGTTTTCGCTGCAGGGTGTGGTCGCGCAGGGGCATCCCCGGGCGCTGACCTGCTGCCAGAAGGTGATTGAGCAGCACCGGGACAGCGAAGGCTGCGTCAGCTTTTATGAGTCGGGGCATGTGGCGATGGCAGCAGCGGCGCTACCCGCCGCGTTCAGCAGTCTCATGACCTTCTGCTGCGAAACCTTTGGCTACCGTCAGGGCGCGTTTCATATCGATTTCATTGTGGTCAATGGCGTGCCGCATTTTCTGGAGATGGGGTTCCGGCTCTCTGGCATGGGGGTGGCGATGCTGGTTGAGGAGGCGACCGGTATCAACTGGGCTGAGGTGACTTTCCGGCTGGAGGCGGGAGGCACCCTGCCTGCCTTTGCCCTGAGCACGTCACGCGCTGTCGGCCAGCTGCGCCTGCGCCAGCCCGCACAGCTGCAGGCGGCGGAACGCTGGATTGAACAGCATCAGCAGGGGGCGCTGTTACCCCCCCTCCGGTTGCCTGCGTTGCAGGTGTCATCCCGCTCATCGCTCTACGCCGATCTGACCCGTCACGCCGGCATTCTGGCGACCTTCAGCCTCAGCGCTCCGACGCGGGAGCCCGTTATGACCCTTTTTCAGCAGGTGATTGCCGCGCAGCCGGTGACCGCCGGGAGAGACAAAGTATGTGCAGAATGATTCTGGCGCATGGCAGGTTCGACAGCGCTCAGATTCTGGAGGCGGCGCGCGCCATGAGCTGCGGCGAAGGAGCCGAACACGATGGCCCAATCAAATCCCATCCCAACGGCTGGGGCTGCCTGTGGCTGGAAGCGGGGGAGATCCGCACCCTGCACGGCACGGGCGCATTTGCTGAGGCGCTGCCGGACATCGATGTGGATCGGCTGCGCAGTCCGTTTCTGGCCGTGCATGTGCGCCACGCCACGCTGAGTAAAAATCAGGGGCTGGCCTTTTCTCATCCGCTGACGCGCCACAGCGCGGGTCATCAGTGGTACATGATGCACAACGGCTTTCTGCCGACCATCCACCGCCAGCTTGGCCTGGCGAAATCCCGTTTCGATTCAGAAGAGTACCTGCGTTACCTGGTCGATCAGACCACGCCCGCCGACTTCACCCGCGACTATCTGCGCGCAAAGATGGCGCAGGTGGAACCCGGCGGCAGCGCAGGCAATGCCATTTTCGTCACCCGTGACAAAGCCTGGGCGTGGCAGTGGTATCCCCACGACACCCCCTGGCCTGACTATTTTACGATGCATTTTCGGCAACAGGAGGATTGCACGCTGATCGCTTCTGAACCCGTGACAATACCAGGCAGCGCCGGCAGCTGGCGGCGAATGAACAATCATGAACTCTATGAAATTCCGTTTAGGGAGTGATAAACATGGCTATTTTCAATCAGTTCCGCGTGATTAATCCCAGCATGTTTGTGGAGTCGACCTGGCTGGATGACATCGTCACGGCGCGTGTGCCGCTGCTGGTGCTGCGTAATTTCCTGACGCCGGAGGTGCGGGAAGCGGTGGTGGCGGATCTGCAGCGCTGCCGGGAAAAGATCCGTGTTTCTCACTATCCGAATGGCGCGCTGACCACGCTCGGTCCCTATCTGGCGCGTCACACCGCAGAGCCCGATAACTATTTTACCGAGCTGCGCGATATCCAGCCGGCGCTGCCCCCTTCACTCACCACCCTGCGTGAGCAGATCTACCTTTGGGTTCAGCATGCGCTGCGGCTGGAGAGCCTGCGCATCGCCCAGGAGCCGGGCCACGGCGACTATGCCGGTTCTATCGTGCGGTTTCATGCCGATGGCGTCGCGAACCCGTTACACAACGACAATATCGTGCGTGATGCCGCCGGAAGCGGGCTGGCGGTGACGCAGATTCTCCATCAGCTCAGCTGTGTGGTCTGCCTGCAGGAGTGCAACGCGGGCGGGGCGCTGCGGATCTACAACAAAAAATGGGCACCGGAGGATGAGCGGTTCAAAACGGCCGGTGAGCTGGGCTATCCCGCTGAGGTGATTGAACACAGCGAAGTCTGCGAATTTTCACCACGCAGTGGCGATATCTATCTGTTTAATCCCGCTTTTTATCATGAGATTGATCGGGTTGAAGGTGATACCCGCATCACCATGGGATTCTTTTTCGGGCTGACCGATAAAAAAATGAAACACGCTATCGCCTGGAGTTAATCCGGTCCGGGCCAGACAAGGAGAGGGATATGACGACGTTTGAAAAAATCACCGCGCTGCTGGATCAGCATCAGGCCAGCTACCGCGTCGTGGAGCATGAGGCGATAGGGCAGACCGACCAGATCAGCCAGATACGCGGTAATGCACTGGGTCAGGCGGCTAAGGCGATGGTGCTGGAGGTCGTCATGCCGGACGGCGCGCCGCCGCGTCCGCTGCTGGCGATTGTGCCGGGCGACTGCCGGATCAATTTTAAAAGTGCGGCGCGCGCCATCGGCGGAAAGAAATCTTCTTTCGCCGCGCCGGAGCTGGCGCAGGCGCTGACCGGCTGTGTGATGGGCGCGGTGCCGCCATTCAGTTTTGATGACCGGCTGACGCTGCGGGTCGATACCCGGCTGCAGCAGGTCGGAACGTTATGGTTTAACGCGGGCGAGCTGGATAAATCGATCGCGCTGGCTGTAGATGACTATTTTCGCATCGTGGGGGAAGCGTGCTGTGCTGATATCGCGACCCCGATTGCGATCACCGCCTGACGGCGGCTCAAGGAGTTTCTGATGTCGGTAAAAGATATGCTGTTAGCGTTGTGCGTGGTGGTGGCGTGGGGCGTCAATTTTGTAGTGATCAAGCTGGGGCTGCAGGGGATGCCGCCTTTTCTGCTCGCCGGACTGCGATTCACGCTGGTCGCCTTCCCTGCCATTTTCTTTGTGCGCCGTCCGCCGATCCCGCTGCGCTGGCTGGTGGTTTACGGTATGACCATCAGTTTTGGTCAGTTTGCGTTTCTCTTCCTGGCGATTCAGCTCGGTATGCCAGCAGGCCTGGCCTCCCTGGTGCTGCAGGCGCAGGCGTTCTTTACCCTGCTGCTGGGGGCGCTGCTGCTGGCGGAGAAGCTGCGCTGGAACCACATCACCGGGATTATCATCGCCACGCTGGGGATGTTTCTGCTGGCGACGGCAGGCATGGAAGGACAGACCAGCGCCGGCATTACGCTGACGACTATGATGCTGACGCTGTCGGCGGCCCTGTCATGGGGGCTGGGTAACATTACCAACAAGATCATTATGCGGAATCGCAGCGTGCCGATTATGTCGCTGGTGGTCTGGAGTGCGCTGGTGCCGGTCATTCCTTTCTTTGCCTGCTCGCTGCTGTTTGAGGGGCAGGAGGCTATCGTCAGCAGCCTGCTGCACATCGGGCTGCAGACGGTACTGGCGCTCTTCTATCTGGCCTTTGTCGCCACCATCGTCGGCTACGCCATCTGGGGAAATCTGCTCAGCCGCTACGAAACCTGGCGCGTTGCTCCGCTGTCGCTGCTGGTGCCGGTGGTCGGGATCATTACCGCTGCGCTGGTGCTGGATGAGCATCTTTCCGGGCAGCAGATGCTGGGCGCCTCGGTGATTATTGCCGGCCTGTTGATCAACGTGTTTGGCGGCGTGCTGGGACAGCGTTTCGCGATGCGAACGCAGCCGTAAGGGCAAGGCCGGCGTCAGATATAAGGGCAAAAAATATCGCCTTGAGGTCAGGTGACAGGCTCAGGGAGCATACGCCTTTCGCAAAGACGCAATAGACGCCATCCCTGGCATGCTCAGCGCGGCCCATCCCTGGTCCGCGATGCTTTGCTACAGGCGTATGCTCCCATCGCTTTGAACTTATCAGCCGTCTGAAACAGGGGAGCGGAGCAACATTTTTTGCCTTATGAATCTCTACTGATCTTAAAAACGAAAAACGCCGCATTAGCGGCGTTTTTTATGGTTACTTCAGAAATTACTTCAGAATCTCAATACGGCGTGGTTTGGCTTCTTCCGGTACCAGACGTTCAAGATCGATACTCAGCAGACCATTTTCGAGACGGGCGTCGCGCACCACAATGTGGTCGGCAAGCTGGAATTTACGCTCGAAGTTACGCTCGGCGATACCCTGATACAGGTATTTACGCTCGGCCTGCTCTTCCGGATGGGCACCCCGTACAGTCAGCACATTGTCGTGCGCTGTGATATCAAGCTCGCTCTGAGAGAAACCGGCCACCGCGATGGTAATGCGGTAGTGATTTTCATCGACCAGTTCAACGTTATAGGGAGGATAACCCCCGTTGCTCTGATTCTGGTTTGATTCGAGCAGGTTAAACAGGCGATCGAAACCGATAGCTGAGCGATAAAGTGGGGTGAGATCAAAGTTACGCATATTAAGACTCCTGAATTTCAGCAAGTTTTGGCAACCTTCCACGACTGGACAGGCTGGATCCGGCACCTCACTGTCCCTTTCGGCGACGGTGAGCGCGTCCGTAAACTAAAAATGGGTGCCAAAGAAGAATTTTCAAGCGCGCAGAATGCAATTTTTTTCGCCAATCTCAGGAAATGACATACACTCAGAACACCTTTTGTCAGACCCGAACGGACTTCGCCCCAGAGTGTTGACGTTGTCTGGCAAGCCAACTCAGCCCGGCGCATGTCAGGGCTGAAGGGATGATGATAATGAAATTGATGAAGACCTTACCTCTGGCTGGAATGGTTTGCTGCGCAATGGCGACAACCGGTTGTTCCAGCGTGATGTCACACACAGGTGCGAGTCAGGGCTATTATCCAGGCACCCGGGCCAGCGCGGATATGCTGACCGACGGGGACACCAGCTGGGCGCTGAAGCCGCTGGCACTGATCGATCTTCCTTTCTCCGCTGTGATGGATACGCTGCTGCTGCCGTGGGACTACTACCGCAGCGACAAAGATAAATCACTCGACTCCCCGCGGGAACGCATTCTGCAGAGCGAAAAGCTGGCGCACACGCAGGAGAGCCTGGCGCAGGCGCAGCCTATGCCTCCGCTGCGCCCTCAGCCGCAACCGTAAATAGCTGCCGCCAGCCCTCCACCTCACGCATATACGCAATCTGCGTGCCGTCAGGTGACCAGACGACCGCGTCGCCTGAGGGGGCGTCATCCGTTCTGCGCGTCAGACGCTGGCACTCGCCGCTCTCAGCGTCACATCGCATCACGCTGTTATCACAGATAAAGGCGACGGCCTGGCCATCAGGATGCCAGCTGAAGGCGGACTGAATGCTGCTGCCGAGACGGGTCACCTGACGCGGTTCGCCGCCGTTGGGAGAGACCGTCCAGAGCTGGATCACCCCTCCCTCATCTGCCATCAGAAACGCAATCTGGCTGCCATCGGGCGCACTGCGCAGCCAGTGGCGCGGTTGCAGCGCCAGACCACGACCGTACGTCAGACGGCGCTGCCTGACGCCAGCCGGGGGCGCAGGCAACTGCTGGCTGCTGCCCTCCAGCGGGCTGGCACCGGCCCGGGCGTAATCGTCCAGGTCTTCGGGCAGATCAACAACAAACACTTCAGGACGCTTCTCGCCCTCCGCCGTCAGCGTGTCGCCGATGAACGCGATAGCCCAGCGCTGCCAGCGGCCGTCCGGTTTCTGATAGCCGCGGTTACCGATCCAGCACTCTTCATAGGCACGGTTGATCTGGTCGCTGCCCGGCTGCGGTGCCGGATGCGTCTCGCTCACCAGCAGGCAAAAGTAGCTGCCGTCATACTCCCGCGGATGCTGCTTAACCGGCGTGACTGCGCGCAGCGGCACCGCGATGCCGACGTTGCGCAGATCCAGCCGGGTATCCCGTTCATGCATGACATGGTCATTGTAGGTAAAGCTCAGACGTGAACCGTCGGGACTGAAGACATGCACATGCGACCCGCCCCGCAGCGCGCCAGGCGTAAAGGGGGGCGTGATATCGCAGGCATCCAGATTGATGGCGGTGGCGTTCTGAACGATTACCCCGCGGCGGTGATGGAAATCATACTGCCACCGGGCATCGGGATGTTCCGGGCCATGAATGCAGACGTAGCGCGGCGGCATATCGGGGCTGACCGTCACCACGCCGACATGAGCCCCGTGCTGTGCCTGATAGAGCACCTCCACCTCACCGGTCATCACATTGACCCGCTCAATGGTCTGGCTGGTAAAGGAGGCGCCCGAAGGACGCACGTCAAATGCCAGCCACTGGCTGTCGGCAGTCCAGACATTGATATTGGTGAGCTGATGCTGACGGGCAGCAAAGGTGATCTGTTTTTCTGACATGGTGAAACCCGTGCAGGAAGCGATGCCCGACAAATTACGCGATTCTGTTTCGCGCTGCAGCTTTTTTACCGGGTTCCGGGCCAGCGCGGCCCGGAAAGCGCAGGGCGGTTACAGCACTAACTCTTCAATGGCATGTGCGACGCCATCTTCCATATTGGTTTTTGTGATGAACTGAGCGATAGCCTTGACCGAATCAATCGCATTGCCCATGGCGACACCCGTGCCGGCATACTCAATCATCGCCAGGTCGTTCTCCTGGTCACCTATCGCCATCACCTCTTCCTGCTTCAGGCCGAGCTTCTCCGCCAGCATTCTGACGCCCTGACCTTTGTTGACCCGGCGATCGAGGATTTCCAGATAATAAGGCGCACTCTTCAGGATGGTATAGGTCTGCTTAGCATGCTCTGGCAGGCGGGCAATCGCCGCGTCGAGCAGGGCCGGACGGTCGATCATCATCAGTTTTGGGAAGCGCGTCGCGCGGTCCATCTCTTCCACCGCACGATAGCGCACCGGAATCCCGGTCAGGCTCGCCTCATGGATGGTGTATTCGCTGATGTCTTTGTTGGGTGTATAGAGATGGGATTTGTCGAACGCCTGGAAATGGACGCCAAGTTCACGCGCCAGCTGCTCAATGTAGAGGTAGTCGTCAAAGGTCAGCGTCACTTCCGCCACGCACTCACCATCTTCAGCCTGATGAACCAGCGCGCCGTTGTTACTGATCGCGTACTGGCCGGGGGTCTGCATATCCAGCTCCATCAGATAGCGCTGGATACCCACAAACGGCCGGCCGGTGGTCAGCACAATCGATACCCCCTGCTGGCGGGCGCGATCAAGGGCAGATTTCACCCCCGGCGTGATCTCATGCTGCGGATTGAGCAGGGTGCCATCCATGTCGATAGCGATCAATTTAATAGCCATAGAGTCCTCGTTGCGTCTGGGTTTGGTTCAATGCTAGCGCGATTCAGCGCGTATTGACCAGTTTCATAGCAGGCGGGCACCCCCGGCCGACCGTCAGTGTCAGGCCGTAAACAGATCGCGGTGAATTTTAATCACGGCTTTTCGGATAATGGCGGGTTCACCCGGCGCGCAGCAGGGGCGATGAATATCGTGCGGAAAAAAGATCGCGAACATGCCGGGCAGCAGCGTGATCACCGACTCATTCAGCGTCTTCTGATAAAAGACCACGTCGCGTTGCTGAGCAAAATCCTCGGTCACTCGCTGATCGGGGTGGGCACGGGCCACGCCGATATTCTCGCTGCCGGCCAGCAGAAACTGAATGTCGATGTAGCTGAAGTGGGATTCTGCCCGACGCGCGCTCGCCGGTTCGGTCATCATCTCCTGCACCAGGCAGAACATCTTATCCTCAGGCAGGATGGCATATTTACCGGTGTCGAGCTGGCTGAAGTCGGTGTCAGTAATCCAGCGTATCGCCTGATCGATAACCGGATGAAAGGCGTGACGTTCTCTGTTCCAGTCGTGACAGTCGCAGACAATCATAAGGTAACTCCCTGTATTAACGTTGTGCGCGCTGAAGGCGCAAAGAGAGGCAAGCGTAAAGGAGCAGGGCGAGGGAAAACGTGATCGGTCTCGCAGCACCGGGCGCGGCGTTCGCCGCGGCGGCATAAAAAAAAGGCCATCACCGGAGTGATGGCCTGTCCGGTCTGCGACCAATCAGATATCGATATTGGCTGCTTTCAGCGCATTCTCTTCGATGAAGGCGCGGCGCGGTTCAACCGCATCGCCCATCAGCGTAGTGAACAGCTGGTCAGCACCAATGGCATCTTTGATGGTGACGCGCAGCATACGACGGCTGTCCGGGTCCATGGTGGTTTCCCACAGCTGATCCGGGTTCATCTCGCCCAGACCTTTGTAGCGCTGAACAGAGAGGCCGCGACGCGACTCTTTAACCAGCCACTCAATCGCCTGTTCGAAGCTGGCCACCGGCTGACGACGCTCACCACGTTCAATGTAGGCATCTTCTTCCAGCAGGCCACGCAGTTTGCCGCCAAGATCGCAGATTTTGCGGTACTCCGGCCCCTGAATGAACTCCGCTTCCAGCGGGTAGTCGGTATCCACACCGTGGGTGCGAACGCGCAGAACCGGCTCGAAGAGGTTCAGCTCGCGGTTTTCGCGAACCTGGGCCAGATAAGTACTGCCGTGCGCTTCGCGTTCAGTCAGATAGCTCACCAGGCCGTTCAGCCAGGTCGTGACCTCCGCTTCATTGGTCAGATCGCTCAGCGTGTCGTGATAAATCAGCGCGCGCAGCATGGCCATCGGATAACGGCGCTCCATACGCTTGATCATCTTCTGCGTGCTGTTGAAGTCAGAGACCAGCGTCTCCAGCGGCTCACCGCCCAGTGCCGGAGCGCTGGCGTTGGTGTGCAGCGTGGCACCATCCAGCGCGATGGCGATCTGATACTGATCCATCGCCTCGTCATCTTTGATGTACTGCTCCTGCTTGCCTTTCTTCACTTTGTAGAGCGGCGGCTGGGCAATATAAACGTGGCCGCGCTCAATGATTTCCGGCATCTGACGATAGAAGAAGGTCAGCAGCAGGGTACGGATGTGTGAACCATCAACGTCGGCATCGGTCATGATGATGATGCTGTGATAGCGCAGCTTGTCCGGGTTGTATTCGTCGCGGCCAATGCCACAGCCCAGTGCGGTGATCAGCGTGGCCACTTCCTGAGAGGCGAGCATCTTATCGAAACGCGCTTTCTCAACGTTCAGGATCTTACCTTTCAGCGGCAGGATCGCCTGGTTTTTACGGTTACGGCCCTGTTTGGCCGAGCCGCCTGCGGAGTCACCCTCCACCAGGTAGATTTCAGAGAGCGCCGGGTCGCGCTCCTGGCAATCCGCCAGTTTGCCTGGCAGGCCAGCCAGATCCAGCGCGCCTTTACGGCGGGTCATCTCGCGGGCGCGACGGGCCGCTTCACGGGCGCGCGCGGCGTCGATGATTTTACCGACCACGATTTTGGCGTCTGCCGGGTTTTCCAGCAGGTATTCCGCCAGCAGTTCGTTCATCTGCTGCTCAACCGCCGATTTCACCTCTGACGAAACCAGTTTGTCTTTGGTCTGTGAGGAGAATTTAGGGTCCGGTACTTTCACCGACACGACGGCAATCAGGCCTTCACGGGCATCGTCACCGGTGGCGCTGACTTTGGCTTTCTTGCTGTAACCCTCTTTATCCATGTAGGCGTTCAGGGTACGGGTCATCGCCGCACGGAAACCGGCAAGGTGCGTACCGCCGTCACGCTGCGGGATGTTGTTGGTAAAGCAGTAGATATTTTCCTGGAAACCGTCGTTCCACTGCAGCGCCACTTCCACGCCGATGCCATCTTTCTCGTTTGAGAAGTAGAAAACGGTCGGATGAATCGGGGTTTTGTTTTTGTTCAGGTACTCAACAAACGCCTTGATGCCACCTTCGTAGTGGAAGTGGTCCGTTTTGCCGTCACGCTTATCTTCCAGACGGATCGAAACGCCTGAGTTCAGGAAGGAGAGTTCACGCAGGCGTTTCGCCAGAATGTCATACTCAAAATCGCGGACGTTGGTAAAGGTTTCGTAGCTCGGCCAGAAACGGACGCGGGTACCGGTTAAATCGGTATCGCCGGTCACGGTCAGCGGCGACTCGGGAACGCCGTGGACGTAAATCTGCTGATGCACTTTGCCTTCGCGACGAATGGTCAGCTCCAGCTTCTGTGACAGGGCGTTAACGACCGAGACACCCACGCCGTGCAGGCCGCCGGAGACCTTGTAGGAGTTATCATCGAACTTACCGCCCGCATGCAGAACGGTCATGATCACTTCAGCGGCGGACACGCCCTCTTCTTCGTGAATACCGGTCGGAATGCCGCGTCCATCATCCTGCACCGAGACGGAGTTATCCGCATGGATAGTGACCACAATGTCACTACAGTGACCAGCGAGCGCTTCGTCGATTGCGTTATCCACGACCTCGAATACCATGTGATGCAGACCGGTACCGTCATCGGTATCGCCGATATACATGCCCGGGCGTTTACGTACCGCATCAAGCCCCTTCAGGACTTTAATACTGGAGGAGTCATAAGAATTCGACATCAACGTTTCTCGCTCATTTTAATCTTCAGGTTGAACCGCTATTTTACCCTGTTCCACGCGGAACATCTTGCCCTTTTCGTCGCTCATGTCGATTACATGTCCGGCCGAAATGGCGCTGACAAAGACCTGAGCCTGGGTGGCTTTTAACCGTTCCGCCAGCAGGCGTCGACGGCTCTCATCCAGCTCAGAAGCAAAGTCATCAATGAGGTAAATACAGCGGCGTCCGCTCTGGCTTGTCAGGAACTCGCCCTGTGCCAGACGCAATGCACACATCAGCAGCTTGAGCTGCCCGCGTGAGAGTAAATCTTCCACCGGCGTCCCTTCAGCCCGGATTCGAAAATCCGCTTTATGGGGGCCGCTGGCGGTGTAGGTCAGTGCACGATCGCGCTCAAAGTTACGCTCCAGCAGCTCGCCATAGTCGCTCTCTTTGTCCCAGCCGCGCTGGAAGGAGAAGCGCAGGTCAAATTCCGGCAGGAACTGGCTGCAGGTGCCGGTGATTTCGGCGGAAATGGCGGCACTGTACTCCGCCCGCCACAGGCTGATCTGTTCAGCCAGCGGCACCAGCTCCTGATCCCAGGGACGGATCTGGCTGTAGCGGGTGACCTGACGCAGCGCGGCGTTGCGCTGCTTAAGCAGGCGACGCAGGTTGTTCCAGGCGTTGAAAAAGCCAGGCGTGTTATGGAAGCAGCCCCAGTCAACATAGGCTCTGCGGTATTTGGGGCCGCCATTAAGCAAACTAAAGCCTTCGGGTGTAATTAATTGCATCGGCAGCAGCTGTGCCAGCTCGGCGACTTTGTGACCGTCGCTGCCATCAATGCGCACTTTACTGTCACCGGCCCGGTTTTTGGTCAGTCCGACCGAAATTTCCCGCTCTTTGCTCTCCAGCCGTCCGTGCAGCACAAAGGCCGCCTCGTCGTGACGGATGACGCGCCCCGCCTGCAGGCTGCGAAACGACCGGCCATGCCCCAGCGTATGGATCGCCTCTAACACGCTGGTTTTGCCGCTGCCGTTGACGCCGACCAGAAAATTAAAGCCGGGAGCCAGTTGCAGGTCAGCCTGTTCGATATTACGAAAATCTTTAATAAGAAGGCGGGTTAAAGCCATGAATCAGTCCAGCTTGAGGGGCAATGATCGGGATGAAATGGGTTTTGCCTTGTAAAAATTCAGGATTTACCAGCACCAAACCAGGCCGTCGGCGTCGCAGCTACGTTGCGCCCCGCCAGCGCAGAGCCACCGGAGCGTACTGAAGTACGTGAGGATGGCGAGCACTGCCGGGGCGCAACGTAGCAAGTAAGCCAGGCCGATATGTAACACCTATAAGCGCATGGGCATAACGACATAGGCCGCAGCAGGACTCGCCACATCCTCAATCTGCACGCTCGACACCGAATCGGTCAGCAGCAGACGCACGTTCTCACACTTCAGCGCGTTCAGCACATCCAGCACGTAACTGACGTTAAAGCCAATCTCCAGTTCGGTGCCGTTATAGCTGACATCCAGCATCTCTTCCGCTTCTTCCTGTTCAGGGTTATTGGCGGTGATCTTCAGCTGATTTTCGGTGACATAGAGGCGAACCCCGCGGAACTTCTCGTTGGAGAGGATCGCCGCACGGGCAAACGCCTGTTTAAGCAGATCGCAGCCCGCTTCCAGCACCTTGTCGGGATTCTTCGGCAACACGCGGCGATAATCGGGGAAACGACCATCAACCAGCTTAGAGGTGAAGATGTAGTCGCCGACGTGTGCACGAATATTGCTGCCGCCTATCTGCACCTGCAGCGGCGTCTCGCCGCCATCCAGCAGACGCAGCAGCTCAATCACGCCTTTGCGCGGCACAATCACCGAATGACTCGGCAGCGCCTGGCCAACCGGCATTGAGCAGACGGCCAGACGGTGACCGTCCGTCGCCACGGTGCGCAGTTCTTCCCCTTCGGTTTCAAACATCATGCCATTGAGGTAGTAACGCACATCCTGATGCGCCATGGAGAACTGAGTCGCTTCGATCAGCCGCTTCATCGTCGCCTGCGGCAGGGTGAATTCGACTTCACTCTGCCAGTCGTCAAGATTCGGGAAGTCACTGGCGGGCAGGGTGGACAGCGAAAAACGGCTGCGTCCTGAGCGCACCAGCATGCGATCGCCTTCCAGCGCCAGCGTGATCTCTGCGCCATCCGGTAAGCCACGACAGATATCGAGGAATTTACGCGCCGGAACGGTGGTCGCGCCAGGCTCATGCGCCTGCGTCAGCGCCACGCGTGCCACCATCTCCATTTCCAGATCGGTACCGGTCAGCAGCAGCGAACCTTCTGTTACCTGCAGCAGCAGGTTTCCGAGGATTGGCAGCGTTGGACGCCCGCCCAGCGGGCCACTTACTTGTTGCAGCGGCTTCAGCAGCTGCTCACGTTCAACAATAAATTTCATAGCGTCACGAAGATAATGTTCTGATGAGATTAGAGAAATCTTCTTTGATATCGTGGCTCTCTTCACGCAGCTGCTCAATCTTACGGCAGGCGTGAAGCACCGTTGTATGGTCGCGTCCCCCAAAAGCGTCGCCGATTTCCGGCAGGCTATGGTTCGTCAACTCTTTCGCCATCGCCATCGCCATCTGGCGCGGACGTGCAACCGAACGCGAACGGCGCTTGGAAAGCAGATCGGCGACCTTGATTTTGTAGTACTCAGCCACGGTCTTCTGAATATTATCGATGGTGACCAGCTTTTCCTGCAGCGCCAGCAGATCGCGCAGCGCTTCACGCACGAAGTCGATCGTAATCGCCCGGCCGGTAAAGTTGGCGTTGGCGATTACGCGGTTCAGTGCGCCTTCCAGCTCACGCACATTGGATCGTAAACGCTTGGCAATAAAGAAGGCGACTTCACCCGGCAGGCGGATGTCATTCTCATCCGCTTTTTTCATCAGGATCGCCACCCGCGTTTCCAGCTCAGGCGGCTCGATCGCCACCGTTAACCCCCAGCCGAAACGGGACTTAAGACGATCTTCCACCCCGTTGATCTCTTTGGGGTAACGATCCGAGGTGAGGATGATCTGCTGATTGCCTTCTAATAAGGCATTAAAGGTGTGGAAGAACTCTTCCTGCGATCGCTCTTTATTGGCAAAGAACTGAATGTCATCGATCAGCAGGGCATCTACTGAACGGTAATAGCGTTTGAACTCTTCGATCGCATTGTTCTGCAGTGCCTTAACCATATCCTGCACAAAACGCTCGGAGTGCATATAAACCACTTTTGCATTGGGTTTACGGGCAATGATGCCGTTACCTACCGCATGCAGCAGGTGCGTTTTACCCAGACCGGTGCCGCCATACAGAAACAGCGGGTTATACGCGCCGCCGGGATTATCCGCCACCTGACGTGCCGCCGCGCGCGCCAGCTGGTTGGATTTACCCTCGACGAAGTTGTCGAAGTTATGACGGTTATTCACATTCGAGCGGTAGGTCACGTCGGCCGGTGCCGGCACATTATCCCAGCTGGGACGCACGATCTGCGTCGGTGCCGGACGAACATGGCTCTGCACGGGCATCACCGGTGCGCTGACGCTGGCCATGACCGGCTGGCTGACCGCTGCCGCCTGCTGCTGAACCGGGCGCGTGCCGACTTCAAAACGCAGCGCGGGCACGTTCGGGCCACAGAATTCATTCAGCAGCGCATTGATACTATTGAGGTATTTATCCCGGACCCAGTCGAGTACGAAGCGATTTGGAGCATACAAGGCAAGCGTATTGTCGTTTAACTCAGCCTGCAGTGGACGGATCCACATGCTGAATTCGGTGGCAGGAAGCTCATCCTGCAAACGGGCAAGACACTGTTGCCAAAGCGTAAGTGACACGGCGGACTCCACTCGTACAAATTCGATAAGAATAGTAGGCGTTACTCTAAGAAACGTTCATTTTTTGACACAGACGAAAGAAAGCGCCTGCGACCGCTATCAGCGGTTTTCCAGCCTGCAATCAGCGGAGGATCGTCAGCGGAAGGGCGGATCATAGCGCAAAGCGAGACAGAGATCTTCCCTTTCTACACAGTTTTGATCCTTTTTATCCACAGGCCTGAGGCGCGCAAAGAAGTTTACGCCAGTTGCCGGAAAAACCCGCAGGGATCTGGCGAAAAGCGTCAGAATTTCGGACGATGTCTCGTTTTATCCCCACGATCCCGCCTCCCGATCGTAATAAGATCCCGTACGATCCTTGCGCTTTAGAGCGGAGCCCGTATAATTCCCCACCCGACATTGCGCCCCAAAGCAAAATGTCGGAACTCAGCGGGCTGTATGCGGGTTTTCAGGTACCGTGCCACGCGAAGTAAATTGACTCGGGACTGTACAATTATTACAATCCCGCCTCTTTATTAAAGACACATTGAGGCGTCGGTCGATTTACTGGCCCGAAACGCGTCACCCAGTGAAAATTTTCAAGTTTAGGTAGAAACCGCCATGAAACGCACTTTTCAACCGTCCGTACTGAAGCGCAACCGTTCACACGGTTTCCGTGCTCGTATGGCAACAAAAAATGGTCGTCAGGTTCTGGCACGTCGTCGTGCTAAAGGCCGTTCTCGTCTGACCGTTTCTAAGTAATAAAGCTAGCCCTGATGGGTAAGCTCGCATTTCCCAGGGAGTTACGCTTGTTAACTCCCACTCATTTCACTTTCGTCTTCCAGCAGCCACAACGGGCTGGCACGCCGCAAATCACTATTCTCGGCCGCCTTAACGCGCTGGGGCATCCCCGCATCGGTCTTACCGTCGCTAAAAAACATGTGAAACGCGCCCACGAACGCAACCGGATCAAGCGATTGACCCGCGAAAGCTTTCGTCTGCGTCAACATGAACTGCCGTCGATGGACTTCGTGGTGGTCGCGAAGAAGGGGGTTGCCGATCTGGATAACCGTATGCTGGCGGAAGCGTTGGAGAAATTATGGCGTCGTCACTGTCGCCTGGCGCGCGGCTCCTGATCGTCCTGATACGCGTCTATCAACGCGGTATCAGTCCATTACTGGGACCACACTGTCGGTTTCACCCGACCTGCTCTCATTACGGAATTGAGGCGTTACGCAGGTTCGGCCTGATAAAAGGCAGTTGGTTGACATTAAAACGCGTATTAAAATGCCACCCCTTGAACCCGGGTGGTGACGATCCTGTGCCGCCAAAAACCTTTGATACCAGAGAACATTAACGATGGATTCGCAACGCAATCTCTTTCTCATCGCTTTTCTGTTCGTGACCTTTATGATCTGGCAAGCCTGGCAGACGGACCACGCTCCGCAGCCACAGCAGACGCAGACCACACAGGGCACCAACAGCGTAGCGGGTGATACCGCCAGTCAGGGTGTACCGGCCAGCGGTCAGGGCCAGACGATCACCGTTAAGACCGATGTCCTGTCATTAAATATCAACACCCGCGGCGGTGATGTAGAGCAGGCACAGCTGCTGACTTTCCCGGACAAACTGGGTTCTGACCAGCCGTTCCAGCTGCTTGAAACGACGCCAGCCTTCCTTTATCAGGCGCAGAGTGGTTTAACCGGCCGTAATGGTCCGGATAACCCGAACAACGGTGCGCGTCCGCTGTTCACCACGGCACAGGATCACTTCGAGCTGGCTGATGGCCAGGCTGAACTGCGTGTGCCGATGACCTATACCGCTGAAAATGGCGTGGTTTACACCAAAACCTTCATCTTCAAGCGTGGCGAATATGCCGTTAATGTCGACTATCATGTCAACAACACCACCCAGCAGCCGCTGGAAGTGTCGCTGTTTGGCCAGCTGAAGCAGACTATCGATCTGCCTAAGCATCGTGATACCGGCAGCAACAACTTTGCACTGCACACCTTCCGTGGCGCGGCGTACTCCACCAGCGAGTCGAAATATGAGAAGTACAAATTCGACACCATCGCGGATAACGAGAACCTGAACACCACCACCAGCAATGGCTGGGTGGCGATGCTGCAGCAGTACTTTGCAACCGCATGGGTTCCGCGTACCGAAGGCACCAACACCCTTTACACCAGCAACCTGGGTAACGGCGTGGCGGCGATTGGCTATAAATCTGCACCGGTGACCATCGCGGCAGGCGCACAGCAGAATCTGGGCGCAACCCTGTGGGTCGGCCCGGAAATTCAGGACAAGATGGCTGCTATTGCGCCGCACCTTGATCTAACCGTGGATTACGGCTGGTTGTGGTTTATCTCTCAGCCGCTGTTCAAGCTGCTGAAATTTATCCACAGCTTCATCGGTAACTGGGGCTTCTCCATTATCGTGATCACCTTCATCGTGCGCGGCATCATGTACCCGCTGACCAAAGCGCAGTACACCTCGATGGCGAAGATGCGCATGCTGCAGCCGAAAATTCAGGCGATGCGTGAGCGTCTGGGTGATGACAAGCAGAAGCAGAGCCAGGAAATGATGGCGCTGTATAAAGCAGAGAAAGTGAATCCGCTGGGTGGCTGTCTGCCGCTGGTGATTCAGATGCCTATCTTCCTGGCGCTCTACTACATGCTGTCAGGCTCGGTTGAACTGCGTCATGCGCCATTCATTCTGTGGATCCATGACCTGTCTGCGCAGGACCCGTACTACATCCTGCCGATTCTGATGGGCATCACCATGTTCTTCATTCAGAAGATGTCACCGACCACCGTGACCGATCCGATGCAACAGAAGATCATGACGTACATGCCGGTGATCTTCACCGTCTTCTTCCTGTGGTTCCCGTCAGGTCTGGTGCTGTACTACATCGTCAGCAACCTGGTCACCATTCTCCAGCAGCAGCTGATTTATCGCGGCCTGGAAAAACGTGGTCTGCATAGCCGCGACAAGAAGAAAGCGTAAGCGATCCAGCGCGGGAGCCATCCCGCCCTATATAGTCTATTCTCAGGCGGTCAAAGCGACCGCCTGTGTTTTTTGTAGCGAGAGAAAATTTATGAGCCACAGCGATACCATTGTTGCCCAGGCAACACCGCCCGGACGCGGCGGCGTCGGCATTCTGCGCGTCTCTGGCGCACAGGCGGCAGAGGTCGCCCGCCAGCTGCTGGGCAAACTGCCTAAGCCGCGCTACGCCGATTATCTGCCGTTTACCGACAGCGACGGCAGCGTGCTGGATCAGGGTATCGCGCTGTGGTTCCCTGGCCCCCACTCCTTTACCGGCGAAGATGTGCTGGAGCTGCAGGGCCACGGTGGCCCGGTGATCCTCGACCTGCTGCTGAAGCGCATCGTGGCCCTGCCAGGCGTGCGGATTGCTCAGCCGGGTGAG
This sequence comes from Pantoea sp. GM_Pan_3, assembly GCF_026541045.1. Taxonomy (NCBI): domain Bacteria; kingdom Pseudomonadati; phylum Pseudomonadota; class Gammaproteobacteria; order Enterobacterales; family Erwiniaceae; genus Pantoea; species Pantoea sp. GM_Pan_3. The sequence continues at coordinate 156,036 of NZ_JALNVA010000007.1, read as the reverse complement.
TTTTCCGAACGGGCGTTCCTGAATGACAAGCTCGATCTGGCGCAGGCCGAAGCGATTGCCGACCTGATTGATGCCAGCTCTGAGCAGGCGGCTCGTTCTGCCGTGAACTCGCTGCAGGGCGCTTTCTCCACCCGGGTCAATCATCTTGTGGAAGCACTCACGCATCTGCGCATCTACGTCGAAGCCGCGATCGACTTCCCGGATGAGGAGATCGATTTCCTCTCTGACGGCAGAATTGAAGCGCAGCTGAATACGGTGGTCAGTGACCTGGATGCCGTCCGTGCCGAAGCGCGTCAGGGCAGCCTGCTGCGTGAAGGGATGAAGGTGGTGATTGCAGGCCGGCCAAATGCCGGTAAATCGAGCCTGCTGAATGCGCTGGCGGGCCGTGAAGCCGCCATCGTGACCGACATTGCGGGCACCACCCGCGACGTGCTGCGCGAGCATATTCATATTGATGGCATGCCGCTGCACATCATCGACACCGCCGGTCTGCGTGAGGCCAGCGACGAAGTGGAGCGCATCGGGATTGAGCGCGCCTGGCAGGAGATTGAACAGGCGGATCGCGTGCTGTTTATGGTGGACGCCACCACCACCGATGCCACCGAAGCGGCGGCCATCTGGCCCGATTTCGTTTCGCGTCTGCCGCCACAACTGCCGATCACGGTCGTGCGTAATAAAGCGGATGTGACCGGTGAGTCTCCCGGTCTGACGGACGTCAATGGTCACTCACTGATTCGTCTGTCAGCACGTACCAGCGAGGGCGTCGATGCGCTGCGGGATCACCTGAAGCAGAGCATGGGCTTCTCCGGCAATATGGAAGGCGGCTTCCTGGCGCGTCGCCGTCATCTGCAGGCGCTGGAGTTAGCGGCAACCCACCTGCAGCAGGGCAAAGCACAGCTGCTCGGCGCCTGGGCGGGCGAGCTGCTGGCTGAAGAGCTGCGCCTTGCTCAGCAGGCGTTAAGCGAGATCACCGGCGAGTTCACCTCTGACGATCTGCTGGGACGTATTTTCTCCAGCTTCTGTATCGGTAAATAATCCCTCTGGCCTGGCAGCGTGGGCTGTCAGGCTGGCTTTCCCGCCGCGCGCGTTCCTCCGTTATTCCCCTCTCTGCAGTGATTCTTGCCGATATGTTATTTTGCGGCGGCACGCCATTATCGTATAACGGTAGAGGCGCCGATCTGATGTGCCGCCGTGAGCGATCCCGCTCCCGCCGCATCAGGCCGCAAGCCGACCCTATACGTGAAGCTATTCGGGCGAACCTTTTCGCCTGCTACAGGAGAGTTGCATGAGTACACCGCTCGATAAGACCGCTCTGGACACGCTGTTCAACGACGCCCGCACCCACAGTTACTGGCAGGATAAGCCCGTCGATAATGCCCTGCTGGAACAGCTCTATACCTTAACGGCTCTGGGGCCAACGTCGGCAAACTGCTCGCCTGCGCGTTTTGTTTTTGTGACCTCGGCGGAGGGGAAAGAGAAGCTGAAACCGGCCCTCTCTTCCGGCAATCTGGACAAAACCATGAGCGCACCGGTCACGGTGATTGTGGCGTGGGATCGTGAGTTCTATGAGCAGCTGCCCGCCCTGTTCCCGCATGCTGATGCGCGCAGCTGGTTTACCGGCAGCCCGGAAGCGGCAAAAGAGACGGCTTTCCGTAACAGCAGCCTGCAGGCGGGTTATCTGATTCTGGCGGCCCGTTCGCTGGGTCTGGATGCCGGTCCGATGTCCGGTTTTGATCCGGCGAAAGTGAACGACGCCTTCTTCCCGGATGGTCAGTATCAGGTCAACCTGCTGATCAACCTCGGCTACGGTGAGGCATCAAAACTGCATCCGCGCCTGCCGCGTCTGAGCTTTGAGCAGGCAAGCCGTTTCGCCTGATGCTACCCGCGTCGCGATCCGCATCGCGACGCGCATGAACCGCACAGCCCATCATCAGAGACTCCCCCTGTGAACGCCTCAGCGGCGCAGTATCTTCTGCAGGCGCTTTTGCTGCCAGCGGTCCGCCAGCCCATGAAAAACAAAGGTCCGCATCGCGCGGATGAACAGCAAGGCCCCCCAGATAATCGCCACCCAGCGTGCCCAGTGATTGCCAGGCGCCGTCACGCCGTTAAGCGCGAAAAGCAGTGTGCAGACGACCACCGCGGTGATCAGGGAGCGATAAAAGCGTGCTTCCTCCGCGATCCTGCTGCGCGCATCAACAATCCGCTGATCCAGCGCCGGATTCTCGCCATTCTGCGGATCGGTCAGATCACTGTCGCTGACCTCAAAGACCGCAGCCAGCGCACTCAGCGTCTCCAGACCCGGCCGCTCGCCATTTTCAATCCGCTGTACAGTACGGGTGCTTAATCCGGCCAGCTCTGCCAGTTGCTCCTGTGACCAGGCGCGGGCCAGGCGCAGTGCTTTAAATCGGTTGATGCTGCTCATTCGCGTTCTCCGTTGAATCGACAGGAAGAAAAGTGTGCGACAGAAAGCCCGGCAGCAACACGATCCGGACCCGACAGCATCATGACACCCGCACAACAGCGGTGTCACCGTGTGTAAAACTCTTTCCGGCAATGAAGGATGTCAAATCCGGATGTCTCCTGATGAAAAGCCTGTAGCAAACTTTGCCCCCGTGAATCCGTTCGTCCTATTCCGAATTTAGCCCAATCCGTGCGTTGCCGGGTGCATTAGGTTAAGAAAATTCTTACAATGCCTCTGATGATTATCTGACCATTTTCACGGAGCGACAGATGGCTGGTCATTTTGTACGCTGGACGGGTGACCCCGGTTTCCCGGCCAGTGAGATGCACATTCCCCAGGCAATCCGGGACACGGCACAGCAGTTTGCTGACAAACGCCGTGGACGCTTCCTTGCCGCGCGTATCCTGCTGGCACAGCTGATGCAGCGGATTTATGGCATCAATGAGCTGCCGCGCTTAACCATTCAGGATAACGGACGGCCCGCCTTTGCCGACCGCGATCTGCCCGATTTCAGCATCGCCTATGCGGGTAATACCGTAGGGGTGCTGCTGGCCGAAGAGGGCGGACGTGCCGGTCTGGATATGGAGATCGTGCATGCGCGGAGCCGTCAGACGCAGGAGCAGCTGATTCAGGGGCTGACCTCCGGCGAAATTGCCTGGATCAATGCCCAGCAGGATGCGATGGAAGCGGTGACCCAGATCTGGACGCTGCGCCAGAGCATTCTCAAGCTGACGGGAGAGGGCGATCGGGGGCTGGATTCGCTGCGTCTGCTGCCGGGTGCAGGGCGGCTGCGGTCGTCGCTCTATCCCGATATTCAGGTGGTCTGCGATGCAGAGCCTGTGCTGGTCTGGTCGTGTGCGCTCTCATCCGCGACCCAGCGGCTCTATCTGTGGGAGATGGATAACGCCTTTCAGTGGCGCGCATTACGGGAAATGGAGATGGGCAAGCCCAATATCGGGCCGCATGCGCTGCGGCTGACCAGCCTGCCCAGCGAGCGCAATCTGCATCCTGAGATGTGACAACGCCGCAACCGGTGGGTTGCGGCGCTCAGTCACAGCGCTCAGTGCGCGTCGATAAAGACAATCTTCAGTACGAACAGCAGGGCAACAATCACCACGCAGGGGCTGATTTCACGCCAGCGCCCGGTGCCCAGCTTCATCACACAGTACGCGATAAACCCCAGCGCAATGCCTTCGGTGATAGAAAAGCTGAACGGCATCATGGCGGCGGTGACAAATGCCGGGACGGCTTCGGTTAAGTCATCCCAGCGCACGCGCGACAGGCTGGCCGTCATCAGCACACCCACGTAAATCAGCGCGCCCGCCGCGGCGTAGGCCGGCACCATGGCCGCCAGTGGTGACAGGAAAGTCACCAGCAGGAACAGCAGGCCGGTGACGACCGCCATCAGGCCGGTACGGCCACCAATCGCCACCCCGGAGGAGCTCTCTATATAGGCGGTCACCGAGGAGGTGCCCGCCAGCGCGCCACTCACTGAACTGATGCTGTCGACATACAGCGCCTGCTGCATGCGTGGGAAGGTGCCGGTTTCATCGGTCAGGCCCGCTTTATCGGTGACGCCAATCAGCGTGCCGGAGGAGTCGAACAGATTGACCAGCATAAAGGAGAAGATCACCCCGGCCATGCCGATATTGAATGCGCCTTTGATATCGACCTGACCGACCACCGACGTTACCGACGGTGGTGCGGAGAAGAGGCCGACAAACTTCACATCGCCCAGCATCCAGCCGATAGCCGTGGTGATCACCATGGAGATCAGCACCGCCGCGTGGATATTACGCGACGCCAGAATGGCGATAATAAAGAAGCCCAGCGCGCCCAGCAGCACGCTGTGCGAGGTCAGGTTGCCTACGGCCACCAGGGTATCGGGGTTAGCCACAATAATGCCCGCATTCTTCAGCCCCATCATGGCGATAAACAGGCCGATACCGGCGGTAATGCCGACGCGCAGGCTGAGCGGGATATTGGCAATCATCCAGTAGCGGACCCGCAGCAGCGTCAGGATCAGCAGGCCGACCGCACCCCAGAAAATGGCGCCCATGCCGACCTGCCAGGAATACCCCATCGCCCCGACCACCACAAAAGCGAAAAAGGCGTTCAGTCCCATAGCGGGTGCCAGCGCTACCGGCAGATTGGCAAACAGGCCCATCAGAATGCTGCCGAAGGCGGCAATCAGACAGGTGGTGACGAACACCGCCTGCGTATCCATGCCCGCGACGCCCAGGATCTGCGGATTGACGAAGACGATATAGACCATCGTCAGAAAGGTGGTGATACCCGCGATCACTTCGGTACGCACCGTGGTGCCATGTTCCTGCAGCCTGAAAATGCGCTGCAAAACGCCTTGCTTGCTCATGCCATCCATCCAGAAGAAAAAATCATCGGCGCGTATCCTGGCGATTTTACCGGGGCAATACAATGATTTTTCGCAACCGATTGCCAGTCTCGCAATCTGTACGGAGTGCGGTAAAGTGGGGAACCCACACCTGAATCGAAGGATAGAATCTGATGTCAGTAGAATGCGTCTTTTTTGATTGCGATGGCACGCTGGTGGACAGTGAACTGCTCTGCACCCAGGCCTACGTGAATACCTTTGCCCGCTATGGCCTGACGCTGTCGCTGCAGGAGATGTTTGAAAAGTATAAGGGCGTCAAACTTTACGACATCATTCGTGATGTGGGTGAGGCGCATCAGGTGTCGCTGCCGATGGAGGAGGTCGAAACCGCCTACCGCGCGGAAGTGGCGCGACTGTTCGACCAGCAGCTGCAGCCGATCGCCGGTGCGAAAGCGCTGGTGGAGCAGATCAGGGTGCCGATGTGCGTGGTCTCAAACGGAACGGTAAAGAAGATGCAGCACTCGCTGGGATTAACCGGCATGCTGCCGCTGTTTGCTGAGCACCTCTACAGTGGCTATGACATTCTGCACTGGAAGCCCGATCCGGAACTGATGTACCACGCGGCGGAGCAGATGCAGGTGCCGATTGAGCGCTGCATTCTGGTGGATGACTCCGAAGCGGGCGCCCGCGCCGGGATCGCCGCCGGGATTCCGGTCTACTACTACTGCGCAGACGCGCATAACCCGGAACTGGATCATCCGCTGGTGACGCGCTTCGATGACATGGCGCAGCTGCCTGCGCTGTGGCGCGCCCGTGGCTGGAATCTGGTGTAGCGCGGCCCATGAGTCACACCGTCTGGTTTTTAACCCTGCCGGGCGTCATGGTGCTGGATCTGACCGGTCCGGCCGAGACGCTGAAACTGGCGGGCGATCATTTTACGCTGCGCTACATTGGCCCGCAGCCGGAGGTTGTCTGCTCCACCGGCATGACCATTGGCGGCATCGAACCGCTGCCGGAGCAGCTTCCCGCCAACAGTCTGCTGGTGGTGCCGGGCGTCTATGACTCCCGGCACTGCTTCGCCACGTCGCAGGCCGCCGAGGCGCGCCAGTGGCTGATCCGGCAGCAGGCTGCGCTGCGCGCGCAGACCTGTATGCTGGTCTGCGTCTGCTCAGGTGCCCTGCTGGCCGCGCAGGCGGGGCTGCTGGATGAGGTTGAATGCACGACACATCATGATGTGATTGCCCGTCTGAAAGCGGCCGCCCCGCGTGCCCGGGTCAAAGAGAACCGTGTCTTTGTCGGGCACGGGAACATCTGGACCAGCGCAGGCATCACGGCGGGTATCGACCTGGCGCTGCATCTGATTAATCAGCTCTGCGACACGCCCACGGCGCTGGCGGTGGCGCGTGAAATGGTGGTCTGGTTTCGGCGCGCCGGTGATGATCCGCAGCTCTCGCCGTGGCTGCGTTACCGCAACCATCTCCATCCCGCCATTCACCGGGCGCAGGATCTGATGATTGCCCATCCTGAGCATGGCTGGACGCTGACCGAACTGGCCGGACGCACGCACGTCAGCAGTCGCCATCTGGCGCGGCTCTTTCGTCAGCATCTGGGGATCAGCGTGCGTGAGTATCACGAACAGCTGCGGGTGGGCGTGGCGCGTCAGCGGCAGCAGCAGGGAGAGTCCGCCGAGAAAGCGGCGCTCGCGGCAGGATTTTCATCGGCGCGCCAGCTACGACGCGCCCGTCAGCGCGAAGCCGATCAGCTGACAAAGTGACGGGTGTCGACGCGTTTCAGTGCCATGCCCAGCAGCAGGCTGCCGCCCAGCGTCAGCCCGAACACCCAGGGCAGGTCGAGCCACGGGCGTGACATGTCATCGTAGTGATGCGTGCGCAGATAGTGGATAAACAGCGCGTGAAAGCCGTAGATCGGCAGTGAATAGCGCGCAATCAGTGAAAAACCGGGCAGGGTGCGCTGGTTGAGACAGTTTTTAAACACCACCAGCAGGCTGATCGCGGCGATAAACACCAGCGGTCCGCAGTAGAGATACCAGGTATCGTTAAACGCGCCATTAACGATCAGCGCCTTTTTGGTGCCGAGTGTTATGCCCGCCACACAGGCGATAAACAGCCCGGCGGCGAGCGGTGTCAGGCCGCGCCGGGTGGTCTCCATCGAACCGATAGCCCGCCCCAGCAGCGCATAGAGCAGATAGTAGATACTGTCGCCACTGACATAGAGATTTACCGGCAGGAAATGAAAGGGGCCCAGCGACTGGCTGACCGTATTCGGGTTGGCCAGCACCGCCAGCACCAGCACCAGCAGCGCCACATAGCGCGCCTGCACCGTTTTCACCTGAATCAGCGGCGACAGCAGATAGATACCGATCAGCGCAAAGAAGAACCAGAGGTGATAAAACACCGGCTTCTGCAGCATCTTCAGGATCGATCGCCCTTCGCTGATGGGCGTCAGCCAGGTGATATAGGCGAGTGACACGGCGCTGTAGAACAGCAGGCAGAGAACCAGCCGGAGCATATGGCGCGGCTGGGCGCTGCGATCACCGAAAAAGAGGTAGCCGGAGATCATAAAGAACAGCGGAACGCAGACGCGTGAGGCCGAGTTCAGCAGATTAGCGGCATCCCAGGCAACCCCCTTCACCGCCATTGGCCCGGTGATGTACCAGGTGGTGGTGTGAATGACGATCACCATCAGGCAGGCAACCGCGCGTAAATTATCGATCCAGTAAATCTTCTGCGGCATAGCGTCCTCTTGCGCATAGCGTCCGTGCGGGAAAGGGTAGACAAATGCGACCAGTGCAACAACTGCCGCCAGCAGGATTCAGACCCCTCTGTACAGCAGCGTGCTGAATCCCCCTTAAACGGGCCGCTATCGTCCGGGATTTACGGCTGCACATCGCGCGGTCAAAGGGTATACTGTCGGCCTCTTTTTTTAATCCAACCGAAGCGCGTGCACACTTAATATGCAAAAGTTTGATACCAAGACCTTTCAGGGGCTGATCCTGACCTTGCAGGATTACTGGGCGCGTCAGGGCTGCACCATTGTTCAACCGCTGGACATGGAAGTGGGCGCTGGCACTTCACACCCGATGACCTGCCTGCGCGCACTGGGCCCGGAGCCGATTGCCGCCGCCTACGTGCAGCCATCACGCCGTCCAACCGATGGCCGCTACGGTGAAAACCCGAACCGTTTACAGCACTACTACCAGTTCCAGGTAATCATCAAACCTTCACCGGATAACATTCAGGAGCTCTACCTTGGCTCACTGAAAGAGCTGGGTATGGACCCGACGGTGCATGACATTCGCTTCGTCGAAGATAACTGGGAAAACCCGACGCTGGGTGCCTGGGGACTCGGCTGGGAAGTGTGGCTCAACGGCATGGAAGTGACGCAGTTCACCTACTTCCAGCAGGTTGGCGGCCTGGAGTGTAAGCCGGTGACCGGCGAGATCACCTACGGCCTGGAACGTCTGGCGATGTATATCCAGGGCGTCGACAGCGTTTACGATCTGGTGTGGAGCGACGGTCCGCTGGGCAAAACCACCTACGGCGACGTGTTCCATCAGAACGAAGTGGAGCAATCCACCTATAACTTCGAATACGCCGACGTCGACTTCCTCTTTACCTGCTTTGAGCAGTATGAGAAAGAGGCGCAGCATCTGCTGGCGCTGGAAAAACCGCTGCCACTGCCCGCCTACGAACGCATTCTGAAAGCGGCGCACAGCTTTAACCTGCTGGATGCCCGCAAAGCGATTTCGGTCACGGAGCGTCAGCGCTATATCCTGCGCATCCGTACTCTGACCAAAGCCGTGGCTGAAGCTTACTACGCCTCTCGCGAGGCGATGGGCTTCCCGATGTGCAATAACAAAAAGTAAGAGGCAGCCATGACTGAACAAACCTTCCTGGTGGAGATCGGCACCGAAGAGCTGCCACCAAAAGCCCTGCGCAGCCTGGCGGAAGCCTTTGCTGCGCAGGTTACCGCGGAACTGGATGCCGCGAACCTGAGCCACGGCGAGGTCAGCTGGTTTGCTGCACCGCGTCGCCTGGCGCTGAAAGTGGCGAACCTGAGCGCCGCACAACCCGATCGGGAAGTGGAGAAGCGCGGACCGGCCGTCGCTGCGGCGTTTGACGCAGACGGCAACGCCACCAAAGCGGCCGAAGGCTGGGCGCGCGGCAACGGCATCACCGTCGATCAGGCCGAGCGTCTCGCTACTGATAAAGGCGAATGGCTGGTTTATCGCGCCCAGGTGAAAGGCGAAGCGGCTCAGACGCTGCTGCCAGCAATGATTGCTAACGCGCTCGGCAAACTGCCGGTGCCAAAACTGATGCGCTGGGGTGACAGCGATGTGCAGTTTGTCCGTCCGGTACACACCGTGACGATGCTGCTGGGCGATGAGCTGATCCCTGGCACCATTCTGGGCATTGAGTCAGGACGTCACATCCGCGGCCACCGCTTCATGGGCGAAAACGACATCATCCTTGAGAGCGCCGATCAGTATCCTGACGCGCTGGAAAAGCGTGGCAAAGTGATCGCCGATTATCAGACCCGTAAGGCGATGATCAAAGCGGATGCTGAAGCGGCCGCGCGCCGTTTAGGCGGCAATGCCGATATCAGCGACAGCCTGCTGGAAGAGGTCACGTCGCTGGTGGAGTGGCCAGTGGTGCTGACTGCCACCTTTGAAGAGAAATTCCTCAAGGTGCCCGCCGAAGCGCTGGTTTACACCATGAAGGGCGATCAGAAATATTTCCCGGTGTATGACAACGACGGCAATCTGCTGCCGAACTTCATTTTCGTCACTAACATCGAATCCAGCGATCCGCGCCAGATTATCGCGGGCAACGAAAAAGTGGTGCGTCCACGCCTGGCCGATGCGGAGTTCTTCTTTAATACCGACCGTAAAAAGCGTCTGGAAGATCACCTGCCGCGTCTGGAAACCGTGCTGTTCCAGAAAGAGCTGGGCACGCTGCGCGATAAAACCGATCGCATTCAGGCGCTGGCGGGCTGGATCGCCGGCCAGATCGGCGCCGATGTGAATCACGCCACCCGTGCCGGCCTGCTGTCGAAGTGCGACCTGATGACCAACATGGTCTTTGAGTTCACCGACACCCAGGGCGTGATGGGCATGCACTACGCGCGTCACGACGGCGAAGCCGAAGATGTGGCGGTCGCGCTGAATGAGCAGTATCAGCCGCGTTTTGCCGGTGACGATCTGCCGTCCAGCCCGGTTGCCTGTGCGCTGGCGATTGCCGATAAGATGGATACCCTGGCCGGTATTTTCGGCATTGGTCAGCATCCGAAAGGCGACAAAGATCCGTTCGCGCTGCGTCGTGCGGCGCTGGGCGTGCTGCGTATCATCGTTGAGAAGAACCTGCCGCTGGATCTGCAGACCCTGACGGAAGAAGCGGTGCGTCTGTATGGCAGCAAGCTGAGCAACGCCCGCGTGGTGGATGATGTGATCGACTTTATGCTGGGTCGCTTCCGCGCCTGGTATCAGGAAGAGGGTCACAGCATCGATACGCTGCAGGCGGTACTGGCGCGTCGTCCGACCCGTCCGGCTGACTTTGATGCACGTATGAAAGCCGTGTCGCACTTCCGTACGCTGGAGGCGGCGTCAGCACTGGCAGCGGCAAACAAACGCGTCTCAAATATTCTGGCAAAAGCGACTGAACCGCTGAATGAGAGCGTGCAGGCGTCGCTGCTGAAAGAGAATGAAGAGATCCAGCTGGCGACCTTTGTCACCGCGCTGAGCAGCAAGCTGCAACCTTACTTCGCGGAAGGCCGTTATCAGGATGCGCTGGTCGAACTGGCACAGCTGCGTACCGCGGTCGATAACTTCTTCGATAAAGTGATGGTGAACGCCGACGATCAGGCGGTGCGAATCAATCGCCTGACGCTGCTGTCAAAACTGCGCGAGCTGTTCCTGCAGGTGGCGGATATCTCGCTGCTGCAGTAATCCTCTCTGGTTGAGGCAAAAAGGGACGAGCAATCGTCCCTTTTTTATTTTTTTTCTGGTCTGCATCCTGAATCAGGCGGTCAGCGTGACCGTTTCAGTGACCGTTTTTTTTTGCTTAGGCTCTCGGGGGCGTGGCGTCTGGCAGAACGTGGGAATAGCGGCAGGTGGCGTAGTGCTTACTGATGGGCTGATGTCAGCGCTATTAGTGGGGCGGCATCAGAGGAGAAATTATAAGTAATAAGTTTGAGGATAAAGTTAATGGAAAAATAAAAAAGCACCGGACAGACCCACTTTTACTGTTTTCCTGTTAAGCACGATTTATTATGGATTTTGTTCTTTTCGTTTGTTTTCTTGATTAATAACGTAGTCATGAAGTTAATTACATCCGGAGACATTGATTTATCCAACAGGTCATTAAGCTACCTGTCTATTGTGAGTCTGATTATTGGCATAGCGTTGGCATCAGGAATAGGGATCTTTGCCACGATAGAAGAACGCAAAGCCCGCAAATCTCCCCCATCATATCCACAATAATCCCGGCCCAATTGAGCCGGTATTCTTTACCTGCCAATCACTCCTCAGCCAGGCGGATAATCAGCTGCCCCTGCCCGACAATGATGCTGACCGGCTGGCCTATAATAAATCCCCACTGTTCCAGCCATCGTCCTTTAATAGTCAGTTGAGGTAATGGATTCGGTCTGCCGCCATTGGGACGATATCCGACGATACTTTTGCGTGCTTGGGGTACAGCGGGTTCTGACGTAGAATCTGTTCCAGCCATAATTAACTCCAGTTCAGTTAGTTGTGGTCAGCGGGCTGTTGGTGTTCCACCACCTTCAGCCCGCGCTAAAAATCTCTCGTTATTCTCTTCCTTTGCAGTTTTCTCCTGTTCAAATATACACCGCCTGCTTTGTAAACTCGCTGAAAGCTAGGTAATAGATTGCGAGGCGTCTCTGCGAAACGGATTGTTTCTCCGTTTACCATTTCGTTTGCATCCTCTTCCCCCTATCCTCTTCAGCACCCGTAATCGGTTATTTAGTTCTATTAGCGTGGCGATTTCCGGCATCGCTTAAGCGTGAGATGAAGGTGACAGAGAAAAGGATGACAGGCATGATGACACCACAAATGACACCACGCGAGAGGCAGCTTATGAGTACTATCCACTTCAGGATTGATGATGACGTTAAACGACTTGCCATGCAGGCAGCCGAGCGACAGAAGAAGACGCTGACAGAGGTTATGCGTCAGCGAGTGGAAGAGCTGGCTGCTGAAGAGCGGCAATATCAGGATGGCCAACATGATGCATGGCTGGAACAGCAAATCACGGCGGCGTTCAGCCGTTATGATGCCGGTGAAAGTGAGTTCATCAGTAACGATGAAATGAATGCCCGCATGGAAGAGCTGAAAGCACAGGCCGCGCGGGGAACATTGTGATATCAGGCGTTCAATGGGAAAAACAAGCGCAGGCTGACAGGGAGACGATATTTCGTTATCTGTATCGTGAGGCTGGCCTGCTGGTAGCCAGTGCAACAGACGATAAGTTTACCCGAATGGCCAGTCTGCTTAGCGAGAACCCGCGGGCCGGAATAAAAGTCGGCACAGAAAAACAATATAAACTGGTGGTGCCGCGCTTTCCGTTCATCATTATCTATGTTGCCGAAGCAGAGGGAGTTCGCATCCTGCGGATACTTCACACATCCCGGAAAATAACAGGCCGCTATCAGCGATAGTCAGCCAGTTCATCCTGCGTCAGATTGTCAGGCCTGAGGACGTCGTCAGACAGAACGGCACGCTTCGGATCTGGATTAGACCATTAGCCCCCCAACCGCACCTTTTGATTTTGTCACCTGTCCTCTACAGCACCCTCACGCCGCAGGCGGCGTTGTCATTGCAAAGCTCTCACGCTGAAACAGCGTTTCCGCCAGCTTCACCAGTGCCGGACGCTCAACACACCAGTTAGGCACCACGCGGCGGAAATTGAGATAGCCAATCATGCAGCCGGTGGCGATATCCGCCAGATTGAGCTGACCGTTGTTGAGCCATTTTCCCTCTGCGGCTTTCGCTTCCAGCATGTCGAGGCTGCGCTGAATCTTTTCCCGATTGCGCACCAGCACCTCCTCTGACTGCAAATCCCCCGGCCGCAGCTGCTCGCGCACGATCACCAGCGCGGCATCGCAGATGCCATCCGCCAGCTTCTCCAGCTGACGGATGTTAAGCGACGCAAGCGGATCAGCAGGCAGCAGGGCAGGCTCTGCCCCGCGCAGTTCCAGAAATTCCGCGATGATGCTGGAGTCGAACCAGATTTGCTTATCGTCAGCGACCAGCGCCGGGACTTTGCCCAGCGGATTGTAGTGCGGTACGTGGCTGTCATCGCCGTAGGGCGAGGCGTTGACGAATTCAAACGTAATGCCTTTTTCCAGCATGATAATCGAAATCTTACGCACAAACGGGCTGGTATAGCTGCCAATCAGTTTCATCGGGTTCTCCGGATTCATCGCCTATTCGCCAGGAAACATAAAGGGGTTGAGACTGCTGCGAGCAAAACCTTCCTGCTCCATCCGGGCATCCAGTATCAGAGATGCCAGATCGTCGGCCACCGGTTCGATGGCCGGATCTTTCTCCTGATAGAGCATCTTCAGGTAGGTGCCACAGTCGCCGCAGCTCTCTGCCTTCACCGCCGCCAGCTCGCTGTTGAGCGACCAGTAGTGCAGATCGCGGGACTGCTCGCACTGGGTACATTTACTGCGTACTACATGCCATTCACTTTCGCACAGATTACAGTGCAGGTAACGCGCGCCCTCATCACTGCCCATATGGACCACGCTGGCGACCGGCATACTGGCGCACACCGGACAGAACTGCCGCTGATCGCCCATCTCCGCCCGCGCTTTGCCCGGGATCAGGGCCGCCATCTGCGCCCAGTAGAGCGAGAGAGCCGCCCAGATAAAGGGCGCTCTGTCGCTGCTGACCTGCGCATAATCGCCGGTAAACAGCGCACTGGCCAGCGTCTCCAGCTCGGTGGCGGAGGCCTTTTCCAGATTCTCCAGCACCGCCAGCGCCTGACCGCTCATCTCCGGCTTCAGTTCGGCAATCAGCGAGTGCAGCAGCCGCTGCCAGTGCGGATCGCGCGGCAGGGTGTGGATGTTCAGCGGCGGCTTACCCTCGCTGGCGCTCTGCGTCAGTCGGGCATGCAGATCGATGTGCAGCGGGTGGTCATACAGCACAATCTCCTGCGCTTCGGCGATCGTTGCCGCAAAGCGCAGATAGTCGCCGAGTGGATTTTTCGCCGCCAGGTCGCGCAGTCGCGCAGCACGACGGCTGTATAAATTTTTCAGCCGTGGAAAAAGTAACGGCGGAATCCTCTCCGCCGTCTTCTTTTCGCCTTTCTCCAGCTGATCTTGCGGGATTATGCGAATACTCATCAGGGGCGTTTATCCTGTTTTTCTGGCAGTTTACGCTGCTCACGAAACCAGCGGGGATGGTGATGTATGGCCCAGTCGGTGCTGACCCAGCCCTCAACCATCGCGGTCAGTGTGCCTTTGACCCACAGTGCAGCATAAACATGCACCATGATGACGATGATCAGTACCACTGCTGACACCGAATGCACCACCAGTGCCAGACGAATCAGCGGAATGGCGAAGGCATCAGCAAAGTAAGGTCGCCAGATCACAATGCCGCTGGCAAGCAGCAGGACTAAGCTGATGATAGCAGCCCAGAACACACACTTCTGACCAAAGTTATATTTACCGGTATCACCCACCTCTTCATTGCGTGCAATCCGGTGAATATTTCTGGCCCAGCAGAGGTCATCACGATTGATCAGGTTCTCTTTCCAGTAGCGCAAAAACATCAGCATAAAAGCGGCAAACATCACCACACCGGTGAAAGGATGCAGAATACGCGCCAGTTGTGGCGTGCCGAATATCTGCATCAGCCAGTTGAAGGAGGGAAAGAAAAACCCCAGACCGCTTAAGGCCGTGATGACAAAGCAGATTGCGACGATCCAGTGATTAATGCGTTCCGGTGCGCGGTAGCGCACCAGACGATCGGACTTGTTCATTATTTATCCTCCCTTTGCTGATCGTCGTCACTGTCGTGCGCGTCGGTGACGCGATTCGGACCGACGCCGACATAGTGAAAAATGGATGCGGCGAACGTGGCGGCAAAACCCACCGCCGCCAGCGGTTTCCAGATCCCCTTCCAGAAGGTCACGGTCGGGCTGATGCCCGGATTCGCCGGCAGGCCGTGATAGCGCTGGGGCTTGTCAGCATGATGCAGCACATACATCACGTGGGTGCCGCCCACGCCTTCCGGGTTGTAGAGACCCGCCTGTGCAAAGCCGCGCGACTTCAGCTCTGCTACGCGCTCCTCCGCCAGCGTCAGCATGTCGCTTTTGCTGCCGAAATGAATGGCGCCGGTCGGACAGGTCTTCACACAGGCAGGTTCCTGGCCGACGCTGACGCGGTCCACGCACAGGGTGCATTTATAGGCGCGGTTATCCTCTTTATTGATGCGGGGCACGTTGAAGGGACAGCCCGCGATGCAGTAGCCGCAGCCGATGCACTGCTCAGACTGAAAATCGACGATGCCGTTAGCGTACTGGATGATGGCGCCTGCTGACGGGCAGGCTTTCAGGCAGCCGGGATCGGCGCAGTGCATGCAGCCATCTTTGCGGATCAGCCAGGCGAGCCTGCCGTTCTCTTCCACTTCTGAAAAGCGCATCACCGTCCAGGATTTGGCGCTCAGATCGGTGGGATTGTCATAGACCCCGATGTTATGACCGACCTCATCGCGGATGTCGTTCCATTCGGAGCAGGCAACCTGGCAGCCTTTGCAGCCAATACAGGTGGTGACGTCAATAAGCTTCGCCACTTCGCGCTGGTGATCGCGCGCCTGCGGCGGCGGGGTAAAGCCACTGGTCGCAGAGCGACGGATAATATTTTGTGATTGATAAGCCATGGTCATCCACCGTTACGCTTTTTCGACTTTCACTAAAAATCCCTTGTACTCCGGGGTCTGCGAGTTGGCGTCGCCAACGGAAGGCGTCAGCGTATTGGCGAGGAAGCCCTTACGCGTGGTGCCCTCAAAGCCCCAGTGACAGGGAATACCCACGGTATCCACCGGCCTGCCGTCAATCATCAGGCGCGGGAGACGGCGGGTGACCACCGCTTTGGCCTCGATATAACCCCGGCGTGACGAGACTCTGACGCTGTCACCGGCCTGAATGCCTTTCTCCTCCGCCAGTTCGGTACCGATTTCGACAAACTGCTCCGGCTGCGCAATGGCGTTCAGCAGGGCGTGCTTGGTCCAGTGGCGGAACAGTTCAGTGATGGAGTAGGTGGTGGCGACGCAGGGATAGTCAGCGACCTCGCCCAGCTGTGCGACGTCACTGCTGAAAAGACGAACGACCGGGCTGTGACGCTGCTGCGGATGCAGGGGGTTGTCGGCGAGGGGACTCTCCATCGGCTCATAGTGTTCCGGGAACGGGCCATCCGCCATTTTATCCAGCGCAAACAGGTGACCCATGCCGTCGGGCTGCATGATAAACGGCCCGGCCTGCTGCTGAGGTGGCAGCGTGACCGGGTAGTCCGGCACATCGATGCCGTGCCAGCGTGCGCCGTCCCACTCAATCAGGCGGCGCTGCGGATCCCAGGCTTTACCCTGCGCATCCGCAGAGGCGCGGTTGTAGAGAATGCGGCGGTTGGCCGGCCACGACCAGGCCCAGCCGGAGACCGCGCCCAGCCCGGAAGGATCGGCATTATCGCGCCGCGCCATCTGATTACCGTCCGGCGTCCAGCTGCCGCTGTAGATCCAGCAGGCGCTGGCGGTAGTGCCATCGTTACGCAGCTCTGAAAAGCTGTTGAGCTGCTGACCTTTTTTCAGCAGCAGCCTGCCACTGGCGTCATAAATATCGGCCAGCGCCTGACCGTTGCTCTCCTGCGCCACCTCTTCCGGCTCAGGATTGAACGGATCGCGGTAGTCCCAGCGCATGGCCATCAGCGGCTCAGGGTTTGCTCCGCCTTCGAGACGATAAAGTTCACGCAGCCGCATAAACAGATTGCCGAGAATTTTTCCGTCGTGCAGCGCTTCTCCGGGCGGCTCGGCGGCAGCCCAGTGCCACTGCAGCCAGCGTGACGAGTTTGCGACCGAGCCCGACTCTTCCGCGAAGCATGAGGAGGGCAGACGGAACACTTCGGTCTGGATTTGCGCCGGGTCGACGTCGTTGAACGCACCGTGATGTTGCCAGAAGCTGGCGGTTTCCGTACTGAGCGGATCGATCACCACCATAAACTTCAGCCGGGAAAGGGCCCGCACCGCCTTATTTTTGTCCGGGAAGGCGGCCAGCAGGTTAAAGCCCTGAATCAGACAGCCATTCAGCGCGCCCTGTTCCATCATCTCCGCCTGCGCCATGCAGTCATAACTTTTGTCCCATTTCGGCAGCCAGTCGTAGCCCCACTGGTTTTCCGCCGTGGCCTTATCGCCGTAGAAACTCTTCATCAGGCTGACAAAAAATTTGTCGGTGTTCTGCCAGTAGTTGACCTGCCCCGGCAGAGGCGCAACCGGCGTGGCCTTCTCCAGCCAGCTGGCCAGTGTGGTCATCTTCTCGGAGGGCAGCGGCAGATAGCCCGGCAGACTCTGTGACAGCAGGCCGAGATCGGTAAACCCCTGCACATTGGAGTGACCACGCAGCGCATTGATGCCGCCACCCGGCATACCGATATTGCCCAGCAGCAGCTGGATCATTGCCGCCGTGCGGATAATCTGCGAGCCGTTAGTGTGGTGGGTCCAGCCCAGCGCATAGAGGATGGTGGCGGTGCGATTCGGCACGCAGGTCGACGCGAGCTGTTCGCACACCGCGATAAAGGCGTCCTGCGATGTGCCGCACAGGCGCGTCACCATCTCCGGCGTATAGCGGCTGGCATGGGTTTTCAGCAGGTTCAGCACGCAGCGTGGATGAGTGAAGCTCTCATCCCGTCGTGCATGGCCGTTTTCATCCAGCTCATAGTGCCAGCTCTGGCGATCGTACTGGCGGGTGTCGGCATCGTAGCCGCTGAACAGACCGTCGCTGAAGCTGAAGCCGTCACTGACGATCAGGGCCGCGTTGGTGAAGGCGCGAACATACTCCTGCTGGATCAGGTTGTGCTGCAGCAGATAGTTAATCACCCCCATCAGGAACACGACATCGCTGCCCGCCCGCACGGGCGCGTAAAAATCGGCAACGGCGGCAGAGCGGTTAAAGCGCGGATCGACCACGATGACCTGCGCCTTGTTCCGGGTTTTCGCTTCAATGACCCATTTAAAGCCGACCGGATGCGCTTCGGCCGGGTTGCCGCCCATGATCATCACCACATTGGCATTTTTGATGTCGTTCCAGTTGTTGGTCATGGCTCCGCGACCAAAGCTGGGGGCCAGTGCCGCCACGGTCGGGCCGTGACAGAGACGCGCCTGGTTCTCCAGCGCCAGAATGCCCAGCGAACGGGCAAACTTCTGGTCGAGCAGGCCGGTCTCATTACTGGCGGCGGAGGAGCAGAACATGGAGGTGGTTGGCCAGCGGTTTACCGTGACCCCTGCGGCGTTGGTGGTCTGGAAGTGGGCATCGCGATCCTGCTTCATCAGGCGGGCAATACGATCAAATGCCTCCTCCCAGCTGATGCGCTGCCATGTGTCAGAGCCCGGTGCACGGTATTCCGGGTACTTCAGCCGCTGCTCGCTGTGAATAAAGTCGATCACGCCCGCGCCTTTGGGGCAGAGCGATCCGCGACTGACCGGATGGTCCGGGTCACCTTCAATATGGTAAATCGAGGCGCTGGCATTTTTAGCGCCATCCCCCAGGCTGTAGATCAGCATGCCGCAGCCGACGGAACAGTAGGTGCAGTTATTCCGTGTCTCTCTGGCGCGTATGAGCTTGAACTCCCGGACACTGGCTAAGGCTGTGGTGGGGGCAAAACCGAGCAACGCCGCGCTGGTTCCCGCCAGTCCGCCCGCACAGATCTTAAAAAAACTCCGTCTGTTAATTTGCATGTTATCGTTCTTCTTTTCCGGCTCCATTGCGAAGCCCTGCAAAATAACAGCCCTGATTGCCTGTAAGTTGACCAGGGTCAACAGGTTAGTGATTAGTAATTCTTTTTCTAAATTTTGTTAAAAACCTGCGGCGGGAGAGCGGCATTGCAAGTCCATTTTCAGCGTCAGCCGCGGATGGCGGGGGTGATTTGCTCCCGGATGTTAATGCCGGAGCGGTTCCCTTCTCATTTTGCACACCCGCAGCCGTGGCTGTGCCTCTGGCACACCTGAAACCGCATGAATTGCCCCGCTGTTTATTTGCGCTGTGCCGGGCCTGCAGGCAAAATCAGACGATGTCAGCCCCTCGCCGTGCAGCCGCACCGGCAATTATTTATTAACAACAGGTCCTATTTTTTGAAAGCTATCCAGCCTGACTCAGGCGAAGATTTAACAATTCAGGCCGGCGTCAGCACAACGCAGGTCTGGCAGCGTGCCGATCTGATGACGGCTCAGCCTGACTGGCTGGCGGATGAGGTGCCGGTGGCGCTGGTCTATAACGGCATATCTCATGTGGTGATGATGACCACGCCTAAAGACCTGGAGGCGTTCGCGCTGGGTTTTTCGCTGTCAGAGGGCATTATCGACGCGCCGGGCGATATTTTCGGCATGGACATCGTGCCGGGCTGTCACGGTATTGAAGTCCAGATTGAGCTTTCCAGCCGCCGCTTTATGGCGCTGAAAGCGCAGCGCCGTGCGCTGGCGGGCCGGACCGGCTGTGGCGTGTGTGGCGTTGAACAGCTGGATCAGATCGGCAAGCCGCTGTCGCCGTTACCCTTTACCCAGACCTTTGCGCTGGAGAAGCTCGATCGGGCGCTGGGACAGCTGAAAGAGTTTCAGCCTGTCGGACAGAAAACCGGCTGCACCCATGCGGCGGCGTGGATCCAGCCCGATGGTCAGCTGGCCGGCGGCTGTGAAGATGTGGGTCGCCATGTGGCACTCGATAAGCTACTGGGCTATCGCAGCCAGGCCGCGTGGGGGCCGGGGGCGCTGCTGGTCTCCAGCCGCGCCAGCTATGAGATGGTGCAGAAGTCCGCCATGTGCGGCGTCGAGATCCTGTTCGCCGTCTCTGCCGCGACCCGTCTGGCGGTTGAGGTGGCTGAGCGCTGCAACCTGACGCTGGTCGGCTTCAGCAAGCCGGGCCGGGCCACGATCTACAGCCACCCGCAGCGGCTGCGTTAAATTACCTGCCGTTGCCGCTTCGCTAGACCACGATCAACCGGGGCAGCGCCTGCTGCAACGCATCCAGTTCGGCACCGTTATCCCCGCCACTGTCGGTAATCAGCAGGCTGATCGCCTGCGGCGGCGCGTAGATTGTCCGGCTCACCACGCCCAGCTTGGTGTGATCGGCCAGCAGATAGCAGGCGGCGGATTGCTGAACCATTGCCCGGGCGATGGCCGCTTCATGCGGATGAAAACTGCTGGCACCACAATCGGCCTCAATGCCAACCGGCGACAGCAGCGCCACGTCGGCGCGGTAGCGGATGATTTCGCCCACGGTGATCTCACCGCGCGTCTGTTGCGCCCCGGCGGACATATTCCCGCCCAGCAAAATAATCTGATTATTCAGAGGCCGGTCTTCCTCTCCGGCGCTCAGCGCCAGCGCGGCCTGCAGGCTGTTGGTCACGATCGTCAGGCCGGACAGGGCGTGAAGCTCTTCTGCCAGCAGCGTGGTGGTACTGCCCGCATCAAGGAACAGCGTCTGTCCGGGCTGCAGCAACTGCGCGGCGGCGCGGGCGATCGCGCGCTTCTCCCGGGTCTGCGTACTGCGACGTTCCGTCAGCGGCGGCTCCGCCGAGGGTTCTATCGCCACCAGTCCGCCATGGACGCGGCGCGCCAGCCCCAGCGCTTCCAGCTCGATGATATCGCGGCGCGCGGTTTCGCGTGAGACCCCCAGCTCCCTGATGATGCGCTCGGTACTGACCTGATTGAGTCGGGTCAGCAGGGCGCGGATGCGATGAAGGCGCGTTTCCTGCAGCATAGCGGTTTCCTTTTTAAGCGCGAAGAGCACGGATAATACGCCAGTGAGGCGCAAGAGTCCGTCTGAATCAGGCATCAGCTTAACGCGGCGATCTCCCTGCGTCATGTGTATTTTGTTGTATTTGTGTATTTGGTTGCATTTTATTTTCAGGCAGGCATGATGGAGGGGTCTGTTCTTCCTCCTTCATCCTTGTCACGGGAGTCATTATGGCCACGCGTTCCACCATTATGGATACCAACAGTTTTCGTGCCGAACATGCCGATGCGCTGGACAGCGACACGCGCAAACTGACCGATAAACGCAGCAAAGTGCTTGGCGAATCCTATCGTCTGTTCTATCGCAAACCGGTTCATCTGGTGCGGGGTGAAGGGCAATACCTGTGGGATGCCGCAGGTGATAAATATCTCGATGTGTATAACAACGTGGCGAGCATCGGCCACTGCCATCCGGCAGTGATCGAGGCGGTGACGCAGCAGATGAAAATGCTGAACACCCACACCCGTTACCTGCATGAAAATATCCTCGATTACAGTGAAGCGCTGCTGGCGACCACACCTGCGGCGATCGATCGTGCGATGTATATGTGCACCGGCTCGGAAGCGAATGACCTGGCAATCCGCGTCGCGCGCGCCTTCAGCGGCGGCACCGGCATCATTGTCAGCAAGGAGGCCTATCACGGCACCAGTGAGCTGACCTCCGGCGCTTCCCCGGCGCTGGGCAGCGGACAGCCGCTGGCCCCCACCACACGGCTGGTGATGCCGCCGGATGCCTACCGGGTGGATGCGCCCGACCTTGGCGACTGGTTCGCTGACCAGATTCAGCAGCAGATCGATGACATGGCGGCGCACGGCATTAAATTTGCCGGTTTCCTGGCGGACTCGATTTTCTCCTCGGACGGTGTGCTGCCCAATCCGCGCGGCTTCCTGAAAAAAGCGGTCGATGTGGTGCACGCCAACGGCGGGATCTTTATTGCCGATGAAGTCCAGCCTGGCTTTGGCCGCACCGGCGACGCCTTCTGGGGCTTTGGCCGCCACGATGTCGTGCCCGATCTCATTACCACCGGCAAGCCAATGGGCAATGGCATCCCCGTTTCCGGGCTGCTGGCAAAAAGTGATGTGCTGGCCGCCTTCAGCGACTCGATTCCTTACTTCAACACCTTTGGCGGCAATCCGGTCGCCATGGCCGCGGCGCAGGCTGTGCTGAAGGTGATCACCGAAGAGGGGCTGCAGGAACACAGCCGGGTCGTCGGCGCGAAGCTGCTGGCTGAGCTGAAAACCCTGATGGATCGTTATGAGTGCGTAGGGGATGTGCGCGGTGCCGGACTCTTTATCGGCTTCGAGCTGGTGACCGATCGACACAGTAAAACGCCGGATAAAACCCTGGCGCTGGATTTAATCGAGAAGCTGCGTGAACATCGCGTGCTGACCTCGGTCGCGGGCCCCTATGGGAATGTGCTGAAACTGCGTCCGCCATTGGCATTCCAGGAGGGTGACATCGACTGGCTGGTCGGCGCACTCGACAGCGCGCTGCGCGAGCTGGGCAGGTAGTCCGCAGGTCAGGGCTGACGCGGCAGGCGGGCGGACAGACCGCCTGCTCTGCGTGCGGGATCGGCATCCCGGTCCGGCGGACGGAGAGGGTCAAAAAGGCAGGGTGAGGCACAGCATCTTGTAAAAACAACGGGTTGCTATTGCCGGATTTCTCAATTCCTTAGGTTTTATAGGGCATTGATTACCCTTTTACGCTACATGAATTTAACTATAATGATTCGACTGCTTACGCGGCACGTCCTGAATCCGTCGTGCTGCACCCACTAAATGGAGAGGAAGAACATGAGTTATTCACTGCCATCCCTGCCTTACGCATACGACGCACTGGAACCGCATTTCGACAAGCAGACGATGGAAATCCATCACACCAAACATCACCAGACCTATGTGAACAACGCTAACGCGGCGCTGGAAGGCACTGAATTTGCCAATCTGCCGGTTGACGAGCTGATCACCAAACTGGATCAGCTGCCAGCAGACAAAAAAGGCCCTCTGCGCAATAACGCAGGTGGTCACGCTAACCACAGCCTGTTCTGGAAAGGCCTGAAAACCGGCACCACGCTGCAGGGCGACCTGAAAGCCGCGATTGAGAAAGATTTCGGCAGCGTAGAAAAATTCCAGGAAGAATTTGAGAAAGCGGCAGCCACCCGTTTCGGTTCTGGCTGGGCATGGCTGGTTAAGCAGGGTGACAAACTGGCTGTGGTGTCGACCGCAAACCAGGATAACCCACTGATGGGCGAAGCGGTTGCCGGCGTGTCTGGTTTCCCGATCATCGGTCTGGACGTGTGGGAACACGCTTACTACCTGAAGTATCAGAACAAACGTCCTGATTACATCAAAGCGTTCTGGAACGTCGTTAACTGGGACGAAGCGGCTGCGCGTTTCGCTGCTGCTCAGTAAGTTAACCAAACGTAAACATAATGAAGATAAACCGGTAAATTCTATTTTGCCGGTTTTTTTTATCCCTATTTTATGCAGTCTCAAAGTGAACCAGAAATCGTAAAATATCCGCTTTAATGTTGTCCGATATTAACCTGCCGTTGATATTGGCCATGTTATTTTCAGTGACATCGTTGCTTAACTCTTTGTGTGTCGCTGATTATGTCAATTATAACTACTCATGAATCCACGACCGATTCAACTGCCTCGCTTTTTTTCCAGTTAATCAGTGGGAAATATGTGCCGGATAAACTCTGGCTGAGTAAACGCTTCCGGCTGAAATTTGTGTTAAGAACATTAATATCGCCGCTGACTACGCTGCATTATCTGGATGCGCTGTCGCAATTACCACAGCGCGCCCTGCTGATGAGCACCCAGGGACTGCTGCCAGCCAAGCTGCACCGGCCCTATCTGCGCTCGGGGATGAGCATTGCGGCCCGCGCACAGGCCATTCTCGATCACTACACCCTGATGAATAATCTGGCGAATCCGGCGCTGCGTCAGCTGCTGCAGAGCGCGTCTGATAATCCGCTGGCGATGCTGACCGGTAAAAATGGCGAGAAATTCCTGCTCTCCTGCAGCTCGGGTTATTTCGACCGTGAAGGTGAAGTGACGCTGGTATTGCGTTATAACGACGAAGTGATCGCCTCGCTCTCTTTTTCTATTCTGAACGAGAATAACCAGCGCACCTTATTAATTGGCGGATTACAGGGCCCGCGGAAACATATCAATAATGAGGTGATCCGCGAGGCGACCAAAGCGGCGCAGGGTCTCTTTCCGAAACGCCTGTTAATGGAAGCGGTATTTATTGTGGCGAAGCAGTGCGGCGTGGAAGCTATTCTGGCGGTGGGCGATGAGACGCACGTCTTCCGCAGTCTGCGTTATCGTCACAGCAAAGGGGATAAGTTCTTTGCCAGCTACAGTGAGTTCTGGCTGTCGCTGAGTGGCGAGGCTCGCCCGGACGGGATGTTCAGACTGCCGCTGAGCCTGCCGCGTAAAACGCTGGAGGAGATCGCCAGTAAGAAGCGGGCAGAGTATCGCCGTCGCTATGAACTGCTGGATTCGCTGGCGGAGCAGGTTTATGCCGCCGCCGGCGAACACCAGGCCGATGTCGATCAGGCTGCCGCCTGATCGCGGGCTCAGAATGCGGTTCTGGCGAAGCCGGTCATCACTTTCAGACCCATTTCACGTCCCAGCGCGGTCATTGGATGCACCACGACCAGGCCGCGCACGCTTTTCTTCAGCGCACCCAGATTTGCCTGCTCTTTTTTGGTAATTTCGCGGCTGAAGCCCATCTTTTGCAGCTTCTGCGCTTCTGCACTCAGCTTTTCAACCCGCTGATTGCGCAGACGCTCAATTTCCGTGACCAGCGTTTCTTTCTCTTTTAGCAGCGCGCCCAGTTTCTCGGCATCACCCGATTCCAGTAACTGCGGCTCTTTGCGGTTCAGTGCGTCCAGCTGATCGCTGAGACGTTTGATTTCGTTCTTTTCTTGCTCTTTCATGACAACAACTCGTTGAGGAAAACAGGCCAAGGATACACCAAATCTGGCGCCGGTTCCCGACAGGTTAAGGCAAAAAAGGCGCCGCAAGGGCGCCTGACGGGATTAGCTGCCGGACTTTTTAAACGCCTGCTTCATACTGATGCGGGCGATAAGCTCGGTGAGGGAGAGAACCATGGTGGATCGCACCATCTGCAGATAGCGCTGTTGCTGCATGCTGCGCAGTTCTGCATCGTCGGTGTGAAACACCGGTGCGGGCGGCCAGGCGGTCACGCAGTGCAGCTCGCCAAAAGGGCCCAGAATTTCATCGTCGGTAAAACGATACTCCCCGGTGTCGTGATTCAGCTCTTCGCGGAGCGCCAGCAGCAGCTCAGCATCTTCATATTCGTGCCGGCTGATGACGCCCAGGCCGTAGATCAGCTTCAGGCGAACCGAGAGTTCGCCTAGAGGCCCATCGCCCAGCAGCAGCGGTTCTACCGCATATTTGACCGCATAGTCATCTTTGCGGAACACCTGCAGCACCAGCAGATTGACAGCTTCCGCCAATAGCTCAACGGCGGCGATCAGAAAGCTTCTCACCGAACGACCGGCGTTCAGGCGCTCAAGCACCCGGTTCTCAAAAGCTTGCTTCTCTTCCATTATTGCCTGCATGGGTTCAATACCGCCGTTGGGCGCAGGCGAACTGCGCCCGGCTTGCGTCACTAACACGCGCGCATTATGCCATAGCGTGCCAGGCGCTCACCACCGAAGCCACGACCTCGCTGTCAGCATCCAGCCCTGAGATCTCCGCCAGCGTCGCCTGTGGACCTTTCTCTGCCAGCAGTGCAGCCAGCTCCTGCGCCTGCGGGTCCTGGTCACTGTGATAGTGCATCGCTGCGGCAATTCCCTGCACCAGGCTGGCGTGCGGTAACCTGTACTCCAGCGTCCCCAGCGTCGGCTTGATCAGGCGATCGCCCGCGCTGAGTTTACGCAGGGGCTGACGCCCGACGCGCTCAACCTCATCTTTCAGATAGGGGTTTTCAAAACGGCCGAGGATCTTGCGGATGTAAGCCGCATGTTTCTCTGCGTCAAAACCGTAGCGCTTAATCAGCACGGCGCCGCTCTCCTCCATCGCGCCTTTCACCACGGCCCGGATTTTTTCGTCAAGAATGGCATCGCGAATGGTCTGGTGACCCGCCATCTGGCCGAGATAGGCGGTAATCGCGTGACCGGTATTCAGGGTGAACAGCTTACGCTCGACAAACGCCATCAGGTTGTCGGTCAGTTCCATGCCCGGAATGGCCGGCAGGTCACCTTTGAACTGGGTTTTATCCACGATCCACTCGCTGAAGGTTTCAACCGTCACCTCCAGCGGATCGCTGCTGCCCGCTTCGGTTGGCGGCACGATGCGGTCAACGGCGGAATCCACGAAGCCAACATGCTGCTCCAGCCAGGCATGATACTGTTCGGGCAGCGCCTTCAGCACATGCTGTTTCAGCTGGCTGGTGCCGCGCACCATGTTCTCGCAGGCGATGATATTTAACGGACGGGTGTTACCGTTGTCGCTGCGTTTTGCCAGCCCTTTTGCCACGCTACCGGCGATACGCTCCAGGATCTGCGGCCCCACGGCGGTGGTAACCAGATCCACCTCCGCAATCAGGGTGACGATCTCATCACTGGTGCTGTTTACTGCACTGACGCCTTTAACGGTTTCTGTTCTGGCCTGCTCGCCAACCACATGAACGGGATACTCATGACGCGCGTTTAGTGCATCCAGCACCGCCTGATTCACATCAGCAAAAACCAGTTCGATACCTGCATCAGCCAGTAATTTGCCGATAAAGCCGCGACCAATGTTTCCTGCTCCGAAATGTAACGCTTTCATAATTTTTGACCCATATCAAATGACGATGGGGCGGGCAAACCCGCCCCAGGAAATCGGGACGGGCATGACCGCCCCAGGGAAAAACAGCCTTGAATTACGCGAGTGCCGGTTTGCCTGACAGCAGATCCAGCACTTCCTGCACGCTGCTGGTGTTCGCCAGCTTCTCAATCACGCTGTCATCATCCAGCGCATTGGTCAGGCTGGTGATGACCTGAATGTGCTCGTTGTTGCGGGCCGCAATACCAATTACCAGGCGCGCCACATCGTCCGCATCTTCGCCAAACAGGACGCCTGCCGGATACTGGCAGAACACCACGCCGGTTTTCAGCACACGATCTTTGGCTTCCACCGTGCCGTGCGGCACCGCGATCGACTCGCCGAGGTAGGTCGGCGTCAGTTTTTCACGCGCCAGCATCGCCTCAACATATTCAGGCTCAACGTAACCGCCTTTCACCAGCTGCTCACCCGCAAAGCGGATGGCCTGCTCTTTGTTGCTGGCGCTCAGGCCGAGGAAGACGTTATCCGCGCCCAGCTTAAACAGGTGTGCGTTGCCTTCATCGTAACTGTCTGACAGGGCGGTGTTGACCGTTTCACGATGGAGGTCGCTGCGGTTTGCCGCCACCAGACGCTCGGTCAGGGTGCTGTAGAGCGCGCTGTCGAGGAAGTTGTTCAGCGAAATATGCTGTGCATGCGGTGCCTGGCGAATGGCGCGTTCGGTCAGGTCGCGGTGGGTGATCACCAGGTCGACATCGCCTGGCAGAGCGTTGATGGCGGTATT
Source organism: Pantoea sp. GM_Pan_3 (assembly GCF_026541045.1). Classification (NCBI taxonomy): domain Bacteria; kingdom Pseudomonadati; phylum Pseudomonadota; class Gammaproteobacteria; order Enterobacterales; family Erwiniaceae; genus Pantoea; species Pantoea sp. GM_Pan_3. The sequence goes on along the minus strand of NZ_JALNVA010000007.1, from coordinate 128,588 downwards.
GGTTACCGAAACATTGCTCAGACCCGCATCCTGCACTTTCTTACGCAGCACGCCTGCGCCCATGGCGCTGGAGCCCATACCGGCATCACAGGCGACGATGATTTTACGGACGTGATGCAGATCGACGCTCATGGCATCGCTGGCGATAGCGCCACCCGCTGCACCCTGACCTTTCGACTGCGCTTTCATCTCATGCATGCGCTGGGTTGCCGCTTCGATATCGTCATCTTCTTTGACTTTGCTGGTTTTCAGCAGAATCGCAGAGACCACGAAGGAGACAGCGAAGGCGGCAGCAATCGCCGCGATGTTGGCGAAGTAGGCACCTTTTGGCGTCATCGCCAGCACCGCCAGGATAGAACCGGGTGAAGCCGGAGAGACCAGGCCGCCGTTCAGCACGGTCAGCGTGAAGACACCGGTCATCCCGCCCAGGATCACCGCCAGCAGCAGGCGAGGGGCCATCAGCACATACGGGAAGTAGATTTCATGGATGCCGCCCAGGAAGTGGATAATCGCCGCACCCCCCGCAGACTGTTTGGCACTGCCGCGACCAAAGAACATGTAGGCCATCAGCACGCCCATACCCGGACCCGGGTTGGCTTCGATCAGGAAGAAAATCGACTTGCCCGCTTCACTCGCCTGCTGGATACCGAGCGGCGAGAAGATGCCGTGGTTAATGGCGTTGTTTAGGAACAGGATTTTCGCCGGTTCAACGAAGATGGAGGTCAGTGGCAGCAGGTTGTTCTGCACCATCAGGTTCACGCCGGCGGCGAGAATGTGGGACAGACCTTCCACCAGCGGGCCGATGGCGAGGAAAGCCAGCAGCGCCAGGATCATCCCGATAATACCGGCCGAGAAGTTGTTAACCAGCATCTCGAAGCCGCTTTTGATTTTGCCGTCGATCGCACGGTCAAACGAGCGAATGGCCCAGCCACCCAGCGGACCGGCAATCATCGCGCCGAGGAACATCGGCATATCGGCACCCACGATCACACCCATGGTGGTGATAGCACCGACCACGCCGCCGCGATCGCCGCCCACCAGACGCCCGCCGGTAAAACCGATCAGCAGCGGCAGCAGGTAGGTGATCATCGGGCCGACCAGTTTGGCCAGCGTTTCGTTAGGGATCCAGCCGGTTGGAATAAACAGTGCAGTGATGATACCCCAGGCGATAAACGCCCCGATGTTTGGCATCACCATATTACTCAGAAAGCGACCAAAGCTCTGTACTTTGACCTTGACTGATGAGGACATAAACCCACCCCTTATTGAGACGCGCTGCAATAGGAGAGCGCGTTTGTTTTTGTTTAGCCACCCCGACCAGAGCCGGTGGTATTACTGTATGCACGCGGACTCTATCACGCGAATCTGGCACTGCGTAGGGCCCGGAATAAGTGTGATCCACATCACTCATTTGCGGTGGGGACGGGGGCTATTAGCGTGACTTTGATCACAAATACAGAGGCTGGTACGGTGACTTTGCCTGAATTATGACCGGTGCACCGGCTTATCTGTGATGAATATCACATTCGTGATGGCAGGGTTTGTTATGTAAATGTGACTGAGATCACAAACTATTTTTGGTCGAAAATGCGCCAGATCACACTTTAGTCAGCGGGGGATTCAGGGGCAGAAGAGGCGGGGAAAAAAAGGGGCAGGGAGAGGGGCAGGCGATCGGTGCCTGCCCGTAAAAAGTGTTACTGCAGACCCGCCTGAACGGCGGCCTGAGCCTGAGGCAGAGCCTGCGCATTGGCTGACACGGTGCTCATCAGCGCATTGTATTGCGAAGCCTGCTCCTGGGTCGGGAACTGCACACCGCCATCATTGAAGCTGACGCGGGTTCCCTGCGATTGCAGGAAGTCACCGGCCTGGACCGCGCCCTGACTCAGCGCCTGGAGCTGAGGCAACAGCGGGATCAACTGATTGGCAGGCACCGTCACCACTTTGTTGTAGGCGCTGTCGTAGACTTTTTTCAGATCATCCTGCTGCTTCAGGGTCGCTTTGCTGCTGTCCGCCTGCATTTTGGCGCTCTCAATCTGCTGCGTGACGATCACCAGGGCGCTGGTGGCCTGGCGGAGTGAGTCACGACGGCTGAGGTAATCCTGCGGCACGCGAATGGCAGACAGCTCATCGACCACCGGGCGCATCCCCTGCTCAACGGCTTTATTCGCCTGCTGCGAGAAGCCATACAGGATGGCGTAGTCGCTGGCGAAGTTGCCAAAACTCTGCTTCTGATTTTCGCTCAGGCTGGGCAGATGCTCGCCGCTGCGCATAACGGTATTCTGGAGGAAATCGATAAATGCTTTGCGCTGCTCGCCTTCTTTATCACCGCACGCGGTGAGCTGCAGCACGATCAGCACGCCAGCGATCATCATGCCGCTGCGTGCCAGGATGCGGGTAAGTCCTGAAGCCATGGGTTCAACTCCTGTCGGTGATACTGTCTGATATCCAGGTAAGAATGGCCTAAAGAATAGAACAATCCCTGGTCACGGCACAATGTGAAACCACACGTGAAACAGAGACTTTCTGCAACCCGCGCCGTCGCACCTCCGCGCCGGGGCGTCAGGGCGTGCCGGGCAGCACGCCCTCAGTGATGCTTAGCAGGCTGAACCTCGCTTCAGAACACCACCGCCTGACCATCTTTGCGGCTCTCGCTGGCCGCAATGTAGAAGCCCTGAGGATCGCGCACGATTGCCTGCGCACCGCCAAAATTGTAATTGCTCAGCGGATCTTCCAGCACCACGTTGTGTCCCATGCGGCGCAGGGTGCACAGGGTGTTGCGATCGATCGTTGACTCAAACACCACCTCGCGTCCCTGCACCACCCGCCAGCGCGGCGCATCGATCGCCGCCTGAGGATTTTGCCGGTGAAGCATGATGCGCAGCGCCAGCTGGACATGCCCCTGCGCCTGCATCGGGCCGCCCATTACGCCAAACGCCATCAGCGGCTGGCCCTGCTCATCCCGCGCAAAGGCCGGAATGATGGTATGGAAGGGGCGCTTACCCCCCGCCACAAGGTTGGGATGAGAGGGGTCGAGTGAAAAACCGGCACCCCGGTTCTGCAGGCTGATGCCCGTGTCAGGCACCACCACCCCGGAGCCAAATCCCATGTAGTTAGACTGAATAAATGAAACCATCATGCCGCTGGCATCGCCGGTGGCCACATAAACGGTGCCGCTTTGCTGCGGCGACCCAAAGCGAAAATCGCCCGCCTGGCCGGGGTCAATCAGCGCGGCGCGCTGGCGGAGGTAGTCGCTGCTCAGCAGGCGGTCAGCCGGAAATTCGAGGTGATCTTCATCGGTGACATAGCGCTCCAGATCGACCAGCGCCAGCTTCATCGCCTCAATCGACAGATGCAGCCACTGCGGAGAATCGGGCGCGTAGCGATGAATCTCCCACTCCTCCAGGATGCCGAGCGCAATCAGGGTGGCGATGCCCTGACCGTTAGGCGGCAACTCCTGAACCGATCCGCCAGCAAACGGATGGGAGAGCAGGGTGACCCAGTCGGCGCGATGATTTTTCAAATCCTCCAGCGTCAGGGCTGCGCCATGCTCGCGGGCAAAGTCTGCCATCTTCTGCGCCAGTTCACCGCGATAAAAACTCTCTCCCCGACTCTCAGCGATCGCCTGCAGGGTGGTGGCCTGCGCCGGGTTGCGGAAAATGTCACCCGCGCGCGGCGGGCGGCCCTGCGGCGCAAAGCAGCGGCTGAAGCCAGGCTGATCCCGCAGCTTGTCATAGCCGCGCTGCCAAAGCTGAGCAATCAGCGGTGAAACCGGAAAACCGTCGCGCGCATAATCGATCGCTGGCTGCGCCAGGGTGGTCAGCGGCAGTGTGCCGAAGCGCTCAGCCAGGGTGACCCAGGCCGAGACGGCCCCCGGCACGGTGACGGACTCCCAGCCGGTTTCAGGCATGGTGTCTGAAGCGGCAAAGCGTTCAGGATGCCAGGCGGCGGGGGCTCGGCCGGACGCGTTCAGCCCGTGCAGCGTGTGGCCGTCCCAGACAATGGCAAAGGCATCGCTGCCGATGCCGTTTCCGGTCGGCTCCAGCACGGTTAAGGCCATGGCCGTGGCGACCGCCGCATCCACAGCGTTACCTCCCTGTTGCAGCATACGAAGACCGGCCTGCGCCGCCAGCGGCTGGGAGGTGGCGACGGCGTTACGTCCCATCATCGGTACGCGATAAGAGGGATAGCCGACATTGAAATCTGTTTCACGCATCGCTTTTCCTTAGAGAGTTCAGCTCCCGGTCTGGCCGTCATCGGCGTGCCATAGCGCCTGCACTTCTTTCGCGCAGGCGCATCAGCATTGACGGAGCGCTGCACCGGCAGAAGGCAGAGACCGTTTCATCAGGGAGTCTGCTGTTTTATCCGGTGATGTCTGGCCGTGCAGAATAGGTGATTCATCCACAACCTGCTGTGAGCCGCCGCGCGGCCGCGCACAGGGGGTTGCCAGGACTATTCTTAATTTCATAAAGGCGGTGAATATAAGTGTTCAGGAAGTAAACCATTGGCGTATATTTTGCACTCACTATCTGAAGAGGCAGACCGCCTCACAAAATTGAGAAGATGCCTGCAAAAAGCATGACGGCACCCGCATAAATAGCAAACAGCATTTGATTTTTTTGTCCGCTATGAGGGCACAAAAACCAGCTGCCTCAGCGTGTTAGAGGCGTCGGAACAACTCCGGCAAAAGATAGTGAAAAAAATAATGAGAAATTGCGCGGCAAATAGTCAGGTCTCTATCCATACTTAGTCTCCCGGCATTTGTTGCATTGAACTGACACCTTTTAAAGCAGTGCACAGCAGGCTGCGTCCCGTAGTGGTTTCAAAAACAACAAAAACAAACCCTTGCGGGATCCAGCCTGTAACAGGCCCGGTTTCAGAGCCCCAGGTTGAGGCTCTTACCTCTCTACTTTCACGTGCTTCATAGCGAGTTTTAAGGAGTTCTCTATGGAATTAAAAGACCCGATGTTTGAATTGCTCAGCAGCCTTGAGCAGATTGTTTTGACACGTGATGATCGCGCCGCCGACTTACTGATTCAGCGTCAGCAACCCGCTCAGCCAGAGCCACAGCGCCTGCGCGAAATGACCGGCATGCAGGTTGATGAGTTTGCTAAAGTGATGGGCGTGAGCGTTTCTTCCGTGAAAAGCTGGGAAGCCCGGCGCACCCGTCCTTCTGCGACGGCACAGAAACTGATGAAGTTGTTACATGCCAATCCCTATCTGGGACGGCAGTTGCTCGACTAACTCTGCTTCAGAAAAGAACCCGCCGCTGGCGGGTTTTTTATGCGCGTAATTCGCTGTATTTGGCGGCCTGCTTCACGAACCAGCTTTCCGGGACGTTATAGGGTGATTCGCGCAGCTGTGCGATCCCACTCTCTATAATGGTGGAAGCCTGCTGCCATAACTGCGCATCGCCCTGTTTCAGCAGCGTAATCTGTATCTGCTTTTCCACCAGATAGACGCGGGCAAAGTCAGGATCGAAGCGCACAATCGCGCGGGTATTGTCGATGATATCGGCCAGTTTTATGGTTTGCGCCTCAGGACTGGCGCTGGCAGTATGGCGAAAGTGCGCCAGTTTACGGGCCGCCCGATTTCTGGCCGTGGCAGGTGCGCTGTCGGTCAGCATTTCTACCAGGCTGGCCACGCGCGCGCCGAAGTGGGCTTCTATATCGCCCGGCGTGGTCGGTGTATCTTCTACGGTGTCGTGCAGCCAGGCGGCTGCCAGCAGGGCATCATCATGGCTGACGCTGCGGACCAGCTCCACAACCGCCGCCGGATGAACGATGTAAGGCTCATCGGTATATTTGCGGCGCTGACCGGCCCGGGCATGCGCCTCGGTGGCGAAACGACGCGCCTGTTCTTCCAGTGAATTCTGCATGCCTGTTCCCCTGATAAAAGTTTGCTTGCAATTATCTAGTGCGCTACCTATATTAAACACCATGAACAGTGATCAAGATGACAAAAAAGTGAAACCGATGCCACTGTTGGTCGATCAGCAGCTCTGCTTTGCGCTTTACTCTGCCAACCTGGCGATGAATAAAGTCTATCGCCAGTTGCTGAGCCAGCTCGACATCACCTATCCACAGTATCTGGTGATGCTGGTGCTGTGGCAGAAAGATGATGTCACCGTCTCAGAGATCGGCGAGCAGCTCTTTTTAGACTCCGCCACCCTGACGCCTCTGCTGAAACGACTGGAGAGCGCAGGTCTGATTAACCGGCAGCGTACCCGTCAGGACGAGCGTCAGGTTGCTGTGACGCTCACCGAAGCGGGCGAGGCGCTGCGCATTAAAGCCGCCTCTATTCCTGAAGCGGTGAAATGCGCCACAGCCTGTGACGATGAGACCCTGCTGGCGCTGAAAACAGAGCTGGATGGGCTGCGGGATAACCTGAACCAGTCCCGATAAAAATTGCTGACGGGTGCGTGGCACCCGTTAAACCTCATCGCCTGATACCGCACAGATAAGTAGCGGGCGATTAAATAGCGTAACGGAGAAATGACATGTCTTTAGAACAAGTGGTTTACCGCGCCAAAGCCAAAGCAACCGGTGGTCGTGATGGTCGTGCAACCTCTTCTGACGGTGTACTGGACGTGAAACTGGGTGTCCCGAAAGAGATGGGCGGTGCAGGCGGCGAAGCGACTAACCCTGAGCAGCTGTTTGCTGCGGGCTACTCTGCCTGCTTCATCGGTGCGATGAAGTTTGTGGCGGGCCGTGACAAGATCGCCATGCCTAAAGATGCCTGGATCGAAGGTGAAGTTGGTATCGGTCCTATTCCCAACGGCTTTGGTATCGAAGCGACCCTGAACATCCATCTGCCAGGCATGGATGAAGCAGAAGCGCAGAAGCTGGTTGATGCGGCGCATATCGTTTGTCCTTACTCAAACGCGACCCGCAACAACATTGACGTGACGCTGAATATCATTCGCTAAGCGAACAGCGGGCCTGAGGCTCTCAGGCCCCTCTTTTTCCATCCCCGATTCCGCTCTGCCACCCTCTGTTTGTCCGCCACGATCTCTCTTGTACAAAAAATGTGCTAATCAGGTCGACAAAGATTATTTTCTGGTCTATCAAACGCAGCCATGTTTTACTGGGCCACCTCGCGTTATAGCCCATAAACCCGTTCAGAATTTTCCTTCATCTTGTCCGGCCCGCTTATTCAGCGAACTCTGCCGCGTTTCGGCAGTCACATTAAAGATTTGTCAGGCGCTTCACACCGGAGAAACACCCTTTTTCATGAATTACATTAAAACGCTAACGCAGCAAAAGTTATCGCTATTGCTGGCGCTCTATCTCGGTATCTTGCTGAATTTACCGATTTTCTATCGTCGTTTTGACGGTTTTCTGAAGCAATCTACAGTCACGAACTGGCTGACGGCGGTCACCGAGGTTGTGGCGATCGTGCTGCTGACATTCTTCCTGATGCGCCTGCTGTCGCTGGGAGGCAAGTGGTTTTATCGCGTGCTCGCCACGCTGATTGTGCTGATTTCTGTTGCCGCCGCCTATTACATGGCGTTTTTCAACGTGGTGATTGGCTACGGCATTGTGGCGTCGGTGATGACCACCGACACCGATCTCTCTAAAGAGGTGATCGGCTACCACTTCGTTCTGTGGATGGTGCTGGTCAGTGCGTTACCGTTGCTGATGATCTGGCGCAACCGGCTGAGCATGACGCTGAATGAGCAGCTGCGTACGCCGGGACAGCGTCTGAAACCGACCCTGATTATGCTGCTCTGCGTGGCGCTGGTCTGGCTGCCAATCCGTTATTTCGACAAGCTGCAGAAGCATAATGAAGAGATTACGAACATCGATCTGCCGAGCTACGGCGGCGTGGTCGCGCACTCCTATCTTCCTTCCAACTGGCTGGCGGCGGTCGGACTGTTTGCCTGGACCCGCATGGATGAGTCGCTGCAAAGCGAGGAGCTGCTGGATCCGGCGAAGAAGTTTACCTACGTCGCGCCTGCCGGGCTGGATGATACCTATGTGGTGTTTGTGATTGGTGAGACCACGCGCTGGGATCACATGGGTATGCTGGGTTATGAGCGTGACACCACACCTAAACTGTCGAAAGAGAAAAATCTGGTCGCGTTCCGGGGTGAATCCTGTGATACCGCGACCAAGCTGTCGCTGCGCTGCATGTTCGTGCGCGAAGGCGGCACGATGAATAATCCGGGCCGTACGCTGAAAGAGCAGAATGTGTTTGCGGTGATGAAAGAGCTGGGCTTCACCTCTGAGCTGTTTGCGATGCAAAGCGAAGTCTGGTTCTACGACAACGTTAATGCCAATAACTTTGCCTTCCGTGAGCAGATCGGTTCTGAGAAGCGCAATCAGGGCAAAGCCGTGGATGATATGCTGCTGGTGCCTGAGATGAAGGCGTCGCTGGATCGTTTCCCGAAGGGCAAGCATCTGGTGATCCTGCATACTAAAGGGTCGCATTATCTCTATTCACAGCGTTACCCTCGCAGCTTCGCGAAGTATCAGCCGGAGTGTATGGGGGTGGATGAGACCTGCAGCAAAGCGCAGTTGATCAACGCTTACGATAACTCGGTGCTTTATGTGGATAGCATGCTGGACAGCGTGCTGGATCAGCTGCGTGATAAGAAGGCGATTGTCTTCTATGCCGCCGACCACGGGGAGTCGATCAGCGAGAATATGCATCTGCACGGCACGCCGCGTGAGATGGCGCCGCCTGAGCAGTTCCGCGTGCCGATGATGGTCTGGGCGTCCGATAAGTATCTGGAAGACAGCCAGAACCGCAGTAATTTTGAGCGTCTGCAGGCGCAGCAGCGTGTGGGGCGAACCCATCGTCACGTTGAGCTGTTCGATACCATCCTGGGTTGTCTGGGGTATACCTCGCCAGATGGCGGCATTAACCCGGCCAATAACTGGTGCCAGGCACCGGCGAAAAGTCAGGCTAAATCGCTGTAATGGTGTACGAAAGGGGAGGGCAGGCGGCTGATTTCCGGTAACCGCATGCTTTCCAGGCGATCGGCGGCAAAAGCTTAAAAAGCGGTTGACGCTAATCCGGGGTAGCAGTAACATGCGCCCCCATCGGCGAGTAGCGCAGCTTGGTAGCGCAACTGGTTTGGGACCAGTGGGTCGGAGGTTCGAATCCTCTCTCGCCGACCATATTTAAGAAACCTGTCTGAAAAGACAGGTTTTTTTTCGTCTGTTGAAAGGCAAAGAGTGATTTTTGAGCGGGCTTCAGGAAACGTATTCCCGGCAGCCGCATTCCGTTTCAGAAAGGTGGCGGCTGATGCTGAGCCGGCTTCAGGGAGCATACGCCTTTCGCAAAGACGCAAAACCCGCCATCCCTGGCGGGCTCAGCGCGGGCCATCCCTGGCCCGCTATGCTTTGCTACAGGCGTATGCTCCCTTCGCTTCACGTCCTGCAGTCGCATCTGACGCTATTCAGACCTGGACCTCAAATGAATCTGACCGCAGCGCATATACTTAAAGCGCAGGTAACCCGGTCAGAAGAGGAAAGCGTCCCACGCCATGGATGGCGTGGGCCGAGCGTCCAGGGATGGTTTAAGCGACTTTCCGATCTGACCGGGTTACCTGAGCAGGCTCGATCTCCCCGCTAAGCAGATACGATCATAGATGCGCTCTCACAGCGAATCGGCTCCCCCTGTCCTTCACAGCTTCACGTTTTATCTGTCCTCTTCCAGAAAGTTCCAGAAAAAGGCATTCGCCGCGCCAGATACTTGCCAGCCGTTATTATCGCCGTTTTCCTGCTCGCAGGCCTTGCCACATCAGAGATGCCACCATAATTCGCGACACGTTCTTCTTATGACCGAAAGCAGCAACATGCTGATTTCTTATACATCAAAACCAGCATATTCCGCTGGATGAACGTCATAACGCACGGTGAATCGTTCAGTTATTCAACATTTGCCGGTAAAAGTTTTAAGTTTTTTAGCGGTGAGAATCACTAGCGATAAAGCTGGCATCCAGCACAATGCACGGATATCGGGGCTGCAGCACTGTGCATTGTATGGCTTTTGTGCGGAAACGGTATTTATTACCGTTGCATGCTATTCCTCACACTCTGTGTAAATAAGTAACCCTTGTATTGACGTTCTTTGCAACTGTTGACAAATTGATGCGTCAATAAGCCGCAGTTACGGAATTTTCTGAATGCCCAACCCGCTTCAGAAAAAACAAAAAAAACGTAGCGCGATTTAACCACCTGTTCGGTGGTACGCCTGAACCGCATAAAAAAACCAGAGGTCAGGCAATACACACAACATCACATCACAATGGAGCAAAAGCATGATCAACTCCCTGGCTAAATCCGGGATGCTGAAGGTCGGTCTGAGCCTGATTGCTATGACTGTCGCCGCCGGTGTTCAGGCAAAAACCCTGGTCTACTGTTCTGAAGGTTCTCCGGAAGGCTTTAACCCGCAGTTATTCACTTCGGGCACCACCTACGATGCCAGCTCACGTCAGATCTACAACCGACTGGTTGAGTTCACTGTCGGCACGACCGAACTGCATCCTGCGCTGGCAGAGAAGTGGGACGTCAGCGACGATGGTAAAACTTACACCTTCCACCTGCGCAAGGGTGTGAAGTGGCAGACGACCAAAGATTTCAAACCTACGCGTGACTTCAACGCGGATGATGTGGTGTTCACCTTTGAGCGCCAGCTGGATAAAAACAACGCCTATCACGGCGTCTCCGGCGGCAGCTATGAATATTTCGAAGGCATGGATATGCCGAAGCTGATCAGCAAAATCGAGAAGGTGGACGACAACACCGTACGCTTCGTGCTGACCCGCCCTGAAGCGCCGTTCCTCGCCGACCTCGGCATGGACTTCGCCTCTATCCTGTCCAAAGAGTATGCGGACAACATGCTGAAAGCCGGCACGCCGCAAAACGTCGACCTGAACCCGGTCGGAACCGGTCCGTTCCAGCTGCTGCAATACCAGAAAGATTCGCGCATCCTCTACAAAGCGAACCCGAACTACTGGGGCGAAAAGCCAAAAATCGACCGCTTAGTCTTTTCCATCACCCCGGATGCGTCAGTGCGCTACGCCAAACTGCAGAAGGGTGAGTGCCAGGTCATGCCTTATCCGAACCCGGCTGACATCGCACGCATGAAGCAGGACAAAAATATCAACCTGTATGAGCAGGCTGGCCTGAACGTCGGCTATCTCTCTTACAACGTTGAGAAAAAACCGCTGGATAACCTGAAAGTGCGTCAGGCACTGACTATGGCCGTCAACAAAAAGGCCATTATCGACGCGGTTTATCAGGGTGCAGGCCAGCCGGCTAAAAACCTGATCCCGCCAACGATGTGGGGCTACAACGACGCGGTCAAAGACTACGCCTACGATCCTGAGAAAGCTAAAGCGCTGCTGAAAGAAGCGGGCATGGCCGACGGCTTCTCCATCGACCTCTGGGCGATGCCGGTTCAGCGTCCTTACAACCCGAACGCACGCCGCATGGCGGAAATGATCCAGAGCGACTGGGCGAAGATTGGCGTGAAAGCCAAAATCGTCACCTACGAGTGGGGCGAATACCTGAAACGCGCCAAAGCGGGTGAGCATCAGACCGTCATGATGGGCTGGACCGGTGACAACGGAGATCCGGATAACTTCCTGGCGACCCTGTTCAGCTGTTCAGCCGCGAAAGATGGCTCTAACTACTCGCGCTGGTGTGATAAATCCTTTGAGGATCAGATCCAGCCTGCGCGCGCGACCGCCGATCAGGCGAAGCGTATCGAGTACTACAAACAGGCACAGGTTGTGATGCATGACCAGGCACCGGCGCTGATGATCGCGCACTCTACGGTATACGAACCGGTCAGCAAGAAAGTCACCGGGTACAAAGTCGATCCGCTGGGCGGACATTACTTTGCTCAGGTAGACATTCAGGAATAATTGTCGCCTTTTCCGGGGCGGCCCTGCGTCGCCCCGGCTTTTTCTCCCTGTTTTACTGGAAACGGTAGAGGCGCAGTCTGACTGCGTCGCGGTCGGACCTACCCGATCGTCAGATGTAAGCAATAACAACCCTCGCGGCGACGGTCGCGCGGAGAAGAGAGAACCCGGATTATGCTGCAGTTCATACTCCGACGTCTGGGCCTTGTCATCCCAACGTTCATCGGTATTACATTACTCACTTTCGCTTTTGTTCACATGATCCCCGGCGATCCGGTGCTGATCATGGCGGGCGAGCGCGGGATTTCTCCTGAACGTCATGCACAGTTAATGACGCTGCTGGGTCTGGATCAGCCGCTGTGGAAACAGTACCTGAACTACATCAACGGCGTACTGCATGGCGACCTGGGCGTTTCACTCAAGAGCCGCATCCCGGTCTGGGATGAGTTTGTTCCGCGCTTCAAAGCGACGCTGGAACTCGGCATCTGCGCCATGATATTTGCCGTTGCGGTGGGCATCCCGGTTGGGGTCCTGGCCGCCGTGAAGCGTGGCTCCATTTTCGATCACACCGCCGTGGGCATCTCCCTGACCGGCTACTCCATGCCAATCTTCTGGTGGGGCATCATGCTGATCATGCTGGTCTCAGTGCAGCTCAACCTGACGCCGGTTTCCGGGCGGGTTGGCGACACCGTCTTCCTGGATGACAGTATGCCGCTGACCGGCTTTATGCTGATCGATACCTTCTTCTGGGGTGAGCCGGGCGACTTCCATGACGCGGTCATGCACATGATTTTACCGGCCATCGTGCTGGGCACCATTCCGCTGGCGGTGATTGTGCGTATGACGCGCTCGGCGATGCTGGAAGTGCTGGGTGAAGATTACATCCGCACGGCGCGCGCCAAAGGCCTGACGCGGATGCGGGTGATTGTGGTGCATGCGCTGCGCAACGCCATGCTGCCGGTGGTCACGGTCATCGGTCTGCAGGTCGGCACGCTGCTGGCCGGGGCGATTCTGACCGAAACCATCTTCTCGTGGCCGGGTCTGGGTCGCTGGCTGATTGAAGCGTTGCAGCGCCGTGATTATCCGGTGGTGCAGGGCGGTGTGCTGCTGACGGCAGTACTGATTATCCTGGTCAACCTGCTGGTTGATCTGCTGTATGGCGTGGTGAACCCGCGCATACGTCACAAGAAATAAGGGGGCATCATGTCTGTTGTTGATCCCGGCAGCGTTACCGTTGCACCCAAGCCGATGACCCCGTTTCAGGAATTCTGGCACTACTTTAAACGTAACAAAGGCGCAGTAATTGGCCTGGTGTACATCATCATCGTGTTGCTGTGCGCCATTTTTGCCGATGTGCTGGCTCCGCATGCGCCGGCTGAGCAGTTCCGCGATGCGCTGCTGCATCCGCCGGTCTGGCAGGACGGGGGCAGCTGGAACTTTATTCTGGGCACCGATGATGTGGGCCGCGATGTGCTGTCGCGCCTGATGTACGGCGCGCGCCTGTCGCTGCTGGTGGGCTGCCTGGTGGTGGTGCTGTCGCTGATTTTCGGCGTGATATTCGGCCTGCTGGCCGGTTATCTTGGCGGCCTGGTCGACGTCATCATCATGCGTGTCGTTGATATCATGCTGGCGCTGCCCAGCCTGCTGCTGGCGCTGGTGCTGGTCGCCATCTTTGGCCCCTCGATCGTCAACGCCTCTATCGCGCTGACCTTTGTCGCCCTGCCGCACTACATCCGTCTCACCCGTGCGGCGGTGCTGGTGGAGGTGAACCGCGACTATGTCACCGCCTCCGGCGTGGCCGGTGCCGGTATGCTGCGTCAGATGTTCGTCAATATTCTGCCTAACTGTCTTGCCCCGCTGATCGTGCAGGCGTCATTAGGCTTCTCCAACGCCATCCTGGATATGGCGGCGTTGGGCTTTCTCGGTATGGGTGCGCAACCGCCAACGCCGGAGTGGGGCACCATGCTCTCCGACGTGCTGCAGTATGCGCAAAGTGCCTGGTGGGTGGTGACCTTCCCTGGATTGGTCATCCTGCTTACCGTGCTGGCATTTAACCTGATGGGCGATGGTTTGCGTGATGCACTCGACCCGAAACTCAAGCAGTAAAGAGGCACCGAGATGGCGTTATTAAATGTAGACAAACTGTCGGTGCATTTCGGCGACGACAAAGCACCGTTTCGTGCGGTTGACCGCATCAGTTATCAGGTTGAACAGGGTCAGGTGGTCGGCATTGTCGGCGAGTCCGGCTCCGGCAAGTCGGTAAGTTCACTGGCGATCATGGGGCTGATCGATTTCCCCGGCAAAGTGATGGCGGAAAAGCTGGAGTTTAACCAGCGCGATCTGAAGCGCATCTCCGAAAAAGAGGGCCGCCAGCTGGTCGGCGCAGAAGTGGCGATGATCTTTCAGGACCCGATGACCAGCCTTAACCCCTGCTTCACCGTAGGTTTCCAGATTATGGAAGCGATCAAGGTGCATCAGGGCGGCAACAAACGCACCCGGCGTCAGCGGGCAATCGACCTGCTGACCCAGGTGGGAATTCCCGATCCCGCATCGCGGCTTGATGTCTATCCTCACCAGCTGTCGGGCGGCATGAGCCAGCGTGTGATGATCGCGATGGCGATCGCCTGCCGGCCTAAGCTGCTGATTGCGGATGAGCCGACCACGGCGCTCGACGTGACCATTCAGGCTCAAATCATCGAACTGCTGCTGGAGTTACAGCGTCAGGAGAACATGGCGCTGATCCTGATTACGCACGATCTGGCGTTAGTGGCGGAAGCCGCACACCACATCATCGTGATGTATGCCGGTCAGGTGGTGGAGAGCGGTAAAGCGAGCGATATCTTTAAAGCGCCGCGTCATCCTTACACGCAGGCGCTGCTGCGTGCGCTGCCGGAGTTTGCGGCGGATAAAGCGCGTCTGGCCTCGCTGCCTGGCGTGGTGCCGGGCAAATATGACCGCCCGACGGGCTGTCTGCTTAACCCACGCTGCCCCTATGCGACCGATCATTGTCGTCAGGTGGAACCTGAATTGCGCACCATTCCAGGACGCCAGTCCAAGTGTCACTATCCGCTGGACGATGCCGGGAGACCAACGTATGAGTCATGAAACAACCAGAGATCAGTTCCTGTTGCAGGCGATTGATCTGAAGAAGCACTACCCGGTGAAAAAGGGTCTGTTTGGTCAGGAGCGTCTGGTTAAGGCGCTGGATGGCGTCTCCTTTAATCTGGAGCGGGGCAAGACCCTGGCGGTCGTGGGCGAGTCAGGCTGTGGTAAATCCACCCTTGGCCGTCTGCTGACGATGATTGAAACCCCGACCGAAGGGCAGCTCTACTGGCACGGTCAGGATCTGCTGAAACACGATCCCCAGGCGCAGAAGCTGCGCCGTCAGAAAATCCAGATAGTGTTCCAGAACCCCTATGGCTCGCTCAACCCGCGTAAAAAGGTGAGTCAGATTCTGGAAGAGCCGCTGGTGATCAATACTCAGCTGACTAAAGCGGAACGCCGTGAGAAGACGCTGGAGATGATGGCGAAAGTCGGCCTGAAAACCGAGCACTACGATCGCTATCCGCATATGTTCTCTGGCGGACAGCGTCAGCGTATTGCGATTGCGCGCGGGCTGATGCTCGATCCGGACGTCCTGATCGCCGATGAGCCGGTTTCGGCCCTCGACGTCTCGGTGCGCGCCCAGGTGCTTAACCTGATGATGGATCTGCAGCAGGATATGGGGCTCTCCTACGTCTTTATCTCGCACGATCTGTCGGTGGTGGAGCACATCGCCGATGAGGTGATGGTGATGTACCTCGGCCGTTGCGTTGAGAAGGGCAGCAAAGAGGCGATTTTCAGTAATCCGCGTCACCCTTACACCCAGGCGCTGCTCTCCGCGACACCGCGACTGAATCCTGACGATCGGCGTGAGCGGATTAAGCTGACTGGCGAGCTGCCCAGCCCGCTCAATCCGCCGCCGGGCTGCGCCTTTAATGCGCGCTGTCACCGTCGTTTTGGCACCTGTGTGCAGCTGCAACCGAAGCTGAAAAACTACGGCGGACAGGAGATTGCCTGTTTTGCGGTGGATCAGGATGAGAATCAGCCGGTCGGTGTGGCAGAAAAGGTCAGTTAAGGATCGGCAGGCCCCGTCGGGGGCCTGCGTTTCCTGATATCGCACGGGCTCAGCCCTCTTCAGCCTGAAACGGCAGAGTCATGGCCTGACGATCGGTCCCCCCGCTTTATTTTCCCCCTCCCTTATCACAGCCCGTCGCTGTTATTCGCCAGCAGCGCTGCATTATCCCTCAGCGGTGCCATCCTGATATGAGTGCGGCTGGCTGTACCAGGCAATGTCTGAGCCCTATCTGCTGAAACATTATTCAGACAGGAATAGTCAGTTTAACTTAAGTTTAATTTATTAATTTTAAGTGCCGGTTGGCTATGGAAGGCGTCTTTTGAAGATTAGCGATTCTGTATGATTAAAATCGTTAATTAAATATGCTTTTTTTATAATCAGGTTTTCCTGACTGCGAATAAAAGGATGTGGTATATTCCAGGAAAATTCCCCCCTTGTGGCAGGCCACCTCAAATGAAGAATTATGATGATTTGCAGCGTTTTAAAGAAAAAACACAAACGCTCGACATCGCCTTTAAAGATATGTCTGGCCAGACGCAGGAACCGGCGGAACAGAGTAAATGGGCACTGCTTCGTCAGCTGGCGAAGGAGGAGCATCACACGCCGTTCGGTGGTGGTCAGCGAATAGACCTGCCACAACCGCAGCCGCTGCGCGGTGATGAGTTTACGGCACCTGCGCCAGAGCCACCGCGCCCCGCAACGCTCTCTGCGTTGCCGGCAGAGGCACAGCCCCGTTACGCCGCGCTCAGTGCGCAACCGGCGGCGGCCCGCAGTTCGATTCTCGACAGCCTGGCAGGCAGCAGCGTCCCTGCGGCCACGCCAGCGTCTGAGCGGGGCCCGTCGTCCTTATTTCCGCCACCCCCGCCGCCACAAAAAGCCATCGTCGCGGAACCTGTCGCCGCGCCGGTCCGGCCCGCCAGCGTGGCCGAACTTCAGCCCGCGGTGGCACCGTCCGCGCCTCATGCTGAGCCGGGACGGTTTGGCGCGCTGTTCCGCTCACGCGAAGTCAGCCTGCCGAAAGAAACCTTACTGAAACCGTTACTGGAGAAGATTGCGCTATGCCGTTAGTTTGTGTGTGCTCGCCGAAGGGGGGCGTGGGGAAAACCACGCTGGCGGCGAATCTGGCCTGGAGCCTGGCGCGATCCGGTAGCAAAGTTCTGGCCATCGATTTTGATGTGCAGAACGCATTACGTCTGCATTTTGGCGTGCCGCTCCACGACGGCCGCGGATTTGTGGCGCGTTCAGAAGAGCAGGCGGACTGGAGTCAGTCGATTCTCACCACCGGCGGCAATATCTTTGTTCTGCCTTATGGCGACGTCACAGAGCCGCAGCGCGAACGGTTCGAAGAGAACCTGATGAAAGATCCCCACTTTATTCAGCGCGGTCTCGACACGGTGCTCAATTATCCCGGCCTGGTGATTGTGGCTGATTTTCCGCCCGGCCCCGGTCCGGCCCTTAAAGCCATGACGGCGCTGGCCGATATGCATTTAGTGGTGATGTTAGCGGATACCGCATCGGTCTCATTATTACCGCAGATAGAAGAGAACCGGATGATCGGTAAACCGCTTAATAATAAACAGGGGCACTATTTTATCCTGAACCAGTGCGATAACCGCCGCAATATTAATCGCGATGTGACGGCCTTTATGCAGCAGCGGCTGGGGGATAATTTACTGGGCGTGGTTCACCGTGATGAAAGTGTTGGCGAAGCCAACGCGTCTCAGCAGTCTGTTTACGATTTCAGCCCCGCTTCCGCCGCGGCATTTGATATTGAACTGATCGCGAAACGCGTCAGCAGCATTCTCAATATCACCGTGGGCAATGGCGAAGTTCAGGCACCTATCCGTACTCACCATTTTTAACCGGCTGGTTTCGCCAGACAGCTGATTTACACAGCGCTTCTCAGGGTGAATCATGAGTAAAATCGGGTTTTACCTGCTGCTGCTGGTGCTTGCACCCGTTGCGGCGGTGATCATCACTACGCCGATGGACAGCCAGAAACAGTATATTTTTGGTCTGATCAGCATCGGCATGATGTTTTTATTGGGTTTCAGCAAGAGCCGCAAAATTACCGTGGTGATGGTGATCCTCTCGGCATTAATGTCCAGCCGTTATATCTGGTGGCGGACGACAGAGACGCTGCATTTTAATTCCGAAGTCGAGGCTATCTTAGGGATTGGCTTATATCTGGCGGAGCTTTACGTCTGGCTGATTTTAATTCTGGGCTTCCTGCAAACCACCTGGCCTTTAAAGCGCACCATCGTTCCGATGCCGGACGATACCCGGTTGTGGCCGACGGTGGATATTTATATCCCCTCCTACAATGAAAGCCTGGAAGTGGTGCGCGACACCGTGCTGGCGGCGCAGTGTATTGATTACCCGCGCGACAAACTCAGGGTCTACCTGCTGGATGATGGCAAGCGCAGCGAATTTGCCCGTTTCGCGGCCGACGTGGGGGTAGGCTATATCACCCGCGACGACAACAGACACGCCAAGGCCGGTAACCTTAACCATGCGATGAAAATCACCAAAGGTGAGCTGATCTGCATTTTCGACTGCGACCACGTCGCAACCCGCACCTTCCTGCAGGCGACGGTCGGCCCTTTTCTGAACGATCCAAAACTGGCGCTGCTTCAGACGCCGCACTACTTCTACTCACCCGATCCCTTCGAGCGTAACCTGCGCGCCGCGCGCAGCATGCCAAACGAAGGGTCGCTGTTTTATGGCCCGGTGCAGCAGGGCAATGACAACTGGAACGCCACCTTCTTCTGCGGCTCCTGTGCGGTGATCCGCCGTTCCGCGCTGGAAGAGATTGGCGGCTTTGCCGTTGAAACCGTGACGGAAGATGCGCATACCGCCCTGAAAATGCAGCGGCTGGGCTGGGGTTCGGCCTTTCTGTCGATCCCGCTGGCGGCCGGTCTGGCCACGGAACGTCTGGGGCTGCACATCATTCAGCGCACCCGCTGGGCGCGCGGCATGACACAGATTTTCCGCGTCGATAACCCGCTGTTTGGCCGGGGTCTGAAGTGGCAGCAGCGTCTCTGCTATCTCAACGCCATGCTGCATTTTCAGTTTGGTCTGCCGCGCGTCGCCTTCCTGACCGCGCCGCTGGCTTACCTGCTGTTTAACCTCAACATTATTCACTCCTCGGCGTCGCTGATTTTCGCCTACGTGCTGCCGCATCTGGTGATGTCACTCTACGTCAACTCCCGCATGAATGGCCGTTTCCGCTACACCTTCTGGGGCGAGATTTATGAGACGGTGATGTGCTTCCACCTGGTGATCCCGACCATCCTGACCCTGCTGTCGCCTAAACATGGCAAATTTAACGTGACCGATAAAGGCGGCGTGCTGGATCAGGGCTTCTTCGACTTCCATATTGTGCGTCCGCACGTGATCGTGGCGCTGCTGCTGAGCATCGGCATTGTGGCTGGCGTGGTGCGGGCGGTGATGCATGACTACTTTGGCGTCGATCCCTACGTGATTGCCCTGAACGTCGGCTGGGCGATTTTCAGCCTGATCATTCTGATGGCCGCAATTGCCGTGGCGCGCGAAACCAAACAGGTGCGTAAAACCATCCGTATTGAGGTGCAGATCCCGACGATTATTCACTACGCCAGCGGCATTTCATCGCGCACGCTGACCAGTAACCTCTCCATGGGGGGCGCGCAACTCGACGCGCCCGACGGGCGTCACGAGTCTGATGAAATCGAAGAGATCGATCTGCTGCTGAAGTCAGGGGCGATTACGCTTCCGGTCACGAAGATTTCCGGCGATGCGGAGAGCATTCGTCTGCGCTTTGAAGCGATGCCGCTGGCGCGCCGTCGCGAACTGGTGCGCGTGGTGCTGGCGCGTGCCGATGCGTGGATTCAGCCGGAGTATAAACAGGACAACCCATTGATCTCGCTGGGCACCATTATCCGTACCGTGTTTGAGCTGTTCTGGCTGACCTGGAAGGGCCGCCACGATAAACGTAAAAATGTCGACCCGGTTGCCGCGGCGGCAAAAGAGGATGGCGCGGCATGAAGATCCTGACGCAGACATTGCTGGCCAGTTCACTGACGGCGGCATTGTGGCTGACGC
This sequence comes from Pantoea sp. GM_Pan_3, assembly GCF_026541045.1. Classification (NCBI taxonomy): domain Bacteria; kingdom Pseudomonadati; phylum Pseudomonadota; class Gammaproteobacteria; order Enterobacterales; family Erwiniaceae; genus Pantoea; species Pantoea sp. GM_Pan_3. Next base: position 108,513 of record NZ_JALNVA010000007.1, on the reverse strand, counting down.
CTGCCGGCGCGGAAACGCCAGCGGCGGTGGACAATAGCGGCGCGACCCCGTTAAACAGTTCAGCCCCGACGCCGCCCGGGGCGGCTCCGGTCACGCCGTCTGTCACAGAGGGTACGGCGTCTGCCACGCCGGGAACCGATTCGGCGCAGGCTCCGGCCAGTGAGACGCCGTCAGCCGCGCCAGCTGCGGCAGCCGGGAACAGCGCAGCCTCTGCCACGCCGGGAACCGATTCCGCGCAGGCTCCGGCCCGCGAAACGCCGTCAGCCGTGCCAGCTGCGGCAGCCGGGAACAGCGCAGCGTCTGCCACGCCGGAAACTGATTCCGCGCAGGTTCCGGCCAGCGAAACGCCATCAGCCGCGCCAGCTGCGGCAGCCGGGAACAGCGCAGCCTCTGCCACGCCGGGAACCGATTCTGCGCAGGCTCCGGTCAGCGAAACGCCGTCAGCCACGCCCTCTGTGGCACCAGCGACCGGCGCGGCCCAGCCATCCGCCAGCGATGCGCCCTCTGCCGCACCGGTGAACAGTGCGGCCCCGGCCAGCGGAGCGGTTTCCTCCGCGACGCCACCATCCGCCTCACCCGGTGACACGTCAGGTGAGGCGACAGCCGCTCCGCAGAATCCTGTCGCGACGGGCGACGCTGCGGCCCCGACGACGCACAGCGGAGCCGTCACGCAGGACAGCAGTGCGCTGTCAGCGGTGCCGTTGCCGCAGGGGCTGAGCAGTGCGGACCCGGCGCTGGAAGCGGCCGCCAGCGCGCTGCCCTATGCGCCAGGCCAGGCGACAGCACCGGCGGCAGACGCGCCGTTACCGGTCATGGCGGCCATCAATCAGCCGATCAGCAGCACCCTCTCCGTGGCGCAGATGGGCCAGACGCGCGGCATCACGCTGACCGGCGGCCAGTTGCAGTCAGGCATTACCTTTACCCTGCCCAGCGATGAGGTGATTACCAACGCGCGGCTCAATCTGTCGCTGCGCGTCTCAGCCGCACTGGCAGCGCGGAATACGTCGCTGCAGCTGATGCTGAACGGTCAGCCGCTCGGCACACTGCCGCTGGGCGCGACCGACAGCGATGTCAGCGACTATGAGCTGGAGATCCCGGCGGCGATGGTGGTCTCTGAAAACAACCTGAGTTTTAAAATCAACGATGCGGACAAATTGCTGTGTGAGAAAGAGAGCGCCCAGCAGTATCAGGTCACCATCCTGCCGCAGACCTCCCTGCACCTTGAGGGGCAGCAGCTGAATATCGGCACCCGCCTGCGCAATTTCCCGCGACCGTTCCTCGATCCTCAGCGGATGACCGCCGCCACCGTGACCATCGGCTTCGCCAGCAACCTCTCTCCCGATGCGGTGAGTGCGGCGGCGCTGGTGGCATCCTGGCTCGGCATCCAGAGTGATTATCGCGGGATTCGTTTCCCGGTGGTGCGCGGTGAGCTGCCGGAGAACAATGGCATCCTGTTTGGTCATCCCGGAGAGCGCATCGGCACGCTGACCTTCCCGGCCAGCAACGGCCCGATGCTGCAGCTGGTGGATAACCCCATCAATCCGGTCTACAAACTGCTGCTGGTTAGTGGCAACAACGCGGATCAGCTGCGTCAGGCGGCAAACCGGCTGACGCAGCCCCTGGCAACCGATGAGAGCCAGCTGCCGGTCTCTTCGCCGCTCCCTGACAGCCGTAAGCCTTACGATGCCCCGCGCTGGATCAACACGGACCGCCCGGTGCGCCTGAGCGAACTGCTGCGCAAAGATCAGAGCCTGACCAGCAGCGGCATCTGGCACGACGCCCTGCGCGTGAACTTCCGCGCCGCGCCTGACCTTTTCCTGTGGGATGGCGACACGGTGCCGGTCAATCTGCACTACCGCTTCCCGTCGGAAACCTGGATTGATGAGGAGAATTCGTTCCTTAACGTCATGCTTAACGGCACCTTCCTGCGCAACCTGACGGTGAACAAAGTCGGTCTGCTGGAGAATGCCTGGCACCGTTTAGGCGGGGATGCGCGGCAGGAGCAGTATCGGCTTAATCTCGAACCCTATCTGATCTACGGCGATAATCAGCTGGCGCTCTACTTCAATATTAAACCGCGCGCCGACGCGCCCTGCGGCGTGCTGCTGAATAACAACATCAAGAGCCGGATTGAAGAGGACTCGTGGATCGATCTGAGCCATACCCGCCACTTCAGTATGCTGCCGAACCTCTCTTACTTTGTCGGGGCCTCATTCCCGTTCTCGCGTCTGGCCGACTTCGGTCAGACCACGCTGCTGCTGCCGGAAACCCCCAGCAACGCCGAGCTGTCGACGCTGCTGGATCTGGCGGCGCGCGCCGGGAATGCTACCGGCGTGGCGCTGACGCAGAATCAGGTGATGTTTGGTCTGCCCGCTGGTGGCACCCATCTGGCACGTTTACAGCAGAGCGATCTGCTGGCGGTCAGCACCACCGGCAACAGCGCCTTTAATCAGGCGATGCTGGCGGCGTCACCGTACGACGCCAGCGGCAACACCTTTGGCGTGAAAGAGCCGGATACGCTGGAACAATTACGCGGCTGGCTGACCGGCGACTGGAGTCGGCAGCAGCTGGATGCCGATCGCTACTTCTCCTCCAACGAGGCGTGGCGCGGCTTCCTCAGCTATCGCTCGCCGTGGAACCCCGATCGACTGGTGGTGATGACGGTCGCAACCAGCGACGACCAGCTGCTGCGACTGCACAACGATTTAAGTTCGGCGCAGATCAACGCCGCCGTGCGCGGCGATACCGCGATCATTACCGATGAAAACGGCATTCGCAGTTTCCGCGTCGGCGCACAGTTCCCCAGCGGCGAGATGCCCTGGTACATGATGGTGGTGTGGTACGCCAACCAGCACTCGGTGCTGCTGGCACTGGCGGCGCTGCTGGTCTCTGCGCTGGTGGGCAGTGCGGCCTGGGTGATGCTGAAGCGCCATGCCTGGCGGCGTCTGCATCCAAAGCAGGACCGTGATTCCGGCAGGAAGTAAGGATAAAAAGAATGAAAACGACTCTGATAAGTGCCGGAATCCGCCATGCGCTGCTGCTGGGCAGCACGCTGATCTTCTCTTCGCCGCTGCTGGCGGCGGAAAGCAGCAACCCGGCGTTGCAGGCGCTGTTCGACCAGGCTTCTTACTGGCACCAGAAGGCGCATGACGATCTGGCGAAGGCTTCGCTGCAGAAGGTGCTGATGGTGGAACCCGGCAACACCCAGGCGCTCTACCTGCTGGCGCTCTATTCCCAGCAGGGCGGCGACACGGCGGCGGCGGCGCAGTATCGCGCCCGCCTGAGTCAGGTTGCCCCTGGCGATCCCCATCTGAGCGAGCTGGATAATGCGCGCCAGATGCAGACCATTCCGCAGGCGCAGCTTTCGCTGGCGCGTCAGCAGGCGCGCAGCGGCAATATACCGGCGGCGTTACAGACCTGGCGCAACACCTTCAGCGGCAATGAGCCGCCCGCCAGCGTGGCGGCGGAATATTATCTCACCATGGCCGGCGACCGTACGCTGCTGCCGCAGGCGGTCGAGGCGCTGCGGCAGTTTGCGGCGCAGCATCCGCAGGACACGGGTGCGCAGCTGGCGCTGGGAAAAGCGCTGACCTATCAGGAGTCGACCCGCCGTGAAGGCATTGAAGTGCTGAGCGCGCTGGCGAGCGGCAATCAGGATGCTGACCGTTCACTGCGTCAGGCGCTGCTGTGGCTCGGCCCGCAGCCCGCCGATGCGGCGCGTTATCAGACCTGGCAGCAGCGTCATCCGCAGGATACAGCGGTCATGGACTACTACCGTAAGAATGTGGGTGGCGCAGAAAAAGGGGCGGGCTTCAGCGCGCTCAACAGCGGGGATGTCGGCGGGGCGCAGGCCAGCTTTGAAAAAGTGCTGGGTGCCAATCCTCAGGATGCGGATGCGCTGGCGGGCATGGGCTACGTGGCCCAGCGTGACGGACGTTATCAGGAAGCGGCCGATTATCTGCAGCGGGCGGCGCAGCTTGGCGGCGATCAGAGTGCGTCGCGTCAGCAGCAGGCCGACGATGCCCGCTTCTATGCGCAGCTGGCCAGCGCGCAGCAGGCGCTGAAAAACGGCGACAGCGCACAGGCGCTGACATTAAGCGAACCGCTGATGCAGGCGCAGGGCGAAAAAGGGCTGGCCGCCAGGCTGTTCCGCGCCGACGTGCTGCGCCGCACGAATCAGCCCGTCCAGGCAGAGCAGATCTACCGCGAAATCCTGCAAAGCGATGCGGATAACCGCAGCGCCAAAGAGGGGCTGTTCTACGTGCTGCGCCAGCAGAATCGCACGGCTGAAGCTGGCAGTCTGCTGGGCTCCCTGCCGGAGAGCGTACGCCAGAGCGTCGCACCGCGGGCGAATGAAGCCGATGCGCTGCGCCAGCAGGCGAAGCGTCAGCTGGCCGCCGGTAACAGCGCCGCGGCGATGGCGACGCTGCAACAGGCTATTCAGCGCTATCCCACGGAGGGGTGGCTGCGGCTCGATCTGGCCCGGCTCTACCGCCAGCAGGGGGATACGCTGCTGGCCGCTAACGTGATGCAGCCGGTCATGCGCAGCGGTGCCAGCAGCAGCGAGCTGTATGCCGGCGCACTCAACGCCAGCGAAAGCGGCGGCTGGCAGCAGGCCAGCACCTTACTGTCACGCATTCCCGCCAGCGCACAGACCGCAGCGATGCGTGAACTGGCGCAGCGGGTCAATTTCAACCTGCAGATGAGCACCGCCGATCGCTATCTGGCGCAGGGGGCCACGGCCGCCGCTGCCAATACCCTGAAAGCGCTCACGGTCAATCCGCCCGCGAATCCGGTTGATGCCGGTAACCTGGCGCAGAAGCTGGCGCAGGCGGGCGATCTCCCCAGCGCCGTCTCGCTGGTGCGGGCGAACCTGCAGCGCGGCGTGCAGGGGAATGCGGGCGACTATGCAGCGCAGATGGCGGTGCTGAATCAGGCGGGCCTTGGCAGTGAGGCACAGCGCTTCCTCAGCAACCCTGAGCTGCAGGCGCGCAGTACCCCGACCCAGCTGGCCGGCATTCGCAACGGCTATCTGATTAATGAAGTGGATCGCCTGCGGCAGCAGCGGCAGTATGCGGTGGCCTATGACAAGCTGATTGGTGCCCTGCAACAGGATCCACAGAACCGCGATCTGATGTTCGCGATGGCCCGTCTTTACCAGGACGGTAAGATGAACCGGGATGCCGGTGTGGTGTATGACTACCTGATGACCCAGGATACCCCGACTCAGGATGCCCGTGTCGGGGCCATCAACGTGGCGCTGGCGCAGAACGATGTGCAGCGCGCCAGTGCGCTGAGTCGCGGCCTTAACCGCACCGCGCCGTCGGCCGATCGCCTGCTGCTGCTGGCGCGCGTCGCGGAAGCCAATGGCGACCATACGCAGGCGATGGGCTATCTGCGTTCCGCGCGTGGTCAGCTGATCGGCCTGCAGGGTGCGCAACCCGGCAGCGTGCCGACGATAGGCGGGCTGGCCATGGCGGATAACCCCTTTATCAATCGCCACACTTCGCCGGTAGGACGCACCGCGTCCAGCTACGGCACCGTGCTGCCGTGGCAGGCAGCGCCTGCCGGGGTGGCGGCACAGGGCGAACCGGCTGCGGGCAGCGAAACCGCGTCCCGACAGGCGCAGACGCTGCACGAGATCGACACCATGATGGATTCGCTGCAGGAGAAAACCGGCACCTGGAGTCAGAGTATGGTGCAGGTGCGCGGGCGTGATGGCGAGTCAGGCCTGAGCAAACTCACCGAAGCCAAAGCGCCGCTGACGTTCTCTACCGTGCCGTTTGAAAAGGCGCGCTTTGACTTTACCGCCACGCCGGTCTCGCTCACGGCGGGCAGCGGCGCGGCCGATGCGTGGCGTCGTTTCGGCACCAATGCGCTGAGCCAGGGCAATGTGGTCGCCGCAGGCGGTGCTACGGTCAATGATCTGCCGAACGCCACCACCGATTCGCAAACGGCGTCGGGCGTGGAGCTGAATCTGGCGCTGAAGGGCGACCGTTACAAGGTCGATCTCGGCAGTACGCCGCTGGGGCAGGATCTCAGTACCCTGGTGGGCGGCGTTCAGTGGTCACCGAAGCTGACCGACTTCCTGACGCTGATCCTGACCGGCGAGCGCCGCGCCATTACCGACAGCCTGCTCTCATACGTGGGCGCAGAGGATAAGGCCAGCGGCAAACGCTGGGGCCGCGTCACGAAGAACGGGGCTAACGCCCTGTTAAGCTATGACAATGGCGATGCGGGCTTCTATGCCGGGGCAGGCGCTTACAGCTATCTGGGCGAAAATGTTGCCAGCAACAACAGTCTCCAGGCGACGGCAGGCGCTTACGTTCGTCCGTTCCACAGCGATGACCGCGAGCTGAAAGTGGGGATGAGCCTGTCGTGGATGGACTTCTCGAAAAACCTCAGCTATTTCAGCTACGGGCAGGGCGGCTACTTCAGCCCGCAGAACTATGCGGCGGTCTCTTTCCCGGTTGAGTTCTCTCGCCGGTTTAACGATCTGAAAGTGAACATCGGCGGTTCCGCCGGTTATCAGAGCTACAGCCAGGATAAGAGTGCGTACTTCCCGGCCGATGCCCGGCTGCAGTCGCAGCTGGAGGCGCTTGCCGCCGGTGGCAGCGTGAAAGAGGCGTACTACTCGGGTGGCAGTAAAAATGGCGTCGGCTACAACCTGCACGCGGGGGCTGACTATAAACTCAATAAAGATGTGACGATCGGCGGCCAGCTGGGCTATGACACCTTTGGTGACTACAACGAAAGCAGTGCGCAGCTCTATGTCCGCTATCTGTTCGGAGAGAAGTAATGAGTGAGCATTCGGGCGGTTCGCATCCCTGGCAGCCGGGCTGGTTTGACCTGGTCAGCGTGCTGATTGAGGGGATGATCGCCAACGCCGGTCAGCAGGAGGCGGAAGCCTTCCTCTACCGCATGGGGGAGTCGCTGGCGACCCGCTATCCGTTGCCAGCGGCACGCACCGTGCAGGATCTGGAGCGCGAGTGTAATCTGCAGCTGGCGCGCTTTAACTGGGGATTTGTGCAGCTTCAGCCGGAAGAGGCGGCGCTGCGGATTACCTGTCACGCTATACCGGCAGGCGACAACATCCTTTCACCGGCTGAGTGGCAGTCGGCGTTTGGTGCGGTGCTGGCCGGTCTTTTTTCGGGCTGGCTGCAGGGGCAGGGCGGCAGCAACCGGGTGCCGGTGACGGCTGAACGCAGTGAAGGCAGTACGCTGTACTATCGATATCAATAGGATCAATTATGAAACGTAAGCCATTCTGGCTGGGCTGGATCTGCTCAGTGTTACTGCTGGCCTGCAGCGCGCAGGCCAGTGCCAGCGGCTGGGACACTTTTAAAAGCCGTTTTGTCACCGCTGAAGGGCGGATCATCGACACCGCCAATAACAATGTCAGTCACACCGAAGGTCAGGGATATGGCATGTTGCTGGCGGTCGCTAACGATGACCGCGCCACTTTTGATCGGCTGTGGCAGTGGACGCGCACCCAGTTGCGTAATCCGCAGACCGAGCTGTTCTACTGGCGCTATGTGCCGGGCAGTGACAACCCGGTTGCCGACAAAAACAACGCCTCGGATGGTGATGTGTTGCTCGCCTGGGCGCTGCAGCGTGCCGCGCAGAAGTGGCAGGCAGAGAGTTATCAGCAGGCCTCTGACCGTATCCAGCGTGCCATCATCCGGCTGGATGTGGCGAATTTTGGCGGGCACACCGTGCTGTTGCCGGGGGCGCAGGGCTTTAACAAAGGCAGCTTTGTAGTGCTGAACCCCTCCTACTTCCTGTTTCAGGCCTGGCATGAGTTTGGCGAGCGCAGCCATCTCCAGGTCTGGGATAAGCTGATCAATGACGGTTTCGATCTGCTGGGTAAGCTGAGCTTTGGGAAAACCGGCCTGCCGCTGGACTGGGTGGCGCTGAATGCTGACGGTACGGTTGCCCCGGCCGTCGGCTATTCCAGCCGCTTCAGCTACGACGCCATTCGCGTGCCGCTGAACATCTGGTGGTATGACCCGCACAGTCTGGCGCTGGTGCCGTTTCAGCGCGTCTGGCAGGGTTACAGCCGGATGCTGACGCCAGCCTGGTTTGACGTGCTGGCGAATACCCCGGCCCCTTACCATCTTGAGGGCGGTCTGCTGGCAGTTCGTGACCTGACGCTGAATGAGACGGGCTATCTGAGCGATACGCTGGCGGCGGATCAGAACTACTTTTCGGCCAGCCTGCAGTTACTGACCTGGCAGGCCTTTCAGGAGAAGCGCTGATTGCTCAGCGCCCTGTTGCGGATAGCAGCGGGTTCATTCCGGTTCAGGCGCGCCGACGCGCCTGAACCCCCTTCATCGCTGCGCTACTGCGGGTAGGCGACCCAGTCGCCGCCGTTAAGCCGGATCCAGGGTTTGCCCTGATACATCATCACCACCGCACCATCATTCTCCGACACGACAGGCGTCTGAGGCAGCTTATCCGTCAGCACTGACATGTTCACATTCGGCGCATTAAACACCTGACCATCGACCACGCGCGAGACAAGCTCTGAGACAGCCAGCAGGCTGGTTGGCGCATCGATATTCAGGGGCTGCCCCTGATGCGGTGCCTTCATGCCGACAAACTTAATTCCCACCGGCACGTGCGTGATGTCGGGGCTGGGGATATCGCGCAGGCCGGACATCTGCATTTTATCGCCCTGCAGCGCGGCACCATGCTCCGGCACCACCAGAACCATCACCCGGCGGCCCGATTTCTCCAGCTGCGTCAGGAAGGCGTCGATCTGGTCAAACAGCAGCTGAGCGCGCGGCTTCCACGGGGCCGTTTTCGTGCTGCCCAGGTCGCGCGTGCCGTCGTGCAGCGGGATCAGATTGTAGAAGGTGGCGCTGCGGGCATCGCTGCTCTTGCTGCGGTCATCCAGCCAGCGCTGCATCACCTGGGCATCGTTAAGCACCGGCGAGCCGTCGAATGAGGTCAGTTCCGGCGCAATACCCGCCTGGGACATCAATGGAGCCTGAATATCGCCCGACTCGCGTAACTCCTTGAGATAGTTACCGAACACACCGGTATGATCCATCATCAGCTGTTCTTTAAAGCCCAGTTTCGCCAGATTATCGAACAGATAGCAGCGTGAATCGGTGGGCTTATAGAGGTCACTGTGCGAGGTCTGACCGCAGCTGGCGCGCAGCAGGCGAATCCCCGCCGGGCCGCTGTAGCTGGTGGCCGAGTTGAAGTTGGTCAGCATGATGTCGAAATGCTGCCACAGCGGGTGATTACGCAGCTGGGACGCATCCATATCAGACCAGGCGAGCGAACAGATATTGATCACCAGAATGTCGAACGGCTGCGAATCGGCTGGCAGGCTGTCAGGGAAGTGGGTGACGCGCTTGCGTTCACTCTCATAAAAGCGGCTGAGCCAGGCGGTCAGGCTGGCGCTGGTGGGGGCAGCCGACTGATCGAGCCCCTCCGGTGCCGCCGCGGGCTGGCTGGCGGCGGCTGGCGTCTGGTTCAGAACCACCTGCGGCGTGGCGGCGCGCGTGGGCAGCAGCGACATCGCCGGGCCGGCGATAGTCAGCACGTTGAGCCAGATCATCATCAGCGACACCAGCACGGTGATGCGGATCCAGGGCGAAACAAACAGGTAGATCACCAGCAGCACAAACAGCGCACCTAACATCTGCCAGTTAATAAAACGGTCAGCCAGATCGAGCAGGTAAGCGGCGGAGAAGCCCGCCAGCTGGTCGCCCTGGCTGAGCAGGCTGCTGAGCCCGGGCAGCCAGGTGTCATGCCAGAACAGCCCGATCCCGATGGGGAGGGAGATCCAGTGACGGAGGCGATGCAGGCGCAGCGACGGCAGCGGGAAGAGGAGCCAGGCGAGAAACACCAGATTGCTCAGGGCGTGAAAATTAAGATAGCCGTACCACAGCAGGGCAAACTTCACTAAGAAATAGAAATTCCAGCCGCCCAGGCCGCGCCAGCAGGACCACAAACGGGAAGCGTGGGCCGCAGCGGGTTGATCATTTTTCATTAATGTTGGCATCCGTTTTTGAAGATTGACGCTGCCAGTGCCCCTCAGACTTCAGCGCACGTGCAGGTAACAGGCGATTCAGCAGACCGTTCCAGCGGCGCGGCAGCCACTGCTGCCACACGGGTCTGGCGATCAGCAGAATGAACAGCAGCAGCAGCGCAATCTGCACCCAATCCATCAGGTTCATCAGGACTCTCTCTCCGGCAGTAATGTAATGGGCTGCGGAACCGGGCGCTCCGGCGCGGCCACTGGCGGGGTCTCCGCGGTGCGCACCGAATCGGAAACCGGCGTCAGCACCTGCAGCGCCATCGGCGTCATTTTTTTAATGTTGCCGATCTCGGCGAGGATCTGGTTGTCCTCAAACCAGATAATCCGGTTGGCAAACAGCTCATCGTGCGGCAGTGAAAAGATAAATTTCAGCGCTTTATCCAGGTCGTTGTAGCGGCAGGAGGAGAGGAACAGAATCACCCGATCCTCCAGCACCGTGACCAGATCGCCAAAGCGGCGCGGTTTGCAAAGCGTCAGAACCTGCTGAGGGGTGAGCTGCGGCACCGGGCGCAGGGCGACCAGCAGGCCTTTGTCATTTTCCGGCAGCAGGGTGTTGCTGATTAACTGGCTGACCGCCTCACAGAACGCATCCAGGCGCAGATAGCCCTTTTCATGCAGCGGCTGCAGGGAGGCGATCAGCGCATCCAGGCTGGCGGGCACGCGACGACTGAACCGCTGCCCCTGAATCCCTTCAAGCATGGTGAGAAAGCGCGACATCGCCGCCGTGGTAGGCACAATGGTGTTCACGCCGCAGGCCTGCAGCAGGCGCTCATCGCTGTAACGCAGGCTGACGCCCATCTCACGCACCACAATTTTCAGCCCGTTGCCGCGCGCGCGGCGCAGGCTGTGCACCATTTTTGCCAGTTCACCGATCTGTTCACTGTGATTCAGGCTGAAGATCACGGTGGCCGCATGGGCCTGCTGCGCCTGTAACCAGACCTGCTGATTATCATCAAACAGCTGCCACTGGCGGGAAAGCGGCGGCGCGCCTTCAAGCACGCTTTTATCGGCCAGATAGTGTTGCTCATCATTCAGGCTCAGCGGTTCCTGCGTTTCTTTTAACGCAAAGAAATGCGCATCTTCATAGCCCAGACGAAGCGTGCGATCGGCAAACAGTCTTTCGCCGGTATACCACCAGCTTATTTGATACAGCCAGCTATCCTGCTCAACGGTTAAATAAGCCAGTCCGTCTATCTGACGATAATAACGCTGAAGCGAGCTGGTCTGATTAAAAAGAGTAATACCGGTGGTGACGATGAGAAGTGTAATATTTCGTTTGCGCAACATTCTGCGCATGCGTGTTATCCAGTCACGCAACTCCGCTTCGTTTAATTTATCCCATTGCGCCGTACTGCTGCTGAAGATCACCAGCCCACTTTTATGACTGAGCGTGCGGGATAAATCCCTTTCCAGCTGCAGCAGACTTTTTTTATTTGCCGGCAGAGAAAAGAGCGGGATACGGCCGGGGCCGCCCGTCAGGTCGGGCGTCAGCAGCTCGCGGGGCGGCAGCCCGGCGCTGATGAGCGTGGCGGCATGCTGCTGGGAAATAACCTGTCGAATAAAGGCACGCATATCCTGCTGGCGTGCGCAGGTGACCCAATAAAAACCGGGATTTTGCAACGTTATGACTTCAGGCTGAACCTGTCGCAGCCCCAGTGAAAAAGAATTTTTCATAATGAATTCGATATTGTTCCAGCCCAGGCTAGTTTATTATAGTCAGCACAGGTTGTAACCTGACGAATTAAAAATTACTGCGACAGGCCAATTACGCTTTTCTGATAGCGTCCTTATTCTGGAAACCCCTTTTCAGAAAAAAGGCGAAGAGGCCACTGTCCTCAATCCGACACTGTTTATTCGTGGCGAAAAATAATGACAAACCCGAATGTTTATACGCCGGTCGCCGTTGAGGGTGGACCTCAGGATGATATCAGCGCACTGCGTGACGCCTTTTCTCTGCACGCGTTCCGTTATATCGATATTGCCCGCGAAGAACGGCTGGCAGAGATCGTATCGCGCTGGCCATTATTAACCGAAACCGTTGCCGCACAGCCGGAGCCGCATCGCTGATGGCGCTGATGGCACTTCAGGGCATCCGGGGCGGTGTCGGCACCTCCTCTCTCTGCGCGGGCCTCGGCTGGGCGCTGTCGGCACTGGGTGAACAGGTTCTGCTGATTGACGGCTCGCCGGTCAGCCAGCTCGGCATGCATTTTAATCTGCCGGTGCAGGCGGAGCAGGGCTGGATGCAGGCGCTGTGTCACGGCGGCGACTGGCTGCAGAGCGCCCAACGCTATCCGCAGGGGCCGGATCTGCTCCCCTACGGTCAGCTCTCCGCTTCCGCTTCCGCTGCGGTTCAGGACAGCACGATTGCTGCCCCGCTGCTGGCGGCGCTACCGGCGCTGCGGGCGCGCTACGGCTGGATAATTTTTGATCTGCCCGCCGAAAGCGCGCCGTGGCATACGGCGCTCTATGCGCAGCTGGATGGCCTGCTCGGCGTCATTACGCCCGATGCGAACTGCCATTTGCGCCTGAGTCAGCAACGCTTTCCTGCGGCGACCCGTTTTCTGATCAACCAGTTCAACGCCAACAGCCGCCTGCAGCAGGATCTGCATCAGCTCTGGATGGCGTCGCTGAATCCGCTGATCCCGCTGCTGATCCACCGGGATGAAGCGCTGTCAGAAGCGCTGATGATGAAGCAGCCGGTCGGAGAATACCGGCCCCACGCGCTGGTCAGCGAAGAGCTCACCACCCTGGCGAACTGGCTGCTGCTTCATCTGAAAGGCGATCGCGTATGAACCCGCTGCGCTGGCTGCTGACCCGACCCGCCTGGCTGGCGTTGCAGCGTCGCTACAGCACCGCCCGGAACAACGGAGCATCCCGCTTCGCCAGCGCGCTGCATCTCTTCTGGTGCGGGCTGGCGGTGACGCTGTTGCGCCTGGAGGCACCGGGCTGGCAGCAGATTATTCAGCAGCGCCGCCGCCTCTATCCGCATATTTCGCCCGAACGCCCGCAGCCGCTTGATCCTGTGCGCTATCTGATCCAGACGCTCTGGCTGGTGTTTATCCTGCCGGGTGATGGCCGCCGCCGCGTGAACGGCTTCGCCACGCTGGCTGGCTGGCGGCAGCGGGTCTATCGCTGGCTTGACAGGCGTGGCAGGCAGGCAGAGGCGCAGGGGCTGGGCGCGCGGGCGGAAAGACGGCTGAAGAGACTGCCGCCCCTGCTGCGTTACACCCTCCTGGCCGGGATGGGCGTGATCGCGTCGGTACTGGCGCTGCTCTGTATCAGCCAGCCCTTTGACCTGCTGACGCAGTTTATCTTTGTGCTGCTGCTCTGGAGTCTGGCGATGGTGGTGCGGCGCGTGCCGGGCCGCTTACCGACCATGATGCTGATCGTCCTGTCGCTGACCGTATCCTGCCGCTATCTCTGGTGGCGTTACACCTCGACACTCAACTGGGATGACCCGCTCAGCCTGGTGCTGGGTCTGCTGCTGATCGCCGCCGAAACCTATGCCTGGGTGGTGCTGGTGCTGGGCTATTTCCAGACGCTATGGCCGCTCAACCGTCAGCCGGTTTCGATGCCTGCCGATCGTGCGCTGTGGCCGTCGGTGGATCTGCTGGTTCCGACCTATAACGAACCGCTCAGTGTGGTCAGGCCGACGCTTTACGCCGCGCTGGGTATCGACTGGCCGAAAGATCGGCTTAACATCTATCTGCTGGACGATGGCAACCGGCCCGAATTTCGCGCGTTCGCCGCCAGCATTGGCGTTAACTATGTGGTGCGTCCCTCGAATGAACACGCCAAAGCGGGCAACATCAACCATGCGCTGAAAAAGCACTGCCGCAGCGACTTCGTGTCGATCTTTGACTGCGACCATGTGCCGACGCGCGCCTTTTTGCAGATGACCATGGGCTGGTTTATCAAAGATCCCCGGCTGGCCATGCTGCAGACGCCGCACCACTTCTTTTCGCCCGATCCGTTTGAGCGCAATCTGGGCCGTTTTCGCCGCACGCCGAATGAGGGATCACTCTTTTACGGCCTGGTTCAGGATGGCAACGATACCTGGGATGCGACCTTCTTCTGCGGCTCGTGCGCCATTCTGCGCCGCACCGCGCTGGAGGAGATTGGCGGCATCGCGGTCGAAACCGTAACGGAAGATGCGCATACCTCGCTGCGCCTGCACCGGCTGGGTTACACCTCGGCCTATATCCGTATTCCTCAGGCCGCCGGACTGGCGACCGAGAGCCTGTCAGCGCATATCGGACAGCGAATCCGCTGGGCACGCGGCATGGTGCAGATCTTCCGTCTGGATAACCCCCTGTTCGGTAAAGGGCTTAAGTGGGTGCAGCGACTCTGTTATGCCAACGCCATGCTGCACTTTCTCTCCGGCATTCCGCGGCTGATCTTCCTGCTGGCTCCGCTGGCGTTTCTGCTCTGCCACGCCTACATCATCTACGCGCCCGCGCTGGCCATCGCGGTCTATGTACTGCCCCACATGCTGCACACCAGCCTGACCAACTCGCGTATTCAGGGGCGCTGGCGACACTCGTTCTGGAGTGAAGTCTACGAAACGGTGCTGGCATGGTATATCGCCCTGCCCACGACCGTTGCGCTGATCAATCCCCACAAAGGCAAGTTTAACGTCACCGCCAAAGGCGGGCTGGTTGAGAAGCGGCATCTGGACTGGGTCATCACCCGGCCTTATATGCTGCTGGTGTTGCTTAACCTGGCGGGGGTAGGGATGGCGTTCTGGCGCATGCAGCACGGCCCGGCCAACGAAGTGTTAACGGTGTGGGTCAGCCTGGTGTGGGTCATCTATAACATGGTGATTCTGGGGGGCGCGGTGGCGGTCTCGGTTGAAGCCCGGCAGATCCGCGAGGCCCATCGCGTGGAGATTGCGATGCCTGCCGCCATTGCGCGCGAAAACGGCCACATGCTGCCCTGTACGCTGCGGGACTACTCCGATGGCGGGGTGGGTCTGGAGCTGCGCGAGCCGGATGCGTTGCGGGAGGATGAAAAGGTCTGGCTGCTGCTGCGTCGCGGTCAGCAGGAGTTCAGCTTCCCCTGCACGGTGCAGCGCGTCTTTGGCCGTCGGGCGGGCGTTCGCCTTGAGTCCCTGACCACCCGGCAGCACATCGATTTTATCCAGTGTACCTTCGCCCGAGCCGATACCTGGGCGTTGTGGCAGGACGGTTTCCCGGAAGATAAACCGGTGCAGAGCCTCACCGATATCATGATCCTCGGCTTCAAAGGTTATCTGCGCCTGGCGGAATATGGTCCGCCGCAGTTACGTCGGTTGTTTAACCTGCTTACCGCTGGGGTAAGCTGGCTGGCTTCGCTGTTGCCGCAAGGCATCGGACGCGTGCCCGCCTCAAAAAATCTGCATTGAGTTGATGATATGACGACAACGAGAATAAACAGGTGGGTCGCTGCGCTGTTGCTGGGTTCCGCAACGTTAAGCTGCGCTGCAGCAGAGGAAAATGCACCGGTCAGCGCGGCCGGAGAGACGGCGCAGCAGGCCGTGCCGCAGCCGTCGGCTGCGCCGCTGCGAAACAGCCAGCTGAGCTTTGCTAAGCTGGCACCGCCGCCAGGCAGCATGACGCTGCGCGGAACGCGCACCACCGGGCAGATTGAGTTTGGGGTGCGCAGCGACGAAGTCGTCACGAGTGCTATGCTGAACCTCAGCTATCGGCCATCGCCTGCGCTGCTGCCGACCCTGTCGCAGCTGAAGATCTATCTCAACGATGAACTGGTGAGCCTGATTACCCTGACGCCGGAGCAGATCGGCAAAGAAAATCAGACGCAGCTGGCGCTGGACCCCCGGTTTATCGCCGATTTTAACCGCGTCCGCTTTGAGCTGGTCGGTCACTACGCCAACATCTGTGAAAACCCGGCCAACAGCACCATCTGGCTCGATATCGGTAAAGCCAGCAGCCTGGATCTGACGCTGCAAAAGCTGCCGCTGAAAAATGACCTGTCACACTTCCCGGAGCCTTTCTTTGATGCGCGCGACACGCGGCCGCTGACCCTGCCGATGGTGTTTGCCGCCCAGCCCGATGTCGCGCAGCAGCGGGCCGCCGCCATCCTCGCCTCCTGGTTTGGCAGCAAAGCCGCCTGGCGCGGCCAGCGCTTCCCTGTCCTCTACAACCAGCTGCCGCAGCAACAGCACGCGGTGGTGTTTGCCACCAACGATGCGCGCCCGGCATTCCTGAAAGATCTGCCGCCGGTGAGCAAACCGACCGTAGAGATCGTCAGTCAGCCTGACAATCCCTATGAGAAAATGCTGCTGATTCTGGGCCGCAACGACGACGACCTGCTGACGGCCGTGCAGGGCATTGCGCAGGGCGAGTTACTGCTGCGGGGCGATACCTCCACCATTGATCGCGTCACGCTGCTGGCCCCGCGCCAGCCTTATGATGCGCCAAACTGGGTACGCACCGATCGCCGCACGACCTTTGCCGAGCTGACGCAATATGAAAATCAGTTACAGTCTGACGGTCTGCAGCCTAATCCGATCAGCCTGACGCTGAATCTGCCACCCGATCTCTTCCTGGTGCGGGCGCGCGGTATCGATATGGATCTGAACTATCGTTACACCTCGCCCACCCAGCCGGACGGCTCCAGGCTGGCGGTCAACCTGAACAATCAGTTCATTCAGGACTACCCGCTGCAGCCGAAAAACACGGCCGGACAGCAGCTGCTGCACCTTCCCCTGCTGCAGGGAACGACAGACAAGAGTCATGAGCTGAAAATCCCGGCGCTCCGTCTGGGCGTGATGAATCAGCTGCGTTTCGATTTCGACTATGCCACGACCTTTATGGGCGGCACGGCGGACGGACGCTGCGAAACCGTCACCCCGGTGAGCAATCATGTGGTGGTGGACGACAACTCCAGCATCGACTTCTCCGGTTATCGCCACTACATCGAAATGCCGTCGCTGCAGACCTGGGCGAATGCCGGCTTCCCGTTCAGCCGCTACGCCGATCTCTCCCAGACGCTGGTGCTGGTTCAGCCGGATCCGGATGCGCAGCAGGTCGCTACCCTGCTGAATGCGGTGGGCAATATCGGCGCGCAGACCGGGTATCCGGCGCTGCGCGTGCAGCTTACCGACGACTGGCGCTCGGCGCAGAAGCAGGACGCGGATCTGCTGCTGATCGGCGACATCCCCAAAGATCTTCAGGACGACCGCCGGATCAGCGCGCTGGTTGACGCCACCGCCAGCTGGCTGAAAACCCCGGCGCGACGGGCATCTTTGCCGGCTCAGACTCTCAGCGAGGCGGAACGCAGCGCAGAAAGCACCACCGCCATCGGCTCCCGGGGTCCGCTGGCCACCGTGATTGGTTTCCAGTCGCCGTTCTACGATCAGCGCAGTGTGGTTGCGCTGCTCGCCGATGGCAGTCCGCGCAGCTGGCAGCTGCTTGATGAGGCGCTGGCTGACAGCGGCAAACGTGCGGCCATCTCAGGCTCTACGGCAATTGTCCGTGAGTCGGGTGTGAACAGTCTGCGTGTCGGCGAGACCTACTATGTGGGCCACCTCCCCTGGTGGGAGCGGCTCTGGGCCGCGCTGGCTACCCATCCTTTCTGGCTGGCGCTCTGCTCGGTGGGTGTCGTGGTGCTGTTTGCCATGCTGGTCTGGCGTCTGATGCGCCTTATCTCGCGCCGCCGTCTGCTTGATGATGAAGATGAATAAGTCGCTTCTGCTGCGGGCAGGTGTACTGCTCGGCCTGCTGGGTGCGCTGCCGGGGCAGGCTGCGCCTGTCGCCGGTCCGCAGGTTTCACCGGTTGACTGGCTGCTGACCCAGGTGCGCATCGGCGAATCGACCAACAAGTATGAGCTGGTGCAGCAGTCGCTCTACCGGCTGGAGAAGATTGACCCGGAGAATCCCCAGGTGCTGGCGGCGCGTCTGCGACTGGCGCTGCATCAGGGCGATCTCACCACCGCACAGACCCTGCTGGATCAGCTCAACCGGCTGGCGCCTGACTCCGCTGCGGCGCGGGAATCTGCCGCCGGCCTGCGCATGATGTCGTCTGACGGACGGCAGCAACTGCAGCAGGCGCGGCTGCTTGCCACCTCAGGACGACTGGCGGAGGCGAAAAGCGCCTACGATGCCCTGTTTAACGGCGTCTTCCCCGATCCCAATATTGCCCTGGAGTACTGGCGGCTGGTGGCGCGCCTTCCCGGCCAGGAGGATCTGGCCTGGCAACAGCTTCAGGTGCTGGAGCAGCGCTATCCTGGCAACGTCGGGGTCGGATTACAGATCGCCCGCATGGCCTTTGCGCGTCAGCAGCCGGAGCAGGCAATTACACAGCTGAAGCGGCTGGCGGAGCGCGGCGGCGGGCGTGAGGCCGCCGCTGACCTCTGGCTGCAGCAGATCACTGACCAGCCGGTCAGCGACAGCAGCGTGGCGCAGCTGAAAGCCTATCTGGCGGTATTTACCGACGGCGAGCCTCATCAGCAGGGTGTGGACGCGTTATCGAAGCAGCAGAGTCAGCTGGCCGATCCCGCCTATCGTGACCGGATGCAGGCGCTGGCGCGGGTCGATGCCGGTAACGCTGACAGCGCCATGCGCGCCCTCGAACGGGCGCTGAAGAGCAATCCCGGGGATGCCGAACTGATGGGCGCAATGGGGCAGATTCAGGCCCGCGCGGGCCATCGTGAGGTGGCCATTCGCTGGCTGGAGCGCGCGATTCAGGCGGGTCAGCAGAGCACGCTGATAGGCAAATGGCAGTCGCTGCTGCAGACCAGTCATTACTGGCTGGCGATAGAGCAGGGCGATAAAGCGCTGGCGCAGCACGATATCGACGGGGCTGAAAAGGCCTACCGCGCGGCGCAAGCCTATGACAGCAGTGACAGCTACGCCCTGATTGGTCTGGGTGATGTGGCGATGGCGCGCAACGATGCCCCCGGCGCTGAACGGTTCTGGCAAAAAGCGCGCCGGCTGGATGGCACCAATATCACCGCGGTGCGGCGGCTGGCAGGGCTTTACCGGACGGTATCGCCCGCCCGCGAGATGGCGTTTATCGATACGCTGCCCGCCGACCAGCAGCGCGCACTGGCCGACACGATTCGCACGCTGCGCAGCGACAGCCTGCGTGCGGAGGCCGATGCGCTGGCGCAGCAGGCGCGCTGGCCCCAGGCCGCCGATCGCTATCGCCAGGCACTGGCGCTGACGCCGGATGACGTCTGGCTCAGCTACCGGCTGGCGGGAGCGCTGCGTAACAGCGGTCGTGCGCAGCAGGCGGAGGCGGTGATGCGCGGCGTAGCGCAGCAGCACCCGCAGGATAGCACCGCGCTCTACGCCGCCGCCCTCTGGTTCTCGGGCAACGATAACGCCGCTGAGGCCAGCGCCACGCTGCATCGTCTGCCGGAAGCACAATGGAGCAGCGATATGCGTCAGCTGGCTGACCGCCTGACGCAGGATCAGCGCTTTGCCGAGGCCGATGCCCTGCGCGAGGCGGGCGATGAGCCTGCCGCAATCGCGCTGCTTCGGCAGCAGCCGGATTCCAGCCGCCGCGATCTGACCCTGGCGGACTGGGCGCTGGCGCGGGGGGACGCGCAGCAGGCGCTGCAGGGGTATCAGCAGGTGCTGTCGCGCCAGGCGGACAACCGCGATGCGGCGCTGGGACGGATTGAGGCGCTGGTTGCGCTGCAGCGCAACGGCGAAGCCCGTCAGTCGCTGGAGACGCTGCCGCCGCAGCAGAGCACGCTGAATGCGGATCGCCGCGCGGCGCTGGCGTGGCAGGCGGTCGGTGAAACCACGCGGGCCGCGGCGCTGTTGACCGATCTGAAACAGCGTGCCGCCTCGCTGCCCCCTTCGCAGGATAAAGCGCTGGTCTATCGTGATGCGGCACGGCTGGAAGGGGCGCAGCAGCAGCCTGAACAGGCACTGGCAGACTATCGTCAGGCGATGACGGCCAGCGGCATCGCGAGCAGTGGCAATATCAGCCGCGCAACCCGCAACGATCCCCAGGATGACTGGCTGAAGCGCAGCCTGCGCAGCGACACGGCCGATCTCTACCGTCAGCAGCAGACCACGCTCACGGTGCAGCAGGACTATTCACGCAACAGCGGCACCGGCGGCATCTCCGATTTTACGGCGCACACCACCATGCTGCAGGCGGAACATCCGTTTGCCGCTGGCCGGGGCTTTTTCCGTCTTGATCGGGTCGATGTCTCCGCAGGCACCTTTGCAACCCGGAACGGCAGCATCGACGCCCTGTTTGGCAGCTGCGACGATGCCAATTCTGGCGGCTGTAATCGTGACAACCGCCAGCGCGATAGCGGGACGGCGCTGGCCGCGGGCTGGCATAACGCGACCTGGTCCGCTGACCTCGGAACCACGCCGCTGGGTTTTGAAGTCACGAACTGGACCGGCGGCCTGAGCTGGAAAACTGATGTGAAACAGCTCGGCGTCACACTGACGGCCTCACGCAGGCCGATCGCCAGTTCGCTGCTCTCCTATGCCGGGACGCGCGATCCGGCAGCCAGCGGCGGCAAAAGCTGGGGCGGCGTGGTGGCCACCGGCGGCAGCATCGGGCTGAGTTACGATCAGGGCGGCGCGCATGGCGTCTGGGGCGACATCAGTGCGCATCAGATCACCGGCAAAAATGTCGCCGATAACAGCCGCGAGCGCCTGATGGGCGGCTATTACTATAAGCTCATCAACAGTGACAACCGCCGGGCGACCGTCGGGCTGAACAGCATGCTCTGGCACTATCAGAAGGATCTCAGCGATTACACCTTCGGCCAGGGCGGCTACTACAGCCCGCAGCAGTATCTCTCTTTTTCCGTGCCGGTCACCTGGCGGCAGCGGACAGAGAACTGGTCGTTTGATCTGGGCGGCTCTGTCTCCTGGTCCCATTCACAAACCCATGCCCAGCAGCGCTATCCGGTTAATCCGGGCTATACCCTTGCCAGTAACCCCTCTTCTGCCAGCAGTTCCGGCGGCGGTACCGGCTATACGCTGCAGGCAGTGATTGAGCGACGGCTGACGTCGAACTGGTTTATCGGTGCCGGTGTGGATATCCAGCAGGCGAAGGATTACACCCCGAGTCATGGTCTGCTTTATGTGCGCTATGCTGCCGGTGGCTGGGAAGGGGACCTGGATATGCCGCCACAGCCGCTGACCCCTTACGCGGATTTTAAATAATCCTGACCGGGAAAAAGCCGGACTTTTCAGACGGTAAAAAAGTCAGTTTATGGGATATACTGGCTGGCATTGTACTGTCTGCTATCTGGGCTTTTTTCATCGTCAGGAGAGAATTTTTTGCGCGTAAGCCGGTCACTTACGATAAAGCAGATGGCGACGGTTTCGCTGGTTGCGGTTATCACCATCAGTATTTTTATCGTCATCCAACTGTTTCATTTTGTGCAGCAGCGCAGGATTGACTACGCCCAGCAGATGGAGAATATCGCCCACACCGTTCGTCAGCCGCTGTCGGAAGCGGTGTTGCGGGCCGATATCCCCCGGGCCGAACACATTCTTCACTCTCTGAAACCGGCCGGTATTCTGTCGCGCGCCGATGTGGTGCTGCCCAATGCGTTTCAGGCGCTGCATGCTGACTTTGAGACGGAAAAACCGGTGCCGCGTCTGGTGGCCCGCCTGTTTGAGCTGCCGGTGCAGATTACGCTGCCGCTCTACTCGATAGAAAATACCAGAATGCCAAAACCGCTGGCCTATCTGGTGCTGCAGGCGAACTCAACGCGCGTCTACCAGTTTATCCTCAGCACGCTCTCGACCATGATCATCACCTATCTGCTGCTGGCGCTGATCCTCTCCGTGGCGATCAGCTGGTGCATCAACCGGCTGGTGGTGCATCCGCTGCGTCATCTCTCGCGCGAGCTGCAGGAGCTGCCGCCGCAGGCGATTCTGACCCATAAACTCTCCCTGCCGCACAGCCATCATGATGACGAGATCGGCATGCTGGTGCGCAGCTACAACCGCAATCAGCAGGTGCTGGAGTCGATTCATGATGAGATGAGCCGGCTGACCACCCACTTCCCGGTCACCGACCTGCCCAACCGCACCCTGTTCCTGGCGCTGGTCGAACAGTTTATGTGCAATCCTGACCGGTCGCTGGGTCTGATGGTGATCCGCATTGAAACCCTGCAGGAAGCCAACGGCATACTCAGCGATGAGCAGCGCGACACGCTGATGCTGACGCTGGTGGAGAAGATCCGCCATACGCTGGATGACCACACCCTGCTGGCGCAGACCGGCGTCAGCGATTTTGTCCTGCTGATGAAGCGCGCCAGTAATCCGTTCCGCGCCCTGCGTCTGGCGCGCAATCTGATGATTCGCCTTAATCAGCCGGTCAGCCTGCACCAGCTTCAGCTGCGCCCTAACGTCAGCATCGGTCTGGCGCTGCGCGACGATCAGCCGCTGAGCGCCAGTGAACTGCTGGACAGGGCGATCTCGGCGATGATGTCGGCCCGTCATCAGGGCAAAAATCAGATCCTCTTCTTTGACGCCGCGCTGACCGAGCGCGCACAGAAACGCCTGACCCAGGAGCATGACATTCTGCAGGGTCTGCACGATGAGCAGTTTGCTCTCTACCTCCAACCGCAGGTTGATATGCGCACCGGGGCACTGGCGGGCGCGGAAGCGCTGCTGCGTATGCGCCAGCCGGATGGCAGTTACGGCCTGACAGAAGAGTTTATCGCCAGCGCCGAAGAGATAGGCGTGATTAGCGCAGTGGGACGCTGGGTGTTTGAAGAGGCGTGCCGCATTCTGGCTGGCTGGCAGCGGCAGGGCATGATGCTGCCGCTGAGCGTGAATATTTCTGCGGTACAGTTGCGCGATACGGGCGTGGTCTCCCATCTGCAGTCTCTGCTGACCCGTCACCGCATCGCCCCTGGCACTTTTGTGCTGGAAGTGACCGAGACGGCGCATCTGGATGATGCAGAACAGGCGATAGCGATGCTGCGACTGTTGCAGCAGGCCGGGGTGGCGGTGGCGCTGGATGATTTCGGCATGGGCTACTCCAATCTCAACTATCTGCATCAGCTGAAAGCGTTGCCGGTCAACAAGCTGAAGATGGACCGCAGCTTTGTGGCGGCGCTGCCGGATGACGACACCATGGTCTGCATCGTGGCGGCGATCGCCGAGATTATCCACCTTGAGGTGATTGCCGAGGGCGTGGAAACCGCGGAGCAGCGTGACTGGCTGCTGGCGCGCGGCATTCACATCGGGCAGGGCTACCTCTACGCGGAAGCGCTGCCTCTGACCCGATTCAATCAGGCCTGGATAGAAAATTCCTCACTGCCGCAATAATTGCCTGATTCATTGATTTTGCGAGAATTTTAGTTACAAAACCCCTTGCTGAAGCGTTTCAGTTCAGAATTACGATCCTGACATTTCCTGGGGGTTTGTCGCCCTGTATTAATCACGTAAACACAGTGTTATTTTCGGGTTACTGTCAGGCGCCACCTCTGTTGCCCGCCAGTCACAATAACGAATCCGACAACATCACCTCACGGCGTTAGTGGACACCTGTTTATGAAAACCTCACTTTTTAAAAGCCTTTATTTCCAGGTGCTGATGGCGATTGGCATCGGCGTTTTGTTAGGCCATTTTTACCCGGAGCTGGGGACCCAGATGAAGCCGCTGGGCGATGGCTTTGTTAAGTTAATCAAGATGATTATCGCCCCGGTCATCTTCTGTACCGTGGTGACCGGCATCGCCGGTATGGAAAGCATGAAAGCCGTCGGGCGCACCGGCGCTGTCGCGCTGCTCTATTTTGAAATTGTCAGTACCATCGCGCTGATCATTGGTCTGATCGTGGTTAACGTGGTGCAGCCAGGCGCAGGAATGAACGTTGATCCCGCCACCCTGGATGCCAAAGCGGTGGCGGTCTATGCGCAGCAGGCGGAACAGCAGGGCATTGTCGCCTTCCTGCTGGATGTCATTCCTAACAGCGTGATTGGCGCCTTTGCCAGCGGCAACATCCTGCAGGTGCTGCTGTTTGCCATTCTGTTTGGTTTTGCCCTGCATCGTCTGGGTAACACCGGCACGCTGATCTTCAACGTGATTGAGAGCTTCTCGAAAGTCATTTTCGGCATCATCAACATGATCATGCGTCTGGCACCGATAGGCGCCTTCGGCGCGATGGCGTTCACGATCGGTAAATATGGCGTGGGGTCACTGGTGCAGCTCGGCCAGCTGATCGTCTGCTTCTATATCACCTGTGTGCTGTTTGTGGTGATTGTGCTGGGGCTGATTGCGCGTCTGTTTGCCGGATTCAGCATCTTTAAGTTCATCGCCTATATCAAAGAGGAGCTGCTGATTGTGCTGGGCACCTCCTCGTCCGAGTCGGCGCTGCCGCGCATGCTGGATAAGATGGAGAAGCTGGGCTGTAAGAAGTCTGTGGTCGGGCTGGTGATCCCCACCGGTTACTCCTTTAACCTCGACGGCACCTCGATTTATCTGACCATGGCGGCGGTGTTTATCGCCCAGGCGACCAATGCCCATATGGATATTTTCCATCAGATCACGCTGCTGGTGGTACTGCTGCTCTCCTCAAAGGGCGCGGCAGGGGTGACCGGCAGTGGATTTATCGTGCTGGCGGCGACGCTCTCGGCGGTCGGCCATCTGCCGGTGGCGGGTCTGGCGCTGATTCTGGGTATCGACCGCTTTATGTCCGAAGCGCGTGCGCTGACTAACCTGATCGGAAACGGTGTGGCGACCGTGGTAGTGGCGAAATGGGTCGACCAGCTGGATCACAAACAGCTCAATGACACGCTCGCCGGCCGGAATAAAGAGAATAAAGCGTCCGAATCTTCAGTTTAATCATTGAATTTCACTTAAATCCCCTCAAATGCCCGCTGTCGCTTGCCCTGACAGCGGGCATTTGCATAATAAACCCCACTTGTTTTTTTTGACGTTTTTCACTTCGTTGCGCGACATCCTGAACTTCCTGTGGTCAAACACGTTGTTGTTGGATAACAGCGCGATTCGGCGCCAGCCGATTCGTTAATAACAGCGGCACGTCGCGCCAGTGATAACGATATTTGAATTATTTGAGTAGGGGTTCACATGCAGGGCACCAGAATTCGGCTTTTGGTTGGTGGATTAGTGCTGGCAGCAAGCAGCTATGGTCTCCAGGCAGAAACGCTGCAACCGGATCCGGCCTGGCAGGAAGGCAAGCTGGATAACGGATTTAACTGGCAGTTACTGGCCACACCGCAACGCCCCAGTGACCGCATCGAACTGCGGCTGGTGGTCAACACCGGCTCACTGGTGGAGAGTGCGCAACAGACCGGCTTCAGCCATCTGCTGTCGCGCCTGGCCATGGTGCACAATACCGCGCTCGACACCCAGCAGCAGCGCGCGCTATGGCAGCAGGCGATGGATCCTCAGCGCCCCCTGCCGCCCGTCATCGCCTCTTATGATTCCACCCAATATAATCTGAGTCTGCCGAACAACCGCCCTGAGCTGTTGAAAGAAGCGCTGAACTGGCTGGCGGCCACGGCGGGCAATATGGCGATTACCGAACAGGTGGTGAGCACCGCGCTGACGGCCTCCGATCCGGTCGCCACCTGGCCGAAAGATACGCAGGATGTCTGGTGGCGCTACCGCCTGAAAGGCTCGGCGCTGCTGGCGCACGATCCTGCGGCGCAGCCACGCGCCCCGGTTGATTTAACCCAGCTCAACGACTTTTATCATCAGTGGTACACCCCGGATGCGATGACGCTCTACGTGGTCGGCAATGTCGACAGCCGCAACCTCTCTGAGCAGATCAACAAAACCTTCTCGGCACTGACCGGCAAACGTGAAACGCCTGCGCCACTGCCCACCCTCTCCCCGCTGCCGCACGAGCCGGTGAATCTGGTCAGCAGCAACATGACGCAGGATCGCCTGTCACTGGTGTGGGATACGCCGTGGCAGCCGATTCGTGACTCGCAGAATCTGCAGCGTTACTGGCAGGGCGATCTGGCCCGTGAAGCGCTGTTCTGGCACGTTCAGCGCGCGCTCAGTGACAGCAAAGCGCAGGGCATACAGGTGGGATTTGACTGCCGCGTGCTCTATCAGCGTGCGCAGTGCTCGATCAATCTGGATGGACGCAACGACAGTCTGGCGCAGAATATGAATCTGGTGGCTCGCGAGCTGGCTAACGTGCGCGATAAAGGCTTACCGCAGGAGGAGTTTGATGCGCTGATGGCGCAGAAGCTGCTGGAGCTGAATAAGCTGTTCACCACCTATGCCCGCACCGACACCGATGTGCTGATGAGCCAGCGGCTGCGCTCCCAGCAGAACGCCGTGGTCGATATTGCGCCTGAGCAGTATCAGAAGCTGCGGCAGGCCTTCCTGGCGGGTCTGACCCGCGAGCAGTTAAACCAGGAGCTGCGTCAGCAGCTGACCCAGGAACTGATGATGGTTCTGATCCAGCCGGAAGGCGAAGCGGAAACCAACGTGAAAAGCCTGCAAAACAGCTGGGACAAAGTGATGGCACCGTCAGCGGCACCGGCGGCCAGCAATGAAGCCACGCCGCCGGACAGCAACGGCAAAGACGTGCCGCCTGCGGCTTAAGATCAGGTCTTTGCCCTGAGCCACTCGGTCACTAACATCGGCCAGCTGGCGAGGGGCAAATCTGCCACACCGCGGATACCGAATCCGTGCCCGCCTTTCTGATAGAAATGCACCTCTGCCGGGACCTTATGCTCCCGCAACGCACTGAAAAACGCCATGCTGTGATTCACCGAGACGGCTTCGTCGTCGGCGGCGTGGATCAACAGCGTTGGCGGCACCAGCGGGTGAACCCGGGTTTCCAGGGAGTAGGCCTCAATCGTTTTCTGATCGGGCCAGGCACCCAGCAGGCGGGTTCGGGCACCTTCATGGGCAATGCCATCACGCATGCTGATCAGCGGATAGACCAGGATCATCGCATCCGGGCGAGGGGAGAAGTTTTCTGCGCCATCCTGCACCGGATAGAGTTTTTCCGCGAAGCGTGTGCCCAGGCTGGCCGCGACGTGGCCACCCGCCGAAAAGCCCATCATCACAATGTACTTTCCATTCAGGCCGCGCTGCGCCCGTTCACGCAGCACCCGCACGGCGCGCTGTGCATCGGCCAGCGGCGCATCGGGGCCTTCATGATGACCATCATAGGGCAGACGGTAAGTCATGACCGCCAGGGTGTAGCCCATTGAGGTGAAGAAGGTCGCCAGGGCGCTGCCTTCACGGTCGATCATCACACGCTGATAACCTCCGCCTGGCGCGACCAGCAGGGTGATCCCGTTGGATTCGACCGGATGCCAGATCGCCATCTCCGGGCAACGTACGCCGGTGGCGGCGCGATCGTAAGGCTCATACTCTTTTGCCATATCGACGATCTGCGGCTGTGCCCGCGAATCGCTGGCACCTGGCGCATCACCGTGTGGCCAGATGTTAATGATTTCTGTGTGCATAAATAGGTCCTGATGCGGAGAATATTTTAGTTGTTTTGTTCACGGCCGGAGAGCACAGCGTCCTGCTGTTGTTGATTAAAAGATGGTCTTTTTTACGGCGAACGTCCATCCGAAAAGGGCCGAATCGGGCAGATTCGGACTATGCCTGGTGGCGCTCGGGTGGTTATAACTGGCTAATTTTATTCGAAAAATTATAAGTCTGATTGAAGGAGATGGCCGGGTCGCCTGTGCGATTAACCACAATTTTTCAGCATAAGGGAAATGAGCGGCATGGCCCGCTTTACTAGCCGCAATTTACCGGATATCACACTGCGGGCGCTTAAGAGGCGATAATGATTTTATCCCCGCGTGATCCGGGCCTGAAGGCAGGGGAGAAGTACCAGTCTCATTTGAGACTGTTTATGATTCATGGCGAAAGGGCAGTTTCCGGTTGGTTGATACGGTTTAACATATCATCATCCGTTTCTACACAACGGTAAGATGCATGCCATGTCTGAACCCACACTCTCTGCCAGACAGACGTTTACGCGACTGTGGCCCACCATTTCACCCTTCAGGCTGGGCCTGGTAGTCGCCGGGATAGCCCTCATCGTCAACGCCGCCATAGACCCGTTTATGCTGACATTGCTGAAAAGCCTGCTGGACGATGTGATGGGCAGGCGGCATGCGGGGATGCTGCTGTGGATGCCGCTGGTGATTATCGGGCTGATCCTGATCCGCGGCGTCAGCGGCTATATCTCCGGTTACTGTATCTCCTGGGTCTCCGGTAAAGTGGTAATGAGCCTGCGCCGTCGCCTCTTCAGCCACATGATGGGGATGCCGGTGGCGTTCTTTGATCAGCAATCAACCGGCACGCTGCTCTCCCGCATCAGCTACGATTGCGAGCAGGTCGCCTCCGCCTCTTCCGGCTCGCTGGTCACGGTGGTGCGTGAAGGTGCCTCTATCCTTGGCCTGTTTGTCATGATGTTTTACTACAGCTGGCAGCTTTCCCTGATCCTGCTGGTGCTGGCGCCCGTGGTGTCGCTGGCGATCCGCCTCGTCTCCCGGCGCTTTCGCCGCATCAGCAGGAACATGCAGGACACCATGGGGCAGGTCACCTCCCATGCTGAGCAGATGCTGAAAGGGCATAAAGAGGTGCTGATGTTCGGCGGTCAGCGGGTGGAGACAGAGCGGTTTGGGCAGGTCAGCAACAGGATGCGTCGCCAGGGGATGAAAATGGTGTCGGCCACCGCGTTGTCCGATCCGCTTATCCAGCTGATCGCCTCTTTCGCACTGGCTTTTGTGCTCTATGCGGCCAGTTTTCCGTCGGTAATGACGACGCTGACGGCGGGCACCCTCAGCGCGGTTTTTTCCGCCATGCTGATGCTGATGCGTCCGTTAAAGTCCCTGACCAGCGTCAATGCGCAGTTCCAGCGCGGCATGGCCGCCTGCCAGACACTGTTTGCGATTCTGGATACTGAGCAGGAAAAAGATGAGGGCACCCGCGTTATCGGACGCGCCGCCGGTCATGTTGCGTTCCGCAACGTCAGCTTCACCTATCCCGGTTCGGAAACGCCGGCCCTGAACGCAATCAATATTGATATCCCGGCCGGGAAAACGGTCGCCCTGGTAGGCCGTTCCGGCTCAGGTAAATCGACCCTCGCCAGCCTGCTCACGCGTTTTTACGATATCGACAGCGGCGAAATTTTGCTGGATGGGCACGATCTGCGTGACTACACCCTGGCCTCGCTGCGCGAGCAGATGGCGCTGGTCTCTCAGCATGTTCATCTGTTCAATGACACCATCGCCAACAATATCGCCTATGCCCGTCGTGATCTCTTCAGCCGCGCCGCGGTCGAACAGGCGGCGCAGATGGCTCATGCCATGGAATTCATCAATAAGATGGAGAACGGGCTGGATACGATGATTGGGGAGAATGGGGTGCTGCTGTCGGGTGGACAGCGCCAGCGCATTGCCATTGCCCGCGCCCTGTTGCGCGACAGTCCCGTTCTGATCCTCGACGAAGCGACCTCGGCCCTCGATACCGGCTCAGAACGGGCGATTCAGTCTGCGCTGGAGACGCTGCAGCAGAACCGCACCACGCTGATTATTGCGCACCGGCTCTCAACCATTGAGAAAGCCGATGAGATCCTGCTTATCGAAGAGGGCCGGATCGCTGAGCGCGGCTCGCATCAGCAGCTGCTGCAGCAGAACGGCGCTTATGCCCGGCTTTATCAGATGCAGTTCAGTCAGGCATCGCCTCTGCCGGAATAATCGCGCCACGATGCTGAATCACCGTGCTGGCGATCAGATGCCCGCGCTGTGCGGCGGCTTCAGCCGATGCGCCGGTCAGGCGGCGCGCCAGATATCCGGCGCTGAACGAATCGCCCGCGGCCGTCGTATCCACCACCTTCTCCTTCGCCAGCCGGACCGCAGGCACCTCAATCAGCGGCGCATCACCCGTGGCGACCAGGCAGGCCTCCGCACCCCGTTTAATCACAATTTCACTGGCACCTGCTTCGCGGGTTCGCGCGATAACCTCCTCCAGCGGCTGCTCGCCCCACAGCAGATGTTCATCATCCAGGGTGAGAAAGGCGATATCGGTACAGCTGAGCATGGCGCGATACGCGCTCTGCGCACTGGCCCGATCGGCCCATAAACGCGGACGATAGTTATTATCGAAAATCACCCTGCCGCCCTCTGCCCGGCAGCGGGCCAGAAGCTGCATCAGTTTCTCCCGGCTGGCAGCGGGCAGAATCGCCAGACTGATGCCGCTGAGGTAAAGATAGTCATAGTGCGCCAGCTGGTCGGCGATCGCCTCTGACTGCGGGCTGTCGAGCCAGTAGCGGGCCGCGGCGTCGCTGCGCCAGTACCAGAAGGTGCGCTCGCCCTCCGCATCGGTTTCAATCACATACAGGCCTGGCATTTTATTATCGAGACGCTGAATCAGGCCGGTGTTGACCTTCTCCTGCTGCCAGGCGGTTATCATCTGATCGCTGAACGAATCCGTCCCCAGCGCCGTGACGTAATCGACCCGTAACTGCTGCTCATCCACCTGGCGGGCGAGATAAACCGCCGTATTCAGCGTATCGCCGCCAAAACCCCGTTTGATGTTCTCACCCTTTTCCGACAGCTCAATCATGCATTCGCCGATAATGGCAATTTTCTTCTGCGTCATGGTTTGCAACCCGTAGTGAAAGAGTGCTCAGTCTCGCGTCTGGTATGGCAGTCGTCAACTTTTTAAAACGCTGTTTTGATTTAGCTTAAGGTGCAGGAGAGGGCTAATCTGGCGGATAAGAGGCGCTAATTTCGGCTTTTTTTACCGATTATGCGGGCGACGCAGCTGATAGACTTTCCCTTTTTGTGGCCGGGTCGTTCATCTCTTTACCACAGACACTCACGATAATCGCAGCTGCGTCACCCGTTTTGGGGACATATTATCAACCAGGAAAATACCATGGTGATGGAGAGTATTAGTCAATGGCTGCCGTCTTCAATTGACCCTGATTATCAAACGGAAACCCCGCTCTTCTGGCAACAGTGCCAGCGGCGCTATCGGTTCCAGCCTATCTATCGGGTAACCGGTCGGTTACTCGCCATTGAACTGCTGACCGCCGTTTCTCATCCTGCCCAGCCGGAACGGAATCTGTCACCCGAGGCCTGGTTTGCCGGGCTCGATATCGCCCAGCGCCTCAATGTGATCTATGAGCAGCTGGAACTGCTGACGCAGTGGTCCGCCTTCTTCGAGCGCAACGGTGTGGTCGCGTCGGTCAACATCGATGGCCCCTCGCTGCTCTCTATTCAGCACCGGCCCGCCATTCGTCGCCTGATCGCCCGCCTGCCCTGGATCCGCTTTGAGCTGACAGAGCATCATGCGCTGCCACAGGCGGAGAGAGTCGCAAAGATCCCGGAACTGGGCCCGCTGTGGCTGGATGATTTTGGCTCTGGCATGGCCAATTTCTCGGCGCTGACCGAACTGAAATATGACTACATCAAGCTGTCGCGCGACCTGTTTATTCTGCTGGGCAGTTCTGATGAAGGGCGCAGCCTCTTTTCGATGCTGCTGGCGCTCATCAATCGCTACTGCAACGGCGTGATTGTCGAGGGCGTGGAAACGGAAGAGCAGTGGCAGCAGGTCAGGCAATCCCCGGCCATCGCGGCTCAGGGCTACTACTTTTCGCGGCCTGTCCCATTTTCTGAACTGAATCATCTGACTCTCCAGCTTCCCTGATGCCGTTGCCCGCCGTCTCGACTATCTTTAACGCAGGCCGTGAAAGAGCAAGGAGAAAGCGACATGTCGCGTACCGGGAAAATCGTCAGTTGGGTTGCAGGCATTCTGGTGTTGTTGATTGTGGTGATTATTGTGGTGATCGCGACATTTGACTGGAACCGCCTGAAGCCCACCATCAATCAGAAAGTCTCAACCGAACTCAATCGTCCTTTTGCCATCCGCGGGGATCTGGGGATCGACTGGGTTCGCCATCGCGACGAGTCGGGCTGGCGGCGCTGGGTGCCGTGGCCGCAGATACACGCCGAAGATATCATGCTGGGTAACCCGCCCGGCATTCCTGATGTCACCATGGTCCATCTGCAACGGGCCGACGCGACGCTGGCACCGCTGTCGCTGCTGCACAAAGAGCTTTTCATCCCGTGGATTAAGCTGCAGCGACCCGATGCGCGCCTGATTCAGACGGCGGATAAAAAGAATAACTGGACGTTCGATATCGCCGGTAGTGACAAGGATGACAAGGACAGCGCGCCTTCGGCCTGGTCCTTCCGGCTGGATAATATCCTGTTTGATCAGGGGCAAATCCGCTATCGCGATGCGGTTAACCGCGCTGATGTCACGGTACAGGTGAATCCGCTGGGCAAACCGGTGCCCTATGCGCAGATTGCCGGCGGTGACGACCAGCAGAAGGGCGCGGGAGACTTCGTCTTTGGCTGGCAGGCCAGTGGCACCTACAACAATGAAAAGCTCAGCGGTGAAGGCAAGATTGGCGGCATGCTCTCGCTGCGCAGCCAGAACACCCCTTTCCCGGTGCAGGCCGATGTGCGAAACGGCACCACGCGGGTTCAGGTAACCGGGGGCGTGCAGGACCCGATGAACCTGGGCGGACTGAATGTGCGTCTGCGTTTCTCCGGCGATACGCTGGCGAACCTCTATGGCCTGACCGGCGTTCTGCTGCCTGATACCCCGCCTTATGAAACGGACGGCCATCTGATCGCGAAATTCAGCGGCGAAAAGGGCGCGGTCTACCGCTATGAGAAATTTAACGGTCATATCGGCGACAGCGATATTCATGGCTCGCTGATCTACACCCAGGGCAAACCTCGTCCTACTCTCACCGGGGAACTCACCTCTGAGCAACTGCGCATGGCCGATCTGGGGCCGCTGATTGGTGTGAACTCCGGCAAAGGGAGTGAGAAGACCGCCCAGGCCAAAGCCCGGCGCGGTGAGAAATCGAATCAGCCTGCTGACCGTGTACTGCCGCACGACAGGTTTGAAACCAAAAGCTGGGATGTCATGGATGCCGACGTGAAGTTCAGCGGCAAACGTATCGAACACAGCAACTCACTGCCGCTGAGCGATCTCTATACCCACTTACAGCTCAAAAACGGCGATCTGCTGCTGGATCCGCTGCGCTTTGGTATCGCGGGCGGCAATCTCAACAGCACTATCCGGCTGGAGGGCGATCGTTCACCGATGCGTGGCCGGGTTGACCTGCATGCACGCAAGCTGCGTTTGCGTCAGCTGTTCCCGGATGTGCAGGCGATGAAGAACAGCCTGGGTCAGCTCAACGGTGATGCCAGCTTTACCGGCACCGGCAACTCGGTCGCCGACCTGCTGGCGACCAGCAACGGTCAGCTGAAGCTGCTGATGAATGACGGGCTGATCAGCCGCAATCTGATGGAGATCGCCGGACTTAACGTGGGTAACTACGTAGTCGGCAAACTCTTTGGCGACGATCAGGTGCGCATCAACTGCGCGGCCACCGATATCAGACTGCAGAACGGTCTGGCGACGCCGAATCTGTTTGTGTTTGATACCGAGAACGCGATTATCAATGTGTCAGGGAACGCCAACTTCGCCAGTGAACGTCTGGACCTGTCGATCAATCCGGAGAGTAAAGGTGTTCGCATCGTCACGCTGCGCTCCCCGCTCTACGTGCGCGGCACCTTTAAGAATCCGGATGCGGGCGTGAAAGCGGGGCCACTGCTGGCCCGTGGGGCCGCTGCCGTGGCGCTGGGTGCGGTCGTAGGGCCGGCAGCGGCGCTGCTGGCACTGATCTCCCCCAGCGACAACGAAGACAACCAGTGCAGCAACGTTCTGCAGCAGATGAAGCAGAAGAAGTAACTAGTTGCGGTAGAGCACTTTGATAATGTGATAACCAAAGCCGGTCTTTACCGGCCCGTAAGGCGTCAGCAACGGGCAGGTAAAGACCGCTTTATCAAAGGCCGGTACCATCTGTCCCTGCCGAAACTCGCCCAGATCGCCCCCCTTACGGCCGGAAGGACAGGTCGAATGCTTCTTCGCCAGCTGCTGGAAATTGCCGCCCTTCGCCAGTTTCGCCAGAATCTCTTTTGCCAGCGCTTCCTCTTTGACCAGGATGTGTAAAGCCGCCGCGGTTTTCGCCATGTTGGTATCTCGGTTGTGTATAATTGCCGCCCAGTATAAACCCCTTTCTTTTGATTCAATCAGGCGATTTCTTCTATGCGTTTAAACCCCAGCCAACAACGTGCCGTCGAATTTGTTACCGGTCCCTGTCTGGTACTGGCGGGCGCGGGATCGGGCAAAACCCGCGTAATTACCAATAAAATCGCCCATCTGATTCGTGAGTGCGGCTATCAGGCGCGACACATCGCTGCGGTGACCTTCACCAATAAAGCCTCGCGCGAAATGAAAGAGCGTGTGGCGCAGACGCTGGGTCGCAAAGAGGCGCGCGGGCTGCTGATCTCCACCTTCCACACGCTGGGCCTGGAGATCATCAAGCGTGAAACGGCGGCGCTGGGCATGAAGTCTAACTTCTCGCTGTTCGACGATCAGGATCAGCTCGCCCTGCTGAAAGAGCTGACCAGAGAGTGGCTGGAGGAGGATAAGACGCTGTTGCAGCAGCTCATCTCCACCATCTCAAACTGGAAAAATGACCTGATCGATCCGCAGGGCGCGGCCGCGCAGGCGCGTTCACAGCAGGAGAATATTTTTGCCCACTGCTATGGCCTCTACAGTCAGCATCTCAAATCGTGCAACGTCCTCGATTTTGACGATTTGATCCTGCTGCCGACGCTGCTGCTGCAGCGTAATCAGGAGGTGCGCGAACGCTGGCAGCAGCGTATCCGCTATCTGCTGGTGGATGAGTACCAGGATACCAACACCAGCCAGTATGAGCTGGTTAAACTGCTGGTTGGCGCGCGGGCGCGCTTCACGGTGGTGGGTGATGATGACCAGTCGATCTACTCCTGGCGCGGCGCGCGGCCTCAGAATCTGGTGCTGCTGAGTCAGGACTTTCCGGCGCTGGAGGTGGTGAAGCTGGAGCAGAACTACCGCTCCTCGCAACGCATCCTGAAAGCGGCGAACATCCTGATTGCCAACAACCCGCACGTGTTTGAAAAGCGGCTCTTCTCCGAACTGGGGCAGGGCAGCGAACTCAAAGTGGTGACCGCCAACAGCGAAGAGCATGAAGCGGAGCGGGTCACCGGCGAACTGATTGCTCATCACTTTATCAACAAAACGCAGTACAAAGATTACGCGATCCTCTACCGTGGTAACCATCAGTCACGCACCTTTGAAAAGTTTCTGATGCAGAACCGCATTCCCTATCGCATCTCTGGCGGCACCTCGTTCTTCTCACGGCCGGAGATTAAAGATCTGCTCGCCTATCTGCGCGTGCTGACTAACCCTGAGGATGACAGCGCGTTCCTGCGCATCGTCAATACACCACGTCGCGAGATTGGTCCGGCGACGCTGCAGAAGCTCGGTGAATGGGCGAATCTGCGCAGTAAGAGCCTGTTTCATGCCAGTTTTGATGTCGGGCTGGGTCAGACGCTCAACGGACGTGGCCTGGAGCATCTGCAGCGCTTTACTCACTGGCTGAATGAGATCATCCAGCTGACCGAACGCGAGCCGGTCAACGCCGTCCGCGATCTGATTCGCGGCATCGATTACGAAAGCTGGCTGTTCGAAACCTCCGGCAGTCCGAAAGCCGCAGAAATGCGGATGAAGAACGTCAACACGCTGTTTCAGTGGATGACCGAAATGCTGGAGGGCAGCGATATCGACGAGCCGATGACGCTGGCCCAGGTGGTCACGCGCTTTACCCTGCGCGACATGATGGAGCGCGGTGAAAGCGATGAAGAGCTGGATCAGGTGCAGCTGATGACGCTGCACGCCTCCAAAGGGCTGGAGTTCCCCT
Source organism: Pantoea sp. GM_Pan_3 (assembly GCF_026541045.1). Lineage (NCBI taxonomy): Bacteria > Pseudomonadati > Pseudomonadota > Gammaproteobacteria > Enterobacterales > Erwiniaceae > Pantoea > Pantoea sp. GM_Pan_3. Next base: position 72,671 of record NZ_JALNVA010000007.1, on the reverse strand, counting down.
ATGTGTTCCTGGTGGGCATGGAAGAGGGGCTGTTGCCGCACCAGAGCAGCATCGATGAGAACAATATCGAAGAGGAGCGTCGTCTGGCCTACGTCGGCATCACGCGGGCACAGAAAGAGCTGACCTTTACCCTCTGCCGTGAACGGCGGCAATATGGCGAGCTGGTGCGACCGGAGCCGAGCCGTTTTCTGCTGGAGCTGCCGCAGGACGATCTGCAGTGGGAGACGGAGCGCAAAGTGGTCAGTGCCGAGGAGCGGATGAAAACCGGGCAGAGCCGGGTTGCCGGTCTGCGGGCGATGCTGGATAAAGCCAGAAAAGGGTAAGCACGTCAGGCGGAGAGGCGAAGGCGATTCGCCTCAGACGCAGGTATTACGACAGGGTTAACAACCAGTGGACATAGGACTGATAGTGGCTCTCCTGCTCCAGCAGTTCGCTGCGCAGCGGATGCGCCTCCAGCCAGCCAGCGGGCAGGGTCAGATGCAGGGCATCATCGTCCGCCTGGAGCCGCACCGCAGGCAGGGTGTCATCGCGGCGGCGGGTCGAGAAAATAATCGCCAGCCGCAGCAGACGGCACATCCGTTCCGCCAGACGCGGCGGCAGGGCGTTTTGCTGGGTCAGCAGCGCCAGATCGATGCTGCCGCTCTGGTTTTGCAGCAGGCAGGCCAGCAGCTTCTTCTGCGCCGGTGTGAAGCCAGGCAGGTCCAGATGACGCACCAGGTAAGCCGCATGCTGTGGCGCATGCCGGAAGTCGACGCTGAGGCCGATTTCGTGGATCGCACAGGCGCTGAGCAGCAGCTCACGACAGCGCTGATCCAGCTTCCACGAGGTGGAAACCTGACGGAAGAAGCTCTCCGCCAGCTGACGCACACGATCCGCCTGTTCAACATCAATGCTGAACCGGCGCTGGACGTTGTGAAGCGTGCGGGTGCGGATGTCGCGGTCAACGGGCAGATGCAGCATGCCGTAGACCAGCCCTTCACGCAGCGCGCCGCCCGCCAGGGTCATGCTATCGATATTGAGCGTCTGGAAAATGGCGATCAGGATCGACAGGCCGCTGGGAAACACCAGCGCCCGTTCCAGTGTCAGCCCTTCGATTTCAAGCTCTTCCAGTTTGCCGCACTGGATTGCGCGCTGTTTAAGCTGCTGCAGCTTGCTCAGCGTGATGCGCTCATCCATGCCCTGCGCCACCATAATCTCCTGCAGCGCCTGCACCGTGCCGGACGCACCGACACAGGCCTGCCAGCCCTGCTGACGCAGCTGCGCGGCGACAGGCTGGATCATCTCACGGGCAGCCTGCTCCGCCTGGTCAAAATTCTCTTTTGCCAGATGACGATCGCTGAAGAAGCGCTCCAGCCAGGTGACACAGCCCATCGACAGACTGAACAACACCGACGCGTGCGAACCATCGCCGGTTGCCAGCTCGGTACTGCCGCCACCGATATCGACCACCAGACGCTGGTCGGAGCCGCCCGTGGTGTGAGCCACGCCCTGATAAATCAGGCGCGCCTCTTCTTCACCGCTGATGACGTTGATGGTGCAGCCAAGAATCTGCTGGGCGGTATCGAGGAAGGTCTGCGCATTCGCGGCCAGACGCAGCGTGGCGGTCGCCACCACGCGGATCTGATCGGGGGGAATATCCTGCAGTTGCTCAGAGAAGAGCCGGAGGCATTGCCAGCCACGCGCCATGGCTTCGGCTGACAACTGATTACTGGCATCCAGACCGGCGGCAAGGCGAACCTTGCGCTTAATTTTTGCCACGGTCTGAATACTGCCAGAGACCTCGCGCACCACCAACATATGAAAGCTGTTAGACCCTAAATCAATCGCTGCATAAAGTGACGACGCGCTGAGCATGGTGGCCTAACCTGAACGTTTACGGTTGTTGTTGCGTGGCGCACCGCGACGATTAGCGTTATTGCCTCCACGGCGTGGGCCATTGCCGGAACGGCTGCGCTGCAGACGCTTAGGCGGCGGTAAATCGGTTAACAGGGCTTCGCTGCTGTACTTGCTGACCGGGATGCTGTGGCCAATGTACTCTTCAATCGACGGCAGATTCAGCGCGTACTCTTCACAGGCCAGGCTGATAGAGTGTCCGCTGGCACCTGCACGACCGGTACGGCCAATGCGGTGAACGTAATCTTCACAGTCATCAGGCAGATCGTAGTTAAAGACGTGGGTGACCGCCGGGATGTGCAGACCACGGGCAGCAACGTCAGTCGCGACCAGAATATCCACGTCCCCTTTGGTGAAGTCATCAAGAATGCGCAGGCGCTTCTTCTGTGCCACATCGCCGGTCAGCAGGCCAACGCGGTGACCATCAGCGGCCAGGTGGCCCCAGATATCTTCACAGCGGTGCTTGGTGTTTGCGAAGACAATGGCGCGATCCGGCCACTCTTCTTCCAGCAGGGTCTGCAGCAGGCGCATTTTCTCTTCGTTAGACGGATAGAAAAGCTCTTCCTGAATGCGATGGCCGGTTTTCTGTTCCGGTTCCACTTCAACATATTCCGCGCTGTTCATGTGCTCGAACGCCAGTTCACGAACGCGATAAGAGAGCGTTGCTGAGAAGAGCATGCTCAGGCGCTGCGTGGCAGGCGGCATACGGCGGAACAGCCAGCGAATATCTTTAATAAAGCCGAGATCGAACATGCGATCGGCTTCGTCCAGCACCATGACCTGGATGGCACCGAGGTTAACGTGATTCTGCTTCGCGTAGTCGATCAGGCGACCGGTGGTGGCCACCAGAATATCTACGCCCTGCTCCAGCACTTTCAGCTGTTTATCATAACCGTCTCCGCCATAGGCGAGACCCAGTTTCAGGCCGGTTGAGGCGGTAAGGGGTTCGGCATCTGCATGAATCTGCACAGCAAGTTCACGCGTTGGCGCAAGAATAAGTGCCCGTGGCTGATTAACCTGACGACCTTCCGCCGCAGGATAAGAGAGAAGATGATGAAACGTTGACGTCAGAAACGCCATCGTTTTGCCGGTACCGGTTTGCGCCTGGCCTGCAACATCACGCCCTGAAAGCGTAAAAGGCAGAGCTAACGCCTGAATCGGCGTGCAGTATTGAAAGCCTTTACTATCAAGGGCTTCAACCACTTTAGGGTGCAGGGCGAAGTCGGAAAACTTCTGTTCAGTTAAGTGTGTTTTGCTCATAGTGTGGTAGAATATCAGCTTACTATCGCTTTACGAAAGCGTATCCGATGAAATAAAGTCAACCAACATTGGTATATATTACGCCAATTCGCCAGGCATAATCTTGTGGAGTAAAACATGAGCAGCGATAAAATCGTTCATCTGACTGATGACAGTTTCGACACCGACGTGCTGAAAGCCGACGGCGTTACACTGGTAGATTTCTGGGCTGAATGGTGTGGTCCTTGCAAAATGATCGCGCCAATCCTTGATGAAGTTGCAGAAGAGTATGATGGCAAGCTGACCATCGCTAAGCTGAATATTGACGATAACCCAGGCACGGCACCGAAGTATGGCATTCGTGGTATCCCGACGCTGCTGCTGTTCAAAAATGGCGAAGTCGCCGCGACCAAAGTGGGCGCGCTGTCTAAAGGCCAGCTGAAAGAGTTCCTGAACGCCAACCTGGCGTAATGCAGGACTGAATGTCTGGCAGTGGTGAATTTATCTCCTGCTGCTGGACGTTCGCTTTCAGGCGTGCTAATTTACTCACACTGCATTACGAACTTACCTTGTAGTTAGCATCTAAAGTTTTCCCTTGTTGAACCCATTCGCCCTGTACCTTATAAAGATAGAACGGTTCAGCAATCTTACGGTTAGCTCCAACTCTGGCATTACATTCGGACATCTCCCTGCATACCGATCGCCATTCCATTCGATGATCGTCGGGAAGAGCCGAAAAGAGCCATTAACGGCATGGATTAGTTGCCATACCATTCACGACAAACATTCCGAGTATTACCCCGAGTTTAAGAACCCATCACTATGAATCTTACCGAATTAAAGAATACGCCGGTTGCTGAGCTGATTACTCTCGGCGAAAATATGGGGCTGGAAAATCAGGCTCGCATGCGCAAGCAGGACATTATCTTTTCAATCCTGAAGCAGCACGCGAAGAGCGGCGAAGACATCTTCGGTGATGGCGTGCTGGAGATTCTTCAGGATGGATTTGGATTCCTCCGTTCCGGAGACAGCTCCTACCTCGCCGGCCCTGATGATATCTACGTTTCCCCCAGCCAAATCCGCCGCTTCAACCTCCGCACTGGTGACACCATCTCTGGCAAAATCCGTCCACCGAAAGAAGGTGAACGCTATTTTGCGCTGCTGAAAGTTAACGAAGTTAACTACGACAAGCCGGAAAACGCGCGTAATAAGATTCTGTTCGAAAACCTCACGCCGCTGCACGCCAACAAGCGTCTGCGTATGGAACGGGGTAATGGTTCAACGGAAGATTTAACGGCCCGCGTTCTGGATCTGGCGTCACCGATCGGTCGTGGTCAGCGTGGTCTGATCGTTGCACCGCCGAAAGCCGGTAAAACCATGCTGCTGCAGAACATCGCGCAGAGCCTGGCGTATAACTACCCGGACTGCGTGCTGATGGTCCTGCTGATCGATGAGCGTCCGGAAGAAGTGACCGAGATGCAGCGTCTGGTCAAAGGTGAAGTCATTGCCTCAACCTTCGATGAGCCGGCGTCACGCCACGTTCAGGTTGCGGAAATGGTCATCGAGAAAGCCAAGCGCCTGGTTGAGCACAAGAAAGATGTCATCATCCTGCTCGACTCCATCACCCGTCTGGCGCGTGCTTACAACACCGTGGTGCCGGCGTCAGGTAAAGTCCTGACCGGTGGTGTGGATGCCAACGCCCTGCATCGTCCAAAGCGTTTCTTTGGTGCTGCACGTAACGTGGAAGAGGGCGGCAGCCTGACCATCATCGCTACCGCGCTGGTTGATACCGGTTCGAAGATGGACGAAGTGATTTACGAAGAGTTCAAGGGCACCGGTAACATGGAACTGCATCTCGCCCGTAAAATCGCTGAAAAACGTGTCTTCCCGGCGATCGACTACAACCGCTCCGGTACACGTAAAGAAGAGCTGCTTACCTCTCAGGAAGAGCTGCAGAAGATGTGGATCCTGCGTAAGATCATTCACCCGATGGGCGAAATCGACGCCATGGAGTTCCTCATCAACAAACTGGCGATGACGAAAACCAACGATGAATTCTTCGACATGATGAAGCGTTCATAATCTGATACGGCCAGGCCGGACCACTGATTCGGCTTTTTTAATCCAGATTCGCAGAAAATCGCCCTTACGCCACGTCCCGACGTGGCGTTTTTCATTTGTGAGCTATAGGATTGAACACTGGCAGGAGCATTTATAATGACTGTGGTAGTGATGGCGAATTTTTGACCGTTCGTCTGTCTCTTGATGCAGAATTCGGAATCCGACACAGCCATAAACGCGCTTTTTCGCGTATTGTTGTGCGGGATGTTAGCTGAGAGCGTTTAACGTGAATTTACTCACTATGAGTACTGAGCTTGGTTTAATTTTTCTCTTTTCACTGGCTTTCCTCTTTTTTGCTCGAAAAGCAGCTAAAAAAATTGGTTTAGTTGATAAGCCTAACTCACGTAAACGCCATCATGGCGCGATTCCGTTGGTGGGCGGCATTTCCGTGTTCGCAGGGATCTGCTTCACGTTCGCGATTACCAACTACTATCTGCCACACGCGCTGCTCTATCTGGGCTGTGCCGGTGTGCTGGTGCTGGTCGGGGCGCTCGACGATCGCTTTGATATCAGCGTTAAAATCCGCGCCGTGGTGCAGGCGCTGGTCGCTGTCGTCATGATGGTGGGGGCAAAACTCTATCTGCTGAGTCTGGGCTTTATCGTCGGTCCGTTCGAGCTGATCGTGGGACCCTTTGGCTATGTGCTGACGCTGTTCGCCGTCTGGGCCGCGATTAACGCCTTTAATATGGTGGATGGCATCGACGGTCTGCTGGGCGGCCTCTCCTCAGTGACCTTTGCTGCTATGGGCATTATCCTCTACTTCGACGGCCAGACCAGCCTGGCAATGTGGTGCTTTGCGATGATCGCCGCCACGCTGCCCTATATTCTGCTCAACCTGGGCTTTCTTGGCCGCCGCTTTAAAGTCTTTATGGGTGACGCCGGCAGCACCATGATCGGCTTCACCATCATCTGGATTCTGCTGGAAACCACCCAGGGTCTGAGTCACCCCATCACGCCGGTGACCGCCCTCTGGCTCATCGCCATTCCCCTGATGGATATGGTGGCGATCATGTATCGCCGTCTGCGCAAAGGCATGAGCCCGTTCTCGGCTGACCGTCAGCACATCCACCATCTAATTATGCGCGCCGGCTTCAGCTCGCGTCAGGCCTTTGTGCTGATTACCGTGGCGGCCGCGATTCTCGCCGGTATCGGGGTGCTGGGTGAGTATCTGGCGTTTATCCCTGAGTGGGTGATGCTGCTGCTTTTCCTGGGCGCGTTCATGGTTTATGGCTACTGCCTGAAACATGCATGGCGCGTGGCGCGGCGTATCCGTCGCATCAAGCGCCGTCTGAGCCATCATCGCGAAGCAAAAAATAAATGAACCCGATGCTGATTAAAGGATATCTCTGCCATGCCTTCTGACGTTGTAGACAACGAACTGGATCTTCGCGGCTTAGGCTGCCGGTTATGGCGTGGCAAGCGCTGGATTGTGGGGCTGGCCCTGCTGTTTGCCCTGGTCGCCTGGCTGGCGACGCTGCTGCTGAAACAGGTCTGGAGCACCACGGCGATCACCGATCGTCCGACAGTAAATATGCTGGGCTCCTACTATGCACAGCAGCAGTTTCTGACCAACCTGGATGTGCGGAATAACGCGTTAACCCTGGCGGCGCCCTCGCCAACGGTGATGGATGAGGTCTATCAGGAGTTCATCATGCAGCTCGCCTCGTGGGATACGCGTCGCGAGTTCTGGCAGCAAACCGACTACTACAAGAGTCGTAAAACCGGCAACGCGCACAACGATGCCGCGCTGCTTGACGACATGATCGGCAACATTCTCTTCACCCCGGCGGACGCGGCACATAACCTGCCGGACAACGTCAGACTCAAAGCGGAAACCGCAGGCGACGCCAACAACCTGCTGCGTCAGTATATTGCCTACGCCAGCGAGCGTGCCGCACGTCATCTGAATGATGAGTTAAAAGGGGCCTGGCAGGCGCGCACCGATCAGTTGCAGGCGCAGGTAAAACGTCAGGAAGATGTGGCGAACGCCGTATTCCAGCGCCAGCAGCACCGTCTGGAGCAGGCGCTGAAGATCGCCAGTCAGCAGGGTATCAATGAGAAACAGACGCGCGAAGCGGGTGAAAATCTGGCGGACAGCGATCTCTTCCTGCTGGGCCAGCCCGTGCTGCAGGGACAGCTTGAAACCCTGCGTGCCACCGGTCCCAGCTTCGATATCAGCTATGATCAAAACAGAGCTATGCTGGCCACGCTGCAGACCGGACCCAGACTGAACAGCCAGTTCCAGACCTACCGTTATCTGCGTACGCCGGAAGAGCCGGTATCACGTGACAGCCCGCGACGTCTGTTCATGATGATTATGTGGGGTGCCGTTGGGGCATTAACCGGCGCGGGTGTGGCGCTGGCACGTCGTCCGCGTCTGATGTCAGACACGCATGATTGAGAGAAACAGTGTGAAAGTTCTGACCGTATTTGGTACTCGCCCCGAAGCGATAAAAATGGCCCCGCTGGTTCAGGCGCTGGCGCAGGATCCCGCGTTTGAATCACGGCTGTGCGTTACCGCCCAGCATCGCGAAATGCTCGATCAGGTGCTGCGTCTGTTCAGACTGCAGCCGGACTACGATCTCAACATCATGCGGCCTGAGCAGGGGCTGACGGAGATCACCTGTCGCATCCTGGAGGGCATGAAAACCGTTCTGCTCGACTTCCGGCCCGACATCGTGCTGGTGCACGGCGACACGACCACCACGCTGGCGGCGAGTCTGGCCGCCTTTTATCATCAGATTCCGGTTGGCCATGTGGAAGCCGGGCTGCGCACCGGCGATCTCGCGTCGCCGTGGCCGGAAGAGGGCAACCGTAAGCTGACCGGCCATCTCGCCCGCCTGCATTTCACCCCGACCTCGCGCTCGCGACAGAATCTGCTGCAGGAAAATCTCGCCGACTCACGCATTATCGTGACCGGCAATACGGTTATTGACGCGCTGCTGTGGGTACGTGATCGGGTGCTGGATGACACCAATCTGAATGCGCAGCTGGCCGCGCGCTATCCGTTTCTCGATCCGGAGAAGAAACTGGTGCTGGTCACCGGTCATCGTCGCGAAAGCTTTGGCGGCGGGTTTGAACGGATCTGCAGCGCGCTGGCGCAGATTGCCCGCCAGCATCCGGAAGCGCAGATTGTCTATCCGGTGCACCTCAATCCCAATGTCAGCGAACCGGTTAACCGGATACTCAGCGGCATTGAAAATATTATTCTGATCGAACCGCAGGAGTATCTGCCTTTTGTCTGGCTGATGAACCGCGCCTGGTTAATCCTCACCGACTCCGGCGGCATTCAGGAAGAGGCGCCGTCGCTGGGTAAACCGGTGCTGGTGATGCGCGACACCACCGAGCGGCCGGAAGCGGTCGATGCCGGCACCGTGAAACTGGTGGGAACCGATGTCGCCACTATCGTGGCCAGCGTGAGCGAACTGCTGAGCGACGATGAGGCCTGGCAGGCGATGAGCCATGCCCATAATCCTTATGGCGATGGCAAAGCCTGCGGTCGTATTTTACAAGCCTTAAAAGATAACCGAGCCGAATTATGAGTTTTGAAACCATCTCCGTGATTGGACTGGGATACATTGGGCTGCCGACGGCAGCCGTTTTTGCCTCAAAGGGAAAAAAAGTGGTGGGCGTGGATATCAACGCGTGCGCCGTGGAAACCATCAACCGTGGCGCGATCCACATCGTGGAGCCCGATTTAGATCAGGTGGTACATGCTGCCGTCACGCGTGGCGACATGCGTGCCACCACCCAGCCTGAGCCTGCGGACGCCTTTCTTATTGCCGTGCCGACCCCGTTCAAAGATGACCATCAGCCCGACCTGCGCTTTGTGAAAGCCGCCGCAGAGTCGATAGCCCCCGTGCTGAAGAAGGGCGACCTGGTGATTCTGGAGTCGACGTCGCCGGTTGGCAGCACGGAACAGATGGCCGACTGGCTGGCGGCGGCGCGTCCCGATCTGCGTTTCCCGCAGCACGGTGAGACGCCCGATGTCTTCGTCGCCTACTGCCCGGAGCGCGTACTGCCGGGTCAGGTGATGGTCGAACTGATCAATAATGACAGGGTCATCGGCGGCATGACACCCGCCTGTTCCGCCCGCGCCAGCGAGCTTTATCGCATTTTCCTGAAAGGCGAGTGTGTGGAAACCAACGCCCGCACCGCCGAGATGTGCAAGCTGACTGAGAACAGCTTCCGCGATGTGAATATCGCCTTTGCCAATGAGCTGTCGCTGATTTGCGCCGATCAGGGGATCAACGTCTGGGAGTTGATTGCGCTGGCGAATCGCCATCCGCGCGTCAACATTCTGCAGCCGGGGCCGGGCGTCGGGGGACACTGTATCGCCGTCGATCCCTGGTTCATCGTGGCGCAGAATCCCGAACTAGCCCGTCTGATCCGCACCGCGCGCGAGGTCAATGATGCCAAGCCGCAGTGGGTGCTGGACCAGGTAAAAACCGCGCTGGCGGAGTGCCTGACCCAGACCGGCAAGCGCGCCAGCGATATCACCATCGCCTGCTTCGGACTGGCTTTTAAACCCAATATTGACGATCTGCGCGAAAGCCCGGCGGTGGGCGTGGCGCAGAAGATTGCGGAGTGGCACCGCGGCACAACCTGGGTGGTTGAGCCTCACATTGCGCAGATCGCTGACGCGCTGGCAGGCAAAGCTGAGCTGGTCCCGGGCGAGCAGGCGCTGGCCCAGGCCGATATTCTGGTGATGCTGGTGGATCATCGCGCCTTCCGCGCCATCGATGCCGCTCAGGTACAGCAGCAATGGATTGTCGACACCAAAGGTGTGTGGCGATGAGGCGTTTTCTGATCACCGGTGGTGCCGGGTTTATCGGTTCGGCACTGGTGCGCTTTCTGATCGCAGAAACCGATCATCAGGTAGTGGTGGTTGATAAACTCAGTTACGCCGGAAATCTGGCCTCACTCGCCAGTGTTGCCGACTCGCCGCGCTTTCATTTTGAGCAGGTGGATATCTGCGATCGTCCGGCGCTCGATCAGGTTTTTGCCCGTTATCAGCCAGACTGCGTGATGCATCTTGCGGCTGAGAGCCACGTTGATCGTTCAATAGATGGCCCGGTGGCCTTTATCGAAACCAATATTGTCGGGACCTATCAGTTGCTGGAAGCGGCACGTTTCTACTGGCAGAAGCTGGATGATGCGCGCAAAAACGCCTTTCTGTTCCACCATATCTCGACCGATGAAGTCTTTGGCGACCTGCATGACAGCCAGGCTTACTTCACCGAAACCACGCCTTATGCTCCCAGCAGTCCTTACGCCGCCAGTAAAGCCAGCAGCGACCATTTAGTGCGGGCCTGGCTGCGAACCTACGGGTTACCTGCGCTGGTCACGAACTGTTCAAATAATTACGGTCCCTGCCATTTCCCGGAAAAACTGATTCCGCTGACCATCATCAATGCACTGGCCGGAAAACCATTGCCGGTTTACGGCAACGGACAGCAGATTCGTGACTGGCTCTACGTCGAAGATCACGCCCGCGCACTCTATCAGGTGGTGAGTCAGGGCAAACCTGGCGAAACCTACAATATCGGCGGCCATAACGAGCGTCGTAATATTGAGGTCGTTGAGACGATTTGCAGTCTGCTTGAAGAGCTGGCAGCAGAACGAAAACCTGCAGGGCTGGCGCATTTCCGCGATCTGATTACCTATGTCACTGATCGTCCGGGCCACGATCTGCGCTACGCCATTGATGCCAGTAAAATTGCGCATGAACTTGGCTGGAAGCCGCAGGAGACCTTTGAAAGCGGTATGCGTAAGACCGTGGCGTGGTATCTGGCCAATTCCAGCTGGTGGCAGGCTATTCTTGATGGCCGTTATCAGGGTGAACGTCTCGGCTTATCGCAATAAATCCGCGTAAGGAACAGCGATGAAAGGCATCATTTTAGCGGGCGGGTCGGGTACGCGGTTACACCCGATAACGCGTGCAGTCTCGAAGCAACTTCTGCCGGTTTACGACAAACCGATGATCTATTACCCGCTCTCTGTGCTGATGCTGGCGGGGATTCGCGACATCCTGCTCATTACGACACCGGACGATCGGATGCAGTTTGAACGTCTGCTGGGCGATGGCAGCGAATTCGGGATACGCCTCAGCTATGCGGTGCAGCCCAGTCCTGATGGGTTAGCGCAGGCGTTTATTATCGGCGAATCCTTTATCGGTGATGACAGTTGCTGTCTGGTTCTGGGTGATAACCTCTATTTTGGCCAGGGTTTCAGTCCCAAGCTACGGAAAGTCGTGGAACAGAATCAGGGCGCAACGGTGTTCGGGTATCAGGTCATGGACCCGGAGCGTTTCGGTGTGGTGGAGTTTGACGACAACTTCAAGGCGATCTCGATTGAAGAGAAGCCAGAAAAGCCGAAGTCGCGCTGGGCGGTAACCGGACTCTATTTTTACGACAATCAGGTGATTGAGTTTGCGAAACAGGTCAGGCCTTCAGCGCGGGGTGAGCTGGAAATCACCGCCATTAACCAGATGTACCTGGATCGGGGGGAGCTGACAGTCGAACTGCTGGGACGCGGCTTTGCCTGGCTGGACACCGGCACCCATGACAGTCTGGTAGAAGCCAGCATGTTTGTGCAGACCGTGGAGAAACGGCAGGGCTTTAAAATTGCCTGTCTGGAAGAGATCGCCTGGCGTAACGGCTGGCTGAGTGACGAGCAGCTGCGCGCCGCGGGTGACGCGTTGACGAAAACCGGCTACGGCCAATACCTGCTGGATTTATTACATGCCCGTCCACGTCAATATTAACCCCCTCAGCTGGGAGAGCGCATTCTTCGGTGTTGAGACGGTGCGGCTGGAGCTGCAAGGCGACACCCCACTGGAGCAGGCGCTGCGCCATCCCTGTGCACTGATGCAGATGAAAGTCGCTGCGGGTGAAACGGCGCTGATCGATACGCTGCAGCAGCATCAGTTCCAGCTGGTGGAGGGTGAGGCCGATCTGACGCTGGCGATTGACCAGACGGAACGGCAGGCGGGTATTCGCATTGCGCGTGAGGCACAGATCCCCTCTCTGCGTGACGCCGCGTCGCAGCTCTTCAGTCAGAGCCGCTTTCGTGCGCCCTGGTATGCGCCGGACGCCAGCGGTCGCTTTTATGCGCAGTGGATTGAAAATGCGGTGCGCGGGGCGTTTGACGATCAGTGCCTGGTCGCCTGCGATGCCGCGGGTGGAGTGCAGGGCTTTGTTTCGCTGCGTGCGGTGGAGGGCGATGCCCGCATCGGCCTGCTCGGTGTCCTGCCCGACGCACAGGGACAGGGGCTGGGTCAGCGACTGATGCTGGCGGCGGCGGACTGGGCGCGGGTCAGGCAGCTCGCGCAGCTTCGGGTGGCGACTCAGCTCAGCAATCTTACGGCGATGCGCCTCTATTTACGCAGCGGTGCCCGGCTCGACAGCACCGCCTACTGGTTTTACAGGAAAGGTCATGATTCCATTTAATGCGCCGCCCGTTGTGGGCACAGAAATTGAGTATATGCAGTCGGCGATGAGCAGCGGCAAGCTGTGCGGCGACGGCGGCTTTACACGCCGCTGCCAGCAGTGGATGGAGCAGCGTTTCGGCAGTAAAAAAGTGCTGCTGACCCCCTCCTGCACCGCTTCGCTGGAGATGGCGGCGCTGCTTATCGATCTGCAGCCTGGCGATGAAGTGATCATGCCGAGCTACACCTTCGTCTCTACCGCCAATGCCTTTGTGCTGCGCGGCGCGCGTATCGTCTTTGTCGATGTCCGCCCGGACACCATGAATATTGATGAGACCCTGATTGAAGCGGCCATCACAGAAAAAACCCGTGCCATTGTCCCGGTGCACTACGCAGGCGTCGCCTGTGAAATGGACACCATCATGGCGCTGGCGGCAAAACATAAGCTGTTTGTCATCGAAGATGCGGCGCAGGGTGTGATGTCACGCTACAAAGGCCGTGCGCTGGGTACCATCGGCCATATCGGCTGCTTCAGCTTTCATGAAACCAAGAACTACACGGCGGGTGGCGAAGGGGGGGCAACCCTGATTAACGACGCCAGTCTGGTCGAGCGCGCCGAAATCGTGCGGGAAAAGGGCACGAACCGCAGCCAGTTCTTCCGCGGTCAGGTCGATAAATACACCTGGCGCGATATGGGGTCGAGCTTCCTGATGGCCGATCTGCAGGCGGCCTACCTCTGGGCACAGCTGGAAGCGGCGGAACGCATTAACCAGCAGCGTTTACGTATCTGGCAGCGTTATTATGAGGCGCTTCAGCCACTGGCGGCACAGGGACGCATTAACCTGCCCGTGATCCCTGCCAGCTGCGAACATAATGCCCATATGTTTTACATCAAGCTGCGCGATCAGGATGATCGTCAGGCGTTGATTAACTGGATGAAGGAAGCCGAGATACTGACGGTCTTCCACTATATTCCGCTGCACAGTTCGCCCGCCGGTGAGCGCTTCTCGCAGTTTGTCGGGGAGGATCGCTTTACCACAGCGGAAAGCGAACGCCTGCTGCGCCTGCCGCTGTTTTATAACCTGTCAGATAATAATCAGAGCACGGTTATCAGCTCACTGCTGAGCTTCTTTTCCTGATGTCATTAGCCAGAGCCTCAGTGTGGACCGCGTCGTCCACGCTGGTAAAAATTGTGTCTGGTCTGCTGGTGGTGAAACTGCTGGCGGTCAGCTTCGGTCCTGAAGGTGTGGGGCAGGCGGGGAACTTTCGTCAGCTGATTACCGTGCTGGGTGTACTGGCCGGGGCGGGCATCTTCAACGGTGTCACCACGTATGTGGCGCAGTATCAGCAGCAGCCCGGCCAGCTACGGGCGCTGGTGGGCACGGCATCGGCCATGGTGCTGGGCTTTTCCGGCGCGCTGGCGCTGCTTTTTCTGCTGGCGGCGGCCCCGATCAGCACGGCGCTGTTTGGTCATGACCGCTATCAGGGCGTTATCCGCGTGGTCGCTTTCCTTCAGCTCGGCATCGCCTGGGCCAACTTTACGCTGGCGCTGCTGAAGGGGTATCGCGATGCGCGCGGCAATGCGCTGGCGCTGATCGCTGGCAGCCTGATTGGGGTTATGGGCTATCTGGTCTGCTGGTGGCTGGGTGGCTATCAGGGTGCACTGACCGGCCTGGCGCTGGTGCCGGCCCTGCTGCTGCTGCCGGCACTGGTGATGCTGAAACGCCGCGCGCCGCTGCCGCTGAGCTGGCTGCGTCCGCAATGGCATCCTGAGCTGGCGCGCAATCTGGCGAAATATACCCTGATGGCGCTGATCACGGCGGTAACCCTGCCGGTGGCCTGGGTGCTGATGCGTAACCTGCTGGCAGAGCAGCAGGGCTGGGCGCAGGTCGGGTTGTGGCAGGGCGTGACCAGCATTTCCGATGCCTATCTGCAGTTTATTACCGCCACCTTCAGCGTCTGGCTGTTGCCGACCCTGGCACGGCTCGATGACAAGCGCGACATCGCGCGGGAGATTGGCCGGGCACTGCGCTTTGTGCTGCCTGCCGTGGCCGTCGCCAGCCTGGCTGTCTGGGTGCTGCGCGATTTCGCTATCAGCCTGCTCTTCTCCGAAGCCTTTCGCGGGATGCGCGATCTCTTTGTCTGGCAACTGTGTGGCGATGTTTTTAAAGTTGGTGCCTATGTTTTCGGATATCTGGTTATCGCCAAAGCCTCGCTGCGCTTTTATGTTCTGACTGAGATCAGCCAGTTTCTGTTACTGACCCTGTTCTCACGCTGGCTGATCCCGTTACATGGCGCAACGGGGGCCGCACAGGCCTATATGCTGACCTACATGGCTTACTTTGCCCTGTGTTGTGGCGCTTTTATTGTTTACTGTCGGAAAAAATGAGTTTAATTCACGTTCTGGGATCGGATATTCCCCATCACAACCTCACGGTGCTGCGCTTTTTTAACGACGTTCTCAGCGTTGAGCAGCCTGCGGCTTTGCCACGCCATTTTATGGTGGTGACCGGGCAGCCCGAGAGTCTGGCCCCCTTCACAGCGTTACGGATCGAGTGCTTTACCAGCAAGAAAGCGCTGGCGCAGGCGGTAGTGCAGCGGGCAAAAAACCGTCAGCAGCGTTTCTTCTGTCACGGCCAGTTTAACCCGTGGATCTGGCTGGCACTGCTTAGCGGTAAGCTGCGCCGCTCACAGCTGTTCTGGCATGTCTGGGGAGCCGATCTTTATGAAGACTCACGCAGCCTGAAGTTTCGCCTGTTCTATCACATTCGCCGGTTAGCTCAGGGACGGGTGGCACAGGTTTTTGCCACTCGTGGAGACCTGCACCACTTTCAGCAGCGGCATCGCCGGGTGCCGGGTTCACTGCTCTATTTCCCGACCCGAATGCCTGCCGCCGCCATGAAGGCTGATCCGACGGAACCGTTCACGCTGCTGCTGGGCAACTCGGGCGATGCGAGTAACCGCCATATTGAAGGCTTAAAAGCGATTCACGCGCAGTTTGGTGAGCAGGTGCGTATTGAGGTGCCGCTGGGTTATCCGCCGGGCAATGAGGCTTATATCAGCCAGATTCAGGCCGCAGCGGATGCGCTGTTCCCGCAGGGGCAGGTGAACCTGATACGTGAAAATATGGCGTTTGAAGCCTATCTGGCGCTGCTGGCGCGCTGCCACGTCGGCTATTTTATGTTTGAACGTCAGCAGGGGGTGGGCACACTCTGCCTGCTGATTCAGGCGAACGTGCCGTTTGTGCTGACCCGCAAAAATCCATTCTGGCGCGATGTGGCAGAGCAGCAGTTGCCGGTCCTGTTCAGCGAAGATACGCTGTCGCCTGCTGTTATCGCCGAGGCGCGTCGCCAGCTCATGACCTGTGATAAAGAGGCGATCGCCTTTTTCGCTCCCGGTTATCTGGCAGGCTGGCGGGCAGCGTTACAGCTCAGCGAAGGGGAAAAGTCATGAGTCTTATGCAGTTTGGCGGCCTGCTGGTGGTCTATCTGCTGTCGCTGGGTTTCATTCTGACCCTGACCTGGCGGGAGTTTAAGCGTGTCCGTTTTAACTTCCACCTCTTTTTCACGCTGCTGTTTTTACTGACCTTCTACTTCGGCTTTCCGCTGACCTCCCTGCTGGTGTTCCGGTTTCATGTTGAGGTGGTGCCGGTCGAAAACCTGCTGGAGGCGCTGCTCTCGGCCACGGCGTTTTATGCCATCTATTACGTCAGTTATAAGGTGCGGCTGAAGCGGGCCAATGCACCGCCTGCAAAACCCTGGCTGCAGATGAACCGGGTCGAAACCCACCTGACCTGTGTGATTCTGGCGCTGGTGGCGCTGGGCACCGTTACGGTGTTCTTTATTCACAACGGTTTTCTGCTGTTCCGCCTGACGGCCTATAACCAGATCTTTTCCAGCGAAGTGTCGGGCGTGGCGCTGAAGCGCTTCTTCTATTTCTTTATTCCGGCGATGCTGATCCCCTATTTTCTGCGTCCGACGCGTCGCAACTGGCTGCTGTTTCTGGTGGTGACGGTGGCCTTTGGCCTGCTGACCTACGCGCTGGTGGGCGGGACTCGCGCCAATATCATCATTGCGTTTGCGCTGTTCCTGTTTATCGGTATCACGCGCGGCTGGATCACCCTGTGGATGCTGGCAACGGCGGGGGTGATGGCTATCGCGGGAATGTTCTGGCTGGCGCTGCGCCGCTATAACCTGGACGTTATGGGCGATGAAGCGTTTTACACCTTCCTTTATCTGACGCGGGATACGTTCTCGCCGTGGGAGAATCTGGCCCTGCTGCTGGATAACTACGCCAGAATAGAGTTTCAGGGGCTGGCACCGCTGTGGCGCGATTTCTACGTGTTTATTCCCACCTGGCTGTGGCCGGATCGGCCGCTGACCGTGCTGAACAGCGCGAACTACTTCACCTGGGAAGTGCTGGATAACCATTCGGGCCTGGCCATTTCCCCGACGCTGATCGGCTCGCTGGTGGTCATGGGCGGCGTCTGGGCGATTCCGCTCGGTGCCGTGGCGGTGGGGATGATTATTAAAGCCTTCGATGCGATCTACCAGCGTGGCTGCCGTGAGGCCAACCGCTACAGCGGTGCTATCCTGCAAAGCTTCTGTTTTGGTGCGGTCTTTAACATGATCGTGCTGGCACGCGAAGGGCTGGATGCCTTCGGTTCACGCGTAGTGTTTTTCTGCATCATTTTTGCTGCCTGTCTGGGCCTGGCTAAATTACTTTTCTGGTTACTGGATCGCGCAGGTTTAATTCGCGACCGCAGTGGACGGGTGCTACACAGCCCGCTCTGATTAACCTCTGGGATTAACGGAAGATATGACACAGTTAACGGATACGCCGCAGTACCGGATCCGCGGCGTTGACCTGTATGGCTTCGAAAATATGTCGTCGGCGGTGAGCTTTCTGATGCCGCCGCAGAGCGTACGCAGCGGCATTCTGGTGGCGATCAATGCGGAGAAGATCCTGACCGCCGAGCGGGATGAGGGATTGCGCACGCTGCTGGCGCAGGCGGAGTATGCCTATGCCGATGGCATCAGCATTGTGCGCTCGATCCGTAAAAAGTATCCGCAGGCGTCAGTGCAGCGTATTGCGGGCGCAGATTTGTGGGAGGCGCTGATGGAACGCGCCGGGCGGGAAGGGACGCCGGTGTTTCTGGTCGGCGGTCGCCAGCAGGTGCTGGATGAGACCTGTGCGAAGCTGCGTCGTCAGTGGAATGTGAATATTGTCGGGGCGCAGGATGGCTATTTTGCGCCAGCGGATCAGGATGCCCTGTTTGCCCGGATTGCCGCCAGCGGCGCGAAGCTGGTGACCGTGGCGCTGGGGTCGCCGCGTCAGGAGCTGCTGATGCTGGCGTGCCGCGCACACTGGCCGGATGCGCTTTATATGGGGGTAGGGGGAACCTACGACGTCTTCACCGGCCATGTGAAGCGCGCGCCCAGAATCTGGCAGCGGCTGGGGCTGGAGTGGCTCTACCGTCTGATTCGGCAGCCGAGCCGCCTGCGCAGGCAGTTAAAACTGCTTAAATATTTGCGCTATCACTGGCGCGGCGATCTCTGATATCGCTGATAAATGCCGCATTTTTACGCACGGCGAGCGCGGAAATGTACTATTTGTCGACGAAATGCACAAAGCGTAATCAAACGCGCCTTTTTATTTAAAAAGCACTAGACACGATGGGCGCTTATCTCTAGTATGCACATCCGCAACGGCGCTACGCGCCCGTAGCTCAGCTGGATAGAGCGCTGCCCTCCGGAGGCAGAGGTCTCAGGTTCGAATCCTGTCGGGCGCGCCATATCGTTTGTGCGCATGAGCTTCGGTGGTTGATTTACCGCGGTTGGCAGTAAAGATTTACATGCTGCAGGTCTTTGACTTGTAACATTAAGTACAGTGGTGGCTATAGCTCAGTTGGTAGAGCCCTGGATTGTGATTCCAGTTGTCGTGGGTTCGAGTCCCATTAGCCACCCCAGATTTTGCTGGGATACGCGAAGGTGGCGGAATTGGTAGACGCGCTAGCTTCAGGTGTTAGTGTCTTAACGGACGTGAGGGTTCAAGTCCCTCTCTTCGCACCAGGCAAAACAGTTAAAAAAATCGGCGAGTAGCGCAGCTTGGTAGCGCAACTGGTTTGGGACCAGTGGGTCGGAGGTTCGAATCCTCTCTCGCCGACCATTTTTAGAAACCTGTCTGAAAAGACAGGTTTTTTTTCGTCTGAAAAAAAGAGGATGAGAACCTCCGAAGGAGGTTTGAGCCGAGCGTAGCGAGACAACGTTGCTTCAGCAACGGCCCGGAGGGCGCTGCTCGCAGAGCAGTGTAATCCTCTCTCGCCGACCATTTTTAGAAACCTGTCTGAAAAGACAGGTTTTTTTTCGTCTGTAGAAAAGTGGGTGAGGACCTTTGCAGAAGGTTCAGGCAGGTACGGCGAGATAAGTTTGCTGTAAATCTGAGCCTGCGAAGGGAACACGTTCAGATCGGAAAGTCGCTTAAGCCATCCATGGACGCTTTCCTCCTCTGCCCGTGTTACCTGCACGTTGAGCTTCTTCATTGCTGTAAACCCTCTGAAGCTTATGTCAGTACTTAATGCGTCTGCCAGACTTAAAGCGAAGGGAGCATACGCCTGTAGCAAAGCATAGCGGGCCAGGGATGGCCCGCGCTGAGCCTGCCATGGATGGCGTCTTTTGCGTCTTTGCGAAAGGCGTATACTCCCTGAAGCCCGCACTGTGGTGAGAGCGGGCGGTGCGGTGGCAACCAAAGCTACTCTGCTTTTATATGGCCAACAGTCTGAGCAGCGTCGGGAATCGCAGACAAATAAATCATTGTTATTGTTACGTTAACAGAGAGATTGACCTTGTTGTCTCCATTCTGAGACAGAGAAAAGGTCAGCTGTCGCCGGATACCGACACTTACCCGCCATCTGCCCCGCTGGAGCACTCAGCATCTTCAATAACATTATGATTTAAAATAGTTTTTAAAATAACCTTCAAACTGGCACGGCTTGTGCAATACTCCTGCTGTAGATGCTCATTCCACCTCTTATGTCTGCTGATGCTGCATAAACCTGGGAATGATGCAGAGCCAATTTTAGGTACCTGTTGTCTGCCTGCCTGTATCGCGTAAGCCTTACAGGATTACCAGACACCACGTTGAGTCGGGTACCTCCCGGTTGTCTTACCGACCTGATCTTACACCTGCCACTGGCAGGTGTTTTTTTTTGCCTGAGGAGAAGGAGCGGCAGATTGCGGGCACAAAAAAGCCGGGCGAGCCCGGCTTAGTTAGCTTTGCGCCTGT
This sequence comes from Pantoea sp. GM_Pan_3, assembly GCF_026541045.1. Classification (NCBI taxonomy): domain Bacteria; kingdom Pseudomonadati; phylum Pseudomonadota; class Gammaproteobacteria; order Enterobacterales; family Erwiniaceae; genus Pantoea; species Pantoea sp. GM_Pan_3. The sequence goes on along the minus strand of NZ_JALNVA010000007.1, from coordinate 52,705 downwards.
CAGGCGCCAGGATTATTTTTCAGCGTCAGCAGTAAGCCTTCACGGCGCATCTTCGCGGCCTCTTCCGGACGATGCAGACGATCATAAACATCCGCCAGCCACGCATAATCGAATGCGTCAGGACGCTGTGCCAGCGCCTGCTGCAGAGCATCCGCTGCCTGCTGCCACTCTCCATGGCGCATCAGCAACTGCCCCAGCGTGCTGTGCAGCAGCGGCGTTGCGCCATGCTGTTTGATCTGCTGACGTAAGGCCTTCTCAAGTGCTTCCGGATTGCCGCTTTTAATGCGGGGCATCAGCAGCACCAGACGATCGTCATAATGACGCTTGAGGCCTTCCAGCACGATTGACTGCGCGGTGTCATGATCGTTGCACTCAATCAGGTGATCCGCCATGGCGACCTGCAGCGTGGTATCCTGACGGGTCTTACGGCTCAGCGTATTCCACCAGCGCTTCAGACCGTCACTGCCCTGATCGGCCATCGCCTGATTCATCAGGCCCAGCCAGGCCTGCTGCTGCAACGCGTCGCGATGGAGGTCGTCGCCGACCTGCGCTTTCTGCATCGCAGGCAGAATATCCAGCAGCGCACTCCAGGCGCCGGTACGGACATAGGCCTGTTCAGCCAGACGCAGCACTTCAGGATGACGCGGTGCCACTTCCAGCAAACGATCGATGCTGTGACGTGCAGCGTGATCTTCATTGCGCGCCAGCTGAATACGTGCGCGGGCAATTTCTACCGGAATAGTATTGTTTTCGGACAGCTCTGCCGCGCGTTCAAGATGCTGATTGGCACGCACTTCATCACCGCGCTGCTGCGCGGCTTCCGCAGCCAGCAGGTAGTTTGCTACCGGCACATCCGCGTGATCGGCATCTTTAGAGAGCAGTTTTTCCGCCTGACGGTGGTCACCTTCCGCCAGCTTCATCAGCGCAGTCTGCGTATGACGCTGGGCGCGGCGACGTTTACGTCCGGTAAACCAGCCCCGGGTGCGTGCGCCGGTTCGCAGCACGCGACGCAGCAGCCACTCCACGGCCAGAATCACCAGCAGGCTGAGAATAAGGATAATCACCAGCCCGGTGACGCTGGTCTCGATATTCCAGTTATCAGTCTGAATCAGCACATAGCCCTGATGACCGGCAATCATCGGTCCCAGTACCACGCCCGCAATCAGCAGGATAAAGAGGATAAATACCTTAAGCATGCTTAGCCTCCCTGCTGAGTGGCAGCGGCAGAGGGCTGTGCTAACAGGTTCCGCACACGGGTCTGCATCAGCTGTTCCAGCAACGGCTGGCTTTCCAGCGTGTCAGGCAGATCCATATTGATGTTCTGCTGGCTCAGCTCATCCAGCTGGGCAAGGAAGGCTTTCGTTGCCGCATCGTTAGTGTCATACCAGGCACGAACCCAGGCGGAGACGGTATCGATAGATTGTTTGTAAATCTCATCCTGATGACGCGGCACAGCCTGCGCTGCGATCAGCAGACGCGAGCGGATATTCTCCCGCAGATAGACATCCTGATTCGGGGCCAGCAGCGGCTGAGCGGTGTTATCGCGGCGGCGGATGGTAATAAAGTCATCCATAAAGTTGTGCCAGCTCTTCACCAGGTTCTGACGCCACTCGCGCACGGAACCCGACAGTTCGCCGCCATCGCTGTCCATCGGCGCATCATCGCTGTCGTTGTCTGCCAGACGCAGATTATCGACGTTGTTCGACAGCTGATTCAGCTTGAGGATCACGCCGTCATAATCGACCTGCGTGACGGAGGAGAGATTGCTAATATCCTGGGTCAGGGCGCGACGCACGTTCATTACGCTGGGATCGTTCATGTCGGCCAGGCTGGCATCGGCGCTTTTCAGCAGCGCAGCGGCGGTCGTGACATCCTGATCGCTCCAGAGCTTGCGGCCAGCCAGCTTCACCAGATAATCGGCCTGAGCCAGCAACCAGCTGCGCACGTCATTGCCGGAAATCACGGCCATTTTTTCACGCAGGGTTTCCAGCTCTTTGGCTGACGCGTTCTGCTGAGCCTGTGCCGTCTGCAGTGCGGTTTCAGCGCCGCTCAGCTGCTGGGTCAGCTGCTGTTTGTCGCTGCTGGCCTGCTGCTGCAGCGCACTCAGCTGCTCACTCAGCTTCTGATTGGTTTGTGCCTGTAAATCAGCCTGATGTTTCCCGTAAAGGTATAAACCTGCACCCATCGCCAGCGCAATGACGATCGCCACTGCCCCCAGCGCCATGCCACCTTTATTCGCATTGCGCGGAGGCGTGTCGTTGCTGGAGAGAGAGCGGTCGACCGCTGGGGTGGTTTCTTCAACCATGGCGGAGGAGTCTTTTTGTTCCGTCATATGTGGCACATCCCATTGTTAAGTTCATCGTAACGCGCGCAGCAGCGCATCGTTATCGGCACCATCGGCTACCTGAATATCCTGCCAACCCAATCCTGCGGCCAGGGTAGCCAAACGTTCACTGACGACAATCAGTCGGCAGTTGAGCAGCCATTCCTCGCGATCAACTGCGGGGAACAGCGAAAAGAGCTGTTGTAACATTTCACCGCTGGTGACCACCAGTACCGAGACGCCGCGATCGCGCCAGCGGCGGCCTTCGACCGGTCCGTCGTAATGCTTCTGACAGCGCTGGTAACAGGCAGCAAACGTCACCTCAGCACCACGCCGGGTTAATGTCTCTGCCAGCAATTCGCGTCCGGGGTCGCCGCGCAGGATCAGCGCACGTTTACCGGCAATCTGCTGCAGCGTATTCAGCTGAATCAATTCTTCACTGGTTTCATGAGCATGGGGCCATGTTACCTGCCGGCCGCTGGCGGTGTGAAACGCCAGCGCAGTGCTGCGACCAATTGCATAATAGTCCAGCTCGCCGGGCCATGCTTTGATCGCGTGCTGCGCGTAGTGAATAACCTGCTGAGAAAGAATGAAAACCAGGTCCCCCGGGCGGAGGGCGGCGAGCTTCTGAGGCAGAAAGGGGAGGTCCGCGCCCGGTGCGAACTCGATTAGCGGCAGGCTCCACGCCTGCCTGCCAAGGGCATGCAGGCGTGACACCAGCTCTGCCGCGGCGGGTTCCGGGCGCGTCACCAGAATGGTCATGCCGGTGGCTGCCCCTGGTAAACGTCCTGCAGAATCTCACGGGCGCCACCGTCCAGCAGCTCGTCGGCCAGTGAAATGCCCATCTCGCGGGCCTGATCCCGCGGACCACGACGCTCGCCGCTGACCATCACATGACCATCCGGTGCACCGACCATGCCGCGCAGCCAGAGTTCATCGCCTTCCAGCACGGCGAAACTGCCGATAGGCACCTGACACCCCCCTTCGAGACGGGTATTCATGGCGCGTTCCGCTCTGACACAGACTTCCGTGTCATCGTGATTCAGGGCCTGCAGCAGGCCGATCAGGGTGGTGTCATCCAGACGGCATTCAATACCGACTGCGCCCTGGCCCACGGCGGGTAAGGAGACTTCAGCAGGCAGCGCCTGACGAATACGATCTTCCAGTCCCAGACGTTTCAGCCCGGCAACGGCGAGAATAATCGCGTCATATTCACCTGCATCCAGTTTGCTCAGACGGGTGCCCACATTGCCCCGCAGCGAGCGGATCACCAGATCCGGGCGGCGCGCGCTAATCTGGCACTGACGACGCAGGCTGGAAGTACCGACAATAGCACCCTGAGGCAGCGCGTCCAGGCTGTCATAATGATGAGAAACGAACGCATCGCGCGGATCGTCGCGCTCGCAGATGGTTACGAGGCCCAGACCTTCAGGGAAATCGACCGGCACATCTTTCATTGAGTGCACCGCCATATCGGCCCGGCCATCCAGCATCGCCAGTTCCAGCTCTTTGACAAACAGCCCTTTACCGCCGACTTTCGCCAGCGGCGTATCAAGAATAATGTCACCCTTGGTGACCATTGGCACCAGTTCAACGCGCAGTCCCGGATGGGCGCTCATCAGGCGTTGCTGTACATAATGTGCCTGCCATAATGCGAGCGGGCTTTGTCTTGTAGCAATTCTGAAAATTTTGTCTAACATGCTGTTAACCATTTTTATCGTTCACTGAATATCCTATCATCTCTGGGTGAATACTGTCAGTTTCAACGGATTGAAAACGGCCTGTGAGCGGTTTCAGGCCCGGTTTATCAAGCCATCACGTGGGAACCAGTGCTGAAAAGGCGGGAAGCTGGTAAGAACGTGCTAAACTGTTAAGTAGCGCAACTTTCTTTACGGTCAATCTGCCGGGTGTTAGATTGATCACGTTTCCAGCAATTATCTGCCCACTTTTTTACTTTTATAAGCGGCAGAGCGGGGAAACAGGGTGCTTAAACACTGGGACAATCAGGCGAAACGTCTTGTACCTCTACATTGAGACACTGAAACAGAGACTGGATGCAATCAACCAGCTGCGCGTTGATCGTGCGCTGGCTGCCATGGGACCCGCTTTTCAGCGCGTCTACAGTCTGCTGCCAACCTTATTACATTATCAACATCCGCAGATGCCGGGTTACCTCGAAGGTAACGTTCCACATGGCATCAGCTTTTTCACGCCTGATGAAAACCAGCGTCAGCTGCTGGCCGATCTCACCGGTGACAGCGACCTGCGCCATGCCGATGCGCCGAAAGGCGAAATGCCGATCACGGCGATCTACTCTATGGGCAGCACCTCCTCTGTCGGGCAGAACAGCGTCTCGGATCTCGATATCTGGGTCTGCCATCAATCCTGGCTGGATAATGAAGAGCGCCTGAATCTGCAGCGTAAATGCACGCTGCTGCAGAAGTGGTGCGTCTCGATGGGCGTGGAAGTGAGCTTCTTCCTGATCGACGAGAACCGCTTCCGTCACAACGAAAGCGGCAGTCTGGGCGGGGAAGATTGCGGCTCAACGCAACACATTCTCCTGCTGGATGAGTTTTACCGCACCGCGGTGCGTATGGCGGGTAAACGCCTCCTGTGGAATATGGTGCCGGGCGAAGAGGAGCATCACTACGACGATTACGTGATGTCGCTCTATGCCAAAGGGGTGCTGACGCCTAACGAGTGGCTCGATCTGGGCGGCCTTGGCACCCTGTCGGCGGAAGAGTATTTCGGTGCCAGCCTGTGGCAGCTCTATAAGAGCATCGATTCGCCTTATAAAGCGGTGCTGAAGACCCTGCTGCTGGAAGCCTACAGCTGGGAATATCCGAACACCCAGCTGCTGGCGATGGACATTAAACAACGTCTGCACGATGGCGAAATCATCTGCTTCGGGCTGGACCCTTACTGCATGATGCTGGAGCGCGTGACACACTATCTGACCAGCATCGACGATCAGCCGCGTCTCGACCTGGTGCGGCGCTGTTTCTATCTTAAAGTGTGCGAAAAGCTCAGCACGGACGACCATCCGCAGCGCAGCGGCTGGCGTCGCGAAATTTTATCGCAGCTGGTGAAAGAGTGGGGCTGGAACGACGAGAAGCTCGCTATCCTGGATAACCGCGCCGGGTGGAAAATCGAGCGCGTGCGTGAAGCCCACAATGAACTGCTGGATGCGATGATGCAGAGCTATCGCAACCTGATCCGCTTTGCCCGCCGTAACAATTTAAGCGTGAGCGCCAGCCCGCAGGATATCGGCGTGCTGACCCGTAAATTGTATGCCGCCTTTGAGGCGCTGCCGGGCAAAGTGACGCTGGTGAACCCGCAGATTTCACCCGATCTCTCTGAGCCGAACCTGACCTTTATTCATGTGCCGCCTGGCCGTGCCAACCGCTCCGGCTGGTATCTCTATAATCAGGCGCCGGATATGGATTCGATCATCAGCCATCAGCCGCTGGAATATAACCGCTATCTGAACAAGCTGGTGGCGTGGGCGTGGTTCAATGGCCTGCTGACCCGCAAAACCCGGCTGCATATCAAAGGCAATGACACCTGCGATCTGGCGCGCCTGCAGGAGCTGGTTAACGACGTCTCCAGCCACTTCCCGCTGCGCCTGCCTGCGCCGACGCCCAAAGCGCTCTACAGCCCGTGCGAAATTCGTCACCTGGCGATTATCGTGAACCTTGAGCACGATCCGACGGCGGCCTTCCGCAATCAGGTGGTGCATTTTGACTTCCGCAAACTCGATGTCTTCAGCTTTGGTCAGCAGCAGCAGTGTCTGATTGGCAGCATTGACCTGCTCTACCGTAACTCATGGAATGAGGTGCGAACCCTGCACTTCAGCGGTGAACAGGCGATGATCGAGGGACTGAAAACCATTCTGGGCAAGATGCACCAGGATGCCGCACCGCCAGACACGGTAGAAGTCTTCTGCTACAGCCAGCATCTGCGCGGTCTGATTCGCACGCGCGTTCAGCAGCTGGTGTCCGAGTGCATTGAGCTGCGCCTCTCCAGCACGCGTCAGGAGCCTGGCCGCTTCAAGGCGCTGCGTATGGCTGGCCAGACCTGGGGACTCTTCTTTGAACGCATGAGCGTCTCCGTGCAGAAGCTGGAAAACGCGGTGGAGTTTTATGGCGCGATCTCCAATAACAAGCTGCACGGGCTGTCGATCAAAGTCGAAACCAACCAGACGCCGCTGCCGCCGGTGGTCAACGGCTATGCCAGCGAAGGCATTATTCAGTTCTTTTTCGAGAACACGACGGACGACCAGGGCTTCAACATCTACATCCTGGATGAGTCCAACCGGGTTGAGGTTTATCATCACTGCGAAGGCAGCAAAGAGGAGCTGGTGCGCGACGTCAGCCGGTTCTACTCCTCCTCGCACGATCGCTTTACCTACGGGTCGAGCTTCATCAACTTTAACCTGCCGCAGTTCTACCAGATAGTGAACACCGGCGAGCGTTTTCAGGTGATACCGTTCCGCAGTCAGACGCTGACCCAGCTCTGCACCAGCCAGCCTGACAACGACAACAGCGACTATCAGCCTCGCTATCAGGTGCACTGATGCCGACCGGCTGCCTGCGTTCAGCAGGTGGCCGCGCGCTTCCTGACCGCTTATCAGGTTCACGCTATTTGCGGGGATTTCCTGTTGCTTTTCCACCTTCAACTGCGATGATAAGCATCCAGGTAAAGGACATGAAGAGCATAAAGAATGAAGAAAGTGATAAGCCTGTTTGCCATGACACTGGCAGTAATCAGCCTTGCAGGTTGTGGTCTGAAAGGGCCGCTTTACTTCCCGCCGAAGGATCAGCCGAAGAAACAACAAGCGCCGACCGAACGCCAGAAAGCGGACGCCTCTAAAGCCGATGTGGGCGGGCTGGTAACCGGCAATTCAGGCGTAAAAGCGAACTAATCTGATGGCTTACCCGGCGGAGCAAAAAATGCAGTTCTCCAAAATGCACGGTCTCGGCAACGATTTTATGGTTGTGGATGCGGTGACGCAAAACGTCTTCTTTTCGCCGGAATTGATCCGCCGGCTGGCCGATCGTCATCTGGGGATCGGCTTCGATCAGCTGCTGATTGTTGAACCGCCCTACGATCCCGATCTCGATTTCCACTACCGCATTTTCAACGCCGACGGCAGCGAAGTGGCTCAGTGCGGTAACGGCGCACGCTGCTTTGCCCGCTTTGTGCAGCTGAAAGGGCTGACCAACAAAAGCGATATCCGGGTCAGTACCCAGAATGGCCGCATGGTGTTAACCGTGACGCCGGACGATCAGGTGCGCGTGAACATGGGCGAACCGAACTTTGAGCCGCAGCAGGTGCCGTTCCGTGCCAACAAAGCGGAAAACCTCTATCTGCTGCGCGTGGCCGAACAGACGGTGATGCTGGGCGCGGTGTCGATGGGCAATCCGCACTGCGTGATTCAGGTTGAAAGTGTGAAAACCGCACAGGTTGAACTGCTGGGCCCGATTCTGGAAAGCCATGAGCGCTTCCCGGAGCGGGTCAATGTGGGTTTCATGGAGATCGTCAATCCCGAACACATCCGCCTGCGCGTCTACGAACGCGGCGCGGGAGAAACGCAGGCGTGCGGCAGCGGCGCCTGTGCTGCCGTGGCATGCGGCATCCAGCAGGGCATTCTGGCACCCAAAGTGCGTGTCGATCTGCCCGGCGGAACCCTGCATATCACCTGGAAAGGGGCCGGACAGCCGCTCTACATGACCGGTCCTGCGACACACGTCTACGATGGGTTTATTCATCTATGAAAAATATCGAAGAGCAGGCTGACAGTTCGGTTCTGCTGGACGATCAGGCCGTCAGTGATTATCTGCGGCAGAATCCCGATTTCTTTATCCGTAACGCCCGCGAAGTGGAACAGATGGCCGTGCCGCATCCGGTTCGCGGCAGCGTCTCGCTGGTTGAGTGGCATATGGCGCGTCAGCGCAACCACATCCAGCGGCTGGAAGAGGAGATCACGCTGCTGATGGAGCAGGCCAGCGCCAACCATGAGCTGTTTGATCGTCTGCTGTCGCTGGAGAGCCATCTGGCCGCGGCTGACTCCCTGCAGGATATGCTCAACCGTCTGCATCGCTGGGCGCGAGAGCTGGGGCTGGCGGGCGCCAACGTGCGGCTGTTCAGCGATAAATGGCTGCTGGGTGCCCCCTCCGATTTCTTCCAGCTGAGCCTGTCGCGTCAGGCCTTCGAACCGCTGCGTATTCAGCGTTTCGGTCATCAGCACCACTATCTCGGCAACATCAACGGCCCGGAACTGCTGCTGCTGCTGCCGCAGGCTAAAGCGATCGGCTCGGTGGCGATGTCGCTGATGGGCGAAGCGGGCGACCTCGGCGTGCTGATTTTCAGCAGCCGCGACAGCCAGCACTATCAGTCAGGCATGGGAACGCTGCTGTTGCAGCACCTGTCACAGATGATGCCAGGTCTGCTGTCGCGCTGGGTTGAACGCGCATGAGCAGCGCGCTGCAGGAGGCCGTTGACGGATTTCTGCGCTTCCTGAAAGTGGAACGCCAGTTAAGTCCGCTGACCCAGAGCAGCTATGCGCGCCAGCTCGCTGCGCTGGTCGCGATTGCGGATGAGATGAAGCTCAGCAGCTGGGCCGCGCTGGAGCCCGCCCAGGTGCGCAGTATGGCGGCGCGCAGCCGCCGCGCCGGACTCTCGGCCAGCAGCCTTGCGCTGCGTCTCTCCGCCCTGCGCAGTTTCCTGGACTGGCAGGTCAGTCAGGGTATGCTCGCCGCTAACCCCGCCAAAGGGGTGATGACGCCGCGTAAAGCGCGCCATCTGCCGAAGAATATCGACGTTGACGAAGTGAATCAGCTGCTGGAGATCGATCTCAGCGATCCGCTGGCCGTTCGCGACCGGGCGATGCTGGAGGTGATGTATGGCGGCGGGTTGCGTCTCTCTGAACTGGTCAATATGGATTGCCGCCACGTTGACCTCGATTCCGGTGAGGTGTGGGTGGTGGGTAAGGGCAGTAAAGAGCGCCGGGTGCCGATTGGCCGCACGGCGGTGACCTGGATCGAACAGTGGCTGCCGCTGCGTGAGACCTTCGGCTGTCAGGATGATGCGCTGTTTCTTTCAACGCGCGGCAACCGCATCTCGCCGCGCAGCGTGCAGAAGCGCTTCGCCGAATGGGGCATTCGCCAGGGCGTCGCCAGTCATATCCATCCGCATAAGCTGCGTCACTCCTTTGCAACGCATCTGCTGGAATCCAGCGGCGATCTGCGCGCTGTGCAGGAGCTGCTGGGGCATGCGAACCTGTCGACGACCCAGATCTATACCCATCTCGACTTCCAGCATCTGGCTTCGGTGTATGACGCTGCGCATCCCCGCGCCAAACGAGGAAAGAACGAATGAAGTTTTATCGTCCGCTGTCGGCCATCAAAGCCATGACTTTCGACCTTGATGACACGCTTTACGATAACTACCCGGTGATCCGCCGCACCACGCTGGAGTCTCATGCCGCGTTACAGGCTTTTCATCCGGCGCTGCGCGACTTTACGCCGCAGGATTATCAGCAACTGCGTGATGAGCTGTTGCAGCGAGAGCCCGACATCTTTCACGACGTTTCGGAGTGGCGCCGCCGTTCGGTTGAGCTGGCGATGCTGAATATCGGCCTCTCTGCGGCGGAAGCCACGGCGGGCGCGGCAGAGGTGATGGCGGTCTTCCACCAGTGGCGGAGTCAGGTTGTGATGCCGGAGGAAACCCATCAGACGCTGAAAGCGCTGGCGGAGAAGGTGCCGCTGGTGGCGATCACCAACGGCAACGCCAGCCCGGAAAAAATGGGTATTGCCGGCTATTTTCAGTTCACTCTGCGCGCCGGGCCCGACGGGCGCGCCAAGCCGTGGCAGGATATGTATCAGCTGGCGGCGCAGCGGCTTGCCATCGCCCCCCACCATATCCTGCATGTGGGCGACGATCTCACCACTGACGTGGCGGGTTCGCTGCGCGGCGGGCTGCAGGCGTGCTGGATTAACCTGCGGCAGGGCAACCTGATGCATATCCCGGACGCGCGCCTGTTGCCGCATGTCGAAATTTCGCGGTTGGCATCACTCACCTCACTGCTATAATGGCTGTAAATTTATCCAGTCGTTGCCGCTTTCAGCTTTGCCGCCAGCCTTGTCTGTGGCAGGCGCACTACCGCGCGCGATGACGGCGTTTTCTCTTTGGTAACCGGTGCTTATGGACGTTTCTGAACTGCTCGATGGGTTAAATGACAATCAGCGTGAGGCCGTAGCAGCCCCGCGCAGTAACCTGCTGGTGCTGGCAGGCGCGGGCAGTGGCAAAACGCGGGTGCTGGTGCATCGCATCGCCTGGCTGATGTCGGTAGAGAACTGTTCACCCTATTCCATTATGGCGGTGACCTTTACCAACAAAGCGGCGGCGGAGATGCGTCACCGTATTGAGCAGCTGATTGGCACCAGCCAGGGCGGGATGTGGATCGGGACCTTCCACGGTCTGGCGCATCGCCTGCTGCGTGCTCATCATCTTGACGCCGGTCTGCCACAGGACTTTCAGATCCTCGACAGTGAAGATCAGCTGCGCCTGCTTAAGCGTCTGATTAAATCGATGAATCTGGATGAGAAGCAGTGGCCTGCGCGCCAGGGCATGTGGTACATCAACGGCAAAAAAGATGAAGGCCTGCGGCCAAAGCATATCGAAAGCTACGGCAATCCGATTGAGCAGACCTGGCTGCGCATCTATCAGGCCTATCAGGAAGCGTGCGACCGCGCCGGTCTGGTGGACTTTGCCGAGCTGCTGCTGCGCGCGCATGAGTTATGGCTCAACAAGCCGCACATTCTGAATCACTACCGCGAACGCTTTACCAACGTGCTGGTGGATGAGTTCCAGGATACCAATAACATTCAGTATGCCTGGATTCGGATGCTGGCGGGTGACAGCGGCCGGGTGATCATTGTGGGTGACGATGACCAGTCGATCTACGGCTGGCGTGGCGCGCAGGTCGAAAATATCCAGCGCTTCCTGCAGGATTTCCCCGGCGCGGAAACCATCCGTCTGGAGCAGAACTACCGCTCAACCAATAACATCCTGAAAGCCGCCAACGCCCTGATCGCCAATAACAATGGCCGGCTGGGTAAAGAGCTCTGGACCGATGGCAGCGATGGGGAACCGATCTCTATCTACTGCGCCTTCAATGAGCTGGATGAAGCGCGCTTCGTGGTTAACCGCATCAAGGTCTGGATGGAGAACGGCGGGGCACTCAATGACTGCGCCATTCTCTACCGCAGTAACGCCCAGTCGCGTGTGCTGGAAGAGGCGCTGCTGCAGAGCAGCATGCCCTACCGGATTTATGGCGGCATGCGCTTCTTTGAACGTCAGGAGATCAAAGATGCGCTCTCCTATCTGCGTCTGATCGCGAACCGCAATGACGACGCGGCGTTTGAGCGTGTGGTCAATACCCCGACGCGCGGCGTGGGCGATCGGACGCTCGACGTGGTGCGTCAGACTGCCCGCGAACGTCAGATGACACTGTGGCAGGCGACGCGCGAACTGCTGCAAACCCGTGCGCTGGCTGGCCGGGCCGCCTCGGCGCTGCAACGCTTCTGTGAGCTGGTCGATTCCCTGGCGACCGAAACCGCCGAATTACCGCTTCATGTTCAGACCGATCGGGTGATCAAAGACTCCGGTCTGTGGCTGATGTATGAGCAGGAGAAAGGCGAGAAGGGTCAGGCGCGAATCGAAAACCTTGAGGAGCTGGTGACGGCAACCCGCCAGTTCAGCTATCAGGACGAAGATGAAGATCTGATGCCATTGCAGGCGTTTTTATCTCATGCGGCGCTGGAAGCGGGCGAAGGTCAGGCGGACAAATGGCAGGATGCGGTTCAGCTGATGACGCTGCACTCGGCAAAAGGGCTGGAGTTCAGCCAGGTCTTCATCGTCGGCATGGAAGAGGGGATGTTCCCGAGCCAGATGTCGCTGGATGAGGGGGGCCGGCTGGAAGAGGAGCGTCGTCTCGCTTATGTCGGCGTCACCCGAGCGATGCTCAAGCTGACGCTGACCTACGCCGAAACCCGCCGACTCTATGGTAAGGAAGTGTATCACCGTCCTTCCCGTTTTATCGGTGAGCTGCCCGAAACGTGCATTGAAGAAGTGCGGCTGCGCGCCAGCGTCAGTCGTCCGGTCAGCCATCAGCGGATGGGGGCACCGGTGACCAAAAATGACAGCGGATTCTCGCTGGGCCAGCGTGTTCATCACGCCAAATTTGGTGAAGGCACCATCATTAACCTGGAAGGCAGCGGCGAGCACAGCCGCCTGCAGGTGGCGTTTCAGGGGCAGGGAATCAAGTGGCTGGTGGCGGCTTACGCGAAGCTGGAAACGCTTTAGCGTGCGGTTGACGGCTTTTTCGTCTCAGCGTAACATGCGCCCACTATTATCATGAGAGGACAACGCCTTGGACACGCCCAGTCGATGCTGGCTCAATGACCTGGATACCAGGCATAACATCTAAGGCTACCTCTTTACGCGGGTAGCCTTAGCGGTTATCAGCGACCTCCCTTTTTGATCCCGTCGCACGAGTCAGCACTGATTTACCTTTGAAACTCTGTTTCCGTGTTCAGGCCGCCCGTTCTGTGTCGAGGAACGGCGGATTGCCTTGTCCCATTTAGTCTGCAATGGGGAGTATTGCTATGCTGAGCGCATTTAAACTGGACCACAGCCGCCTGACGCGACTGGAGCTGGAAGACGAAAACGACAAGCTGACCACCTCCGTCTGGGTCGATCTGATCGAGCCGGAAGAGGGCGAGCGTGACCGGGTGCAGTGTGAGCTGGGCCAGAGCCTGGCAACCCGACCTGAGCTGGAAGATATCGAGGCGTCGGCGCGTTTCTTCGAAGATGAAGATGGTCTGCACATCCACTCCTTCTTCTTTTATGAAGATGCGGACGACCACGCCGGTAACTCCACGGTGGCGTTCACCATCCGTGAAGGCCGCCTCTATACCCTGCGCGAACGCGAACTGCCCGCTTTCCGTCTCTACCGCATGCGCGCCCGAAACCAGACCCTGATCGACGGCAACGCGTTTGAGCTGCTGCTCGACCTGTTCGAGACCAAAATCGAACAGCTGGCGGATGAGATCGAAAACATCTACAGCGCGCTGGAGAAACTCAGCCGGGTGATTATGGAAGGTCAGCAGGGCGAAGAGTACGATCAGGCGCTGTCCCGCCTGGCAGAGCTGGAAGATATCGGCTGGAAAGTGCGTCTCTGCCTGATGGATACCCAGCGCGCCCTGAACTTCCTGGTGCGCAAAGCGCGTCTGCCGGGCAACCAGCTGGAGCAGGCGCGTGAAATCCTGCGCGATATCGAGTCGCTGCTGCCGCACAACGAATCGCTGTTCCAGAAGGTCAACTTCCTGATGCAGGCCGCGATGGGCTTTATCAACATCGAGCAGAACCGCATCATCAAGATCTTCTCGGTGGTCTCCGTCGTCTTCCTGCCGCCGACGCTGGTGGCATCCAGCTACGGGATGAACTTCGAGTTTATGCCGGAACTGAAGTGGAGCTTTGGCTATCCGGCGGCGATTGGCCTGATGATCCTGGCGGGCCTGGCACCCTATCTCTACTTCAAACGTAAAAACTGGCTGTAAAAACGTTCCGGGCCATCGTCGATGGCCCGTTCTGCTGGCTCCCGTCGCCATTTCTGCGTACTCTGTTCCCCTTGTTTTTACAAATAATTAACTTTTATGGACGCTTTATCCTTACGCGCGCAGTGGGCGCTGCTGCTGCTGGTGTCGGTCCTGCTGGGGACGCTGCTGCACCACTTTCAGGTGCCCGCGGCGCTGCTGCTGGGCCCGATGGTGGTCGGCGTGGTGATGGGGTTATCAGGCGCAACGCTGCGCATCGACAGGCGGTTGTTCCTGCTGGCGCAGGCGGTACTGGGCTGCATGATTGCACAGAGCCTGTCGCTGTCGATTCTGACGCCGCTGATTCAGGAGTGGCCGGTGGTGCTGGCGGTGCTGCTGCTGACCCTGGCGGCCAGCGGCGTATCGGGTTTTCTGCTGGTGCGTTTCAGTCAGCTGCCTGGCCCGACCGGTGCCTGGGGATCGTCACCGGGTGGCGCATCCGCCATGGTGGCGATGGCGGGCGACTTTGGGGCCGACGTGCGGCTGGTGGCGTTCATGCAGTATCTGCGGGTGCTGTTTGTCGCCTCGGCGGCGGCGCTGGTGGCACGTATCGGCCTGGGGGATGAGGCACACAGCGTCTCGCTGCTCTGGTTTCCCGCCCTGAATCGCGGCTTTGTCATCACGCTGGCGGTGATGCTGGCGGGCGCGTGGCTGGGCACCCGGCTGCGCATCCCGTCGGGGGCGCTGTTGCTGCCCGCGCTGGCGGGGGCAGCACTGAACGGCAGCGGTGTTGCGGTACTCCAGGTGCCGGAGTGGCTGCTGGCTCTGGCCTACGCGCTGATCGGCTGGAGTGTCGGGCTCCGGTTCACCCGTCCGATTTTCCTGCTGGCGCTGCGCACGCTGCCGCAGATGCTCGCCTCCATCTTCGGGCTGATGCTGTTGTGTGGCGGGCTGGCGTGGATGCTGACGCAGATGCTGGATATCGATCTGATGACCGCCTATCTCGCCACCAGTCCGGGCGGGCTGGACACGGTGGCGATTATTGCCGCGGGCACCCAGGTCAACATGGCTTTTGTGATGGCGTTACAGACGCTGCGTCTGTTCACCATCCTGCTGACCGGTCCGGCGATGGCGCGCTTTATTTCACGCTACGCGCGCACGGGTGCGGAATGAAAACGCCACCGCATCGCAGACAAACACCAGCAGCGCCAGCCAGATGAAGCCAAAGGTGACCATCTTGTCTGGCGTAATGGTTTCCCCGTAGAAAACGACCGCCAGGATAAACATCAGGGTCGGGCCGAGATACTGAAAGAAGCCAACCGTGGAGAGACGCAGCCGGCTGCAGGCCGCCGCAAACAGCATCAGCGGAATGGTGGTGATAATCCCTGCCGCGACCAGCCTGAGGTTGAGACTCAGCGGGTTAGCGGAGAGATGGCTGGTAGGGCTGTCGGCAAAGCCGAACAGATAGATGGCCGCCAGGGGGAACAGCCACAGGGTCTCAATCAGCATGCCGCTCTGAGCATCGACCTGAATCTTTTTACGCACCAGACCATACAGGGCGAAGCTCAGCGCCAGCCCCAGCGCAATCACCGGCAGCGAACCGAACTGCCACAGCTGTACCAGCACGCCGAGGGTGGCCAGCAGCACCGCCAGCCACTGGAGACGACGGAAACGCTCGCGCAGAAACAGCATGCCGAACACCACATTAATCAGCGGATTAATAAAGTATCCCAGGCTGGCTTCCAGCATATGCTGATTATTCACCGCCCAGATAAACAGCAGCCAGTTGCCGCCAATGGTCAGCGCGGTCAGCGCCAGCATCAGCACTTTTGCTGGCTGAGATAACACGCTGCGTACGACGGGCCAGCTGCGGCTCAGCGTAATCAGCAGCAGCATAAACAGCGCAGACCAGATAACCCGGTGCGTCATGATTTCCGTGGCCGGAACCTGCTTCACCAGTTTGAAATATGCTGGCGCGATGCCCCAGATAAAGTAAGCCCCCAGGGCGAAACCCACGCCCTGGCGGGTTTGTTGCGTATTCATATGAGATTCAGATGGCGTGCTTAGCCGATAAGATAGGTGGCGGTTGCCGTGGCGATATAGTCGCCCTGTTGGTTGTGCAGCTCGACGCGCGCCACGGCGACTTTGTTACCGGCACGCAGCAGGCTGCTGGTGGCAGTAAAGCGCTCGCCGCGTCCGGGGCGCAGATAGTCAACGCGCATATCGATGGTGCCCATGCGGGAGAGACGCTGGCGAAGCTCGGCTTCGCTGATGCTCTCCTGGCGGGTCAGTGCGTTACTGACGCAGACCATGCCAGCCGCCACATCCAGAACCGACGCGATCACCCCGCCGTGCAGGATCTGTTGTGCCTGGTTGCCCACCAGCATGGTTTTGTTGGCAAAGCTGATTTCGGCGTAGTCCGCCTCCAGGCGCATCAGTTCCAGACCCAGCGCCTGATTGAAGGGCATGTGATAAACGAAAATTTCGCCGACCAGCTGGCGAGCGTCCTGCGGTGTCAGCACGGGTGATGACATGATGATGTGTCCTGAAAAAATCGGGCCAGAGGGGCGCGCAATCTGAATGAGTTGTGTATTCTATGCCGCCTGCGAGGGGGTTTCCAGTTTAAGAAATCAGCACTCTTGCTCACTGCCATTTGCGTGTAGAATGGCCTGCTTTTTACGACACCCTTTCAGTTGTTTTGATACGCAGCGCTCACCGGAGAATTTTATGCGTAAGCATCGCGCCTTGCTGGCGGCAATGTTGATAATTCCTGCGCTGGCGCAGGCAGATGAAGCTCAGATCAAAGAGGTTCATGACGCGCCACAGGTTCAGGGCAGCATCATTGCTAACCTGCTGGAGAAGCATGATAATCCGTTTGTTCTCTATCCTTACGAGAACAACTATCTGCTCTACACCTACACCAGCGACCTGAATAAAGAGGCGATCTCCTCCTATAACTGGGGAGAAAATGCCCGCAAAGATGAAGTGAAATTCCAGCTCAGCCTGGCGTTTCCGCTGTGGCGCGGTATTCTGGGTGATAACTCGGTGCTGGCCGCCTCTTACACCCAGCGCTCCTGGTGGCAGCTGTCGAATCGCGGTGAATCCTCGCCCTTCCGTGAGACCAATTATGAGCCGCAGATTTTCCTTGGCTGGGCCACGGATTTTTCGCTGGGTGGCTGGACACTGCGGGATGTCGAACTGGGTCTGAATCATGAGTCTAACGGGCGCAGCGATCCCACTTCGCGCAGCTGGAACCGCGTTTATGCGCGGCTGATGGCGGAGAACGGGAACTTCCTGGCGGAGATCAAACCCTGGTATCGCATCCCGGACGGGGCAAATAATGACGACAACCCCGATATCACCAAATATATGGGTTATTACCGCACCCGGCTGGGCTATAAGCTGGGCGACAGTATCTTCAGCGTTGAAGGCAACTATAACTGGAACAGCGGTTATGGCGGTGCGACGATGGCCTGGAGCTACCCAATCAGTGAGCATGTCCGCTTCTATACGCAGGTGTTCAGCGGCTACGGTGAATCACTGATCGATTACAACCATCGCCAGACGCGTCTGGGTGTGGGTGTAACGCTCAACGACTTGTTCTAATCCCTAACGTACGACAGGAATCGCGTGGCAACCTCGGCAGTTCTCAATCAGGAAGCGCTGGCGCAGCAGGTATTGCAGGATACCTTCGGCTACCAGCAGTTTCGTCCCGGTCAGCAGACGATCATCAATCAGGCGCTGAGCGGGCGCGATTGTCTGGTGGTCATGCCCACCGGCGGCGGTAAATCGCTCTGCTATCAGATCCCGGCGCTGGTGCGCGAAGGCCTGACGCTGGTGGTCTCGCCGCTGATCTCACTGATGAAAGATCAGGTCGATCAGCTGCTGGCAAACGGCGTGGCCGCGGCGTGTCTCAACTCCACTATGACGCGCGAACAGCAGCAGACGGTGATGGCTGACTGCCGCACCGGTCGGGTGAAGCTGCTCTACAT
Source organism: Pantoea sp. GM_Pan_3 (assembly GCF_026541045.1). NCBI lineage: Bacteria > Pseudomonadati > Pseudomonadota > Gammaproteobacteria > Enterobacterales > Erwiniaceae > Pantoea > Pantoea sp. GM_Pan_3. Next base: position 34,790 of record NZ_JALNVA010000007.1, on the reverse strand, counting down.
CGCCCCTGAACGCCTGATGATGGATAACTTCCTCGACAATCTGGCACACTGGCAGCCCGTGATGCTGGCGGTGGATGAGGCGCACTGTATCTCGCAGTGGGGGCACGATTTCCGTCCGGAATATGGCGCGCTGGGCCGGTTGCGTGAACGCTTCCCGGAGGTGCCGGTGATGGCGCTGACCGCGACCGCCGATGAAACCACCCGTAACGACATCGTTAACCTGCTGCACATGCAGGACCCGCTGATCCAGATCAGCAGCTTCGACCGTCCCAATATCCGCTACACCCTGGTGGAAAAATTTAAGCCCACCGATCAGCTGCTGCGCTACGTGCAGGATCAGCGCGGCAAGTGCGGCATTATCTACTGCAACAGCCGGGCGAAGGTGGAAGACACCGCCGCGCGCCTGCAGAGCCGGGGGCTGAGCGTCGGGGCCTATCATGCCGGTATCGACAGCGAACAGCGCGCCAGAGTGCAGGAAGCGTTTCAGCGTGACGATCTGCAAATCGTGGTGGCGACGGTGGCCTTTGGGATGGGCATCAACAAGCCCAACGTCCGGTTTGTGGTTCACTTTGATATCCCGCGCAACATCGAATCCTATTACCAGGAAACCGGCCGTGCCGGCCGTGATGGCCTGCCCGCCGAGGCGATGATGCTTTACGACCCGGCAGATATGGCCTGGCTGCGTAAGTGTCTGGAAGAGAAAGTGCCGGGGCCGCTGCAGGATATTGAACGCCATAAGCTCAACGCCATGGGCGCGTTTGCGGAGGCGCAGACCTGCCGCCGCCTCGTGCTGCTCAACTACTTTGGTGAGGGGCGCCAGCAGCCGTGCGATAACTGCGATATCTGTCTCGATCCGCCTAAACGGTATGATGGTCTGGTCGAGGCGCAGAAGGCGCTTTCCGGCATCTACCGCGTGGGGCAGCGTTTCGGCATGGGCTATATCGTGGAGGTGCTGCGCGGCTCCAACAATCAGCGTATCCGGGAACAGGGCCATGACAAACTGCCGGTCTATGGACTTGGCAAAGATCAGAGCCACGAGCACTGGGTCAGCGTGTTACGTCAGTTGATCCATCTGGGGCTGGTCACGCAGAACATTGCCATGCATTCGGCGCTGCAGCTGACCGAAGCTGCCCGCCCGGTGCTGCGCGGTGAAGTCCCCCTGATGCTGGCGGTGCCGCGCCTGATTACCGCGAAGACGAAGAGCAGCAGTCCGGCGAAGTTTCACGGTGGCAACTACGATCGCAAGCTCTTTGCCAAGCTGCGTAAGCTGCGAAAAGCGATCGCCGATGAAGAGAATATTCCGCCTTACGTGGTGTTCAATGACGCCACACTGATTGAAATGGCAGAACAGATGCCGGTCAGCGCGTCAGAGATGCTCAGCGTCAATGGCGTGGGTCACCGCAAACTGGAGCGCTTTGGCAAACCTTTCCTGGTGATGATCAAAGAGCATCTCGATGAAGAGTAAAGGACACTGATTATGCTGATGTTATTTGCCACTGTGGCGCTGGTACACCTGGTGGCGCTGATGAGCCCCGGCCCGGATTTCTTTTTCGTCTCACAGACGGCTGCCAGCCGCTCACGCAAAGAGGCGATGATGGGCGTGCTGGGCATTACGCTTGGTATCGTTGTCTGGGCGGGAGTGGCGCTGATGGGGCTGCATCTGATTCTGGAGAAAATGGCCTGGCTGCACCAGATCATCATGGTCGGTGGCGGACTCTATCTGCTGTGGATGGGCTGGCAGCTGATGGGCTCGGCACGTCAGCGCCATAAACAGCCGCAGCAGGATGAGCCGGTGGTCGAGTTGCCAAAACGCGGCATGAGCTTTCTCAAGGGGCTGCTGACGAATCTCTCAAATCCCAAAGCGATTATCTACTTCGGCAGCGTCTTCTCGCTGTTTGTCGGGGATGATGTCGGCGCGACGGAGCGCTGGGGGCTGTTCCTGCTGATCATCGCAGAAACTTTTGCCTGGTTTGCGCTGGTGGCGGCAATCTTTGCCCTGCCGTGGATGCGTGCGAAATATCAGCGCCTGGCAAAATGGGTGGATGGTATGGCAGGGGTACTCTTTGCCGGTTTCGGCATCCATCTGATTATCTCCCGCTAAGCATCGCGGATGCCGGCGTGCACGAGGCGCGTCCGGCATGGCTCTCACCTCCCGTCGTCTCTTCCTCATGTGACAGCGATCACACTCTGCTCCACCGTTTATCCCGTTACCTTAACCGTCACTCAATCGTCACCCGGTGTTAATCCACCGAGGCATCACCTCTGGTAAGGTCGGTAACCGGGCATATTTTTGCAGGAACAGGATGATGAGAATGAAAGCGCTGCTGCTGCTGTTAATGAGTGCGGGCATCAGCGCCTGCATGTCGCCAGCGGCGACCCGTTATCCGGCATCGCAGCCGATCCGGACGGATAAGGTGACGTCGATGCTGGCGCAGCTTCCTGCGCCCGGCCTGCCGCAGGGTGACAGGATTAGCCGGATCTCTGCGGCTTTTCTCGGGACACCTTATCAGGCCCATACGCTGATCGGCTCGCCTGCGACGCCCGAAGCGCTGGTGATCAACCTCTACGGGGTGGACTGCTTTACGCTGCTGGATTATGTGCAGGCGCTGAGCCAAAGCCACGATCGCCCCAGCTTTGAAGCCAGCCTTATCCGCACCCGTTATCGGGATGGCGAGGTCAGCTACCTGAAACGGCGCCACTTTTTTTCCGACTGGGCTGCTGACAGCCCGCCGATTGCCGATGACGTCACCCGCACACTGAGCCCGGCGGCGGTGACGGTGATGAAGCCACTCAATCGTCAGGCCAGCGGAACAGAAAAAGTGCCGGGTCTGGGCGTGATGCCGCGTCCGATCACTTACATTCCGGCCCGCGCCCTTACGCCCCGGCTGCTTAACCAGATTCAGAATGGCGATTACGTCGGGGTTTACACGCCCGCGGCGGGGCTGGATGTCTCACATGTGGGGATTGCCGTCCGGCACGATGGCCGGTTGTGGTTCAGGAACGCCTCCTCGCGGGCTGAAAACCGCCGGGTTGTCGATGCGCCGTTCAGGGAATATATGCGGTCAGTGCCGGGCATCATCGTGCTGCGTGCCGTGCCGGCGGTGTGATGAAAGAGAAGCGATCGCGCCGGCCCTGACGCGCCGGCCCTGGCGGGCCGGCGCGTCAGGATCAGGCGATCTTCCTGGCGCTGGCCAGCAGGGCGCCGACCGCCATAAACAGTCCGCCGAAAATGCGGTTCATGAGCTTCATCTGTTTTGGCCCTTTAATCCAGCCCGCAATGCGGGTTGCCAGCGTGGCGTAGCCAATCATCACGATGATATCGACCACTACGGTCGTCACGCCCAGCACCAGATACTGCATAAAGAGCGGCTGATGCGGCTGAATAAATTGCGGGAAGAGCGCCGCCAGAAAGACGATGCTTTTGGGGTTGGTCAGGTTCACCAGCACGGCACGTTTGAACAGGCGACGGCGCGGCATCGCTTTAGCGACCGCGTCCAGGTCGATACCGCCCGCTGAGCGCCACTGCTGTATACCTAGCCAGACCAGATAGGCCGCACCGGCCCATTTCAGAATCTCAAAGGCGAGCAGCGACTGGGAAAACAGCGCGCCCAGCCCGATGCCTACCAGCACAATATGCAGTGCCAGCCCGACCTGCAGGCCGGAGATGGAGGCCACCGTGCCGCGATAGCCGTGGCTGATGCCGGTACTCATGGTGTTAATCGCGCCGGAGCCGGGCGACAGGCTGAGAATTGTGGTGGTGAGCAGATAGGTCAGCCACCATTCGATGGTCATGGGTTGCGCTCTCTTTAGGGGCGGAAGTGTGACACAATACGCCAGAAATAAGCGCGGCGCTACGGCCTGCGTACGGCAACAGGGACTCTTTATCCGGTCATCAGGAGGGCGAATGAATCCACACAAAGCCAGCTGGCTGCGACGCGAAAAAGCCTTTGCTGCCTTTGCAACCGGTCCGCTGCTCGACTTCTGGCACAGCCGTGAAGAGCGTGAGTTTACCGGCGTCGGCAATCTGACATTACGTTACGTCCGGTTCACGTCACCGAAACATACGCGTGTCATCCTGATTGTGCCCGGCCGCATTGAGAGTTACATCAAATACCCCGAGCTGGCCTACGATCTGTTTCACTGTGGCTTCGATGTGGTGATCCTCGATCATCGCGGCCAGGGGCGCTCCGATCGTCTGCTGGAGGACTCACACCGTGGCCACGTGGTGGAATTTACCCACTATGTCGACGATCTCGAAACCCTCTATCTGAAAGAGATCGTCAGCGGACACTATCAGCAGCGTTATGCGCTGGCTCACTCGATGGGGGGCGCAATATTAACGCTGTTTCTGGCGCGGCAGCCGCAGGCTTTTCATGCGGTTGCCCTGGTGGCCCCGATGTTTGGTATTGCGCTGCCGTTGCCCGCCTTCCTGACCCACCGGATACTCGACTGGGCGGAGAAACGCCCGGCGGTGCGCGATGGCTATGCGCTCGGCACCGGACGCTGGCGCGCGCATCCGTTTGGCATCAACCGGCTGACGCACAGTGCTGAGCGTTACCGGCGTAACCTGCGCTTTTATGCTGATGATCCGGCGATTCGCGTTGGCGGGCCGACCTATCACTGGGTGCGCGAAGGCATCCATGCCGGTCGTAACATCATCAGCCAGGTGGATAAGATCACCACGCCGCTGCTGGTGTTACAGGCCAGCGAGGATCGGGTGGTCGATAACCGTTCACAGGACCTGTTTTGTGCCGCGATGGCTGCGGCGGGTCATCCGTGTGAGGGCAACACGCCGCGGGTGATCAACGGCGCGCGTCATGAGATCCTGTTTGAAAAAGACGCGATGCGTGCCGAAGCGCTCAATGCAGTGGTCGACTTCTTTTCAGCGCATCACTGACGTTATTTATCCGACCGGCGAAAGCCGGCAGACTCCGATACCCGAGGTTTTCATGTACCACATCGTTGCATCCGACCTGGATGGCACGCTGCTTTCTCCCGAACATCGCCTGACCCCATTTGCACGCGAAACGCTGCAGCAGCTGGTCGCCAGAGATATTCACTTCGTTTTCGCGACCGGCCGTCATCATATCGATGTCGGACAGATGCGCGACAGCCTGGCGATTCCGGCTTATATGATCACTTCAAACGGCGCGCGCGTTCACAACGCGGCGGGCGAACTGGTCTTCAGTCACAATCTGGATGCCGACATCGCCAGCGATCTGTTTGGCCTGCAATATCACCACAACGAAATCCTGACTCACGTCTACCGGGATGATGAGTGGTTTGTCAGCCGCTCAAGTCCGGCGGAACAGGATTACTTCCGCGAGTCGGTATTCAATTATCAGGTCTATGAGCCAGGTCTGCTGCCAACCGATAACATCAGCAAAGTCTTCTTCACCTGCGAAAACCCTGAACATCTGATCCCGATGGAGCAGGCCATTGAAGCGCGCTGGGGTGACCGCGTTAACGTCAGCTTCTCATTACCTACCTGTCTGGAGGTCATGGCGGGCGGCGTGTCGAAGGGGCATGCGCTGGAAGCCGTGGCGAAGCAGTTGGGTCATTCGCTGCAAAGCTGTATCGCCTTTGGCGACGGCATGAACGATGTGGAGATGCTGAGCATGGCGGGTAAGGGCTGTATCATGCAGAACGCTCATCAGCGGCTGAAAGATACGCTGCCGGCGCTGGAAGTGATTGGATCAAATGCGGATGATGCGGTGCCGCAGACGCTGCGCGCACTCTACCTCGCATAAGCAGATGAATGAAAAGGGCCGGTTATCCGGCCCTTTTTTTATGCCGTCAGGCGATTTTCTGTTTGTGTCTGTGTTCGCTGACCATGGTCAGGAGCAGCAGAATAACGGCGAGCACGCAGCCTGCGATCATCACCAGGAAGCCGCCATTCCAGCCGAAGTAGTCGACGGTGTAACCGACAATGGCGCTGGCGGCCACCGACCCACCCAGGTAACCGAACAGGCCGGTAAAGCCCGCTGCCGTTCCTGCCGCTTTTTTCGGGGCCAGCTCCAGCGCGTGCAGACCAATCAGCATCACCGGACCGTAGATCAGGAAGCCAATCACGATCATACAGGCCATATCGACGCCGGGGTTACCCGCCGGATTGAGCCAGTAGATGACGGTCGCGACGGTGACCAGCGTCATAAAGAACACCCCGGTCGCCCCCCGATTGCCGCGGAACACTTTATCCGACATCCAGCCGCAGAGCAGCGTCCCCGGTATCCCCGCATATTCATACAGGAAGTAGGCCCAGGAGGATTTATCCAGCGTGAAGTGTTTCACCTCTTTGAGATAGGTCGGAGACCAGTCGAGGATGCCGTAGCGCAGCAGATAGACAAACACGTTGGCCAGCGCGATGTACCACAGCAGCTTGTTCGGCAGCACGTACTTCATGAAGATCTGCTTTGCCGTCAGCTCCTCTTCATGGCTGGCATCGTAGTCGGGCGGATAGTCGTTTTTATACGCTTCAATCGGCGGCAGGCCACAGGATTGCGGGGTATCGCGCATCAGCGCAAAGGCCAGAATCGCAATGGCAATCGCGCCAAAAGCGGGCATGTAGAGCGCCGCTTTCCAGTCGTTAAACCACGCCATGCCCAGCAGAAACAGCAGCGGGGGAATACCGCCGCCCACATTATGGGCACAGTTCCAGACCGAGACGATCCGGCCGCGCTCCTTCTGTGACCACCAGTGAACCATGGTGCGTCCGCACGGCGGCCAGCCCATCCCCTGAAACCAGCCGCAGATAAACAGCAGTACAAACATCACCATGATGCTGGAGGTCGCCCAGGGCACAAATCCCATGATCAGCATCACCGCCGCGGCCAGAATCAGGCCAGCCGGCAGGAAGACGCGCGGGTTTGAGCGGTCCGACACCGATCCCATGATGAATTTTGAAAAGCCGTAGGCGATGGAGATGCCCGACAGGGCAAACCCTAAATCGCCCCGCGAAAAACCCTGCTCGACCAGATAGGGCATCGCGAGCGCAAAGTTTTTTCTGACCAGATAGTAGGCGGCATAACCGAAGAAGATCCCGATGAAAATTTGCCAGCGCAGACGACGGTAGAGGGGATCGACACGATCCTCTGCCACCTGTGGCTGGCGTGGCGCAGGTTTAAAAATGCTCAGCATCAGTGAGGCCCTCCAGGGCACATTATGGTTTTTGAATTCCCGGCAGGTTGAAGCAGGAAAAGAGGAGAAAATGGCCATCCGATGTTCCATTTCGCGCAAAGAATAGTGTTAGTTGCGCAGCGTTACTGTGATGGATGACACATTTGTTACAGTTTTATTACAGTTGAGAGCGAAAGTGTTCACCTGATGGATCATTTCGCGCATTTTGTCTGGCGGAAAAGCGGTTCTGTCGACAGTTATGTCAGTCTGTGTAAACGGTCCGCTGCTTAAAGATTCTGATCGAATGTTTTATAGTCAGATGTCAACCAGATTTCACAGCCTGATGGCAGCACATTGTTTACACTGACGGCCTGTTAATTTCAGGGTCATGACCGTGTTCTTATTAATTATTACCACTATTCTGTGGGCCTTTTCGTTCAGTCTGATTGGCGAATACCTTGCCGGGCAGGTGGACAGCTGGTTTTCCGTTCTGATGCGTCTGGCGCTGGCTGCGCTGGTCTTCCTGCCTTTCCTGCGCTGGCGCGGCTACCGCCCTTCAACGCTGCTGCTTTATATGCTGGTGGGGATGCTGCAGCTCGGGGTGATGTATCTGCTGAGTTTTGAAGCCTATCTCTATCTGAGCGTTTCAGAATTCCTGCTGTTTACGGTGATGACGCCGCTGTACGTGACGCTGATTTACGATCTGATCAGCCGTCGTCCGCTGCGCATCGGTTATGTGTTCAGTGCGCTGCTGGCGGTGGCCGGTGCGGCGATTATCCGTTATGACAAAGTCAGCGATCATTTCTGGTTCGGGCTGCTGTTAGTGCAGCTGGCAAACATCTGTTTTGCGGCGGGAATGGTTGGGTATAAGCGTCTGCAGGAGACCCGTCCGATGCCGCAGCACACCGCCTTCTCCTGGTTCTATCTGGGTGCGGTCGTGATTGCCGTGATCGCGTGGTGCGCCTGGGGTAATCCGCAGAAGTTGCCGACCACCTCCCTGCAGTGGGGCATTCTGGTCTGGCTGGGCGTTGCGGCTTCCGGTCTGGGCTATTTTATGTGGAACTATGGTGCAACGCAGGTCGATGCCGGCACGCTGGGCATTATGAATAACATGCACGTTCCCGCCGGGCTGCTGGTGAATCTGGCAATCTGGCAGGAGAAACCGCACTGGCCGAGCTTTATTGCGGGTGCGCTGGTGATCCTCGCCTCGCTGTGGGTGCATAAGCGCTGGGTGGTGGGGCGCAGCAGCCGATCTTAAAGGAGAATCGCGCCTAATCAGTGGCTGTGGGTCAGGTGAGGCCTCCCGGGCTGGCGCGTCCGATCGCGAAGGAATCTCACCTCCCTGTGGATCGGCCGGGCCATCCCTGGCCCGGACGCTTCGCTCTTCTGACGCGCCAGCCCATGAGGCGTGACAGCCTCATCGCTGTTTAATACATGGCTCAGCGCGAGCATGAAGGAGTGATGCAAGGGTAGTAAAGCCTGGAGGCGCAACAGCCCCATCGCTGTTAAATGCGTGGCTCAGCGCGAGCATGAAGGAGGGAATGGCAGGCTGAGAAGTAAAGCGTCCGCCGCATGGCTGGCCCGGTGCTGCTCTTGTCAAAGCCCTGATGAAGCGGGAGGGAAGGGGTGGCGCAGCTGAGGAGCAAAGCGTCCGAGCCAGGGATGGCGAGGCCGCGCTGCATGGATGCAGGCTTTCTTTGCGATCAGATGCGCCACCTCTGACCACGCAGGGGCCAGAAGCGATCAGAGATTAAGCCGGCTTATCACTCTTCGGACGCTGGATCATCGCCAGCCCTTTCAGGAAGTTACGCAGAATCTGATCGCCACACTCGCGGTAGTTCTTATGGTCGGGCTTGCGGAAAATCGCTCCTACTTCCGCCTGCGACACGGTAAAGTTCGCGCGCTTCAGCACGTCAGGAATGTCGGTCGTTTTCAGATCGAACGCGATACGCAGTTTCTTCATGAAGATATTGTTATTCATTTTGCGCTCGATCGACGGGGCAGGCGCCTCTTCGCTTTTACCACGACGGTAAAAAATCAGGCCATTCAGAAAATACCCCATCAGCACATCAGGGCAGGGACGGAACGCGGCGTCGTCATCTTTTTTCAGCCACGCCTGAATATCCGTCTCGGGTACCTCACATTCCGCCAGCGCAAAAATCTTCACCATTCCGGCATCGCTCAGATTAAGCATGTAGCGCACGCTGCGCAGAATATCGTTATTAGTCATGGTGAGATCTTCTCATGGTCAGTCGACAGGCTGCGCATTATAGGGGATTTTGCCGGCGTCCGCGCAGGTTTGTGCCCGACCGGTTACCGCTGCAACACCGCACCGGGCAGCGCAGCATCACGCACAAACGGCAGATGCTCACAGGCGTGCTGACGGGCAAAACGGATAAAGGCTTCCAGCACCGGCTGCCGCTGTTCACCTTCGCGCACGGCGGCGTAAAGACGACTCCAGAGCCCCTCACCCAGCGTGCGGGTCACGACCAGACCCTGCTTCTCAAAACTCTCCACCACCCAGTGCGGCAGTGCCGCGATACCCATGCGCGCGGAAACCATCTGAATCATCAGCAGGGTGTTATCGACACTTTTCAGTGCCGGGCTGACGCCAGCAGGCTGCAGGAAGTGACGCCAGATATCCAGACGCTGACGCTGCACCGGATAGATCATCAACACCTCATCAGCCAGATCTTCCGGGGCAATCTGCTCCACCTGCGCCAGCGGATGATCCGTTGCCAGCACCAGCCGCACTTCATAATCAAACATCGGGGAGTAGAACAGGCCGGAGCGCGCCAGAATATCGGAGGTCAGCACCACATCCAGCTCACCCTGCTGCAGAGCGGGCTGAGGATCAAAGGTCACGCCCGATTTGAAATCCATCACCACCTGCGGCCAGCTCTGACGGAATTTATCCAGCGCGGGGGTCAGCCACTGAATACAGCTATGACACTCGATCGCCACCCGCAGCGTGGTCTGATGCGGCTCATGGCACGCCTGCAGGGCGTGCTGGATCTGCGGCAACACCTGCTCTGCCAGCTGCAGCAGAATATCGCCCTGCGGCGTAAACCGCAGCGGCTGACTTTTACGCACGAACAGGCGGAATCCCAGCCGCTGCTCCAGGTCGCTGAACTGATGAGAGAGCGCCGATTGCGTCTGGTGAAGCTGGGCCGCCGCCGCCGCCAGCGATCCCGTGTTGCGCAGAGCCTGAAGCGTCCGCAGGTGCTTGAGTTCGATCATGAGGGTCCTTCACATCGAAAATGAACATATTGCGCTTGAGCCACATACAGTACCCGCAGATTATAGCAGTGTAAACATCTGGACGGCTAAACCTCTCTGGCTGCCTGTAAAAGCCAGCGTGAAAGATTATCTGGAGAACAGCACATGACTATCCTGAACCACACCCTCGGCTTTCCCCGTATTGGCCTGCGCCGGGAACTGAAAAAAGCACTGGAGCAGTACTGGGCGGGCGATATTTCGCAGCAGGACTTACTGGCGGTGGGCCGTGAACTGCGCGCCCGCCACTGGCAACAGCAGAAAGCGGCGGGTGTCGATCTGCTGCCGGTCGGCGATTTCGCCTGGTACGATCATGTGCTGACCACCAGCCTGATGCTGGGCAACGTGCCCGCACGCCATCAGAACCCGGAGGGCAGCGTTGACCTGGACACCCTGTTCCGCCTGGGCCGCGGTCGAGCCCCCAGCGGTGAACCCGCCGCCGCGGCAGAGATGACCAAATGGTTTAACACCAACTATCACTACATGGTGCCGGAATTTACCCGGGGACAGCGGTTTAAACTGACCTGGACTCAGCTGCTGGACGAGGTCGATGAGGCGCTGGCGCTGGGTCACAACATCAAGCCGGTGCTGCTGGGGCCTGTAACCTATCTCTGGCTGGGTAAAGTGAAAGGTGAGCCGTTCGAGCGCCTGTCGCTGCTGGAGGCGATTCTGCCCGTCTACCAGCAGGTGCTGGCAGAACTGGCCAGACGGGGCATCGAATGGGTGCAGATTGATGAACCGGCCCTGGCCCTGGAACTGCCGCAGGCGTGGCGCGACGCCTTCAAACCGGCGTATGACGCGCTGCAGGGTCACAGCAGACTGCTGCTGACCACCTACTTTGACAGCATCGGACAGAACATTGAGGTGATTCGCGCACTGCCGGTGCAGGGCCTGCATGTCGATCTGGTTCATGGCCACGATGACCTCCAGCAGCTGAATCAGCAACTGCCCGCCAGCTGGCTGCTGTCACTCGGGGTGATCAACGGGCGTAACGTCTGGCGCGCCGATCTCAGCCGCTGGTTCAGCCGTCTGCAACCTGTGATTGCACAGCGGGAACAGGTCTGGATCGGCTCCTCCTGCTCGCTGCTGCACAGCCCGATCGATCTCAGCGTGGAAACCCGTCTGGATGATGAGGTCAAAAGCTGGTTCGCTTTCGCCCTGCAGAAGTGTGCTGAACTTTCGCTGCTCACTCACGCACTGAACCAGAACGATGCGGCGTCGCTGGAGGCCTGGAGTGCCCCGGTGCGCGCCCGTGCGCACTCGCGCCGCGTGCACAATGCCGCAGTGGGCCAGCGTCTGCAGGCCATCACGCCACAGCTCAGTCAGCGCCAGCGCGCCTATTCTGAGCGGGCTGCCCTGCAGCGTCAGCGTTTCAGACTGCCGGCCTGGCCCACCACCACCATCGGCTCTTTTCCACAGACCACCGAGATCCGTGGCCTGCGCCTCGACTTTAAGCAGGGCCGTCTCGACAGCAGCCACTATCGCACCGGCATCGCGGCACATATCAGGCAGGCCATTACCGAACAGGAGCGGCTGGGGCTGGATGTGCTGGTTCACGGTGAAGCGGAACGCAACGACATGGTGGAGTATTTTGGCGAGCATCTGGAGGGATTTGTCTTCACCCAGAACGGCTGGGTGCAGAGCTACGGTTCCCGCTGCGTGAAACCGCCGGTCATCATCGGGGATATCAGCCGGCCGGCGGCGATCACCGTGGAGTGGGCCAGCTATGCGCAGTCGCTGACCGACAAGCCGGTTAAAGGGATGCTGACTGGCCCGGTCACCATCCTCTGCTGGTCGTTCCCGCGTGAAGATGTGTCACGGGAAACCCTCGCAAAGCAGATCGCGCTGGCGCTGCGTGATGAAGTGAAAGATCTGGAGAAGGCGGGAATCGGGATTATTCAGATAGATGAACCGGCTCTGCGTGAAGGCCTGCCTTTGCACCAGTCGGAGTGGGCCGCCTACCTGACCTGGGCGGTAGAGGCGTTCCGGCTTACTGCGGCCGTGGCGCAGGATGACACCCAGATTCACACCCATATGTGTTACTGCGAGTTCAACGACATCATGGATGCCATTGCGGCGCTGGATGCCGATGTCATCACCATTGAAACCTCGCGCTCCGATATGGAGCTGCTGGAATCGTTTGAGCATTTCGACTATCCGAATGAAATCGGCCCCGGCGTCTATGACATTCACTCGCCTAACGTTCCCAGCGTTGAGTGGATAGAAGCCCTGCTGCAGAAGGCCGCAAAACGGATTCCGGCAGCGCGTCTGTGGGTAAACCCGGACTGCGGCCTGAAAACGCGCGGCTGGACGGAAACACGTCAGGCGCTGGCCAATATGGTGACGGCGGCGAAGAAACTGCGTGGTGAGACGGCGTAGGGGTGCGGGTCCGGGTGGCAAAAAAAGGGGCGCAGATGCGCCCCTTTTTCAGTTACTGCGAGGTCACACCATATTGTCTGAACCAGGTCAGCATCCGCTGCCAGCCATCCTGAGCCGATTCCGCATGGTAGCTCGGGCGGTAGTCTGCATTAAACGCATGACCCGCTTCGGGATAGACGATGATCTCGGCGGTGGCATTGGCGGCATGCAGCGCCTGTCGCATCTGCTCGACGCTCTCCAGCGGGATGCTCTCGTCCTGTCCGCCATAGAGTCCTAAAACCGGCGCGTTGAGCGCGACGGCAATATCAATCGGGTGCTTCTGCTGCTTCAGGGTGCGGTCGCCGGTCAGCCGTCCATACCAGGCCACGGCGGCGCGCAGCTGCGGATTGTGCGCGGCGTAGAGCCAGCTGATGCGGCCACCCCAGCAGAAACCGGTAATGCCCATGCGGCGGATATCGCCGCCGTTGCGTGCGGCCCAGTTGGCGGCATGGTCCAGGTCAGCCAGCACCTGAGTATCCGGCACTTTACTGACCAGCTCGCTGAACAGCGTCGGGATATCGTGATACTCAGAGGGATCGCCCTCGCGGAAATAGAGCTCCGGTGCAATCGCCAGATAGCCTTCCAGCGCCAGACGGCGGCAGATATCCCGGATGTGTTCGTGCACACCAAAGATCTCCTGCACCACCAGCACGACGGGTAAAGGACCTTCCGCTGACTGCGGTTTTGCAAAATAGGCCGGCATGTTTTCGCCCTGACTGGGCACGGAAGTCTCACCTGCGTGAATGGCCGGACTATCGGTAATAATGGTGGTGTCGGCGGTGGGCTGCACGGCTGGGGCAAAGCCGCCCGTCGCCGGTTTTTGTGGCAAAGTATCACTGGGTTTCATTATTCTCTCCGTGCAAGCATTGGCGCAATCACGTAACTATAGCCTGGCCCGAAAGCGTGCGTGCCAGGTGTCGGGTAACAGAATCAGCAGCGAACAAACGCATCCACCTCTTTAACATTGCCCTGACCCCGACACAGCCCCGCCGGACGTTATCCGGGCGAAGAAGATGTTAATGTGTGATTAATGTCGCATTTTTTCTTCCGGTAAATGTAACTTTCATTTTCTTAAGTGAATGCTGTCACATATTTATCGGGCGTGCTGGCGTAGAGTGGCGCGCTATCATCCCTTAACAGGAGTCTGCAAATGACACAGTCTGACGTTTTCCATCTTGGCCTGACGAAAGCCGATCTGCAGGGCGCCACCCTGGCGATTGTGCCGGGCGACCCGGAGCGCGTGAAGAAAATTGCCGGACTGATGGAGGATGCCACGCATCTCGCCTCACACCGTGAATTTACCTCCTGGCTGGCAAAACTGGATGGCAAGCCGGTGGTGGTCTGCTCAACCGGCATCGGCGGCCCTTCGACCTCGATTGCGGTAGAAGAGCTGGCTCAGCTTGGCGTGCGCACCTTCCTGCGCGTCGGCACCACGGGTGCCATTCAGCCACATATCAACGTCGGCGATGTGCTGGTCACGACCGCCTCCGTACGCCTGGATGGCGCCAGCCTGCATTTCGCGCCGATGGAGTTCCCGGCGGTGGCTGATTTCGGCTGTACCACTGCGCTGGTGGCGGCTGCAGAAGCCTGTGGCGCCACAACCCATATCGGCATTACCGCCTCCTCTGACACCTTCTATCCGGGCCAGGAGCGCTACGACACCGTCTCAGGCCGCGTCGTCAGCCGTTTCAAAGGATCGATGAAAGAGTGGCAGGAGATGGGTGTCCTCAACTATGAGATGGAATCCGCTACACTGTTAACCATGTGCGCCAGCCAGGGCCTCCGCGCCGGTATGGTGGCAGGCGTCATTGTGAACCGTACGCAGAAAGAGATCCCTGATGCGGTCACCATGAAACAGACAGAAAGCGACGCAGTGAAGATTGTGGTCGAAGCGGCGCGTCGCTTGCTGTAGGCCGCGTCAGGCCGCGGGCCCCTATCGGGCCTGCTGCTGTATAAGGCGCGTCATTTCAGTGAAACCTGAGAAGGCTTATGCGCAATACACTTCCTGTCCGACGACCAGCATTCAAAGCCGATCCCGCCGCTCTTAATGCCCGGCTGGAACGCGGTGCCGAACGCTTCCGTGCCGCCATGCAGCAGGGTGACTATGCCCAGGCCGCCCAGTGCTGCGAAGAGGCGCTGCGCTATCTGCCTCAGCAGATGCAGGTGCTGAGCGACTATGCACTCTGTCTGCTGCGTCTGGGTCAGTACCAGAAGTCCTATAAAATCTATCAGAAGATTGCACTCTCCCCGCCCGCGGTGCGCAGCACCGCCTCTGAAACCTGGCTGGATGGCCTGACGGAAGTCTGTGGCTGGCTGAATAAGCCGGATGAGGTGGCGCGCTATGGTCTGGCGTCGCTGATGCAGTCCGATGCGCGTTTCAGTCAGGGGCAGCGCGTGGCGTTTCCCGCTCCCCAGCCCGAACCTGCCGATCTCACACAGCCGCACCAGAATGTCATTGCCTTCAGCCTGTTTGGTGACCAGCCGCGCTACTGCGAAACCCTGATTAAAAACGTTGAAGTCGCACCTGAACTCTATCCCGGCTGGGTCTGCCGCATCTACCTTGACGACAGCGTGCCGCAGCATGTCTGGCAGCGACTGGACCAGCCGCATGTGCAACGGGTCGATATGTCGCATGAGAAAACCCTGTTTCCCACCCTGTGGCGTTTTCTGGTGATGAACGATCCTGGCGTGAAGCGCTTTATCGTCCGCGATGCCGACTCGCTGCTCTCAGAGCGCGAAGCGGCGGCGGTCAGCGCCTGGCTGGCTTCGCCTTACTGGTTCCACCATATGCGTGACTACTTTTCCCACACCGAACTGCTGCTGGCGGGGATGTGGGGCGGCTGTCATGGCGTCTTTCACAACGTGGAACAAGCGATGCGTGATTTTATTGCGCACTACCGGGGGAGCGAACGCTTCACCGATCAATATTTCCTCAAAGTGGCGTTGTGGCCGACAGTACGTGAAAGCGTGCTGAATCATGATGAACTGTTTCACTTTCATCAGGCCCGGCCGTGGCCTGCCCATGCGCCGGTGCGCTGGCAGACGCCGCAGTTCCACGTGGGCAGCAATGCCGGTTTTGCCAGTATGACCGGGAAAGCCAGTGTGGCCGACGGCAGCAGACAGCGCGTGGCGATCACCGCGGGCGAAACCACCTGGCACTATCTGGCGCAGGTTAAGCAGGGTGAGTGGCTGTTGCCGATGCCCTTTTTTCTGATTGAGGAGTGGCAGGCGGGAAGGGTGACGGTGACCGCGCTCTAAGTTGCTGAGCGCGAATAAATTTATCTGGACATTCATACAGTGCGACTCTACCTTTTTCCTCAGCAGTGTAAGTCGCGGGGAAATCATGGATCAGCACATCATCATCAGCATCTGTCTGGCGCTTGCCGGGGTCGGGATCGGCTGGATGCTGGCACAGCTTCGTGCCGGGCACCAGGCAGCCAGTTTCCAGACTGAGCGTCGTCTGCTGCAGGAGGCACAGCAGCGTCAGCAGCAGCAGACTGAACAGCTTCAGCAGCAGATCCGCGAGCGGGAACAGGAGCTGCGTCAGCTGCACGGTGCCCTGAGCGGAGCCACGGAGCGGCTGCAGCAGCTCGACTACTGGCGCAATGAAAGTGAGCAGCTCAATCGCGAGCTGCGCAATCAGCTGGAGGTCAACAGCGCGCAGGAAGCGGAGCTGCGTGAGGTGACCATCCGTCTGGAAGAGACCCGTTTTGCCGCCGAGGAGAAGCAGCGCCTGCTGACCAACAGCGAGCAGCGTCTCAGCGCCCAGTTTGAAAACCTCGCCAACCGCATTTTCGAAAACAGCGGCCGTCGTGTCGATGAGCAGAACCGTCAAAGCCTGGATAGCCTGATTGGCCCGTTACGTGAACAGCTGGATGGCTTTCGTCGTCAGGTGCATGAAAGCTTTGGCGCAGAGGCGCGTGAACGTCACACCCTGACCCACGAAATCCGTCAGCTTCAGCAGCTGAATGCGCAGATGGCGCAGGAGGCGCTCAACCTGACCAAAGCCCTGAAGGGCGATAATAAAATTCAGGGTAACTGGGGGGAAGTGGTCCTGAGCCGGGTGCTGGAAGCCTCCGGGCTGCGTGAAGGCTATGAATATGAAACGCAGGTCAGCATTCAGTCTGAACAGCAGGGCAGGATGCAGCCGGATGTGATTGTGCGGCTGCCACAGGGCAAAGATGTGGTGGTGGACGCCAAGATGACGCTGGTGGCCTATGAGCGCTACTTCAATGCGGATGATGAGATCGAACGTGAACAGGCGATTCAGGAGCATGTCAGCGCCATGCGGGCCCATATCCGCCTGCTGGGACGAAAAGATTATCAACAATTGCCCGGTTTACGCTCGCTGGATTATGTGTTGATGTTCATTCCGGTTGAACCGGCCTTTTTACTGGCGATCGACCGCCAGCCTGAGCTGATTAGTGAGGCGCTGCAGCAGAATATCATGCTGGTCAGCCCCACCACGCTGCTGGTGGCGTTACGGACCATCAATAATCTGTGGCGCTATGAGCACCAGAGCCGCAATGCACAGCGTATTGCCGATCGGGCCGCACGCCTCTATGACAAGATGCGGCTGTTTGTGGATGACATGAGCGGTATTGGTCACAGTCTGGACAAAGCGCAGAACAGCTATCGCGAGGCGATGAAAAAGCTGGCAGAGGGGCGCGGTAACCTGATTGCGCAGACGGAGGGCTTCCGTGCGCTGGGCGTTGAAATCAAACGGCCGATCAATCCTCAGCTGGCCGAACGGGCTATGCCGGAAAAGCGGATGGCAGATGACGACAGGGATGATGAGGATGCGGATGACAGTGACAGGCGTGTGAGACGCCTCCACGAATAGTATGGGCGCAGCGTGCCTGACTTCCGTGACTCTGATACACTTCGGAAAGTATTGTTTGTGGAGCAGGTAAAACCGATGGCAGATGAATCACAGCAGGAAACCACCCATTTTGGCTTTCAGACGGTCGCCAAAAGCGAAAAAGCTGACAAAGTCGCGGATGTGTTTCACTCCGTAGCGGCAAAATATGACCTGATGAACGATTTGATGTCCTTTGGCGTCCATCGTATCTGGAAGCGCTTTACCATCGACAGCAGCGGTGTTCGCCGCGGTCAGCGTGTGTTGGATCTGGCGGGAGGCACCGGCGATCTGACGGCAAAATTCTCTCGTCTGGTGGGTGACACCGGTCAGGTGGTACTGGCGGATATCAACAGTTCCATGCTGAAGATGGGCCGCGAAAAGCTGCGCAATCAGGGTGTGGTGGGCAACGTCAGTTACGTGCAGGCCAACGCAGAAGCTCTGCCTTTCCCTGATAACTACTTCGACTGCATCACCATCTCCTTTGGTCTGCGCAACGTCACGGAAAAAGAGAAGGCGCTGGCCTCCATGTTCCGGGTGCTTAAGCCGGGCGGACGCCTGCTGGTGCTGGAGTTCTCTAAGCCGGTGCTGGACCCGCTGAGCAAAGCGTATGACGCCTATTCGTTCCACATTCTGCCGCGTATCGGCCAGCTGGTGGCGCAGGATGCTGAGAGCTACCGCTATCTCGCCGAATCGATCCGTATGCATCCCGATCAGGAGACCCTGAAGGCGATGATGAACGACGTCGGCTTTGAAAATACCACTTACTCCAACATGACTGGCGGCATCGTGGCGCTGCATCGTGGATTTAAGTTCTGAGTGAGATGGTGATGAACCTGACTCCTTTGATTACGGCGGGCATGGAGACGGCGCTGAACCGTATTCTGTACCGCGATCGCGGCCTTAAGCCGGCGCGGCAACGTCTGAATGGCAAAGTCCTGACACTGCGCCTGAATGAGTTCTCGTCTCACCTGGTGCTGGTGTTCAGTGAACAGCAGCTGGACGTGTTAGCTGACTGGCAGGACCGCAGCGACTGCACGGTGATCACCTCGCTGAAAAGTCTGCCAAAGCTGCGCGATCGCCAGCAGCTGACGCCGCTGATTCGCAGCGGTGAACTGCAGGTAGAGGGCGATCTGCAGGTGGTGCAGCAGTTCTCGGCGCTGATGGATCTGGCTGAGCTGGATCCGGCGGAATATCTGGCTCCCTGGGTGGGCGACATCGCCGCGCAGGGCATCAGTCAGCGGGCACAGCAGGCTTTCCGCTTTTTCAAAGGTGAAGCAGCGCGTCGTCAGGGATATCTCGGACAGGCCATGACCGAAGAGTGGCGTGTTGCGCCTGGCTCACTGGAACTGGCCTGGTTTTCTGAGGAGGTCGACGCGATGGAACGTTCGCTTGAGGCGCTTGATGCGCGTCTGGCGCAGCTGGAGGCAAAATGAGTTTAGGAGAGATCCGCCGCTTATATCTGATCATGAAGGTGTTTCTGACCTATGGCCTTGATGAACTGATCCCGCAGACACGTCTCACTTTCCTGTTCCGCCTGTGGCGTCGCTCAATTTTCTGGATCCCCAATCTGCACCAGCATGAACCGACCGGTGCGCGTATGCGTATGGCGATGGAGCAGCTGGGGCCGGTCTGGATCAAGTTTGGTCAGATGCTGTCAACGCGCCGGGATCTCTTCCCGCCGCTGATCGCCGATCAGCTGGCGATCCTGCAGGACCGTGTGGCGCCCTTCGATGGCGTCAAAGCGAAAGCACAGATTGAAGCCTCAATGGGTGCACCCATTGAGACCTGGTTTGATGATTTTGACATTAAGCCGCTGGCGTCTGCGTCGATTGCGCAGGTTCACACCGCCACGCTGAAATCTAACGGCAAAAAAGTGGTGATCAAAGTGATCCGCCCCGACATTTTGCCGGTGATCAAAGCGGATATGAAGCTGATCTATCGCCTGGCGCGCTGGGTTCCGCGTCTGCTGCCGGATGGCCGTCGTCTGCGTCCGGTCGAAGTGGTGCGCGATTACGAGAAAACCCTGCTTGATGAGCTGAACCTGTTACGCGAAGCCGCCAACGCTATTCAGTTACGCCGCAATTTTGAAGAGAGCCGTATGCTCTATGTGCCGGAAGTCTATTCCGACTATTGCAGCGAAACCATGATGGTGATGGAGCGCATTTACGGTATCCCGATTTCCGACGTTGCAACGCTGGAGCGCCACGGCGTGAACATGAAGCTGCTGGCTGAACGGGGTGTCCAGGTCTTCTTTACCCAGGTCTTCCGCGACAGCTTCTTCCACGCAGATATGCATCCGGGCAATATTTTTGTCAGCTATGAACACCCGGAAGATCCGCAATATATCGGTATCGACTGCGGCATCGTGGGGTCGCTGAACAAAGAAGATAAGCGTTATCTGGCGGAAAACTTTATCGCGTTCTTCAACCGTGACTATCGCAAGGTTGCCGAGCTGCACGTTGATTCCGGCTGGGTACCGCCCGATACCAACGTTGAAGATTTCGAGTTTGCGATTCGCACGGTGTGTGAGCCGATTTTTGAAAAGCCGCTGGCTGAGATCTCGTTCGGGCATGTGCTGCTGAACCTGTTCAACACCGCGCGTCGCTTTAATATGGAAGTGCAGCCGCAGCTGGTGCTGCTGCAAAAAACGCTGCTTTATGTGGAAGGCATTGGCCGTCAGCTCTACCCACAGCTCGACCTGTGGAAAACGGCCAAACCCTTCCTGGAAGAGTGGATCAAGGATCAGGTGGGTATCCCCGCCATTATCCGTGCGGTCAAAGAGAAAGCGCCGTTCTGGGCTGAAAAGCTCCCGGAGCTGCCAGAACTCTTTTACGACAGCATGCGCCAGCACAAGCTTTTACGGCACAGCGTCGATAAATTAGTGGGCGACCTCAATGCGCAGCGCGTCCGTCATCATCAGGCGCGTTATCTGTTTGGCGTCGGTGCCACACTGCTGCTAAGCGGAACGGCAGTTCTGCTCACCCGACCGGACTGGGATCTCTTTCCGGCGGTTCTGATGGCGGCAGGAATCGTTTCGTGGCTGATCGGCTGGCGTAAGACAAACTGATTGTCACGTCTGTTTAAAAAAAGGTAATGTCGCTGGCTAAAGCCCGGCTAAAAAGGGCACTCTGTCCTGCATTACCTTATCGTTTTCACAGAATATTAGAGGCTATCTCATGGGCGGTATCAGTATCTGGCAACTGTTAATCATTGCCGTGATTGTTGTACTTCTGTTCGGTACCAATAAATTACGTAATCTGGGTTCGGATTTAGGTTCTTCGATTCGTGGCTTCAAAAAGGCCATGAGTGATGAGGACGACAAAAAGGATCAACCGAAAGAGCAGGACGCTGACTTCGCTGCCAAAACGCTGGCGGACAAACAGCAAACTTCGGCTAACAAAGAAGAAGCCAAGAACGACAAGCAGGTGTAAACCGTGTTCGATATTGGTTTTAGTGAACTGGTATTGGTGTTCGTTATCGGGCTGATTGTACTCGGCCCGCAACGATTACCGGTTGCGGTGAAAACCGTGGTCGGCTGGATCAGGGCGATTCGTTCGCTGGCAGCCAATGTACAACATGAACTGGCGCAGGAACTCAAACTGCAGGAGTTGCAGGAGAGCCTGAAAAAGGTGGAAGAGGCGGGCCGTGGCACGCTCTCCCCTGAGCTGAAGGAGTCGATGGAAGAGCTGCGTAAAACGGCAGATTCAATGAAGCGCTCGGTCAGTCAGAGCATCGACATTGAAAAAGAGGAAGACGAAGCGAACACCATCCACTCAGCACAGCACCGGTATGCCCCTGAGCCTGCTGCGACGGAAACCGCCGCGACGCCAGCCTCAGCAGAGCATCAGGCCAGCGCACCGGCACAGGCACCGTCTGCGGTAGCGGGTGCCGATGCCGCGGTGCAACCCGCACCGGCCGCGGCCGCACAGCGACCCTCTGCTGCGCCATCCGCTCCGGCTGCGCCATCCTCTGCTGCGCCTGCTGCTGTGGCCAGCGCACCGGCACCGGCACAGGCACCCGCTGGCGACGCCGCCAGGTCATCAGAGTCTGCGCGTCCTTCCGCGACCTCCTCTTCTGCAGGTGATGAACGATAATGGCCGTTGAAGATACCCAACCGCTCATCAGCCATCTGATTGAGCTGCGTAAGCGATTACTGAACTGCATCATCGCCGTACTGGTCATTTTCCTGGTACTGGTCTATTTCGCCAACGACATCTACCAGCTGGTCGCATCACCGCTGATCAGTCAGATGCCGGTGGGCTCCAGCATGATTGCAACCGATGTCGCCTCGCCGTTCTTTACCCCGATAAAGCTGACCATCATCGTGTCAGTGTTTCTCGCGGTGCCGGTGATCCTCTATCAGGTCTGGGCATTTGTCGCCCCGGCGCTCTACCGGCATGAGCGCAGGCTGGTGATGCCGCTGCTCTTTTCCAGCACCTTCCTGTTCTACTTCGGTGTGGCCTTTGCTTACTTCGTCGTTTTCCCGCTGGCATTTGGCTTTTTCACCAAGACCGCGCCCATCGGCGTGACGGTCGCAACGGATATCGCCAAATACCTCGATTTCGTCATGACTCTCTTCATGGCCTTTGGGGTGGCGTTTGAGGTGCCGGTGGCGATCGTGTTGCTCTGCTGGACCGGTATCACCAGCCCGGAAGATCTGAAAAAGAAACGTCCCTATATTCTGGTGGGCGCTTTCGTAGTCGGGATGCTGCTCACACCTCCGGACGTTTTTTCCCAAACTTTGCTCGCTATTCCGATGTACTGCCTGTTTGAAGTCGGCGTATTCTTTTCCCGTTACTATGTGGGTAAAGGCCGCTGGTCACAGGATGAGGATAAACATACCGACGCCTGACGCTGACCGTATGACCCGCACAGGCGGGAAGCGAGCCATCCAGACCGCCCCTCCGGGCGGTTTTTTTTTACAAACTGTGGGAAAAATTATGTTTGATATCGGTGTAAACCTGACCAGCACGCAATTCGCCTCCGACCGGCAAAAGGTGGTTAAACGCGCGCGTGATGCGGGCGTCACCGGCATGCTTATTACCGGCACCAACGCGCTGGAGAGCCAGCAGGCTCAGCGACTGGCTGAAGGCCAGCCCGGCTTTTGCTGGTCTACCGCGGGCGTTCACCCTCATCATGCCAGCGAATGGTCGCTGGAGATCGCCAGTACCCTGCGCCGGCTGGCGGAAAAACCCGAAGTGGTCGCCATTGGTGAGTGCGGACTCGATTTTAATCGCAACCTCTCGGCCCATGAGCAGCAGGAGTATGCATTTGACGCACAGCTGGCGCTGGCCGCAGAACTCAATATGCCGGTGTTCCTGCACTGCCGTGAAGCCCATGCGCGTTTCGCTGCGGTGCTTGCCCCCTGGCTGCCAAAACTGCCGGGTGCGGTGATCCACTGCTTTACCGGCACGCGCGACGAACTGGAAGCCTGTCTGGAAATGGGGTTATCTGTGGGCATTACGGGCTGGGTCTGCGATGAGCGTCGGGGTCTGGAACTGCGTGAGCTGCTGCCGCTGATCCCGGCCGAACGCCTGCTGCTGGAAACGGATGCGCCCTACCTGTTGCCGCGCGACATGCGTCCGCGTCCGCCTTCGCGCCGCAACGAACCCTGCTTTTTACCGCATATTGTCAATCAGGTGGCGACATGGCGAGGTGAGAGTGCGGAGGCACTGGCGGCCCGCATCGATCATAATGCGCGGACGCTGTTCAGACTGGCTTAAAGCTTGCGGAACTGCTTGTTATCGACGCTGCGCATCACCTGCTTGTTGAGGAGATTCAGCAACAGGATCGAGCGTGTTTCACCATCCGGCTCGGCAAAAATGGCGCGCAGCCCTTCAAACGTTCCTTCGGTGATGACCACCTCATCGCCGCTCTGTGGCGTTTCAGGATCGAGCAGGATTTGCGGGACGTCGGTTTCCAGCGCTTCAATGACCGCCGACGGCACGGTTGCCGGGGTGGAGCCGAAGCGGACAAAGTGACTGACACCGCGGGTGCTGCTGATGGTGGTGGTGTGAATCTCTTCAGGATCGAATTCGATAAACAGGTAGTTAGGGAACAGCGGCTCACTCACCGTGGTGCGTTTACCGCGCACGATCTTTTCCAGAGCGATCATCGGGCTGAGGCAATGCACCTCCTGCCGCTCGAGATGCTCCTTCGCGCGCAATAGCTGTCCACGTTTGCAATAGAGTAAGTACCAGGCTTCCATAACGGCTCCCATTGAATGGACGCTAAGAATAGCAAACCTGTTGCCAGAGTTATAGCGCAGGGGCAGGGTAAAGCGGCCCGCAGAGAAAATAAATTGAGACTTTTCTTAGCAGGCCGGAGGCGGGCAGAAACGGTAACGGGAAATTGACGTGCACCAGGGCTCTGTATCAGACTCGATAACCTTCACCCCTGCAAAAGGAACGTCTGATGGAACTCTTTCTGTTGAGCAATGGCAGGCTGGCGGACGATGCGCCGCTGCTGGGTTATGCGCAGCCGCAGCTGCACGCGATGATCGCCCGACGCGCTATCCGCTCGGCGGTCCTGATCCCCTACGCGATAATCCGGGGCGATCAGCAGCAGCGCGCCGCCGAACTCACGGCCTCTCTGGGCATCCCGGTCAGGCTGGTTCAATCCTTTGCCTCACCGGCTGAGGCGATTGCACAGGCAGAACTGATTCTGGTCAGCGGCGGCAACACCTGGTTTCTGAACCAGATGCTGCATGAGCAGGATCTCATCGTCCCGATCCAGCGTGCAGTACGTGAGCGACAGGTGCCTTATCTCGGCTGGAGCGCGGGCTGCAATGTGGCGACGCCCTCCATCCGCACCACCAACGATATGCCGGTGCGCAGCAGTGTAGTGCTGCCCGCGCTGGGACTCTTTCCGGTGCAGATCAATCCCCACTATCTTGATGCCAGCGTCAGCGGCCATATGGGCGAAACCCGCGATGAGCGTCTGGCGGAGTTCTGCGCGGTTAATCCGACGGAGTCGGTGATTGCCCTGCGTGAAGGCAGTTTTCTGCACCTGCATGACAACCAGCTGCGCTATCACAGCGTGCGAAACGAGGACTTTAAGCTGTTTCGCCACGGTGACCCGATTCAGGGAATGCACGATACCCGCGCACTGCAGCCGCTGGTTCCCTTTCAGTGCGTATGAGGCTGCGGTATAAACCTCAGCAACTCCGCGTAATCAGACCTATAATGGCCGATTCACTCTGGCCGGAATGTTAAAGCCGCATGAAATACCACGATTTGAGAGACTTCCTCGCGCTGCTTGAACAGCGCGGTGAGCTAAAGCGCATTACCCAGTCCATCGATCCCGAACTGGAAATGACAGAGATTGCCGATCGCACGCTGCGTGCCGGTGGCCCCGCCCTGCTGTTTGAAAACCCGAAAGGGTACGATATGCCGGTGCTGTGCAACCTGTTCGGCACGCCTAAGCGCGTGGCCATGGGCATGGGGCAGGAGGAGGTGAGCGCCCTGCGTGAAGTGGGTAAGCTGCTGGCCTTCCTGAAAGAGCCTGAGCCGCCAAAAGGCTTCCGCGACCTGTTCGATAAAATGCCGCAGTTTAAGCAGGTGCTGAACATGCCGACCAAACGGCTGCGTAATGCGCCCTGTCAGGAAGAGGTGTTCAGCGGTGATGAGGTCGATCTGACGCGTATTCCGGTCATGAAGTGCTGGCCAGGCGATGCCGCACCGCTGATTACCTGGGGGCTGACCGTCACGCGTGGCCCCCACAAAGAGCGCCAGAATCTCGGTATTTACCGTCAGCAGGTGATCGGTAAAAATCGGCTGATCATGCGCTGGCTGTCGCACCGTGGCGGCGCGCTTGATTTTCAGGAGTGGACGAAAGCGCATCCGGGTGAACGTTTTCCGGTTTCGGTCGCGCTGGGCGCCGATCCTGCCACCATCCTCGGCGCGGTGACACCGGTGCCTGACACGCTGTCAGAATATGCGTTTGCCGGTCTGCTGCGCGGCAACAAAACGGAAGTGGTGAAGTGCCTGTCGAACGATCTCGAAGTGCCGGCCAGTGCGGAAATCGTGCTGGAAGGGTATATCGAAGCGGGCGATATGGCGCCAGAAGGCCCCTACGGCGACCACACCGGCTACTACAATGAAGTGGATAGCTTCCCGGTATTTACCGTGACGCATATCACGCAGCGTCGTCAGCCGATCTATCACTCCACCTATACCGGGCGTCCGCCGGATGAACCCGCCGTACTGGGCGTGGCGCTGAATGAAGTTCTGGTACCGATTCTGATTAAGCAGTTCCCGGAGATCGTGGACTTCTACCTGCCGCCTGAAGGTTGCTCCTACCGGCTGGCGGTTGTGACGATTAAAAAGCAGTACGCAGGGCATGCCAAACGTGTCATGTTTGGCGTCTGGTCATTTTTGCGGCAGTTCATGTACACCAAATTTGTTATTGTGTGTGACGATGATGTTAATGCGCGCGACTGGAATGACGTGATCTGGGCGATCACCACGCGAATGGATCCGGCCCGTGATACGGTATTAGTCGAAAATACCCCTATCGACTATCTCGATTTCGCCTCGCCGGTTTCCGGGCTGGGGTCGAAGATGGGGCTTGATGCAACCAATAAGTGGCCGGGTGAAACGCAGCGTGAATGGGGTACGCCCATTGTTAAAGATCCTGCGGTCACGGCGCGCATTGATGCTATCTGGGATGAGCTAGGTATTCTTGATCAGCCGCCACAGCGTTGATGGCGAGCACAACCATAAAGACGACCCGACAGAGGGAACGCATGACAACGTTAAGCTGTAAAGTAACTTCGGTTGAGGCGATTACCGACACGGTCTATCGCGTTCGCCTGATCCCTGAAGCGGAATTCAGTTTTCGCGCGGGGCAGTATCTGATGGTC
Organism: Pantoea sp. GM_Pan_3; assembly: GCF_026541045.1. Taxonomy (NCBI): domain Bacteria; kingdom Pseudomonadati; phylum Pseudomonadota; class Gammaproteobacteria; order Enterobacterales; family Erwiniaceae; genus Pantoea; species Pantoea sp. GM_Pan_3. The sequence goes on along the minus strand of NZ_JALNVA010000007.1, from coordinate 8,256 downwards.
GTGATGGATGAGCGTGATAAGCGTCCGTTCTCACTGGCCTCAACGCCGATGGAAAAAGATATTATTGAGCTGCATATCGGCGCGTCCGATCTCAACCTCTATGCGATGGCGGTGATGGATCGGATCCGCAACGATCGCCAGATCACCGTCGATATGCCGCACGGTGACGCCTGGCTGCGCGAAGAGAGCAGTAAGCCGCTGATCCTGATTGCAGGTGGCACCGGCTTCTCCTACGCCCGTTCGATTCTGCTCACCGCGCTGGCGGAACAGCCGGAGCGCGATATCGCCATTTACTGGGGCGGACGTGAGCTTAAGCATCTGTACGATCTGGACGAGCTGAATGCGCTGGCGGTGAAGCATCCGAACCTGAAAGTGATCCCGGTTGTTGAACAGCCTGAAGCGGGCTGGCAGGGACGTTCCGGTACGGTACTGACCGCGGTGATGCAGGATTTCAGCACGCTTAGCGAACATGAAATCTACATCGCCGGACGCTTTGAGATGGCGAAGATTGCCCGCGACCGTTTCTGTGCCGAGCGTGGCGCAGTCGAGTCACAGATGTATGGCGATGCGTTTGCCTTTATCTGATCGCCGGCAGCAGACAGAAAAAACCCGCCGGTAACGGCGGGTAAATCTGACAAAATAAACGCAACGTATTACAGACGCTCGAATACGGTTGCGATCCCCTGGCCCAGCCCGATACACATGGTGGCAAGACCCAGGCTGGCATCGCGTCGTTCCATAATGTTCAGCAGCGTGGTACTGATGCGCGCGCCGGAACAGCCCAGCGGATGGCCTAACGCAATCGCGCCGCCATTCAGATTGACCTTTTCATCCAGCTGCTCCAGCAAGCCTAAATCTTTGATGCACGGCAGTGTCTGCGCAGCAAAGGCTTCGTTCAGCTCAAAGACGTCGATATCGCTGACGCTCAGTCCCGCCCGTTTTAACGCCAGCTTACTGGCCGGAACCGGCCCATAGCCCATGATTGAAGGATCGCAGCCCACCACGGCCATGCTGCGGATGCGGGCGCGCGGCGTCAGCCCCAGCTCGCGGGCGCGTGATTCACTCATCACCAGCATGGCGGCTGCGCCATCTGACAACGCTGACGAGGAGCCCGCCGTCACGGTGCCATTCACCGGATCGAAAGCCGGTTTCAGCGCCGCCAGGCCTTCGGCGCTGGTCTCTTCACGGATCACTTCATCGAAATCATAACGTTTGAGGATGCCGTCGCTGTCATGACCATAGGTGGCGACAATCTCTGTCGCAAAATCGCCGCGCCGGGTGGCCTGCCAGGCCCGCTGGTGCGAACGCAGGGCAAATGCATCCTGCTGCTCACGGCTGATATGATGCATCCGCGCCAGCATTTCTGCCGTCAGGCCCATCATCCCTGCGGCTTTGGCAACCGTCCGGCTAAGCCCGGGATGAAAGTCGACGCCGTGGTTCATCGGCACATGCCCCATATGCTCCACGCCACCGATCAGACAGCTCCGGGCATCACCGACCATAATGGCGCGGGCGGCATCGTGCAGCGCCTGCATGGAAGAGCCACACAGCCGGTTGACGGTGCTGGCTGGCACCGTGTGGGGAATTTCGGCCAGCAGGGCAGCGTTACGTGCGATATTAAATCCCTGCTCAAGCGTCTGCTGCACGCAGCCCCAGAGAATGTCATCCAGCTCTGCCGGGTTCACCGTCGGGTTACGGCTCAGCAGTTCACGCATCAGATGCGCAGAGAGATCTTCGGCGCGCACATGACGGAAGGCGCCGCCTTTTGACCGGCCCATTGGCGTGCGCACGGCATCAATAATCACCACATTTTCCATCTTCTTGCCCTCAGGCGCTTTTCAGCGCGGCTTCATCAATCGGTTTGGCGGCGGGATACCAGCTTTCATGCTGATGGGCTTTCTGCAGCAGCATTGCAGGCAGGGCATACAGGCCACCGAGGCCGCTATAACGCCGGGCCTGATCCACCACGTTGCTGTTGCCCAGAGTATCGAGATAGCGGAAAGCCCCGCCACGGAAAGGCGGGAAGCCGAGGCCATATACCAGCGCCATATCGGCTTCAGCCGGTGAGGCGATAATCTTCTCTTCCAGGCAGCGCACCACTTCGTTCAGCATCGGCAGCATCATGCGGTTCAGAATCTCCTCATCGCTGAAGATTCGCGCGGGCTGACAGGCCTGCTGCAGCAGCGTATCGACATCGGCATCGGCCACTTTTTTTGGCTTGCCCTTTTTATCTTCTTCCCAGCGCCAGAAGCCTTTGCCATTTTTCTGGCCAAAGCGACCAGCCTCAAACAGCAGATCGATTGCGTCGCGATAGTCATGCTTCATGCGGTCCGGGAACCCGTCAGCCATCACGCTTTGCGCGTGGTGCGCCGTATCGATGCCCACGACATCCAGCAGCCATGACGGCCCCATCGGCCAGCCAAACTGTTTTTCCATGACCTTATCTATCTGGCGGAAATCTGCGCCATCGCGCAGGAGCAGGCTGAAAGCGGCGAAGTAGGGGAACAGCACCCGGTTAACAAAGAAGCCGGGGCAGTCGTTGACCACGATAGGGGTTTTGCCCATTTTGCTGGCCCAGGCCACCACTTTGCCGAGCGTCGCTTCACTGGTTTTCTCGCCCCGGATCACTTCGACCAGCGGCATACGCGGCACCGGGTTAAAGAAGTGCATGCCACAGAAGTTTTCCGGGCGCTGCAACGCCTGCGCCAGCTGGCTGATAGGAATGGTCGAGGTATTCGAGGCCAGAACGGCATCGTCACGCAGATGCCGCTCTGTTTCAGCCAGCACTTTAGCCTTGATCTGCGGGTTCTCGACCACCGCTTCCACCACCACGTCGGCCAGTTCAAAACCGGCGTAATCCAGCGTGGGCTGGATGGTGGCGATGACGCTGGCCAGCCTGTTACCGTCAATTTTTCCGCGCGCCAGCTGGGCGTTGAGCAGCTTGCTGGCTTCATTCATCCCCAGCGTCAGCGCCTGTGGATTGATATCTTTCATTCTGACCGGCACGCCTTTCCAGGCAGACTGGTAGCTGATGCCACCGCCCATGATGCCTGCGCCCAGCACTGCCGCCTGAGCAGGCGCGCCGCTTTCGCTGGCGCGTTTTTTTGCCAGCCCTTTAACGTACTGATCGTTGAGGAAGATGCCGACCAGTGCGCGCGCTTCGTCAGACTGCGCCAGCGGCACAAATGCAGCCGTTTCAAGCTTCAGCGCATCATCGCGACCGAGACTGGCCGCGGCCTCAATGGTTTTTACCGCCATCAGCGGAGCGGGGTAATGTTTTCCTGCGGTCTGCATCACCATGCCCTTCGCAATGGTAAAACTCATCGCCGCCTCGATCGGACTGAGCTTCAGCGGGGCCAGTTTAGGCGCACGGCGCGCCTGCCAGCTGCCCTCTTCGGCGGCCGCTCTGAGCATGGTGATGCCCGCTTCGCGCAGTTTGTCACGGGCAACCACCGCATCGACCAGGCCCAGTTTCAGCGCGGCATTGCCATCCACATCTTTACCGGCGGCAATAATTTCCAGCGCGCTGTCGGCTCCCAGCAGGCGGGGCAACCTTACGCTGCCGCCAAAGCCTGGCATGATGCCGAGTCTGGTTTCCGGCAGGCCGATGCGGGCATCCGCAGTGGCGATGCGCAGGTCGGTCGCCAGGACGCACTCACATCCGCCACCCAGCGCATAACCATCAATGGCTGCCAGGGTGGGCACGGGCAAATCTTCCAGACGGTTGAAGATGCTGTTGGCGTAACTCAGCCACTGGCTCAGCTTTTCGGTGGGGGCATTAAACAGGGAAAGAAACTCGGTAATGTCCGCACCCACGATAAAGGCGGGTTTAGCGGAGCTCAGCAGCAGGCCGCGCAGTGCTGGCTGCTGTTCCAGGACCGCAATGGCCTCGCCCAGACTGGCGACCGTTTGCGTATCCAGCTTGTTGACTGAGCCTTTGGCATCAAAAACCAGCTCGGCGATGCCATCGTCCAGCCAGTGAAGGGTAAGGTTAGCGCCTTGGTAGAGCATGTGCGTCTCCTGAAACCGCGAAAGGTGATCTGGTCATACCAGATGATCGTGAGTGTGGGAGTGATGTTAATTTTTTGCAAACCGCTCTTTGCTTATTTGCTAACAAGATCACAGCCACGCCGGCTTCGGCATCTGAGCAAGGGGTATGCTAAACTGCGGCCATTTCGCGACACGGGAGAGACGGCTATGGATTCACTGAAGACCTTGTATCACGCGCACATCGCCACGTTGCAGCAACGGGCGCAGCAGGTGCTGGCACACAATAAACTGGATGCGATGCTGATCCATTCCGGTGAGTTGCTGACGGTGTTTCTGGATGACCACACCTATCCGTTTAAGGTGAATCCGCAGTTCAAAGCCTGGGTGCCGGTCACGCAGGTGCCTAACTGCTGGCTCTGGATCGATGGCGTGAACAAACCGAAACTGTGGTTCTACTCTCCGGTGGATTACTGGCATAACGTTGAACCGCTGCCGGACAGTTTCTGGACCGGAGATGTCGAGGTTATCGGCCTGAAAAACGCCGATGAGATTGCGCAGCTGCTGCCTGTACAGCGTGATAATGTCGCCTATATCGGGCCGGTTAATGCGCGCGCGGCGCAGCTCGGAATCTCCTCAGACAACATCAACCCTAAAGCGGTCATCGACTTTCTGCACTACCATCGCAGCATCAAAACCGACTATGAACTGGCCTGTCTGCGCCAGGCGCAGAAGCTGGCGGTTGCGGGGCATCGCGCGGCCAAAGAGGCGTTCTCTTCGGGCCTGAGCGAATTTGACATCAATCAGGCTTACCTGACCGCGACCGGCCATCGTGATACCGATGTGCCGTACGGCAATATCATTGCGCTGAATGAACACGCGGCGGTGCTGCACTACACCCACCTGGATCATCAGCCACCGGCGAAACGTCACAGCTTCCTGATTGATGCGGGGGCCGAATATCTGGGCTACGCCGCCGATCTGACCCGCAGCTATGCGGCGCAGAGCAGCTCGCTCTATGCCAGAATGGTGGAGGCGATGAACGCCGAGGAGCTGGCGTTAATCGCCACGCTGAAACCGGGTGTGCGCTACACCGATTATCATCTTCAGATGCACCAGCGTATTGCCAAGATGTTGCTGAAGTTTGAGCTGGTGCAGGGAATCAGCGAAGAGGCGCTGGTGGCTGAAGATCTGACCGGGCCATTTATGCCACACGGTCTGGGGCATCCGCTGGGCTTGCAGGTGCATGACGTTGCCGGGTTTATGCAGGATGAGCAGGGCACCCATCTCGCCGCGCCTGCGCAGTATCCTTACCTTCGCTGCACCCGCGTGCTGCAACCCGGCATGGTCTTAACCATCGAGCCGGGCTTCTATATTATCGACTCGTTACTGGCGCCGCTGCGTCAGGGCCGTTTCAGTCAGCACTTTAACTGGCAGGCGATTGATGCGCTTCGGCCTTATGGCGGCATTCGCATCGAAGATAACGTGGTGATCCATCCAAACCGCGTTGAAAACATGACCCGCGATCTGCATCTGGCCTGATGGACGCTTTTGATATTCCCGCGCTGGCCGTGAGCATCAGCGAGGAAACCATCAAAAAGAGTCGCTTTATTACGCTGCTGGCGCACACCGAGGGGACAGAGGCCGCGCGCGCCTTTGTTCAGCAGGTGAAAAGCGAGCATCCTGCTGCCCGGCATCACTGCTGGGCCTGGGTGGCGGGCGCGCCGGATGACTCTCAGCAGCTCGGTTTTTCGGATGATGGTGAGCCGTCGGGCACCGCCGGGAAACCGATGCTGGCGCAGCTGATGGGTGCCGGTATTGGCGAGGTGACCGCTGTGGTGGTGCGTTATTACGGCGGCATCATGCTGGGCACCGGTGGCCTGGTGAAGGCGTATGGCGGTGGCGTCCAGCAGGGACTGAAGCAGTTACCGCGACAGCGCAAAGTACCGATGATGGTTTTCACGCTGCAATGCGACTATGCACAGCACAGCGATATCGAACGGCTGGTGCAGCGTTTTGAAGGTAAGGTGACCGACAGCCACTATCAGGATCGTATTGCGCTGACGCTGGCATTGCCTTATGGACAGATAGAGGGGTTCAAAAAAAATCTGTCAGACTTTAGCCGGGGCGCGTTGTCGCTGATCCCGCTCACACCATGATGTTCATCTCTCTTATTTAAAGGAACGGCTGAATGCACTTTCGCGCCATTACCCGCATCGTCGGTCTGCTGGTAATTCTTTTTTCAGTGACAATGATTCTGCCCGGCCTCGTCGCATTAATTTATCGCGACGGCGCGGGACGGGCGTTCAGCCAGACATTTATGATGGCGCTGGTGATCGGCTCGCTGCTGTGGTGGCCGAACCGTAAAAAGAAAACCGAACTCAAACCCCGCGAAGGGTTCCTGATCGTCGTTCTGTTCTGGACGGTGCTGGGCAGCGTAGGGGCCATGCCCTTTATCTTTGCGGAGCAGCCGCATCTTTCCGTCACGGATGCGTTCTTTGAATCTTTCTCGGGCCTGACAACCACCGGAGCCACCACGCTGGTGGGGCTGGACTCGCTGCCTAAGGCAATCCTCTTCTACCGGCAGATGCTGCAGTGGCTGGGCGGGATGGGGATCATCGTGTTAGCGGTAGCCATCCTGCCGATTCTGGGCGTCGGGGGCATGCAGCTCTATCGCGCTGAAATGCCGGGACCCCTGAAAGACAATAAAATGCGCCCGCGCATCGCCGAGACGGCCAAGACACTCTGGCTGATCTATGTTCTGCTGACCGTAGCCTGTGCGCTGGCACTCTGGCTGGCGGGCATGCCGGCGTTCGATGCTATCGGCCACAGCTTTTCGACCATCGCCATTGGCGGCTTCTCAACTCATGATGCCAGCATCGGCTACTTTAACAGCAGCACCATCAATACTATCGTGGCGGTGTTCCTGCTGATTTCCGGCTGTAACTACGGCCTGCACTTTTCCATGCTAAGCGGACGTAACCTGCGCGTGTACTGGCGGGACCCGGAGTTCCGCATGTTTATCGGCGTTCAGCTGACGCTGGTTCTGATCTGTACGGTGGTGCTCTGGTTCCACAATGTCTATGCCAGCGGCTGGCAGACCCTGAACCAGGCCTTTTTCCAGGTGGTGTCCATGGCGACGACGGCGGGTTTCACGACCGACAGTATCGCTCGCTGGCCGCTGTTCCTGCCGGTTCTGCTGTTGTGCTCAGCTTTCATTGGTGGCTGTGCCGGTTCGACCGGGGGTGGCCTGAAGGTGATCCGCATTCTGCTGTTGTGCAAACAGGGTAACCGCGAGCTTAAGCGTCTGGTTCACCCGAATGCGGTGTACACCATCAAGCTGGGCAATCGTGCGCTGCCGGAGCGTATCCTGGAAGCCGTCTGGGGATTCTTCTCGGCCTATGCGCTGGTGTTCCTGGTGAGCATGCTGGCGATCATCGCCACGGGCGTCGATGACTTCTCCGCTTTTGCTGCCGTTGCCGCGACGCTGAATAACCTCGGGCCGGGCTTAGGCGTCGTGGCAGACAACTTCACGTCGATGAATGATGTGGCGAAATGGATACTTATCTCTACCATGTTGTTCGGGCGTCTCGAGGTTTTCACCTTGCTGGTGCTGTTCACGCCTACTTTCTGGCGTGAATAATTAATAAGGATGCTGACATGAAAGCGCTGATTCTCTATTCCACCCGCGACGGGCAAACGCAGAAGATTGCTTCCGCTCTTGCGGAGACCATCCGGCAGCAGCAGCCGTGTGATGTGCTGAACATCCAGGATGCCGCTGTGCCTGACTGGACACAGTATGATCGCGTACTGATTGGCGCTTCGATCCGCTATGGCCATTTTCAGCCGGTCGTCGAGACCTTCGTTAAGCAACATCTCCCTGCGCTGCAGCAGCGTACCAGCGGTTTCTTTTCGGTAAACCTCACGGCACGCAAACCTGAGAAGCGTTCTCCTGAAACGAATGCCTATACCCGGAAGTTCTTATTGCAGTCTCCATGGCAGCCTGACTGCTGTGCCGTATTCGCAGGGGCGCTCTATTATCCCCGCTATCGCTGGTTTGACCGCGTGATGATTCAGCTGATTATGCGTATGACCGGCGGTGAAACCGATGCAACGAAAGAAGTGGAATACACGGACTGGCAACAGGTGAGCCGTTTTGCCCATGAATTTGCACAGTTACCAGGCAAATCGTAGCGAAATAGCGCGATTTGGTGAAAATTACTTCGAACAGTAATCTTTTCGCAATAAACGCTTGTCAGCCCGCGCGAA
>NZ_JALNVA010000006.1:0-266840 GCF_026541045.1 Pantoea sp. GM_Pan_3 | reverse complement strand
TCAACCCGTTTCCCGTTGCCGGTGTGCCGTGTCGATGGAGGCGCATTATAGGGATCCCGTTTCAGAGCACAACCCTTTTTTTGGATCTTTTTTCTGAACGGTTATAAATGATCCAGATTGATGAGATCACCAGCGATCCAGGCCAGAATAGGCTTGTCAGCTGGCTAAAATCACATCAGGCTGCTGAGAAAACAGAATAAAGGAGAACACAATGACTTCCGCCTTACGTCCTTATAAAGATCGCTTTCCACAAACTGGCCAGCGCGTCATGGTCGATCCAGCTAGTGTTGTGGTGGGTGATGTCATCATGGCCGATGACGTGAGCATCTGGCCGCTGGTCGTCATCCGGGGAGACGTGAATCAGGTTCGCATCGGTGCCCGTACTAATGTGCAGGATGGCAGTGTTCTGCACGTCACGCATAAATCTGCCGCTAACCCGGAAGGCTTCCCGCTGATTATTGGCGAGGATGTCACGGTCGGGCACAAAGCGATGCTGCACGGCTGCACTATCGGCGATCGTGTGCTTGTCGGGATGGGCTCGATTCTGCTTGATGGCGTAATAGTAGAAGAAGAGGTCATGATTGGGGCAGGCAGTCTGGTCCCTCCAGGTAAACGGCTGGAGAGCGGCTATCTCTATCTGGGCAGTCCGGTCAGACAGATCAGGCCGCTGAACGACCAGGAGAAGGAAGGATTACGCTATTCGGCGAATAACTATGTCGGCTGGAAAAATGATTACCTGGCGGGAGATAACCAGACCCAGCCCTGAGCATCAACACGCTCCTGACGAATGGCCGCTTCGGCTTCATCTTCGAGATCCCAGCGATGGTGCTGAAAAAGCGCTATCGCCTCCCCTTCACCAAAGCGTGACGTCAGCGACATACGGCTGATCGCACAGATCAGCCGCATACCGTTAACCAGTACCGGGAAGCAGACGGCATCCCGTTCAGCGTCATAGGTTTCATCGTCAGGAAACTGAATCGCCTGATTCATGGCTGCATAGCCTGTTTCAGCTGAGCAATGACCGGCGCAACTTCCGGCATCACGCCATGCCATATATAGAAGGCATGCGCCGCCTGCCCCACCAGCATTCCCACACCATCCGCCAGAGCGTGCGCTCCCTGCGTCTGACACCAGAGCAGGAAAGGCGTCAGCCCGCTTTGATAGAACATGTCATAGCAGCGTACGCCGGGATGGATCAGCTCTGCAGGTAAAGGGGGGGTTTTCCCCTCTACACCGCTTGAAGTCGCATTGATGATAAGGTCGAAACGCTGTTCCGCCAGTTGATCAAACGCAGCTGCACGGATAGTGCCGCTCTTTGCGAACAGGCCAGCCAGCTCCTCTGCCCGTTCGGCGGTACGGTTTACCACGGTGAGCGTCACCCCTGACGAAAGCAAAGGATGAATCACACCGCGCGCCGCCCCACGTGCGCCCACCAGCAGAACATTGTCGCCCGCATTGATCATCTTCAGCCGTTCAAGATCGCTTAACAGGCCGATACCATCCGTGTTGTCACCCAGGATCTGCCCGTCGCTGAGCTTTTTTACCGTATTAACGGCGCCGGACAGGGCCGCGCGTTCACTGAGTTGATCGGCAAACTCCCAGGCCTGCTGTTTAAAAGGCAGGGTCACGTTGGCGCCACGACCGCCCTGTGCAAAAAAGGTTGTCAGCGCATCGCGAAATCCGTCAACCGGCGCACAGATCCGGCCATATCGATGATCGATGCCAGTCTGTTCAGCAAAAGCCTGATGGATCAGCGGAGATTTACTGTGGCTGATCGGATTACCGAAAACGGCGAATTGATCCATGAGTTAACCCTGACGTATAAGTTCGCCGCTGATTACATCGCGGATTTCTGAAGGATTGAGTCGTCCCCCCGTTTTCCCGGACAGAACCGGGAAGTCCTCACCAAACTGCTTATACACTTCTTCTGCCGTACGGCAGGGAGGCTGTCCTGACAGATTGGCGCTGGTTGAAACCAGTGGTTTACCAAATGCGCGGCAAAGCGCCTGCACATCCGGATGGTCACTGACCCGTATCGCCAGCGAGTCGAACTGTCCGGTCAGCCAGCGGGGCGTCTGGGGAGGAACCGGGACGACAAAGGTCACCGGGCCGGGCCAGCAGGCGAACATACGCTCACGCTGGATCACAGAGAGTTCGCGATCGGAGATATAGGGTTCTAGCTGGGAATAATCAGCTGCGATCAGAATGAGTCCCTTTTCTACCGGACGCTGTTTCAGCGCCAGCAGCGCCATGACGGCAGATTCACTGTCAGGGTCGCAGCCCAGACCAAATACGGCTTCAGTGGGATAGGCGATGACCGCCTGACGATTCAGCTCTGCTACGCAGCGCTCAAGTGAATCGGCGAGGTGTTGATTTTCCATGATCTATTCATTCTCTTCAGCAATGGCTTTGCCACAACTTTTACTGGCGCAGAAGCGTTTAACCCCCTGCGCTGTCTTTTTTTCAACCAGCAATGGAAACTGACACCAGGCACAGACCCCGGCCACGGGCGTCAGGTTGACGACAAACTGGCAGGCGGGATAACGATCACAGGAGTGGAACGTTTTGCCATAACGGGAACGCCGCTGAACCAGCCGGCCTTCATGGCACTGTGGACACGCCAGCGTCGTTTCGTCCGGTTTGTCGATGGTTTCACTGTAGCCGCATTCAGGATAGTGGCTACAGCCAATAAACATGCCATAACGGCCCTGCCGCAACACTTTATCGGCTCCGCATTCAGGACAGGCGTGGCCCTCCAGCACTTTAACCACATGGCCATCGGCCTGCCCTTTTAAGGGCCGGATGTAGTCACATGCCGGATAGTTGGCACATCCCAGAAAAGGGCCATGTTTACCCGAGCGGATAACCAGTTCTGCCCCGCAAGCGGGGCAGGGATCCTGTTTACGCACGGTGAAGAGTGCAGCTTTACTCATAGCGATAAATGCATGAAAGGAAATTTAATGCAGCATACCTTCATTGACGTCGAATAGCAGTTCTTCCATCTGCTGATAGGCATTTTCACATCCCGGGATGTTGAACAACACCATCAGCACCACCCATTTGAGGTCCTCCAGATCAAACTCAGAGGTATCCAGCGCCATGACACGTTCGATGACCATCTCACGGGTTTCCAGATTCAGCACCTGAATCTGCTCCAGGAAGAGCAGGAAACCGCGGCTTTCGGCATCTAAACGCTTACTCTCTTCGTCGGTATAAATACGCATAGAGAGCGGATCGTTGGTCAGTAAAATTGGCGCAACCAGTCCTTCCTGATAATCCGCCAGTCTTTCCAGCCAGTTAAGCGCACTGTAAATATCTTCACGATGGAACCCGGCATCCGTCAGGTCATCTGTCAATCTGTCCTGATCAACACCCATTTCTGCTTCGTTGTGGATATAGGTCTCAAACAAGTACATGAGTACGTCGAACATGGCATGCCCTCCTCAATCGGACATAGCCGCCGGGTACAGCTGCGATCCATCCTGCTAACTCCAGTTCCAGCAATTGAGCTGAGATAACTGGCACAGATTGGCCGGCACGTTCAGCGACAACGTCAACAGGTGTAACCTCATCACCTACGTTAGCCAACACATCAGCAAATGGCAATGGAGCATCGTCACCTGGTTCAGAATAAATTTCGTCATCCTGTGTCACAGGCAGCCAGTTCAGTGCCCCAGCCAGATCCTCCAGAATGTTGTTAGGATGTGCCACCAGCAGGGCGCCCTGCTGAATCAGCCAGTTCACGCCTTCGCTTAAGGGGTTGCCGAGCGCGCCAGGTAGTGCATAAACATTGCGGTTTTGCTCCAGCGCATAGCGAGCGGTCACCAGTGAACCACTCTTCAGCGAGGCCTCCACCACCAGCACGCCCAGACTCAGGCCACTGATGATCCGATTACGACGCGGAAAGTTGAGCGGATGAGGAATGGTGTTCAGCGGAAACTCAGACACCACGGCACCGCCCTGCTCAACAATCTCTGCGGCAAGGCGGACATGCTGTCGGGGATAGAGCCGCTGCAGCCCGCTGCCTAATATGGCTACCGTTTTGCCGCCGGTACTGAGTGCCGCCTGATGCGCAACGCCATCAATCCCCCGCGCCAGTCCACTGGTGATGGTCAGCCCGCTGAGGCTCAGGTGCCGGGTAAACCATTCGCCCCAGTAACGGCCATTGGGTGAGCCGTTCCGGCTGCCCACGACTGCCAGCTGTGGGGTAGTGATAACGGCCGGATCGCCGTGGATGTAGAGCAGCGGCGGAAAGCGACTGGTTTCCCTGAGCCGGGCAGGATAGGCGGCGTCCAGCGCAGTGATCAGATGATGGGCAGGACTGCGCGCTAACCAGTGCTGCACATCGGTGATCGTTTTTTCAGGCAGATCAGCGTATTGCTGACACTGCGCAGCGTCTAACCCCAGCCGCATAAGTTTCCCGCTGTCTGCCGGTGCATCGCCCAGCTGCTGCGCCACGGTCAGCCAGCGCTTTCCTGTCATTCCACACACCGCGGCCAGCCGCAGATACTGCGCTATTTTGTCCATTTGCTGCTCCCTGATTGCCCCGGCTTCCTGCCGCACAATGCTGTCAATCAGGTCTCAGAAAGTCTACAATATGAGGCAGTAATCTTTTCCTAAACGAATACAGATCTGGATATTTATGTCAGTTTTGCAGGTATTACATTTTCCTGACGAGCGCCTTCGCAAAGTCGCCGCGCCCGTTAAAGAAGTTAACGCAGACATTCAGCGTATCGTTGATGATATGTTCGAGACGATGTATGCCGAAGAGGGCATCGGTCTTGCGGCGACGCAGGTCGATATTCATCAGCGCATCATCGTGATTGACGTCTCTGAAAGTCGTGAAGAGCGTTTAGTCCTGATCAACCCTGAGCTGCTGGAAAAAAGCGGTGAAACCGGTATTGAAGAGGGCTGCCTGTCGATTCCGGAACAGCGTGCATTTGTCCCGCGTGCTGAGCGCGTAAAAGTTCGCGCGCTGGATCGCGACGGTAACAGTTTCGAACTGGAAGCCAGCGACTTACTCGCCATCTGTATCCAGCATGAGATCGATCATCTGGAAGGCAAACTGTTTATTGATTATCTGTCGCCTCTGAAGCGTCAGCGGATCAAAACCAGATTAGAGAAACTGGCGCGTCAGAACGCCCAGGCTTCCTGAGATCTTAAAAAGGGATAAACGTGTCTGCCCCGCTAAAAATCATTTTTGCCGGCACTCCTGACTTTGCAGCGCGTCATCTTGACGCGCTGCTTGCTTCTGAGCATCAGGTTATCGGTGTCTTTACTCAGCCCGACCGCCCTGCGGGTCGCGGCAACAAACTCACGCCTGGCCCGGTCAAAACGCTGGCGCTGGCTCATGACATTCCGGTATTTCAGCCAAAGTCGCTGCGACCTGAAGAGAATCAGCAGCTGGTTGCTGACCTGCAGGCCGATGTGATGGTTGTCGTGGCGTATGGATTAATTCTGCCCAGGGCGGTGCTGGATATGCCGCGTCTGGGCTGCATCAATGTCCACGGTTCGCTGCTCCCCCGCTGGCGTGGTGCCGCGCCGATTCAGCGTGCGCTCTGGGCTGGCGACAGTGAAACTGGCGTCACCATCATGCAGATGGATGTGGGTTTAGATACCGGCGATATGCTGCATAAACTGGCCTGCCCGATTACCCCCCAGGACACCAGTGCCACTCTGTATGACAGACTGGCCCAGCTCGGCCCGCAGGGGCTGCTGGATACGCTGACGTTACTCAACACGCAGCAGGCCTCACCCGAAAAACAGGATGAAGCACTCGCCAGCTACGCTGAGAAGCTGAGCAAAGAGGAGGCGCGTCTTGACTGGAGACTGCCCGCAGAACAGCTTGAGCGCTGTATCCGCGCCTTTAATCCCTGGCCGATGAGTTTTTTCACGATTGACGACCAGCCGGTGAAAGTCTGGCAGGCTACCGTACTGCCTCATCGCGACCATGCACCGGGTGAAATTATCGCTGCAGACAAGCAGGGCATCCAGGTCGCGACCGCCGAGGGCGTATTGAATCTGGTGCAGTTACAGCCCGCCGGTAAAAAACCGATGTCGGCTCAGGATCTTCTCAACTCGCGTCGGGAATGGTTCGAACCTGGAACCCTTCTGGACTGACTCTCTGGCCCGGTGACTTACCGGGCTTTTTGTTTGATGACAAAACCCTATGACTAAATCAACCAACCTGCGTAGCCTCTCCGCCCAACTGATTGAGCGCGTTGTGGACAAAGGCGAATCCCTGAATACGGTTCTGCCTGCCGCCCAGAAAAAACTCACCGACAAAGATAGCGCATTAGTACAGGAGATCTGTTTTGGTGTTCTGCGCACACTGCCGCAGCTGGAAGCGCTGATTGGCAAACTGATGGAACGTCCACTGACCGGTAAACAGCGGGTTCTTCACTATCTGATCATGGTCGGACTTTATCAGCTGGAATATACCCGGGTGCCAGCCCACGCTGCACTGGCTGAAACCGTCGCGGGCGCAGAGGTGCTGAAGCGCACCAGCCTGAAAGGATTATTAAACGGGGTATTGCGCCAGTTTCAGCGCCAGCGTGAAACGTTACTCGCCAGCATTCAGGATGGCCCACAACGTTATCTCCATCCGGGCTGGCTGCTTAAGCGATTGCAGCACGCCTGGCCGGAACAGTGGGAGCATATCGTCGAAGCAAATAATCTGCGTCCGCCGATGTGGCTGCGGGTTAACCGTCAGCATCACTCACGTGACGCCTGGCTGACCATGCTGACTGAAAGCGGCAGAAATGCACAGCCGGCTGCCGATGTCCCGGATGCGTTGCGGCTTGACGCCCCCGCCCCGGTCAGCCAGTTGCCTGGCTTTGATCAGGGCTGGGTGACCGTACAGGATTTATCAGCCCAGCGCTGCGCTCTGCTGCTCGAACCTCAGAATGGCGAGCAGATTCTGGATTTATGTGCGGCCCCCGGCGGTAAAACGACCCATATCCTTGAGATTGCACCGGAAGCCGACGTGCTGGCTGTCGATGTGGATGCGCAGCGTCTTAAACGCGTTGATGAGAATCTGCAGCGACTGGGCATGAAAGCGGAGGTCAAACAGGGGGACGGACGGACACCGCAGCAGTGGTGTGGCGATCGCCAGTTTGACCGTATCCTGCTGGATGCGCCCTGCTCTGCAACCGGCGTTATCCGCCGACATCCCGATATTAAGTGGCTGCGCCGCGATCGCGATATCTCTGAGCTGGCAAAGCTGCAGCGTGAGATCCTGGACGCTATCTGGCCGCACCTGAAACCTGGCGGCATGCTGATTTATGCCACCTGCTCTATCCTGCCTGAAGAGAACCACCAGCAGATTGAGGCTTTCCTGCAGCGACAGCACGATGCGCAGGCGGAGCCGCTCAGGGATGCACCGGCGAGCGGGTTACAGGTCTTTCCGGATGCTGAAGGCGGAGATGGTTTCTTCTACGCTAAGCTGATAAAAAATTCGGGTTCACACTGATATGAGTATTGATAAGCGATGAAAATAATCATTCTGGGCGCAGGTCAGGTAGGCGGAACGCTGGCAGAGAATCTGGTGGGTGAAAACAACGATATCACAGTCGTTGATACCGATTCGGCACGCCTGCGTCATCTGCAGGATAAGTTCGATCTGCGTGTAGTGCAGGGACACGGTTCACATCCGCGCATCCTGCG
This sequence comes from Pantoea sp. GM_Pan_3, assembly GCF_026541045.1. Classification (NCBI taxonomy): domain Bacteria; kingdom Pseudomonadati; phylum Pseudomonadota; class Gammaproteobacteria; order Enterobacterales; family Erwiniaceae; genus Pantoea; species Pantoea sp. GM_Pan_3. The sequence continues at coordinate 259,175 of NZ_JALNVA010000006.1, read as the reverse complement.
TGAGGCGGGCGCTGAAGACGCCGACATGCTGGTTGCCGTTACCAGTTCGGATGAAACCAACATGATTGCCTGTCAGATTGCTTACTCGCTTTTCAATACGCCGAACCGTATCGCCCGTATTCGTGCGGCGGACTATCTGCGCGATGCAGATAAGCTTTTTATGCCGGAAGCCGTTCCTATCGACCATCTGATCTCACCAGAGCAGCTGGTCATCGATAATATCTACCGTTTGATCCAGTATCCGGGCGCACTGCAGGTGGTGAATTTTGCTGAAGGTAAAGTCAGCCTGGCCGTAGTCAAAGCGTATTATGGCGGGCCTCTGGTCGGAAATCCGCTTTCGATCCTGCGTGAGCACATGCCACATATTGATACCCGTGTCGCCGCCATCTTCCGTCAGGACCGTCCGATTCGTCCCCAGGGTTCGACCATCGTCGAGGCAGGTGATGAAGTGTTTTTCATCGCGGCCAGCCAGAATATTCGTGCAGTTATGAGCGAAATGCAGCGGCTGGAAAAGCCTTACAAGCGCATCATGTTAGTGGGAGGCGGCAATATCGGTTTCGGTCTGGCACAGCAGCTGGAGAAGCACTACAGCGTGAAGCTGATCGAGCGTAATCCTCAGCGGGCCGCCGAACTGGCTGAACATCTTCATGATACCGTCGTCTTTTATGGCGATGCGTCAGACCAGGAGTTGCTTGCAGAGGAGCATGTCGAGCAGGTTGACCTGTTCATTGCGGTCACCAATGATGATGAAGCCAACATCATGTCAGCCATGCTGGCGAAAAAGATGGGCGCCAAAAAAGTCATGGTGCTGATTCAGCGTCGCGCTTATGTGGATCTGGTGCAGGGCAGTGTTATCGATATCGCGATTTCTCCTCAGCAGGCCACCATCTCTGCCCTGCTGGGCCATGTCCGTAAAGCGGACATCGTGGGTGTTTCCTCGCTGCGTCGCGGCATCGCTGAGGCGATCGAAGCGATAGCGCACGGTGACGAATCGACATCACGGGTGGTGGGCCGCGCGATTGATGATATCAAACTGCCCCCGGGTACCATCATTGGTGCGGTAGTGCGCGGCGATGATGTGATGATTGCCAATGACAACCTGCGTATCGAGCAGGGTGACCATGTAATCATGTTCCTGACCGATAAGAAATTCGTGTCGGATGTTGAGCGGCTCTTCCAGCCAAGCCCTTTCTTCCTGTAAATCCTGTAAATCCTGTATTGATTTTCAGTCGGGGGAGCTATGCAAAACAGCCACCTGTTTGGCTGCGCTTATGGAAAAAACAGCAGGGTTTGTTAGACTTTATGACACTGGCAAGGAAAGGAGTTAAGTATGAGTTTAATCAAAGAGTTTCGTGATTTTGCAATGCGCGGGAATGTGATGGATCTGGCCGTCGGTGTCATCATCGGCGCTGCGTTTGGTAAGATCGTCTCATCATTAGTGGCTAACATCATTATGCCACCGTTGGGCTTATTGATCGGTGGTGTCGATTTCAAATCGTTTGCCTGGGTGCTCAAGCCTGCTGTTGGCGACACGCCTGCCGTCGTTATGCAGTACGGTATTTTCCTGCAGAGTATCTTCGACTTTGTCATCATTGCCTTTGCCATCTTTATGGCGATCAAACTGATGAACCGTCTCTACAAGAAAAAAGAAGTTGAGAAGCCTGCACCTAAACCTTCAAACGAAGAAGTGCTGCTGACTGAAATTCGCGACCTGCTTAAACAGCAGAATACCCGCGTGTAGTAAACAAACCGCCGCTGAGGCGGTTTTTTAATGGTAAAGAAGAAGGGCAGTGATAAGACGCTTTCTTATCACTGCCCTCCCATCCCTGCCCCTTGTTGTGTTTTTCCTTTCGTCTGAAGCTGCCCTTACCCTTTTGTTTCTGCTCAATGCGCTGACGGAAAAGCGGGTCTTGTAACAGAGCCTCAATCGCGTTATCGCGGATTTGCCCCCTGGTATGCTGATATTTACTCATAATGCCTCCTGTTGAGATGGTCTGATACTCTATTCCTTTGCGGTAAAATCACAAGACCCTTGTTTGTCTGAAGCCTCTCCCCGCTCCAGTGCCTCAAGAATTGAGCACGAAATGCTACTGTGGCTGTGACCACAACAGGCGTCCGAAAGAATACGCAGAGAGCGCTGCATCGACTCAAGTTCCGCTATCATCTGCGCCACTTCATCCAGCCGTTTCTCAACGATCGCTTTTGACTCCTGGCAGGTGTGATGTGCCGGATCGACCCGGATTGACAGAAGTTCCCGGATCGCTTCCAGACTGAAGCCGAGCTTACGACCGTGGCGAATAAATTTCAGACGCTGCAGATCGCCTTCGCTGTAGAGGCGAAAACCACCTTCGGTACGCTCTCCATGGTCCATCATCTGCTGCTTTTCATAAAAACGGATGGTGTCAGGCGTTACCTCAGCAAGCTTTGCTAACTGACCAATGCGGAACATCTACTCCTCCTCGCGGAAATGGTGGCGTATCGCGGTAGCATAGTTTCCATGAAGAAAATCGGTACTCATGCCCGCCTGTCGCAAGCGCAGTTCCAGCACCTGAAGCCGGTGACAATGATTCTGATAGTCACGATCCGCAGGATCCAGCTGGCGAATCAGATCGTTGACTTCCATCGCCTCACGCCTTAACTCCAGCTCGGGTGGCAGAAAGCCAGAATTTTTCAGCAGTCGATACCCTGCCCTTAACTCCTGAGGGACATGACTGTCATCATCCAGCTGTAGCGGTTTGCCAGAGCCACGAAGGTTACTGAGTTCGCCTTTTTCCAGTGCCGCTTTGATGTGCTGTTCAGCAAGTTCGTCTACCAGCCACATAACAGATGCCCTCAAAAATAGAAGCGTCATTCTAAGGTAGCGAATTTCAGGCAATAAAAAACCCGCCGAAGCGGGTTTTTTACGTTGCTGCAGATTACTCTGCGGCTGCTTCTGCTTGAGCTTCTGGACGATCAACCAGCTCGATGTATGCCATCGGAGCGTTGTCACCAGCACGGAAGCCACACTTCAGAATACGAGTGTAACCACCAGCACGGCTCGCAAAACGCGGGCCCAGCTCATTAAACAGTTTTGCCACGATCTCGTTATCACGAGTACGGGCGAATGCCAGACGACGATTAGCTACGTTGTCGGTCTTGGCAAGAGTAATCAGCGGCTCAACTACGCGACGCAGTTCTTTGGCTTTCGGCAGAGTCGTTTTGATGATCTCATGACGAACCAGAGAACCGGCCATGTTGCGGAACATAGCCTGACGATGGCTGCTGTTGCGGTTCAGTTGACGACCACTCTTACGATGGCGCATGACCTTATCCTTCTCAGTGAAACCTTAACCTGTGATCGGTTTATTCATCAGCAATGCTTGCCGGTGGCCAGTTCTCAAGGCGCATGCCAAGAGACAGACCACGTGAAGCGAGCACATCTTTAATCTCAGTAAGAGATTTTTTACCCAGGTTAGGCGTTTTAAGCAGCTCAACCTCGGTACGCTGTACCAGATCACCGATGTAGTGGATAGCTTCTGCCTTAAGGCAGTTAGCAGAGCGGACAGTCAATTCCAGATCGTCAACAGGGCGCAGCAGGATCGGATCGAATTCTGGTTTCTCTTCTTTAACTTCCGGCTGACGTACATCACGTAAGTCAACGAAAGCTTCAAGTTGTTCAGCCAGAATGGTCGCCGCACGACGAATCGCCTCTTCAGGATCGATTGTGCCGTTGGTTTCCATTTCGATGACCAGCTTGTCCAGGTCGGTGCGCTGCTCTACACGCGCTGCTTCAACATTGTAGGCGATACGGTCTACAGGGCTGTAGCAAGCGTCAACTAACAGGCGGCCGATTGGGCGCTCATCTTCTTCCGAATGAATTCGGGCAGAAGCCGGCACATAGCCACGACCACGCTGAACTTTGATACGCATGCTGATAGCCGCGTTCTCATCGGTCAGATGGCAGATGACATGCTGAGGCTTGACGATTTCGACATCACCATCATGGGTAATGTCGGCTGCAGTCACAGGGCCAATGCCAGATTTATTCAGGGTCAGAATAACTTCATCTTTACCCTGAACTCTTACCGCCAGCCCTTTCAGGTTGAGCAGGATTTCCAGGATATCTTCCTGTACGCCCTCTTTGGTGCTGTACTCATGAAGTACACCATCAATTTCAACCTCGGTCACCGCGCAACCCGGCATGGATGAAAGCAGAATACGGCGCAGTGCGTTACCAAGAGTATGGCCAAAGCCACGCTCTAAAGGCTCAAGGGTCACCTTGGCGTGCGTCGAACTCACTTGCTCGATATCTACCAGGCGCGGTTTTAGAAACTCTGTCACAGAACCCTGCATTGTGTCCTCTCTTTGGTACTAAGCTTTACTTGGAGTAAAGCTCGACGATCAGGTGTTCGTTAATGTCCGCAGACAGATCAGTACGTTCAGGAATACGCTTGAACACACCTTCCATCTTAGTCGCATCAACTTCCAGCCAGGTTGGCTTTTCACGCTGCTCAGCCAGCTCCAGAGCGGCCTTCACGCGAGATTGCTTTTTGGCTTTCTCACGGATGCTAACGACATCATTCGGAGATACCTGATAAGAAGCGATGTTAACAACGCGGCCGTTTACCAGAACAGACTTGTGGCTAACCAGCTGACGTGCTTCTGCACGTGTGGCACCGAAGCCCATACGATAAACTACGTTGTCCAGACGACCTTCCAGCAGAGCCAACAGGTTTTCACCGGTGTTGCCTTTCAGACGAGCTGCTTCTTTGTAATAGTTACGGAACTGACGCTCCAGCACGCCGTAGATACGACGAACTTTCTGCTTCTCACGTAACTGACCGCCGTAATCAGACAGACGCGGTTTACGCGCACCATGCTGACCAGGGGCTTGTTCAATTTTACACTTGGAATCAATCGCGCGAACGCCAGACTTAAGGAATAAGTCAGTGCCCTCACGACGGCTCAGCTTGAGCTTAGGACCCAAATATCTTGCCATTTTCTTTCTCCAACTATCCTAAAAAAACGGGCGTTATACGCGACGTTTTTTCGGCGGACGACAACCGTTATGAGGGATCGGAGTCACATCAGTAATATTCGTGATGCGGAAACCAGCGGCGTTCAAAGCACGAATCGTAGATTCGCGACCTGGACCCGGACCCTTTACCATAACTTCCAGATTCTTAATTCCGTAATCTTTTACCGCTTCTGCACAGCGCTCTGCAGCGACCTGAGCAGCAAACGGAGTGGATTTACGTGAACCGCGGAAACCGGAACCACCGGCGGTTGCCCAACCCAGTGCGTTACCCTGACGATCAGTAATGGTAACGATGGTGTTGTTAAAAGAAGCATGGACATGAGCCACGCCATCTGAGACTTGTTTTCTTACACGCTTGCGTGCACGAACTGGTGCCTTTGCCATTATTTACTCACCCCGATTATTTCTTGATCGGTTTACGCGGACCCTTACGGGTACGTGCGTTGGTCTTGGTACGCTGACCGCGAACCGGAAGACCACGACGATGGCGCAAACCACGGTAGCAACCAAGGTCCATAAGACGCTTGATGCTCAGGGTGATTTCACGGCGCAGATCACCTTCAACAACGAATTTCGCAACTGCATCACGCAGCTGATCAATTTGTTCTTCAGACAGCTCACTGATCTTAACATTTTCAGCAATGCCCGTTGAAGCGCAGATGGCTTTTGAACGGGTTTTACCGATACCGAAGATCGAAGTTAATGCGATAACGGTATGTTTTTGATCAGGAATGTTAATGCCTGCTATACGGGCCACTATGCACTCCTATAATTAAACAAGCACGTCCCATGCTGAAAAGCCCGTTTTCAGGATACTCAAATGGAAACGTACTGACATACAAAAGATTGGCTGGCTAATCTAGCCAGCTCAACCCGACTTTGCAAGAAAAATATGTGACAAAATCAGCCTTGGCGCTGTTTATGCTTTGGCTCGGCGCTGCAGATCACACGTACGACACCGTCGCGACGAATGATTTTGCAGTTACGACATAATCTCTTGACGGAAGCACGAACTTTCATTTTTACTCTCCGTAACTTCTCAACCAACTGAATTAACGGCCGTAGCCTTTCAGGTTAGCTTTCTTCAGTGCCGACTCGTACTGACTGGACATCATCAGAGTTTGCACTTGAGCCATAAAGTCCATGATGACGACAACTACGATAAGCAGTGATGTACCGCCAAAGTAGAAGGGAACCTTCATCGCATCACGCATGAACTCCGGGATAAGGCAGATAAAAGTAATGTACAGGGCGCCGATTAAGGTCAAACGCGTCATTACTTTATCAATATACTTCGCCGTTTGCTCTCCCGGACGAATTCCCGGTACGAATGCACCAGACTTCTTCAGGTTATCTGCTGTTTCACGTGGGTTGAAAACCAACGCCGTATAGAAGAAACAGAAGAAGATGATTGCAGTCGCATAGAGTAGCACATAAAGCGGCTGTCCTGGCTGCAAATACAGCGAAATTGTTGTCAGCCAGTTCCAACCGGTACCGCCCCCAAACCACGATGCAATCGTTGCCGGGAACAGAATAATGCTGGAAGCAAAAATAGCCGGGATAACACCCGCCATATTCACTTTCAACGGTAAATGTGTGCTCTGTGCAGCGTAAACGCGACGACCCTGCTGACGTTTTGCGTAGTTCACCACAATGCGGCGCTGTCCACGTTCAACGAAGATAACAAAGTAGGTCACTGCGAATACGAGTACTGCAACCAACAGCAACAGAAGGAAGTGCAGGTCGCCTTGCCGCGCTTGCTCGATGGTATGGCCAATGGCCGGCGGAAGACCCGCAACAATACCTGCGAAGATAATGATCGAAATACCGTTACCGATACCCCGCTCAGTAATCTGTTCGCCCAGCCACATCAGGAACATTGTTCCTGAGACCAGACTCACAACAGCGGTAAAGTAGAACGCAAAGCCCGGATTCATCACCAGACCCTGCATCCCTGGCATATTCGGCAGACCGGTAGCAATACCGATCGACTGGAATATGGCCAATACCAACGTACCGTATCGGGTGTACTGGCTAATCTTACGACGGCCAGCCTCCCCTTCTTTCTTAATTTCCGCTAACGCTGGATGAACCACCGTTAATAACTGGATAATGATCGATGCCGAGATATACGGCATGATGCCCAGTGCGAAAATAGAAGCACGGCTGAGAGCACCACCAGAGAACATGTTAAACATTTCAATGATGGTGCCACGCTGTTGCTCAAGCAGTTTGGCAAGTACAGTGGCATCAATACCAGGGATTGGAATAAAAGAGCCAATACGGAAGACAATCAGTGCGCCGATGACAAACAGAAGTCTGCGTTTCAGCTCACCAAAGCCGCCTTTGGCGCTTTGAAAATCTAATCCCGGTTGTTTAGCCATCTGCTACTTATTCCTCGATTTTACCGCCAGCAGCTTCGATTGCAGCACGAGCACCTTTGGTGACACGCAGGCCGCGAACCGTTACCGGTGCAGAAACTTCACCAGACAGAATTACTTTAACGAATTCAATCTGAACACCGACAATGTTGGCTGCTTTCAGCGCGTTCAGGTCGACGATACCGCCTTCAACTTTCGCCAGATCAGACAGACGAATCTCTGTAGTGATCATTGCTTTGCGAGAGGTGAAACCGAACTTCGGCAGACGACGGTACAGAGGCATCTGACCACCTTCGAAACCGCGACGTACGCCACCGCCAGAACGTGAGTTCTGACCTTTGTGACCACGACCACCGGTTTTTCCGAGGCCAGAACCGATACCACGACCCAGACGCTTAGTAGCGTGCTTAGACCCTTCGGCCGGAGACAGAGTATTTAAACGCATCTCTTACTCCTCCACTTTAACCATGTAGGAAACCGCGTTGACCATGCCGCGTACAGCTGGCGTGTCTTCACGCTCTACGGTATGACCAATACGACGCAGACCCAGGCCAACCAGAGTGGCTTTATGCTTAGGCAAGCGGCCGATTGAACTACGGGTTTGAGTGATTTTAATAGTCTTAGCCATCGTGATTACCCCAGAATTTCTTCAACGGATTTACCACGCTTAGCAGCGACCATTTCCGGAGATTTCATATTGCCCAGGCCGTCGATAGTTGCACGAACCACGTTGATCGGGTTAGTAGAACCATAGGCTTTTGCCAGTACGTTATGAACTCCAGCGACTTCCAGAACGGCGCGCATTGCACCACCGGCGATGATACCGGTACCTTCTGAAGCCGGCTGCATGAACACGCGGGAACCCGTGTGTGCACCTTTAACAGGGTGCTGCAGGGTGCCGTTGGTCAGCGCGACGTTAACCATGTTGCGACGGGCTTTCTCCATCGCTTTCTGGATCGCTGCTGGAACTTCACGCGCTTTACCGTAACCAAAACCTACGCGACCGTTACCATCGCCTACCACAGTCAGTGCTGTGAAGGAGAAAATACGACCACCTTTGACAGTTTTAGAAACACGGTTTACCGCGATCAGTTTTTCCTGCAGTTCGCCAGCTTGTTTCTCGATGTGTGCCATCTTAGACCTCTACCTTAGAACTGAAGGCCAGCTTCACGGGCAGCATCTGCCAGTGCCTGGACGCGACCATGATATTGGAAACCGGAACGGTCGAAAGAAACACCTGTGATGCCTTTTTCGATTGCGCGTTCTGCGATAGCTTTACCTACTGCAGCTGCGGCTTCTTTATTACCGGTATACTTCAGTTGTTCAGTGATAGCTTTTTCTACAGTAGAAGCAGCGACCAGAACTTCGGAACCGTTCGGGGCGATTACCTGTGCGTAAATATGACGCGGGGTACGATGTACCACCAGGCGAGTAGCACCCAGCTCTTTGAGCTTGCGACGTGCACGGGTCGCACGACGGATACGAGCAGATTTCTTATCCATAGTGTTACCTTACTTCTTCTTAGCCTCTTTGGTACGCACGACTTCGTCGGCGTAACGGACACCCTTGCCTTTGTAAGGCTCAGGACGACGGTAGGCGCGCAGGTCTGCTGCAACCTGACCAATCAGCTGCTTATCAGCGCCTTTCAGCACGATCTCAGTCTGAGTTGGGCATTCTGCAGTGATACCCGCGGGCAGCTGGTGATCGACTGGATGAGAAAAGCCCAGTGACAGGTTAACCATATCGCCTTTAACGGCAGCACGATAACCTACACCAACCAGCTGCAGCTTCTTAGTGAAGCCTTCGGTAACACCGATAACCATTGCGTTCAGCAGCGCGCGAGAAGTACCCGCCTGCGCCCAGCCGTCAACGAAACCCTCGCGCGGAGCGAAAGTCAGAGCGTTGTCAGCATGCTTAACTTCAACAGCATCATTGATAGTACGAGTCAGCTCGCCGTTTTTACCTTTAATCGAAATTACCTGACCGTCGAGTTTTACCTCTACGCCGGCAGGAACAACGACAGGTGCTTTAGCAACACGAGACATATGTATCCTCCGATTACGCTACGTAGCAGATAATTTCGCCACCAAGACCAGCCTGGCGCGCTGCACGATCAGTCATGACACCTTTGGATGTAGAAACTACAGCGATGCCCATACCAGCCATTACCTTTGGCAGCTCATCTTTTTTCTTATAGATGCGCAGGCCAGGACGGCTTACTCGCTGAATGCTTTCTACAACAGCTTTACCCTGGAAATACTTAAGAGTCAGTTCCAGTTCCAGCTTGATGTCGCCTTCGATTTTGAAATCTTCAATATAACCTTCTTCCTTCAGAACGTTGGCAATTGCCAATTTCAGCTTGGAGGAAGGCATGGTGACCGCAACTTTGTTCGCGGCCTGACCGTTACGGATACGGGTCAGCATATCCGCGATCGGATCTTGCATGCTCATCTGTGTTACTCCCGTGATTCAATTGGTGACAATTACCAGCTAGCCTTTTTCAGGCCCGGGATTTCACCGCGCATGGCGGCTTCGCGGACCTTGATACGGCTCAACCCAAACTTCCGCAGGAAACCGTGCGGACGACCTGTTTGACGGCAGCGGTTACGCTGACGTGAAGGGCTGGAATCACGCGGCAGACTCTGCAGCTTCAGAACAGCATCCCAACGGTCTTCGTCGGAAGCGTTCACATCAGAGATGATCGCTTTCAGTTCAGCGCGTTTAGCGAAGAATTTGTCTGCTAATTTTGCACGTTTAACTTCACGTGCTTTCATAGATTGCTTAGCCATTAAGTAACCCTACCTTACTTACGGAACGGGAAGTCAAAGGCAGCCAGCAGAGCACGGCCTTCATCATCAGATTTCGCAGTAGTGGTAATGGTGATATCCAAACCACGAACGCGATCGACTTTGTCGTAGTCGATTTCTGGGAAGATGATCTGCTCACGTACACCCATGCTGTAGTTGCCACGACCATCGAATGACTTAGCGGACAAGCCACGGAAGTCACGGATACGTGGAACAGCAATGGTGACCAGACGCTCAAAGAACTCCCACATGCGCTCGCCACGCAGAGTTACTTTACAGCCGATCGGATAGCCCTGACGGATTTTGAAGCCTGCAACTGATTTGCGTGCTTTGGTGACCAGCGGTTTTTGACCGGAGATTGCTGCCAGGTCAGCTGCTGCGTTATCCAGCAGTTTCTTGTCAGCGATCGCTTCACCAACACCCATGTTCAGGGTGATCTTCTCGACCCGAGGGACTTGCATGACAGAATTGTAGCCAAACTCTGTCATGAGTTTCTGGACTACTTCGTCTTTGTAGTAATCATGCAGTTTCGCCATCGTACTACTCCAAATTACTTGATAGTTTCGCTGTTAGACTTGAAGAAACGGACTTTTTTGCCGTCTTCGAATCTAAAGCCTACACGGTCAGCCTTACCAGTTGCCGCGTTGAACAGTGCAACGTTAGAAACCTGAATAGCAGCTTCTTTTTCAACGATGCCACCTGGCTGGTTCAGAGCCGGAACCGGCTTCTGATGTTTCTTCACCAGGTTGATACCTTCAACGATGACCTTACCAGAAGACAGGACATTCTTTACCTTACCGCGCTTACCTTTATCTTTACCGGTCAACACGATAACTTCGTCGTTACGACGGATTTTAGCTGCCATTGTTCGCTCCTTAGAGTACTTCTGGTGCCAGAGAGATAATTTTCATGAACTTTTCAGTACGAAGTTCACGAGTTACCGGCCCAAAAATACGCGTACCGATAGGCTGCTCACTGTTATTGTTCAGAATAACGCATGCATTACCATCGAAGCGAATGACAGAACCGTCCGGGCGACGAACACCCTTCCTGGTGCGCACCACTACCGCCTTCAGGACATCACCTTTTTTGACTTTACCACGAGGAATTGCTTCCTTGATGGTAACTTTGATGATGTCACCGACGCCTGCGTAGCGACGGTGCGAGCCACCCAGAACCTTGATACACATTACGCGACGTGCACCGGAGTTGTCGGCGACGTTCAGCATAGTCTGTTCTTGGATCATTTTAGTGCTCCGCTAATGTCAACTACTACTTCGGGACCTAAACCTCAGGTCGTTAGAAAGCCCCATAATTGAGGGCGCGGCATTGTAACACCGGTTCTCACAGATGGGTAGAAAAAATAAACGGCTCTCAATCGAGCCGCTGATTTTCCCTGATGACAGGGAGGGCGTATTCTAGGGAATAGTGCGAACAGTAGCAAATGTAATCTGCCTTATTTTTCGTCGATCCCCAAATAAAGTCCCCTTCTGTCTCAGCCTGCCAGTTTTGTGGCCAGCTGGTTGTGCTGACGCAGCAGCGCTGGCAGTTCAATTCCGGCCAGTTCTCCTTTACGTACCCGGACTTGTCCGTTAATGATGCTGTAAGCAACCTGTCCCGGATTACAGAACACCAGGGCGGCGACCGGATCGTGCCCTGCCCCAGCCAGGCCTGGCCGATTCAGGTCAAACACCGCCAGGTCAGCCATCATGCCAGGCGCAACAGCCCCCACATCATTACGGTTAAGCACTTTTGCACTGCCCAGCGTTGCCAGCTCCAGAGCCTGCCGTGCGGTCATGGCATCCGGGCCAAACCCGACACGCTGCAGCAGCATCGCCTGACGAACCTCGGCCATCATGTCTGAGCTGTCATTGGAGGCGGAGCCATCTACGCCAAGACCGACATTTACACCGGCATCACACATATGGCGTATCGGGGCAATGCCTGAGCCGAGCCGCATATTCGAGCAGGGACAATGGGCAATGCCGGTTCCGGTGCGGGCAAAGAGTTCAATACCCTGTGGATCGAGTTTGACGCAGTGAGCATGCCAGACATCCGGGCCAACCCAGCCGAGGTCCTCAACATACTGCGCAGGAGTCATATTAAACTTTTCGCGACTGTAGCGGATGTCGCTGTCGTTCTCTGCCAGATGCGTGTGCATCGAGACGCTGTAACTGCGGGCCAGTGCGGCGGACTGCTTCATCAGCTCACGGCTGACGGAGAATGGCGAACAGGGGGCCACCACGATGCGTAGCATCGAACCATGGCTGTCATCGTGATAGCGCTCAATGACCCGCTGCGTATCTTTCAGAATTGCCGCTTCATTCTCCACCAGGCTATCGGGCGGTAAGCCGCCCCGTGATTTCCCCACGCTCATACTGCCCCGGCTTGCATGGAAACGCATTCCCATGACGGCAGCAGCCTCAATGCTGTCATCAAGCTGACAGCCATTGGGATAGACATAGAGATGATCACTGGTGGTCGTGCAGCCAGAGAGTATCAGTTCAGCCATCGACACCTGCGTTGAGATACGAATCATCTCAGGTGTCAGGTTCTGCCAGAGAGGATAGAGGTGAGTCAGCCAGTTAAAGAGTTCACCATTCTGCACAGCCGGAATGGCGCGGGTCAGGCTCTGATACATATGGTGATGCGTATTGATCAGACCCGGAATCACAATGTGTCCACGCAGGTCGATAACCTCATCCGCGCTATCGGGTAGTGTTCCAGCTTCTCCGACCGCCACGATTTGATTTCCTTTGATCAGAACAGAGGCGTTGCGAATTTCCCGACGGTCAGCATCCATGCAAACTACACAGTCGGCGTTCTTCAGTAACAGAGTTCGTTCCATGCTATTGCCTGTAGGTTGATGTTGTGTGCTTTCCGATAATAGCGGCAAGCTTTTGGCAGAGCTAATAGCAGGTAACGCAGCAAACAAAGGTAATTTCAACAGTGACCGCCGTAAGCGATCGGGACTCTCCATTTTCACGGCACATTTCCTTGTACAGTTATGACGACACCGGCCTGTTCAGCCCGATGCATTCAGGCCAGACCGCCTGAAGAGTCGCAGCTTACCGCCGGGAAACTGTCGAATTTGTGCGCACTATCAAATCTGCATGGCCGGGGACACAAATGGATCAATCCCGGGGCAGAGGCAAAAAAAAACCCCCTGCCGAAGCAGAGGGTTTCCTCAGAAAAAACGGTTCTTATTACAGAACAGCTTTCTCAATTACGCGAACCAGGGTCCAGGATTTAGTCTTGGACAGTGGACGGCATTCGCGGATTTCTACCACGTCGCCGATTCCACATTCATTGTTCTCGTCATGGATGTGCAGCTTGGTCGTACGCTTAATGAATTTGCCGTAGATCGGGTGTTTCACGAAACGTTCGATAGCAACAACTGCAGATTTCTGCATTTTGTCACTTACTACACGACCCTGCAGAGTACGGATTTTATCGGTCATTACGAACCCGCCTTCTCAGTCAGTAAAGTCTTAACGCGTGCAACATCACGGCGAACCTGTTTCAGCAGATGAGTCTGCTGCAGTTGGCCAGATGCTGCCTGCATGCGCAGGTTAAATTGCTCACGCAGCAGATTAAGCAGCTCAGTGTTCAGCTCTTCAACGCTTTTTTCACGCAGCTCAGTTGCTTTCATTACATCACCGTCTTAGTTACAAAGGTGGTTTTGATAGGCAGTTTTGCTGCTGCCAGCTTGAATGCTTCACGGGCCAGCTCTTCTGGTACGCCGTCCATTTCATACAGGACTTTACCAGGCTGGATCAGGGCAACCCAATACTCAACGTTACCCTTACCTTTACCCATACGCACTTCCAGCGGCTTCTCGGTGATCGGTTTGTCCGGGAATACTCGGATCCAGATCTTACCTTGACGCTTAACTGCACGGGTCATAGCACGACGTGCTGCTTCGATCTGACGAGCAGTCAGACGACCACGGCCAACAGCTTTCAGACCGAAAGTACCGAAGCTAACATCCGTACCCTGCGCCAGACCGCGGTTGCGGCCTTTGTGCACCTTACGGAATTTTGTACGCTTTGGTTGTAACATCAGCGACTCTCCTTACTTACGGCCTTTACGCTGCTGCTTTTTAGGTTGAGCAGCCGGTTCCGGTTGTTCAACAGCAGCCATACCACCCAGGATCTCACCTTTGAAGATCCATACCTTAACGCCGATTACACCATAAGTGGTGTGCGCTTCAGAGGTGTTGTAGTCAATGTCAGCACGCAGTGTGTGCAACGGTACGCGACCTTCACGATACCATTCGGTACGTGCGATCTCGGCGCCGCCCAGACGGCCGCTAACTTCGACTTTAATACCCTTCGCGCCAAGACGCATGGCGTTCTGAACCGCACGCTTCATAGCACGACGGAACATCACACGACGCTCCAGCTGTGAAGTGATGCTGTCAGCAACCAGTTTTGCGTCCAGTTCCGGCTTGCGGACTTCGGCGATATTGATCTGTGCAGGAACGCCAGCGATGTTCGCGACGACCGTGCGCAGTTTTTCTACGTCTTCGCCTTTCTTACCGATAACGATGCCAGGACGAGCGGTGTGAATAGTCACACGGATGCTCTTAGCTGGACGCTCGATAACGATACGAGAGACAGACGCTTTAGCCAGTTCTTTAGTCAAAAACTGACGGACTTTAAAATCGCTGTCCAGGTTGTCAGCGAATTCTTTGGTGTTCGCAAACCAGGTAGAGTTCCATGGTTTTACAATACCCAGGCGAATACCATTAGGATGTACTTTCTGACCCATTGCTAGTCTCCAGAGTCTCAGCGATCGGACACAACCACAGTAATGTGGCTGGTGCGCTTCAGGATGCGATCTGCACGACCTTTGGCACGCGGCATAATGCGTTTCATGGTCGGACCTTCATCAACGAAAATTTTCGTGATTTTCAGATCGTCGATATCAGCGCCATCGTTGTGTTCGGCGTTAGCAATGGCAGATTCCAGAACTTTCTTGACCAGTACAGCCGCTTTCTTGTTGGTGTAGGTCAAAATGTCCAGTGCCTGCGACACTTTCTTACCGCGAATCAGGTCAGCAACAAGGCGAACCTTCTGAGCAGAAGAACGAGCGTGGCGATGTTGAGCTAAAGTTTCCATCTCTTCCTCCTACTTATTTCTTCTTGGCTTTTTTATCAGCCGCGTGACCGCGATAAGTACGTGTCGGCGCGAATTCACCCAGTTTGTGACCAACCATTTCGTCGGAAACAAAGACAGGAACGTGCTGACGACCATTATGGACAGCGATGGTCAAACCGATCATGTTAGGAAAGATCGTTGAACGACGGGACCAAGTGCGCAAAGGCTTCTTGTCACCGCTTTCCACCGCTTTCTCTACCTTCTTCAGCAAGTGCAGGTCAATAAAAGGACCTTTCTTGAGAGAACGTGGCATGGCTTATCCTCTAATATTATTTGCTACGGCGACGTACGATAAATTTATCAGTACGCTTGTTGCTACGGGTCTTCTTACCTTTGGTCTGAACGCCCCACGGAGAAACCGGGTGCTTACCAAAGTTACGACCTTCACCACCACCGTGCGGGTGATCAACTGGGTTCATCGCGGTACCACGAACGGTCGGACGAACACCACGCCAACGGGCTGCACCAGCTTTACCCAGAACGCGCAGCATATGCTCAGCGTTGCCGACTTCGCCCAGTGTTGCGCGGCAGTCAGACTCGACTTTACGCATTTCACCTGAACGCAGACGCAGGGTAACGTAAGAACCTTCACGCGCAACGATCTGCACGTAAGCACCGGCTGAGCGAGCAATCTGACCGCCTTTGCCTGGTTTCATTTCTACGTTATGCACGGTTGAACCCACCGGGATGTTACGCATCGGCAGTGTGTTACCTGCTTTGATCGCAGCATCAACGCCAGACTGAATCTGGTCGCCGGCTTTCAGGCCTTTAGGGGCCAGGATGTAACGGCGTTCGCCGTCTTTGTACAGAACCAGTGCGATGTTCGCAGAGCGGTTCGGATCGTACTCAAGACGTTCAACAACTGCCGGGATACCGTCTTTGTTGCGTTTGAAGTCAACAATACGATAAGCCTGCTTGTGACCACCACCGATATGACGGGTAGTGATACGACCATTGTTGTTACGGCCACCGGATTTGCTGTTTTTTTCTACCAGCGGGGCAAATGGTTTGCCCTTGTGCAGCTCCGCGTTTACCACTTTAACTACATGGCGACGACCCGGAGATGTCGGTTTACATTTAACAACTGCCATTGTCTTTCTCCTCCGACTTACTCAGCGCCGCCAGCGAAGTCCAGATTCTGGCCTTCTTTCAGGGTGACGTAAGCTTTTTTCCAGTCGCTACGACGACCGATACGCTGTCCTTGACGCTTAACTTTGCCCTTAACAACCAGGGTGTTTACGTCTTTAACTTCTACTTCGAACAGTTTCTCAACAGCAGCAACGATCTCTGCTTTGGTCGCGTCATTAGCAACTTTGAGAACGATGGTATTGGTTTTTTCCATCGCGCTAGATGCTTTTTCAGATACGTGCGGCGCGCGCAGTACTTTCAGCAGACGTTCTTCACGGATCATGCCAGCATCTCCTCAACTTGCTTAACTGCATCAGCAGTCATAACGACTTTGTCGAAGGCGATCAGGCTAACTGGATCGATACCAGATGCATCACGCACGTCAACCTTGTACAGGTTACGCGCAGCCAGGAACAGATTCTCATCCAGTTCGCCGGTGATGATCAGCACGTCTTCCAGCGCCATGTCTTTCAGTTTCTGTACCAGCAGCTTGGTTTTCGGCGCTTCTACAGCAAATGATTCGACAACGATCAGACGGTCCTGACGTACCAGTTCGGACAGGATGCTTTTCAGCGCGCCGCGGTACATCTTTTTGTTAACTTTTTGACTGTGGTCTTGTGGCTTAGCAGCAAAGGTCACGCCACCTGAACGCCAGATCGGGCTCTTTACAGAACCTGAACGCGCACGGCCGGTGCCTTTCTGACGCCATGGCTTTTTGCCTGAACCGGTTACTTCAGCGCGAGTTTTCTGCGCGCGAGTTCCCTGGCGGGCGCCTGATGCGTAAGCAACAACAACCTGGTGAACCAGCGCTTCGTTGAAATCACGACCGAAGGTAGTTTCGGAAACAGTCAGCGCGCTCTGCGCGTCTTTCAATACTAATTCCATTGCTATCCCCTTACGCCTTCACAGCTGGTTTAACGATCAGGTCGCTACCGGTAGCACCGGGAACTGCACCTTTAACCAGCAGCAGGTTGCGCTCAGCGTCAACACGTACTACGTCCAGGCTCTGAACTGTTACGCGCTCATTACCCAGCTGACCTGCCATTTTCTTGCCTTTGAACACTTTGCCCGGAGTCTGGTTCTGACCGATAGAACCCGGAACGCGGTGAGACAAGGAGTTACCGTGAGTAGCGTCCTGGGTACGGAAGTTCCAGCGCTTAACGGTACCGGCGAAACCTTTACCTTTAGAGGTGCCAGTTACGTCTACTTTTTTAACGTCAGCGAAAATTTCAACGCTGATGCTCTGACCTACAGAATACTCGTCACCTTCAGCGGTGCGGAATTCCCACAGGCCACGGCCAGCTTCAACGCCAGCTTTAGCAAAATGACCAGCTTCAGGTTTGGTCACACGGTTTGCTTTTTTAGCACCGGTGGTAACCTGAATTGCCTGGTAACCATCGTTCTCCAGGCCTTTGACCTGAGTAACGCGGTTCGCTTCAACTTCGATTACGGTTACTGGGATAGAAACGCCATCTTCAGTGAAGATGCGGGTCATACCCACTTTTTTACCGACTAAACCAATCATTGTTTCAACCTCTCAATCGCTCGATGACCTGATTAACCCAGGCTGATCTGCACGTCAACACCGGCAGCCAGATCCAGACGCATCAGAGCATCAACCGTTTTCTCGGTTGGCTCAACGATGTCTACCAGACGCTTGTGAGTGCGGATTTCGTACTGATCACGCGCATCTTTGTTGACGTGCGGAGAGATCAGAACGGTAAAACGCTCTTTGCGGGTTGGCAGCGGGATTGGACCACGAACCTGCGCACCAGTGCGCTTGGCAGTCTCAACGATTTCCGCGGTTGATTGATCGATCAGACGATGATCAAACGCTTTAAGACGGATACGGATTCTTTGGTTCTGCATGAGACCAGAGCTCCAAACTTTTTATAGACGAAAAAAATTACTACTCGAACCCATTACGATTGATGGGAGAGTGTAATCGTTCAGCATATAACTCCCCAATTGGGAGTATTGTCAGGCGGCCTAACGGTCAGCCGTCTGCGATTCTGCTCGAATCGCGCCTGCAATATCTGCAGGCCCGCGCATTATACGTAATTCTGTTCAGGAAGCAACCCGTGCTGGCATTTTCGCTGTTAATTAGTGGCCGGGTCATGAGGCATACACCGCACAAACCTGTCTCATGACTGACAGGGGGTGAATCAGGTTGTGAACAGGGTTCCACAAGCTGGCATATACGGGCGACGCGGGGTGTAAAAGCGGTGAAAGTATGGCCGACCGTTTAGCCGGAGCCCGAAGATGACCTTAATCCTGATTCAGTTAGCCGCCCTGGCTGGCGGAGGTGCGCTGGGCAGCTTTCTTTCGCTGGCCTGCGCGCGCTTCACCCCTGCCCTTTCTCCCACCCGATGGTGTGCCGCGCTCTGTTTTCCCGGCTCGCACTGTCCCCACTGCCGCCAGCCTCTGTTATGGCGCGATAAGCTGCCATTAATCAGCTGGGCTGCCTTAAAAGGCCGTTGTCGTTTCTGCTCTTACTCATTTGGCGCAGAGAGTGTGGTCATGGAATGGCTGGTTGCCAGCCTGAGCCTGCTTGTACTGCTAAGCTTCGACAGCCTGACTGATGCGCTGTTTATTCTCACGGCGGCCTCTCTGTTGATGATGGTGGCCCTGATTGACCGTCGCCATCTCTGCATACCTGACCCGCTCAATTATCTGTTGCTCTGGCTGGGGTTAATTCATGCAACACTGGCTGGCACAGAAACCCCGGCGATATGGGGTGCACTGTCGGGCTACGTTGCCCTGTGGCTGCTTGCCCAGGGCTACCGACTGGTCAGGGGGTATGAGGGATTGGGATATGGTGATATGAAGCTTTTCGCCGCGCTGGGGTCCTGCTGTGGCTGGCAGGGATTGCCCTGGATTGCACTGGGTGCCACTCTGCTGGCACTAGCAGGCGTGTTGATGCTGCAATTGCGTGGCCGGACGCAGGGCGTCAGCCCGCTGCCTTTTGGCCCTTTCCTGGCCATTGCGGGCTGGGTCACTCTCGTCCTGCAGACGCGGTTCACGCTTCTTTGATCTGAGCCTGCAGGTAGTTCTGGATCCCCATCATCCGGATGAGCTCAAGCTCCGTCTCAATCCAGTCGATGTGATGCTCCTCATCTGCCAGGATTTCAATCATCATGTCACGGCTGACATAGTCATGAACTTTGTCCGCATAGGCGATCGCTTCACGAAGATCTTTGGCGCCTTCCAGCTCCAGATTGAGATCTGAACTCAGCATTTCCTCAACGTCCTCACCGATGCGCAGCCGGCCCAGATCCTGCAGATTCGGGATCCCTTCCAGAAAAAGAATGCGCTCAATGTACTTGTCGGCATGTTTCATCTCATCGATCGATTCGTGATACTCCACATCATTGAGGCGCATCAGCCCCCAGTTTTTAAACATCCGCGCATGCAAAAAATACTGGTTTATAGCAACCAGTTCATTTCCAAGCAGTTTATTGAGATGACTGATAATTTTGATATCGCCCTTCATTGTTAACCCTCCACGTCTGCTTTATCAGATCGTAGATGTGATTAAAAAGAAGTCAAAAAAACGCGACAGATATTGTGGGTATTCGCACACGCAGTGTGTCAGGCGATCTCTTTATAGAGTGGCGGATGCTGCATCTCTTCATCCATAATTTCCCGCGCGGCGCGCAGACATTTGCCGCACTGTTTGCCGACCGGTACAAAATGACGCAGTTGCTGGATGGATTTGGGCTGATAGCGCCGTACTACTTCACGAAGGGTTTTATCACTGATGGCATTACACAGGCAGACGTACATTCTTTCATCACTCAAGACCATTTTCTGTACACAGTGTAAATGCGAATCGTTTTTATTACAAACCTACCCTTTGCAGGGTTATGGCGCTCTTCAGGCAAAAAAAAGAGCACCGAAGTGCTCTTTTCTTTGTGTTGCAGTGGCCGTTTGCACGACCACAGCAGATATCACAATTAAGCGATAACTTTAGCAACAACACCCGCGCCAACGGTACGGCCACCTTCGCGGATTGCGAAGCGCAGACCTTCGTCCATTGCGATTGGGTGGATCAGGGTAACAACCATTTTGATGTTGTCGCCTGGCATTACCATTTCAACGCCTTCTGGCAGCTCTACTGAACCGGTCACGTCAGTGGTACGGAAGTAGAACTGTGGACGGTAGCCCTTGAAGAACGGAGTATGGCGGCCACCTTCGTCTTTAGACAGAACGTAAACTTCTGACTCGAACTGGGTGTGTGGCTTGATGGTGCCTGGCTTAGCCAGAACCTGACCACGCTGGATGTCTTCACGCTTGATACCGCGCAGCAGAACACCACAGTTTTCGCCTGCCTGACCCTGGTCCAGCAGCTTACGGAACATCTCAACACCGGTACAGGTTGATTTCGCAGTATCTTTGATACCTACGATTTCAACTTCGTCGCCGACTTTAACGATGCCGCGCTCAACACGACCGGTAACAACGGTACCACGGCCAGAGATTGAGAATACGTCTTCGATTGGCAGCAGGAACGGCATGTCGATCGCACGCTGTGGCTCTGGGATGTAGTTGTCCAGGTGCTCAGCCAGCTCGATGATTTTCGCTTCCCACTCAGCGTCGCCTTCCAGCGCTTTCAGAGCAGAACCACGAACGATTGGAGTGTCGTCGCCTGGGAAGTCATAGGCTGACAGCAGGTCACGCACTTCCATCTCAACCAGTTCCAGCAGCTCTTCATCATCAACCATGTCACACTTGTTCAGGAACACGATGATGTAAGGGACGCCAACCTGACGACCCAGCAGGATGTGCTCACGGGTCTGTGGCATTGGGCCATCAGTCGCAGCAACAACCAGGATCGCGCCGTCCATCTGCGCAGCACCGGTGATCATGTTTTTCACATAGTCGGCGTGGCCTGGGCAGTCAACGTGTGCATAGTGACGAGTCGGGGTTTCATACTCAACGTGTGAAGTGTTGATGGTGATACCACGTGCTTTCTCTTCTGGTGCGTTATCGATCTGATCGAATGCACGCGCCTGGCCGCCGTAAGTCTTAGACAGTACGGTGGTGATAGCTGCGGTCAGGGTGGTTTTACCGTGGTCGACGTGACCGATGGTGCCCACGTTTACGTGCAGTTTGTTACGCTGAAATTGCTCTTTCGCCATGGCGATAATTCCTTACGTTGTGCCTTCACCACGTGGGTGAAGGCATCAGTTCAAATTTAAACCGTAGCTTATTTGCTACGAGCTTCAATAACGGCCTGCGCTACGTTGTTCGGCGCATCGTCATACTTCAGGAACTCCATGGAGTAAGAAGCACGACCTTTGGTCAGAGAACGCAGCTGAGTTGCGTATCCGAACATTTCAGACAGCGGAACTTCAGCGTGAATCTGAACGCCAGTAGCGTTAGATTCCTGCCCTTTAAGCATACCACGACGACGGCTAAGGTCACCGATGACATCACCCGTGTTCTCTTCCGGAGTCTCTACTTCAACCTTCATGATAGGCTCAAGCAGAACCGGCTGCGCTTGTTTAAAGCCTTGTTTGAAGGCGATTGACGCGGCCAGTTTAAACGCCAGCTCAGAGGAGTCGACATCATGGTAAGAACCGAAGTGCAGACGCACGCCCAGATCCACAACCGGATAACCAGCCAGTGGGCCTGATTTCAGCTGCTCCTGGATACCTTTATCAACCGCAGGGATGTATTCACCAGGAATCACACCACCTTTGATGTCGTTGACAAATTCGTAGCCTTTCGGGTTCGAACCTGGCTCCAGTGGGTACATGTCGATAACAACATGACCGTACTGACCACGACCACCAGACTGCTTGGCGTGTTTACCTTCAACGTCGGTAACTTTAGTGCGGATCGCTTCACGGTAAGCAACCTGTGGTTTACCCACGTTTGCTTCCACGTTGAATTCACGCTTCATACGGTCAACGATGATGTCGAGGTGCAGCTCACCCATACCGGCGATGATGGTCTGGTTAGATTCTTCATCAGTCCATACGCGGAATGATGGGTCTTCTTTCGCCAGACGGCCCAGAGCCAGACCCATTTTTTCCTGGTCAGCTTTGGTTTTCGGCTCAACAGCGATTGAGATCACTGGCTCAGGGAATTCCATGCGCTCAAGGATGATGACGTTATCCGGGTCACACAGGGTATCACCAGTGGTCACATCTTTCAGGCCGATCGCAGCGGCGATATCACCCGCACGGACTTCTTTAATTTCTTCACGCTTGTTAGCGTGCATCTGAACGATACGGCCCAGACGCTCACGGTTTGACTTAACCGGGTTGAACACGGTGTCACCAGTGTTAACAACACCAGAGTAAACGCGGAAGAAGGTCAGGTTACCTACAAACGGGTCGGTAGCGATTTTGAACGCCAGTGCAGCAAACGGCTCGTTGTCGTCTGAGTGACGAACAGCCGGCGTGTCTTTACCGTCGTCCAGCATACCGTTGATCGCGGTAACGTCAGTCGGTGCTGGCAGATATTCAACAACGGCATCCAGCATCGCCTGAACACCTTTGTTCTTAAATGCAGAACCACAGGTTACCAGGATAATTTCGTTGTTCAGAACGCGCTTACGCAGAGCAGTTTTGATCTCTTCTTCGCTCAGCTCTTCACCGCTGAAGAATTTCTCCATCAGCTCTTCAGAGGCTTCTGCTGCTGCTTCGATCAGCTTGCCGCGCCATTCTTCAGCCAGTTCCTGCATATCAGCCGGGATATCTTCGTAAACAAAGGTTACACCCTGGTCTTCGTCGTTCCAGTTGATTGCTTTCATTTTCACCAGGTCAACAACACCGGTGAATTTCTCTTCTGCGCCGATAGCCAGCTGCAGAGGAACTGGAGTTGCACCCAGACGAACTTCCATCTGATTAACAACTTTCAGGAAGTTAGCACCCATGCGGTCCATTTTGTTAACGAACGCAATGCGTGGAACTTTGTATTTGTTAGCCTGACGCCATACGGTCTCAGACTGTGGCTGAACGCCACCAACTGCACAGTAAACCATTACCGCGCCATCAAGAACACGCATAGAACGTTCTACTTCGATGGTGAAGTCAACGTGTCCTGGGGTGTCGATGATATTGATGTGGTGTGGTTCGAACTGCTTAGCCATACCAGACCAGTAACAGGTGGTCGCAGCGGAGGTGATAGTAATACCACGTTCCTGTTCCTGCTCCATCCAGTCCATGGTTGCTGCGCCGTCGTGTACTTCACCGATTTTGTGGTTTACACCGGTGTAGAACAGAACACGTTCGGTAGTGGTAGTTTTACCGGCGTCGATGTGCGCACTGATACCGATGTTACGGTAGCGAGCAATGGGTGTTTTACGAGCCATTTTATTCCTCGGTTTTTCGGACGTTCAAAATTAGTCAACCCCAGCGGGTTGGCCGTTTGGGCGCCCGCTGGTTTAACAATAACTACGCGACTGTTACCAGCGGTAGTGTGCGAACGCCTTGTTGGCTTCTGCCATGCGGTGAACGTCTTCACGTTTCTTAACTGCAGTACCTTTGTTCTCTGCAGCATCAGAAAGTTCGTTCGCCAGGCGAAGAGCCATTGATTTATCACCACGTTTACGAGCAGCATCTACGATCCAGCGCATTGCCAGGGCATTACGACGAACCGGACGGACTTCAACTGGTACCTGATAGGTAGAACCACCAACGCGACGTGACTTAACTTCGACAGTCGGGCGCACGTTTTCCAGTGCTACTTCAAAGGCTTCCAGGGAGTTTTTACCTGAACGCTGAGCCAGGGTCTCAAGCGCGGTATAAACGATAGATTCTGCAGTAGATTTTTTACCATCTACCATCAGGATATTTACAAATTTGGCCAGCAGCTCTGATCCGAACTTAGGATCTGGCAGAATTTTACGCTGACCAATGACGCGACGACGTGGCATGGAAATACTCCGTTGTTAATTCAGGATTGTCCAAAACTCTATGAGTTTATTTTGACATTTAATTTAAAACGTTTGGCCTTACTTAACGGAGAACCATTAAGCCTTTGGCTTCTTCACGCCGTACTTGGAGCGAGCCTGCTTACGGTCTTTAACACCTGAGCAGTCCAGCGCGCCACGAACGGTGTGGTAACGCACACCTGGCAGGTCTTTTACACGACCGCCACGGATCAGGATCACGGAGTGCTCCTGCAGGTTGTGACCTTCACCACCGATGTAGGAAGTCACTTCAAAACCGTTGGTCAGACGCACACGGCAAACTTTACGCAGTGCGGAGTTAGGTTTTTTAGGAGTGGTGGTGTACACACGAGTACAAACGCCACGTTTTTGCGGGCAAGCTTCCAGCGCCGGCACGTTGCTCTTTGCAACTTTGCGGACGCGTGGTTTGCGAACCAGCTGGTTAACTGTTGCCATTAAATAGCTCCTGGATTTGCTTTTGCTTCGTAAACACGTAATAAATCGCCTCGTAGAATTACGAGGAGGCAGAATTTTAGGGCTGCGTCAAAAGGGTGTCAAGAAATAACCAGGTTTTAGCCGATTACCAGACCATTTGTTGCGGATGCCTGATCGTTAGCGTGACAAAGCCATTATAGTCTACGGACCGCACAGTGGTCGAAATTTGTCCAGCCAGCCCGCGCGCCTGGACATCTTCGTCCAGAACCCACAGCGTCGCTTTGCAGGCTGACAGCTGAACCCATGCCCGACTGCCAGCCACGGCAGCCAGCACACCATCCTGTAGCAGCAGCAGATCATCACCGGCTTCCGCCATTAATAACAGCGTGTCGAGGTCGCTGTGCGACGGAGAGTGCATCAGAGTATGCAGCATTTGCGCCTCTTAAAAAGTCAGAATGCGATCGAAGCTGGCCAGCTGCTGGCGCAGTTCCGGCGCGTCCAGTAGCGTCACGTCCAGCAGCCGCCCGGCGTCAGCGTCCAGTCCGCGCGCAATCAGTGATGTCCGGCAGAGATAGCACTGCTCAATGTCATAGAGTGCCAGCACGCCAAACGTCGCGGCATAGTGACGGCTCTTTATGCGTTCAGGTTGCTGATGCAGATTAAGCTGCAGCACCCCATCGCCGATAAAGAACAGGCCGATATCGTCGCTGAGTGCGCCCGTTGCCAGTGCGGCATCCAGCCCCTCACGCCCTGCGCTGCTGCCATGGGGCGCACGGGTAAAGACAAAGGCAACCCGATTCATCAGAACTGCACCATGCGTTCACAGCTCAGCGCCGCTTCTGCCAGCGCACCCAGCCCGCTCAGGGTAAATCCCGGCTGCAGATTACTGGCCGCCAGGTGCAGACGAGCTGCCTCCTGCGGGTCGCTGATTCCACGCCGCAGTGCGGCCGCCACACAAATATTCAGTTCGACCCCCTGCTCCTGATGCAATGCCTGCCATGCCCGCACCAGATCAAACTCGTCGCTGGCTGGTGCCGTCAGCTGGTTAGCATTGAGCACCCCTTCACGATAGAAGAAAACGCTTTCAAGCTGATGACCCGCCGCCAGCAGTGCCCGGGCAAACAGCCAGGCACTGGTTGCCTGTTGCGTGCCGTAGGCCGGGCCGGTCACCAGCAGGGTGTAACGCATCAGCGATCCTGTCCCTGAAAATCGCCATTTTTAAACTGGCGGATGTAGAGATAGACGGTGTGCTTCGAGATGTTCAGCCGGTCAGCGACCTGGTTGATGGCATCCTTAATGTCGAAGATCCCCTTCTCATACAGGTTGAGCACAATCTGACGGTTCTTGGCGTTGTTGGAGACATTGCGGTCAGCGCTGACCTCTTCAATCGTAAACTCCAGGGTCTGCATAACCAGGTCATCGACCGAACTGGCGAAGTTAACGCTGGAGTCAACCTGCTGCATCTCGGGCGGCATAAAGGTCGACATAATCTGCGAGAACGGCACATCAAGATTCATGTTGATACAGAGCAGGCCGATAACCCGCTGCTGACGGTTACGAATCGCGATGGTCACGGACTTCATCAGCACGCCGCTTTTGGCGCGCGTGAAGTAGGCACGGGAAACATTACTGTCCGCGCCATGCATATCATGCAGCATCCGCAGGGCCAGATCGGTGATAGGCGAACCGACCTTACGGCCCGTGTGCTCTCCATTGGCGATGCGAACGGCTGAACACTTAAGATCTTCCAGTGAATGCAGGACGATTTCACAGTGCGAACCGATCAACATCGCCAGGCCATCCACGACAGCCTCGTACGATTTCAGAATATCGTAATCAGTTTGTTCGAACGGGCGCTGCTCCAGAAGATCGAAGTCGCTCAGTTCACCCGGATTGAATGGATTAGACATTGAAGAGTATCACCCTGAATGGCTGGAGCCTGTCACAGCGGCTTATGGGCAGACTCAATGTTGGGATAATTAGGCAGGCATTAGTCTGGCAAATGTCGTCGGCTTATGCCAGAGGTTTGTCGTGAAGGCGAAATGAAACCGCCGCCCGGAGGCGGCGGTCAGCAGATTACTGCGCTTTTTCTGCGGCAGCAGGCGCAGGCGCCTGTGCTTTTTCATCGGCTTTTGGGGCCGGTTTGATATCAAGCAGCTCAACATCAAACACCAGCGTGGAGTTAGCCGGAATACCCGGAACGCCATTTTTACCGTAAGCCAGCTGCGGTGGGATGACCAGCTTGATCTTGCCCCCTTTCTTCACGTGCTTCAGGCCTTCGGTCCAGCCCGGGATGACGCCATCCAGACGGAAAGAGAGGGGCTCGCCACGGGTGTAAGAGTTGTCAAACTCAGTACCATCAATCAGGGTACCTTTGTAGTTAACCACCACAGTGTCGCTATCTTTTGGTGCGTCGCCGCTGCCCTCTTTCTCAACTTTATAGAGCAGGCCGGTTTCCGTTTTCTTCACGCCGCTCTCTTTGGCGAATTTGGTCGCGTAAGCCGTGCCCTTTTCAGCATTCTCTTTCGCATCTTTTTCCATTTTCGCAGAGGCAGCGCCTTTCACGCGGCCTTCGAACGCCTGCAGTGTCTGCTCAATCTCTTCATCAGAGAGTTTGCTCTTGCCACCGAATGCATCCTGGACGCCCGCGATCAGCTGCTGCTTATCCAGTTTGATGCCCAGTTTTTCCTGCTCCTTCAGGGAGTTGTCCATGTAGCGACCCAGTGAAGCACCCAGTGCATAGGCTGACTGCTGGTCTTCATCTTTGAAAGCCGCATTTTTCGGTGCCTGAGGCGCAGACTGTGGCGCAGCAGCCGGGGCAGCCTGAGGAGCCGCAGCGGTTTCAGCCGCCATAGCCAGCGGAGCATTCAGCGCAACAGCCATGGTGGTAGCTAACAATGTGACTTTAAACAGTGATTTCATCCATTCTCCAAAACCGAAGCGTCTAACCTCGGGAAACATTGCGGACTTCAGGGTCCACACTATAACTTTACGTGGCAGTGTCGAACACTCCCACAATGTAATTACCCGGTTAACCTCCGACCTTTATAACAGCGGGAAGTTTCATCAGAGATGATGCCGCGCCACCTTTTTTCAAGCGCAACGTCTTCGGGCATGAAAAAAACAGGTGATTCCTGGCGTTCAGGTCGTAGAATCACGCCCTGAGTCGCACCTTAACAGAGGAACAGGTCATGCAACAGTCTGAGTGGGAACAGCGTCTGGAGACGTTAGAGAGCAAACTGGCCTTTCAGGAGATGACCATTGAGCAGCTGAACAGCGCCGTTGTTCAGCACGAGCTGGAGATGAGTAAAATGCGTGAGCAGATACGCCTTTTAACCGACAAGCTCAAAGCGAACGCAACCTCACTGGTGGCCTCACAGTCTGAAGAGACGCCGCCGCCACACTACTGATCGCGCGCTGTCGGCCCCTGTCCGTCCGGACCAGCGCCGGATAGCCGCCAAAAGAAAGGCCACCCGAAGGTGGCCTTAACCGATTGTCAGACTTAGTGGCTGCAGCCGCAACCGCCAGTGCCACAACCGCCTTTACCGTGATCGTGGTCGTGATCATGGCCGTGATCGTGGTCATGATGATGACCGTCTGCACCGTGAACATGGCCGTGAGCCAGTTCTTCCGGCGTCGCTTCACGAATCGCAACCACTTCAACGTTAAAGTTCAGGTTCTGACCCGCCAGCATGTGGTTACCATCAACCACGACGTGATCGTCTTCCACTTCGGTGATTTCAACCGGAACCGGACCCTGATCGGTTTCTGCCAGGAAGCGCATGCCAACCTGCAGTTCGTCGACGCCCATGAAGACATCTTTAGGAACACGCTGCACCAGGTTATCGTCATACTGACCGTAAGCGTCGTTTGCCGGGATATGCACGTCAAATTTGTCGCCGGCAACGTGGTTTTCCAGCGCATTTTCCAGACCAGAAATCAGGGAACCATGACCGTGCAGATAGTCTAACGGTGCGCTCACCGGTGACTCGTCAACTAACACGCCGTCTTCTGTACGTACCTGATAGGCCAGGCTTACCACCAGGTCTTTTGCTACTTTCATGATATCTCCTAACCGTTGAGAACTAAGATCCCGTCTCATTGGTCTATTCTTGCGTGCAATAACACCAACCAGAAAGGTTCGGGGCTGAGTGCAAGAGGGGTTTCACTTTCTCTTGCGACCAAAGCGTTAATGGCGTCAATTGTAACGGAATTCAATCCCGCTGTAAGTTTAAGCGTAAAAAAAGCTGCGTCACTTCGCTACTCGGGATGGAAAATCCCGATAACCTGCTCGTTAGTGCGAACCTGATCGCGCGCCTGTTTATCCGCCTCGCGCATCTGATGTCCACACTTCACACACTCCACGACATCGACACTATTTTCACGCCACATCGCCAGCGTGTCCTTCTCCTGGCAGTGCGGGCATGTCGCACCAGCAATAAAACGTTTACGCATGAGCTTCAGCCTGTTTTAAAAGGTTATTGATCATCGTCCCAGCCATCGATCTGCCGCTTTTCGCGCTGCATTTCGCGCTGGAAGATATCTTCCAGTTCCCGCCGCGCTTCACGCACGCGCGACGCCTGCGCACTTTCAGAGAGGCTGGGCATCAGTTCACGCAGCATCCGCATGTCGAGCCGGCGGAAATGCTGCTGGGCGCGATGCGCCTGATGCGGATGCATCCCCAGAGACATCAGCGTCTTGCGTCCCAGCTCCAGCGCACTGGAGAAGGTTTCACGTGAGAACTGCGTCACGCCAGCCTGCAGCAGTTCGTGTGCCTCGACACGGCCCCGGGCGCGCGCCTGAATCTGCAGCTGCGGGAAGTGCTGCTGACATAAGTGCACGATGGTCATCACATCTTCCGGTTCATTACAGGTGATCACAATCGCCTGCGCGCTGGCTGCGCCCGCCGCGCGCAATAACTCCAGCTCGGTGGCGTCGCCGTAATAAACCTTGTAGCCATATTTGCGCATCAGGCTTACCGCACTGATGTCGCGCTCCAGCACGGTGATGCGTTTGTTGTTCGCCATCAGCAAGCGGCCGACCACCTGGCCGAAGCGACCAAAGCCCACCACAATCACCTGCGGCTGATCGTCTTCAACAAAGTGCTTCTCTGCTTCTTCATCGGGCTCATTGAAGCGATGCGCCAGCAGACGATCAATACCCTGCATCAGCAGAGGCGTGGTCATCATCGACAGGGTGACGGTCACCAGCAGCATCGGCAGCTGATCGCCGGAGAAGAGCTTCGCCGAAGAGGCCGCGGAGAAGAGCACAAAGGCGAACTCGCCCCCCTGACTCAGCACGCCGGCAAACTGCTGCCGCTCGGAACTGCGTAAGCCATAAATACGCGCCAGCAGATAGAGCACCAGCGTTTTCACCGCCACCAGCGTCACCACGCCGAGCAGGATGGTCACAATATGGGTATAGAGCACACCGAGGTTGAGCGCCATGCCAACGGAAATAAAGAACAGGCCCAGCAGCAACCCTTTGAAAGGGTCAATCGCCACCTCCAGCTCATGCTGGTATTCACTCTCTGCCAGCAGGATCCCCGCGATAAAGGTGCCCAGCGCCATCGACAGACCCAGCGCATCCATAAACAGCGCGGAGCCCAGCACCAGCAGCAGCGAGGCGGCGGTAAAGACCTCACGGACACCTGATGCGGCGATATAGCGGAAGATAGGCCGCAGCAGATAGCGTCCCCCCACCAGCATGCCTGCGAACGCCAGCACCTTCATGCCGACTTTCATCCAGTCAATATGGCCGCTGTCGGTGCCCGCCAGCAGCGGAATCAGCGCCAGGGCCGGGATCACCGCGATATCCTGAAACAGCAGCACCGAAAAGCCCAGCTGCCCCGCTTCGCTGCGGTTCATGCCTTTATCCATCATCAGCTGCAGCGCCATCGCGGTTGAGGACATCGCCAGACCGATGCCGCCGATGACCGCCGCCTGCCAGCTAAAGTCAGTCAGCCACAGCAGGCCGCCCAGAATCGCCGCAGAGAAGATGACCTGCGCCGCACCGACACCAAAAATGGAGCGGCGCAGCGCCCACAGCTTTGCCGGGTTCAGCTCCAGTCCAATAATGAACATCAGGAAAACCACGCCCAGTTCCGAGAAATGGAGAATCTCATCGACGTCGCTGATAAAACCTAATCCCCACGGGCCGATAGCGATCCCCGCCACCAGATAGCCCAGTACAGCACCAATCCCGAGGCGAGCCGCCACCGGTACAATTAATACCGCCGCGACCAGATAAATCACCCCGGCGGTCAGCAGCGTTTGCCCTTCCATCTATATCCCTCCATTCGGCAGCGGAGCTGCCAGCCACTCGCCATAGGCGCGGGCATAATTTTTCATCAGTTCAGGACTCTGCCGACGCGCCCAGTAGACGATCATCGGCGGCATCCAGTGCATGCGGCACATCTGTGCGGTCAGCTCAAAGGGCCGCATGATGTCATTGAGTGAATAGCGGTTCAGCCCCTGCTGTTTAAAGGCGCTCTCCGGCTCCCCGGTCGTCACAACGCTGCGCCAGTATTTTCCTTCCAGCGCATTGCCATCCACGCCACTGGCAAAACCGCGCGACAGCACCCGGTCCAGCCACTCTTTCAGCAGGGCCGGACAGCTATAGGTATAGAGCGGATGCTGAAAAATGATGACATCATGTTCGCGCAGCAGCTGCTGTTCATGATGAATATCGATAAAAAAATCCGGATAGGTGGCGTACAGATCGTGTACGGTGACGTGTTCCAGCGCCTGCGCCGACTGCAACAAAATCCGGTTAGCGACGGAATCCTGTAATTCCGGATGAGCAAAAAGCAGTAACACGCGGGGTGGCTGCGACATCCTTTCCCTCCAAAGCGTCGTCATTGGTGCGGTTTTCGGCTACCATGCACGACGCAGCAAAATCTCATTATGTTGCCAGTAAATTAACATATTCTGACGATACGGCGCTTACATGATTGTCTTCTCTGCCTTACAAATTCGCCGCGGCATCCGCGTCCTGCTCGACAATGCCACCGCCACCATTAATCCCGGTCAGAAGGTCGGGCTGGTGGGTAAAAACGGCTGTGGAAAATCCACGCTGCTGTCGCTGTTAAAAGGTGAGATCACCAGCGATGCCGGCACCGTCACCTTTCCTGCTCACTGGGCGCTGGCCTGGGTTAACCAGGAAACCCCCGCGCTGGACAAAGCCGCGCTGGAGTATGTGATTGATGGCGACCGCGACTATCGCCAGCTTGAGGCTGAACTGGCGGAGGCGAACCGGCGGGACGACGGCAATGCGATCGCCCTGCTGCACGGCAAGCTTGATGCGGTGCAGGCGTGGAGTATCCATGCGCGCGCCGCCAGCCTGCTGCATGGTCTGGGCTTCAGTCAGGAGCAGCTGCAGCGCCCGGTCAGCGACTTCTCCGGTGGCTGGCGGATGCGCCTCAATCTGGCTCAGGCGCTGATCTGCCGCTCCGATCTGCTGTTACTGGATGAACCGACCAACCACCTCGATCTTGATGCCGTGATCTGGCTGGAGCGCTGGCTGAAGAGTTACGAAGGTACCCTGATCCTGATCTCGCATGACCGTGACTTTCTCGATCCGGTGGTCGACAAAATCATTCATATCGAACAGGCGTCGATGTTCGAATATACCGGCAACTACACCTCCTTTGAGCGGCAGCGCGTCGCCAAACTGGCTCAGCAGCAGTCGCTGTATGAGAGTCAGCAGGAGAAGGTGGCGCATCTGCACAGCTACATTGACCGCTTCCGTGCCAAAGCCTCCAAGGCGAAACAGGCGCAGAGCCGCATCAAAATGCTGGAGCGCATGGAGATGATCGCGCCTGCCCATGTCGATAACCCGTTCAGCTTCACCTTCCGTAAGCCGGAAAACCTGCCCAACCCGATTCTGAAGATGGAGAAGGTCACGGCGGGGTATGGCGATCGCATCATTCTCGACGCCATCAAGCTCAACCTGGTACCGGGTTCGCGCATTGGTCTGCTGGGCCGCAACGGGGCGGGCAAATCGACCCTGATTAAGCTGCTGGCGGGCGAGCTGGAGGCGATGGAGGGCAGGATTGGCCTGGCGAAAGGGATCAAGCTCGGTTACTTCGCCCAGCATCAGCTGGAGTACCTGCGGGCCGACGAGTCCCCGCTGCAGCATCTGGCGCGCATTGCGCCGAACGTGCTGGAGCAGCAGCTGCGCGACTATCTGGGCGGCTTTGACTTCCGCGGCGATAAAGTCACGGAAATGACCGAACGCTTCTCCGGCGGTGAGAAAGCGCGCCTGGTGCTGGCACTGATTGTCTGGCAGCGCCCTAACCTGCTGCTACTGGATGAACCGACTAACCACCTTGATCTGGATATGCGCCAGGCGCTGACGGAAGCGCTGATCGACTTCGAAGGCGCGCTGGTGGTGGTGTCGCACGATCGCCATCTGCTGCGCGCCACCACGGACGATCTCTATCTGGTGCACGACGGCAAAGTGGATGTCTTTGCTGGCGACCTCGAAGATTATCAGCAGTGGCTGAGCGATCTGCAGAAGCAGCAGGCGCAACAGGAGGCCGCGCCAAAGCAGGACAACGGCAACAGCGCCCAGGCGCGAAAAGATCAGAAGCGCCGCGATGCCGAACTGCGTGCGCAGACTCAGCCGCTGCGTAAAGAGATCGAAAAGCTGGAAAAGCAGATGAGCAAATGGCAGAGCCAGCTGGCCGATGCCGAAGCTCAGCTTTCGGACAGTGCCATTTATGATCCTGGCCGCAAAGCGGATCTGACCACCGCGCTGCAGCGTCAGGCAGAGAGTAAATCGGCGCTGGAAGAGGTGGAGATGGCGTGGCTGGAGGCGCAGGAACAGCTCGAACAGATGATGGCGTCCTGACGGGCTGGCCTTCTCCCTGCCCACAGGGAGAAGGCTGTGCGCTTAACGGGGTCTGTCGCCCAGGACGGTGGCCCGCTGCATAATCCGGCGCGCCGGATAGTAGTCGGCATTGGCATAGTGCTGCGTGACCCGATTATCCCAGATAGCCAGATCGTTGGGCTGCCAGCGCCAGCGCACCTGAAACTCCGGTTTGGTGGCGTGAGCGAACAGAAAGCGCAATACCGCCTCACTCTCCTTCTCACTTAACTCCACGATCCGCGTCGTGAACCCCTCATTCACAAACAGGGCTTTTTTGCCGCTGACCGGATGGGTGCGGATCACCGGATGCTGCACCGGCGGATGTTTATCGACCGCCTGCTGCCAGCGCTGATGCTCCTCCGGGGTTTTGCGGTACTTATACTCCTGAAAGGACTTTTTAAAATCGTGTTCCGCACTCAGGCCCGTCAGCAGTTGCTTAAAGGGTTCAGAGAGCGCCTCGTAAGCCGCTATCCCGCTGGTCCAGAGCGTATCGCCGCCCGCCGCCGGTAGCACCTTAGAAGCCAGCAGCGCAATCGCAGGCGGCGTGTCGATAAAGGTGACGTCGGTGTGCCAGTTATCATTATCCGGCGGGTTATCCTGGTGGGTATCCAGCACGATAATCTCCTCCACGCCTTCCGCATGCGGATAGACCGGATGAATATGCAGGTCACCGAAGCGCACTGCCAGCGCGCGATGCTGCTCCGGCGTAATCTGCTGATCGCGCAGAAACAGCACCTGATGACGCAGCAGGCCGTGATAGAGCTGCTCAAACTGCGCATCGCTCAGGGGGCGCGAGACATCCAGGTCAGAAACCTGTGCGCCAATATAGGGGCCAAGCGGGGTAAAACTGAGACGTTCACTCATGATTGTTCTCCACTCCAGGGCGTCAGACGGCGCTGCAATGCGCGGAGCCCGAGTTCTAAGCTAAAAGCGATAACGGCTATCACCGCGATACCTGCCAGCACCACATCGGTGGCAAGAAACTCTCCGGCCGACTGCACCATAAACCCCAGTCCTCGCGTGGCGGCAATCAGTTCAGCCGCCACCAGCGTCGACCAGCCCACGCCCAGACCGATGCGCAGTCCGGTCAGGATCTCCGGCAGCGCACCCGGCAGAATCACCCAGCGCAGCAGTTGCCAGCGGTTAGCCCCCAGCGAGCGGGCCGCCCGCAGCCGCACCGGCTGTGTGTTTCGTACCCCGGCCAGGGTGGAGAGCGTCACCGGTGCGAAGATGGCCAGATAGATCAGCAGAATTTTTGAGGTTTCGCCGATGCCGAACCAGATCACCATCAGGGGCAGATAGGCGAGAGGCGGAATCGGGCGATAAAGCTCAATCAGCGGATCGAGCAGTCCACGCGCAACCGGGCTGAGGCCCATCAGAATGCCGGTCGGAATACCGATGGCGGCAGCAGCGGTCAGCGCAATCAGCATGCGCGTCAGGCTGGCGGCCAGATGCTGCCAGAGCGTGGCATCCATAAACCCCTGTGCGCTGGCAATCAGCAGCAGCTTGCTGAACACCTGCTGCGGCGGTGGCAGAAACAGCGGCGCGATCAGGCCCAGCGCGGTCACGCCCCACCAGAGCAGTAACAGCAGAGAGAGGCTCAGCAGGCTCAGCGTCAGGGCCGTTGAGAAAGGCCAGCGCAGCCGACGGCGCACCGGCAGAGATTTATCGTTGATAAGCGCGCTCATGCAAATGCCTCCCGCTGATCAAACACCCGGCTCAGCACATACTCGCGCTGGGCGATAAACTGCGGATCGGATTTGATGCTGCGGCACGACTCGCCCGCGGCAAAGCGCCGGCCGAAATCGGGGCGCAGGCGCTCGACAATGCGGCCCGGTCCGGGTGAGAGCAGAATCAGTTCGCTGGCGAGGAAAATCGCCTCTTCAATGTCGTGCGTAATCAGCAGGATCTGTTTACCGCTGTCACGCCACAGCGTCAGCAGCAGGGTCTGCATCTGTTCGCGGGTAAACGCATCCAGCGCACCGAAGGGTTCATCCAGCAGCAGCAGTTGCGGGTCGGTCGCCAGCGCGCGTGCGATGCCTACCCGCTGACGCTGACCGCCAGAGAGCTGCCAGATGGCGCGCTTCTCCGCCCCTTCCAGCCCCACCTGTCTGATCAGGCGGCGCGCCACCGCCTCACGCGGCTGGCGGGGCATCCCGGCCAGCTGCAGGCCAAACGCGACATTATCCAGGACGTTGCGCCATGGCAGCAGCCCCTCATTCTGAAACACCACGCCGCGCTCCGCGCCCGGTCCGGTCACCGGCTGGTTATCCAGCGTAATGGAGCCCGACTCAACCGGCAGGAATCCGGCGACCAGATTCAGCAGCGTGGTTTTGCCGCAGCCGGAGGGGCCCAGTACCACCAGCAGTTCCTGGCTGTCCAGTTGCAGGTTGATATCCTGCAACACCGGCTGCCCGGCATACCGTGCATTAAGGTGAGCGATGCGCAGCATAGTGCCTCCTTACTGTTTAACGAGTGGCGCGACGAAGCGGGAAGTGACGTAGCTGCTGTAGTCGTTATCGGCCTGTGGCACTCGGCCCTGCGCTTTCAGAAACTGCGCGGTATCGACAATCGCTTTATTGACCGGCTTGCCCAGCTGCTCAACCTGCTGCTGCGCCGTCAGATAGGTATTCCCCTTCACCAGGTCCGGCACCTGCGCTTCCGGCACCCCGCTCAGGCGTGACAGTTTGCTGAGGTTTTCGGGCTGCTTCAGCCAGCTGTCGGGACTCTTCAGGTAGGCCTGTTGCGCCTCGATAGCGCTGCGGGCAAAGGCAGTGACGATCTCCGGATGCTGTTCGGCAAAATCTTTGCGTACGACCCAGACATCCAGCGTCGGTGATCCCCAGCTCCCCACCTGCGAAGAGTCGGTTAATACCCTGCCCTCTTTTTCCAGCTCATTTACCGCGGGTGCCCAGACATAGGCCCCGTCAATATCGCCGCGCTGCCAGGCAGCAATAATCGCGGGCGGCTGCAGATTGACCAGCTGAACCTGCGACGGCTTAATGCCCCAGTGTTTCAGCGCAGCCAGCAGGCTGTAGTGGGTAGTGGAGATGAACGGCACCGCGATGCGCTTGCCGATAAGATCTTTCGGGGAGTTGATGCTCTTTTTCACGACCAGGGCTTCCGAATTACCCAGCTGCGACGCGAGTAAAAAGGCTTCAATCGGCAGCTTCTGCGCCGCGGCCACCGCTAACGGACTGGAACCGATATTACCAATCTGGACGTCACCGGAGGCCAGCGCACGTAATACGCCCGCGCCGCTGTCAAACTTACGCCAGTCGACGCTGGCTCCGCTATCTTTGGCAAAGCTGTTGTCCGCCTGCGCCACTTTTGCCGGTTCGGCGGAAGTCTGGTAGGCCACGGTGACATTCACCGCATCAGCCCGGAAAGCCAGCAGCGCCAGCGCGGCGGCTAAAAGTGTGAAACGTGTTGTTGCCATGATCGTTTTCCCCCCTGTTTTTTTATCGTGGGGGCAGTGTCTCTGCGCACTATAGTTTCATAAAGGAATTAAAAATTATCCCTAATAGAAATAAGTTCTTAGATCACTATCTGCAAACCTAAGTCAGAAATCGCAAATGCTGAAAATAGCTAAAGTAAGCAAAAATGTCAGGCGCTCACATTGTCCCTGTGTTATTGATATGTGTTCCCATTCATTGCCTGTTAAGGTCTCTGTAACCCGATGTCGATTGAGAAAGTCGCTCAGCTGGCTGGCGTCTCCAAAGCCACGGTATCGCGGGTACTCAACGCGCATCCTGGCGTCAAGCCCGATACGCGTGAGAAAGTTCTGGCGGCGATCTCTGCCTGCGACTATCAGCCCAACTTACTGGCACGTCAGCTGCGTACGGCGCAAAGCCACATGCTGCTGGTGCTGATCTCAGATATCACCAATCCCTTCTGCTCGCGCGTGGTGCAGGGGATAGAGGCAGAAGCTGAGCTGCATGGCTATCACATCCTGCTCTGCAACTCCGCTTCGCAGCTGCAGCGGGAAGCCGCCTATCTGAGTTTGCTGACCGGAAAAGTGGTGGATGGCGTGATTACCATGGATGCCGCGTCGGGCTTGCAGGATTTGCAGGCGCTGATCGCCGGTGCGCCGTGGGTGCAGTGCTGCGAGTTTGATCCGACGATCCCCGCCTCCTCGGTCACCATCGATCATCTTGAAGCTGCGCGTGACACCGTCCATTACCTGGCCGGTAAAGGACGTAAACGCATCGGGCTGGTGAATGGCGATATGCGCTACCTCTATTCACATCATCGTGAAAAGGGCTACCGGCAGGCACTGGAAGAGCTGGAGTATCCCTGGTCTGGCGTCGCTTATACCGATGAAATTTCCCCTGAGGCGGGCAGTCAGGCCGTGAAGGAGCTGCTGGCGCTGCCGCAACCGCCGGATGCGGTGTTTGCGGTTTCCGATGTGCTGGCGGTGGGTGTGGTGCATGCGGCACTGGAGGCAGGTCTGCGCGTGCCGGAGGATCTGGCGGTGGTCGGTTTTGATGGGATTCCGTTCACCCGCAGCCTGAATCCGCCGCTGACCACCATCGAACAGCCGATGAACCAGCTGGGCGCTCGCAGCGTGCAGCTGCTATTGCAGAAGATCCGTAATCCGAACGCGTCAGTGGTCCGCGAAGTACTGCCCTGGACGCGCGTTGAACGCGCATCCAGTTAACTCAGTGCCAGATTAACAGCACGCAGGCGGCAGTCAGCAGCCCCATGGCGAGGTTGAAGATTTTCCAGGCGCGACGGCTGCGCAGAATGCGGCCAATCATCGCGCCGAATCCCATCCAGATTGCGCCCGACAGCAGATTGACCATAAACATGCCGATGCTTATCGCGGCAATCGAATGGCGATAAGCGTCCCCTGCCAGGCTGAAGCTGGCGACTGCGCCCAGCGCCATCAGCCAGGCTTTGGGGTTGATCAGCTGCAGCACGCCTCCCTGCCAGAATGGCATCGGCGCATCCGGGCCCTGGTCAGTTTCCAGCTTTTCATAGCTGGCTGTGGCGATTTTCCACGCCAGCCAGAGCAGATAGAGGCTGCCGGCGATTTTCAGCATCAGATGCAGTGACGGATAGAGCAGGATCAGGCCACCCACCCCAAAGGCCACCATCAGCAGCATCACCTGCATGCCGATCATGATGCCAATCATCAGCGGAATGGTGCGCACAAAGCCAAAATTAGCGCCCGAGGCGGTGAGTAACATATTATTAGGGCCTGGCGTGATGGCAGCGACCCAGAGAAACCCTAACATCGATAAGAAAAGACTCAGTTCCATGGCAATCGGGTACTCCTTACCCCTGCAAGAAAAAACCTTTCGAAGCTAACAGTGTGATATGGAACAGACAAGCTTTTACCCCATGAAATTTACCGGACCCGGAAATGAGCGCTTTATCCCGCCGGGCTCACTGCGTAATGCGCATCTGCAGACCGTGCTGCCGCGCCTGTTGCGGCGCCATGTCACTCTCCAGCCCCACTGGCAGCGTCTCGATCTGCCGGATGGCGATTTTGTCGACCTCGCCTGGAGCGAAGATCCGCACGCAGCGCAGCATAAGCCGCGTGTGGTGCTGTTTCACGGTCTGGAGGGGAGTTTTCACAGCCCCTATATCCATGGTCTGATGGCAATCTGCCGTGCGCGCGGCTGGCTGGCGGTGGTGATGCATTTTCGCGGCTGCAGCGGCGAGCCTAACCGACTGAACCGGATCTATCACTCCGGCGAAACGGACGATGCCCGCTTTTTCCTGCAGTGGCTGCATCGCCGCTGGGGACGCGTGCCCACCGCCGCCGTAGGCTTCTCGCTGGGCGGCAATATGCTGGGCTGCCTGCTGGGTCAGCAGGGTGCAGACGCCGGGGTTGATGCGGGCGTGATCGTCTCCGCCCCGCTGCAGCTGGAACCCTGCAGCCTGAGACTGGAGCGCGGCTTTTCTCGCGTCTATCAGTACTATCTGCTGGCGCAACTGAAGAAAAATGCCCGCCGCAAGCTACACGCCTGGCCGGATACGCTGCCGGTCAACCTGGCGCAGCTGAAAGCCCTGCGGCGACTGCGTGATTTTGATGACGCGATCACGGCCCGTGCCCACGGGTTTGCGGATGCGACCGACTACTATCAGCGTGCCAGCGCCATGCCGTGGCTGAAGCAGGTCAAAACACCGCTGCTGATCATCCATGCGAAAGACGATCCCTTTATGAGCGATGAGGTGATCCCGCACAGCAGCCAATTATCTGCCACTATTACTTATCAACTGAGCCCACACGGCGGCCACGTCGGCTTTGTCGGTGGAACGTTACGTCAGCCCGAAATGTGGCTGGAACAGCGCATCCCCCAGTGGATCGCCCCTATTCTGGATAACTGATCGCGTGATTATTCCCTGGCAACAGGTCTCCCCGGAGACCCTCGAAAACCTGATTGAAACGTTTGTGCTGCGCGAAGGCACCGACTATGGCGAACAGGAGCGCAGCCTGGTCGACAAGGTCGCGGATGTGCGTCGGCAGCTGGAGTCTGGCGAAGTGGTGCTGGTGTGGTCGGAACTGCATGAGTCGGTCAATATTATGCCGCGCAAAGAATTTCGCGGCTGATGCACCGGCGGGCATTTCATGATAACAATGCTCATTGCCCGACCACACAGGGAGCTTTTCTATGTCTGCTCGTCATCCCATTATCGCGGTGACCGGTTCCAGCGGCGCAGGAACCACCACCACCAGCCTCGCGTTTCGCAAAATCTTCCAGCAGCTAAATCTGCATGCGGCGGAGCTGGAAGGCGACAGCTTTCACCGCTTTACCCGTCCTGAAATGGATATGGCGATTCGTAAAGCGCGCGATTTAGGACGTCACGTCAGCTATTTCGGCCCGGAGGCCAACGACTTTGGCCTGCTGGAGCAGAGTTTCAAAGAGTATGGTCAAAGCGGACAGGGCCAGTCGCGTAAATATCTGCACACCTATGATGAGGCGGTGCCGTGGAATCAGGTGCCTGGCACCTTTACGCCGTGGCAGCCGCTGCCGCAGGACACCGATATTCTGTTCTATGAAGGCCTGCATGGCGGCGTGGTCACCGCGCAGCATAACGTCGCAGAACAGGTGGATCTGCTGGTGGGCGTGGTGCCGATTGTTAACCTTGAATGGATTCAGAAGCTGGTGCGGGACACCAGCGAGCGCGGCCACTCCCGCGAGGCAGTGATGGATTCGGTAGTGCGGTCG
Organism: Pantoea sp. GM_Pan_3; assembly: GCF_026541045.1. Classification (NCBI taxonomy): domain Bacteria; kingdom Pseudomonadati; phylum Pseudomonadota; class Gammaproteobacteria; order Enterobacterales; family Erwiniaceae; genus Pantoea; species Pantoea sp. GM_Pan_3. The sequence continues at coordinate 218,290 of NZ_JALNVA010000006.1, read as the reverse complement.
ATGGAGGATTACATCAACTTCATCACGCCTCAGTTCTCCCGCACCCATATTAACTTTCAGCGCGTGCCGACCGTGGATACCTCAAACCCGTTTGCCGCCCGCGCTATCCCGTCACTGGATGAGAGCTTTGTGGTGATCCACTTTCAGGGACTGGAGGATATCGACTTTCCCTATCTGCTGGCGATGCTGCAGGGGTCGTTTATCTCGCACATCAATACGCTGGTGGTGCCCGGCGGTAAAATGGGGCTGGCGATGGAGCTGATCATGGGGCCGCTGGTGAAGCGGCTGATGGAAGGTAAACGGATAGAGTAAGAGGTCAGCAAAAAACCCTCAGAGAGCAGATGCCTTTTGCAAAAATGTAAAACCGGTTTTTCTACGGATTAAGGCTTACTGCTGAGCAGGTTTCAGGGAGATCGCTACAGATACACCCTGGGCACAAAGAATCTGACAGCAGCATATAAGCTCAACACGCAGGGAACCGGGTCAGAAGAGGAAAGCGTCCCGCCGCCCGGATAAAAACGCCGGGAGCGTTTTTGAACAACGCAACGCGTTGGCCCGGCTACGGGCGCACCTCAGGGATGAGGTGCGTAATCGCGCGGGCCGAGCGGCCATGGATTGGCTCAAGCGACTTTCCGATCTGACCCGGTTTTCTGCGCAGGCTCAATCTTACCGCCCCCAATATTGCACGAGCCGTTAATGGTCGTTTTCAGATACTACAGCTCAACCACCTCATAGCTGTGCGTCATCGTCACACCTTTCCCCAGCATGATGGCCACCGAGCAATATTTTTCAGCAGAAAGATCCACCGCGCGTGAGACCGCTTTATCCTGGAGTGCTTTACCACTCACGATAAAATGCAGGTTGATGTGCGTAAAGATTCGCGGCGCCTCTTCACGACGTTCTGAGGTCAGTTTTACTTCACAATCAGCCACATCGTTGCGGCCTTTTTGCAGAATTGATACCACATCGATCGCGCTGCATCCGCCCGCCGCCATCAGCACCATCTCCATTGGGCTGGGCGCTTTATCCCCTGAATTGCCATCCATCAGGATCTGATGGCCGGAGGATGACTCACCAAGGAATGTCATCCCTTCTACCCATTTCACTCTTGCCTGCATGATTTTTGCTCCGGAATACGCTGTTTTGTCGCCAGAGTACGCTTTCGCCTGATAAACAGCAATCCAGAGAAATCCGCCCTTAGCTGAAGCGAGACAACAGAAGACAGTCGGCAAAAGCTGTGCTACAAACAGAGCTGAAAATATTTTTCGTCACCCGATGGCGAAGCCGGGAAGAATGATGCGCACTGCGCCTGATGCGGCCCGAATAATTTCCTGAAAAGGAAACGCTTGAAGCTTTCACCGCCTGACAGGGAAAACTGCCCCCTGTATTTTGGGCACGATTACAACAGAGGATAATAGCGAATGGTTCTCGGCAAACCGCAAACAGACCCTACACTCGAATGGTTCCTGTCCCATTGCCATATTCACAAGTATCCATCCAAAAGTACGCTGATTCACCAAGGTGAAAAAGCTGAAACGCTTTACTACATCGTGAAAGGTTCCGTCGCGGTTCTGATCAAAGATGAAGAAGGCAAAGAGATGATTCTTTCCTACCTGAATCAGGGGGATTTCATCGGCGAGCTTGGCCTGTTTGAAGAAGGTCAGGAGCGCAGCGCCTGGGTTCGTGCTAAAAGCGCGTGCGAAGTGGCGGAGATCTCCTACAAGAAATTCCGCCAGCTGATTCAGGTGAACCCTGACATCCTGATGCGACTCTCGTCGCAGATGGCGCGTCGCCTGCAGGTAACGTCAGAAAAAGTGGGTAACCTCGCTTTCCTCGACGTGACCGGACGCATTGCACAGACTCTGCTTAACCTGGCGAAACAGCCAGATGCCATGACGCATCCCGACGGCATGCAAATTAAAATTACCCGTCAGGAAATTGGCCAGATTGTAGGTTGTTCACGCGAAACCGTGGGCCGTATTCTGAAGATGCTGGAAGATCAGAATCTGATCTCTGCACACGGCAAAACCATCGTCGTTTACGGCACCCGCTAATTCCTGTCATCCACGGCGTGATGTTCGCATCACGCCGTTATTGTTTGTGCTGAGCCGATGTGGCGTCGAATTATTTATCACCCTGAAGTGAACTATGCCCTGCGGCAAACGCTGGTGCTCTGCCTGCCGGTCGCGCTGGGCTGGCTGGCTGGCGACCTGCAAAAAGGTCTGCTGTTCTCGTTAGTCCCCGCCTGCTGCAACATTGCCGGTCTCGATACCCCGCATAAACGCTTCTTCAAACGTCTGATTGTGGGCGGCAGCCTGTTTGCGCTTGGCAGCTTCCTGATCCAGTGGCTTACCCTGCATGCGGTTCCGCTGCCGCTAATCCTGTTTGCGATGCCCCTGTTGCTGGGTGTCACCGGGGAGATCAGCCCGCTGCATGGCCGCCTGCTCTCCGGCACCCTCATCGCCGCTATTTTTACCCTGAGCCTGACGGGCCGCATGCCCATCTATGTGCCGCCGCTGCTCTATATCGGCGGCACCCTCTGGTATGGCGTGTTTAACTGGTTCTGGTTCTGGCTGTGGAAAGAGCAGCCGATGCGCGAAAGCCTGAGCCTGATCTACCGCGAGCTGGCGAACTACTGCGACGCCAAATATACCCTGCTGACGCAGCTGACCGATCCGGAGAAGGCCCTGCCGCCGCTGCTGGCTCGGCAGCAGAAAGTGGTCGATTTGATCAACACCTGTTATCAGCAGATGCATATGCTGTCGGCGAGCCGCGACAATAGCCATAAACGGCTGACGCGCGCCTTTCAGGTGGCGCTGGATCTGCAGGAGCACATCTCGGTCAGCCTGCACCGGCCGGAAGAGGTGCAGAAACTGGTTGAGCAGAGCCATGCTGAAGCGGTGATCCGCTGGAACGCCAAAACCATCTCAGCCCGGCTGCGGGTGCTGGCCGATACCATTCTCTACCACCAGTTAGCCGATCGTTTTGCGATGGATAAACAGCTTGGCGCGCTGGAGAAGATCGCCCGTCAGCATCCCGACAATCCGGTGGGCCACTTCTGCCTTTATCACTTCAACCGCATTGCGCGGGTGCTGCGCACCCAGAAACCGCTTTACCAGCGCGACCTGATGGCTGACCGCCAGCGCCGTCTGCCGCTGCTCCCGGCGCTGCGCAGCTACCTCTCATTTCGCTCCTCAGCGCTGCGCACTGCCGGTCGCTTTGCGGTCATGCTGATGCTGGGCAGCGCGCTGGCGCTCTTCTTCAACATCCCTAAGCCCTACTGGATTCTGATGACGATCATGTTCGTCAGCCAGAACGGCTACAGCGCCACCCGCGTCCGTATCCAGCACCGTGCGCTCGGCACCTTTGCCGGTCTGGTGGTCGCGGCGGCCACACTGCGTCTGGCGGTGCCGGAACCTGTCGTCCTGCTGGTGATGCTGGCGATTACCTTTATCAGCTATCGCTTTACCCGTCAGTTTTATGGCTGGTCGATGATTGGTTTTACGGTCACTGCGGTTTACTCGCTGCAGCTCCTCTCACTGAATGGCGCGCAGTTTCTGCTGCCGCGACTGATGGATACGCTGATGGGCTGTCTGATCGCCTTTGGCGGCATGATCTGGCTCTGGCCGCAGTGGCAGAGTGGCTTACTGCGGCAAAATGCCCATGACGCGCTGGAAACTTATCAGGATGCGCTGCGCCTCCTGCTGGGAGAGGAACAGGCACCCGGCAAACTGGCTTATCAGCGCGTGCAGGTGAATCAGGCGCACAATGCGCTGTTTAACTCGCTGAATCAGGCGATGCAGGAGCCGGGTTTCAACGCCCAGTATCTGAAAGACATGCGGCTCTGGGTCACGCACAGCCAGTTTATCGTCGAGCACATCAATGCGATGACCATTCTGGCGCGTGAGCACACCATGCTGACCCCCTCGCTGGCGGAACGTTACCTGCAATCCTGTGAGATCGCGCTGCAACGCTGTCAGCAGCGGCTGGAATATGAGGGTGCCAGTTCGCAGGTTAATCTGCTGGATGAGCTGGGGAATATCAGTGAAGGACCGGTAACGGTGGTAGAGCAGCATGTGCGACGCATTCTCGATCATCTCAGCGTCATGCACACCATCTCCTCGCTGGCGTGGAGCCAGCGACCACAACATGGCCGCTGGCTGATCAGACACTTACGGAAAAAATCCGCTAGCCGTTGAGCACTTTGCCGACAGCCGTGGCAAAGCGGCTCATGCCCTCTTCGATGTCAGCAGGCTCGATGATCAGCGACGGCGCAAAACGCATCACGTCGGTGCCGGCGACCAGCACCATCACGCCTTCAGCGGCCGCGGCATTGAGGATATCGCGCGACCGTCCGGCATGCTGCGGTTTCAGCGCCGCGCCAATCAGCAGCCCCTTGCCGCGAATATCGCTGAACAGATCGTACTTCGCATCGATAGCCTGTAAGGCGTTCACAAAGTGCTGACGACGCGCCTCAACGCCTGACAGTACCTCTGGCGTATTGATGATATCGAGTGCGGTTTCGGCAATCGCACAGGCCAGCGGGTTGCCGCCGTAGGTAGTGCCATGCACGCCTGGCGCCATCGTCGAGGCGATCTCATTGGTGGTCAGCATGGCGCTGACCGGGAAACCGCCGCCCAGCGCTTTGGCTGAGGTCAGGATATCGGGCTGAACACCATAGTGCTCATAGGCGAACAGCTTGCCGCTGCGGCCCATACCGCTCTGCACTTCGTCCAGCACCAGCAGCGCCTGATGCTTATCGCACAGCTCACGCAGTCCCTGCATAAAGGCCTGCGTCGCGGGCATCACGCCGCCTTCGCCCTGAATCGGTTCCACCACGATGGCACAGGTGTGATCGTCGATAACCGCTTTTACCGCCTCCAGGTCGTTGAACGGCACATGCACGATGTCCGCCGGTTTCGGGCCGAAGCCGTCTGAATATTTTGGCTGACCGCCAACCGTGACGGTAAACAGCGTCCGTCCATGGAAGGCGTTATGAAAGGCGATGATCTTACTTTTGAAAGGGCTGTGACGTTTGCAGGCGTAGTAACGCGCCAGCTTAAAGGCGGCTTCGTTCGCTTCGGCACCGGAGTTGGCAAAGAAAACGCGCTCCGCAAAGGTGGCCTGGATCAGCTTACTGGCCAGGCGCAGGGCCGGTTCGTTGGTGAAAACGTTGCTGGTGTGCCACAGGGTTTCGCCCTGGCTTTTCAGCGCCTCCACCAGCGCCGGATGGCAGTGGCCCAGTGCGGTGACGGCGATCCCGCCGGAGAAATCGATATACTCTTTGCCCTGCTGATCCCATACACGACTGCCTTTGCCTTTTACCGGCACAAACTGCGCAGGTGCATAAACAGGCAAAATAACGTTATCGAACGTCTCCCGGGTAACCGCAATTTTTTCCGCCGCCATTGATGACCCCATTTGAATGATAGTTGTGCAACATTGAAATAATAATCACAAAATATGCATAAAAAATCACTCAAAGGCAACTTATTGCGTCAGGAAATTGCGCAGCAGCTGATGCCCCTGCTCGCTGAGAATGCTCTCGGGATGAAACTGCACGCCTTCCAGCGCCAGCGTTTTATGGCGGAAACCCATGATCTCGTCGGGCTCACCGTCGCGCAGACTCCAGGCGGTGACCTCGAACGCATCGGGCAGCGTCTCGCGCTGCACGATCAGCGAATGGTAACGGGTGACCGTCAGGGGATTGTTGAGATTGCGGAACACGCCTTTGCCGGTGTGCTGAATGGCGGAGGTTTTGCCGTGCATCACCTGACGGGCGCGGACCACCTGCGCACCATACGCCTGCGCGATAGCCTGATGACCCAGACAAACGCCCAGCACCGGCAGCTGCCCGGCAAAGTGGCGGATGGCCGCCAGTGAGATCCCCGACTCCGAAGGCGTACAGGGGCCGGGGGAGATCACCAGATGGGTCAGCGGTAAGGCAGCCATCTGCTCCAGCGTGATGGCGTCATTGCGCACCACCTTAACCTGCGCATCCAGTTCGCAGAAATATTGATAAAGATTCCAGGTAAAGGAGTCGTAGTTGTCGATAAGCAGCAGCATGACTGATCCAGAATGATAAACCGCGCCGCTATTCTACGTGGTTAAGCCGCCTCACTCACCACTTTCGCAAAAACCGCCTCCAGCGGAGCCAGATCGCCCGCCACACCTGCCTGATTGGCCGCTTTCCAGCTCTCCGCATCGGTCTCTTCCCACGTCAGCAGATACCCGGCATGCAGCGCCAGCTGTTCGAAGAAGATGCGCTGGGCCCGCCCGTTGCCATGGCGGAACGGATGCAGCATGTTGATTTCACAATAGTAGTGGGCGATACGCGGGATAAAGGCGTCAAGCGGGAGGTCAGCCAGCCCCTTCTCCTCTTCCAGCGCGGCCATCAGGGCGTTGCCCTCTTTTTCGATATATTCGAAATGACAGAACGGCGTCTCATCGCGCCAGATATCGATGGTGCGCAGTTCACCGGCCCAGCTGTAGAGATCCTGGAACAGGGTGCGGTGAATCTGACGCAGCCAGGGCAAACCGGGGTTGCGGGGCCCCAGTTCCAGCGTGGCGAGACGCGCCGCACTGAAGCTCAGCTCCGCCTTACGCAACTGGGCGGCATCGTGAATTTCGGCCAGATTTTTCAGCACATTGTCGTGCTGCCACAGGTAAGGGTCCTGGCTGACGGCGCTGTTAGAGTCCATATTGCCTCCTCAGTGACACCAGACGTGTTTCCGCATCGTCACTCTTCACGCTGATCTCATTTGGTGTGAAGCCCTCCAGCCGACAGCTGGCCTGATAGCTGGCGCTGCGCCGCTGTTGCCACAGTGTGACCTTCTGTTTTTCGGTGAGTTTGTTCGCCATGCCGCCTCCTGCTCAGGTTTTTGCCCTAAGTATAAGAGCAAATTCTGGCTTTGCCGGAGGCGGCGGGCGATCGCCATCCGCAGATGGCGACAAAAGGCGTTAAGGCAGGACTTTCGCGGAGAGGATAACGACCGGTTTAGACGGGACATTCTGGTAAGGGCCAACATCTTTGGTCGGCACCTGAGAAATTTTTTCAACCACATCCTGGCCTTTCACAATCTTACCGAAAACGGCGTAGCCAAAATCGCGCTGTCCATGGTCGAGGAAGGCGTTATCCGCCACGTTGAGGAAGAACTGGCTGGTCGCGCTGTCTTTATCCGCAGTACGCGCCATCGAGATGGTGCCACGCAGGTTGCGCAGGCCATTATCGGCTTCATTTTTGATCGGCGCGTTGGTCTGCTTCTGCTGCATATCGGTGGTGAAACCGCCGCCCTGCACCATAAAGCCCGGGATCACGCGGTGAAAAATGGTGTTGTTGTAAAAACCGCTGTTAACGTAATCAACGAAGTTTTTTACGGAAACCGGCGCTTTCTGGTTATTCAGTTCGAGTTCGATATTACCGGCGGAGGTGGTAAGCAGAACGTGCGTGTCGCCTTTTGCGGCCAGCGCCTGGGCGGAAACAGATGAGAGCGCTAACAGGGTAATGGCCGCTGTTAAAGTACGTTTGAACATGAAAGGTTCCTTACCCTGGAGAGTGGGGATCGAAAAAAGTGATTTAGTGTAAAGAGCATGGAATACAAGAGCCAGCGTTTTACCTATATTTACGCTGCCTGCGCAAAAGCGAGACGCAAACGTTAACCCTCAGCAATTACGTGATTAAAATCACACAACACATGAAATTTGGATCTGTAGTTTCACTGCTTGTTTATTAAGATCACAGTTCCGTTTACACTTTCTGACACTTTTTGGCACCCGGTCCCTAACAGGTTCAGAACATGACAAACCGAAATCGTATTGGCCTTACCTGGATAAGCTTTTTCTCCTATGCGCTGACGGGCGCACTGGTAATCGTTACCGGCATGGTAATGGGCGATATCGCAAAAGATTTCCAGATCCCTGTCTCCAGCATGAGTAACACCTTCACCTTCCTCAACAGCGGCATTCTGGCTGCGGTCTTCCTGAATGCCTGGCTGATGGTGATTGTGCCCCTGAAGCGCCAGCTGATTTTCGGCTTCGTTCTGATGGTCCTGGCGATCGTCGGATTGATGACCAGCCGCGATCTGACCATCTTCTCGCTCTGTATGTTTGTGCTGGGCGTGGTCAGCGGTATTACCATGTCGATCGGCACCTTCCTGATCACCCATCTGTATGAGGGTCGTCAGCGTGGTTCCCGCCTGCTCTTCACGGACTCCTTCTTCAGCATGGCGGGCACGCTGTTTCCGGTACTGGCCGGGATCCTGCTGGCGCGTCAGCTGCCGTGGTACTGGGTCTACGTCTGCATCGGCTTCATCTACGTCGCGATCTTCATCATGACGCTGTGTGTGGAGTTCCCGGTGCTGCGCAAGCCTGAAAACAGCCCGACGGTGGAAAAAGAGAAATGGGGTCTGGGCGTGCTGCTGCTGTCAGTGGCGGCTCTCTGCTACATTCTCGGCCAGCTTGGCTTCATCTCCTGGGTGCCGGAATATGCCACCAAAGTCATGGGCATGAACATCAATGATGCCGGACAGTTGGTGGGCAGCTTCTGGACAGCCTATATGGTCGGCATGTGGGTCTTCAGCTTCCTGCTGCGCTTCTTCGACCTGCAGCGCATTCTGATGGTGCTGGCGGGTCTGGCCACGGTGCTGATGTACTGGTTCGTCAGCAGCAACGATGCCGGCATGCTGAAATGGATCATCATGATTCTTGGCTTCAGCTCCAGTGCGATCTACACCACAATCATCACGCTGGGTTCGCTGCAGACCAAAGTCGCCTCACCGAAGCTGGTGAACTTTATCCTGACCTGTGGCACCGTCGGCACCATGCTGACCTTTGTGGTGACGGCGCCTATCGTTGAGAAAAGCGGAGTGCACACGGCACTGGCGACCGCCAACGCGCTTTACGCGGTGGTGTTTGTCATGTGTGCGCTGCTCGGCTTTGTCAGCCGTCATCGTACGCACGGTCACATCACGCATTAATGCTTCAGGGCGGCGATTCATCGCCGCCCTGCTCGTTAACGCCGGAAATCTATGCGCTCCCGCTCCCGCCAGTAAATTTCACTTTCCGCCGGTTTTGTTTCGGCCACGACGGTGCCACGCCGCACCGAGTAGCGCACCGGAACCTGCCTTCTCACCGCATCAAAGCCACTCTCAGCCGGCAGAATGATCAGGCTCGCCTCGTTGCCGCTCTGAATGCCATAGCCGGCAAGCTGCATCGTCTTCGCGCTGTTATGCGTAATCAGATCCAGCCCCGCATCAATCTGCTCGTAGCCCATCAGCTGACAGACATGTAAGCCCATGTGCAACACCTGCAGCATGCTGGCGGTGCCCAGCGGATACCAGGGATCAAACACGTCGTCGTGGCCGAAGCAGACGTTAATCTCCGCCTCCAGCATCTCTTTGACCCGCGTAATGCCGCGCCGCTTAGGATAGGTGTCGAAACGCCCCTGCAGGTGAATATTGACCAGCGGATTCGCGACAAAGTTAATGCCCGACAGCTTCAGCAGGCGGAACAGCCGCGAAGTGTAGGCACCGTTATAGGAGTGCATGGCGGTGGTGTGGCTGGCGGTCACGCGTGCGCCGTTGCCGTCGCGATGGGCCAGCGCCGCCACGGTTTCCACAAAGCGCGACTGCTCATCATCGATCTCATCGCAGTGAACATCGATCAGCCGGTCGTAGCGGTTCGCCAGCGCAAAGGTCTTATGCAGCGACTCCACGCCATATTCGCGGGTAAATTCGTAGTGCGGAATCGCCCCGACCACATCAGCACCCAGCCGCAGCGCCTCCTCCAGCAGCGCCTCTCCGTTGGGATAGGAGAGGATCCCCTCCTGCGGAAAGGCGACGATCTGCAGGGTTATCCAGGGGGCCACCTCCGCCTTCAGCTCCAGCATCGCTTTGAGCGCCGTCAGGGAGGGATCGGAGACGTCAACGTGGGTGCGAACAAACTGGATGCCGTTGGCGATTTGCCACTTCAGCGTCTGCATCGCCCGCTGTTTAACATCCTCGTGACTGAGCATCGCCTTGCGTTCCGCCCAGCGCTCTATGCCTTCAAACAGGGTGCCGGACTGATTCCACGCGGGCTGACCCGCGGTCTGGGTGGTATCCAGATGAATGTGTGGCTCAATAAAGGGCGCACAGGCCAGACCGCCCTCGCCGTCCAGTGACTGATCGGCCGGTGTCGCCTGCTGGGGCTGGGCCGAGAGGCGGACAATCCTGCCGTCGGCAATTTCGATCTGCCACAGACCTTCCCGCCAGGGTAAACGCACGTTGTTAATCCACTTGGGTGACCGCATTGCCAGCTCCTTATCCGGGTTTTGGTTAAAACTAGCACGAATCGTCGTCCCGGCCGCAATACCGGATTATCAGCGGGTTAGCTCTTCCGGATAAAATCAATTCAAATCAACCACCTAACTCTAAATAGGTATATGGCCGGGTGGTTGATGTACATCAATAAGCGCCAGAAAGGGCGCGCTATTGTAGCCGCAGAAATCGCAAATCTGAGGCAAAAATGAGCAAGCACAATGTCGTCGTTATCGGTAACGGCATGGTCGGCCACCGCTTCATAGAAGAGTTAATGGAGAAAGCGGAACCTGACCGGTTTTCGCTGACCGTCTTTTGTGAAGAACCGCGCGTCGCCTACGATCGTGTCCACCTCTCGGCTTACTTCTCCCACCACACCGCAGAAGAACTCTCGCTGGTGCGTAAAGGGTATTACGAGAAACATCAGGTCACGCTGCTGCTGGGCGAGCGCGCCATCGCCCTTAACCGTAATGAGAAACTGATCCACTCCAGCACCGGTCGCACGGTCCGCTACGACACGCTGATTTTTGCCACCGGCTCTTATCCCTGGGTCCCGCCGATTAAGGGAGCGGACGGCAGCGACTGCTTTGTCTACCGCACCCTTGAGGATCTTGATGCGATTGAGGCCTGCTCACGCCGCAGCTCACGTGGCGCGGTGATTGGCGGGGGTCTGCTGGGCCTGGAAGCGGCGGGTGCTCTGAAAAATCTGGGCATAGAAACCCACGTTATAGAATTTGCCCCCGTGCTGATGGCAGAACAGCTGGATCAGCAAGGCGGAGAGCAGCTCCGTCGCAGGATCGAAGAGATGGGTGTACGGGTCCACACCGGCAAAAATACCCAACAGATTGTGCATCATGCACAGGGCGGCAAAACGCTGCAGTTTGCCGATGGCAGCACGCTGGCGGTCGATTTTATCGTCTTCTCCACCGGTATCCGTCCGCAGGACGCGCTGGCGAAGCAGTGTGGCTTGACGCTGGGGCCGCGCGGCGGCATCGCGATTGATGACCAGTGTCGCACCAGCGACCCCGCTATCTACGCGATAGGTGAATGTGCCGCCTGGCAGAATCGGGCCTATGGCCTGGTGGCACCGGGGTACAAAATGGCCCAGGTTGCCAGCGACCATCTGCTGGGCCGCGACAATGCCTTTACCGGCGCGGACATGAGCGCGAAACTCAAGCTGCTCGGGGTCGATGTCGGCGGGATTGGTGATACGCGCGGCATCACGCCGGGTGCCCGCAGCGTGGTCTGGCTGGACGAAGGCAAATCGATCTATAAACGCCTGATTCTCAGTGAGGATCAGAAAACCCTGCTGGGGGCCGTGCTGGTGGGCGACACCCGCGACTATGGCAACCTGCTGCAGCTGGTGCTGAACGCGATTCCGCTGCCTGACCAGCCGGAAGCGCTGATTCTGCCCGCAGGCAGCGGCGAAAAACCGGCTATCGGCGTCGACTCTCTGCCGGAGAGCGCGCAAATCTGCTCCTGCTTCGACGTCACTAAAGGCGATATTGTGCAGGCGGTACAGGCGGGCTGCCACACCGTGGCTGCACTGAAAACCACCACCCGTGCAGGCACCGGCTGCGGCGGCTGTATTCCGCTGCTCACACAGGTGCTCAACAGTGAGCTCAGCCGCCAGGGGATTGCGGTCAGCGACCATCTTTGCGCCCATTTTGCGTATTCCCGTCAGGCGCTGTATCACCTGATTCAGGTGGAAGAGATCAAAACCTTTGATGAACTGCTGGCCCGCTATGGCCAGGGCTACGGCTGTGAAGTCTGCAAGCCCACGGTGGGTTCGCTGCTCGCCTCCTGCTGGAATGAGTATGTGCTCAAACCCCAGCACGCCCCGCTGCAGGACAGCAATGACCTCTGCCTGGGCAATATTCAGAAGGATGGCACCTACTCCGTGATCCCGCGCTCCCCCGGTGGGGAAATCACGCCGCAGGGACTGAAAGCGATAGGTGAGATCGCCGGACGCTACCAGCTCTACACCAAAATTACCGGCTCACAGCGCATCGGCCTTTTCGGGGCGCAGAAAGATGATCTGCCCGCCATCTGGTCACAGCTGATCGACGCCGGCTTCGAAACCGGCCAGGCCTACGCTAAGGCACTGCGAATGGCGAAAACCTGCGTCGGCAGCGCCTGGTGCCGCTATGGAGTCGGCGACAGTCTCGCTCTGGGCGTGACGCTGGAGAACCGTTACAAAGGCATCCGCACCCCGCATAAGATGAAATTTGGCGTCTCCGGCTGCACCCGCGAGTGCGCGGAAGCCCAGGGGAAAGATGTCGGCATCATTGCCACCGAAAAAGGCTGGAACCTTTACGTCTGCGGCAACGGCGGCATGAAGCCGCGGCATGGCGACCTGCTGGCCGCCGATCTGGATCAGGAGACCCTGATCGCCGCGCTTGACCGCTTCATGATGTTCTATATCCGTACTGCCGATCGTCTGCAGCGCACCTCGCTGTGGCTGGAGAGCATGGAGGGCGGCATCGACTATCTGCGTTCGGTGATCATGGATGACCGGCTCGGTCTCAACAGCCAGCTGGAGCAGCAGCTGGCTGCGCTGCGCGCCACTGTCCGCTGCGAATGGAAAGTCACGCTGGAAGAGGAACCGTCCCTGTCGCGCTTCGCCCACTTTATCAACTCGCCGCAGCGCGACCCTGGTATACAGCGGGTGGCCGAGCGCGACCAGCACCGTCCGGCCCGCGCCGATGAGCGTATTGCCATCACCCAGACAGAGGAGACGAAATCATGAGCCAGTGGCATCCGGTGTGCGCGCTGACGCAGATCCTGCCCGCCACGGGCGTCTGTGCGCTGGTCAACGGCGAGCAGATCGCCATCTTCCGTCCACGCGATGATGAACAGCTCTATGCCATCAGCAATATCGACCCGTTCGCCGGGGCCAGCGTGCTGTCGCGCGGCATCATCGCGGAACATCAGGATGCGCTCTGGGTGGCCAGCCCGCTGAAAAAGCAGCGTTTTCGTCTCAGCGATGGTGTCTGTATGGAGGATGCCTCGCGCAACGTGGCCGCCTGGCCGGTGCGGGTCAATGCCGGACAGGTCGAAGTCTGCCTGTAACTCTCTTCACAGCCCGCTCCGGCGGGCATTTTTAAGGATCGCTGATGGACTACTTCCCCCTCTTCTGCCGCCTGCAGGGCCGGCGCTGTCTGCTGGTGGGTGCGGGTGATGTGGCGGAGCGCAAAGCCCGCCTGCTGCTGGAAGCCGGTGCCGAACTCCGGGTGGGTGCCCCTGATTTTTCGCCCGCCTTCCGGGCGTGGGCACAGCAGCGTGCGGTCACGCTGCTGCCGGGACATTTCGATCCGCACTGGCTGAACGGCTGCTGGCTGGTGGTGGCCGCTACCAGCGACAACGCGGTCAATCAGCAGGTGGCGGAAGCGGCGGAAAGGCAGCAGATCTTCTGCAACCTGGTGGATGCACCGCAGCAGGCCAGCGCGATTGTGCCATCGATCATCGATCGTTCCCCGCTGATGGTGGCGGTGTCGTCCGGCGGACGGGCACCGGTGCTGGCGCGCCTGCTGCGGGAGAAGCTGGAGGCGAGGCTGCCGCAACATCTCGGCCAGCTGGCGCAGCTGGCCGGTCACCTGCGTGCGCGGGTGAAAAAGCAGTATGGCGCGCCAGATGCCCGCCGCCGCTTCTGGGAGCGCTTCTTTCACAGCGAGCGACTGGCGCAATCGCTGGCGAACGGCGACAGGCCGCGTGCAGAGCAGATCGCTGACGCGCTTTTTGACGCCGACCCGGCCCGCCAAGGGGAGGTGGCACTGGTCGGTGCCGGGCCGGGCGATGCCGGACTACTGACCCTGAAAGGCTTACAACTTATTCAGCAGGCGGACGTCATCGTCTATGACCGCCTGGTCTCCGAAGCGGTCCTGAAGCTGGTGCGCCGCGATGCCGAGCGTATCTTCGTGGGTAAACGCGCCGGACATCACTGCGTGCCGCAGGCGTCGATTAATCAGCTGCTCTGCGAACAGGCGCAGCGTGGAAAGCGGGTGGTACGGCTGAAAGGGGGCGATCCCTTTATTTTTGGACGGGGCGGCGAAGAGCTGGAGGCGCTGGCGCAGCAGCAGATCCCTTTCAGCGTGGTGCCGGGGATCACCGCCGCGTCAGGCTGTGCGGCCTACAGCGGCATTCCGCTGACCCACCGCGATCATGCGCAGAGCGTCAGGCTGGTTACCGGCCATCTGCAGAAAACGGGCACCCTCGCCTGGCAGACGCTGGCGGCGGAACAGCAGACGCTGGTCTTTTACATGGGGCTGACGCAGGCCGCAGAGATAGCGCAGCAGCTGATCCGACACGGGATGCGCAGCGACATGCCGGTGGCGCTGGTGGAGAACGGCACCACACCGCGTCAGCGGGTGGTGACCGGCACGCTGAGCGAGCTGGAGAGTCTGGCCGGACAGGTGAGCAGTCCGGGCCTGGTCATCATTGGCAGCGTGGTCAGTCTGCGCGAGACGCTGCGCTGGTTCTGAATCGACAAATAAAAACGGCGGACATCATGTCCGCCGTTTCATTGACTGCTCAGCCGTTACGGCATCGCAACGAAGCCCACCGCCTCATACACCTTTTTCAGGGTTTCCTGCGCCTGTGCGCGTGCTTTCGCCGCGCCATCACGCATCACCTGCTCCAGCAGCGCTTCGTCGTTGCGGAAGGTGTGATAACGTTCCTGCAGCTCAGAGAGCATGCCCGACACCGCATCCGCCACCGCGCCTTTCAGATGGCCATACATCTTGCCCTCAAACGCCTGCTCAAGCTCGGCGATACTCTGACCGGTCACGCCCGACAGAATATCCAGCAGGTTAGAGACGCCCGCCTTCTCTTTCACGTCGTAGCGCACCACTGGTGGCTCTTCAGAGTCGGTGACGGCGCGTTTAATCTTCTTCACCACCGCTTTCGGATCTTCCAGCAGGCCGATCACGTTGTTGCGGTTGTCGTCAGACTTGGACATCTTTTTCGTCGGTTCCAGCAGCGACATCACGCGCGCGCCAGACTTCGGAATGAACGGCTCCGGCACCTTGAAGATGTCGCCATACAGCGCATTGAAACGATGCGCGATATCACGGCTCAGCTCCAGATGCTGTTTCTGATCTTCACCGACCGGCACCTGATGGGTCTGATAGAGCAGAATGTCCGCCGCCATCAGCACCGGATAGTCGAACAGACCGGCATTGATGTTCTCTTCGTAGCGTGCGGATTTATCCTTGAACTGCGTCATGCGGCTCAGCTCACCGAAATAGGCGTAGCAGTTCAGGATCCAGCTCAGCTGCGTATGCTCCGGCACATGGGACTGAACAAAGATGGTGCTTTTTTGCGGGTCGATGCCGCAGGCAAGATAGAGCGCCAGCGTGTCCAGCGTCGCTTTACGCAGTGCGGCAGGGTCCTGACGCACGGTGATAGCATGCAGATCAACGATGCAGTAAATGCAGTGGTAATCATCCTGCATCTGCACCCACTGACGCAGCGCACCCATATAGTTGCCGATGGTCAGTTCGCCGGACGGCTGTGCGCCGCTGAAAACGATGGGTTTCATACTTAAGTCCTGATATTTACAGCCCCAGAGCGGGCAAAAGTTCGTCGAAAGAGTCGAGAGTTAAATCGGGCTGGCTGGTGGCAATCGGCTCGCCATAGTTATAGCCATAGGTCATGGCCACATTGGGCACGCCTGCCGCCTGCGCCGCCTGGATATCATTGCGGGAGTCGCCGACAAACAGCAACTGATCCTGCAGCACCCCAAAGGTGCCAAGCACCATAAAAATGGCGGCCGGATGCGGTTTTTTAACCGGCACATCATCGCCACCAATAATCAGCGAAAACGCATCGGCAATCCCCAGTGATTCCAGCAGCGGCGCCACAAACGGCGTCGGCTTGTTGGTGACAATCGCCATCGGCAGTCCGCTCGCCTTAAGGGCTGCCAGCGTCTGCTTCACGTGCGGAAACAGCGTACTGCCCGCCTCAACGGTATCAGCATAGTGCCGGTCAAACAGCGCCCGCGCATCGCGCTGCTCTTCCGGCTGCGGTTCGCGGCCCAGCGCAAAGGTCAGCGCGCGCGCCATCATGATATCGGCACCGTTGCCAATCCACGTGGAGACCCGCGCCAGGCCCGCCTGCGGCAGACGCAGGTCGTTCAGCGTGCGGTCGATAGCCTCGGCAAGGCCGGGTGCGCTATCCACCAGGGTGCCATCCAGATCGAACGCCAGCGCACGAATATCAGTGAAATGAGCCATTGGCCTTCTCCAGTTCGTTGCGCATGTCGTCGATGACTTTTTTATAGTCGGGATGACCGAAGATGGCGGAACCGGCAACAAACATGTCGGCACCGGCGGCGGCAATCTGACCAATGTTGTCGATCTTCACACCGCCATCCACTTCCAGACGGATGTTGTAGCCGCTCTGATCGATACGCCGGCGCGCTTCACGCAGTTTATCCAGGGTGCCCGGGATAAATGACTGACCGCCAAAGCCCGGGTTCACGGACATCAGCAGAATGATATCCAGCTTATCCATGACGTAATCGAGGTAGCTCAGCGGGGTCGCCGGGTTAAAGACCAGACCGGCTTTGCAGCCATGCTCTTTAATCAGCTGCAGGGTGCGGTCAACGTGTTCGCTGGCTTCGGGATGAAAGGTGATATAGGTGGCACCCGCTTTGGCGAATTCCGGGATCAGCGCATCGACGGGTTTCACCATCAGATGCACATCGATAGGGGCGGTGATGCCATAGTCGCGCAGGGCTTTCAGCACCATCGGACCCATGGTCAGGTTTGGCACGTAGTGGTTGTCCATCACGTCGAAGTGAACCACGTCACCTCCGGCCGCCAGCGCTTTGGCTGTATCTTCGCCCAGGCGGGCAAAGTCCGCCGACAGGATTGAAGGGGCCAGCAAATATTGTTTCATCCGATTCTCCCACTGTTGTGCGCCAGCACTCAGGCTGGCGTAATGCGTTGGTCGCGGACGAAACAGACTAGCGATAAAGTGCCAGCAGTTCGTCGACCTTGGTGCGACCGGTTATGCTCCGGCTGATAGAACGCCGGGCTTTGACCACATGTAACACTGCATCCTGATACCACAGACGCGTCAGTGCAGTGTCGTGGTTAGAAATCAGTACCGGAATCCGGTGTTCCGACGCGGCCAGCTGTGCCGCCAGCATCGCCAGATTCTCCTGCTCACGCAGGCTGAAGCTGTTGGTGTGATAAGCCGTAAAGTTGGCCGTTGCCGACAGCGGCGCATAAGGGGGGTCACAATAGACCACCGAGCCTTTGCCGGCACTGGTCAGGGTAACATCGTACGATTCACAGACAAACGTCGCTTTTTGCGCTCGCTCGGCAAACCATAACAGTTCAGCTTCCGGAAAATAGGGTTTGCGATAGCGGCCAAACGGCACGTTGAACTCACCACGCAGGTTATAACGGCAGAGGCCGTTATAACAGTGGCGGTTCAGATAGAGGAACAGCAGCGCGCGCTGGTAGGCATCCGTGCTGAGGTTAAATTCGGTGCGACGCTGGTAGTAACAGGCTTCGGTGTTCCCTTCCGGCGTGAACAGCAGTTGCGCGTCACGAATGAAATCCGCGGTGCGCAGTTTGACGATGTTATAGAGATTAATCAGGTCGCTGTTGATGTCAGCGAGATGATAGCGATCAAATTCGGTGTTCAGAAACACCGAACCCGCGCCAACAAATGGCTCGACCAGGCAGTCGCCTTGCGGCAGATGGCGATGGATCTCTTCGACTAAGGGAAATTTTCCCCCTGCCCATTTCAGGAAAGCGCGATTTTTTTTCATGCTGTCGTGGTAATTACATCTTATTGTGAGGCTGTGGCTGGACCGACAGCAGATCTGCGCTTAAAACGGGGCCAGAGACTGGCCCCCTGTCCGCTATTGACTGGCTTCTTTCTTCACCTGGCTGACCGGTTTTACCCACGGATTTTTCGCGCGTACGTCTGCAGGCAACGAGGCGACAGCGCGTTTGGCATCAGCCGGTGTGGCATAGGAGCCGCTCACCAGCACATACCACGCCTGACCATTACGGGTGGTTTTGTAGACGTGATAGCCGCTCAGATTCTGCTGCTTCGCCCAGGCATTCAGACTTTCTGCTTTAGACGCGCCGCTCAGCTGCAGGGTGTAGCTGCCGCCTGGCAGTGATTTGCTGGCCGTGCTGCTGCCTGCTGCCGATGTAGCGGGCGCAGAACTGACGGGTGACCGTGCTGGCGTCGTGTGTGTTTTGCTGTCGCGGGTTGCCGGCTTCGCCGCCGCTTTGTGCGCGGTGTCGTGCGCCGGACGGGAGGCCGCGTTTGAGCGGGCTGGTGTCTGACGCGTCACCGGTGCGGTAACGGGATTTGCCGCCGTTCCGGCATTGCCGCTGACGGTGGCAGGCGCGGTCGGCAGTGAGCTGCCGCCCTGCGAGCCCATTGCCGCACTGTCGACCTGCTGCTGCTGATTGCTCAGCGCACTGTTCAGATCGCCTGGCAAGGTGACGCGCTGCTGATTCGCTGGGGCGTCAACCGGTGCAGCCTGGGTCGGCGTAGAGGCAACAGGCGGCATTGAGACGTCACGCGCCTGGCCGGATGCCGCCTCACCGCTGGCCGCCGCGTTATTGTCGGTGGTGGCCGGCGTGTTCTGAGCGCCAGACATGGAAGAGGAGCCGGTCAGGTCGATGTTCTTCTCACTGCCGGTGCTGCCACCCGCAGCAGGCGTAGTGCCCGCTGACGCGGTTTTTTTCTCATCAGGGCCGTTCAGCGCGGAACCAATCCCCAGAACCAGTAACAGCAGAACCAGAATCCCGACGCCCATCATGATGCGCTGGCGCGAAACCGGTATTCTGGCTGCGGTAGACGACTTACGAGGGCGCGAGGGACGGCGGTCGCTGGCGTCAGGTTTTAACTCATCTTCCGGTTTAAACTCATCCATTTTGCCTCCTCCGTAAAGCGGCATTCCGCACTGCGCACCCTGCGCGCCGCGTCACCACTCAACTGCTTATTCTCAGGGTTGCTGACAATCGTTAATTGCAGCCAGCACCATATCATGTGCCACGCCGCCACGCACTTCAGAGCGGCCGATCGACAACGGCAGAACCAGCCGCAGTTCGCCCGCCAGAACTTTTTTATCGCGCATCATGTGCGGCAGGTACATCTCTGCACGCATCGCCTGTGGGCCATGCACCGGTAAACCGGCACGCTGCAACAGCGCAATGAGGCGTTCCGTCTCGTGCGGCTGGAACTGCCCCAGCCGTTCCGCCGTGCGCGCCGCCATCACCATACCTGCGGCAATCGCTTCACCGTGCAGCCAGTTGCCGTAGCCCATATGCGCTTCAATCGCATGGCCAAAAGTGTGCCCCAGATTAAGCAGCGCCCGCTGACCGTTTTCACGCTCGTCAGCCGCCACCACCTCTGCTTTCAGCTCACAGCAGCGACGAATGCAGTACGCCAGCGCCTGTTCATCCAGCGCCAGCAGCGCATCAATATTCTGCTCCAGCCACTGGAAAAAGGCGCCGTCGAGGATAACGCCATACTTGATCACTTCTGCCAGACCGGAGGCCAGCTCACGCGCCGGCAGGGTTTGCAGACAGGCGGTATCGATCACCACCGAGGCAGGCTGATAAAAGGCACCGATCATGTTTTTGCCCAGCGGATGGTTCACAGCGGTTTTGCCACCCACCGACGAGTCGACCTGCGACAGTAAGGTGGTCGGAACCTGAATAAAGCGCACACCACGCTGATAGCTGGCCGCAGCAAAACCGGCCAGATCGCCAATGACGCCGCCGCCTAAGGCAACCAGCGTCGTATCACGACCGTGCGGCTTCTGCAGCAGTGCGGTAAAAACCTGATCCATCACCGCCAGCGTCTTGTATTGTTCGCCATCGGGTAAGATCACCTGATCAACTTTTACGCCTGCCGCCGTCAGCTGCGCCGTTATCCTGTCAAGATAGAGCGGTGCCAGCGTCTGGTTGGTCACCACCATGGCGTTTTCGCCCGCGGTCAGCGGCCAAAAAGAAGCCGGATCGTTAAACAGTCCGGCGGCGATAGTGATGGGGTAACTGCGTTCCCCCAGTGAGACGGTGATCTTCTCCATGATGCTCAATACCTGTCAGAGAGCCTTCGAACGTTGGATCAACTTTTTTCCAACATGTGGATAATCTGATTCGCCACGACTTTCGCACTTTGGTCGTCTGTACGAATGGTCACATCGGCGATCTCTTCGTAGAGCGGGTTACGTTCGCCAGCCAGCGCTTCAAGCACCTCACGCGGCGGGGAGTCCACCTGCAGCAACGGACGTTTTTTATCGCGCTGAGTGCGCGCCAGTTGCTTCTCGATCGTGGTTTCAAGATAAACCACAACACCACGGGCGGAGAGACGGTTACGCGTTTCCCGGGATTTGACGGAACCACCCCCTGTCGCCAGGACGATGCCTTGCTTCTCGGTCAGTTCGTTAATGATTTTTTCTTCGCGATCGCGAAAGCCAGCTTCGCCTTCGACATCAAAAACCCAGCCCACATCCGCTCCGGTGCGTCGCTCAATTTCCTGATCGGAATCGAAGAACTCCATGTTGAGTTGCTGAGCCAACTGACGGCCAATAGTGCTTTTGCCGGCACCCATCGGCCCAACCAGAAAGATATTGCGTTTCTCTGCCATTTTGTCGGTATTACTAAGAATTCGTTAATGATACCCCGCGTTCAGCTTTTGCTGGCGGGACAGGAACTGAGACCTCATGAGCGTTAGCAAGAGTCAGATGAAAAATTATCTCAACACTCAAGGCTGTTTGGCAACCGATTATATTGCCTTCAGCACATCCATTTCTGAATTGGCCTGTGTTCGCGAAACTGTAACGCGCCAGCGCTGCGTCTTTTACCACGCTGCTTACAGAGGAGTTGTCTGATCTGTTAACCGGGATTTATCCGGTTCAGACGGTTACACCGTATTGAAAATCGCTAAACCTTGTAAGCTAATTCCTCTTCTGCGTCAACGCAGATGACCCCGAGGGCCTCATTTTCCGTTTTATCCCGTCGTAAGCGCTGCTTCCCTGACCAATCGCGGCGTAATAAAGATAACCAGCTCTCTTTTTTTGCGCTGCGCCGATTGCTGGCGAAACAGTCCGCCAATCAGCGGCACCTTACCCAGCAGCGGCACCCTGTTCTCTCCCCGGTTTCGCTGCTGCTGAAAGATGCCGCCTAAGGCCAGCGTTTGTCCGTCGCTGACCGTGACCTGGGTCTCTATTTCCTGTTTATCGATGGATAAGATGTCGCTGTCACCGGTCCGGATGCTGCGCCCCGGCATATTCTGACTGATATGGATCTTCAGCCGGATACGGCCGTTTCCGGCGATAGTGGGCGTCACCTCCATGCCCAGCACCGCTTCTTTAAACTCAATCGAGGTGGCGCCGCTGTTGCCTGCCGACACTTCATAGGGAATTTCAGTGCCCTGCTTAATCGAGGCGGTCTGCTGGTGCGAGGTGAAGAGGCGCGGACTGGCGATGATCTCAATCTGGTTCTCCTGCTCCAGAGCGCTCAGCTCCAGATCCAGCAGGGCGCCGCCGATACGCGCCAGCGCCATCCCCGCGCTGATACCGGGTGAACTTACCGCCAGCGGAACAGCGAGCCGGGGATGATGCAGGCTCTCTGTCACCGCTGCATCTCCCGCCAGCATGCCCCACTGCACCCCCAGCTCCTGCAGGTGCTCCTCACTGATGGTGACGATATGGGCAGAGAGCTCAATCTGCTCCAGTGGCCGATCCAGCCCCTGAATCCAGCGTACTGTCTCTTTCAGTGCCGCGGCGGTATCGCGCAGAAGCAGCGCGTTGGTGCGTTTATCCACCGTCACGCTGCCACGCGGCGTCATCAGTGACTGACGTTCACTCAGCAGGCTGGCATGAACGTCGCTGGCGCTGGCATAACGGAGTGTGACCGTGCGCTGTTGCAAAGGTGTCTGCTGTAACTGCGCCTGTCGCTCCGCCTCCCGGGCCGCGTCCTGTGCCTGCTGCCAGCGCAGCGGATAGACCAGCAGAACATTATCCTGCTCAATAACCGTCAGTTTTGCCATCCGCGCAACCAGCGCCAGTGACTGACGCCACGGCAGGTTATCCAGCCGCAGCGATAGCGTCCCCTCAACCTCAGGCGCGATCAGCAGATTGACCTGCTGATAGTCAGCCAGCGCCTGCAGAATCTGTTCCACCGGTGCGTGGTCAAAAGCGAGGCTGAGCGGCGCCTCGTCAGCGGCGTAAACCGGCTGCAGGCTGCTGATGAGGAGCAGGGTCGCTATCCTTAACATGCGCATATCCTTTTAAATAAAATGTGGTTCGCTGAGCGTGACAGCTCACTGGCACGGCAAGCGTGAGGCTGCGGGAGGTGATCGCCACCAGTTGCCAGGGCGTCAGCGGAAAAGGCTTGTCGCTGCCCACCGTGACGCGTTCTCCCTGCGGGGTAAGCAGCCAGGCCTGATAGCGGGTTTCCCGCCCGGCAATCCCCTGCAGACGCCAGCCGGTGAGCGGGGCCACCGCCTCCTGACACAGGGAACCGGCAACAGGCCGGAAGGGATCGCGTGCCAGCACATCCCCCCAGCACAACAGCAGAATCAGCAGGCTATGGCGCATCGGCTGGCTCCAGCCAGAGTTGCGCCTCCAGGTCGTGCGGCTGCGCCAGCAGCAGGAAATGCAAAGGCAATGGCGCAGAAGCCTGGGCAAATTCAGCAAAGAGAGTGCGGAACGCCTGCCAGGGCAGATGCAGCGTCAGCAGGCGGGCGGGGCCATCCGGCTGCCACGCCTCCAGCTGGTGAGAGCGGCCCGCCAGAATATCGTCGATAGCCCCCTCCGATGCGGCTGCGCGAGTCAGAGCGAGCTGCATCGTCTCCCGCTGCGCCTGCAGCTGCGCGATAGCGGGATGCTGACGCCACTGCTGCTGGCCCTGCTGCAGAGTTCGGGTTAACTGTGACAGCGCCGCCCGTTCAGCGGCCAGTGCCTGCTGCTGAGGCCGTAAGCCCGACAGCCAGATAAGCAAAAGCAGACCCAACGCGAGAAGGAGCAGCAGGCCGTAGCGCGGAACAGCCGCCATCTGACACCAGCGATCAATCATCGCGTCCCCCGGCTATCTGCGCCCGTAGCGAAAAATGGTAGCGGCCATCCGCCTGACGCCGGACCCCACCCTGCTGCACCTGCCCCAACAGGGCGGCGGTAGCGAGCTGCTGGCGAAACTGCCTGATTGCTGCCATATCCTGCGCCTGCCCCTCCAGGATCAGGCGGTTATCGCGCTTCTCCAGCCGGGTCAGCCAGGCGGTGTCGGGCAGCATGCCGGGCAGATCGCGCCAGAACTGTTGCCACCCGGCCAGCTGCGCAGCCTTGTCACGCTGCTTCGCCTGCTGTTTTTGCAGAAGCGCGAGCTGTTCCAGCAGCTGCTTCTGCTGCGCTAAACGCGCAGCCAGTGTCTCCAGCGCCTGCTGCTGCATTCTGCTCTCCTGCGCTATCCGCTGGCGCGCCTCATGGACCCGGTACGCCTGCTGCATCACCAGCAGCAGCAGACCGCCCGCCACCAGAGCCAGCACCAGCAGGTTCTGCCGTCGCTGCCGTTGCCGCCGTTGCTGCCGCCACGGCAGCAGATTTACCGCCACGCCGGGTCATCTCCGCTGGTCAGTGCCAGCCCGGTCGCCAGTGCAAAGGCTCCCGGATTCGCGGGCAACGGGGGCTGCTGATAACGAAGCAGATCAAAAGGGGAAAACGCGACAGCGTCAGCGGGCAGCGCGGCTGGCGTGGCGGCACACCAGGCGATGGCCGTTGCCCGGGGAAAGGCCTGCTGTTTCAGTGCGTCCAGCGTGGTGGCGTCGTCACACTCTGCTGCGGTCTGCGCATCGCTCCAGAGCCAGCGCCCCTCCTGCTGCAGCACCAGCACCGTGCCGCCCGGCAGTCGCGCCTGCCGGGCCAGCCGCTTCAGCGCATCGGTGGTCAGTTCCAGCACCTGCGGCCTGAATCCCGCCTGTAACAGGGGCATCATCCACTGGTCAACACTCTCCCGCCGGGCCGCCGTGACGCAGAGCTGACGGTTTCCGGCCTCCTCGTAATAGTCCAGCGCCAGCGTGTCAGGCTCCAGCGGAAAGAGACGACGCGCGGCCACCTGCACGTAGTGGCCCAGCGCTGGCTCCCTGAGTGACTGTGCGGGCAGGGGAAGCGGCCGCTGCAGCACCAGCCGGGCGGGGAACCCGACCCTCAGCGAGTAACGGCGCGGCAACTGCTGACGCCAGGCTGTCAGGACCGCCTGTAATTCAGGCGAAGATTGCAGCACGCCGTTTCTTAACGTATCTTGCGGCAGCCGTTGCAGCCACCAGTGGCGTAGCTGCCAGCCATCACGACGACGCTGGAGGGCCAGGCCACACATCTGCCTGTTCTGAATATCCAGCCCGATTTGCCAGGTATGAAAAGCCATGCGCGCGATCTCCTTATCGTCCGGGAAAATGGACATATCAAAGCGTCTGGCTTGCCTTTATACTACCGCGCGGTTGTTTATAAACTGCTCAAACGACAATAGATGGGAAACTCCAGGTGAAGTTCGTAAAGTATTTATTGATCCTTACAGTGTGTTGCATCCTGTTGGGAGCTGGCTCGATTTATGGCTTGTACAAGTACATCGAGCCACAGCTGCCTGACGTCAACACGCTGAAAGATGTGCGTCTGCAAACCCCTATGCAGGTTTACAGCGCCGATGGCGATCTGATCGCCCAGTATGGCGAAATGCGCCGTATTCCTTTGACCCTGCAGCAAGTGCCACCTGTGATGGTGAAAGCGTTTATTGCAACCGAAGACAGCCGTTTTTATGAGCACCACGGTGTGGACCCGGTGGGGATTTTCCGTGCGGCCAGCATTGCGCTGGTTTCCGGTCACGCCTCCCAGGGGGCAAGTACCATCACTCAGCAGCTGGCCCGTAACTTCTTCCTGAGTCCGGAACGCACCCTGATGCGTAAAATAAAGGAAGCGTTTCTGGCAATCCGCATTGAGCAGTTACTCAATAAGGATGAAATTCTTGAGCTCTACCTGAATAAGATCTACCTCGGCTACCGGGCTTATGGCATCGGTGCGGCTTCGCAGGTCTATTTTGGTAAGCCGGTTGACCAGCTGTCGCTGAGTGAAATGGCGATGATTGCCGGTCTGCCGAAAGCGCCGTCCACCTTTAACCCGCTCTACTCGCCGAGCCGCGCCCTGTCGCGTCGCAACGTGGTGCTGGCGCGTATGCTGGATCAGCACTACATCACGCAGCAGCAGTATGATGAGGCACGCAATACGCCGCTGGTGGCGAAGTATCATGGCCCGGAAATCGCCTTCTCTGCCCCTTATCTCAGCGAGATGGTGCGCCAGGAGATGGTGAAGCGCTACGGCGACAACGCCTACACCGACGGCTATAAGGTTTACACCACCGTGACCCGTCGCCTGCAGGAAGCGGCTCAGACTTCGGTGCGTAACAACGTCATCGCCTACGATATGCGTCATGGCTATCGCGGCCCGACCAGCGTGCTGTGGCGGGTGGGCGAGCCCGCCTGGGATCAGACTAAGATCGAGAAAGCGCTGAGTGCGTTGCCGGTCTATGGCCCGCTCTATCCGGCGGTGGTCACGGAAGCACGCAGTGATGAAGCAACCGTGATGATGAAAGATGGCAGCAATGTGTCGCTGGCCTTAGCGGGTGTGCGCTGGGCGCGTCCTTATAAGTCTGACACCGTGCAGGGCCCGACGCCGAAAAGCGTGACGCAGGTGCTGCAGCCAGGCCAGCAGATCTGGGTGCGCAAAGTGGGTGATGCGTGGTGGCTGGGCCAGGTACCGGATGTGAACTCGGCGCTGGTCTCACTCGATCCGAATGATGGTGCGGTGCGGGCGCTGGTAGGCGGCTTCGCCTTTAACCAGAGCATGTTTAACCGTGCAACTCAGGCACTGCGCCAGGTCGGCTCTAACATCAAGCCGTTCCTCTACACCGCCGCGATGGATCGCGGACTGACGCTGGCGTCGATCCTGAACGATGTGCCGATTTCACGCTGGGATGCCGGTGCGGGTGCCGACTGGCGTCCGAAAAACTCACCGCCCACCTACGATGGACCGATTCGCCTGCGTCAGGGACTTGGCCAGTCGAAAAACGTGGTGATGGTGCGTGCGATGCGCGCCATGGGCGTGGATTATGCCGCTGAGTATCTGCAGCGCTTTGGATTCCCGGCGCAGAACATTATTCATACCGAGTCGCTTGCCCTGGGGGCGGCCTCGTTCACCCCGTTACAGGTGGTGCGCGGCTACTCCGTGATGGCGAATGGCGGCTTCCTGATTGACCCGTACTTCATCACCCGGATTGAAAATGAACAGGGCGGCATTGTCTTTGAAGAGAAACCGAAGATCGCCTGTCCGCAGTGCAATCTGCCGGTGATCTACGGCGAAACGAAGAAAGCGCTGGCGCTGAACGAAGAGAGCGTTGAGAACGTGGCCGCGTCAGACAGCAATCAGAACCAGGCGGTGCCACAGCCTGCACTGGAGCAGGTTCCGGCCCAGGCACAGCAGGGCGAACAGCAATATGCCCCGCATGTCATCAACACCCCGCTCAGCTTCCTCATCAGGAGCGCACTGAACAGCAACATCTTCGGTGAACCGGGCTGGATGGGAACCGGCTGGCGTGCCGGGCGTGATCTGAAGCGTAATGACATTGGCGGAAAAACCGGTACCACGAACAGCTCGAAAGATGCCTGGTTCTCGGGTTATGGCCCTGGTGTCGTGACCTCCGTCTGGATCGGTTTCGATGATGCGCGCCGCAATTTAGGCCGCAGCACCCTTTCCGGCGCGATTCCCGATCAGATTTCAGGCTATGAGGGCGGCGCTAAGAGTGCGCAACCGGCATGGGATGAATATATGAAGAGTGCGCTGGAGGGGGTACCGGTGCAGCCGTTAACGCCGCCGGATGGCGTGGTCACGGTCACGATTGACCGCAGCACCGGCAAGCTGGCAAATGGCGGAGGCAATACGCGTCAGGAGTACTTCATCAACGGTACCCAGCCGACCGAATATTCCGTTCATGATGTGGGCACCACCATTATGGACAACGGCGAGAGTCACGAGCTGTTCTGATGTGACCCGCACACTTAACCTGTTAAAAGGCCGACATCAGTCGGCCTTTTTTATTCAGTAGCGCAGACGCCCCTGCTTCACCAGCCATTCGCGCGCCATAAAGAGCGCACTGACGTTGCGTGCCTCGCGAAAATCGGGCTCCTCCAGCAGCGACAGCATATCGCTCAGCGGCCAGCGGTGAACAATCAGCGGCTCCGGCTCGTCACCTTCCAGCTTATCGGGATAGAGACCTTCTGCCACCACGATATTCATTTTGCTGGAAAAGTAGGAGGGGGCCATCGTGAGCTTGCCCAGCGGCGTGAGGTGCTCAGCCCCAAAACCGACCTCTTCTTTCAGTTCCCGCACCGCCGCCTCATTCACAGTTTCGCCTGCATCGATCAGCCCTTTGGGAAACCCGAGTTCATAGGTTTCCAGTCCGACGGCATACTCCTGAATCAGGATCAGATGGTCATCAATAATGGGCACAATCATGACCGCTTCACGTTCTGACGGCTTCATCCGCTCATAGACGCGACGCGCCCCGTTACTGAAGGCGAGATCGACCGATTCGACGGTAAATAGCCGCGAACGCGCCACGGCGGTGATATTGAGGATGTCAGGTTTTTTTGGAATTTTCATATCAGCCTCAAAAGTTTCTGCGCCGGCTATCAGGAACGAATTAGCATACCTAACCCCAGGCAATTGTGCGACAGTCTCACCATAACGATATCGTTACATAGATTCCGGCAATTGAATAACAGCCTTTGGTTATCAGTTAAGACTAAATTTGCATTAGTCAATATGCTGCGATAAGTTTCAGATAATACCGATATTTAATCCAGTCTGAGCCGGTTACCATTCGGACAAGGCAGGGTTTAATAAATGCTAATCAGATATTCCCTGGCACTATTTAATCGGGTGTCTGACTCCTCAGGATTATATAATCTTCCGGAATGCCTCTTCAGAAGTGAGCATCCCCCGGAGCGTACGTTTAAAGTGAAGGCAGCATTTTGGCTGAATTGAGCAGAGCATGAGCACAATCTTTATGATCCTGGCCATAGTGCTGACCTGTTCAATCCTGGCAGGTATTGGGTTCTGGTACGCTATGCGGCATCGTCCGCCGTTGGCGAAACCGCTGCCATTTATCAGTCCGCCCTGCCGTAAGCTTTCCCCTCAGGAGCGCGAGGCGGTAGACAAATATGTCACCGCACTGGCAAAACAGCCCCGCACCGCCGTGACGACCGACAAGCGCAGCGCGTCTGAACGTCTGACGCTGACCGCGCAGAGCAACAACGTCTATCCGGTGACCCGCGCCATTACCCGCTACGGCCTCTCAACGGACGATCCCCATAAATGGCGTTACTATCTGGATGAAGTCGAAGTTCATCTGCCGCCGCTGTGGGAGCAGTACATCACCGACGAAAACTACGTCGAGTTAATCCGCACCCAATCCATTCCGCTGGTGATTTCGCTCAACGGCCATTCGCTGGTGGATTACGCGGTGGATCAGCAGTCCCTGCCGACGCTGATGCGTCCGGTGTCGACCAACGCCTCGATCCGCAAAGCAGAAACGGAAAACGTTGAACTGCTGCAGGTGCGCAAAGAGACCCCGGAAGAGTATCGCCTGTCGCGGCCAGACGGCACGCGTGAAGGGGTCATCATCTCGCTTGCCTTCTTACTGTTCTTTTTCAGTCTGCTGGTGCCCACGACTCTGATGATCTGGCTGGTGCTGGCCGGTGCGGGAATGATCGCAGCCAGCCTGTGGCTGCTCTATCGCATTCCGGGTGAGCGCGGCCTGCGTGACATCCACTGCCTGCGCGGCGCGCCGAAGCGCTGGGGCCTGTTCAGCGAATCGAACCAGGAGCAGAGCAACATCACGCTGGGAATTATCGATCTCGCCTATCCGGCGCACTGGCAGCCCTATGTCGCGCACGACCTCGGTCAGGTGACCGACGTGGAGATCTACCTCAACCGTCAGGTGGTGCGTCAGGGCCGCTTTTTATCCCTGCAGGATGAGGTCAAAAATTTCCCGATTCAGCGCTGGCGGAAAAATGTGGTGCTGGCCTGCGGCTCGCTGCTGGTGCTGACCCTGCTGGTCACCTGGATCCCGCTCGGGATGCCGATCAAGCTCAGTCTCGCCTGGGCCAGAGGCACCGACAGCCTGGAGGTCAACAGCGTCGATAAACTCAGCAGCGTGGCCCTGAATATTGGCGACAGCCTGAAGGTGAGCGGTACCGGCATGTGTTCAGTGCCGGATAACTACCAGAGCAACCGGAGTTACGCCTTTATGCCGTTCGACTGCTCGGCCATCTACTGGAATAACGCGAAGCCGTTGCCGCAGCCGCAATCTGACATTATTGATAAAGCCGCCGCCCTGCTGGATACCACGACCCGGCAGCTGCACCCGGAAACCAATACCGATCCCAAACTGAACCCGCAGCTGGCGTCAGCGATCCAGAAGTCCGGGATGATTCTGCTGGATGACTTCTCCGATCTGGTCATGAAGACCCAGGACCTCTGTAATCAGCCGCAGGATTGCGTGCGCCTGAAAAACGCGCTGGTAAACCTGGGCAACGCCAAAGACTGGGAGGCGCTGATGCGCCGCGCCGACTCCGGCCAGCTAAACGGCATGAACGTGCTGCTGCGACCGGTCAGTGCGGAAGCGCTGGAGAACCTGGTGAATACCGCCACCTCGACCTTCTTTTTCCGTGAAACCCGCCGTGCGGCTGAAAACCTCAATAGCCCGCCGCCGGGAGGATTCCTGATCGTCAGTGACGAGGGTCGCCAGCTGGTCAGTCAGCCTCAGCCTGCCGTGTCACTGTTCGATCTCGATCCGCCCGCTCAGTGGCATGAGCTGCAGCGCATCTCCGCTATGCTGCTGCATACGCCTTTCAGCGCCAGCGGCATCATCACCAGTATCACCACCGATGCCAACGGCACGCGTCACATCGCGCTGCACAATGAACCGGATGCCATGGCGCAGTGGCGCTATCTCGGCACCGTACTGCTGCTGATGGTGCTGCTGGCCTGCGGCGTGATCAACGGACTGCTGGCCCTGCGCCGCATGCACCGTAATCGCCAGCGCATGATCGACATCCAGCTCTATTACGACAAGTGTTTCAACCATAACCTCAGCACTTTGCAGAGCGTGCGCTCGATATTCTGAGCCCTGCCCTTCTGTGCTACCCTGTCGCCCGGTTTTTTTACAGGGTGAGAGCCACGATGCTCAACTGGTCTGAAATTGACACCGTGCTGCTCGACATGGATGGCACGCTGCTGGATCTGGCGTTTGATCGTCATTTCTGGCTGGAGCATGTGCCCGCGGTGC
Organism: Pantoea sp. GM_Pan_3; assembly: GCF_026541045.1. Classification (NCBI taxonomy): domain Bacteria; kingdom Pseudomonadati; phylum Pseudomonadota; class Gammaproteobacteria; order Enterobacterales; family Erwiniaceae; genus Pantoea; species Pantoea sp. GM_Pan_3. The sequence goes on along the minus strand of NZ_JALNVA010000006.1, from coordinate 187,620 downwards.
TCAGCCAGCAGCGCGGCATCACCCTGGCTGACGCTGACCGGATCATCACGGAAAAGTATCAGGCCGTCGCCCATACGCTAAACTGGTATTGTCTGGATTACTGGGCAGAGGCGCTGGCGCTGGACATCCGTGCTATGACCTGGGCGATGCGCAGCCGGGTCGCACTGCGTGACGATACCCTGCCCTTTTTGCAGGCGCTGCGTCGCGCTGGCAAGCGCACCATCCTGCTGACCAACGCGCATCCCTATAATCTCGACGTCAAACTGGCGCAGACAGGTTTAGCGCCACACCTTGATTTATTACTTTCCACCCATACCTTTGGGTATCCGAAAGAAGACCCGCGTCTGTGGCAGGCGGTACAACAGCACACCGGCTTTTCTGCGCCGCGCACGCTGTTTATCGACGATAGCGAAGTGATTCTGGATGCTGCGGCGTCATGGGGCATCGGCTGGTGCTTAGGCGTAAAAAATCCCGATTCGGGTCGTCCTGAGCAAATCTTTCAGCGTCACCGCGCCATCGGCGACTACCGGACGCTGATCTGAGTCAGGAGCAGCAATGAAAGAGAAAAGCAGCGAAGAGGTTCGCCTCGACAAATGGCTGTGGGCGGCGCGCTTTTACAAAACCCGGGCGATTGCGCGGGAGATGATTGAAGGCGGCAAAGTGCACTACAACGGTCAGCGCAGTAAACCCGGCAAGATCGTCGAGCTGAATGCGGAACTGACCGTGCGTCAGGGCAACGATGAACGCACCGTGGTGGTGGCGAATATCAGCGCTCAGCGCCGCCCCGCCAGCGAGGCACAGCAGCTCTACCGCGAAACCGATGCCAGTATTGAGAAACGCGAAAAAATGGCGCAGGCACGCAAACTGAATGCGCTGACTATGCCCCATCCCGATCGGCGACCTGACAAAAAAGAGCGTCGCGATTTGATGAAGTTTAAATTATCGGGCGATGAGTAATGCCGTCTTCGCGGACGCGCCATCGCCCCGTTCCAGTGAGAGAAAAAATATGTCAGTCCAGGATCAACTGCACCGTTATCTGTTTGAAAATGCCGCTGTGCGCGGCGAGCTGGTGAACGTCTCCGACACCTGGCGTGAAACCGTGAAGAACCACGACTATCCGGCTCCTGTTAAGACGCTGCTGGGTGAGATGCTGGTCGCCACCAGCCTGCTGACCGCCACGCTGAAGTTTGACGGTGAAATTACCGTGCAGCTGCAGGGTGACGGTCCGCTCTCTCTGGCGGTGATCAACGGCAACAACAATCAGGAGCTGCGTGGCGTGGCGCGCATAAAAGGCGACATCCCGGCCGACAGCACCCTGAAAAGCATGGTGGGCAACGGCTACCTGGTGATCACCATCTCTCCTGAAAAAGGTGAGCGCTATCAGGGCGTGGTGGGACTGGAAGGTGAAACGCTGGCGGAATGCCTGGAAGATTACTTCATGCGTTCTGAGCAGCTGCCTACGCGGCTCTTTATCCGCACCAGCGACCAGGGTGCCGCCGGTATCCTGCTGCAGGTTCTGCCGGCACAGGAGACAGAGAAAGAGGCGTTCGACCACCTGGCGACCCTGACGGAAACCATTAAAACCGACGAGCTGATCACCCTGCCGGCCAATGAGGTGCTGTGGCGTCTCTACCATCAGGAAGAGGTCACCCTCTATGATCCGCAGCCGGTCATCTACAAATGCACCTGTTCGCGTGAACGCTGTGGTGAAGTGCTGACCACGCTGCCGAAGGAAGAGGTGGATGAGATCATCGCGGAAGATGGCAAAATTGACATGCACTGCGATTACTGCGGTTCAGACTACGTGTTTGACGCGGTCGATATCGCGGCGATTCGCAGCCATTCTCACGGGAATGACGAGCGTCTGCACTGATTTACCGGGCGGCGTCTGCCGCCCCGTTTTCCTCTCCCCCTCCTATCCCCATAATTTCTCAGACAAATTATCTTTTTTTACTTTCATAACATCTTTAAAACGTTCGAAACATAGCCTTAACGCGCCCTGAGTCGCATTTTTAGATCGCTGCCCTTTTTCCCTCAACGCAGAAGAGTAAACTGCGCGCGATCGTGCAGCCGCCCGGAAGGCAGAGGCAGAAGCCCTGATAAGCCTGGTTGTGCCTGCAGGCTGAGGTGACGACGCGCTGTGACTTTTCAGTGCGTCGTCGCATCAGTGCAACAGCCGGCCGTACGATCCCAACCTATCTCTGCTTTGCAGAACAGACACCGATTTAAGGAGCAGTAAAATGCGCGTTAACGGCCTGACCTCGCAAGACCTTGCCGCTTTGGGCATCGTGGATACCACGGAAGTGGTTTACAACCCTGATTACGACACGCTCTTTCAGGAAGAGACGCGCCCGGACCTCGAAGGTTTTGCACGTGGCACCCTGACGCAGAGCGGTGCGATTGCAGTAGACACCGGGATTTTCACCGGGCGATCGCCAAAGGATAAGTACATTGTGCGTGACGACACCACGCGCGATACCCTGTGGTGGAACGACCAGGGCACCGGCAAAAATGACAACCAGCCCCTGTCGCAGGAGACCTGGAACGCGCTGAAAAGCTGCGTCACCCGGCAGCTCTCCGGCAAGCGCCTGTTTGTCGTGGATGCCTTCTGCGGTGCCAATGCTGACTCCCGTCTGAGCGTGCGTTTCGTCACCGAAGTGGCCTGGCAGGCCCACTTCGTCAAAAATATGTTCATCCAGCCGACCGACGCTGAGCTGGCCGACTTCACGCCCGATTTTGTGGTGATGAACGGCGCGAAATGCACCAACCCGGACTGGCAGGCGCAGGGTCTGCACTCTGAGAACTTTGTCGCCTTCAACCTGACGGAACGCATGCAGCTGATTGGCGGCACCTGGTACGGCGGCGAGATGAAGAAAGGTCTGTTCGCCATCATGAACTACCTGCTGCCGCTGAAAGGCATCGCTTCGATGCACTGCTCTGCCAACGTTGGCAAAGCGGGCGACGTGGCGGTCTTCTTTGGCCTGTCGGGCACCGGGAAAACCACTCTCTCGACCGATCCTGACCGCCAGCTGATTGGCGATGATGAACATGGCTGGGACGATGACGGCGTGTTTAACTTCGAGGGCGGCTGCTACGCCAAAACCATCAACCTCTCAGAGCAGGCTGAGCCGGAGATCTACCGCGCCATTCGCCGTAATGCGCTGCTGGAGAATGTGGTGGTGCGCGAAGATGGCAGCGTGGATTACGCCGACGGCAGCAAAACCGAAAACACCCGCGTCTCTTACCCGATCAATCACATCGACAACATCGTGCAGCCGGTCTCAAAAGCGGGCCATGCGAAGAAGGTGATTTTCCTGACCGCCGATGCGTTTGGGGTGCTGCCACCGGTTTCCCGTCTGACGCCGGAGCAGACACAGTATCATTTCCTGTCCGGTTTTACCGCCAAACTGGCCGGGACCGAGCGTGGCGTGACTGAGCCAACACCGACCTTCTCTGCCTGTTTTGGCGCCGCATTCCTGACCCTGCACCCGACGCAGTATGCTGAAGTGCTGGTGAAGCGGATGGAGGCGTCCGGGGCGCAGGCGTATCTGGTCAATACCGGCTGGAACGGCAGCGGCAAGCGCATCTCGCTGAAAAATACCCGTGCCATCATCAACGCGATCCTGGCGGGTGAACTGGATGATGCGCCGGTAGAAACCCTGCCGATCTTCAATCTGCAGATGCCGGTGACACTGGGTGAGCTGAACAGTGAGACGCTCGATCCGCGTCGCAGCTGGGAGAGTGAAGAGAAGTGGACCGCCGCCGCCGAAGGTCTGGCGCAGCGCTTTATTGATAACTTCGATAAGTACACCGATAACGCAGCCGGTGCGGCGCTGGTAAAAGCGGGCCCGCAGCGCTGACGGAACGGGCGCGGCAGTCCTCCTGCCGCGCCCGTTTTATCCGCCGGAGACGCTGTTGCTGCCGTTGTTATGGCTCAGCGCCATATTTTCCGTTAGCGGCAACCAGGCGCGAATACGCAATCCCCCGCGCTCGCTCTCGCCAATCTCCAGCGACCCCTGATGCGCATCAATAATACGCTGTACAATCGCCAGACCGAGACCGGTTCCGCTGGTGCTGCGGGCACTGTCGCCGCGCACAAACGGCTGGAAGAGATGCGCCAGCTGATCGGGCTTGATACCCGGCCCGTCATCTTCCACCTGAAACCAGGCGCGATGCAGTTCCCGTCCGCTGCTGACTTTAATCCAGCCATTGCCGTATCGCGCGGCGTTGACCACCAGGTTAGCCAGTGCGCGTTTGATCGACAGCGGGTTGATATCCAGCATTAACTCTTCCGGCATCACCGCATTTTCGATCTCACGTTCGTAGCCACTCTCTGCGGCCACCACCTCGCCCAGCACGCTGTTCAGGTCGGCGCGCTCGGTCTGCATCTCCTGACCGGTGCGCAGGTAGTCGATGAACTGTTCGATGATGGCGTTGCACTCTTCGATATCTTTGTTAATCGATTCGGCCAGATAGCCATCCTGCTCGCTCATCATCTCGGTGGCGAGACGAATACGGGTCAGCGGCGTGCGCAGGTCGTGACTGACCCCCGCCATGAGCAGCGTTCGGTCATCCGCCAGCTGTTTTACCCCGGCCGCCATCTGGTTAAAGGCACGGGTCACCGATCGGACTTCGGACGCGCCATACTCGCGCAGCGGCGGCGGAATAATCCCGCGTCCGACCTGCAGAGCGGCGTGCTCCAGATCCACCAGCGGCCGGTTCTGGATGCGGATAAACAGCCAGGCGCCGCCAATCGCCAGCAGCATTATCGCCAGGGTATAGCGGAACAGCGGCGAGAAGTCGCCCTGATGGATTTCCGTCAGGGGCACCCGCACCCAGATATCAGGCGACAGCCAGGTTTTCAGCCAGACCACAGGCGAGTTTTTGTTGACCTCGACCCGCACATCGGTGGGCCCGCCCAGCTGCTGCCCCATCTGTTCACTCAGGAATTCATAGTGCTGCGCCCAACGCAATCCGCTCTCCTCTGCTGCTGCATTGGTGTAGAGCGAGATCCCCAGTTCGCGGTAGATTTCCCGGCGAAACGCCGGAGGCACTTCCAGCTGCGTACCATCCTCCAGCTGCAGCCGGTCGGTCATCAGCATACGCACTTCGTATGCCAGCACCTTATTGAACTGCTGCAGGCTGGGAAGGATGGCAAAGTTCAGCACCACCAGATAGGTCGTGACCAGGCTGACAAACAGCAGGGTCACGATCAGCAGCAGGGTGCGCGCAAACGAACTGCGTGGCGAGAAGCGCAGTCGCCTCATGCTTTACTGCCGTCCGGCACGAAGACGTAGCCCAGACCCCAGACGGTCTGGATGTAGCGTGGATGTGCCGGGTCCTCCTCCACCATGCGACGCAGGCGGGAGATCTGAACGTCAATCGAACGTTCCATGGCACTGTATTCACGGCCACGCGCCAGGTTCATCAGCTTGTCGCGCGACAGCGGCTCACGCGGGTGGCTCACCAGGGCTTTCAGCACGGCGAACTCACCGCTGGTCAGCGGCATCGGCTCATCTTCACGGAACATCTCGCGGGTGCCGAGGTTAAGTTTGAATTTACCAAAGGCGATAATCGCCTCTTCCTGCGACGGTGCACCGGGCAGTTCATTGGCCTGACGACGCAGCACCGCGCGGATACGCGCCAGCAGTTCGCGCGGGTTAAAGGGTTTAGGAATGTAGTCGTCCGCGCCGATCTCCAGCCCGACGATACGATCGACCTCTTCGCCCTTGGCCGTCACCATAATGATAGGCATCGGGTTGCTCTGACTGCGCAGACGACGGCAGATAGAGAGGCCATCTTCACCCGGCAGCATCAGGTCGAGCACCATCAGATGAAAGGATTCACGGGTTAACAGACGATCCATCTGCTCGGCATTAGCGACACTGCGCACCTGAAAGCCCTGCTCGGTGAGATAGCGTTCAAGCAGAGCACGCAGACGCATATCATCATCGACGACCAGAATTTTGTAGTTCTCTTGCATTTTCAACTCCCAAAGGCGCTATTGCCTGAGCCAACATTGTTAAAAAAAGATGCCTTATAGTGACAGTCATTAATGGTTTATATTCTAGCCAAAATTGTTACAAAGCATATTAAACAGGAGCTTATATTTAATTTCGGGCCAGTTTCGGGGCCAGGCTCACCCTTTTTACCGGCGACAGGGCAGGATACGGCAAATCTGAAAAAACGGCCCTGTTTCTCAGAATCGCTGGCGTCAGAAGCGGACCGGCATTTATTCGATTAAGAAATTCAGCGGCTTAGCAGTTAATTTGGCTTAAAACGGAGTCATCATTATGGATAAGCTCCAGATAATCTACCCTGCCCGCATTCAGACAGCATAATATTCCAGCAAAAGCGTCCGGGACGCCATCCTCATCTCGGATTAATTTCAGTGCTTCTCACAGCAAGGCCAGTTGAAATTAAAGTCCGATAAATCAATCAGTAAAGCCAACTTTTCGCCTTCTCCGTTTTCAACCAGACTGCTCAGGCACCATTCGACGTCTCAACGGGGATTACACAATGAAAAAAACGATTTTACTGCTGAGCGCGCTGGCATTAGGCAGCGTTAGCCCAGGTTATGCTGCCACAGCGACCGGTGAAGCGGCCGGTGCAGCGGCAACCTCAACCGCTAAAGGTAACTCTGACGCCATTGGCGTTGGCGCAGTCGCAGCCCTGCTGGGCGTTGCGCTGGCGACCATGGGCGGCGGCGGCGGTGACGGACATGGCACCGGCACCTCGACCACCACGGCGACTCACGCCGGAAAATAAGTCTGTTTTATTGGCCAGCGTCCTGTGACTGGCTCCAGATTACGCTTCAGCAGCACCCCTTTCGCCGCCGGGGAAGTCAACGCGGGTTTTTAGCTTTAAAAACCCCTTCCCCGACTCTTTTTTGCCGCGCCCTGTTTGCCTTACACTGTTTCTCTTTTGATTTGGCTGGCCGGATTAGCATGAAAACCCGACTGATTACCCGCGAAGGCTTCGATAAGCTGAAAGCGGAACTCGACTACCTCTGGCGTGAAGAGCGACCGGAAGTGACCAAAAAGGTGACCTGGGCTGCCAGCCTTGGCGATCGCAGTGAAAATGCCGACTATCAGTACAACAAGAAACGGCTGCGGGAAATTGACCGTCGCGTTCGCTATCTGACCAAAAGTCTTGAGCAGCTGCGCATCGTTGACTACTCGCCTCAGCAGGATGGCAAAGTCTTCTTCGGTGCCTGGGTGGAAATTGAAAACGATGCGGGTGACCTCAAACGCTTCCGCATCGTGGGCTACGATGAGATTTTTGGCCGCAAGGATTACATCTCCATCGACTCACCGATGGCGCGGGCGCTGCTGAAAAAAGAGGTGGGCGATGCCGCCACCGTCGAGACGCCAGTGGGTCCGGCGCTCTGGTATGTCAACGCGATTGATTACCCGCAATAACGTTTCAGATTATGGCTGAAAGCCGCCCGCGTCTCTGGCAATTTTGACCATCAATCCGTATAACTGTCCGCTATTTCTCAACCCGGAAAGCAAGACAGTCCTGATGATGAACGTTCTGAGCCAGATAATAGCCAGTGAGCTGCAGGCGCGTCCCGAACAGGTTGACGCCGCCGTTCGCCTGCTGGATGAAGGGAATACCGTGCCGTTTATCGCACGCTATCGTAAAGAGGTCACCGGCGGGCTGGATGATACCCAACTGCGCCAGCTGGAAACCCGCCTCAGCTATCTGCGTGAACTTGAAGAGCGACGCCAGTCGATTCTGAAGTCGATTGACGAGCAGGGAAAACTCACCGACGACCTCGCCCGCGCGATCAACACCACCCTCAGCAAAACCGAGCTGGAAGACCTCTACCTGCCCTACAAACAGAAGCGCCGTACGCGTGGACAGATCGCGATTGAAGCGGGTCTTGAGCCGCTGGCGGACACCCTGTGGCAGGATCCGTCTCACACCCCTGAGCAGCTGGCTGCACAATATGTCGATGCCGACAAAGGGGTGGCTGACGTGCGTGCCGCGCTGGATGGCGCCCGCTACATTCTGATGGAGCGTTTCGCTGAAGATGCGGCGCTGCTGGCGAAAGTGCGTAACTATCTGTGGAAAAATGCCCACCTGGTGTCGCGCGTGGTGGAAGGGAAAGAGGAAGCGGGCGCGAAGTTTCGTGACTACTTTGACCACCATGAAGCGCTGAGCAGCGTGCCGTCACACCGTGCACTGGCGATGCTGCGCGGCCGTAACGAAGGCGTTCTGCAACTCTCGCTGAATGCCGACCCGCAGTTTGATGAAGCGCCGCGTGAAAGCCACGGCGAAACGCTGATTGCGGAACACCTGAACCTGCGCCTGAACAACGCCCCGGCAGACAGCTGGCGTAAAGCGGTCGTGAGCTGGACATGGCGCATCAAAGTGATGCTGCATCTGGAAACCGAGCTGATGGGCACGGTGCGCGAACGCGCAGAAGATGAAGCGATCAACGTGTTTGCCCGTAACCTGCACGATCTGCTGATGGCCGCGCCCGCGGGCATGCGGGCCACCATGGGACTGGACCCGGGCCTGCGCACCGGCGTTAAGGTCGCCGTCGTTGATGCCACCGGCAAGGTGGTCGCGACTGACACCGTCTATCCGCACACCGGTCAGGCCGCGAAAGCCGCCGCCGCCGTTGCGGCCCTCTGCGTTAAGCATCAGGTGGAGCTGGTGGCGATTGGTAACGGCACCGCATCCCGCGAAACCGAGCGCTTTTTCCTCGATCTGCAGAAGCAGTTCCCGCAGGTTACGGCGCAGAAAGTGATTGTCAGTGAGGCGGGCGCGTCCGTCTACTCCGCCTCTGAACTGGCGGCGCAGGAGTTCCCGGATCTGGATGTCTCTCTGCGCGGCGCGGTGTCGATTGCCCGACGTCTGCAGGACCCGCTGGCTGAGCTGGTGAAAATCGATCCGAAATCGATCGGTGTCGGTCAGTATCAGCATGATGTCAGCCAGAGCCAGCTGGCGAAGAAACTCGACGCGGTGGTGGAAGACTGTGTGAACGCCGTCGGCGTGGATCTGAATACCGCCTCGGTGCCGCTGCTGACCCGCGTCGCGGGCCTAACGCGCATGATGGCGCAGAACATTGTCGGCTGGCGGGATGAAAATGGCCGCTTCCGCAACCGCCAGCAGCTGCTGAAAGTGAGCCGTCTGGGACCAAAAGCCTTTGAACAGTGCGCGGGCTTCCTGCGTATCAATCACGGCGATAACCCGCTCGACGCCTCCACGGTCCACCCGGAAGCCTATCCGGTGGTCGAGCGCATTCTGGCCGCTACCGAACAGGCCCTGAGCGACCTGATGGGTAATGCGGGCAGCCTGCGCAATCTCAGCCCGCGTGATTTCATCGATGACCGCTTTGGTCTGCCGACCGTAACCGACATCATGAAAGAGCTGGAGAAGCCGGGCCGCGATCCGCGTCCTGAGTTTAAGACGGCGCAGTTTGCCGAAGGCGTCGAGACGCTGAGTGACCTGACGCCGGGCCTGATTCTGGAAGGCAGCGTTACCAACGTCACTAACTTCGGGGCGTTTGTGGACATCGGCGTGCATCAGGATGGCCTGGTGCATATCTCCTCGCTCTCTGACCGCTTCGTGGAAGATCCTCATCAGGTGGTAAAAGCGGGCGATATCGTCAAAGTCAAAGTGATGGAAGTCGATCTGCAGCGCAAACGTATTGCCCTGACCATGCGTCTCGATGAGCAGCCAGGCGAAGGCAATGCGCGTGGCGGCGCGAAAAATGGCGCGCCGCGTGACGAGAAACGTCCGGCTGCCGCGAAAGGCCGTGCGCGTCCGGTCAGCGCCTCTGCGGGTAACAGCGCAATGGGTGATGCCCTGGCCGCCGCGTTCGGTAAAAAACGCTAAGCTTATCAGGGGGCCGCACGCTGGCCCCCTGTTCCCGCCGCTTTCCCCGGTTGAAAATCCCCGCCATAACGCTACGCTAAAAAGACGCCTGTCATAAAAACAACATCTGCTGTGGCATCCAACTCACGATGGAAACGATCACCGATCTGATTGATAAGATTTATGCCGGCACCTTTCCCCAGGCTACCCTGACGCGCCTGCTGAGTGAGATCGCCACCGCCCGCGACGCCATCAAGCTGCCGCGCAAGGCGCACTGGGACGAGCAGGATGTGGTGCTCATCACCTATGCCGATCAGTTTCGGGAAACCGGCAAGCCCACGCTCACGACCTTTTCCCGCTTCTATCAGCAGCATCTGCAATCCCTCTTTCCGCTGGTTCACCTGCTGCCTTTCTTTCCCTGGTCGTCTGACGACGGCTTTTCTGTCATTGATTACCATCAGGTTGATCCGCTGTGCGGTGACTGGCAGGATGTTGCCCGCCTGCATCAGGAAACCCGCCTGATGTTCGATTTTGTCTGCAACCATATGTCGTCGCGAAGCGCCTGGTTCCGTCACTTTCTGGCGCAGGACCCCGGCTGGGACGATTTCTTTATCAGCATGCCGCCCGCCACTGACCTCAGCGCCGTCACCCGTCCGCGAACCTCGCCGCTGCTGACCCCTTTTCAGATGGCCGATGGCGACACCCGCTTTATCTGGACCACCTTCAGCGCCGATCAGATCGACCTGAACTTTGCCAATCCTGAGGTGCTGCTGCGCATGGTTGGGGTCCTGCTTGACTACCTGATACGCGGCGCGGACTACGTGCGGCTCGATGCGGTCGGCTACATGTGGAAAACGCCCGGCACGCGCTGTATTCATCTGGAAAAAACCCATCAGCTGGTGAAGCTCTTTCGCGCGATTGCCGACCAGGTCGCCCCTGGCACGGTGATTATCACGGAGACCAACGTGCCACATCGGGACAACATCAGTTACCTGGGCAACGGCCACGATGAGGCGCAGATGGTTTATCAGTTTTCGCTGCCGCCGCTGGTGCTGCATGCGATTCATACCGGCTCGGCGCGCGCGCTGCGGCAGTGGGCCAGCTCGCTGGATCTCAGCAGCAATGACACCACCTTTTTTAACTTTCTGGCGTCCCACGATGGTATCGGCCTGAATCCGGCGCGCGGAATTTTGTCGGAGGTGGAGATTGTGGCGCTGGTGCGCGACCTGGCGCTGGAGGGTGCGCTGGTCTCCTACAAAAATAATCCGGACGGCACCACCAGCCCGTATGAAATCAACGTCACCTATCTGGATGCGTTAAACCGTGAGGCGGACGACGACGCCACGCGGCTGAAGCGTTTTTTACTGGCCCATGCCATTCTGCTGGTGTTCCCTGGCGTGCCGGCCATCTATATCCAGAGCATTGTGGGCGGGCGAAATGATTACGATGGGGTACGTGCCGCCGGACACAACCGGGCGATTAATCGTCAGAAGTATGATCTGCAGATGATTGAAGCGGCGCTGGCGGGGGAAGAGTGGCTGCGTCAGCAGATCTATACCCGGCTCGGTCAGCTGATCCAGCTGCGCCGTCGCCAGCCTGCTTTTCATCCCGATAATCCGATGACGATCTCAGAGAGCGAAAATGCCCTGCTGGTGCTCAGACGTCATTCGCCGGACAGCAATGAAGGGTTGCTCTGCGTGTTTAATCTCAGTGGACGGCCGGTGGAGACACCGCTACCTGAGGCACGTATGTGGCAGGATCTGATAAGCGGAGAGAAGATGGATGGCACCCAGCCGGTTAAGCTGGATGCCTGGCAGTTCATGTGGCTACGCTGATTACTTGTAGACTTCAGCGGTGGCGCTGAATTTACCGTGTTCGCGACCCGCGATCACCAGGTAGTATTTACCGCCTTTCTCGTCAGCAAGCTGAGACAGCACTTTTTTAGCATCCATTGGCGAGGTGGTTTCCGCTGTGGTGTTAACAGTGCCAATCTTCTGCAGGTTCATTGATTTAACTTCTTCTTTGGTGACTTCTTTCGCTGCCATCGCAGAAAATGAAATCGCGCCCATCATCATTGAAGCCACAACCCATTTAAAAACCTTCATTATGTTTACCCTCATTCATGATCCATTGTGAGATGTAAGCAGCCGCTAAACGCGTAAGGCAGTATGGAACGGCATAGTCATTTCCGTGACTAATCACATAAATTTGCAGCGGCCTTGCTCACAGAGAGAAGTATTGCTGCTGCCAGCAATTTTGCCAACTTAAAGCCTCATTATCCCGGCAAATTACTGATAAAGTTAATAATATGCTGACAAAAAATGTCTGGATGGGAAATAAAAGGTGCATGTGCTGCCTTGTCGATAACGACTGAAGGCGAGGCTGGCAACATTTCATCAATCTCTGCAGCAATCCGGCGCGGCACCAGCCCATCGAGTGCGCCATAGAGACGCAGGAACGGCAGCCCGATCTGCGGTAACGCGCTGCGCAGATCGACCTGACGCAGAATCTCCAGTCCGCTATCCAGCACCGCCACTTCCGGCATCGGTTGCGACAGCACCACCTCTTTCAGCTGCCGTGCATCGGCGCGCGCCGTTTCGGTGCCCAGCGTCTGCAGCGCCAGAAAGCGTTCCACCGTGCGCTGAAAATCGTTGCTGAGCATCTGCTGAAAGTTCTGCAGCGTCTCGGGTTTAATGCCGGGCCAGTGCTCTGTGGCGGTGAAACAGGGTGACGATGCAACGGTGATCAGTGCAGCCAGCTTTTCTGGCGCGGTCAGCGCCAGCTGCGTTGCCACCAGTCCGCCCAGAGACCACCCCATGACGATCGCCTGTGCGGGCAGCGCAGGCAGCAGCGCCTCTGCCATCTGTGTCAGCGTCAGGGCACCCGCATCCTGACTGCGGCCATAGCCCGGCAGATCGACCAGATGCAGGCGGTAATGCGGGCTGAGTCGCGGAATAATGCTTTGCCAGACTTCGGCATTCAGCCCCCATCCGTGCAGCAGCACAAGATCGCGTTTTCCTTCTCCGCAGGTGTGCCAGTAGAGCGACGTCATCAGTTACTATCCCGAAAATGATAAGGAGGTCGCTATGCTAGCAATGCCTGCCCTGTGTTGGCTATGCCAGATGCCGTTACAGATCGCCCGTCACGGTCTGTGCAGCTTATGTCTGCGTGAATTACCGCCGCTGCCCCTGCTCTGTCCACGCTGCGGTTTGCCCGCCGGGACGACGCGGGTCGCCTGTGGCCGCTGCCAGCGCAAACCGCCCGCCTGGCAGGCGCTGGTCTGCGTCAATGACTATCGCCCGCCATTCAGTGAGTGGGTTAATCAGCTTAAGTTTTCTCATATAACCGCACTCAGGGTGATGCTGGCGCGGCTGCTTTTGCTAAGCTGGCTGGATGTCTGGCGGCACGGTCGTGTGGTGCGTCCCGACCTGCTGCTGCCGGTGCCGCTGCACTGGCGGCGACGCTGGCGGCGCGGTTACAACCAGAGCGCCCTGCTGGCCGCCCCGCTGGCGCACTGGCTGCGGTGCGAATGGCGTGACGGCCTCTCCCGCCAGCGAAGGGGAGCGTTGCAGCATCAGCTCACTGCCCGCCAGCGCCGCACTAACTTACGGGATGCCTTCCGCCTTGAAATGGCGGTGCAGGGTCGCCATATCGCCCTGCTGGATGACGTCATCACCACCGGCAGTACGGTCGACGAAATCAGTCGTCTGTTACTGGCGCAGGGCGCGGCCAGCGTGCAGGTCTGGTGCCTGTGCCGTACCTTGTAGAGCGTCATTGATGGGCGTATTATAACCAACTAAATTAGTCAACTATTGAGCAATCGACATGATCCGAATTACTGACTCTGCCCAGGAACATTTTTCTAAACTGCTATCCAAACAAGAAGATGGCACCCAGATTCGCGTATTCGTGATTAACCCGGGTACGCCAACTGCGGAGTGCGGCGTCTCTTACTGTCCGCCTGATGCCGTTGAAGCGACTGACACCGAGCTGAAGTTCGAAAAGCTCTCTGCGTATGTTGATGAACTGAGCAAACCTTATCTGGAAGATGCGGAAATCGACTTCGTGACCGACAATCTCGGCTCACAGCTGACGCTGAAAGCGCCGAACGCCAAAATGCGGAAAGTGTCTGACGATGCGCCGATGGTGGAGCGCGTGGAGTATCTGCTGCAGGCGCAGATCAACCCACAGCTGGCCGGTCACGGCGGGCGCGTGTCACTGATGGAGATCACCGATGACGGTTACGCCATTTTGCAGTTTGGCGGCGGCTGTAACGGCTGTTCGATGATCGACGTCACCCTGAAAGATGGTATCGAGAAAGAGCTGCTGGCTGCCTTCCCGGAACTGAAAGGCGTGCGGGATATTACCGAGCATCAGCGTGGCGAACACTCCTTCTACTGATGTTAACGCGGGGATGAGCAGTAATACGCTGCTCTCTTCGCTGTGAGATTGAGGCGGCTCAGGAAACACGGGCAGATCGGAAAGACGCAAAAGCCGCCATCCATGGCATGCTCTGCCCGCGCCATCCATGGCGCGAGACGCTTTCCTCCTCTGCCCATGTTCCCTTCGTGTTGAGTAGAGACGTTGCTGCCAGCTTTCCTTTGAGTCAGTTTTTAATCAGTCAGAAACGCGGCAGTCAGACTGCCGCGCTCTTGTTACTTCTCTTTCCTGCCTGACTGACGCTGCTGGCTGACCACCTTCAGCAGTGCATTCACTTCCCTGTCGGCAAAGATCGCCTCCAGCGTTTTGCTCAGCTTACGCCGCCAGTTGGGATATTGATCTACCGTGCCCGGCACGTTGACCGGCGTGGTCATGCCGAGCCAGTCCTCCGGTTGCAGCCCCAGCAGCGCACTGTCGGTGTCGGCCAGAAAACGGTGGATTGCCCGGTTCAGTGCAGGCGTCATCGCCAGCTTCTCTGCCTTCTTCTGACTGCGAGCCGGCAGGGCCCCCGCCTGATGCAGGGCATCCAGTAGCGCCTGCTTCTGCGTCGCCCGTTGCTCATGCAGTGCCTTCACCGCGTCGCCCGGATAGAGGCCCAGTTTCTCGCCCAGCGCCAGGTCGCCCTGCTCCCAGAAACCGGTGAGGGTGGGCAGATCGTGCGTGCTGGCGCTGGCAATCGACTGACGCGGATAGTCCTGCGGCGCGCGATAGCGCTGATCTTTCTCCTGCTCGAACCAGAGCACCTTCCATGAAAAGACGCCGCTTTTGCGCAGCAGGCTGACTATCGCCTCCGGCACGGTGCCCAGGTCCTCGCCAATCACCATGCAGCGCAGCCGGTGGCTCTCCAGCGCCAGAATCCCCAGCAGATCGTCGACCGGATAGGCGACATAAGCGCCTTTATCCGCCGTCTCTCCGGCGGGCACCCACCACAGACGCAGCAGCGACATCACATGATCGATGCGCAATGCACCGCAGTCACGCATGTTGGCTCGCAGCATGTCGATAAAGGGCTGATAGCCGCGCGCCTGCATCACATGCGGGTCCATTGGCGGCAGGCCCCAGTTCTGCCCCAGCGGACCGAGGCGGTCGGGCGGTGCGCCGACAGAGGCTTTAAGGCGGTAGAGCTCCGGATCGTGCCAGGTCTCGGCGCTGCCTTCCGCCACGCCAACCGCCAGGTCACGGTAGAGACCCACGCTCATGCCCAGCGCCTGGCTGTGCGCCCAGCAGCCTGAGAACTGCTGCTGCGCCAGCCACTGCAGCCACTGCCAGAAGGCGATCTCCTCTTCGTGCTCCTTACACCACTGCTGCACCTCCGGCTGCTGACTGTTGCGCCACCCTTCCGGCCACGCGGGCCAGCCCCACTGTTTTGCATTCTCAGCCCGTCGGGCCTGCTGTATGCCGTCGTAGGCCGCCTGATAACGCAGGCTGTCACCGCCTTCACGCACAAACTCAGCCCAGGATTGCTGCTCGTCGCTGGCGCGGTCACGGGCCTGAAAGTGGGCCCAGGCGTGGCGCAGTGCGGCGAGCTTCAGCGCCATCACCGCTGCGTAATCGACATGCTCCGCCTCGCGGGCTTTGGCCAGCGCCTTCTGCGTTCTGGCACTTTTCCACCACTTCTGTGCCGCCGCGCTTTGCTGAAAATCGGCCACCTGGCTGACATCGATATAGATGATGTTCAGCCAGCGGCGTGATGACGGACTGTAGGGACTGGCGAAATCGGCGCTGGCGGGATAGAGCGCATGCAGCGGATTCAGACCGACGAAATCGCCTCCGCGTGCGGCCAGCTGCACCAGCAGCTGGTCGAGATCGCCGAAGTCACCGATGCCCCAGTTCTGTTCAGACCGCACGGTATAGAGCTGCACCAGTGCGCCCCAGCGTTTCTCTCCCGCCTCCAGCGCCGGCGGCAGATAGCAGCGGCGTGGGGCAACAATGACCCGCGTCTGCCAGCTTTTCTTCCCTTTGCTGAGCGTCAGCTGGTGATACCCCTGCGCCAGCGGTGTAGGCAACGTAAAGGGTTCGCCCGCGGTTAACTCGCCGCTGAGCAGTCTGCCCTTCTCTGTCTGCAGCTGCCAGCGATAGACGCCACGGCCCTGCGGCGTCAGCTGACGTTTGCCTCTGCCGCTGAAGACGGCGACCGGCGGCAGCGGCGATTTACCCGCCTCCTGCGGATCGCCCATTACCGCCAGCAGCGCACGTTTGGTTTCGTCGCTGATCGCCTCTTTCTCGCCGTTAACGTTGATGTAATCCAGTGAAATACCCGCAGCACGGGCGGCCTGATCAAGTGAATCCTGTTTCATTGCTGCTCCTTAGCGGGGTGCCTGCCAGATACGTTGCTGATAGTCACGAATGGACCGGTCCGAACTGAACATGCCGGTCCGGGCCGTGTTGAGGATGGCGGCGCGGGTCCAGCCTTCCGGGTCGCGCCACAGGGCTTCCACCCGTTGCTGCGCCTCGATGTAAGGCTGGAAATCGGCCAGCACCAGCCAGGGATCGCCGTGTTTCGTCAGGCTCTCCAGCATCAGGTCAAACGCGTGCTTGTCCCCGTCGCTGAATTTGCCCTTCTCCAGCGCTTTCAGTAAATCATCCAGCGCCTTGTTCTGCCTGCGCACCTTCTTCGGGTTGTAGCCTTTGGCCTTCAGCGCTTTCACCTCCTCCACGGTGTGACCGAAGATAAAGATATTCTCCTCGCCCACCTGCTCAGCGATTTCGACATTGGCCCCATCCAGCGTGCCGATGGTCAGCGCGCCGTTCAGCGCCAGCTTCATGTTGCCGGTGCCCGAGGCTTCATAACCGGCGGTAGAGATCTGCTCTGAGAGGTCGGCCGCCGGGATCATCATTTCGGCGACGGTGATGCGGTAGTCGGGGAGAAAAACCACTTTCAGCCGGTCGCCGATGCGGGGATCGTTGTTCACCACCTCCGCCACCCGGTTAATCGCGTAGATAATGTTTTTCGCCAGGTAGTAACCCGGTGCGGCCTTGGCCCCGAACAGGAAGACCCGCGGCGTGAAGGTGACATCCTCCGGGTTATTACAGAGCTGCTGATAGCAGTAGAGGATATGCAGCAGGCTGAGGTGCTGGCGCTTGTACTCATGCAGTCGCTTGATCTGCACATCGAACAGGGCCGCCGGGTTGACGATAATCCCGGTGTGCCGGGCGATATAGTCGGTCAGCTGCACTTTGTTCTGCTGCTTGATGCTGCGATAGCGCTGACGAAACGCCGGGTCGTCGGCGTAAGCTTCCAGGCCGATCAGCGCGTCGAGATTGCTGGCCCATTCGGTTTTCAGCGTCTCATCAATCAGCCCGGCCAGCGCCGGATTGCACTGCTTCAGCCAGCGGCGCGGGGTAATGCCGTTGGTGACGTTATGGAATTTTTGCGGCCACAGCTGGTGATATTCCGGGAAGAGATCGCTGACCACCAGCCGGGAGTGCAGCGCCGCGACGCCGTTGACCGCAAACCCGCTGACGACGCAGAGATTCGCCATCCGCACCTGACCGTCCGCAATCACCGCCAGCTTATGCCACAGCGCTTTGTCATCCGGCCAGCGCTGCTTCACCACCTTTTTCAGCCGCTGATTGATCGTTTTGATGATCAGCAGATGACGCGGCAGCAGCGAGCGCATCAGCTTCTCATCCCAGCGCTCCAGCGCCTCCGGCATCAGGGTGTGGTTGGTGTAAGCAAACAACCGGCTGGTGATCTGCCACGCCTCATCCCAGCCGAGCTGGTGCTCATCCAGCAGCACGCGCAGCATCTCCGGGATGGCGATGGTGGGATGGGTATCGTTGAGCTGAATCACTTCGAAATCGGGCAGGCTGTGAATGCTGCGTCCCGCCTGATGGTGGCGGCGCAGAATATCTGCCACCGCACAGGCGCACTGAAAATATTGCTGCATCAGGCGCAGCCGCTTGCCCGCCTGATGATTGTCGTTGGGATAGAGCACTTTGGTCAGCTTTGCCGCCTCGATGCCGGGCTGCTCCGCCTGCAGGAAGTGACCGTCATTAAACGCCGTCAGGTCAAAAGGGTGCGCACTCACCGCCTGCCACAGACGCAGCGGCAGCGTAACGCCATTGCGGTAGCCGGTGACCGGCAAATCCCAGGCTTCACCGCGCAGCGTAAACCCGGGCTGCCAGCGCACCTCGCCGTTCTCCTGCTTTTCGACCCGACCGCCCATCGCCACCTCCACATCCAGCGCCGCGTTGTGGCGGAACCAGGGATAGTGCTCGCGCTGCCAGTCGTCGGGCGCCTCCTTCTGCTGGCCCGCCTGAAAAGACTGGCGGAACAGGCCGTACTGGTAGTTAAGTCCGTGACCGGTTGCAGACTGACCGACCGTGGCCATCGAATCCATGTAGCAGGCAGCCAGTCGCCCCAGCCCGCCATTGCCGAGTGCCGGATCGACCTCCTGCTCCAGCAGCGCCGTTAAATCGAACTGCTGCTCTGCCAGCGCCGCCTGCACCTCGTCATACCAGCCGAGATTAAGCAGATTGTTGCCGGTCAGCCGGCCAATCAGAAACTCCATTGAGAGATAGTTAACGTGACGCTGCTGCTGCGCCGGACGCGGGGCCGGTTGCGCGGCCAGCAGTTCCGCCAGGGCCGCACTGACCGCCTGCCACGCCTGGTGCGGGGTCATCTGCTGAGCGGAAGAGAGGCCGAGGTGTTGCCACTGGCGGGTAAAGGCGGCGTTAAAACGGGCTTTATTGAATTTCTGCTGCGGCATATCACTCCCTTCTGTTACGCAATGAGGTGAAGCAAAAATGGCAAGCGCACGGGCTGGCAGGCGGAGCCAGCAATCGTTAAGTAAAGACGGGAGTGGGGAAAAAAGCGACAGCAATCAAATAAAAACGCCAGCCCGGAGGCTGGCGTGGCAGGAATCAGCAGAGTTCGAGGTGCACCTCATGCTGTTCAATCACCTTCATGACGCTGGCGGGCGGCATCTTGTCGGTGTAGATATAATCCAGCAGACTCATATTGCCGAGGTTAACCATGGCGTTGCGGCCAAACTTCGAGTGGTCCACGACCAGCAGCGCACAGCGGGAGTTTTCAATAATCGCGCGCTTGGTCCGCACTTCGTGATAGTCAAACTCCAGCAGCGAGCCATCCATATCGATGCCGCTGATGCCGAGAATGCCGTAATCCAGCCGGAACTGCGAAATGAAGTCGAGCGTCGCCTCTCCCATTACCGCCCCATCGCGGGTGCGCACTTCGCCCCCGGCAATAATCACCCGAAAATCGGGCTTGCCCATCAGCAGCATCGCCACGTTGAGGTTGTTCGTCACTACACGCAGATCGCTGTGGTTGAGCAGCGCATGCGCCACCGCTTCCGGCGTGGTGCCGATGTCGATAAACAGCGTGGCCCCATCCGGGATCTGGCTGGCGACCCGCTGAGCAATGCGCGCTTTCTCCGCCGACCACATCATTTTACGATCGTGCCAGGCGGTGTTCTCAGAGCTGGAGGGGAGCGCCGCGCCGCCGTGGTGGCGCTGAATTTTGTTCTGATCGGCCAGATCGTTGAGATCGCGACGGATGGTCTGCGGGCTGACCTCAAAATGATCCACCAGCTCCTCAGTACTGACATATCCCTGACGACGGACCAAATCGATAATCGCGTCATGACGTTGCGTCTGCTTCACATTCCTCTCCTGTTAACCCGCAAAATCTCTTTACCGACGCGTAACGTTACGCGTATCCACCAGCGCCATCGCCAGCCCGACCAGCAGACCGGCGACGTGCGCTGCGTTGGCAATGGCCAGGCCAAAGACGCCGAACCAGCCAATCACCAGCCAGACCAGCGCAAAACCGATCAGGCCACGTTCAAGATAGACGCCGCTGTCGGGATCGCGCTCGCCGCGCAGCCAGCAGTAGCCCATCAGGGCATACACCACGCCCGACAGGCCGCCAAACCAGATGCCGCTGAATTTCGCCTGCAGCCAGCCGCTGAGCAGCGCGGAAATCAGCATAATGACAAAGAGTTTGCCGCTGCCGAGCCGCTTCTCAACCGCCCCGCCCAGATACCACCACCACATCAGGTTAAACAGAATGTGCAGCAGCGAGAAGTGCAGCAGCGCATGGCTGAACCAGCGCCAGACCTGAAAATGCTGGTCATCATCCGGCCAGGCGAGCCAGGCCATCACGGTCTGATCGCCCATCACCTGCATCAGGATAAAGACGGCGATACAGAGCACCATCACCGTCATCGTCAGCGGCCCGGCGCGCTCACGAATGTTTGCCCAGATGTTACTGCGCTCATAGCGCAGCCCGCTGTCGGTTTTGCCGCTATGCCAGCTGGCCGCCTGATAGCGTGGGTGATTAGGGTCATGCAGAAACTGCTGAAGTTCGTTTTCGACCACGGAAAACTGGCTCTCATCATCCAGCATGATGACATAGTGCTGGTCATGCTCAATACGCAGCGTCACGCCGCGCGTTGCCATGTAGTCCACAAACGCCTGCGCCATGCGCGGCTGATTAAATTGGGTAATGCGCATCAGTAACTCTCCGTGTGACAGGCGGCCACTTACTCACTGCCCAGGGCAACCTGCTGCGGAAAGGCCGCGCGCCAGGCATCGAAACCGCCATCAATACTATAGGCCGCACTGAAGCCCTGCCCCAGCAGATATTGTGCTGCACTTTTACTGCTGTTGCCGTGATAACACATCACCAGCACCGGCAGGCTGTGGTCTGCACGACTGATAAAGTCGCTGAGGTTGGTGTTGGTCAGATGCAGCGCACCCGCCGCATGGCCCATCGCAAAGCTTTGCGGATCGCGGATATCGACCAGCAGTGCCCCCTGCGCCAGACGCGCCTGCGCCTGCTGCACATCAATACATTCGAACGTTTCCATGGGATCTCTCAAAGTCGTCACAATAGCGCGTAGTGTAACCCGAGAAGCCACGCCGATAACCTGACAATCGTTACGGGTATCTGTTTTTTTGGTGGACATAATGTTAGCTATATCACGCAAAAATGTTTTTAGCGGGTTAAAAGCTGGCGCTAATGTTGGTTTGCGACTATGATAATGCTCGAAAACGAACATTAGTGAACTATTCCGAACATCGGAGGAGATGACGTGGAAACCAAAGACCTGATCGTGATCGGCGGCGGCATCAACGGTGCCGGCATTGCAGCAGACGCTGCAGGACGCGGACTGTCGGTGTTAATGCTGGAGGCGCGGGATCTGGCTTGCGCGACCTCCTCTGCCAGCTCGAAACTGATTCACGGCGGCCTGCGCTACCTTGAACATTATGAATTCCGTCTGGTCAGCGAAGCGCTGGCTGAGCGCGAAGTCCTGCTGAAGATGGCGCCGCACCTGGCCTTCCCGATGCGCTTCCGTCTGCCGCACCGTCCACACCTGCGTCCGGCGTGGATGATCCGCACCGGCCTGTTTATGTATGACCATCTGGGCAAACGCACCAGCCTGCCAGGCAGTAAAAGTCTGCGCTTTGGCGCGGATTCGGCCCTGAAGCCGGAGATCACGCGCGGATTCGAATATTCTGACTGCTGGGTTGATGACGCCCGTATGGTCGTGCTCAACGCGCAGGAAGTGGTGAAGCGCGGCGGCGAAGTGCGGACCCGCACCCGCGTGACCCGTGCCTGGCGTGAAGGCGGTCTGTGGAAGGTGGAAGCGGAAGATGTCGACAGCGGCAAAACCTACACCTGGCAGGCGAAAGGCCTGGTCAACGCTGCAGGCCCGTGGGTCAAGCAGCTGTTTGACGACAGCCTGAAGCTCAAATCCCCTTACGGTATCCGCCTGATCAAAGGCAGCCACATCGTGGTGCCGCGCGTGCATACCGAAAAGCAGGCTTATATCCTGCAGAACGAAGATAATCGCATCGTGTTTGTGATTCCGTGGATGGATGAGTTCTCCATCATCGGCACCACCGACGTGGAGTACAAAAGCGATCCGAAAAACGTCAACATTGATGACAGCGAAACCGACTATCTGCTGAAGGTGTTCAACGCCCACTTCAAAAAGCAGCTGACCGCTGACGACATCGTCTGGTCTTACTCCGGTGTCCGTCCTCTGTGTGATGATGAATCGGACTCACCGCAGGCGATTACCCGCGATTACACGCTGGATGTCCGTGATGACAACGGCCAGGCGCCGCTGCTGTCGGTATTTGGCGGCAAGCTGACCACCTATCGCAAGCTGGCCGAGCACGCGCTGGAAAAACTGGCGAAGTACTATCCGAACGCCGGTCCGGCCTGGACGAAGAACTGCGTGTTGCCGGGCGGGAACATCTCCGGCACCCGTGAAGACTATGCGGCCAGCCTGCGTCGTCGCTATCCGTTCATCAGTGAAAACATGGCGCGTCACTTCTCACGCACCTACGGCAGCAGCACCGAAACCCTGTTAGCCGGGGCGAAAAGCCTGAACGATCTGGGTGAGAACTTCGGTCACGAATTTTACGAGGCGGAGCTGCGCTACCTGGTGCAGCATGAGTGGGTTCGCGAGCTGGATGATGCTATCTGGCGTCGAACCAAACAGGGTATGTGGCTGACGAAAGAGCAGCAGGCCCGCGTGGCAGAGTGGCTGGCCGCGAAAGCAAAACCGGCACTCTCGCTGGCCTCTTAAGCAGGCCGCAGTAAGCAGAAAGCAGGCTCCGGCCTGCTTTTTTTATGGGTGGCCGACCGCGAACTGAACCGGTTAAACCGTGCCGCATCCCTTTCCCCTCGCACGCTCTCCTCCTGTCACCCTGCTGTTTCCCCCTCCCCGCCTGCATGCAGCGCCTCGGGTTTCGCCTGCCGCCATGCCGCTCACCATCGTTACCTTAAATCTAACGTTTCGCTTTTTTGCTTAATTGAACGCGGTATGCAGAACGCGCAGACTTTCTTCAGCAAAAACGTCAGTACCGCGATTCTAATCAGGAGGTTGAAATGAACACAGGCCAAACGCCTGCCCGGGAGTGGAACACACGCCGCAGTGAAAAAGCGCGTCGTATGGTCGCCTTCCCCCTTGATGGCAAAGTCATTCCTGTTGAACGAGCCACAGAAGCCCTCGAACACTTAATTGCCCCAGGCGATCGCGTGGTGCTGGAGGGGAATAACCAGAAACAGGCTGACTTCTTATCCCGCACCCTGGCGCAGGTGAATCCGGCAAAGATTCACGACCTGCACATGATTATGCCCAGCGTCGGCCGCAGTGAGCATCTCGATATCTTTGAAAAAGGCATTGCCCGCAAACTCGACTTCTCTTTTTCCGGTCCGCAGAGTCTGCGCATGTCACAGCTACTGCAGGATGGCCAGCTGGAAATCGGCGCTATCCACACCTATATCGAACTATACTCCCGCCTCTATGTTGACCTCTGCCCGAATGTGGCGCTGATTGCCGGTTACAAAGCTGACCGCAAAGGCAACCTCTACACCGGTCCGGGCACCGAGGATACCCCGGCGCTGGTGGAAGCCGCCGCGTTCCGTGACGGTATCGTGATAGCCCAGGTCAATGAACTGGTCGATGACGAAACCGACCTGCCGCGCGTCGATATTCCCGGCTCCTGGATCGACTACATTGTCGTTGCTGACAAACCGTTCTTTATCGAACCGCTGTTTACCCGCGATCCGCGCCTGATTAAGCAGGAACATATCCTGATGGCGATGATGGCGATTAAGGGCATCTACGCCGAACACCAGGTGCAGTCACTTAACCACGGCATCGGATTTAACACCGCCGCGATTGAGCTGCTGCTGCCCACCTACGGCGAACGGCTCGGCCTGAAAGGCAAAATCTGTAAACACTGGGCGCTGAACCCGCATCCGACGCTGATCCCGGCAATTGAGAGTGGCTGGGTGGAGAGCGTGCACTGCTTCGGCGGCGAGCTGGGGATGGAAGAGTATATCCGCGCCCGTCCCGACATCTTCTTTACCGGCAGCGACGGCTCGATGCGCTCTAACCGCGCCTTCTGTCAGCTGGCCGGCCAGTACGCAGTCGACATGTTTATCGGGGCCACCCTGCAGGTGGACGGGCTGGCTAACTCCTCGACCGTGACCCGTGGCCGCCTCTCCGGCTTTGGTGGCGCCCCGAATATGGGCCACGATCCGCACGGCCGCCGCCACGCGACCCCCGCCTGGCTGAACATGATCACCGAGCCAGACCCGATGCAGCGCGGGAAAAAACTGGTGGTGCAGATGGTCGAAACCTTCCAGGCCGGCGCAAAACCCACCTTCGTTGAAACCCTTGATGCGGTTGACGTCGCGAAATCCGCCGGGATGCCGCTGGCTCCGGTGATGATCTACGGCGATGACGTCACCCACGTGCTGACCGAGGAGGGCATCGCCTATCTCTATCGCGCAGAGAGCCTGGAAGAGCGTCGCGCTATGGTCGCCGCCGTGGCGGGCATTACCGACATCGGTCTGGGTGTGGATGCGGCGCGCGTCGCGGCCCTGCGTAAAAGCGGCAAAGTGGTCTACCCGGAAGATATGGGCATCCGCCGTTCCGACGCCACCCGTTCACTGCTGGCTGCGGGCAGCGTGGCTGACCTGGTTGAATGGTCCGGTGGTCTGTACAACCCGCCTGCTAAATTCCGGAGCTGGTAAATGAAACTCCTGTCACAGACTCAAGCCGAGGCGCAGGCCAGCCAGCTGGCGACGCTGGCGCGCGATTGCCTGATCGATGAAGCACGTCTGAGCCCCAAGCCGGGTCTGGTCGACAGTCGGGGAAACGGCGCGCATCAGGATCTGACGCTGGCGCTGATGGAGCGCTCCGCTCACAGCCTGGCACCGACCTTTCTGGCGCTGGCCCGTCACAGCTGGCTGCGTCCCGCTGATATCGCCCTGCGCGAAACGGTCGGGCGCCTGGGCCGTGACGGCGAGCAGCAGATGATGGCGGCCACCGGTGGCGTGAATACCCATCGGGGAGCGATCTGGGCGCTGGGCTTACTGGTAAGTGCCGCCGCCATGCATGGCGGTGCTGCCAGTGCCGACCCGCTGACCCGCACCGCCGCCGCCCTGGCCAGCCTGCCCGACCGGGCAGCGCCGAAACTGTTCAGCAAAGGGTTAAAAGCGACGCACCGCTATCGGGTGCCCGGCGCACGCGAAGAGGCGCAACAGGCGTTTCCTCACGTGATGAAGCTGGCGCTGCCGCAGCTGCTGATCAGCCGGGCGGTGGGGGCCAACGAAAGCGAAGCCCGCCTGGATGCGCTGATGGCGATCATGACCTCGCTCAGCGATACCTGCGTGCTGTCACGGGCAGGGATGGCGGGGCTGACGGCGATGCAGCACGGGGCACAGGCCGTACTGCTGGCGGGCGGCTGCCGCACCGCAGGCGGAAAGCTGGCGCTGGCGCAGCTTGATCGCCGGATGCTGGCGCTCAACGCCTCGCCGGGCGGAGCCGCCGATTTGCTCGCGGCGACGCTGTTTATCGATCGGGTCTGTTCGCCTGAACACACATATTTTTAGAGGCCATTATGGAACACATCACATTATCTTTACCCGCTAACCGCCTGCTCAGTGGCAGAGCGCTGGCCGGAGTCGTGGGTTCCGGTGATATGGAAGTACTGTACACCGCAACCCAGGGCGACACGCTGAACGTTGACATCACCACCTCACTGGATAACAGCGACGCCCGCTGGAAGGCGCTGTTTGACCGTCTGAATTTGATCAACGGCCTGCCGGCCGGCGAACTGATTATCCACGATTTCGGTGCCACACCCGGTGTGGCTCGTATCCGTCTTGAACAGGTTTTTGAAGAGGTGAGCCATGCGTAACGATGCCAGCTTTATTGAATTACGGGCGCGTGAACGCGCCCGTACGCTGCTGGATGCCGGCAGCTATCGCGAACTGCTGGATCCCTTTGAGGGCATCATGTCGCCATGGCTGGCCCCGCAGGGCGTGGTGCCGCAGTCCGATGACGGCATGGTCGTGGCACGCGGCACGCTGAACGGTCAGCCTGCGGTGGTTATCGCCATCGAAGGCACCTTCCAGGGCGGCAGCATGGGCGAAGTCTCCGGGGCGAAAATGGCGGCGGCGCTGGAGCTGGCGGCGGAAGACAACCGCAACGGCATTCCGACTCAGGCGGTGCTCTGCCTGGAAACCGGTGGCGTGCGCTTACAGGAAGCGAATCTTGGCCTGGCGGCGATTGCGGATATTCACGCCGCGATTGTCGATCTGCGTCGCTACACCCCGGTGATCGGCATCATCAGCGGCACCGTTGGCTGCTTCGGCGGAATGTCGATTGCCGCCGCGCTGTGCAGCTACCTGATCGTGACACGGGAAGCGCGCCTGGGCCTGAACGGCCCGCAGGTGATTGAGCAGGAGGCGGGCATTGAAGAGTATGACTCGCGCGATCGGCCCTTTATCTGGAGCATGACCGGCGGCGAAATCCGCTACGCCAGCGGACTGGTGGATGCGCTGGTGAATGACGGCATCAACGCGGTAAAAACCGCCATGAATGACTTCATTGCCAGAGGCGTACCGGCGCAGCACCGCAGCGACAACTATGCCGACTTCCTGTCACGTCTGACGCAGTTCGACACCCGCCAGCAGGCGGACACCGCCCAGATCAAACAGCTTTTCGCCCGGGAGGAGAAATAATGACCCAGACAAGCAGCCGCGGTGCAACCTGGCTGGAAAAACTCGCACCTCATGCACAGCGTCTCAGTGGCTTGTGCGCCTCTGTTCAGGTGGCTGACGGCCAGCTGAATGGCGAAAACGTCCGCTTCATCGCCGTGGTGCCCGATGCACAGAACCACTATCCGCGCGCCGCGCAGGGGGAAGTGGGTCTGCTGGAGGGCTGGACGCTGGCAAAAGTGGTGAATGAAACGCGGGAAGAGGATAAAAACAGCGCCGTGAAACGCCCGATTGTGGCGGTCATCGACGTGCCGAGTCAGGCCTATGGTCGTCGTGAAGAGGCATTTGGTATTCATCAGGCGCTGGCGGGCGCAGCGGGAGCCTATGCTAACGCGCGCCTGGCCGGCCATCCGGTCATCGGGCTGATTGTCGGCAAGGCGATGTCCGGTGCGTTCCTGGCACACGGCTATCAGGCTAACCGCCTGATTGCGCTTAACGATCAGGGCGTACTGGTTCACGCCATGGGCAAAGCATCGGCGGCGCGTATCACGCTGCGTTCGGTGGAGTCGCTGGAGAAACTGGCCGCCACCATCCCCCCCATGGCCTATGACGTGAGCAACTTCGCCACGCTGGGTCTGCTCTCCGATCTGCTGAACGTGGGCAATCCCGATTCGCCGTCTGACGCCGACGTGGCGATGGTGGAAATCGCGCTGCACAAGGCGATCGGCGATGCCCGTCAGGACCCGAGCCTGAAAAATCGTCTGGGTGCCTCCAACCGTCACAGCTCTTCCCTGGTGCGCGAGCGTATGCGCGCGACCTGGTAAACCGATAAAAAAAATAAACCTGCCGAATCCGGTCTGACGGGGCGTGTCACAGCGCCCCGGCGCAGTGGCCGTGTTCAGAATTATAAACATCGCTGTTTTTTGGAAAATTCTTTCTTAATAACAGGTGATTTATGATTTATATAATTGTGCATGCCCTTGCGCCTATTTTTGTCATTATGCTGCTGGGTTTCTGGGCCGGTAAGTGCGGAATGGTCAATAACAAAGACGTTTCGCTGCTGAATATTTTCGTGATGGATTTTGCGCTGCCCGCCGCGCTGTTCAGCGCCACGGTGCAGACACCCTGGGCGGGGATTGTGGCGCAGTCGCCGCTGATTGTGGTCCTGACCGGGGCGATGTGGATCACCTATGCGGCGATCTATTTCCTGGCCACCGGCGTATTTAAAAAGTCGCCACAGGATGCGGCGGTGCTGACGCTGACCGTCGCCTTACCCAATTACGCGGCGCTGGGCCTGCCGATTCTGGGCAGCGTGCTGGGCGAAGGCTCATCCACCTCGCTCTCGGTCGCTGTCTCTATTGCCTGCGGTTCGGTGCTGATGACGCCCTTCTGCCTGCTGATTCTGGAGCGGGAAAAAGCGCGCAGTGCGGGTGAGAATGTGGGGTCGACGCTGACCATGCTGCCGGTGCTCATGTGGCGCTCCGTTAAAAAACCGATCGTCTGGGGTCCGCTGCTGGGCGTGGTGCTTTCTGCGCTGGGCGTCAGAATGCCGGAGCTGGTGCTTTCAGCTATTAAGCCGCTGGGCCTGGCCGCCACCGCGGCGGCGCTGTTCCTGACCGGTGTGATCCTTTCTGCCCGTCAGCTGAAACTCAACGCCGTCGTGGGCGTCGGCACGGTGGCGAAACTGCTGATTCAGCCCGTGATTGCCTGGGGTCTGGTGCTGGCGCTGGGGCTGAACGGCTCAGTGGCGATCACCGCGATCCTGATGATTGCGCTGTCGGCCGGTTTCTTTGGTGTGGTGTTCGGCAACCGCTTTGGCGTTCAGTCGCCCGATGCTGAAGCCGTGCTGCTGTTAAGTTCGGTGCTCTCTATTCTGTCGTTGCCCCTGTTCATTACGCTGACATCAGGAATGTAATATGACCGCGCCCTGCCCCCACGATCTGCTCTGGCTGCGTGACCGCAGCGCATTAGCCACGATCTCAGCGTGCTGGGTCGGGACGTTCTGGCATCCCGGCCTGCCGGTGGTGGTGCGGCGCGATCATCGCGAATCCGGCCTGATCCCGATTGGAGTGCGCGGTGAACGGCGGGAGCAGCGTGCCGCCGGATGGGTTCATCCGGACGATATTGTTCGGGTGATAACGCCGGAGAGGCTGGCCGATCGTCCCCTGCTGCAGGCTTCCCCTTTCAGCGCCTTTGCCCCGGTTCGCGCGGCGATCGTGCTGAGTGAGGCGGAGTGGCCGTGGCGCTGGGGGATCACCGGCAGCACCGGTTATGCGCTGGCGACGCAGCAGCCCACGCTGCACGCCGCCAGCGATCTCGATCTGGTGATCCGCGCCCCGCACCCTCTGGACCGGGCTGCGCTGCAACGGTGGCAGAATCAGACCGACGCGCTGGCGTGCCGGGTGGATACCCAGGTGGAAACGCCTGCCGGTGCGTTTGCCCTCAACGAGTGGCTGCGCGAGGAACAGGTGCTGCTGAAAACCGACACCGGCCCCCTGCTGACCGCTTCACCCTGGAGCAGAGAAACCTCATGAAAATACTCTTTACCTTTCCCGGCCAGGGCACCCAGCGAGCTGGCATGCTGCAGCATCTGCCTGACGGCGAGGCGCTGTTAGCCCGCGTGCGGGCGGTACTGGGCGACGAGACTGACAGGCTCGACAGCGACGACGCGCTGCAGCACACCCGCGCCGTCCAGCTCAGCCTGCTGATCAGTGGGGTCGCCTGGGCGCGCGAACTGATACGTCGCGGGGTGAAGCCGGATATCGTCAGCGGTCTGTCGATTGGCGCATTTCCGGCGGCAGTGGTGTCAGGTGCGCTCGATTTCAGCGACGCCCTGCGGCTGGTGGCATTGCGCGGCGACCTGATGGAGCAGGCTTATCCGCAGGGATATGGCCTGACGGCGATCACCGGCCTGACGCTGACGCATCTGGAAACGCTGCTGCCTGGCAGCCACACTTACATTGCCAATCTCAATGCCGAAACGCAGATAGTGATTGCCGGTCGTGATGAGGATATGGCGAGGGTGGCGCAAAAGGCGCTGGAGGCAGGCGCCAGTAAGGCGATCAGACTGGCGGTAAGCGTGCCGTCGCACTGCGCGCTGCTGGACAAACCGGCGGCAGAACTGGCGCGTGCGTTTGAATCCGTGCGCCTCTCCCGTCCCGATTGTGCTTACCTCAGCGGCTCAACCGCACGGGTGATCCACGACCCGGAGAAGATCGCGGAGGATCTGGCGTTCAATATGGCACGGACCGTGCAGTGGTATGACACCATGGTCTCGGCTAACCAGCGCGATGCCCGTCTGGCGATTGAGATGCCGCCAGGCAATGTGCTGACCGGCCTGACCCTGCAGGCGGGCTGGCAGGGCGATGCAATCAGCCTGGAACGAAACGGCGTCGATGTGGCAGGTCATCTGGCTAAACGGCTGGAACGGTAAGGTTACGGGCATACATGCGCCCTTCTGCCGCCAGGGCCAGCAGGTCATTGTCGCGTTCGCGGCGATGCGAATAGACAATCGCAACCTGCTGCCGCATCTGGTAAGGCGCTGCGAGCGTCAGCAGCTGGATATTGTTTTCATAGACTTTCCGCATCCTTCCCGGGATCAGCGCCAGGCCGACGCCCGCCTGCACCAGACTGATCATGGAGAAGATGTCATTCACCTTCGTCACCATGCGTGGTTCAAATCCCGCGATCTGAAACGCCTCCTGCGAACCGGCATAGGTGGCAAATCCCTCGGCCAGTGAGACAAAATCGCGGTCGGCATAGTCACGCAGATCGACCGGTGCGTCGCCGCTGCCCGTTTCGCCAGCCGGCGCCGCCAGACAGATCGTGTCCTCGAACAGCGGGATCACATCAAACCGGGCCTCGCTGAGTTCGCCCTCATGGGTGGCAATCAGGATCGCGTCCAGCGCATCATCTTCCAGCATATTCAGCAGCATCTGGTTAGAGCCCATGGTCAGATCCAGCTCCAGCGTCGGCCGGCGCAGTTTCATGCCCATAATCAGCCGGGGAATGGTTTCAAGCGTCAGCGAGTAGAGTGTGCCAAGCCGCAGCCGTCCTCCACCGATACCCGCCACTTTGCGGGCCTCCTCAATGCCTTTGCCCATCAGGGCCGTGACGTCGCGACAATAGTCCAGCAGCGTCCAGGCGGCGGGCAGCGGCACCAGATTGCGCCCTTTGTGGATAAACAGCGGGCAGTCGATGCCCTCTTCCAGCGTGTGCAGCGCGCGGTGCACGCTGACGCTGCTCAGCTCCAGCGCTTCCGCCGTGCGGGCGATATTGCCTTTCGTCATAAACATCATGAAGACGCTGAGCTTCCGGAAGGTAATTTCCTGATTGATATTGTCACTCATGGGCTGCCGTTGCCTGTAAGGTCATTTTGCTTTTCCGCATAGTAGCGATTCTCCGCCAGCCTGTAATGATCTGGCTCGCAGCCGGATGATTTACTGCGGCTGAAAGCGGAATCTGCGGAGGTCAGGGAGGAGCGGAACGGGCAGAAAAAAGTGCGGCCGGTTTCCCGGCCGCAGAGCAGATGAATGGACGGCGCGCGCCTTACAGCCTTATCGGTGAAATGTTCCAGATCTCATCGGCATACTCCTGAATCGTCCGGTCAGACGAGAAGTAACCCATGCCGGCGATATTTTTCGCCGCACGGCGCTGCCACTCTTCAGGTTTACGGTAGAGCGCATCCACCTTGTCCTGGGTATCCACATAGCTGCGATAATCGGCCAGTAACTGGTAGTGGTCGCCGAAGTTCACCAGCGAATCGAACAGGTTGCGGTAGCGACCCGGATCCTGCGGGCTGAAGACGCCCGACGCGATCTGCGTCAGCACCTGATGCAGCTCTTCATCGCCTTCGTAATAGTCACGCGGGTTGTAGCCGCCCTGACGCAGGGCTTCTACCTGCGGCGTGGTATTGCCGAAGATGAAGATGTTCTCTTCACCGACGTGATCCAGCATCTCCACGTTGGCACCATCCAGCGTGCCGATCGTCAGCGCGCCATTCAGGGCAAACTTCATGTTACTGGTGCCGGACGCTTCCGTTCCGGCGGTCGAGATCTGCTCAGAGAGATCGGCGGCCGGAATGATGATCTGCGCCAGACTCACGCTGTAGTTCGGGATGAAGACCACTTTCAGTTTGTTCTTCACCTGCGGATCGTTGTTGATGATGTTGGCGACATCGTTGATCAGATGGATAATGTGTTTGGCAACGTAGTAGGCGGAGGCCGCTTTACCGGCAAAGATATTGACGCGCGGCACCCAGTCCGCCTGCGGATCAGCCTTGATACGGTTGTATCGGGTGATCACATGCAGCACGTTGAGCAGCTGACGCTTGTATTCGTGAATACGCTTGATCTGCACATCAAACAGCGCATTCGGGTCGAGCACCACGTCCAGGTTTTTTGCCACCCACTCGGCCAGCCGGCGCTTGTTCTGATGCTTGGCAATCGCCACTTTCTCGATAAACGCCGGGTAGTCGATCTGCGCTTTCAGCTCATCCAGCTGGCTGAGGTCGGTGCGCCAGTTGCGGCCAATCTCCTCATCCAGCACCTCTGACAGCGCCGGGTTAGCCAGCGCCAGCCAGCGACGCGGAGTGACGCCGTTGGTTTTGTTGCAGAAGCGGCCCGGGAACAGGCGAGAGAAGTCTGCAAATAGCGACTGCACCATCAGGTTGGAGTGCAGCTCTGAAACGCCATTCACTTTATGGCTGACCACCACCGCCAGCCAGGCCATGCGTACCCGGCGACCGTCGTTCTCGTCGATGATCGAAATGCGCGACAGCAGATCCAGATCGTCAGGATAGTGATCCTGAATCGTCTTGAGGAAGAAGTCGTTAATTTCAAAAATAATGCTGAGATGACGCGGCAGGATCTTGCCGATCATATCCACCGGCCAGGTCTCCAGCGCTTCGGTCATCAGCGTATGGTTAGTATAGGAGAAGACCTGACAGCAGACGTCAAAGGCGCTGTCCCAGCTGAATTTATGCTCGTCGATCAGCAGGCGCATCAGTTCGGGGATTGCCAGCACCGGGTGCGTGTCATTCAGGTGGATGGCGATCTTATCCGCCAGGTTGTCCCAGGTCTGATGCATGCGCCAGTGACGATTCAGAATGTCCTGCACCGTGGCGGATACCAGGAAATACTCCTGACGCAGACGCAACTCGCGCCCGGAATAGGTGGAGTCATCGGGATAGAGGACGCGTGAGACGTTTTCGGAGTGGTTTTTATCTTCCACCGCCGCAAAGTAGTCGCCCTGGTTGAACTTACCGAGGTTGATTTCGTTACTGGCCTGCGCGCCCCAGAGGCGCAGCGTATTGGTGGCGTCGGTGTCGAAGCCCGGGATGATCTGGTCATAGGCCATCGCCAGGATCTCTTCGGTCTCCAGCCAGCGCACTTTCGCCCCTTCGTGCTGGACACGGCCGCCGAAACGCACCTTGTAGCGGGTGTTGAATCGCTGAAATTCCCACGGATTGCCATACTCAAGCCAGTAATCGGGCGACTCTTTCTGCTCACCTTCCACAATGTTCTGTTTGAACATGCCGTAATCGTAACGGATGCCATAGCCGCGGCCCGGCATACCCAGCGTCGCCAGCGAATCGAGGAAACAGGCCGCCAGACGGCCCAGACCGCCGTTGCCCAGGCCCGGATCGTTCTCCTCCTCCATCAGCTCGGCCAGATCCAGCCCCATCTCGTCGAGGGCCTGGTTGAGATCGTCATAGATCCCCATCGCCAGCAGCGCATTCCCCAGAGTGCGCCCCATCAGGAACTCCATCGACAGGTAGTAAACCTGCCGCACATCCTGCGACAGCTGAGCGCGGCTGGAGCGCAGCCAGCGCTCCACCATCCGATCGCGAACCGCCAGCAGTGCGGCGTTCAGCCACTCATGCTTGTTGGCAATAGAGGGGTCTTTGCCGATGGTAAACATCAGTTTGTACGCAATCGAATGCTTTAAAGCATCAACCGTCAGCGTGGGTGAAGCGTAAGTGAAAGGTGCATTCATATCCGGTTTTCCCCATCCGTTACATCAGACGCTGGTAGAGATCGCGGTAGGCTTGTGCGGCCACCTGCCAGCTGAAATCCATGCCCATCGCCTGTCGCTGAACATAACGCCACAGTGAAGGGCGAGACCACAACACAAACGCGCGGCGAATCGCCCGCAACAGCGACCAGGCGTTAGCATCTTCAAAGCTGAAGCCACTGGCAATCCCATCCGCCAGGTTTTCCAGTGAGCTGTCGTTAACCGTATCTGCCAGTCCGCCGGTACGGCGCACCAGCGGCAGCGTGCCATATTTCAGGCCATACAGCTGCGTCAGGCCGCAGGGCTCAAAGCGGCTCGGCACCACGATCACATCGGCACCACCGACGATGCGGTGTGAAAACGCCTCGTGATAGCCAATCTGCACACCCACGCTGCCCGGATGCTCTGCTGCCGCGGCCAGGAAGCCCTGCTGCAGTTCGGCATCGCCCTGTCCCAGCAGCACCAGCTGACCGCCCTGCGCCAGCAGGCCAGGGAGCGCCTCCAGCACCAGGTCCAGGCCTTTCTGTTTGGTCAGGCGGCTGATCACGCAGAACACCGGCGCTTTGTCATCAACCTTCAGACCCATCGCCACCTGCAGCTGCCGTTTGTTTTCCGCTTTGGCTTCCAGCGTGTCGCGGTTGTAGCGCGCGCTGAGCAGCAGGTCGTGGGCCGGGTCCCAGATGGTCGGGTCGACACCGTTGAGGATCCCGCTCAGCCGCCCTTCCCGCATCCGCTGCGCCAGCAGCGTTTCCATGCCGTAACCAAACTCCGCAGAGGTAATCTCATGGGCGTAGGTCGGGCTGACCGCCGTCACGTGATCGGCGTAGAAGAGTCCCGCCTTCAGGAAGGAGATCTGCCCGTAAAACTCCAGCCCATGCATGTTAAAGAACGACCACGGCAGGCCAATCTGATCCATGTGGTGCGCCGAGAACAGTCCCTGATAGGCCAGGTTGTGCACGGTAAACACCGATTTGGCCGGCCGGCCGCGCGCTTCCAGATAGGCGCAGGTAAGGCCTGCGTGCCAGTCATGGGCATGGACGATATCGGGACGCCACATCGAATCCATACCGCACGCCAGTTCGCAGCCGACCCAGCCCAGCAGCGCGAAGCGCAGGTAGTTATCGACATAGGCAAACTGCGACTCGTCATGATAAGGGCTACCGGGACGGTCGTAGAGGTCAGGGGCATCGATCAGATAGATGCCCACACCGTTAAATTCACCATATAACAGACGTATATGACCGGCAAATGTCTCTCGCTCTGTCACCATCTGGAGATCAGGTATGCCTTTGCGCAATGCAGGAAACGCTGGCAGCAGCACCCGCGTGTCTGTGCCGCCCGCAATCTGCGCCTGAGGTAATGCCCCGACTACATCAGCCAGTCCGCCCGTTTTAAGCAGCGGGAAAAGTTCTGAACAGACATGTAAAACCTGCATCCTCGACCTCATTAAGTTATCCGGCACGCTCCGCGTGCCGATTGCGTAAGTTCCGCTTATCGCTTACAGCCCCGCTTTGGCCAGCCTGGCCAGCATGGCGCGGGTGACCAGTACGATCCCTTCATCCGAACGGTGAAACCGGCGACTGTCTTCATCCGGATTTTCACCAATCACCATGCCTTCCGGTAACTCACAGGCGCGATCAATCACGCAGCGGCGCAGACGACACGAGCGACCCACCACCACATCCGGCAGCAGAACGGTTGAATCAATATTGCAAAACGAGTTAACCCGAACCCGGGGGAACAGCACCGAGTTGACCACGACCGAACCGGAGATAATGCAGCCGCCCGACACCAGCGAGTTCATCGTCATCCCGTGACTGCCGGAACGATCCTGAACAAATTTCGCGGGGGGCAGCGGCTCCATGTGGGTACGGATAGGCCAGGTGACGTCATACATATCCAGCTCAGGCATCACCGAGGCCAGATCGAGATTGGCGCGCCAGTAAGCTTCCAGCGTCCCGACGTCGCGCCAGTAAGGCGGCGCGTTGTCATCGTTCTGGACGCATGAGAGCGCAAAGGAGTGCGCATAGCCTTCGCCGCTTGCCACCACTTTCGGCAGGATATCTTTGCCGAAGTCGTGGTTAGAGCCTGGCGTCTGCAGATCCGCTTCCAGCAGTTCATAGAGATAATCCGCGTTGAAGACGTAGATCCCCATGCTGGCGAGCGACTGCGTGTCATCACCTGGCATGGTGGGCGGTTTCGCGGGTTTCTCCACGAAGTCGATCACCATGTTCTCCTCATTCACCGCCATCACGCCAAACGCCGTGGCTTCATGCACCGGTACCGGTAAACAGGCGATGGTACATTTCGCCTCGTTCACCACGTGGTCCAGCAGCATGCGTGAATAATCCATCTTATAAATGTGGTCCCCGGCAAGGATCACGATGTACTGCGCCTGATAGCGGCGAATCACATCAAGGTTCTGCGTCACGGCATCGGCCGTGCCGCGATACCACTGTTCGGTCGAAAAGCGCTGCTGCGCTGGCAGCAAATCGACAAACTCATTCATCTCTTCATTGAAGATCGACCAGCCACGCTGGATATGCTGAGTCAGGGTATGGGACTGATACTGTGTAATGACGCCAATCCGCCGGATACCGGAGTTGACGCAGTTGGAGAGGGCAAAGTCGATAATGCGGAACTTGCCGCCGAAATGCACCGCCGGTTTGGCACGTTTAGCCGTTAAATCGACCAGCCGCGTGCCGCGTCCGCCGGCGAGGATCAGAGCAACCGTCTGTGTAGGGAGCTGGCGGGCCAGCATCAGGTGTTCTGTTCTATCTAACTTAACCATGTCTGACTCCTTATGATTGCTTTTGGAACACGCACACACCGTGTGCGGGACCATGCCAGACAGTTAGCAGGATGGGGTTGTCGTCCCCGGCGAAAGGAGGAAGGGCACGCCATTCTCCGTCTGGTAACACGATGTCATTCACCGTATCCGTGGCGTTTATTGTTATTAACCAGCGGCCAGACAGCAGGATCTGCAATCTGTGCAGCCCCTGTGCCCATTCATCGTGCTGCAGTGGCTGGCCACCGGCATTGAGCCACTGCACATTGCCATCACCCTCCTGCCACCAGCGATCCGCGGTCAGCGCCGGAATGCGCTGGCGCAGACGAATCAGTGCGGCGGTGAATCCGACCAATCCCTTCTCATCCGCCTGCCAGTCAAGCCAGCTGAGGGCGTTGTCCTGACAGTAAGCATTATTATTGCCGCGCTGCGTGTGGCCACGCTCATCGCCCGCCAGCAGCATCGGCGTGCCCTGTGACAGCAGCAGCGTGGTGAGCAGTGCCCGCACGCTACGGCGGCGACGTTCCGTGACGTCAAAACTGACGTTCAGCCCCTCTTTGCCGTGATTGTGGCTGTAGTTATCGCCGTGACCGTCGCGGTTATCTTCCCCGTTGGCTTCGTTGTGTTTGCGTTCGAAGCTCACCACATCCCACAGCGTAAAGCCGTCATGCGCGGTGATCAGGTTAACCGTGGCGTGGGGCGGCCGGTCGTCGTGCTGGTAGAGATCGCTGGAGGCGGCAAAGCGACGGACAAACTCGCCGTTGCTCATTGCGCCATGCAGCCAGTAGCGACGCGCGGTGTCGCGAAACTGATCGTTCCATTCGGCAAAGGGTGGCGGAAAACGGCCAACCTGATAGCCGTCAGGGCCGATATCCCAGGGTTCCGCAATCAGCTTGACCTGAGAGAGCAGCGGACAGGCGCGTATTGCATCGAAAAAAGGGGCATCACGCCGGTAATCGGGCGTGCGGCCCAGCACCGGCGCAAGGTCAAAGCGAAAGCCATCAACGTGACAGACCCGCACCCAGTAGCGCAGCGCCTCCAGGGTCCACGCCATCACCTGCGGATGGTGGATATTCAGCGTATTGCCGCAGCCGGTCCAGTTCTGATAGCCGCCCTGCTCATCCAGCCAGTAGTAGCTGGCGTTGTCGATGCCGCGCATCGAGATCGTCGGGCCAATCTCATCCAGTTCGGCGGTGTGGTTGAACACCACATCCAGCAGCACTTCGATACCGGCAGCGTGCAGGTTTTTTACCGCCTGCTGAAACTCCTGCAGCGGCGTGACGCCTGGCTGACCAGAGGCGTAACGCGGATCGACCGCCCAGAGCGCAAAGGGGTTGTAGCCCCAGTAGTTACTCAGGCCGAGCTGGAGCAGGCGCGGCTCGCTGGCAAAATGGGCCACCGGCAGCAGTTCCAGCGCCGTAATGCCCAGATCGCGCAGGTAGTTCACCATAACAGGATGACCCAGCGCCGCGTAAGTCCCGCGCAGCGTTTCCGGAATTTCCGGATGCTGCTTCGTCAGCCCGCGAACGTGCGCTTCGTAAATCACCGTGTTACCCCACGGCGTGCGCGGGGCGACATCGTCCTGCCAGTCGAAATCTTCCGCCACCACCCGTGACTTCGGCGCGATGGCCGCGTTGTCATGCGGATCGGGCTGCGCCTCGCCGCCCTGAAACAGCGGGTCATCCGGGACGTCGCCCTCAACCGCGCGGGCGCAGGGATCGACCAGCAGCTTCGCCGGATTAAAGCGGTGTCCCTGCTGCGGCGCCCAGGGGCCATGCACCCGGTAGCCATAACGCTGCCCCGGCTTCAGCGCCGGAACATAACCATGCCAGATATCCCCGCTGCGGCCAGGCAGATCAAGACGCTGTTCACGCCCCTCGTCATCAAACAGGCAGAGCTCGACGCGCCCGGCATGCTGAGAAAACAGGGTGAAATTGACGCCTTTGCCATCGTAACTGGCACCCAGCGGTTCGGGATCCCCGGCAGTAATGGTCATTCCCCCTCCCGCACCAGCCATACCGTTGCCAGCGGTGGCAGATTGAGGCTCAGCGACTGCGGTCGTCCGTGACTCTCCTGCTCATCGGTATGTACCCGGTGATTGCGCACATCACTGCCGTGATACTCATGCTGGTCGGTGTTCAGCACTTCGCGCCAGGTGCCAGGCTGATTGACCCCAAAGCGGTAGCCCGGACGCGGCACCGGCGTAAAGTTACTGACGACGATGATTTCGTTACCTTCGCGGTCACGACGTACAAAGGCGAAGACCGAATGTTCCGCATCGTTGACCACCAGCCACTCAAAACCTGCCGGATCAAAGTCGAGCTGATGCAGCGGCGTGTAGTACTGATAGGTGTGGTTGAGATCGCGCACCAGACGCTGCACGCCGTGATGCCAGTTATCGCCGCCTTCCAGCAGATGCCAGTCCAGGCTGACATCGTGGTTCCACTCGCGGCCCTGAGCAAACTCGTTGCCCATAAACAGCAGTTTCTTGCCAGGGAAGCCCCACATCCAGCCGTAATAGGCGCGCAGATTGGCGAACTTCTGCCAGGCATCGCCCGGCATGCGGTCGAGAATGGAGCGCTTGCCGTGCACCACTTCGTCGTGCGACAGCGGCAGCACAAAGTTTTCGGTGTAGTTGTACATCATGCCGAAGCTCATCAGGTTGTGATGATGCTTGCGGTAAATAGGATCGACCTGCATGTAGTCGAGCGTGTCGTGCATCCAGCCCAGGTTCCATTTGAACCAGAAGCCCAGCCCGCCGCCCTCTGTCGGACGCGTTACGCCAGGGTAGTCCGTCGACTCTTCCGCCATCGTGACCGCGCCGGACGCCACGGTACCGAGCGTGCGGTTGGTATGTTGCAGGAACTCAATCGCCTCAAGGTTCTCGCGGCCACCATACTGATTCGGCACCCACTGCCCTTCGACGCGGCTGTAGTCGCGGTAGATCATGGAGGCGACGGCATCCACGCGCAGGCCATCGATGCCAAAGCGTTCTGTCCAGTAGAGCGCATTGCCCGACAGGTAGTTACTCACTTCCCGGCGGCCAAAGTTGTAGATCAGGGTGTTCCAGTCCTGATGGTAGCCTTCTCGCGGATCGCTGTGCTCATAGAGCTCGGTGCCGTCAAAGCGCGCCAGCCCGAAGTCATCATTGGGGAAGTGACCCGGTACCCAGTCGAGCAGGACGTTGAGGCCGGCAGCATGGGCGCTGTCGATAAAGGCGCGGAAGTCGTCACGGGTTCCGAAACGGCGAGTCGGTGCATACATGCCCAGCGGCTGATAGCCCCAGCTGCCGTCAAACGGATGTTCGTTAATCGGCAGCAGTTCGATATGGGTAAAGCCCATCTCTTTGACGTAGGGCACCAGCTGTTCAGCCAGCTCTTTGTAGCTCAGCCAGAAATTGTTGTCGGTATGACGACGCCAGGAGCCCAGATGCACTTCATAGATGGAGATCGGCGCATCGAAACCGTTGGCGGCCTTGCGCTCCGCTTTCATCTCAACGGGCGCAGGCAGGCCGCAGATCATCGACGCGCTTTCCGGGCGCATCTGCGCTTCGAAGGCGTAAGGGTCCGCTTTGATACGCAGATCGCCATTGGCGTCGATGATTTCATATTTGTAGAGCTGACCGTTGACCGCACCCGGCACAAACAGCTCCCAGATGCCCAGCTCCTGGCGCAGACGCATCGGGTGACGGCGGCCATCCCAGAAATTGAAATCGCCGACGACGGAAACACGACGGGCGTTAGGCGCCCAGACGCAGAAGCGGGTGCCGGTCACGCCATCAATCACGTCACCATGCGCGCCCAGGGTTTCATACGGACGCAGGTGGGTGCCTTCCGCCAGCAGCCACAGATCCATCTCCTGCAGCAGCGGGCCAAAGCGATAGGCATCGTCGACCAGGTTTTGCTGGCCG
The DNA here is from genome assembly GCF_026541045.1 of Pantoea sp. GM_Pan_3. NCBI lineage: Bacteria > Pseudomonadati > Pseudomonadota > Gammaproteobacteria > Enterobacterales > Erwiniaceae > Pantoea > Pantoea sp. GM_Pan_3. Next base: position 147,144 of record NZ_JALNVA010000006.1, on the reverse strand, counting down.
TGCCAGTTCACCGCCAGCTGATAGCGGAACGGATTTTTGCGGCGGGGGATCACGCCGCTGAAGAAGCCGCGTGCGTCTTCACACGCCAGTTGAGCCAGCTTGCGCCCGGTAGAGGTCTCAATGACCCACACCTCAAGCGCTTCGGGGAGCAACGCCCTGACTTCAAGGCCTTGTGGCGTTCGGTGCATCCCTAGTAACGAAAAAGGATCGGCATAATTACCCGCAAACAGGGCATTGATCGCCTCGCGATCGGGAAGCTCTGACATGACTTTCTTCCTGTGATAACTGGCAGCCGAGATGCTCGCGACACGGCCTGTCGCGCGTCATCTGCGCTGCTCTTCATTGAGCCATACGTACGACGGCAAAAAAGTGTCAGGCCATTCCATGGAAAAAGTGTTTTGCCGTGTACCACAACCATTTAATCCGGAAAGCAAAAGCGAAACCTGTGGCACATCATGGTTAAATCATAGCTTGGTCGCAGCAGTTGCCATGGCTGAAAGCAAAATATTCTTTGCCGGCCGCCAAAAAGGGGAAGCTGATCACTGAGTAAGCGGTCCGGCAGGTTGTTTCACGTACTGCAAAGCAAAAAAAAGGCCGGATAAATCCGGCCTTTGGCGATATTTTTCTTAGTCGATTAACAACCGCAGCATGCGACGCAGCGGTTCGGCTGCGCCCCATAACAGCTGGTCGCCTACCGTGAAGGCGGAGAGATACTCCGGCCCCATATTCAGTTTGCGCAGACGGCCAACCGGCGTGGTCAGCGTACCGGTCACGGCCGCGGGGGTCAGTTCACGCATCGTCAGCTCGCGGTCATTCGGCACCACCTTGACCCACTCGTTATGAGAGGCCAGCAGCTGTTCAATTTCAGACAGCGGCAGATCGCGTTTCAGCTTCAGGGTAAACGCCTGACTGTGGCAGCGCAGTGCACCCACACGCACGCACAAGCCATCAACCGGAATGACGTTGCGGGTCGCGAGGATCTTGTTGGTCTCCGCCTGGCCTTTCCACTCTTCGCGGCTCTGGCCATTCTCCAGCTGTTTGTCGATCCACGGAATCAGACTGCCTGCCAGCGGCACGCCGAAGTTATCGGTCGGCAGGGTGCCGGAACGGGTGAAGTCGGTCACGCTGCGCTCGATGTCGAGAATTGCTGAGGCCGGATTCTGCAGCGCAGGCGCAACGTGGTCGTGCAGCATGCCCATCTGGGTCAGCAGTTCACGCATGTGGCGCGCGCCGCCACCTGACGCCGCCTGATAGGTGGCGACAGAAGCCCACTCCACCAGGTCCTGCGCGAACAGGCCGCCCAGCGACATCAGCATCAGGCTGACGGTGCAGTTACCGCCGACGAAGGTTTTGATGCCCTGGTCGATGCCCTGACGGATCACCGCGTGGTTGACCGGATCGAGGATGATGATGGCATCGTCCTGCATGCGCAGCGTCGAGGCCGCATCGATCCAGTAGCCCTGCCAGCCGCTGGTGCGCAGCTTAGGATAGACATCGCTGGTGTAGTCGCCGCCCTGACAGGTGATAATGATGTCCAGCGCACGCAGCGCCTCAAGATCAAAGGCATCCTGCAGTGCGCCCTGCTGCTTGCCCGCAAACGACGGAGCCGCCTGACCATGCTGCGACGTCGAGAAGAAGACCGGATTGATTGCATCAAAATCGCGCTCTTCGCTCATGCGGGACATCAGCACGGAGCCGACCATACCGCGCCAACCAACAAAACCTACATTCTTCATGTCGTGTCCGTCTCAGGCAGATTTCACCTGCTTTCATTTCAGTGGAGAGAGCGGCGTGCTATGTTCACGCCGCTCTGCGTAATAATAGGATTTACCTCTGTCTGCTCACTCTACAAAATGCAGGCCTGGTGGCAAGTGAATTAATTCGATTACGCTAACTTTTTCAGCAGCGTAACTAATAACTCCGCTTTCTGGCGGACGGGATGGCGTTAAACCAATGACAGAAATGATTTCGGCGACAATATTATTGTTGTTAATTATGGATCCGCTGGGCAATCTGCCGATTTTTATGTCGGTTTTAAAGCATCTGGAGCCGAAACGGCGGCGGGTGGTGCTGATCCGCGAAATGCTGATCGCCCTGATTATCATGCTGCTGTTTCTGTTTACCGGCGAGCGCATTCTGGCCTTTTTAAATCTGCGCACCGAGACGGTGTCGATTTCCGGCGGCGTCATCCTGTTTCTTATCGCCATCAAGATGATTTTCCCGTCGGCCGAGAGCAGCAGCTCTGGTTTACCGGCAGGGGAAGAGCCGTTCCTGGTGCCGCTGGCGATTCCGCTGGTCGCCGGGCCGTCGCTGCTGGCGACGCTGATGCTGCTGTCGCATCAGTATCCACATCAGATGTCCCACCTGGTGGGCGCGCTGTTGATCGCCTGGGGCGTGACGGTCGGCATTCTGCTGATGTCAGGTTTGTTCCTGCGTCTGCTGGGTGATAAAGGGGTCAACGCGCTGGAGCGTCTGATGGGGTTGATACTGATTATGCTGGCGACCCAGATGTTCCTGGACGGCATCCGCGCGTATCTGAAGTTATAAGCGCACCGTTGTCCCTTTACCCCCACAGGCGGGCAGGCAGCCGCGATTATTCAGCCTGTTTATCACAAAGTTACGGCATTGAAATGAACAATATTATTTATATAATGCCGTAAAAAAGGAGATATTTATGGCGGGCAGTATCGAAAATTATGCCGGGACAGGCGTCTTTATTATAGTCGAGCGGCTTTACAGCAGGGGTGCGCCGAACTGGCACGGTGTTGGCGCCTCCATGGTTCAGATTCATAAAATGGTTTACCAGCTTTATCATAAGCAAGATGTTTTTCTGGAAGGTAAAAAGATTGAACCCGACAGCGCGACGGTTTGGCAACGTTTAAAAATCCTGTTTGGCGCTGACTTAGTGCAGAAAAATTCAGCCGATAATAGTACCTGCTTTTCCCTCGACTATGCAGGTTCCCGTTTTGTCACTACGCCTTTATCAGGCATCGACTCAAAAAAAATCCCGGATTTTTTGACCAGAGAATATACTCTGCCTGGCCGTAACGTGCTGGCCTTTGGCAACGATCCCTTTCCACATGTCGGCCTTTATGGCCGTTCAGACGCCCGCTTTGTAATGGCGGAGGGGGGTAAGGGTGACCCGACTGCCGCCGCGAAATATGATGCAAAAAGTAAACAACTGGTGATGGTGGACCCCGGAAAAGAGTTGCCACAGTTAATGCAGCGTCTGAAAACCCGGGGGGAAACGAAATGAGGTTGTTATTGCCCTTTTTGTTCGGCGCGCTCTATCTGATAACGGGTTACGTCTCTTTTCAGGCTGTGCTGCACTATGCCAGCAGCGGCCATTCAGGGGTGATCACAGAGATGCGCAGTTATCTGGTTGCCCCGCTACTCTGCGCGCTGTTCTGGCTGCTGTTTTATCTGGTCGCCTGGTGGAGCTTCAGGAAAATTGCCTTGCTGTCCGTGGCTAAAGAAACCGCCTTTCAGTCGCTATTCTTTCTGGCAAATAGCGTTTGCTTAGCTGGCCTGACCTTATTATCTGTCCCGGGCCGGAAAGCGGCGTTAAATACTGTGCAGTTGATGAAGATTGACGTCACTGATTTTGCCTGGATTTACCTGGCTTCCGCTGCCATCACGCTGATTGTTTTTGCTCTGATAAGAAGAAGATGGGCATGAACAGGCTGCTGCAGATTATCAAAAGCTGTCTGCTGCGCACGTTTGACTATCAGGGGCGTGAGGGAAGGACGTGCTATTTTATTTTCCTGCTGTTTCAGCTGGCCTGGTTCTGCAGTTATCTGCAATGGTTCACCGGACCACAACATGAGATAGGTTTAATCCCGCTACTGCTGTTTATTTTGCCGGTTTTTTCCTGCGCGGTGAGGAGAATAAATGACGCTGGCTATTCACGCGGCGTCATTCTCCTTTTGATGGTAGCGCCTTATCTGCTGTTCCCGTTTTTACTCTTCCCCTGCTCGCGGGAAAAAACCTGACGGGCAGAGAGCCCGTCAGGCTGGTCAGGAAAGCAGTGCGAAAGCAATCATACCGACGATAGCCCCGGTCGTGCCGAGAATCGTCTCCATCAGCGTCCATGTCTTCAGCGTTTCCGCTTCGCTGGCCCCGGTGAAGCGGCCAAACAGCCAGAAACCGGCATCGTTCACATGACTGATGATGATGGAGCCGCCGCCGATACAGATCGAGAGCGCCGCCAGCTGCGCGCCGCTGTAGTGCAGCGGTTCAATCACCGGCATGATCAACCCGACCGTGGTCAGACAGGCGACCGTTGCCGACCCCTGAATGACCCGTACCGCACCTGACAGGATAAAGCAGGCCAGCGCAATCGGCAGGCCCGCGCCGGTCAGCGCGTTACCCAGCACCGGACCCACACCGGAGTCCACCAGCACCTGCTTGAACACGCCGCCCGCGCCAATCACCAGCAGGATAATCCCCGCCGGTTGCAGCGCGCTGCCGCACACCTGCATCACCCGCTCTTTATCCATGCCCTGACGATAAGCCAGACCATAAATCGCCACCAGCAGCGCCAGCAGGATCGCGGTGAAAGGATGGCCGATAAATTCCAGCCACGCATACAGCGAGGTCCCTTCGGTGGTGAAGCGGGCGCCAATGGTTTTCAGGCCGACCAGCACCAGCGGAAACAGGATCAGAGAGAGGCTGAAGCCAAATGAGGGCAGCTGGTTCTCATCGACATCCGGCTGATGATCTTCCGGCGGGGCGCTGAAGGAGACGTGCTTCGCAATGAAATTGCCAAACAGCGGCCCGGCAATCAGCATCCCGGGGATCGCCGCACACAGCCCCAGCAGGATCATCCAGCCAAAGTCAGCGTGCATCTGTGAAGCCAGCAGCATCGGAGCCGGTCCCGGCAGCAGAAACGCGGCGGCGGCGGCCACCCCGGCAAAGAGCGGGATAACCAGCTTCACCAGATTGCCCCCGGTTCGCCGTGCCACGGCAAAAGCGATGCTGATCAACAGCACGACAGCCACCTCAAAGAAGAGCGGCAGCGCGCAGATCAGACCGGCAATCCCCATGGCGTAGTGGGCGCGGCTCTGACCAAAGGTTTTCAGCATCCGGATAGCAATCTGGTCCACGGCCCCGGTTTCATGCAGGATTTTGCCGAACATCGCGCCCAGCGCCACCACGATAGCGAGGAAGCCGAGCGTGCCGCCCATCCCCTTCTGCATGGTGTCCGCAATCTTATCCAGAGGCATGCCGGAGAACAGTCCGGCACCGATTGACACTAACATGAGTGCGACAAAGGCGTGCATACGCGCCTTCATCACCAGAAAAAGCAGCAGCAGGACGGAGCCTGCTGCGGTCAAAACGAGTGTTGCGGTATTCATCTCTAACCCTGGCTGATAGCGTCCCGGATAGTCGCAACCGTAGCCGCCACAACCTCATCCAGTGAATGCGTGATATCCACTTCCAGTACATCCGGCTCGTCGCTGCCTGGCGCTTCCAGCGTTGCAAACTGCGTCACCAGCATCTGCGGCTTGAAGAAGTGCCCTTTGCGCGCCTTCAGGCGGGCTTCAATGGTGTCGAAGTCCCCTTTCAGGTAGATGAAACGCAGGTTGTCATTTCCCTGACGCAGAATGTCGCGGTAACGCTTCTTCAGGGCCGAACAGACAATGATGGAGATCGCCTGGGTGCGCTGCATGGCAAAAGCGGCATCGTTCAGGGCCTGTAACCACGGCTGACGATCGTTGTCATCCAGCGGGTGACCATCGGCCATCTTCAGAATGTTGGCACGGGGGTGGAGAAAATCGCCGTCAAGAAAGGCTGTATTCAGCTGGTGAGAGACCTGATTGGCGACGGCAGACTTTCCGCTGCCTGAAACGCCCATCAGGATAAAAACGTGATGCGACGGGGATTGCGTTGTCATTTTTCTGCTCCGGCAGGTGAGAATTTGCCAATGTTACCGATAACAATGTCGTTTCTCATTCTCCTGGCCGCTTAACAGCGTGGCAACCTTTTTACCCGGAAAAGCCTCAAAGTGTGAGCTGACTCATAAAAACGCCACAATCAGATGCTGCCGCCTTCACTGATCGCAAAACCGGTGTCCAGCATGCGCGTTTCGCGGCTTTCCCCGGCGATGCGCGCCAGCAGCAGCGCTGCGGCTTCGCGCCCGATGCGATCACGCGGCGTCAGTACCGTAGCCAGCTGAGGCGTCACCACCTGACTGATATCGTGACCATGGAAACCGGCAATCGCCATCTGATCGGGCACCCGCAATCCCTGGCGCTGGCACTCAAACATCGCGCCGACCGCCAGGTCGTCGTTGGTACAGAAGAGGCTGTCGGTTTCAGGATAGAGACGCTGCGCCTCACGCAGCAGATCGCCACCGGCACTGAATGAAGAGGCATCTTCCATCATGACGCTGCGCGGCGTTAGCCCGGCTTCGCGCATCGCGATTTCGTAACCACGCTGTTTCTGCAGGGTACGCTCATCCAGGCGTGCGCCAAGATAAACGGTGTGACGATGTCCTTTGCCGAGGATCGCCCGGGTCATCTGCCGGGCCGCTTCGACGTTATCAAAGCCGACCGCCATATCCAGGCAGGGCGTAACGCTGTCCATCATCTCGATGACCGGGATGCCCGCCACCTCCAGCATGCGCAGCGTGCCCGGGGTATGGGTGCGTTCGGTGAGGATCACCCCATCAATATTCCAGCCCAGCAGCGAGCGCAGTTGCAGCTCCTCTTTCTGTGGGTTGTAACCAAAGTGGGCGACGAGCGTCTGGTAGTTCGCTTCATCCGTGACGGCTTCAATGCCGCGCAGAACGTCAGCAAAGACCTGGTTGGTCAGTGACGGCAGCAGCACGCCAATCGCACGGCTGGTGGCGTTCGAGAGCATATCGGGGGCGCGATTAGGGATATAACCCAGCTCATCCAGTGCCACCGCGATCTTATCCCGCAGGGCAACAGAAACCTGCTCAGGATTGCGCAGGTAGCGGCTGACGGTCATCTTGGTAATGCCGACGCGATCGGCAACGTCCTGTAATACCGGTCTTTTCTTCTTCATCGTAGCGCCTGGGATCGCCCTGAAAGCTAAAGTACGATGAGTCTATCACTTTTCTGTCACAAAATTGCCAGCGGGGCGCACCGGGGTGCGCCCGTCAGTTTTCTCAGACCGGTGGCAGATCAAACAGCAGAACTTCTGCAGCCGTGCTGGCTTCCAGCGTAAGCGCGCTTTCATCCCAGATGGCGAGGGCATCGCTGGTGGTCACCGCGTTACCGTTTACGCTCACATTGCCTTTGACGACCTGAATCCAGATGCGACGACCGGGTTCAATCGCCACGTTATCCTGTTCACCGGCACCCAGTACCCAGCGCGACAGAGTCATGTCCTGATAGACTTTCAGCGACCCTTCACGGGCATCCGGGCTGAGCACCAGCTGACGTCCCTGCACATCCGGGAAGCGGCGCTGATCGTAGCGCGGCTCAATGCCGGTACGCTCAGGAATGATCCAGATCTGATAGAGGTGCAACGGTTCGCTTTCGCTGGCGTTGTACTCCGAGTGACGCACGCCAGTACCGGCGCTCATGATCTGGAACTCCCCTGCCGGGATCTGCTCTTTGTTGCCCATGCTGTCCTGATGCTCAACCGTACCGGAGAGCACGTAGGTCAGGATTTCCATATCTTTATGCGGGTGAGTACCAAACCCCTGACCGCCGTCGATCACGTCTTCATTAATTACCCTCAGCGCGGAGAAGCCCATGAAGTTCGCGTCGTAATAGTTGGCGAATGAGAAGGTGTGCCAGCTATCGAGCCAGCCGTGGTTTGCATGACCGCGTTCTTCAGCTTTGCGTACATAAATCATTTTCAGATCTCCTCAATGTTTTTTCATAGTCTGTGCCTGAGACGGTCTGATTGATAGCTGAAAAACTTCACTCCTCTGTTCAAAATAGTTGAACAAGGGTTGAGCAGTGGCTGAAAAAGGCTGAAGGAGAGCGGGCAAAAAAAAAGCCAGCGCCCTGGCTGGCTAAATAATACTGGAAGCAATGTGAGCAATGTCGTGCTTTCTCAGGCTGTCGGGCGACCTCCCGGGAACGCATGACAATAATAATCATTATCATTCGCGTCTGTAAAGCGGTTTTCGCACTTTTTCACTTGATTAACGGATTGAATACCTTGATGTTTAAAAGGTTTTTAACGGCGAAAGGAGCGACCATGAGTGAAATCGTTGTCCGGCACGTTATACCCGAAGATGCCGCTGCACTGCACCGGATTTACAGCCAGCCCGATACCCAGGCCGGCACCCTCCACCTGCCCCATTCATCCCTGCAGGGGTGGCATACGCGCCTCGCCACGCCTCAGCCCCATTCATACCTGCTGGCTGCCTGCATTGATGATGAGGTTGTCGGGCAAAGCGCGTTAAAGGTGGAAGAGCGCCCCAGACGCCGTCACGCCGCTTCACTGGGAATGGGGGTGGATGCGCGTTACCGGCAGCGTGGCGTCGGCAGCGCACTGATGCGTGAAATGGTCGCCATGTGCGATAACTGGCTTCAGGTGAGCCGAATGGAGTTGACGGTGTTCGTCGACAACGCGCCGGCCATCGCCCTTTATCAGCGATTTGGTTTTGAGATTGAGGGAACGGCGCGCGGGTTCGCTATACGGGACGGTGAACTCATTGATACGTACTATATGGCGCGGATTAAACCCTGACCTGTGATGATGAAAAAGGGCACCTGCTGGTGCCCTTTGTGCCGGTGACAGACTTAATGTCCGGTGACGCCTGACAGCCACTTATTAGCTTAACGCGCAGGGAGCACGGTCAGAAGAGGAAAGCGTCCCGCGCCAGGGATGGCGCGGGCCGAGCATGTCAGGGATGACGGCTTTTGCGTCTTTCCGATCTGACCGTGCTCCCTGAGCAAACGCGATCTTACAGCCAGTCAGTTCTGACGTGGCTCTCAGCGGTCAGTAACCCGCACTTAAATCATCGATGCTGCGCGGGTCAGACGCGCCATACAGCATGCCATCCGGCCCAATCATGATGCTCTGGGTACTGCCCATCGCAGGCAGCACCTTCACATGCTGACCTCTGGCTTCCAGCAGACGCAGCGTGTCCGGACTGAAGCCCTTCTCTACCCGCAACTGATCCGGCAGCCACTGATGGTGGAACCGCGGTGCGTTAGTCGCTTCCGCCACGTTCATGCCAAAATCGATGCTGTTAACCACCATCTGCAGCACGGTGGTGATAATGCGGCTGCCGCCCGGGCTGCCGGTCACCAGCCAGGTTTTGCCCCCTTTGGCCACGATAGTCGGCGACATCGACGACAGCGGGCGTTTCGCTGGCTGCACCGCATTCGCTTCACCGCCCACCAGCCCATAGACATTAGGCGTTCCGGGTTTAGCAGAGAAATCATCCATCTCGTTGTTCATCAGAATGCCGCTCTTGCCTGCCACAATGCCGCTGCCGAAATAGGTGTTCAGCGTATAGGTCACCGCAACCGCATTCCCCTGCTTATCCACCACCGAGAAGTGGGTGGTCTGGTTGCTTTCGTAGGGGTCGAGTTTACCCGGCTTGATCTCGCTGGAGGGGCGCGCTTTCGCCACATCGATCTGCTGCGCCAGCGTCTTAGCGTAGGCTTTACTGGTCAGCGCCTGCCACGGCACCTTCACGAAATCGGGATCGCCGAGATACTCTGAGCGGTCGGCGTAGGCATATTTTTCCGCTTCCGCCATCACCTGCATGGCATCCGCACTGCCAAAGCCCATCTTCGCCAGATCGAAATTCTCCAGAATATTGAGGATCTGCACGATGTGAATGCCCCCGGATGACGGCGGTGGCATGGAGAAGACCTCATAGCCACGGTAAGTGCCGCTAATCGGCTTGCGCTCGACGGCACGATAGGCCGCCAGGTCCGCTTTGGTGATCAGCCCGCCGTGCTGTGCCATCTCTCCGGCGATCTCATCCGCAATTTCGCCTTTATAAAAGGCATCCGGCCCCTGACGGGCGATCAGTTGCAGGCTGTGAGCGAGATTTTTCTGCACCAGCCGATCGCCCTTCTGCCACGGCGTGCCGTCTGGTTTGTAGAAGATCGCCTTGCTGTTGGGATGGGTGATCAGCACCTCTTTGCCGTAGGTTTTCAGGTCATCGGCCAGCGCATCGTTAACCGGAATGCCGTCCCGCGCCAGCCGGATGGCCGGAGCCAGCAGGGTGCTCAGCGGCAGAGTGCCATATTTGTGTGCGGCCAGCGCCAGACCCGCTACGGTGCCGGGGGTGCCGGACGCGAGATGTGAGGTCAGCGACAGCTTGCTGTCGGCATTGCCCTGCTTATCCAGAAACATATCGCGCGATGCCCGTCCCGGTGCCATTTCACGGAAATCGATGGCGGTGGCACGGCCCGAGGCGGTGCGCAGCAGCATAAAGCCGCCTCCGCCAAGGTTGCCCGCCTGCGGATGGGTGACCGCCAGCGCAAAACCCACGGCGACGGCGGCATCTACGGCATTACCGCCCTGACGCAGGATCTCTACGCCGACCTGGGTTGCCATCGCGTCTACCGACGCCACCATGCCGTGCTGCGCTTTGACCGGGTGAAACGTGTCGCTGTCCACGCCATAAGAGACGGGCGGCGCCTGCGTCGGCGCGGCATTAGCGCCCGCCACGACGGTAAAACTCATCACCAGCGACCAGCTAAGCTGACGCACCGTTTGCTGCATTTTCATCCTGTCACCATCCCGTGTTGTTATTTACATTTTTTTATCATTTCTGCAAGTGCTTACAAATACAGCAAAAGTGTCAGGGTTAAGTCAAATCAGGAATACATCTGAAAGTCAGGTCTGTGATATCGGGTAAACTTATGGTTGCGACCCAGAAGCCGGTGTGCGCCGTTGTGCACCCATAACCCTGTGGCGTTCAGAAAGGAGGAGTGATGAAAAAGTGGATGATTGTTTTAGCCGCCCTGCTGCCTTTCGCCAGCCAGGCGAATACGCTGAACAGCACTAATGACCCGAACCGGCCGGGCTATAATCCCAGCCAGCAGCGGATGCAGTCACAGATGCAGACCCAGCAGCAGCAGCAACAGCTAAAGCTGCGCCAGGATCAGCAGCGTCAGACTCAGGATATGCAGCGTAAAATGCAGGAACAGCGCGACAGCGCCCGGCAGCGGGTAATCACCACGCAGCCGGGGCAGCAGAATCAGAATTCAAATCAGAACTAATCGAAGTCGGGGCCGATGATGTCGATCGCGTCGGTACAGATGGCATCAACGCCCCATTTCAGTAACTCCCGCGCCCGATCCGGACTGTTCACGGTGTAGACCAGAATCTTCAGGTCCGCGCTTTTCAGCTCTGCAACCCGCTCCGCGGTGAGCACTTTATGGTTGAGGTGGATGGAGACGCACGCCAGCGCCGTGGTCTTTTCCCGCCACTGCGGGTCCCAGCTGTGCGACAGCAGCCCTCGCGGCAGCTGCGGCTCTGCCTGCATGGCGGCTTCCAGCGCCTCAAAAGAGAACGACGAGAGCAGCGGCGCGGTCTGATCCTGCCACAGCATCGCCGCGGCCTGCGCCACGGCACGGCCGGTTTCGGTCTCGCTGCCGGTGGTGGGTTTGATTTCGATGTTGGCCATCATCTGATGCTGACGGCAGCGCGCCGCCACCTCATCCAGCCGCGCCAGCTTTTCGCCTGAGAAGGCGTTGCCAAACCAGCCGCCCGCATCAAGCTGCGATAACTTTTCCCACGGCAGCTGACCCGCCACGCCCCAGCCGTTACTGGTGCGATCCAGCGTGTCGTCGTGCAGCAGAAAAATCTGCGCATCGGCCGAGAGTTTGACATCAAATTCAATCATCTGATGTCCAAACTTCGCGCCAGTGTCGATGGCTGCCAGGGTATTTTCCGGTGCCAGTTTACCGCCGCCGCGGTGAGCGACGATGCGGGGATAGGGCCAGTGTTGTGTGCTCATTCCAGACGCTTTCCATGGGTTGAATCGAAGAAGTGTAACGCATCTGACGGCAGATGCAGCCACAGCGTCGTGCCGGGTTCCGGCCGTTCACTGTGGGCTAAGCGTACCACCAGCGGCGTGTCGCCGATGCGGCCATGGGCCAGATTATCGGCACCCAGCATCTCCAGCGTGTCCACCCGCAGCGGGATGCCGCCCTGCTCGCGGCTGCTTTGCCGGATATGCTCTGGCCGGATGCCCAGCACCACCGGCCGGCCGGCCCATTTCGCCTTGCTCTCGCTCAGCGGCAGCGCGTGCGAGGCGTCGAGATTAAAGCGCGACCCGTCGCTGCTGAACTGCCCTTTCAGCAGGTTCATGGCAGGAGCGCCGATAAACGCGGCGACGAACTGGCTGGCGGGACGCTCATAGATCTCCACCGGGGTGCCGAGCTGCTCGACCACCCCTTTATTCATGACCATCACCCGCTGCGCCAGCGTCATCGCCTCAACCTGGTCGTGCGTCACATAGAGGCTGGTGGTCTGCAGGCGGCGATGCAGCTGCTGCAACTCCAGCCGCATCTGCACCCGCAGACGGGCGTCGAGATTCGACAGCGGCTCATCAAACAGAAAGACCGCCGGTTCGCGCACGAGAGCGCGGCCCATCGCCACGCGCTGACGCTGTCCGCCGGAGAGCTCCCGCGGCCGCCGCGTCAGCAAATGATCCAGCTCCAGACTGCGCGCCGCGTCGAGCACCCGCTGACGAATCTGCTCTTTGCCCATGCCGCGAATTTTGAGGCCATACGCCATGTTCTCCTCTACCGACATGTGGGGATAGAGCGCATAGTTCTGGAACACCATCGCGATGCCGCGATCTTTCGGCTCCTCCTGGGTGACGCGCCGGTTATCGATGTAGATATCGCCGGAGGTGACCCGCTCCAGACCGGCCACCATGCGCAGCAGGGTCGATTTTCCGCAGCCGGAAGGGCCGACCATCACCATAAATTCGCCGTCATGGATGGTGACGTTCAGCGGCTGAATGATCTGATTTTTACCGTCATAGGATTTGGTCACTGCCTGAAGGGTTACGCCTGCCATCTTATTTCTCACTCTCAACCAGACCGCGCACAAAGGCACGCTGCATGACTAACACCACCACCAGTGGTGGGATCAGGGTTAATAACATTGCTGCCATCACTTCGTTCCACTGGGTCGGCGAACCGCTGCTGGAGATCATGCTTTTAATCCCCGCCACCGCCGTGCCGAGGCTGGCGTCATTGATAATCAGCAGCGGCCAGAGATACTGGTTCCAGCCGTAGATAAAGGTGATCACGAATAGCGCCGCCAGATTGGTTCTGGAGAGCGGCAGCACGATGTCGATAAAGAAGCGCATCGCGCTGGCCCCATCGATGCGCGCCGCTTCGACCAGCTCATCCGGCAGCGACATAAAAAACTGACGAAACAGGAAGGTGGCGGTTGCTGAAGCCATCAGTGGCAGCGTCAGCCCGCTGTAGCTGTCGAGCAGATTAAGATCGGCAATCACCTGCACCGTCGGGAAAATACGCACCTCCACCGGCAGCATCAGGGTGATAAAGATCAGCCAGAAGAAGAGCGTGCGCAGCGGAAAGCGAAACCAGACCAGCGCAAACGCCGACAGCATCGACACGGTAATTTTGCCGAAGGTGATGCCGAGCGCCATGATCATGCTGTTAAGCAGCATCAGACCAAATGCCGGGCCGCTGCCGTTGACGCCGTGAGTCCAGATGCGTGAGACGTTCTCCCAGAGATGGGTGCCGGGCACCAGCGTCATCGGCACCTGATAGACCGCCTCGTTATCCAGCGTTGCGGCGACAAAGGCGACGTAGAGCGGAAACAGGATGGTGAGCACGCCCAGTACCAGCACGAGGTGGCTGAAGAGATCCAGCCCGCGTCGATTCTCAATCATTGGTATTGCACCTTACGTTCAACAAAGCGGAACTGGATGACCGTCAGCCCGATGACCAGCAGCATCAGCACCACCGACTGCGCCGCCGACGAGGAGAGGTCCAGACCGGTGAAGCCTTCGCGGTAGATTTTGTAGATCAGCGTGGTGGTCGCCTGCACCGGCCCGCCGCCGGTAGCCGCGTCGATCACCGGGAAGGTGTCGAAGAAGGCATAGATCAGATTCACCACCAGCAGAAAGAAGCTCACCGGCGCAATCAGCGGCAGGGAGAGGTTGAAGAAGCGTCGCACCGGCCCGGCACCGTCAATCGCGGCGGCTTCCACCAGCGATTTCGGGATCGACTGCAGAGCAGCGAAGAAGAACAGGAAGTTGTAGCTCATCTGCTGCCAGATCGACGCCAGAACAATCAGGAACATCGCCTGACCGCTGTTCTGCGCATAGTTCCACTCATAGCCGATGCGGTGCAGCAGGTAGCTGAAGAGGCCCAGACCGGGATTGAACAGAAACATCCACAGCACCGCGGCCACCACTGGCGCAACGGCGTAGGGCAGCAGCAGCAGGGTCTGATAGAGGCGGCGCAGTCGCACGACATAATCGACCAGCGCCGCCAGCAGCAGCGAAAACAGCATGCCGAACCCCGTGACCATGCCGCTGAATGTCAGAGTGGTCCAGAACGAATCGAGATAGTAGGGATCGGCAAACAGGCGTCTGAAATTTTCCAGCCCGACAAAGCGGCTGGAGAGGCCAAAGGGATCGAGGCTTTGCAGCGAGTACCACAGCGCTTCACCGGCAGGCCAGAGAAAGAAGACCGCAGTGATCAGTAACTGCGGCAGCACCAGCAGATAAGGCAGCAGGCTGGTGCGAAAAACCGGGCGAGAAGAAGACATAGCGCACTCTGATTCAGAAAGAGAGAGGGCCAGCCTGCACTGGCCCTGTCGGGCAGATTACTTCACCTGCTGCTGGAAGCGACGCAGCAGTTCGTTGCCGCGTTTGACCGCGTTATCCAGCGCGCTTTGCGGCGACTGTTTACCGGTCCAGACGCTCTCCAGCTCTTCGTCAATCACGGCACGGATCTGCGGCATATTGCCCAGACGTATGCCTTTGGTGAACGGCAGCGGCGGTTTGTTCATCATCTGACGGGTGGCGATATCTGCACCCGGATTTTTGTCGTAGAAGCCCTGCTGTTTCGTCAGCTCATAGGCGGCAGTGGTAATCGGCAGGTAGCCGGTTTTCTGGTGCCATTCCGCCGCGATTTCCGGTTTCGCGAGGAACTGCATGAACTCCGCGACGCCTTTATACGTTGCTGCATCTTTGCCTTTCATCACCCACAGACTGGCTCCGCCGATCAGGGCGTTCTGCGGCGCACCTTTTACGGTGTCGTCATAGGGCATCATGCCGACGCCGAAGTTGAATTTTGCGTAGTGACGGATATCGGCCAGCGAACCGGAGGAGGCGGTAGTGATGCCGCAGTCGCCGTTGTAGAACTTCGCCGTCGGCTCATCTTTGCGGCCAAAGTAGGTGAAGTCCCCTTTTTTGTTCATCGCTTCCAGCATTTCGATGTGACGCACCTGCACCGGTTTGTTGAACTCCAGCACCGCATCCAGGCCGTCAAAGCCGTTGTTTTCCGTGGCGACCGGCAGCGCATGCCAGGCACTGAAGTTTTCGATCTGAATCCAGCCCTGCCAGCCGCTGGCGTAGCCGCAGCTCATGCCCGACTTGCGCAGCGCGGCGGCATCCGTGGCCAGCTCCTGCCAGGTTTTCGGGGGCTGATCGGGATTCAGACCCGCTTTCTTAAAGGCATCTTTGTTGTAGTAGAGCACCGGGGTAGAGCTGTTGAACGGCTGAGAGATCAGCTGGCCTTTGCTGTCGCTGTAGTAGCCCGCAACCGTCGGTACGAACTGCTTTTCATCAAAGGGGATACCGGCATCTTTGAAGACCTGATGCACCGGCACAATCGCCTGTGAAGCCATCATGGTGGCCGTGCCCACTTCATAAACCTGCAGCACCGCAGGCGCTTTGCCGCTGCGCACTGCCGCGATCCCGGCCGCCAGGCTCTGCTCGTAGTTACCTTTGTAGGTCGGAACAATTTTGTAATCGGGATGGGTCTGGTTAAAGCGCTGAGCCAGCGAATCGACTTCTTTGCCTAACTCGCCTTCCATGGAGTGCCAGAAAGGGATCTCGGTGGCGGCGATGGCATGGCCGCTAAGGGTCAGACCGAGCAGCGCGCTCATCAGGCTACGGCGAAAGGTAACGACGGACATAGAATTTTCCTGTGCAGGTAAATACGCGTGAAATCACGGATTTCTGGTTCGCGAAGTAACATGACACGGGGAAATGACGGATTAATAACAGGCAGATGACAGGCGGGTGACAGGCGAAAGGGAAGAAAGGCGGAGCAGCTAACGACTTTGTTGACACAATCTGGCCAGGTTGCTGTAAGACTGAGCATGCACAAGGAACAAGGTCAGATCGGAAAGACGCTAAATCTGTCATCCATGACACGCTCGGCCCGCGCCGTCCATGGCGCGGGACGCTTTCCTCTTCTGACCATGTTCCCTGCGCGTTGAGTATATTTGTTGCGGCCAGATTCACACTGATTTGGGTTTGTCAGCAGTCTGAGCAGCTATAACATCATTACTACGTCGGATTGATTACCATAAGCTGCAACGGCCTCTGGCAAAGGCCATCGGAACTACCCTTCACACCAGTGCTCCAGGCCGTCGGCGGCGCAGGCAGGTTGCGGGCGGACAGCGCGCAGCCACCGGAGCGTACACGTAGTACGTGAGGATGGCGAGCACTGCCCAACCGGAACCTGGCAAGCAAGCCAGGCCGTGCCCCATCAGGCACCCAGATAAGCGCTGCGGACGGCTTCGTTGGAGAGAAGGGCTGCACCAGTGTCTTCCAGCACCACATGCCCGTTCTCCAGCACATAGCCCCGGTCCGCCAGCTTCAGCGCCTGATTGGCATTCTGCTCCACCAGGAAGATGGTCATCCCCTCGCTGCGCAGCTGCTCAATGGTGTCGAAAATCTGCTGAATAATGATCGGTGCCAGTCCCAGCGACGGCTCATCCAGCAGCAGCAGGCGCGGCTGGCTCATCAGCGCACGGCCAATGGCCAGCATCTGCTGCTCACCGCCGGACATGGTGCCGGCGCGCTGGATTTTACGCTCCGCCAGACGCGGGAAGAGTTCATACACGCGCTTGATCCGCGACAGGTAGTCCGGACGGCTGGCAAAAAAGCCGCCCATCGCCAGATTCTCCTCCACCGTCATGCGCGAAAAGACCCGCCGCCCCTCTGGCACGATGGCAATCGCTTCACGCATGATGCGCGCCGTCTGCCAGTCAGTGATGGTTTTGCCATCAAAGGTAATGGTGCCCTGGGTCGCGCGCGGTTCGCCGCACAGCGTGCCGAGCAGCGTGGTTTTCCCGGCGCCGTTGGCACCAATCAGGGTGACGATTTCGCCCTGATTGATGTAAAGACTGACGTTGTGCAGCGCCTGAATTTTGCCGTAATGCGCACTGACGTTCTCAATGGTTAACATCGCATTTGCCATCTCAGGCCTCTCCTAAATAGGCGCGAATGACATCCGGGTTATTACGAATCTCTTCCGGCGTTCCGTTAGCCAGCGGCGTTCCCTGATTGACCACGTAAATGCGGTCAGAGATGCCCATCACCAGCTTCATATCATGTTCGATCAGCAGCACCGAAACCTTGTGTTCGCCACGCAGTTCCGCAATCAGCGCATCCAGCTCGTGGGTCTCTTTGGGGTTGAGGCCCGCTGCCGGCTCATCCAGCATCAGGATCTCCGGGCGCGTCACCATGCAGCGCGCGATCTCCAGCCGGCGCTGCTGACCATAGGCCAGATTGCCCGCCTGACGGTTAGCCAGGTCGAGTAAGCCGACCCGCTCCAGCCAGGTCGCCGCGCGATCCAGCGCTTCGCTCTCACTGCGGCGAAACGCGGGCGTTTTCAGCAGGCCGGAAAACAGGCCGCTCTTCAGGTGCTGATGCTGTGCCACCAGCAGGTTCTCAATCACCGTCATCTCACGGAACAGGCGTACGTGCTGGAAGGTTCGCACAATGCCCATGCGCGCAATCTTCTGACCCGGCAGGCCTTCCAGATGCTGGTCACGCAATGTGATGCTGCCGCCGGTTGGCTTGTAAAAGCCAGTCAGGCAGTTGAACACCGTGGTTTTCCCGGCACCGTTAGGGCCAATCAGCGAAACGATTTCCTGCGGACGCAGCTCCAGCGCCACATTGTTTACGGCTAACAGACCGCCGAAGCGCATCATCAGGCCTTCAACGGCTAATAAAGGCTGACTCATGCCTTTTCTCCTTGTTTACCGGTTCTGAGCTTCAGATGCGGACGCTTCATCGGCAGCAGGCCCTGCGGACGCCAGATCATCATCAGCACCATCAGGCCACCCAGCACCAGCATGCTGTACTCATTGAGATCGCGCATCAGCTCGCGGGAAACCACCAGCAGAATGGCAGCCAGAATCACCGCGAACTGCGATCCCATGCCACCCAGTACCACAATCGCCAGCACAAAGGCGGACTCGACAAAGGTAAAGGATTCCGGGCTGACAAAGCCCTGGCGCGCCGCGAACAGGCTGCCGGCGAATCCGGCAAAGGCGGCACTGATAGTAAAGGCGGTCAGCTTAATGCGGGTCGGGCTGAGGCCCAGAGAGCGACAGGCGATCTCATCTTCACGCAGGGCTTCCCAGGCGCGGCCCAGCGGCATCCGCAGCAGCCGGTTGATCACGAACAGCGTCACCACCACCAGCAGCAGCGCCACCAGATAGAGGAAGATGATACGGTCGCTGGGATCGTACTTCAGGCCAAAGAAGTTGTGGAAGGTATCCCAGCCGCCTTCGCGCGGGGTACGCCCGAACTCCAGGCCAAACAGGGTCGGTTTAGGGATCTGGCTGATGCCGTTAGGTCCGCCGGTCAGCGCGGTATTGTTCAGCAGCAGGATACGCACAATCTCACCGAAGCCCAGCGTCACAATGGCCAGATAATCGCCGCGCAGTCGCAGCACCGGGAAGCCCAGCAGCAGACCAAACAGCGCAGCCACGATGCCGGAGAGCGGCAGACACTGCCAGAAGCCAAGGCCGTAGTAGTGGTTCAGCAGCGCAAAGGTGTAGGCACCGATGGCGTAGAAGCCACCGTAGCCCAGCACCAGCAGGCCCGACAGTCCGACCACCACGTTCAGGCCCAGGCCGAGCATCACGTAGATCAGCGTCATCGTGGCGATATCCACGGTGCCGCGTGACACCAGGAAAGGCCAGGCGACGGCGGCGATAATCAGCACCGCCATCACCAGCTTCTGCTTCGGCGTTGAGCCATCAAAGCCCGGCAACACCAGCGACGGACCGGAGACTTTCTTCAGGCTGCTCTGCCAGACCGGACGCAGCAGCTGGAACAGAAACACCACCGCACAGCCTGCGGCGATCCAGTTCCAGCGCACGCTGCCCGCGTTCTGCACCACCAGATTTGTGCCATCCAGCGTCAGGCGCAGTCCCATAAAGAAGGTGGCCAGCACCAGCAGCATTACCGAGGCGATCAGGGCGTTGATAAACGAGGTCTTCATACTTTCTCAACCTCCGGACGACCCAGAATCCCGGTCGGCATCACCAGCAGCACCACAATCAGCAGGGCAAACGAAACCACATCTTTATATTCCGTGCTGAGATAGGCTGACGTCAGCGCTTCAGCGATACCCAGCACCAGTCCGCCAATCATTGCGCCCGGAATACTGCCGATCCCGCCCAGCACGGCGGCGGTGAACGCTTTCATCCCCGCCATAAAGCCGATGAAGGGGTTGATCGAGCCGTAGAACTGGCCCAGCAGCACGCCTGCTACTGCGGCCATCGCGGCCCCGATCACGAAGGTCAGCGAGATCACGCGGTCGGTGTTAATGCCCAGCAGGCTGGCCATTTTCAGATCTTCAGCGCAGGCGCGACAGGCGCGGCCCATGCGGGAGTAGCGGATAAAGGTGGTCAGCGCCAGCATCGCCAGGAAGGTCACCACCCAGATAACAATCTGCATGGTTGAGATGGTGGCGGCAAACCCGTTGCTCTCCCCCACCGTCCACTGTCCGGTGATCAGGCTCGGCAGCGCCAGGTCGCGTGAGCCCTGGGTCAGGCTGACGTAGTTTTGCAGGAAGATCGACATCCCGATGGCGGAGATGAGCGCAATCAGGCGCTTAGAGGAACGTACGGGCCGGTAGGCCACGCGTTCAATGCTCCAGCCGTAGGCGCTGGAGATAATGACTGCCATCACAAAGCCAGCCGCAATCATCAGCCAGGTGGTGTCGATGCCCATCATCATCAGGGCGGCAATCACGATAAAGGAGACATAGCTACCGATCATGTACACCTCGCCATGGGCGAAGTTGATCATGCCGATAATGCCGTAAACCATGGTGTAACCGATGGCGATCAGCGCATAGGTGCTCCCGAGGGTGACACCGTTAAACATCTGCTGAATAAAATAGAGGAACTGCTCGGACATACCTTAACCCTTACTTATCCGATCGCAGGCGATCGGGGTACAAAAAACGCCTGGCAGCGGCGTGCCAGGCGTTCGTGTCGCCGGTCAGTGGAGACCGCTTAGCTGGCCTCCGGCTCACCAGAAAACCGCCTGGTTTACTTCACTGCGGTCGAGGTACCATCGGCATGCCATTTGAAGATGCCGAATTCAAAGCCCTTGAGATCGCCCTTTTCATCCCAGTTCAGGTTGCCCATGACGGTTGGCACCGCAGCCCCTTCTTTGAGGTTCTTCACGATAGCGTCCGGCTCTTCGCTCTTGCTACGTTCCATGCCGGTGGTCAGCGATTGCAGCGCGGCATAGGTGGTCCAGACGAACGGACCGGTCGGATCAAGTTTCTTCGCCTTCAGCGCGTCAACGATCGGTTTGTTGGTTTCAACCTGATCGTAGCGTTTCGGCAGCGTGACCAGCATGCCCTCAGACGCCGCACCGGCAATGTTCGACAGGGAGGCGTTGCCCACCCCTTCTGGTCCCATAAACTGCGTCTTCAGACCGGCCGCCCGCGCCTGACGCAGGATCTGGCCCATCTCCGGGTAGTAGCCGCCGAAATAGACGAAATCGACGTTCTCTTTCTTAAAGCGCGCCACCAGCGTAGAGAAATCTTTGTCGCCTGCGGTGATCCCTTCAAACATGACGATGTTCGCGCCCTGCTTTTTCAGGCTCTCCTGTACGGAACGCGCCAGGCCTTCACCATATTGCTGTTTGTCGTGTACCACGGCGATACGCTGCGGCTTCAGCTCGCTCATAATGTATTTGGCTGCGGTCGGCCCCTGGTCAGAGTCCAGACCGGTGGTGCGCATGATCAGTTTATAGCCGCGGGAAGTCAGGTCAGGTGCGGTCGCCGCCGGGGTAATCATCAGCACGCCTTCATCTTCATAGATGTCAGACGCAGGCTGGGTTGAGGAGGAGCAGAGATGGCCGATAACATAACGGATACCGTCGTTAATCACCTTGTTCGCGACCGCAACGGCCTGTTTCGGGTCACAGGCGTCATCATATTTCACCGCAACCAGTTTGTTGCCGTTAACGCCGCCTTTGGCGTTGATATCTTCAATCGCCTGAGTAGCGCCCGCGAACTGCATGTCGCCGTACTGCGCCACCGGACCTGACATTGCGCCAACAATCGCCACTTTAATATCTTCAGCCAGCGCCGCATGGCTCATCGCCAGTGCTACACATCCCGCCAGTAATGCGCGACCTTTCATTTTCATCCTGACTACCCCATCTGTTTTGTCGTGTATGTTGTGAGTGCGTGCATTGCCAGATAAAGTCGAAAACTGATTGATCATGAAGGAGTTAGCGTACTTTTCTGGCATTTTTTAGTAATAAGGCTTTATTTTTCAGGTTATTAAACAGGATGTTTCTTCTGTAAATCAACTGACATATTCAGAATTGACTGAGTGAAACAGCATAATACACTGGAGGCAATGGCCGGTTTTTCACCACTTTGCCAGCGCATTATGCTGGTTTGATCGCAGGCTTAACCTGTTTACACCTATTATCCTGGCACCCAGGCCATCTTTTGACCTGTTTTATTGATGAAAATGTGGTGGCGCTCTGGTTGTATACTTTCGCTGCACTTTCCCCTTTTTTAGAGGTTTTTGTTATGAAGCTGACTATCCAGCGTTTAACCACGCTGACGCCGCAGGACCACATCGATCTGGGCAAGGTCTGGCCCGATCTGAACATTCAGGAACTGGAACAGCGGCTGGATGAGCGCCATCGTCTCTATGCGGCGCGCTTCAACGATCGGCTGCTGGCGGGGTTACAGCTGGAAATCTCCGGTACGCACGGCAAGATCCACCGGCTGGCGGTGCGTGACGTGACGCGGCGACGCGGTGTGGGCCACTATCTGCTGGAAGAGACGATTGCGCAGAACGGATCGATAGCGGACTGGTGGATTGCCGATGATGGCAGTGACGATCAGCAGGTGCGGGCGGCATTTATGCAGGCGTGCGGTTTTCGGGCGCAGAGTGACGGCTGGATACGGGCAACAGATGACGCAGAGGGGATGGCGGAAGAGGCGTGACAGTCCGGGGCGACAGAAAGCAACAGGGGCGACATGCTGTCGCCCCTGTGGGTATTACGCTTCGATCGCCATACGCAGTTTTTTCATGGCGTTCTTCTCCAGCTGCCGGACTCGTTCAGCTGAGACGCCATACTGATCGGCCAGCTCCTGCAGCGTGGTTTTGTTATCTTCGTCCAGCCAGCGGGCGCGGATGATGTGCTGACTGCGCTCATCCAGGCCTTCCATCGCATAGCTCAGCTTGTCAGCGGCGTGTGCGTCCCAGTTATCCTCTTCAATGCCATCAGCAAAGTCAGAGGTCTTATCCTGGAGATAGAGCACCGGGGCCATTGAGCGGCCTTCACTGCTCTCATCGTCGGCAGACATATCAAAGGTCATATCCTGCGCAGCCATACGCGATTCCATTTCACGTACGTCTTTGCTGCTTACGCCCAGCTCACGCGCAACCATCTCAACTTCGTCCTGATTGAACCAGCCCAGACGCTGCTTGGTTTTACGCAGGTTAAAGAACAGCTTACGCTGTGCTTTGGTGGTCGCGACTTTCACGATACGCCAGTTACGCAGCACGTACTCGTGAATCTCGGCTTTAATCCAGTGCACGGCGAATGAAACCAGGCGCACGCCAACTTCCGGGTTGAAGCGGCGCACCGCTTTCATCAGGCCGATATTACCTTCCTGAACCAGGTCAGCCTGTGGCAAGCCGTAACCGGAGTAATTACGAGCGATATGAACTACAAAGCGTAGGTGTGACAGGATCAGCGTCTTAGCTGCATCCAGATCGCCCTGGTAATGCAGCCGTTCAGCTAACGCTTTTTCCTCTTCTGCCGACAGCATCGGCCAGGTGTTGGCAGCCCGGACGTAAGAATCCAGGGTACCCGGAGAAGCAATAGCTAAAGTTTGCATTTCTTTGGTCATTCAAACCCTCACAAATTCAATGGAATTGCCGCACATTTCCCTGCGCAGACGATACAGTAAGTCAACGTCGCGCGAAATCCGAAAGCAATCTGTGCTACTTAGAGTGTGAAAGTTATCCACAAGTTCAATTATAGCAGTGAATATTTTACACACAGATGACAGGAAGGGAAGAGGGGAAAAGGTCCTCTGCATACACTGTCGGTAGCAGAGGACCATTATAACAAAAAAATGTTGCAGGCGTTTACTGCGGCGTAAATCGGCGTAAATGTTGTACCGTGGCCAGCCAGGCAGCCACCCAGCCGATGATCGCCGCAATCAGCAGCAGCAGCAGCGCTTCATCCCAGGAGAAGCCTTCCAGCGAGAAGGTGGTGCCGAAGACGGTCGCCACGCTGGCAACCACCGACTGCAGGCGCAGCACCAGCACTTCCGACAGCAGCAGCGACAGCACTGCGCCGCTGAAGCCCAGCAGCGCCCCGCCATAGAGGAAAGGCCGCAGGATGAAGCCATCCGTCGCGCCAATCAGCTTCTGAACGTTAATGGTGTCACGCCGGGCGAAGATGCTGAGCCGGACGCTGTTGCCGATCACCAGGAACACCGCCACGATCATCAGTACGCCAATCATCGACGCGATCTGTCCCACCAGCCCGGTCAGCGCGGCCAGTCGTGCAAACCAGCTGTCATCCATCCGGACTTCATCGACGCCCTGCACTTTCGTCACGCGGTCGCGCAGGCTTTGCATGGTGTCGGAGTTCTGGAAATTGAGCTTCGGCGTAATGATCGCGACGGCGGGCAGCGGATTCTGCTCCAGCATATCCATCGCGCCGCCAAAGCCTGACCAGTTACGGAACTCGTTCAGCGCCTCTTCGCGCGTCAGGTAGTTGACGTTATCCACCCCTTCCACCTGCTTGAGCTGCGCCACTACATTCTCGGCCGCGCTGTCATCCAGGGTCTTGGAGAGATAGACGGTTAACTGCGGTGCCGGATACCACTGGGTCGCCGCCTGGCTGACGTTTTTCCACACCATGTAGCAGACGCTGGGCAGCGTCAGGGAGATGGCGATCACCATCACCGTCAGCAGCGTAGCCAGCGGCTGACGCCACATATCAGAGAGGGTGCCGCGCAGCGCATAACGCCACTGCTCCTGCCAGCCACCCTTCAGCGCTTTACTCTTCGACGGCTGCTTTGCTTTCGGTGCCGCCGGACGTTTAATGCGTTTATTGACCATCGTGGCCTCCGTGCAGGCGTCCCTGATTCAGCGTCATCATCCGGTAGTTGCGTCGGGCGATCAGGCCGCTGTCATGCGTTGCCATCAGGACGGTGACGCCGACGCGGTTGAACTCTTCGAACAGGCGCAGGATATCTTCTGACAGCGCGTCGTCGAGGTTACCGGTCGGTTCATCCGCCAGCAGCACCGACGGTTTGTTCACTACCGCACGGGCGATGCCAACACGCTGCTGTTCACCACCAGAAAGCTGAATCGGATAACTTTTCGCTTTGTCGAGCAGACCCACTTTATCCAGCGCGGCCGACACGCGACGACGGATATCTTCGCCACTGGCGCCCGAGATAATCAGCGGGATCGCCACGTTGTCATAGACCGAGCGATCCATCAGCAGGTGGTGGTCCTGGAAGATCATGCCGATCTGACGACGCAGAAACGGCACTTCACTGTTCCGCAGACGGGAAATGTCATGGCCACTGAACCAGATTTTTCCGGCACTCGGGCGCTCAATGCCACAAATCAGCTTCAGCAGGGTACTCTTACCGGCACCGGAGTGGCCGGTGAGAAACGCCATTTCGCCGGGGCGCAGATGGAAATCTACCCCCTGCAGCGCCTGACGTCCGCCGAGATATGCCTTACTGACCTCTTCAAAGCGAATCATCCTAATTAGTCCTCTCGGGCAAACAGTGCCTCAATAAAATCGTCCGCCTTAAACGGTCGTAAATCTTCAATGCCTTCACCGACACCAATGTAGCGAATCGGAATACCGAACTGATCGGCCACCGAGAAGATCACGCCGCCTTTAGCGGTGCCATCCAGTTTGGTGAGCGCAATACCGGTCAGGCCGACCGCTTCGTTAAACAGCCGGGCCTGGCTGACCGCATTCTGTCCGGTGCTGGCGTCCAGCGTCAGCATCACTTCGTGAGGCGCGGACTCATCCAGCTTTTTCATCACGCGGGTGATTTTTTTCAGCTCTTCCATCAGGTGCGATTTGTTCTGCAGACGCCCGGCGGTGTCGGCAATCAGCACATCCACGCCACGCGATTTCGCCGCCTGAATCGCATCGAAGATCACCGAGGCGGAATCTGCGCCGGTGTGCTGGGCAATCACCGGAATGTTGTTGCGCTGGCCCCACACCTGCAGCTGCTCAACCGCCGCCGCACGGAAGGTATCGCCCGCCGCTAACATCACGGATTTGCCTTCGGCCTGATACTGGCGCGCCAGCTTACCGATGGTAGTGGTTTTCCCCACACCATTGACGCCCACCATCAGGATCACAAACGGTGTTTTGCCTGAAACGTCCAGCGGCGCGTCGACTTTGGCGAGAATCGACGCCATCTCCGCCTTCAGCAGGCCATAGAGCGCTTCCGCGTCGCGCAGCTGCTTGCGGTTTGCCTGCTGGGTCAGATGCGTAATGATGCGGCGCGTGGTATCCACGCCCACATCCGCAATCAGCAGCTGCTCTTCCAGCTCATCAAACAGATCGTCATCAATCTTTTTGCCCCGGAACAGGCTGATAAAACCGGAACCGAGGTTCTGACGGGTTTTCACCAGGCTGCGTTTCAGGCGGGCAAAGAAGCCCTCTTTGGCGGGACGCTCCTGCTCCTGGGCGATAAATGGCGCAGCAGCCAGCGGCAGATCGCTGACGGTATCAGAGGCGCTCTCGTCCGCCGGTTCCTCAGCGATCACCTCCGCGTCGGCCAGCGCCAGCGCGGTCAGCTCTTCCTCGCTCAGCGGCGCGTCGGCCTCGCCGGGCAGGGTTTCCATATCCGCATCGTCCTCTGCCCGTGCGGCAGAATCCTGCTCGCTGTGCGGGGCATCCGCGTCGCTGTGCGGCGTGTCGATAATTTCTGCGTCACCCAGCGCCAGCGCGGTCAGCTCCGCTTCGCTCAGCGGAGCCACGGCGTCATCCGGTGTCGTTTCAACGACGGCGGCATCGCCCAGTGCCAGCGCCGTCAGCTCCTCTTCGCTTAACGGTGCGTCTGAGGAGACGGCATCCTCAACCGGCATGACCACGGCGTCAGCGTCAATAACCGGCGCGTCGTCATGTTCAGGTGCAGCAGATTCAGTAATAGCGTCAGATTCGGTAACGACAGATTCAGCGTCATCCAGCGCCGCCGGTGCCGCTTCAGATGGCGCGGCCGCGGTTACGTCCGCCTCATGCTGCTCGCTGGCTACCGTTTCGGTAATGGCAACCGTCTCTTCCGCCTGTGCTTCTGCCTGACTTAAAGCCGGGGCTTCCTGTTCTGGCTGCTGCTGAGCGGGTTCTGCGACCTGTTGTGTCTGCTCTTCCGCTGCAGGTTGTTTCTCTTCCTCTTTGCCAAATCCCAGCCAGGAAAAAAAGCCACGTTTTTTCTCTTTTGCCATTGTGTGACTACACTCCTCGATGGCTTTGTCCCGGTCGCGCAGGGTTTCCAGGGGTAAATCAATGAAAGTTGGTCATCGCCAGACCGGCGTAAACCGCAGAATAATGCATGACTTCAGCAACTCAGTAGTCTAACACTTTCCAGCCAGCTCACCACAGCACCCTTTTTTAACGTTTCTTCTCACCGATTCGCCCGTTAAACTACGCAACAAATTATGACGAGTTGTGAGCAAGATGAATAAAAACCCCCGCAGTACAGGCGGAACCGGGCAGATCCGCATCATTGGCGGCCAGTGGCGCGGACGTAAATTGCCGGTGCCGGACAGTGCCGGACTGCGCCCCACCACCGACCGGGTGCGAGAGACGCTGTTTAACTGGCTGGCCCCGGTGCTGCCCGAGGCGCGCTGCCTCGACTGCTTTGCCGGAAGCGGCGCATTAGGCCTGGAAGCGCTGTCGCGCTATGCAGGATCGGCGACCCTGCTGGAGCTGGAACGTCCGGTGGCGCAGCAGCTGACAAAAAATCTGCAGACCCTGCGCGCCAGTAACGGCACCGTCATCCAGACCAATACGCTAAACTGGCTGGCGCAGCCGGGCGAACCCTTCGATGTGGTGTTTATCGACCCACCGTTTCGTCAGGGATTGCTGGCCCAGACGCTGCAGTTGCTGGAGCAGAATCACTGGCTGGCCGATCAGGCGCTGATTTATGTCGAGAGCGAAGTGGAAAATGGCGCACCGCCGGTGCCGCCAGCGTGGGATCTTTATCGCGAGAAAATAGCCGGACAGGTGGCTTATCGTTTGTATCAACGTCAACAGGAGACGCAGGATGTTACTTAATTTGGGGCGTCTGTTGATGCTTTGCGTGTGGGGATTTTTACTGGCTAACGTGGTGCATCCCTACCCGAAACCGCTGACTTACTTTATCAACGTGGCGCTGTTCTTCATGATCATGATGCACGGTCTGCAGCTGGTATTGCTGCGCGCCACGCAGACTAAAGACGCGCCGCCTATCGATCGCGTCACCCAGATCAAAGTTTTTCTGTTCGGGGTTTTCGAGCTGGTCGCCTGGCAGAAGAAACATTTCCCGCGCAAAAAATAGTGCCGGGCGGGCGTCACGCCCGCCAGTTACTGCACGGGCGTGAAGCTGATAAAGCGCGTGCCCTGCATCTTCAGTTCGCCCTTCGCCCCTTTATCCAGCTGATGGTACTCCGCCTCTTTAATCTGCACCTTAATATCGCTGGCCCCGTTCAGCGGATGAAACAGGGCTTCATACCGCATCTCTTCGCCGGCGATCACTTCCCGCTGCCGTGAACGGCGATTGGGCGCCGGAAATTCCCGTTTGGTTCTGACTTCAGCCTGCAACGCCCGCACCGGTGACGCGTCATTGACCGCGCCTTCACGGCGTTGCTTGATGAACTGACGCGTGGCCAGCACGGCGATAACCGCCAGGACGATAATAAAAATCAGAGGGGGTTTACTCATGGTGAATCTGTGCCTGAGGAGAAGATGAAACAGGGAGCAAAGGATACAACCAGAGTTGCCTGATTGTCACATCTCTGAGGCGTAACCTAAACTGGAAGGGATATTTTGGGATCTTTCATCATTCTGAATAAAAAAGGGAGAAACAATGCTCTGGTCTTTCCTCGCTGTCCTTTTCTCCGGCTGGCTCTATGTTGATGCCACCTATCGCGGCCCGCAGTGGCAACGCTGGCTGTTTAAACCGGTCACCCTGCTGCTGCTGGTGGGTCTGGCCTGGCAGGCACCGGTGCTGCAGACCACGGACTACCTGATTCTGGCGGGGCTGATCGCAACCCTGATCGGTGATGCGTTAACGCTGCTGCCGCGTCAGCAGATGCTCTACGCCGTAGGGGCCTTTTTCCTGTCGCATCTGCTCTATACGCTCTGCTTCGCCGCCAGCATGACCATGACCTTCTTCTGGCCGATCCCGCTGACGCTGCTGATCATCGGTGTCGCCCTGATTGGCGTGCTGTGGAGCCGACTGGAAGATCTGCGCTGGCCCGTCTGCACCTTCATCGGCATGACCCTGGTCATGACCTGGATCGCCACCGAGCAGTACTTCTTCCGTCCGACGGATTACAGCTTCTCCATCATGGTGGGTTCAGCGCTGCTGCTGCTGGCAAACATCATCTGGTTTGTCTCTCACTACCGTCGTCGCTTCACCGCCGACAGCGCCATCGTCGCCGCCTGCTATTTTGCCGGTCACTTTATGATCGTGCGCTCCTTGTGGGTGGTGTGATAAAAGCGGCTTGACTCTGGAGTCCACTCCAGAGTGTAGGGTAAGGGATGAGCTGCATGGCTCATCCCGCTCTTCTTACGCTCCGGAGGTCATATGCACCAACATCACGCCTGTGGCTGTGGCAAACCCCGTGCCAGTCACGCTGCAGCAAAACCGCTGTGCCAGGTTCGCCAGGCCCGTCCCCTCTCCCTTTCTGTTCATGCTGCGACACCCGTAACGGCTGATACGGCAGGCTGCTGCTGTGAAAGCAACAGCAGCCCTGGCACGGAGGCCGACGCCGCAGAGGAAAGCGACCGGCGAGACGCCGGTTACCCCTTTAGCTGGCAGGTCAGCGGGATGGATTGCCCCGGCTGCGCCCGCACCATTGAGACGGCCGTGCGCCAGATAAGCGGCGTCACCGACGCCCGCGTCCTGTTCAGCAGTGAGAAGCTCGTCGTCAGCGCCAGCCAGGATGTCCGGAACGCCGTTGAACAGGCGGTCAGAAAAGCCGGATTTGAGCTGACGGCCTCATCAGCCTCCTCAGTCACTCCCGCCGCCCGTCCGGGCTGGCAGCAAAACCGGATGCTGCTTTTACTGGCGCTGCTGGTGCTGCTCAGCAGCGTTCTCGGCCAGTTCGCGCCGGCCTGGGGCGATCGGCTGTTTGTGCTGACCACGCTCATCGGGCTGGCGCCGGTGGCACGCGGCGCATGGCAGCGCCTGCGCAGCGGTTCGCCGTTTACCATCGAAACATTAATGACGCTGGCGTCGGCGGGCGCGCTGATCATTGGCGCCCACGCCGAAGCGGCGATGGTGCTGCTGCTGTTTCAGCTGGGTGAACAGCTGGAAGGCTATGCCGCCGCCAGAGCGCGCAGTGGGGTGACCCGCCTGATGGCGTTACGGCCTGAATCTGCGATCCGCCTGCAACAGGGTCAGCGCACGGAAGTTCCCCTCGCGGCGCTGCGCCCCGGCGATCGGATTGAAGTGGCGGCGGGCAGCCGACTGCCGGTCGACGGCCGGTTAATCAGCCCGCTCGCCAGCTTCGATGAGAGCGCGCTGACCGGTGAGTCACTGCCGGTCACGCGAGCCAGCGGCGAAACGATTCCCGCCGGTGCCACCAGCGTGGATCGCCAGGTAGAGCTGGAAGTGGTGTCGGAACCGGGTGAAAGCGCTATTGACCGTATCCTGCAGCTGATTGAAGAGGCGGAGACACACCGTGCCCCGGTCGAGCGCTTTATCGACCAGTTCAGTCGTTTCTACACGCCGCTGGTGATGCTGCTGTCGCTGCTGGTGATGGTGGGGCCGCCCCTGCTCGGCGCAGGCGACTGGCAGCCGTGGATCTACAAAGGCCTGACCCTGCTGCTGATCGGCTGTCCCTGTGCGCTGGTGATCTCCACCCCTGCGGCCATTACCTCCGGGCTGGCGGCAGCAGCACGGCAGGGTGCGCTGATCAAAGGCGGCGCGGCGCTGGAGCGGCTGAGTTCGCTGCGCAGAGTCGCGTTTGATAAAACCGGCACCCTGACGCCGGGCAAACCGCAGCTGACGCAGATCCTGCGGTTTGGCACGACCAGTGAAGCGGAGATGCTGGCGCTGAGCGCCGCAGCCGAACAGGGAGCGACCCATCCGCTGGCCAGCGCCATTGTGGCGGCCGCCCAGGCGCGTCATCTGCCGATGCCGGATGCACGGGATCAGCAGGTTCTGGCCGGACGCGGCATCCGGGCCCGGGTAGCAGATCAGCAGATTGAACTGCTGACGCCCGCTCATGCGCCAGGGCTGACCGCACAGCAGCGCAGGCAGATTTCACAGCAGGAGGAGGAAGGTAACACCCTGGTGGTGCTGATGCGCGACGGTGAGGCGCTGGGTGCGCTGGCATTGCGCGATCGGCTGCGCAGCGATGCAGTGGCGGCCATTCAGGGGCTGAACCGGCTCGGCATTGAGAGCCTGATGCTGACCGGCGATAACCCGCGCGCCGCCGCGACGCTCGCCCGCGAGCTGGGGATCGATTATCGCGCCAGCCTGCTGCCCGCCGATAAAGTGGCCGCTATCCGTGAGCTGAGTCAGCAGCAGCCGCTGGCGATGGTCGGGGATGGCATCAATGATGCACCGGCAATGAAAGCAGCAACGCTGGGCATTGCCATGGGCAGCGGCACCGATGTGGCACTGGAGGCGGCCGATGCGGCGCTGACGCGGAATCAGCTCACGCAGCTGGCCCCGATGATTGCGCTGGCGCGCCGGACACGCCGCATTATCCGTCAGAATATCGGCATTGCGCTGGGCCTGAAGGCGATTTTTCTGGTCACGACCCTGCTGGGCCTGACCGGACTCTGGCTGGCGGTGCTGGCGGATTCCGGTGCGACCGCGCTGGTGACGGCCAACGCGCTGCGCCTGCTGCGCCACCGCGACTGAGCGCGCGGCGCCAGCCTGAAGGGCGGGGGATAACAGCGGCCGGTGCGGCTGGGGTTATCCCGCCATCCCTTTGCGGATCAGAAACTGATAGGGCAGCGTCTCCG
This sequence comes from Pantoea sp. GM_Pan_3, assembly GCF_026541045.1. Lineage (NCBI taxonomy): Bacteria > Pseudomonadati > Pseudomonadota > Gammaproteobacteria > Enterobacterales > Erwiniaceae > Pantoea > Pantoea sp. GM_Pan_3. The sequence goes on along the minus strand of NZ_JALNVA010000006.1, from coordinate 115,499 downwards.
TCTGCTGCGCCAGCAGACCATGTTCCATAAAGCGGCAAAAGCCGGGAATATCGCGGGTTGTGGCGGGATCGTCGGCGATGATCAGTAAGGTCTCACCCTCCTGCAGGCCACGTACGGTTTTGCGCACCATCATTACCGGCTCCGGGCAACGCAGGCCGCGGGCATCCAGCTGATGGTCGGCAGAGGAAAAAAGATCGCTCATATTCAACTCGCTTCAGGTCAGGGGCGCTCATTCTAGCGCGTGCTGACCGTGACGCAAGGCGATAACGATTGCGCTAAAATTAACCATTGCATAAAAAGCACAACGCGGTAATATGCCGCCGCTTTTTGCTCATAAAACTGCCTGGCACCGCCCGAACGGTGTCCCGCAATGGGTTCCCTCACCCCAACATTAAAAAGGTTGACTATGCTCGCATTTTCTTCGCGTCAGCGCATGCATGCGCTTTTCTGGTTGTCGCTGTTTCACCTGCTGGTGATCACATCGAGCAACTACCTGGTTCAGCTGCCTGTTTCTGTCTTTGGCTTCCACACCACGTGGGGCGCGTTCAGCTTCCCGTTTATCTTCCTGGCGACCGATCTCACCGTGCGTATTTTTGGCGCACCGCTGGCCCGTCGTATTATCCTGGCGGTGATGATCCCGGCGTTGTTTATCTCTTACGGCGTTTCGTCGCTGTTTTATCAGGGAGAGTGGCAGGGCTGGCAGGCACTGAAAGAGATGAACCTGTTCGTGGCCCGCATCGCCTGCGCCAGCTTTATGGCCTACGCGCTGGGGCAGATCCTCGACGTTCACGTCTTCAACCGCCTGCGCCGCCTGCCGCAGTGGTGGGTCGCACCGGGCTGCGCCATGTTCCTGGGAAATATCAGCGATACGCTGGCCTTCTTCTTTATCGCCTTTTATAAAAGTCCCGATGCGTTTATGGCGCAGCACTGGGTGGAGATTGCGCTGGTGGATTACAGCTTCAAGGTGCTGATCTGCATGGTCTTCTTCCTGCCCGCTTACGGTGTGCTGCTTAACGCCGCGCTGAAACGTCTGGCTGAGCGCCAGACTGCCCGCCAGGTAAATTTCGGCTAATCCGCCATACATTTTTCCGCCATTACCCGCTAAGATCTTCTGACAATCATCAGGTTGCGTTTGCAGCCTGATTCCTGTTGTACTGATGCCTGACCGGAAATTTAAAAAGGGATTCTGATGCGTAACCTGGTGAAATATGTAGGAATGGGCTTACTGGTTCTGGGCTTAGCGGCCTGCGATCAGAAGAAAGATGACGCGGCGAATGACAACGGCGTCAGCGCCAGTCAGTCGGCGCAAACCGTGACGCTGATGGATGGCAAACTGAGCTTCTCACTGCCGCCAGGCATGTCAGACAAAAGCGGCAAACTGGGTTCGCAGACGACCAATATGCATGTCTATGCGGATGAAACCGGAGCCCGCGCCATCATCGTGATTGCCGGTGAGCCGACCAGCGAAGCGCTGGATGTACTGTCGCAGCGTATGGAGCAGCAGCAGCGTAACCTCGACCCGCAGCTGCAGGTGGTGTCGAACAAAGCGGTAACGCTGAAAGATCAGCCTGCTCAGCAGCTGGATACGGTGATCTCTGCCAATAACCAGACCTCATGGTCCTCGGTGGTGCTGGCGAAGGTCGACGGCAAGCTGGTGACGCTGCAGATTACGCTGCCAGGCGATAATCAGCAGCAGGCGCAGAGCGATGCTGACAACATCGTGAAGAGCATCTCGCTGAAATAAGCCGATCGCTGGCCTCTCTGCATTGCAGGGAGGCCAGCATTCTCAGAGCTGTTTATAACCCCGCATTCTCACGAATATATTTTCGCGCTTTGACCGCATATTCAAACGGATTGGCCAGTGCCGGATCCTGCTCCGCTTCCACGACCATCCAGCCCTGATAGCCATACTCATCCAGAATTTTAAACACCGGCTTAAAGTCGATTACGCCATCGCCCGGAACGGTGAACGTGCCCTTTTTCACCCCCTCCAGGAAGGAGAGATGATTCTCGCGAACCGCCGCGACCACCTCATCACGTACATCCTTGAGATGAACATGGAAGATGCGCGGCAGATAGTTCTCCAGCACCGCCAGCATCTGCTGCTGTGACCCCTCGGAGTAGTAGATGTGGCCGGTGTCATAGAGCAATCCGACCCGATCGTCAGTCATGGCCATAAAGCGGTCAATCTCTTCGGTGGTCTGAATGCCGGTGCCCATATGGTGATGCAGCGTGACGCGCATCCCCTTCTCTGCTGCGAGGCGTGCCAGTTCGTTGTAGCCGTCGGCCGTTAACTGCCACTCCTCATCACTGAAAATGGGTTTCTGCTCAAACACCGCCAGCGGGGTGCCCTGAATACTTTTACTCTGCTCAGAACAGCCAATCACCCGCGCCCCCATTGCATGGAGAAAGTTCATGTGATTGATGAACTCATCGATGGTTTTTGCTTTATCGCCGTTGGCGAAGAAGGTACTGAACCAGGCGTTGCAGATTTCGATGCCGCGGATATCGAGCATCGGTTTCAGGATCGCCGGATCGCGCGGGTATTTACTGCCCACTTCGCTGCCGGTAAAGCCCGCCAGCGCCATCTCACTGACGGTCTGCTGAAAGGTGTTTTCATGGCCGAGATCCGGCATGTCATCGTTGGTCCAGCCAATCGGCGCGATCGCCAGTTTCACTTTTTCTTTGTTCATCATCTTATTCCCGGACGGAGCGCGGCGAGGCCGCATACAGAGCTGAATCAGCGATAGAAATCAGGACGTGGCGGCATCTCTACCGGCTCAATCGCCCCGCTGTTCTGCGCTTTGATGCAGGCATCGGCGGCTACCGAGGCGGCAAAACCATCCCAGGCCGAAGGACCGGTCAGCTGGCCTGCTCTGATGTCATTAATAAAGGCCTGCAGCTCCACGTCATACGCCTCGATAAAACGATCTTTCCAGTCGACCAGGATCGTGTTCGACAGGCGCGCCTCTTTGCGCAGCTGCACGGAGGAGGGTTCGGGCAGACGCGCAATGCCCTCCTCCCCCACTACTTCACACTGGATGTCGTAGCCGTAGGCGCAGTTCACAAAAATCTCGACGTCGATGCGCACCCCTTTCCGGGTTTCGAACAGAACAATCTGTGGATCTTTCAGCTGCCCATGCGTCTTCGATGTGACGCGCGGGAAGACCACCTGCACCGTTTTGTAGTCATCATTTGTCAGCCAGCGCAGCACATCCAGCTCATGGATCAGGGTGTTGGTGATCGCCATCGGCGTGGTGTAGTTCTCCGGCACCGTCGGGTTGCGGTGCGCGCAGTGCAGCATCAGCGGCTCACCAATATCGCCATCGGTGATCACTTTTTTCAGCGCGCGGTAGCCTGCATCGTAAGGCCGCATAAAGCCGACCTGCACCAGCCGTTTTCCCGCCTTCATCTCCGCCTCCACCACCCGGCGGCAGCCTTCGGCACTCATCGCCAGCGGCTTCTCGCAGAACACCGGCTTTCCGGCGGCAATCGCCGCCAGGGTGAACTCTTCATGGGTAGGGTCCCATGAGGTGACCAGCACCGCCTCGACATCCGGTGACTGAATCACGTCGTGACCGTTCTGGAAAACCTCCGCTTCAATGTTCAGGCGCTGCAGGGCGGCACGCGCACCCTCGACATTAATGTCAGAGACCGCCACCACCTGTGCCCCCTGCAGCACGTGGCTGCAGCGACGAATATGTTCCTGACCGATTGCACCTGTACCGATGACGCCAAGTTTCAAAGTCATAATTACACCTGTGTAGGGTTCGTACGGAGAAGAGGAAAACGGGCCGCGATACGGCCCTGAAATTAATATTTTCGCGCCTGGCCGAGATGCGTATTGAGCTTGTCCGCTACCGCCTGGGCGCGTTCGGTCTGCGAAGCCTGCGCCACCCCGACATGCCACCAGCTGAAATATTTGTGGATCATGGTTTTTGGCAGCACTTTGATGTCGATAAGGGTAGAAATCGTTTGGGTGCGGGCATCTTCCAGCGCCGCCCTGAGCTCTTCAAGCGTGGTAACCCGGTAGGTCTTACAGCCATAGCCTGCGGCAATCGCAGCGAAATCGACCGGGATAAAGCCGCCATCGAGCCTGCCCCCTTCCGGGTTGCGGAAGCGGAACTCGGTGGTGAAGCTGTCCATGCCATGTTCCATCTGCAGGTTATTGATGCAGCCGTTGGTCATGTTATCCAGCAGCACCACGTTGATCTTCGCCCCCTCCTGAATGGAGGTAACCAGTTCGGAGTGCAGCATCATGAAGGAGCCATCCCCGACCAGCGCATAGACCTCACGCTGCGGCTGAGCGAGCTTCACGCCCAGCGCGGCATTGACCTCATAGCCCATGCAGGAGTAGCCATATTCGACGTGGTAGGCGTTGTAATCTTTGGTGCGCCAGACGCGCTGCAGGTCACCCGGCAGGCTGCCCGCCGCCGCCACCACCACCGCCTCATTGGGCAGCTGTTCATTCAGGGTGCCAAGCACGCTGCTCTGCGTCAGCCAGGAGTGGGTCAGCTGGTTAAACTCAGCAAACACCGCGTCGCGGTCGAGATGATCCGCAATCTCCGGCACAAAGTCGCCATCATGCCAGGCCACCTGATAGACGCGCTGCGTCTCTTTCAGCAGCTGGCTCTGCGCCTCTTCAATCTGGCTGCCCCAGTCGTTACTGTAGTGCTGTGATCCCAGCCCGGCGGTGAGCGCCGTCAGCCCCTCACGGGCATCGGCCAGCAGCTGCACGCCATCCAGCTTGTAGCTGTCGAAGTTGCTGACGTTGATGTTCAGGAAGCTGACATCAGGATGACGGAAAATCCATTTGGAGGCGGTAGTGAAGTCGGTATAGCGGGTGCCGATGCCGATCACTAAATCGGCCTCTTTCGCCAGCAGGTTAGCGGCCAGCGAGCCGGTTTCACCGACGCCGCCGACATTCAGCGGATGGTCAGAAACCAGCGTACCCTTGCCCGCCTGGGTTTCCGCAAAGGGGATCTGATAGCGCTCGGCAAACTGGCGCAGCGCCTCACCCGCTTCAGAATATTTCACCCCGCCGCCGCAGATAATGAGCGGTTTACGCTTGCGGGAAATCAGGGTCAGCGCATCCGCCAGCTGCGCGGCGACGGGCAGGCGGCGATCGAGCCGGTGCACCCGTTTCTGGAAGAAGTAGTCGGGGTAATCCCAGGCTTCGCCCTGCACATCCTGCGGCAGCGACAGGGTAACCGCACCGGTTTCAGCGGGATCGGTCAGCACCCGCATGGCGTTAATACAGGCGGACATCAGCTGCTCCGGACGGCTGACGCGGTCCCAGTATTTGCTGACCGCGCGGAACGCATCGTTGGTGCTGATGCTGAGGTCGTAGCTCTGTTCAATCTGTTGCAGCACCGGATCGGGCTGGCGCGTGGCGAAGACGTCGCCGGGCAGCAGCAGCAGAGGAATGCGGTTGGCCGTCGCGGTACCCGCGGCGGTGATCATGTTGGCCGCACCCGGTCCCACTGACGAACTGCAGGCGATAATCTGCCGGCGCAGCGACTGGCGGGCAAAGCCCGTAGCGGCATGGGCCATCCCCTGCTCATTACGCCCCTGCCAGACCACCAGATCGCCGCTATCCTGTTCCAGCGCCTGGCCCAGCCCCAGCACGTTGCCATGACCGAAGATGGCGAAGATGCCTTTGACGAATTTCGTCTCAGTGCCATCAACATCAATGAACTGGTTATCCAGAAATTTAACCAGCGCCTGTGCCGTGGTCAGTCTGATTGTGCCCATATGCTTTTCCTTTACATGCTGGCGGACCCCAACTCCCGTAACACCGCGCCAGGCGCTGTCATCGGCGGAAAAGGCGACCGGAATAACTGAAACGTGAGGCGATTATAAACAAATATATTTTTCATAAAACACGCTTACAGAAGAAACATTTCATTTTGCGAGTGAGATCAAATTTAGCCGCTGCGTCAGCCCTGGCGGGCTGTCGCGAGGGTGAAAAGCGGAACGTTTAGCCATGAGCCGGGTACGATAAAAAAATTCATTCCGTTGCCACCGCCTGGCTGAACGGCACGCCAGCAGGTGCGTTCGCCTTTACACCCCCGCTGCAGCGGGCATCATCCTCTCAGCAAGCAGGCCGAGAGAGGAGATTCAGGATTTTTACCTGGTTCACAAATTTGCGATGGATATTTCATTTCGCATTGAATGTGGAATTTTTATTCCTCATACTGCCTTCATCGCCAGTCAGGCTCTTACAGACCCGAACGCAACGCGCATCTGACGTCGCGCGTTTTGCCCGCCGGCTCTGCCAGTCACAGAAGGAAACCACAGGTATGAATGCACAACAGAAGCCGCTTGATGTGATTTGTATCGGGCGTATTGCCGTTGATTTTTATGGTCAGCAGATTGGAGCACGGCTGGAAGATGTCACCTCCTTTGCGAAGTATCTGGGCGGATCGTCAGGCAACGTCGCCTATGGCACCGCGATTCAGGGGCTGAAATCGGCCATGCTGGCGCGGGTCGGGGATGAGCACAATGGCCGCTTTCTGCGTGAAGAACTGCAGCGCGTCGGCTGTAATACGGATGCGCTGATTACCGATCCGCAGCGCCTGACCGCGCTGGTGATCCTCGGCATCAAAGATGAAGAGACTTTTCCGCTGATTTTCTACCGCGATAACTGCGCGGATATGGGCCTGGTGCCGGATGACGTGGATGAGGCTTTCATTACCTCAGCCCGCGCCGTGGCGGTGACCGGCACCCACCTCTCCCACCCGCAGACCCGTGAAGCGGTGCTGAAAGCGCTGCAGATTGCCCGCCAGAACGGCCTTCGCACCGCGCTGGATATCGATTACCGCCCGGTATTGTGGGGGCTGACCTCGCCGGGTGACGGTGAAACGCGTTTCATTGAATCCTCCCAGGTGACGCAGCAGTTGCAGGAAGTGGTGCACTATTTCGATCTGATCGTGGGCACCGAAGAGGAGTTTCACATCGCCGGTGGCAGCACGGACACCCTGACCGCGCTGAAAAATGTGCGTCAGGCGAGTCAGGCGACGCTGGTCTGCAAACGCGGTCCGCTGGGTTGCGTGGTGTTTGAGGGAGCGATCCCGGATAGCTGGGAAGAGACCCGCCTGCACACCGGCGTGCGTGTCGACGTGCTCAACGTGCTGGGTGCAGGTGACGCCTTTATGTCGGGACTGCTGCGCGGCTGGCTGAATGATGAAGGCTGGGAGCAGGCGTGCCGTTACGCCAATGCCTGTGGGGCGCTGGTAGTCTCACGCCACGGTTGTGCACCCGCCATGCCGACCAAAGCCGAACTGGATGATTTCCTGAGCCGCGACGATGCAGTGAAGCGCCCCGATCTCGACAGCCGTCTGAATCATCTGCACCGGGTCACCACCCGCAAACAGCAGTGGCCGGAGCTGAATGTTTTTGCCTTTGACCACCGCAAGCAGCTGGCGGAGATGGCACAGGAGGCGGGCGTGGAGGCCAGCCGGATCCCGCCGCTGAAGCTGCTGCTGCTGAAAGCTGCTCAGCAGGCTGCCGAAGAGGCGGGGTTAGAGAATAAAAGCGGGATTCTGGCGGATACCACCTACGGGCAGAAAGCGCTGAATGCGATTACCGGTAAGCAGTGGTGGATTGGCCGTCCGATTGAGCAGCCCGGCTCACGTCCGCTGCGTCTGGAGCATGGCAATATCGGTTCGCAGCTGATCGATTGGCCCGCTGAGCATGTGGTGAAGTGTCTGGTGTTTTACCATCCTCACGACAGCGCAGAACTGCGCAAAGAGCAGGATGACCTGATACTCGATGTCTGGCAGGGCTGTAACAAAAGCGGCCATGAGCTGCTGCTGGAAGTGATCCTGCCTGAGAGCAATCCGGACAGGAATGAAGCGCATTACGTGGACATTCTGCGCCATTTTTATTCTCTGGGCATCCAGCCTGACTGGTGGAAACTGCCGCCGCTGTCTGCAGCGTGCTGGGAGGCGATCGGCACGCTGATTGAGCAGCAGGACCCGTACTGTCGCGGCATTCTGCTACTGGGTCTGGATGCGCCCGAAGAGACGCTGAAAGCGGGCTTTGCCGCGGCGGCCAGTGCACCCTGGGTAAAAGGCTTTGCGGTGGGCCGGACTATTTTTGGTCAGCCTTCACGCGAGTGGCTGCAGGGGGAACTGGACGATCAGGCGCTGATTGCGCGCGTCAAAGGTAACTATCTGCGGCTGATTGAATACTGGCGCGCGGCGCGCGCCTGATGCTGTTCTGCTAAAAGCCGCTTTGAGAAAGTGCAGACGCCGGGAACACGGTCAGATCGGAAAGACGCGACACCCGCCATCCATGGCATGCTCGGCCCGCGTCATCCCTGACGCGGGACGCTTTCCTCTTCTGACCGTGTTCCCGGCTCATCTGGCTGATGCGTTGTTGCCAGATAGATCCTGACCGCATTTCTCACCCGCCACAGATATTTAACGCCGGTTTTCACCCGCTTATCGCCTGTGAAGAAGCGCGTACCGGGCTCTCAAGCCAATCTGTGAACCATTTCATAAAGCCATGAAATAAACCGCACGATTGACGCAAACAAATGAAATTTTCCATCCATCTGATACTATAGCGCTCATTATACAGCCATTATTCTAATTATTCGGGCAGAAGTGATGAACAATAATCCCACCCAACTTTCTCTGTTGCAGGACGATATTCGTCGCCGCTACGAAACGCTGAGCAAACGTCTTAAACAGGTTGCGCGCTACATTCTTGATAACAGTAACAGTATTGCGTTTGATACCGTCGCCTCGATTGCCCAGCAGGCCGATGTGCCCCCCTCTACCCTGATTCGCTTTGCTAATGCTTTTGGCTTCAGCGGTTTCAACGAAATGAAACAGGTTTTTCGTCAGCACCTGATGGAAGAGACGGTCAACTACACCGAGCGTGCACGTCTGTTCCGTCAGACATCCACCGATGACAACGCCAGCGCCCCTGAGAGCCCGTCGGAGATCCTCAACGTCTTTACGATGGTAAACAGCCAGGCGCTGCAGCAGCTGGCGATGCAGGTGAATCCTGAACAGCTGAACAAGGCGGTAAAACTGCTGAGCGAGGCAGAGAACATCTATGTGATTGGCCTGCGCCGCTCCTTCAGCGTCGCCTCCTATCTGGTCTACGCGCTGCGTCATCTGGAGCGGCGCGCGTTTTTGATTGATGGCCTGGGCGGGATGTTTACCGAGCAGCTCAGCCTCGTTAACCCTAAAGATGTGGTGATTGCCATCAGCTATTCACCCTATGCGCGTGAAGCGGTCGAAGTGGTGGAGATGGGCGCCCGACGCGGCGCACATCAGATTGCGATTACCGACAGCCAGGTCAGTCCGCTGGCCGCCTTCAGCGACGTCTGCTTTGTGGTGCGTGAAGCCCAGGTGGATGGCTTCCGTTCGCAGGTTGCCTCTCTCTGCCTGGCGCAGACGCTGGCTGTGTCGCTGGCGCTCAACAACGCCGGCACCAGCTGATTTCAGGGCGCAAAAAAGGGCAGCGTGACCCGCTGCCCTTATAGCTGAGAGACTGCTTTTCTGACGCCGCCGTAGGCTAGGTGTTACGCGGATAATTCTCGCTGTTCACCCAGGCGTGATCTTTCTCCCAGGTAAACTTCCACAGCCGCACAGGCCCCGCCATCACGTTCAGATAGTAGTTGTTGTATCCCGCCAGCGTCGCAACCGGGTGATAGCCGCGCGGCACCATCACCACATCGCGATTGTAAGGTGCCATACAGGCATCCAGTGAGCGATCGTCGGTATAAACGCGCTGCATGGCGAAGCCGGGTTCCGGATCGAAACGGTGATAGTAGGTTTCTTCCAGAAGGGTTTCGTTTTCACTCTCTTCATCATGCTTGTGGCTGGGGTAAGAGCTGGTGTCGCCCTCATTGGTATAAACCTCGACCACCAGCAGGCTGTCAGCCGGTTTGTCATCGGGCAGAATATTGTGCACCAGACGCTGATTGCGCCCTTTGCCGCGATGCTCAACGCCCACGTCCGCGGGCGTAATCAGTCGTGCAGGCAGATGCCCGTGACCGGGCGCGCTGCAGACCGCCAGCTCCAGATCGCTGTCCGCGTAAACCACCACCTCATCATCGTGCGGCACATAAACGGAGTAAGGCGGCACGCGCTCAAAGGGCGACATGCGCTGACCAATCCCGGGAAACGCCGCGTGACGGGTTTTCACCGAGGCGAGTCCGGCCACCAGCACCAGACAGAGCTCTTTATCCCCGCTGGTAAGGTGCAGGGTTTCCCCTTTTTTCAGCAGATAAGCATCAAACCCGACATAGCGCCAGCCGGCGCGTTCAGGCGTCACATGCTGAATACGACCCTGCGCATCAGGGGCCTGGGCTTTCGACAGTAAAGACATCCTGATCCTCCTCTCTGTCACGGTTGTCGCTGCAGTTGCCGCGCGGGCGTGACGTGCAGCCCGCCTGCGAACAGAAAGACCGGCAGAGTGATCTGCCGGTCGCGCATCCTGCCAGCGTGGAAATAAATCAGCCTAAGGTCGGCATACTGAATTCAGACACGGTCTGCTGACCGGATGGCCAGCGCACGGTGGCGGTTTTCATGCGGGTGTAGAAGCGCACGCCATCCGGCCCGTGCACGTTGAGCGCGCCAAACACCGAGCGCTTCCAGCCGCCAAAGCTGTGGAATGCCATCGGCACCGGAACCGGCACGTTGACGCCCACCATGCCCGCTTCAACGTTCTGCACAAAGTCACGCGCGGTGTGACCGTTGCTGGTAAAAATGGCGCTGCCGTTGCCAAACTCATGGCTGTTAACCAGCTGCAGCGCACTGTCGTAATCCGCCGCGCGCATGATGCTCAGCACCGGACCAAAAATCTCTTCACGCCAGATCACCATGTCAGAGGTGACGTTATCAAACAGCGTGCCGCCGACGTAGTATCCCTCAGCATGCCCTTCGACCTGGACATGACGCCCATCGACCACCAGCTTCGCGCCTTCCTGTTCGCCTTTGTCGATGTAGCCCAGCACCTTCTTCTGGTGCGCCGCTGAAACCACCGGCCCCATCTCATTCTCCAGAGCCCCCTGATTCATACCGGGGCCGATGCGCAGTGCCTGCACCAGCGGGGTCAGGCGGGCAATCAGCTTGTCGGCGGTATCATCGCCCACGGCGACCACGACCGGCAGCGCCATGCAGCGTTCACCGGCAGAACCAAAGGCACCGCCCATGATGGCGTTGACGGTGGCATCCAGATCGGCATCCGGCATCACGATGGCGTGGTTTTTCGCCGCGCCAAACGCCTGCACCCGTTTGCCATGCGCGCTGGCGGTTTTGTAGATGTGCTCAGCCACGCCGGAGGAACCGACAAAGCTGACGGCGGCGATACGCGGATCTTTGTAGAGCTGCTCCGCGTCTTCATTTGAGCTGTGCACCACGTTGAAGACCCCATCAGGCAGGCCCGCCTCGGTCAGCAGTTCAGCCATCCGCACAGACGCCGAGGGGTCCAGTGCCGGTGGCTTGAGGACAAAGGTGTTGCCGCAGGCCAGTGCGATCGGAAACATCCAGAGCGGCACCATCGCCGGGAAGTTAAACGGCGTAATGCCCGCCACGACGCCGACCGGCTGCATCAGCGAATAGCTGTCAACGCCGCCGCCGACGTTAGGGGAGTATTCGCCTTTCAGCAGGTGCGGGATGCCGCAGGCAAACTCGATCACTTCAATGCCACGCGTCAGTTCACCCAGCGCATCAGACCAGACTTTGCCATGCTCAGAAACAATCAGCGCCGCCAGCTCGTCACGATGCTGCTCCATCAGGGCCTTAAAGTTGAACAGGACACGGGCCCGGCGCAGGGGCGAGGTTTTCGACCATTCGGCAAAGGCCGCATGTGCGACGCCAATCGCCTGAACCACTTCATCGGCGGTACTCTGCGTCAGTTCACGTACCACTTTGCCGGTTGCCGGGTCGTAAACAGGAATGGTTTCGTTGCTGGCGCTGAACGTAATTTTGCCGCCAATAAAGTTACCTGTGATTGTCATGATGTTGCCTCATTAGATGGTTAAGTTCCCTGCAGACGAACCATGCGACCTGCCGCGCTGCCTGACCAGGCAAAGCTGAAAGCGTGCTATGAAGCTATTGCATTGGAATAAATTTTTCAAATAATTCTTTTTGGAAGATTTGCTTTTAGCGGCACAGATCGCATTTTCTCCGTCGGCTTGCGCCTGGCGCGCTCCTGACGTCCGGAGAGCGCCCATTGCCGCAATCCCCAGCCCGGCAGGCGCGGCTTAAGACCATCACGGCGCGGTTCTCTGCGGGATAAACCCCGCGAGGCAGCACCCGGCTGAAACGAAATATGAAATTAATGCGAGGCAGATCCAATAATCTCTATTTCATAATTCACTATTAATGAAATAAATGTTTTCTTTAGTCGTAATCTTCTTCTGTTTCGGGGTAATCACATGGCTATCGATCCGACCCGTTTCTGTATCAACCGCAAAATTGCTCCCCGGCTCTCGCTGGAGGCCTTTTTTCAGCTGGTTCATCGCCTGGGGCTGAGCAAGGTTGAGTTGCGTAATGACATGCCGGGTGGCAGCGTGACAGACGATCTGACGCCCGACCAGCTGCGCGCCCTGACCGACAGATATCAGATTGATATCGTCACCATTAATGCGCTCTATCCGTTTAACCGTATTGATGACGATCTGCTGACCCGCGCAGAGCTGTTGCTGCAGACCGCACAGCAGACGGGTGCGAAGGCGCTGGTGATGTGTCCACTGAATGAGGGGATTGCCCTGTCGCCTCAGGAGACGCAGGCGGCGATACAGCAGCTGGCGCCGCGCTTTGAACACTATGGCATTCAGGGGCTGGTGGAGCCGCTGGGATTCCCGGTCAGCTCACTGCGCTCGGCCGCAGAGGCGCAGCGACTCATCGCCGCCGCAGGCGTACCCTTTAAGCTGGTGCTGGATACCTTCCATCACCATCTCTATGAAAAGGCGGAAGAGGAGTTCCTAACGGGTGTCGACGTGCAACAGATTGGGCTGGTGCACCTGTCGGGCGTGGAAGATCGTCGGCCCACCGCTGAGCTGACCGATGAGGAGCGCATTATGCTGAGTGACAGCGATGTGCTGAACAGCGTCGTGCAGGTTAAACGGCTGGAGATGCTGGGCTATAAGGGGATCTACGCCTTTGAGCCCTTCTCAAGCCAGCTCAACAGCTGGACACCGGATGAAACGGAACGGCAGATCCGCCACAGTATTGAACTGCTGCAGGCCTGAACCCGGTGTTGGCAGGCGCTGAAAAGATGGCTGGCCCGCCCGGGCGCGTTTTACGGCGCAGTCTCGTCGGCTGCCGGTGACAGCGCCTGACGCCGTTGCAGGCGCAGCGTGCAGACAAACGCAACGCAGACCAGCAGCGCCGTGAGCAGATACACCTGCGACACGCCTGCATAGTTCATGATAAATCCGGCGATCGGCCCGGTAATGCCCAGCGACAGATCCATAAACGCGGTGTAAGTCGCCAGCGCACTGCCCTGATTCTGCTGCGGCACCACCTTCACCGCGACGACTCCCAGCGCAGGGAAGACCAGCGAAAAACCGGCGCCGGTCAGAAACGCGCCCGCTTTTGCCATCCAGGGGTCGCCCGCCGCCGCGACCAGAAAGAGTCCGGCAGCTTCCGCCGCCAGGCAGAGGCTGGCAACGCGCAGGCCGCCGTGGCGGTTAATGGCATTCGGGAACAGCAGGCGCGTGCCAACAAAGGCGGCACTGAACAGGGAGAGGGCAAAGGCGGCACCCTCCCAGCCTTTATCCTGATAGAACAGCGTAATAAAGGTGGCGATAACCCCGAACCCCGCCGAGCCCATCGCCAGTATCGCGCCAAAGCCGGCAATTTTTCCCAGCACCGCACGAAACGGCAGCGGCCTGGCCCGGCTGGCTTTGACGGCCGGACGCGGTACGGCGCAGACAATGCCCGCCACGCAGATAGCGACAATGACCAGCGACAGCCAGAGCAGGCCACCCGCCCGGAAGATCACCACGCCGAGCGGCGCGCCAATCGCCATCGCGCCATAGGTGACGATGCCATTCCAGGAGATGACCCGGCCAATATGCAGCGAACCGACCCGCGCAACGCCCCATAACGAGGTGCCGGTGCCGGTAAAGCTCTGGCCCAGACCCAGAATCACCCGTCCCGCACAGAGCAGCGTCAGGCTTGTCATCGGCGAGTCGCTCAGCGCCGCCAGCAGAATACAGAGACCGCTGATCAGGCAGCCCACCAGCCCGATCACCACGACCTTCTTTGGTCCCCAGAGATCGGCGTAACGCCCGGCGTGGGGGCGACTCAGCAGCGTCGCCACATACTGCAGGCTGATCACCACACCCGCCCAGAAGGCGCTGAATCCCAGCTGGTCATGTACCCATCCCGGCAGCACCGCCAGCGGCAGACCGATAGTGAGATAGCTGGCAAAGTTATAGGCCACAATAGAGAGGATCAGCAGCGTGAGACGGAAGTTGCCGGTTGGGGTGGCCGGTTCCACTGTGGGCTGTTCAGGCATAAGAGATCCCGCTCGTATCAGGCTGTATGATAAGGTTTATCCGTCGACTATACCCGCTTTCACCGCTGACGTATCGGCGCTGCGCCGTCAACCAGCCGCAGCGTGCCGGACAAAAACCCTGCCGCGAAAGTGGAGTGTGGTGGCGCTGATTAAGGCCCCCTTCTGCCGCCGCGCTTTACCGTTTCTCTGATAAATCAGATTGTTAATTTTCTTTCAGCTACACTGTCAACAGCCAATTTACGTCACGGGAGAGGGAATGAGCGAGCTGCAACGGGAAAAGATCGGACAAAATATTCTGATCAAACTGGCAATGCTGGTCATTATCCTCGCCGGGGTGCGGGCAGCGTCCGACATTCTGGTCCCGCTGCTGCTGGCGGCTTTCTTTGCCATTGTACTCAACCCGCTGGTGACGATGCTGATGCGGCGTGGCTTCCGCCGCGGGCTGGCGATCGGGCTGGTGATCACAGTGATCTTCTGCGTCATGGTGCTGCTGGGCGCCATCATCGCCAGCTCAATGAGCGAGTTTTCCGATCTCTACCCGCAGCTGCGCGCCACCATGGAGCAGAAAATGACGGTGCTGCAGCATCTGGCCGCGGGCTTTCATCTCAACATCTCAACCGACGTTCTGATCAAACATTTCGACCCCAACACCATGATGAATCTGGCCACGGTGGCGCTGAGCGGCTTTTCCGGCGCGATGACTAACACCGTGCTGCTGGTACTGACTGTCGTCTTTATGCTGTTTGAGGTCCATCACCTGCCCTACAAAATGCGTAACGCGCTGGTGAATCCTAAGATTCGCATCGCCGGGCTGCACAAAGCGCTGAAAGGGGTGACCCACTATCTGGCGCTGAAAACTCTGGTGAGCCTGATCACCGGCGTGGCGGTCTGGCTGACGCTCTTTCTGCTGGATGTGAAGTTCGCACTGCTGTGGGGCGTGGTGGCGTTTATCCTCAATTTCATTCCCAACATCGGCCCGATCATTGCCGGTATCCCGCCCTTCCTGCAGGCGCTCCTGCTGAACAGCCTGTTTGATGCTGCGATGGTGGCCGCCCTGTTTACGGCCATTCATATGGTGTTTGGCAATATGCTGGAACCGCGCCTGATGGGCCGGGGTCTGGGCCTGTCGACGCTGGTGGTGTTCCTCTCCCTGGTCTTCTGGGGCTGGCTGCTGGGCCCGGTTGGCATGCTGCTGTCGGTGCCGCTTACCAGCATCACGAAAATCCTGATGGAAACCACGCCCGGCGGCAGCCGTCTGGCCATTCTGCTGGGCACCGGACGACCTAAACGGGTGCGGGGCTTAACCAAGTAAGCGCTGCTGGACGTGCCGCAGATGGTTCTCCATGGCCTGACGGGCAGCCGCCTCATCCCCCGCCACGATCGCGCTGGCAATCTGCTGATGGTCAGCGTTCATCTCCAGCGCAAAGCTGTTATCAGCAAAATGGCGCTCCAGCCGCTCGACATGGGAGCTGTGGCGCTTGTTCCAGAGCTGTTCCAGCAGGTCGCGCAGCACATCATTGCCACTCATCTCGCTGATCAGCAGGTGGAAGCGTTTGTCCTTAGCCAGAAAGGCGGCATCGTTTTCCTGATGCTGCTGCAGCTCAGCGGCCAGCGCCAGCAGGGCCGCCCGCTGTTCCGGCGTACCGTTTCGGGCGGCAAAGCCCGCCAGCATCCCTTCGAAGGCTTCACGGGCCTGCAACAGATCCTGCAGACTGCAGGCCTCACTCTCCTGCGTAACTCCGGCCTGCGGCAGCGGCTGGGCGACAAACACCCCGGTGCCGGTGCGGATATCGACCCAGCCGGTCATCTCCAGCGCAATCAGCGCTTCACGCACGGATGATCGGCTGACGCCCAGCTGTTTTGCCAGCTCGCGCTCCGGCGGCAGCAGCCCGCCAGCGACAAAGTCACCGCGCGTGATACCGGCCATGATGGCGTTGGCTATCTGACGGTAGAGCCGCTCCGTTTTAATGGCTGCCAGGGTCATTGTCCTCTCCTCCTGTCCTGCTCAATCGGCCCGCTGGCCGATGCAGTTTATGATGCTGCGATCCGGATCACGGCCTTGTTTTGCACACTATCATACTCTTGGTCCAGCGGCCTGACCACTGGGCCACATCACAGTTAAGGAGCAAACATGGAACATACCTGGCGATGGTACGGCCCGAACGATCCGGTTTCACTGGATGATGCGCGTCAGGCAGGCGCGACCGGCATCGTTACCGCACTGCATCACATTCCCAACGGCGAGATCTGGCCGGTTGAGGAGATCAAAGCCCGGCAGGCCCTGCTGGCGGAAAAAGGGCTGGTCTGGTCAGTCGTGGAGAGCATTCCGGTTCATGAAGCGATTAAAACCCAGCGCGGCGACTACCTGCGCTATATCGCCAATTATCAGCAGTCGATCCGCAATCTGGCCGCCTGCGGCATTGATACCGTCTGCTATAACTTCATGCCGGTGCTGGACTGGACGCGGACCGACCTCGCCTGGACGCTGCCCGATGGCGCTAAGGCGCTGCGCTTCGATGCCGACGCGTTCGCCGCGTTTGAACTCTGCCTGTTAAAACGTCCGGGTGCAGAGCAGGACTACAACGCGGCCGAGCAGCAGGCGGCCAGAGCGCGCTTTGCCGCGATGAGCGAGGACGAGAAAAACACGCTGGTGCGCAATATCATCGCGGGCCTGCCCGGCGCCGAAGAGGGGTACACGCTGGAGCAGTTTCAGGCGCAGCTGGCGCAGTATGACGGCATCGACAAAGCAAAACTGCGTGAACATATGGCGACCTTCCTGCGCGCCATCGTGCCGGTGGCGGAAGAGGCTGGCGTAAAACTGGCGGTGCACCCGGACGATCCACCGCGTCCTATCCTGGGCCTGCCGCGCATTATCTCCACACAGGAAGATATGCAGTGGCTGAAGGAAACCGTCGACAGTCTGCACAACGGATTCTGTTTCTGCACCGGCTCCTACGGCGTGCGGGCCGACAATGCGCTGGTTGAGATGGCGGAAACCTACGCCGACCGTATCAATTTTGTCCATCTGCGCGCCACGAAGCGTGAAGAGAATCCCGCCAGTTTCCATGAGGCGGCGCATCTGGCGGGGGATGTCGATATGGTGGGGGTGATCAGGGTCATTCTGGAGGAAGAGCAGCGCCGTCGTCGGGCGGGCAACCTGCGGGCCATTCCTATGCGCCCCGACCACGGCCATCAGATGCTGGATGACCTGCATAAACGCACCAACCCCGGCTATTCCGCCATTGGCCGCCTGAAAGGACTGGCTGAACTGCGCGGGGTGGAAGTGGCGCTGAAGCAGATCTTTTTTACTGATTAATTCTTCATTCACGCGCCCGCCCTGCGACCGTCCCGTGACGGCGCAGGGTCTTTCGCCCACCGCTGCGCATCGCCCGTTATCCCTCGCGTCCTGCCTGCTGAATTTGTGTCGCTGAATCGCAATAAAGACAAAACAAACGTCACATAAATGACACGCACTGTTCGATAATTGACCTGAGTCAGTCTGATTGATTGCAAAAACGCTAATCTGCTCCGCCCGGAGAGATGTTATTCTGCGCAGCGGATTAGCGCCTCCTGATAACACCAATAATATTCAGAGGATTTTGCGGTGCCGCTACTAAAACGAAAACGCGACTACGCCAGGCTGGTGATTATTATCTCCGGCCTGCTGCCTCTGGTTATTGGCCTGTTTTTTACCGCACTGGATGCGCGCCACACCGTTCATCAGCAGCAGATGAGCGCGGCAGAAACCCTGCTATCCCAGGCGGAGAGAATGAGCGACAGCGCCTGGAATATGATTACCGAGCTGCGCCAGTTTGATCAGGTGCCCTGCAGCCAGATTGAAAACCAGCTGCAGCGCATCGGCTCGCTTAATCCCTATTTTCGCGCTATCGGTAAAATGGAGCAGGGAAAAATTGCCTGTTCATCGGTGTATGGTTCACGTCCTGCCCCGCTGAAAGCGATGATCCTGCGTGATGCCCCCGTCACCGGTAAAGCCTGGTGGAGCCTGTCGATTGCCGGTACCGCCGGTGTGCCGACGCGTCCCGCCGTGATTTTTGTGCGCGACCTGCCCGACGGCGAAAGTTTCTGGGCGGTAATCGATGGGCAGTATCTGATCGATTTTATGCGCGCCATCAGCAGCACCCATCGCTACCATTTCAGCATGGATTTCAGTGACGGCGCGCCCATCTCCTATGGCGATCCGCAAATCGCCGCCGACAGCTGGTTCAAACCGTCGATTTATCAGGCATCCTCCCAGCGCTATCCGCTGACGGTCACGCTGATAGCCTCGCCCACGGAGCTGATTTCGGCCTGGCGTCAGGTGATGTTTATCATTATGCCGATGGCGGCAATCTTCTCTATTCTGCTGATGATGATAATGGCGAACTGGCTGCAGCGACGTATTTCCTGGCGCGATGAGATCCGGCGCGCTATCGCCAGCGGCCAGTTCAGGGCGCACTATCAGCCGGTCTATGACAACCGGCTGCAGCGCTGCGTCGGTGTTGAGGCGCTGCTGCGCTGGACAACCCCGGACGGCAACGGCGTGCGGCCGGATATTTTTATCGGTGCCGCAGAAGCGGAAGGCATGATTGTGCCGCTGACCCGCCACCTGCTGGCGTTGGTCGCAGAGGATGTCCGGAGCTGGCAGGTAGAGCCCCATTTCCACCTGGGAATTAACGTGGCGGCGGAGCACCTGCAGCATCCTGACTTTGTCGACGATATGCTGCACTTTGCTGAACAGGTCAGGGATAAGCAGTTCCTGATTACGCTGGAGCTGACCGAGCGCAGCCTGATCAAAGAGGGCGCGGCGGTGGCACGCAAACTGGAACACCTGCGTCACTGCGGCATGAAAGTCGCGATTGACGATTTTGGCACGGGTCACTGTTCGCTGAGCTATTTACAGACCTTCACGCTGGATTATCTCAAGATTGATCGGGGCTTTATCAACACCATCGAGTCGCTTGAGGGCAGAACACCCGTTCTGGATGCCATTATCCAGCTCAGTCATGAGCTGGAGCTGGAAGTCCTGGGCGAAGGGGTCGAAACCGCCTTGCAGTTCCGTTATCTGCAACAGCGCGGCGTGGTCTTTATTCAGGGCTACTATTACGCGCGTCCGCTGGACAATGCGGGGCTGATTGCCTGGCTGGCCGAACAGGGCGACCGGCCCGTCGAGCCGGACCTGGCCCTTACGACCTGACCGGCTACCGGCGTCTGACGACAGAACGCCGATAGCCGATTGGCCCGTCGCGGTTCTCCCTTTTGTCAGGGTCATCTCCTTCGCGCTCCCTCCCTCCTCCAGCCCGTCATTTCTCCCGTCCGGAAAAGCGTGAGGACCGCCGCTCAAGTGCTGAAAAAAGCGGCGATTGTCACGCAGAGTGATAATTTTTTTGCGGAGATAAATAGCCTTATCAGTGGCAAAAAGAGGCTACATGTAGCCCAAACATGACAGATATCACACAAAAACGGTATACTCTGTCGCTGTTCGCAATAATCACAACAGTAATTATTGTGTTAACGGGCGCTAAAACAGCGCGTATTTACGGCTATGCTTAAATTTCTCAACGTGGCGGTCTGTACGATTCATCCGGCTCGCGCCGTTGAGAACTTTCGTGTTCCATTACAGGGTAATTCTATGAAATTGCGTAGGAAGCGTGTAAAACCAATTGGGATCAATGATGTCACCATCATTGATGATGCCCGTTTACGTAAAGCCATCACGGCGGCCTCTCTGGGTAACGCGATGGAGTGGTTTGACTTCGGCGTTTACGGCTTTGTGGCCTATGCGCTGGGTAAAGTCTTCTTCCCGGATGCGTCGCCAGGCGTTCAGATGATCGCGGCGCTGGGTACCTTCTCTGTGCCCTTCCTGATCCGACCGCTGGGTGGTCTGTTCTTCGGTATGCTGGGCGACAAATATGGTCGTCAGAAAATTCTTTCCATCACCATTATCATCATGTCGGTCAGTACCTTCTGTATCGGCCTGATCCCCTCCTATGCCTCCATCGGCATCTGGGCGCCGATTCTGCTGCTGTTAGCGAAGATGGCACAGGGCTTCTCGGTGGGCGGTGAATATACCGGTGCCTCGATCTTCGTGGCCGAATATTCGCCTGACCGCAAACGCGGCTTCATGGGAAGCTGGCTCGACTTTGGCTCCATTGCCGGCTTCGTGCTGGGTGCGGGTCTGGTCGTGCTGATCTCTTCCATTATCGGGGAAGCGAACTTCCTTGAGTGGGGCTGGCGTCTGCCGTTCTTCGTTGCGCTGCCGCTGGGCATCATCGGTCTTTACCTGCGTCATGCGCTGGAAGAGACCCCGGCATTCCAGCAGCACGTGGACAAGCTGGAACAGGGTGACCGCGAAGGTCTGCAGGATGGCCCGAAAGTCTCCTTCAAAGAGATTGCGACCAAACACTGGCGCAGCCTGCTCTCCTGTATCGGTCTGGTCATCGCCACAAACGTCACCTACTACATGTTGCTGACGTACATGCCGAGCTACCTGTCGCATAACCTGCACTACAGCGAAGATCACGGTGTGATGATTATCATCGCCATCATGATCGGGATGCTGTTTGTTCAGCCGATGATCGGCATGATGAGTGACCGTTTTGGCCGCCGCCCGTTTGTTATCATCGGCAGTCTCGCCCTGATGGTCTTCTCGATCCCTGCCTTCATGATGATCAACAGTGGCGTGCTGGGCATGATTTTTGGTGGTCTGCTGCTGATGGCGGTGATCCTGAACTCCTTCACCGGTGTGATGGCTTCGTCACTGCCTGCCATGTTCCCGACCCACATCCGCTACAGTGCGCTGGCCAGTGCCTTTAACATCTCGGTACTGGTTGCCGGTCTGACCCCTACGCTGGCCGCCTGGCTGGTTGAGTCAACCGACAACCTCTACATGCCTGCCTACTATCTGATGGTCGTGGCCGTGATTGGTCTGATTACCGGTCTGTTCATGAAAGAGACTGCGAACAAGCCGCTGAAAGGCGCCACACCGGCCGCGTCAGATATGGAAGAAGCGCGCGAGATTCTGCAGGAGCATCACGATAACATCGAGAATAAAATCGAAGATATCGACGCAGAGATCGCCCGTCTGGAAGCGAAACGTAAAAATCTGGTGCAGCAGCATCCGGATATCAACGAGTAATCGTTCTGCTCTCCCGCCGCCCGGCGGGAGAGCATTTTTCCCCCTCCCTACCGCACACAATCCTTCATGCCCTGCGGGCAAAGGGAGTAAACTGTTGTCACTTTTTTCACCTGCGTAAGAATGAAAATGTCTGATTATTCCCTTATCCAGCGCCCAAGAAGATTGCGCGCCAGCGCGTCAATGCGTGAAATGTTCCAGGAGTCATCCCTGAGCCTGAACGATCTGGCTCTGCCCATTTTTGTTGAAGAAGAGGTCGACGACTACAAACCGATTCAGGCGATGCCTGGCGTGATGCGTATTCCGGAAAAACGTCTCGCTTATGAGATTGAGCGTATCGCCAAAGCCGGTATCCGCTCGGTCATGACCTTTGGTATTTCGCACCACACCGATGCCACCGGCAGCGATGCGTGGAACGAAAACGGTCTGGTGGCCCGCATGTCGCGCATCTGCAAAGAGACCGTGCCGGAGATGATCGTCATGTCTGACACCTGCTTCTGCGAATACACCAGCCACGGCCACTGTGGCGTGCTCTGCGATCACGGTGTCGACAACGATGCCACCCTGGAAAACCTGGGTAAGCAGGCAGTCGTTGCTGCCGCAGCCGGAGCCGATTTTATCGCCCCGTCGGCGGCGATGGATGGGCAGGTTGAGGCGATTCGTCGCGCGCTGGACGCGGCGGGCTTCACCCAGACCGCAATCATGTCCTACTCCACCAAGTTTGCCTCCTCCTTCTACGGCCCGTTCCGTGAAGCCGCGGGCACGGCGCTGAAAGGCGATCGTAAAACGTATCAGATGAACCCGATGAACCGCCGTGAAGCGATTCGTGAATCACTGCTCGACGCGGCTCAGGGCGCAGATTCACTGATGGTGAAACCGGCAGGTGCCTATCTGGATATCCTGCGTGACATCCGTGAGCGCACCGAACTGCCTCTGGCGGCTTATCAGGTGAGTGGCGAATACGCGATGATCAAGTTTGCCGCAGCGGCCGGTGCGATTGACGAGCGTAACGTGGTGCTGGAAAGCCTCGGGGCGATCAAACGTGCCGGTGCAGACCTGATTTTCAGCTATTTCGCTCTTGATCTCGCCGAACAAAAGGTGCTCTGATCCCCTCCTCATAAAGAGCGTGATCGCGATGTCACGCTCTTCTTCTCCGCCAAAAGGCAAACACCAGAACCTGGCTTCGGCTAAACCAACAAAGGTCTCTGTGATGAAAGCACCTGACATTCCTGCCGACGAGGCACAACGTTTATCGCAGCTGCGTGCGCTGAACATCATGAACACCACCGCGGAGGAACGTTTTGATCGTTTAACCCGTCTGGCCCGCCGCCTGTTTGACGTGCCTATCGCGTTAGTCAGCCTGCTGGAAGCTGACCATCAATGGTTTAAATCGGCTCAGGGCTTTGCACCGCCGGGATCGCCGCGCAATATCTCCTTCTGCGGACACGCTATCCTGCAGGATGAGATCATGATTGTTGAAGATGCGCACAAAGATGAGCGTTTTCACGACAACCCGCTCGTCACCGGCGATCCACACATCCGTTTTTATGCCGGCTGTCCGCTGCGTGCACCAGGCGGCGCTAAACTGGGTACGCTCTGCATCATCGGACGCGAGCCGCGCCAGTTTGATGAAGAGGATCAGGCTACCATGCGTGACCTGGCCGCGATGGCTGAAGCGGAGCTGGTCGCCTTTCAGACCGCCACCTGCGACGAACTGACGCAGATAACCAATCGCCGCGGCTTTATGACCCTGGGACAGATGGTGCTGAACGAATGCCGGATGAAAAACCGGCCAGCCTCACTGACGTTTCTCGACCTCGACAAGTTCAAGCAGATCAACGACTCGCTGGGCCATCGCGAAGGCGACCGGGCGCTGATGGACTTTGCCGACGCGATGAAGGTGGTGTTTAAACACTCCGATCTCTTTGCCCGACTGGGCGGCGACGAGTTTGTGGTGCTGCTCAATGGCATGTCGCAGCAGCAGAGCGAAGCGCTGTTACAGCAGTTTGCCTGCTATCTGCGCCAGCAGTCGATCAGCCTGAATCGTCGTTACCATCTGCAGTTCTCTTCCGGCATCGTCGAATTCGATCCGGCGCAGCCGCAGTCGCTGGAACAGCTGCTGCACGACAGCGATGAGCGGATGTACCAGCGTAAAAAGCAGAAGCGTGTCGCGGTGTAACCTCAGCCGCCGCCGCGGCTGAAGGGTCAGGGACGCGCCAGATCGTCGAGCAGGGTCTGATTAAACTTTGCAGGCTCTTCCATTTGCGGCGCGTGCCCCAGGCCCGGAAACTCAATCAGCCGCGCCCCCGGAATGCGTTTTGCGACCGCTTTACCGAGCACCCTGTAATCGCCCAGCCGCGCTTTCACCGCTGGCGGGGCGATATCGCTGCCGATAGCCGTGGTGTCAGACGTGCCGATCATCAGCGTGGTCGGCACCTTCAGATCGCCGAACTCATAAAACACCGGCTGCGTGAAAATCATGTCGTAGATTAAGGCGGAGTTCCACGCCACCTTCTCATGCCCCGGCCCGCTGTTGAGTCCGGCCAGCATATCGACCCATTTGTCATATTCAGGTTTCCAGCGGCCCGCGTAGTAGGTCTGCTGCTCATACTTCTTAATGCCCTCTGCGCTGAGCCTGAGTTCCCGCTGATACCACTGATCGACGGAACGCCACGGCGCCCCTTTCGCTTTCCAGTCCTCCAGCCCTATCGGATTAACCAGCACCAGCTTCTGCGTCTGCTGCGGGTACATCAGCGCATAGCGCGTCGCCAGCATCCCGCCGGTGGAGTGACCCACAATTACCGCCTTCTCCACACCCAAACGGGCAAGCAGCTGATGCGTATTGTCAGCCAGCTGCTGAAAGCTGTACTGATAGCGGCCGGGTTTGGTGGCGCTGCAGAAGCCAATCTGATCGGGCGCGATAACGCGGTATCCCTGCTGACTGAGGGCGCGGATGGTCTCTTCCCAGGTGGCACCACAGAAGTTTTTACCGTGCATCAGCACCACGGTTTTCCCGTTGGCACGCGCGACGGGTTTCACATCCATATAGCCCATGCTGAGCGACTGCTGCTGCGATAAAAAATCAAAATGGTGCAGAGGATAAGGGTAGTGAAAGCCTTCCAGCTGTTCGCCATAGGTTGTGGCGGCACGGGTGGGGAGAGAGGTCAGCAAGGCCAGCGAGGTCAGCAGCACAGCAAGCGGTTTCTTCAGCAGAAATGTCGGGCCCATCCGGGATTCTCCAGGTTAAAGGTGAGTCGTAAGCCTGGCAGGTCGCGGAAAAAAATCTATTGATGCGCTGTGCGGTGGCGAAGTGCTCATCCGGGCTGGCGCTGCATCCGCGCCGGTTGCCGCCTTATTCCGCCAAAAAAACCAACAGATTAATTACATCTCATCTTATTAATTAATAAGCACCGTTTAAATGAACCTCATGGGAGGTTGCGATTCAAATCCTGAAGAATCTTTACGCAAAGAATAAGCACATTAAGATAAATAATTCAGAATGCCCGCACGTTAAACGGGGGGTGCCTATGAACGACAATAAATATAATGAAAGCGTAATTGTCTCCATCACTGAGTGGATTAATCACAATCTCGATCAGCGTTTAAGTATTGATGATATTTCGGAAAAGGCGGGTTATTCCAAATGGTATCTGCAGAAACTCTTTGCCCGCTATCATAATGAAACGCTGGCGCGCTATATCCGCAGAAAAAAGCTTAACGCCTGTATTCATGATTTAAAAAACAGCCGTACGCCCATTATCAGCCTGGCGCTGAAATACCATTTTGAAAGCCAGCAATCCTTTACCCGCTCATTCAAACAGATGATGGGCTGCACGCCGAGCGCCTGCCGCAAGCGTCCGCTGAGTAATGGGAGCAGCGCAGCGCTGGCAGAGGCGCAGAATCCCTGTGCCCTGTGCGGCTACGCGCGGCCCGACGCGGAGATTCAGCCGCGCTGTGCCGTCACGGTGCGCCCTGTTACGCGCCCGGCACGCGGTTATGCGCAGGCCGACACTTTCCGCGATGCCGGTTAATCACTCATCCGGCTGATAATACTGCACACCAATCTGAATCCGCTCACGTCCCTGAGCAACGCGATGACGATTGGTGTCGCGCAGTGAATAGACACAGCCGCAATATTCCTGCTGATAGAAACTTTCGCGCTTGCTGATTTCAATCATGCGCGCCGACCCGCCACCTTTACGCCAGTTAAATTCCCAGTAGAGCAGATCGGGATAAGCGGCCGCTGCACGGACACCGCAGCTGTTAATCTGCTTCATGTCTTTCCAGCGTGAAATCCCCAGACAGCTGGTCATAACGGGAAAGCCATTTTCATGCGCATAGAGCGCGGTTCGCTCAAAGCGCATATCAAAGCACATGGTGCAGCGTTCACCGCGCTCCGGCGACCACTCCAGACCGCGCGCCCGCTCAAACCAGTTGTCCCGGTCGTAGTCAGCATCAACAAACGGCACGCCAAATTTTTCAGCAAAACGAATATTTTCCTCTTTGCGCAGCTCATACTCTTTGAGCGGATGAATATTCGGGTTGTAGAAATAGATCGTGTAATCAATGCCGGATGCCAGCATCGCTTCCATCACTTCACCCGAACAGGGGGCGCAGCAGGAGTGCAGCAGGACTTTATTGTGACCGCCCGGCAGAGGCAGCGGCTGACGCTGGAAAGGTTCAGACATAAACACCTTCAATCAATAGCAGGAAAGCGGCAGTGTAATGCCGCCGGTGACGAGTTGCAAAATCTGCGCGGCTTTGTGTAATCGTGCCCCTGCCCCTGTTTTGCCTCCGTCGCCACACCATTGATCTCTCATGCTTTATTTTGCGTCTCTGTCTGACTGAGCGGTAACAGTGGTCGGAAGTGTGATCGGCAACACACTGGCGTCGACTATGTTTACATAACATTAACAATGTTGACACTGGACTACCGCAAGGAGACTCGCATGGGCGCGGCAAAAAAATCGGGAAGTACGCAGAACCGCTTTACCTGGTTCGTCTGTTTTATGGCTGCGCTGTCCGGCCTGCTGTTTGGCCTGGATATTGGCGTCATCGCCGGTGCCCTGCCGTTTCTGGCGAAGGATTTGCAGATCACCAACCATCAGCAGGAGTGGGTGGTCAGTTCGATGATGTTTGGCGCGGCGCTGGGTGCGCTGGCGGCGGGCTGGATGTCATCAAAGCTGGGACGCAAGAAAAGTATGCTGGCAGGCGCGACGCTGTTTGTGATTGGCTCGCTCTGGTCAGCCTTCTCACCGGATGTGACCTCGCTGGTCTGCGCGCGCGTGATTCTGGGCCTGGCGGTAGGCATCGCCTCCTACACCGCGCCGCTCTATCTGGCCGAGATTGCGCCTGAGCGTATTCGCGGCTCAATGATCTCCATGTATCAGCTGATGCTGACCACCGGCATTGTGGTGGCCTATCTCTCCGACACGGCTTTCAGCTACAGCGGTAACTGGCGCGGCATGCTCGGGGTCATCGCGATTCCGGCGGTGATCCTGTTTATCGGCGTGCTGTTTCTGCCCAACAGCCCGCGCTGGCTGGCGGCACACGGTCGGTTTAATGAGGCGCAGCGGGTTCTGGACCGGCTGCGTAACAGCAGCGAGCAGGCTCGTGAGGAGCTGGAGGAGATCCGGGAAAGCCTGCAGGTGAAGCAGCGCGGCTGGTCACTGTTCCGCTCGAATGGCAATTTCCGCCGCGCGGTGTGGCTCGGCATGCTGCTGCAGGTGATGCAGCAGTTTACCGGCATGAACGTCGTGATGTATTACGCCCCTAAAATCTTCAACATCGCCGGGTTCTCCAGCACCAGTGAGCAGATGTGGGGCACGGTGATTGTCGGGCTGGTCAACATGCTGGCGACGCTGATTGCCATCTTCTTTGTGGATCGCTGGGGCCGCAAACCCATGCTTACCACCAGCTTTCTGGTGATGGCCGTGGGGATGGGGGTGCTGGGCACGCTGCTGCACATCGGCGTTGAGACCGACTTCCGCAAATATTTTGCGGTGGCGATGCTGCTGATGTTTATCGTGGGCTTTGCGATGGCAGCCGGTCCGGTTGTCTGGCTGCTCTGTTCCGAGATCCAGCCGCTGAAAGGGCGTGACTTCGGGATTACCGCCTCCACGACCACCAACTGGGTCGGCAATATGATTGTAGGGGCAACCTTCCTCACCCTGCTCGATCAGCTGGGGAATGCCAACACCTTCTGGTTCTATGGCGCGCTGAATCTGGTGTTTATCGTGCTGACGATGATGCTGGTGCCGGAGACCAAACATGTGACGCTGGAGCACATCGAACGCAATCTGATGAAGGGCAAAGCGCTGCGTGATATCGGGGCGTAACCGCCCCGACGCGGCTTACCACTGCAATGACTGGCCGGCGTAATCGACGTAGTGATGTCCTCCACGACCGCGCCAGTGGGTCAGCTGCCGGACGATACCTTCCGCGCTCTCTTCTGCCGTCAGGGGCGCGCTTTCGCCACCCATGTCGGTTTTTACCCAGCCGGGGTGCAGCGTCAGCAGCGTTCCGCCCTGCGCGTCCACAGCAGCGGTCAGGGTGCGGCTTAACATGTTCAGTGCCGCTTTGCTGGCAGCATAAATCGGCATCTGCGCATCCGGGTTTTCATTCAGGCTGCCGAGCTGGGAGGAGGTCAGTGCCAGCACACCACTCGGCTTCAGCAGTGGCAGTAATATTTCTGCGCTGCGTACCGGCGCGATGGCATTGGTCAGGAAGAGCTGCGCCAGTTCCTGGTCGTCACTCTGCGACAGGGTCTGGTGCGACGGCCCGGAAATGCCGGCATTAATCAGAATGGCATCGAACCCCTCACCGGTGAGCTGGCCAGCCAGCTCTTCCACCGCTGACGCCTGGGTCATATCCAGCGCGTGCCAGCGGATTTCCGGCCGGTTGCCCTGCGCCGGGATGCCGCTGCGATGGGTGGCCGTGACCTGCCAGCCCTGCCCGGCGAACGCCTGCGCCACCGCCAGGCCGATACCGCGTGAGGCGCCGATAATCAGTACCTTATTTTGCTGAGCCATATTCACTCCTCGTTAGTGGTCTCATCACAAGCTTAACGGCAAATCGGCGCAGAGCGCGGCCCGCCGTGCTTTTTCGCCGGGCCACCGCACGTCAGGTAACTTTTTGCTGCTGGCAGAGGGGATGAAGGCAGGTTTCAGGCGCCTGATGAGCGCGCCTGATGAAGGGAAAGGAGCGGGTTTTGATTATCCCTGCGTGTCCCGGCTTTTATCATCCGGACTGTCGCCGTTCTCGTTCCCCTGGCTCTTCTCCACTTCCTGGGGATGGCCCATTGAGAGCGCCGTGGCGCTGGCCGGATCGAACAGTGACAGGCTTTCAATCTGATCAACCATGATCACCTTACGAAACGACATCGCATCTTTGGGTGTCGAGTCGAGCGTAATGCCATGCTCGGCATACCATTTGCTGTAGTTGTGCTCCACCGCCAGCTTCAGCGTCTTGCTGTCGCGATAGCCGCTCAGCATCGGAATCAGCACAATGTTTTTAGTGCTCTCATATTCGAACGTGGAGGCGTGAACCATGCCGATGTAGATGCGGCGGGACTTCAGCGTGATCCACGCCAGTTCACCCTCTTCCATGCACTGAAACAGCAGTTGCTCCACGCCGTTAGACCGGGAGAGCCGCTGATAGAGATCTTTACGGCCTGAAACGTTCAGCCGTGCGCTGCCCGCCCAGTTGGAGCGGTAGAGACAGAGCAGGATCGCGAAAGCCAGCATAATGACGACCGGAGCCTGGATGCCAAGAAAGCTCCAGTTCATGAACTCCACCTGCCACTTCAGATGGGCGCCCGGTATGACCTGAACAGCATTTGCCAGCGCGGAGATGCCCAGCAGCAGCAGCCAGACAAGGCCGGTGGCAAAGACCCCCTGCAGGACAAAAATACAGCCATACAGCGCGACCAGGAAATAGACGTCCCAGCCTGATGAGCGGCGGATTTTAAAACGGCTGTTGAGATCGCGGCTGGTGTACCAGTAACCACTCACCATCAGGACCATGAATATTGCGGTACCCACCTCAGACTCCCTTTAACGCGTTCACATGGCGGGAAAAATCTTCGTGGACTTCCTCGCTCAGCGTGTTGACCGAGATATTGCCGTTCTCATCAATGATGATGCGTTCACCTTCGGCAATCGAGTCGTTGATATCCTGGCGGGTCATGATCTGCAGAAATTTCTCGGGGCTGGCAAAGACCGACTTAATAAACCTGAACATAGCGATCCACTTGTGAGTCAAAAAAAGAAGTATGTGACTGAATCCACACTCTCGCCCAATTAATTTCAGGGGAAATTTCTTAAAATCAGCTAATTAGCGAAGCGGTAAGGCGTTGTTTCCGGCGATTTTTTCCTGAAAACCTCAACGTTACCAGCGGCCTGGCGTCGCAGACGCCTCCTGCTCTGTTGGATTGAGCTGCGGGGACGCGGCGCGCTCTCCCGGCCAGGAAAGACTAAGCTCAAGGGTCATCCGCGTACTCTTACCCTGTCTGAAACGCATCGAGGAAAGTTTGCATGAAACTACGAACACTGGGCCGTACCGGTCAGCGCGTCTCTGAAATTGGCTTTGGCGCCTGGGCTATCGGCGGAACCTGGGGAGAGGTCAGCCTGGAGGATGCCAGAGCCGCACTGCATGCCGCGCTGGATGCGGGCGTCACCTTTATCGATACCGCCGACGTCTATGGCGATGGCCGCTCCGAAAAAATCATTGCCGAAGTGCTGAAACAGCGCGGCGGCGAACGCCCTTTCGTGGCTACCAAACTGGGGCGGCGCCTCTCTCCCCATGTGGCTGAAGGCTACAATGCGAAAAACCTCAACGATTTCATTGACCGCTCGCGGGATAATCTGCAAACCGACACGCTGGATCTGGTCCAGCTGCACTGCCCGCCCACCGAGGTCTATTACAGCCCGGAGGTGTTTGCGGTGATGGATGAGATGGTGGCCGCCGGAAAAATCCGTCACTACGGCGTATCCGTTGAGAAAGTCGAAGAGGGTCTGAAGGCGCTGGAGTTTCCCAACGTCGCGTCCATTCAGCTGATTTACAACATTTTCCGCCAGCGTCCGGCTGAACGGCTTTTGCATGAGGCGAAAAGCCGTGATGTGGCTATCATCGCCCGTGTGCCGCTGGCATCAGGCCTGCTGACCGGCAAAATGCACGCCGACAGCGTATTTGCCGCTGACGATCACCGCACCTTTAACCGTCATGGCGAAGCGTTCGATAAAGGAGAGACCTTTTCCGGCGTGCCTTATGAGGTGGCGCTGGAGGCGGTTGAGGAGATTCGCCGCTTTGTTCCGGGCGACATCACGATGGCCCTGTTCGCGCTGCGCTGGATCCTGATGAACGACGATGTCAGCGTGGTCATTCCCGGTGCGAAAAACCGCGAGCAGGCGGAAGCAAATGCGCGTGCCAGCGGCGTTGACGCGCTCTCTGCGGAAACGATGACGGCGCTGAAGCAGCTCTATCAGGAGAAGATCGCGCCCCACGTGCATCAGCGCTGGTAAACGGGCGTTACAACGCCTGGGCGCAGGCCCAGGCGGAACTCCAGGCCCACTGGAAGTTATATCCCCCCAGCCAGCCGGTCACGTCCGCCACTTCACCAATAAAGTAGAGTCCCGGCACCGCGCGCGCCTCCATGGTTTTTGAGGAGAGCTGCGTGGTGTCCACGCCGCCCAGCGTCACTTCGGCGGTGCGATATCCCTCGGTGCCGTTTGGCTGGATGCGCCAGGCGTGCAGGGTCTGCGCCAGTTCCGTTTGCTGTCGGCTGTTGAGCTGCTTCAGCGTGACATCCGGCACCACGTTCAGCGCCTGCAGCACTTCCACCAGCCGTTTCGGCAGGATTTTGGCCAGACTGTTTTTCAGGCTGAGGTTAGGATGGGCGTCGCGCTGAGCCGTCAGAAACGGTGCCAGCGGGGTGGCGGGCGACAGATCGACCGTCACGAACTCACCCGGCTGCCAGTAGCTGGAGATCTGCAACACCGCCGGGCCGGATAGCCCGCGATGGGTGAAGAGCATCGCCTCTTTAAAGCGGGTACCATCCTCGGCATCGATGGTGGTGTCCAGCGCGACGCCAGAGAGCGTCTGCAACTGCTCCAGCAACGGTTTATGCAGGGTAAAGGGCACCAGTGCGGCCCGCGTCGGGAAGACGCTCAGCCCGAACTGCTCCGCAATTTTGTAGCCAAACGGCGAGGCACCCAGACCCGGCATTGACAGGCCGCCACTGGCGATCACCAGCTTTTCAGCCTGCACCGTGCTGCCGTTGAGTTGCAGCGTATAACCGCGCTCATCGCGCGTGACGCTGAGCACTTCACTGCGCAGCCGCAGAGTGACATTGCCCCTGTCACACTCGGCCATCAGCAGATCGACAATCTGCTGCGCAGAGTCGTCGCAGAAGAGCTGGCCCAGGGTTTTCTCGTGCCAGGCGATGCCGTGGCGATTAACCAGATCGATGAAATCCCACTGGGTATATCTGGCCAGTGCCGACTTGCAGAAGTGGGGATTGTGCGACAGATAAGCCGCCGGTTCCGTATAGAGATTGGTGAAGTTGCAGCGCCCGCCGCCAGACATCAGAATTTTGCGGCCCGGCTTCTTGCCATTATCCAGCAGTAATACGCGGCGTCCCCGCTGTCCGGCCTGGGCGGCACAGAACAGGCCTGCGGCCCCGGCACCAATGATGATAACGTCAAACTGTTCCACTGCAGCTCACTCATATAACAGGAAAGGCGCAGATTGTAGTGATCTGCTCACTGAGACGCCAGCGTCAAAAAATTGCCGTAAATGTGTCATAATGTATCTGCTTAATATCTAACCCTTTTTCGCTGACTTACGCGTCAGGCTTACAACGAAAGGTCAAATTAGGGCTATATTTTCCTTTCCCATACAGCACGTTGTCGCGGATAATGCGCCGCGTTCATGTCCTCCAAAAATGGCGTAACGTTTATGCTACATCTGTTTGCTGGTCTAGACCTCAGTACGAGTCTGTTATTGGTTCTTGCCCTGCTGTTTGTATTGTTTTACGAAGCGATCAACGGTTTCCACGACACGGCCAACGCGGTTGCGACGGTCATCTATACCCGTGCCATGCGTGCCCAGCTTGCTGTGGTCATGGCAGGCGTATTCAACTTCCTTGGCGTGCTGCTCGGTGGATTGAGTGTCGCTTACGCTATTGTTCATATGCTTCCCACCGACCTGCTGTTAAATGTGGGATCGGCACACGGTCTCGCCATGGTGTTTTCTATGCTGCTGGCGGCGATTATCTGGAACCTCGGCACATGGTATCTCGGTCTGCCGGCCTCCAGCTCCCATACGCTGATCGGCGCCATTATCGGTATCGGTCTGACCAACGCCCTGATGAGCGGCACCTCGGTCGTTGATGCCCTCAACATCCCGAAAGTGCTGAATATCTTCCTTTCTCTGATCCTGTCGCCGATCATCGGCCTGGTGATTGCGGGTGGCTTAATCTTTATTCTGCGCCGCTACTGGAGCAGCACCAAAAAGCGTGCGCGTATTCATATGACGCCTGCTGACCGTGAGAAGATCGACGGCAAGAAGAAGCCGCCGTTCTGGACCCGTATTGCACTGATTGTATCGGCAATCGGTGTCAGCTACTCGCACGGGGCAAACGACGGCCAGAAAGGCATTGGTCTGATCATGCTGGTCCTGATTGGTGTGGCTCCGGCGGGGTTCGTGGTCAACATGAATGCCTCCGGTTACGACATCACGCGCACCCGCGATGCGGTCAATCACCTGGAGCAATATTATCAGCAGCATAGCGCCTCGCTGACGCATATTATCCAGATGGCACCGCCAAAACTGCCGACACCGGAAGAAGTGCCGGCCACCAGCCCGCAGGAGTTCCACTGTGACAGCGCCCGCGCGCTGCAGGCGGTTCAGCGTGCTCAGGGACTGCTGAATAACCTGCAGAGCTACGATCAGCTGACGGTTGAACAGCGCGGTCAGATGCGTCGTCTGCTGCTCTGCATCTCCGACACTGCTGACAAGGCGGCGAAACTGCCGGAGACCACGCCCGATGACAAACGCTTCCTGGGTAAGCTGAAAAGTGACCTGCTCGGCACCATCGAGTATGCGCCTGTCTGGATCATTATGGCTGTGGCGCTGGCGCTGGGCACCGGCACCATGATTGGCTGGCGTCGTGTCGCCACCACCATTGGTGAAAAAATCGGTAAAAAAGGCATGACCTACGCGCAGGGCATGTCAGCTCAGGTGACGGCCGCGCTGTCGATTGGCGTCGCCAGCTACACCGGTATGCCGGTTTCGACCACGCACATCCTCTCCTCATCCGTTGCCGGTACCATGCTGGTTGACGGTGGCGGATTGCAGAGCCGGACCATCAAGAACATCGCGATGGCGTGGGTCTTCACCCTGCCGGTCTGTATTGTGCTGTCAGGTTCGCTCTACTGGATTGCGCTAAAACTGGTGTAATGCAACTGGTGTAATGCCAGCTAAAAAGGGCGACTCCGGTCGCCCTTTTTTAATGCCAGATCGCCAGCGCCACCAGGCTGATAATGACCAGTCCGCACAGCGCGCTGGTCAGAATAAACTGCCCCCGCACCCGCTCGCAGCGCCGGATAAACTCATCGTCATGATGGTCGAGATAGCGCTTAGCCCAGATATAGGTCACCAGCCTCACCTGCTTGCTCGGCTGACCGTGAGAGGTAAAAAAGCCCGCGCCGTCGACATACTGATAGAGCAGTGGATCGCACCCCCGTAATACCGCCAGCAGTGCGCGCAGAGATGAAAAATAGCGCGCCATATTCACGATACATACCACACAAAGCGCCCAGAAAAGCGCAACCGTGCTGATCATATTCTCCCCCTCCCGACTGGCGGCGCAGTCGCTGACCCAGCGATAAATCCCTGAGCAAACCTGCCGTCATCACCAGCCACTGAATCACCGGACTGCGAAAGTTTTCGACCCCCTGAGCGGCTGCGAATCGGACCGCCTTTTTTCAGTGTAGGAGAAATCTTTACGTTTTTTCCAACGATGATTTTCGTTCGGCGCGAGTAAATCCGGCACAGCCTTGATCTTATTCACAAGCCAGACGGCAACCACAGCATTTACGGTGAGAGAAGACTATACTCAGGGCATAACTACATCACCTGCAACGCAGGCAGACACTTTGGTGGCGCTCATCGCCCGCTCGCGCAAGGGATTTCGCTCAGCTGTGACGCGGCAGGAACACCGGATGCCATCCTTAATCTCGCGAAAGGAGTTTTATCATGGCTTATAAACATATCCTGATTGCAGTAGACCTTTCCCCCGAAAGTCAGTTACTGGTGGATAAGGCCGTTTCGCTGGCTCGCCCGTACGATGCCCGCATTTCCCTGATTCACGTCGACGTGAACTACTCCGACCTTTATACCGGTCTGATCGACGTTAACCTGGGGGATATGCAGAAGCGTATCTCGGAAGAGACGCACACTGCCCTGAAAGGGTTATCAGAGGCGGCCGGTTATCCGATCAGTGAAACCCTGAGCGGCAGCGGCGACCTGGGTCAGGTTCTGGTCGATGCCATTAAGAAGTATGACGTCGACCTGGTGGTCTGCGGTCATCATCAGGATTTCTGGAGCAAGCTGATGTCTTCGGCCCGTCAGCTGATTAACACGGTACATATCGATATGCTGATTGTGCCGCTGCGCGATGCCGACGACGAATAAATCCTTTTCTGAAAGCCGGCATCAGCCGGCTTTTCTCTGTCGTCTCTTTCAGGTTCGGCCCGGCCCCCGCATTTATCCGCTTCATTTCGCTTATCTGAACATCATATTAAAACCGGCGTTACATTAATGAATCGTTGATTCGCTAATGCGAATCGTTTTATTACGCGCAGCGCGCTATTTATCACAATTTTACTATGGGCAACCTTTTTCCCATTCGCTATCTTTCGCCTGCTCTCTGATCTGTTTACATCAGAGAGAGCAGGAAAAAGATAAGCCGATCTATTTAATCAATAAGGACATTAACAATGAGAGAAATTAACGAGAAAGAAATTGCGGCGGTAAGCGGTGCTGGCCTGCCTGAATTTCTGGGTGACGTGAACAGTGCACTGACGGACGTTTCGGGCTTACTGGAGAGCACCCTGACGTCGCTGAAGGAAAGCACCACATTCGGAGAGCGACTGAGTCTGACCTTCAGAGCCCTCGGCCTGAACGTGGCCAAAAGCTTTCTGACCGCCTTTTCCGGCTTCCTGACGACAATATCGGCCTGATTTATTTACCCTGTTTGTACGATTGCGCAAACAGGAGAGGCTGAAGCATGCCTGAAACGTTATCAGGCATGCTCTTTAAGCAAAAACAGAAAACGAAATAGCCACTCGCGCTGACATACGTTATTCGCTGAGCGGAGGATAAATATCAAAGCGATGACTTTTAGTCACCACGGCGGCCTGTGTCACCACACCCGCCAGCGGCGGCGCATAGTCTGGCCGTTTTACCACAATGCGTTTTCTGGCCAGCCGGCGGGCAGGCTCCAGTAGCGCATCCGCATCCTCATCCGGCCCCACCAGCGACTGAAAGACCCGCATCTCCTTTTTCACCAGCGCACTTTTCTGGCGATGGGGATACATCGGATCGAGATAAACGACGTCAGGTGGTGGCGTGATATCACCCAGTGCCTGGGCACTGGCCGCATGAATCAGCGTCAGCCGCTCGCGCAGCCAGGGACCGATTTCCGCATCCTGATAGCCACGCTGCAGACCATCTTCCAGCAGTGCTGCCACCACCGGATGGCGCTCCAGCATCCGTACCCGGCAGCCCAGCGCCGCCAGCACAAACGCATCGCGTCCCAGACCGGCGGTCGCATCGACCACATCCGGCAGATAACTGCCTTTGATGCCGACCGCTTTGGCGACGGCTTCACCGCGTCCTCCGCCGAAACGACGGCGATGGGCCATGGCGCCGGTGACGAAATCAACAAAAATACCGCCCAGCTTTGGCTCATCCCGCTTACGCAGTTCAAGGTGGGTCGCGGTCTGCACCAGCGCCAGCAGCGCGGTATCATCCTGCTCCAGCTGCCAGCGCTGCGCTAAACGTGACAAGGCGCCGTCTCCGGCGCCTGATTCATCGAGCAAACAGATTTTCACGAACCGACTTATCCCTGAATGCCGTAATGTTCCAGCATCGCATCGAGCTGCGGCTCACGGCCACGGAAGCGCTTAAACAGCTCCATCGGCTCTTCCGAACCGCCGCGCGTCAGGATGTTATCCAGGAACGACTGGCCGGTTTCGCGGTTGAAGATCCCCTCCTCTTCAAAACGGGAATAAGCATCCGCCGCCAGCACGTCCGCCCACAGATAGCTGTAGTAACCTGCCGCATAGCCGCCCGCAAAGATGTGGCTGAAGGCGTGCGGGAAACGGCCCCATTCCGGCCCCGGCACCACCGCCACACGGCTTTTCACTTCACGCAGGGTTTCCAGAATCTGCGCGCCTTTTTCCGGGTTGAATTCGGTGTGCAGACGGAAATCGAACAGGCCGAACTCCAGCTGACGCAGGATAAACAGCGCGGCCTGATAGTTCTTCGCCGCCAGCATTTTATCCAGCAGGGCTTTCGGCAGCGGTTCGCCGGTCTCATAGTGACCGGAGATAAACGCCAGCGCATCCGGCTCCCAGCACCAGTTTTCCATAAACTGGCTTGGCAGTTCGACCGCATCCCATGGCACACCGCTGATACCGGAAACGCCAGGCGCTTCGATGCGGGTCAGCATGTGGTGCAGACCGTGACCGAACTCATGGAACAGGGTAATCACTTCGTCATGGGTGAAGAGCGCAGGTTTCCCCTTCACCGGACGGTTAAAGTTACAGGTCAGATAGGCGACCGGCTTCTGCAGGGTGCCATCGGCTTTACGCATCTGACCCACGCAGTCATCCATCCAGGCGCCGCCACGTTTGTGTTCGCGGGCATAGAGGTCGAGATAGAAGCTGCCGCGCAGTTCGCCGGTTTCATCGAACAGATCGTAGAACTTCACGTCAGGATGATAGACCTCAACGTCGTTACGCTGCTTCGCACTGATGCCGTAGATGCGTTTGACCACTTCAAACAGGCCAGCGACCGCACGCGCTTCCGGGAAGTATGGGCGCAGCTGCTCATCGCTGATGGTATAGAGATGCTGCTTCTGCTTTTCCCCGTAATAGGTGAGATCCCACGGATTCAGCTCTTCAACGCCATGCTCTTTTTTCGCGAAGGCGCGCAGCTGCTCCAGCTCTTTTTCCCCCTGCGGACGGGCGCGTTCGGCCAGGTCATTCAGGAAGTCGATCACCTGAGACGGGCTCTGAGCCATTTTGGTCGCCAGCGATTTGTCTGCGTAAGAGTCAAAGCCCAGCAGCTGTGCCAGCTCGTGACGCAGCGCCAGCTCTTCCGCCATGATCGGGCCGTTATCCCATTTCCCGGCGTTTGGCCCCTGATCGGAGGCGCGTGTCGCATAGGCGCGATACATCTCTTCACGCAGCGCCGCGTTGTCGCAGTAAGTCATCACCGGCAGATAGCTTGGGATATCCAGCGTCAGCAGCCAGCCCTCCTGCTCTTTGGCTTCGGCCTGCGCTTTCGCCGCCGCCAGCGCACTTTCTGGCATACCGGCCAGCTCACTTTCGTCGGTGATCAGTTTGCTCCAGCCCATGGTGGCATCCAGCACGTTGTTGCTGTACGCCGAGCCCAGCTCGGAGA
Source organism: Pantoea sp. GM_Pan_3 (assembly GCF_026541045.1). Lineage (NCBI taxonomy): Bacteria > Pseudomonadati > Pseudomonadota > Gammaproteobacteria > Enterobacterales > Erwiniaceae > Pantoea > Pantoea sp. GM_Pan_3. The sequence goes on along the minus strand of NZ_JALNVA010000006.1, from coordinate 77,182 downwards.
GGCGCGCGGCGATTTCGCCATAGCGCTGCTGCTTCTCTTTCGGCAGACCGATACCGGAAAGCTCAAAATCGCGCAGGGCGTTATCTACCGCTTTTTTCTGCGCCAGATCCAGGGTCGCGTATTGATCGCCCTCTTTCAGGTCGCGATACGCCTGATACAGTCCCTCATGCTGACCCACCCAGGTGCTGTACTCCGACAGCAGCGGCAGCGTCTGCTCATAGGCTTCGCGCAGCTCCGGGCTGTTCTTCACGGCATTGAGATGGCTGACCGGCGAGAAGATACGGCTCAGGCGGTCATCCGTTTCAGCCAGCGGCTGAACCAGGTTATCCCAGGTGTAAGGCGCGCCGTGCGCCACGACCTTTTCAACTTCTGCGCGACACTGACTGAGCACTTCAGTCACGGCAGGCACCACATGTTCAGGCTGGATGGCAGAAAAAGGGGGAAGCGTAAAAGATGTCAGTAGCGGATTGGTCATAGCGCAGTCCTTTATGGATGTATGGGGCGCAGCGGGTCGCGCAACGCAATCTCAATAACATGCGGCTTAGTGTAGCGAAAATCAATGGCAGGCAGGATGAGGTGAGGAAGAAACCGCCGGATCACGCGCCCCGATTTGTTGTCACGCTTCTGGCACATCGCCCGCCCATCCCTGATATAATCGCGGATTCTCATGCTTTTCCTGCGTCGGGTGCTGTGCGTCGTTCTGTGGGTAATACGTGAGGTAATAATTGGTACAAATTGATTTCCCATCGATTAAAACCTTATACATTCAACAGGATAAAAAATGCTGAGTTATCGCCATAGCTTCCATGCTGGCAACCACGCCGACGTACTGAAGCACACCGTGCTGAGTCTGATCATTACGGCGCTGAAAGAGAAAGAGAAACCGTTCTTCTACCTGGATACCCACGCAGGCGCGGGCCGCTATCAGCTCAGCGGTGAACACGCCGAGCGCACCGGCGAATATCTGGAAGGCATCTCCCGCATCTGGCAGCAGCCCGATGCGCCTGAACTGCTGCAACCCTACTTTGATGCGATTGCTGCGCTGAACCGCAGTGGCACGCTGCGCTACTATCCCGGCTCGCCGCTGATTGCCCGTCACCTGCTGCGTGAAGATGACAAACTGCAGCTTACGGAACTGCACTCCAGCGACTATCCGCTGCTGCGTAACGAGTTCAGCAAAGATAAGCGCGCGCGCGTCGATCGTGCCGACGGCTATCAGCAGCTGAAAGCGAAGCTGCCCCCGCTGTCGCGTCGTGGTCTGGTGCTGATCGACCCGCCATACGAGATGAAAAGCGATTATCAGGCGGTGGTGAAAGGCATTCAGGAAGGCCATAAGCGTTTCAGCACCGGCGTTTTTGCGCTGTGGTATCCGGTGGTGTTACGTCAGCAGATCAAACACATGCTGCGCGATCTGGAAGCCACCGGTATCCGCAATATCCTGCAGATTGAACTGGCGACCCGTCCTGACAGCGATCAGCGCGGCATGACCGCTTCCGGCATGATCGTGATTAACCCGCCGTGGAAGCTGGCGCAACAGATGGAAACCCTGCTGCCGTGGCTGCATCAGAAGCTGGTGCCCGCCGGAACCGGCCACGCGGTCGTGAACCAGATCGTGCCTGAATAAGTGCGTCCGGCCTGATGTGGCTCCTGCTGGCCGGTGCGCTGGCCGCGCTGCAACACGCCCGACGGCTGGCTCTCCTGCTGTTAGCGTTCGCCGTCGGAGTGGGGTTTTATCAGCATGTTCTGACGTGGCCGGTGCTGCCGTTGCTGGCCGGCACCGGGGTGCTGGTCGCGCTGCGTCTCTGGCATCCGGCCCCTTCCCGGCGACACCGCCTCAGCGAAGCCCTGCTGGTTGTGATTGCCGTGGGGTTATTTCTCCATCTGTTCCCCGGCTTTGCTAATCCCCGCCAGGTTGATGAGGTGCGTGCTGGCGCGCAGAGCGTGCCTTTCAGTTTTTCCTTTAACTTCGATAAAGCCCTGGTTCCCTTTGTGCTGCTGGCCGCGCTGCCCACCCTCTTCCGCGCCCCTGCCCACCCGCCGCGCTTTCGCTGGCTCAGTGCGCTGGCGTTAATCGCCGCGGTTCCGCTGCTGCTCGGTAGCGCCGTGCTGCCGGGCGGCCTGGCGATTGAGCCTCACTTTCCGCGGTGGCTGGGGGCGTTTGTGCTGGCGAATCTCTTCTTCGTTTCGCTGGCCGAAGAGGCGCTGTTCCGGGGTTATCTGCAACAGCGGCTGAGAGAGGCGCTGGGGGGGATGCCCGCGCTGCTGCTCAGCGCGCTGCTGTTCGGACTGGCGCACGCCCCCGGCGGCGTGCTGCTGGTGATTTTTGCCACCCTGGCGGGAGGATTGTACGGTCTGGCGTGGCACTGGAGCGGCCGCTTATGGCTGGCGACCCTCCTGCACTTTGCCCTGAACCTTACCCATCTGCTGCTGTTTACCTATCCCGCGCTGCAACACTAGACGGTGAAGACCGCCAGGTCGCTCGCCAGCTCGGTGCGGGGGAAAATCGTCTGGCACTCGGCCAGCAGGCGGCTCATATCCTTTGCCAGATAGCGGGAGCTGAAGTGAGTGGCGATCAGCCGTTTGGCTCCGGCGCGTTTCGCCACGTCAGCCGCCTGCAGGGTGGTAGAGTGTCCGCGTCCGTTGGCTTTCTCCTCCATCGCCGCCTCCAGCGTGGTTTCATGCACCATCAGGTCAACATCCGCCGCCAGCTGCAACGCGACATCGGTCGGCGCCGTATCACCAAAGATGGCCAGTTTTTTGCCCGGCGTCGACGGGCCGAGATAATCCGCGCCATTGACCACCCGCCCATCTTCCAGCGTCACGCATTCTCCCTGTTTCAGTTGCTGAAACCATGGCCCACGTGGAACCCCTTCCGCTTTCAGCCGCGCGGCATCGAGCAGGCCGGGTTTGTCGTGCTGCTCAATGCGATAACCAAAACACGCAACCGGATGGTTCAGCGGCCAGGCACTGATCCGGAACTCGCCATCATCCAGCGTCCAGCCCGCCTCAATCTCAACAATGTTCAGCGGATAGTCGGTGTAGGAGCCGCTGATCGCCAGCGCCGTTTCAACAAAGGTCTTTAAGCCTTTCGGGCCATAGACCGTCATCGGGGTGGTTAACCCGGCCATTGAGCGGCTGGTGAGCAGCCCCGGCAGACCAAAAATATGGTCGCCATGCAGATGGGTGATAAAAATCTTATCCAGCTTGCCCGGTTTCAGGCTGGAGCGCATAAACTGTAACTGCGTGCCCTCGCCGCAGTCGAACAGCCAGGTTTCCCCGCTCAGTGCGCGGGTGAAGGCGATGGCGGTGACGTTGCGTTGCAGGCTGGGCGCACCGCCGCCGGTGCCGAGAAAAGTAAGGTGCATGGTATGCTTCCCTGAAAGCGATGAAAAAACAGAACCCTATTACAATCATAGGCGCAATTTTTGCGTCATTTCGACCGACAGCGTTACACTCAACCCCAAATTTTTATGCAACCGGATGGATACTTCAATGACCCGACATTTCGACTATCTCGCCATTGGCGGCGGCAGCGGCGGCATCGCTTCAATTAACCGTGCGGCCATGTATGGCCAGAAATGTGCCCTGATTGAAGCCAAAGAGCTGGGCGGCACCTGCGTGAACGTAGGTTGTGTGCCGAAGAAAATCATGTGGCACGCCGCGCAAATCGCCGAAGCTATCCATCTGTACGGGCCGGATTATGGCTTCGACACCACCGTGAATCGCTTCGACTGGGCCACGCTGGTCAAAAACCGCAGCGCCTATATCGATCGTATCCACAACTCCTATGACAACGTGCTGGGTAAAAACAAAGTCGAAGTGATTAAAGGCTTTGCCCGCTTTGTCGATGCGCACAGCGTGGAAGTCAACGGCGAGATTATCACGGCCAGCCATATTCTGATCGCCACGGGCGGCCGCCCGGTTCATCCTTCGATTCCGGGTGCGGAATACGGTATTGATTCTGACGGCTTCTTCGAACTCGACGCCCTGCCAAAGCGCACCGCGGTGATCGGTGCGGGCTACATCGCGGTGGAGCTGGCCGGTGTGGTGAACGCGCTGGGATCGGAAACCCATCTGTTCGTGCGTAAACACGCGCCGCTGCGCAGCTTTGATCCCCTGCTCAGCGAGACGCTGGTAGAAGTGATGAACAGCGAAGGGCCGATGCTGCATACCGAAGCCGTTCCGAAAGCCGTGATTAAAAACGAAGATGGCAGCCTGACGCTGCAGCTGGAAAACGGCAGCGACTACACCGTGGACTGCCTGGTCTGGGCGATTGGCCGTGAGCCTGAAACAGACAATCTCAATATTCAGGCCGCGGGCGTGGCGCTGGATGAGAAAGGCTACATCCGCGTCGATAAGTTCCAGAATACCAATGTGTCAGGCGTTTACGCCGTGGGCGATAACACCGGTGCGGTTGAACTGACCCCGGTAGCGGTGGCCGCGGGCCGTCGCCTCTCTGAGCGCCTGTTTAACAACAAGCCGGACGAGCATCTCGATTACAGCAATGTCCCGACCGTGGTGTTCAGCCATCCGCCGATTGGCACCGTCGGTCTGACAGAGCCGCAGGCGCGTGAACAGTATGGCGACGATCAGGTGAAGGTCTACAAATCGTCGTTTACGGCGATGTACACCGCCGTGACGCAGCATCGTCAGCCGTGCCGCATGAAGCTGGTCTGTGTGGGTGCCGATGAGAAGATTGTCGGGATTCACGGTATCGGATTCGGCATGGATGAGATGCTGCAGGGCTTCGCCGTGGCGCTGAAAATGGGTGCGACGAAGAAAGACTTCGACAACACCGTGGCGATCCACCCGACCGCAGCGGAAGAGTTTGTGACCATGCGCTAGCCACCTCCCCCCTGCGCATGACTGACCGTTACCCGCTGACACGTTGCTCTGCGGGTAACGGCTTTAATTAAAATAGGTTTCCCGCAACGGCGTTAATGCCGCACCCATTGCCGAACTGTCCCCCTCAATGGCGCTGAGCAGAATATCCGGATATTCCGCAGAAATGCCCCAGCGTTCACCCGAGCTCGTGCGCGGCATAGCTAAAAACATCTCCCCCAGCTGACGGGGAATTTCACCCCCTAATATGATTGCGCCGGGATCGATCACCGCATTCATGGCATCCATTGCCCGATGCAGATTTGGCGTTACGTCTTCTACCCACTGTTGCGCAATCGGCCAGGCCGGATCGAATTTATGATTGAGATCGCGTATATCTCTGATTTCAATACCGCCATCACGTAACCGATCGATCAGGATCCCGAGGGCCGGGCGTAGCTTGCCCTCTTCCGGCGTAAAAATACGGCTGATCTCCCCCGCATTCCCGAATGCCCCCTGGAACGGTTTGCCGTTAATCACGATGCCACCGCCAAAACCATAGTTAAAAGAGAGATAGCCAAACGTATCGTATTTCAGCCCGGCGCCTAAAAAGGCTTCAGCGTGCGCCGCCGTTGTGGCGTTATTTTCAATCCATACCGGTCGATCAAATAACATGGTAATTTCACGATGCAGATCGATGCCCATCCACGCTTTTAAAGGTTCAGGCGGATTGAAATACTTTCGTGATTCATAAAGAAAGCCCGCCATGCTGTATCCCACCCCACAGACTTTTTCTGGCGAAATACCATATTGTTTTAAGGTATCCAGATAGTGATGTCTGATATTCAGTAAGGTCCGGGCAGGATCGCGCGGGTGCGTATCCAGTACGCAGTATTCTGTAATGCCGCCCCGGAAATTAATCAGGCTGGCGGCCACGCTGTCTGAGTTAATCGAGATGCCGTAACCATAACGCGCATTCGCATTGAGGGATAACGACGGGCTGGGCTTGCCTCTTCCCTGGGACGGCGATTCCCCCAGGCTGAGAAAGCCGTTTTCGGTCAGCGTATCAACAATGCGGTGAACAGATGACTGATTCAGAATGGTTTGCGAAACCAGCGAGGAGCGGGAAATGCCATCGTTGCGGCGGACAAGCTCAAGAATGAGTTTTTCACTGCGATTAAGTTCGACTTCATGACCAGCGGAATATCCATAAACCACAGCGTTCTCCTCACCCTGTTTAATCATGCCTTCTGTTAACAACCTAGCATGCTTTTATGCATAGCGAATAGTTAAAGACCCTGCCCTGGCATTTTCGTTAAATGTGCCGATATTCAGCCTCTCCTGCCCTGCCTTACACGATCATAAAAGCGTCATAATAGTGAAACATTACGAGGGGAGACTTCAATATCATGCAATGAGCATGATATTAAAACGTGCCTTATGTACGGACTGGCACTTTCACCGTGCACAGGGCTCTGCCTTCATTTACACACTTTTTTTGTGCATCAGGTGAACAATGGAAACGCGCTTAAAGGTTGCTGAACGCATCGCGCAGGAGGCCTCGCTTTTGGCTCTGGACTATTTCAGACGGCTAAGTGAGTCAGAGATCGGCGAAAAAAGGCCGCAGGATCTCTTCAGTGAAGCCAATCGGGAAGTGGAAAATCTGATTCGGCAGCGCCTGGAACATCACTTCCCACAGGATGCCATTATCGGGGAAGAGCATGGTGGTGAGCCCGGCGCCAGCTACTGGTCTGTTGATCCGATTGATGGTACGAGTCACTTCCTGCGCGGCTCATCCCTGTGGGGGATTTCTGTTGGCTATGTGATCGATGGCGAGCCGGTGATGGGCGTGATCGTCCATCCGGTTTTAAACCTCATGCTGAGCGGCGGCAAAGAGACAGGGGTTTATCTGAATGGCGAACCCTTTCAACGTCCTGTGGTCGCTGAAGCGCTGAAAACCGTGGCGATTGGCGACAGTCCATCATGGGATTTCACCCATCAGCTCTGTATTGAAAAGGCGTATCGGGACGACGGCTGGAATGTGGTGCGCTACCGCTGTACCACCGCAGGTTTAAGCTTTAGCGTGCTGGGTTACGTCGACGGTTATCAGGAATGTTTTAGCAGCATGTGGGACGTTTCTGCGGGTTATGCGCTCTGTAAGGCAGCGGGACTGGATGCACATCTTGCCGGTTCAGAGGAAAAGAGCAGAACACATGTTAGTGTCGGGACGGCCGAAATGAATCGCCTTTCCGCCCGGTTTATCCCTTACCCGCGTTTTACGCCCGTCTGACCACGCATTGCCTCCGGCTTACCTCATCACGGCATTTCAGGACAGCCTTTCCCCGCTGTCCTGCCCGCTATGCATGTTCACCCGGCCCTCTGCCCCGAATATTAATTACAATGCATGAAAATGGTTAGCGTGTTAAACGTACGATTCTAAAGTAAACGCCTAAGCAACTATTATATATAGGTTTTAAAAAGTTAATAAATTCTTAACCCGCCTGAAATTGCTTAACTCCGATACGCCAAATTATTATGCGCCTCGCATTAATTAAAAAGTCCCTGGCACTCTATGACGGAGCCGCTCAACGTGAACACGCTAGAAATTCACAATGCCATGCTGACGTTCGACGATTTTGTCGCGCTGAACGGCATTTCACTGCAGGCCAGAAAAGGGCAATTTGTTTCCCTGCTTGGCCCCTCTGGCTGTGGCAAAACCACGCTGCTTAAAGTTATTGCCGGCTTCTACACGCTTGATAGTGGCAACGTCCTGATACACCAGCAGGACATGCATCATGTCAAACCTGAACATCGCGATACGGCGATGTGCTTCCAGTCCTATGCGCTGTTTCCTCACCTCTCCGTTGCTGAAAATATCGGGTTCGGCCTCAGGCAACGGAAGATGGAAAAAACAGACATTCATGTTCGCGTCGCGCAGACCGCCGCACAGGTTTCGCTGAATGCGCATTTGTCTAAACTGCCAGCGCAGTTATCCGGCGGTCAGCAGCAGCGTGTAGCCCTGGCCAGAGCGCTGGCCGTGCGTCCGGAAATCGTGTTGTTTGATGAGCCGCTGTCAAATCTGGATGCCAGATTACGCGACAAGGTACGACTGGAGATCAGACAGCTTCAGCGCGTCCACGGGTTCACCGCCATTTATGTTACCCACGACCGTGCAGAAGCCCTGTCGATGTCTGACATTGTGGTGGTCATGAATGCCGGAAAGATTGAGCAAACCGGAACGCCGAATGAGATCTACTATTCCCCGGTAAACCGCTTTGTCGCCGGTTTCGTCGGTCAGGCTAACGTCATGAAAGCCCGCGTACTGGAGAGCGACAGCAGCACCGGTATTTATCGCATTGCGTGCGTACTGGGCGAAATGGAAATCCATAGCCCTGTGCCGCCTGTATCGGACGAGGTCTATACCTTCTGGCGCCCTGAGGATGCCGTACTGAGCGAACAGCGTGCCGGAAAAAATACGCGGGCCTTTGAGATCGGTGCGGTGAGTTTTCTGGGCAACCTTTCTGAACTCCAGGTTCATCCGCTGGGCCATGAAGAAACGGAATATCAGTGGTGCATCCAGCTGGTCGGTAAAAGCGCCATCCGCGAAGGGGACACCGTTGATTTCTCTCTTCCGCCAGACAAGATCCGCTTTTTACGGGAAAGCTATTCATGAAAACGCGCACCCGGAACAGGCTCTGCTGGTTGCTGGTTCTGCCTGCGGTCGCGCCGGTCGTCATCACGCTGGTGCTGATTGTGATCATGGCACTGGCGCAATCCGTTGGCCTGTTTAATTTTGGCGCCCCGGCGCGCTTTACGCTTCACTACTGGCAAACCATTCTGAATGACAGCCAGCTGTGGCGCGCGACAGGCTACTCGCTCAGAATCGGCGTGATCAGTGCGGTGCTGTCCGTTGCCCTGGCGCTTCCGCTGGCACTCTGGCTGAGAAAGCCTTTCCCCGGCTCAATGCTGATGAGCGGCTTACTCAAAGCCCCGCTGATGGTACACGGGCTGGTGGCTGCGCTGCTGTTTATCAACCTGATTTCCTGGCAGGGCTTTATTAACCTGGGCCTGGTCCGGCTGGGGATCCTCTCTCACCCCATCAGAATGCAGAATGACCGCTGGGGCATTGGCGTGATTATTTTGCAGGTCTGGAAACAGCTTCCCTATGCGCTGCTGATCATGACCGGCAGCCTGCGCGCGATTGGCGATGAAATTTTCAATGCCGCGCGGGATTTAGGTGCCGGCAAGCGTGCCCGGTTGTTACAGATCATCCTGCCCTTATCTGTCAGGTCCGTTCAGGTATCGCTGGTGCTGATCTTCATCGGCGCCCTGGGTGACTTTTCCTTCCAGGTCGTTGCGGGGCCAACCAGCGTATTCTCTCTTTCGCAATACATGCTGCGCTTCCCTGAAATCAGCGCACAGGGCTGGAATCTTGCGGCCGTTGTCGCGGTGATTTTAATGCTGGCGGCTTTTGTCGGTGCAGTCGTGCTTGCCGCCCTGGCGAAGTGGCTGCAACAAGCCGGAGAACAGAGATAATGAGAGCCAGAGCGACCTTATCCCCGCTGCGTATCGTCATGATGACCCTTATCGCCGCCCTGTTTATGCTGTGGCTGGTTATTCCCTTTATGCTGACCGTGCTGTGGTCCCTGGTCGATAAAACCCATCCGTGGGCATGGCCAGATGCCCTGCCGCCGGTTCTCTCACTGGGACGCTGGGTGGAGGTCTGGACCACGACCGCGTTACCGCAGGCGCTCAGGAACAGCTATTTACTGGCGGCAGCCGTCTCCGTCTGCACGCTGATGTTGTCTCTGCCTGCCGCGTGGGCGTTTGGCAGAATGTCGTTTACGGGCAAACACCTTTTACAGAATGCGATCTTATTGCCGCTTATCGTTCCGGGATTTGTCGTCGCGCTGTTTTTTTCCATGTTGCTCAACGTGGTAGGCATTCACAGCCGGTTTGGCGGCATTTTGCTGGGGCATATGATTATCCTGATGCCTTATGCCGTGCGCATTCTGACCCTGTCGTTTTCGCAGATACGCCAGGACACGCTCGATGCGGCACGAGATATGGGCGCTTCGGCGATGAACCGGTTTTTAGTGGCCTGCCTGCCCACCCTCAGACCAGGAATATTTGCCGCATTAATTATTGTCTTTACGTTATCCATAGAGGAGTTCGCCATAAGTTTTATTGTGGGCTCACCCGATTTTATTACCGTCCCTGCCATTCTCTATTCTTATCTGGGTTATAACTTTATCCGACCCAATGCGGCGGTCATTTCTTTAATGCTGGTTGTACCGAATGTCATTTTAATGTTGATTGCAGAAAAATTACTGACAAAAAATCCTGTCGCCTCCTTTGCGGGAAAAGGCTGACACTCTTTAATACGCGTTATTGGGGAAAAATATGTTCAGACTCGCTGCTGCAATATTATTGCTGGCCGGGGCTTTCTGTAGCCCGGCTCAGGATTTAAACACGATGAACTGGGAACAGATTGTCGGACAGGCGAAAAAGGAGGGGAAACTGACCTGGTATCAATGGTATTACCAGGATCGGTTAAAAGAGCAGGTCAGCCTGTTTGAAAAACAGTACGGTATTAACGTTACCCTGTCTGAAGGCACACTTCAGGGCAACATTAATAAGCTCATGGCTGACCGCGGACGGGAAACGGGCGATATTGATCTGTTTTCGATTGGCGGGGGCGCATTCGGAACCGTCTCGCCTCAGCAGACGTTTTTTGGCCCGATTAACAGACTGCTGCCGGAAGGCAAAACCCTGAACTACACCATTGAGGGAACGGACAGTAAAGGCTATGGCGTGGCATTCTGGGGCAATCAGACCGGTCTGGCCTACGATTCGCGCCGGCTGAAAGAAAGTGAGTTGCCGCGAACCCTGCCGCAGCTCACGGCCTTCCTGCAGGCTCATCCTCAGGAATTTGGCTTCAACGTTGAAAACGGCGGTTCCGGCCCGGCCTTTATTGAATCGGTGACGCGCACGCAGGTGCCGGGTTTTGATTTCACCAAAGGCGACACGGATGTAAAAAGCCTGACGGCTCTGCAGCCCGCCTGGAACTGGTTCAGACAGCAGCGTCCCAACTACATCATTACGGCCTCCAACGCCGACAGCGTCACCCGACTGGTCAGCGGTGAATTCCTGCTGGTTCCCGCCTGGGAAGATTACCTGGTGGGATTAGAAAACCACGGTGAAGTCCCGAAAACCATCCGGCTCTATGTCCCCGATTTCGGCATGCCCGGCGGCGGAAATATGGTGGCGATACCGCAAAATGCCCCCCATAAAGCGGCAGCGTTGCTGTTTATCCACTGGCTGACGCTGCCCACCACCCAGCGGCTGTTCCAGCAGGTTTATGGCATTACGCCGCAGAACAGAGAAGTGAATCGTGATGCCGGGCTGATCGACAGCAAAGAGCGCGTTCATGGCACCCAGTTCATGCCTAAACCGCTGGGTGATGAAGTCAGAACCGAATTCTCTAATCAGGTTTTGCTCAGGTAAACCTGCGATAAAACCCTAACAGAAGGTAAAGCCAGGAATGTCGACAAAAAAAACCCCTGCACGCGTAGTGAATGCCCGCCTGATTGCCCATCGGGGAGCACCGCTGCTGGCACCGGAAAACACGCTGCCTTCGTTTCAGGCGGCTGTTGAACATGGAGCGACGTGGATAGAGGTGGATGTCAAACTCACCAAAGACAGACACCCGGTCATTATTCATGACGATTCCGTGGAGCGGACAACAAATGGCAAAGGCTATGTGGCGAACTTAACCCTGGATGAGATCCGATCGCTGGAGGCGGGCGTGTGTTATGGCCACCTTTTCAGAGGCGTAAAAGTGCCGACGCTGGCTGAAACAGTGGCGTTTGTTCTGGATAAAGGCGTCGGGCTGCAACTGGAGATCAAACCCACCTCCGGACAGGAAGTGGAAACGGCGGAGATTGCTATCGCTCAGCTGAAGTCACTGTGGCCAGCAGGTGAGAAGAAGCTCTTTATCAGCAGCTTCTCGGAGATTTCGCTGCAGGTTGCCGCACAGCTTATGCCTGACGTCCCGCGCGGCCTGGCAGTTTGCGTCCCGCCCAAAGACCCCGAGGCGCTCCTCGCCAGAACGGGTTGCCAGATCCTGCATTTCCTGGGTGACTTCGCGACGGACGAAGATCTGACGCGACTGGCTCGTTCAGGTATTGAATTTGCGATTGCCACAATCAATGACCCGGTTCTTGCCAGGAAATATATTGATGCGGGTGCGCAAACGGTATTAAGCGATATCCCCGACTTAGCATTCTGAATAAAAAATTGTGCAGGACGTTCTCAGCCAGAAACCCGTAACACCAGGGAAATTCATTATAAAAATGGCCATAACCTTTATGGCCGCTATAACGCCTTTATTATTTAGCCATTCTGGAAGACGAAAGTCATAGTGAAATAAATGCCGCTCTGCGCGGTTACCTCCTCATGCTTAAGTTAACGGATAAGGGTAGATGATATGCACAATAAAATAAAAGCCGCCGCGCCGTATGCAATCTGTTTTCTGGCCTCATTTTCTGCATACTCCGCTGAGATTTATAATAAAGATGGAAATAAAATCGACCTGTACGGTAAAGTCGATGCGCGTCATGTTTTCTCAGATAATATTGCAGAAGATGGCGACAACTCATACGCACGCCTGGGTTTTAAAGGTGAGACGCAAATTAACGATCGGCTTAGCGGTTATGGTCAATGGGAATATAACTTCCCGCTGAATCACAGTGAAGGCGGTAGCGACGCGCAAACGGGTAATGCCACACGCTTAGGGTTTGCCGGTCTGAAACTGGCCGACTTCGGCTCATTCGATTATGGCCGTAGCTTTGGGGTGCTGTACGTTGCCTCTGCCTATACGGATATGGCACCGGTCTACGGTTCCGGCACCATGACTACCAACGATAACTTCCTGTCAAAACGCTCAACCGGCCTCGCGACCTGGCACTCTCCGGCGTGGGGTGGGTTAAAGCTGACCCTGCAGTATCAGGGAAAAAATGACCGCGCCACCGCTAAAGTGGCTAACGGGGATGGCTACGGTGCTGGCGTGACTTACAGCATTACCGATGGGCTGAGCATTGCGGCGGCAGGGATGAAAGCAAAACGGACGCTGATCCAGCAAGCTGACGGTCAGGGAGACGATGCCACCGCCTGGGTCACCTCTGCAAAATATGATGCCAGCCAGCTCTATCTGGCCGCCATGTATGGCGAAGCCAGTGACGTTACGCCTTATGGACAGCTGGCACAGGTCGCCGACAAAACCCATAACGTTGAGGCGATTGCGCAGTACCAGTTCCTGAACGGTTTGCGCCCTTCTGTCGGTTTTGTCATGCAGCGTGGCGAAAACCTGCAGGGCGCAGGGAATTTTGCCGGAGGCAGCCAGACGATGCAGAAATATATTGCGGTGGGCACCTATTACTATTTCAACAAGAACATGCTGACCTACGTGGACTACCGCATTAACCTGCTGAAGGACAACGACTTTACGCGTGCCACCGGCATTACGACGAAAAACAGTATCGGTATGGGCCTGACCTATCAGTTCTGACCCGGCTGCTCCTTTTTTGTGCAGTATGGCTTCATACCTGACAACGCGCACTTAGCGAGGCTGGCTCATGCCAGCTTTTTTTACGTCAGCCGCAGGGGGAATCATTACAGGGCCGGGGACGCAGCCTGATGAGGGGTTTCCAGCCACTTAACATAGGCCTGATCCCACAACGCCGCCGGCGTTCCCGCTTTGCCCAGACCAAACCCATGCCCGCCTTTGCTGATCTGAATCAGCTCAACCGGCACGCGATTACGCCGACAGGTGTCGCGCATCAGCTCGGTGTTAAACGGGTTGGAGGTGTGATCGTCTTCCGCCTGCGCCAGGAAGGTTGGCGGATAGCGCCGGGTCACAAAGTTCTGCACTGACCAGTTTGCCTCATCCTGTGGGGTGGCATTTTTGCCGACCATCATCAGATGCGTGCTGGTGTGCTGATAGGGCGCTTCCAGGGTAATGACCGGATAGATCAGGCCCACGCTGTCGACGGCGGGCACCACTTCATCCAGCGGGTCGATGGCCGGATAGGATTCAAAGTCCGGGCGCGCCGCCGCCAGCCCCAGCAGATGGCCACCGGCCGAGAAGCCCAGCACATGCACCCTGCGCTCAAACGACCGCACCAGCCGGATAGCACGCTGCGCATCCTGCAGCGGAGCCAGCCGCCCCGCCTGCCACTTCTCATGCGGCAGCCGGTAGCTGAGCACGTAGGCGGTGTAGCCATTGGCGTTCAGCCAGCGCGCCACCGGCCAGGCTTCGCGCCCCATGCCGATCCAGCGATAGCCGCCGCCTGCGGCGATCAGCACCGCTTCGCCGTTGGGATTTTCCGGTTTGAAACGCTGGATCGCCGGGCTGACGATATTGGACCACGAACCGCTGCTGTTAATGTGCAGCTGGCCCGACGGGCCACCGCCGCCGGGCGGGTCGTCCGGCCAGAGGGGAATAATGTCATCGCGGGCAAATAATTTGCCGGTGGTCATGGAGAGCCCAAGCGCTCCCGTGCCGAGAATAAAGCGTCGACGCGTAATCATAGTGCCTGTTAAGTGATGCCAGTAAGAGAGCAGACCGTTGCGGTGTGCTGCAAAAGAATCAACAGATGCAAGTCTGGTGCCAGACGCTGGCGATTATGTACGCAATGCCGGGTGAAAAGCCATAAAAAAACGCGCCCCGCAGGCGCGTTTTATACCGTGCGGCCCGGTTAATCTTCCTGCTGGAACTGCGCCATCACAGCCTGCTCACACTGCTGTTCGTTGACGCGCAGTTTGGCGCGTTCATCGTCACCCAGCTGCAGCCAGGCACTGGCAACTTCCCGCGCCGATTCTTCATCAAACTCGGGCTGATTCATCGCCGATGAGGATTTACTGCGCGCCACGTCAGATTTCATCTGCTCCACATACTGATCCGCGCTGGCGACCTTTTTTTCACTGCTGACGATGTGACACAGCTGACTGGCGTAGACATTCTGTTCGGTGTCAGCGTCGTCCGCCGCCAGCGCGCTGCCGGAGGCGAGCAGGCTCAGCAGGATAATCTGGGTTACTTTCATTCTTCACTCCTGTTTGTTCGGATTAAACTTTGCGCTGAAGGGCTTCGATGCGCTTCTGACGCCAGTTCAGCAGTGGCGACACGGTGGTGCCGTGGACAACCACGCTACAGACCACCAGCGTTAACGCCATATTCGTCATGATTTCCATCTGCGGGCCTTCCATGCCGTGCGTCCAGGCATAGGCAATATAGTTCAGGCTGCCGATTCCGCGGATGCCCAGCCAGCCAATCAGCAGACGCTGACCCAGCGGCAGCCCGGCGCGCAGTGTGACCAGCCAGACGGCCAGCGGACGCACCACCACAAACAGCACCAGGCCCAGCAGCACGCCGTAGATATTCCAGTGCTGTGCCAGCGTCACGCCCAGCACCACCATCATGCCAGCCGCCAGCAGACGTTCAATAGTATCGCCAAAAGAGAGGGCGTCGCCTACTACAAACCCAATCGACTTCACCATATTGTTATTGCCCTGATGCGCCAGCCGCTTATTGGGATTGACCAGCGCCTCAGAGGGGAGAACACGTTCATCATCAGAGAGATCCTCCGGCTGATGACGGCGAAACACCCCCAGCTCGGCGCGGCGTAGCCCCAGTCCGGCGGCAAAGGCGGCCAGGAAGCCGGAGGCGCCCAGCCACTCCACCAGCGAATAACTCAGCGCGATCAGCGCCAGCGCGAGGAAATCGTTGGGGGCCACATCGCCGTTGGCATTGCGCAACCGGGTCGTCAGCACACCGATCATCTGCCCCATGACAAAGCCGATAAGCAGCCCGGCGCCAATCGCCCAGATCACCTCGACCGCGCCCCAGTGAGCCAGCATCCCCCCGCTCAGGCTCTCGCCATTGAACAGCAGCAGCGCCAGCACCAGCAGCGGCAGCGCGGATCCATCGTTCATGCCCGCTTCGCTGGAGATCGCCACCCGCAGCGAGTCATCATCCTGCGCATCGTTTACCGAGATGAGGCTGGCCAGCACCGGATCTGTCGGCGCGACAATGGCACCAAACGCCAGCGCAACCGGCCAGTCTAATCCCACCAGGAAATGGGCCAGCAGGGTCATTGCCGCCACGGTCAGCAGCATGGCGGGAAAGGCGAGTTTCAGTCCGGTGTGCCAGCAGTTATTCTGTAACGGCAGACGCAGCTTGAGTCCGGTGATAAACAGCGAGGCGGCCATGGTGATTTCGGTAATGTGGGCCACGGCTTCGGAATGGGTGACGATATCGATGTGGACCACATCAAACGCCCACGGGCCGCACAGTATGCCCGCGATAAGAAACAGACCAAATGAGGTGACTGGCCCCCGGTGAATCCAACCGGAAGCCAGCGACATCAGCAGCAGAAGGCCGCCCGTCGCTGCTGTCCAGGCTAAAAAGTTCATAATGCTCCAGCTTATTTCGGGTTTATCAATAAGCCTGGCACATTTTTTGAAGGGCGAGACGATCAGTTTTTCAGGTGGCGACTGGCGAAGCGCACCGCCAGCGCGGCCGCCCCGGCTAAGGTAGAGAGCGCAACCACCCCATTCCAGCCCCAGTGCGCCAGCGCCAGGCTGCCCAGTGCCGCCCCGCTGGCCATACCGATAAACACCACGGTGAACAGCAGCGCATTGAGGCGACTGCGTGCTTCAGGTGCCAGGCCATAGACCAGCGTCTGGTGCGCGACCAGCGTGGCCTGCACGCCCAGATCAAAGCCAATGGTACAGATCACAATCAGCGCCAGCTGCGCCGGGACAGGCAGCACGGGCAGCAGGAACATCAGCGCAAAAGAGAGTGTCACCAGGGCGGCACCGGCCTGGGTGACCCGCGCCGGGCCGATGCGATCGGCAAAACTGCCCGCCAGCGGGGCTGCCATCGCCCCCGCCGCCCCGGCTAAGCCAAAGGCCCCGGCCACGGCGCTGTCCAGATGAAAGCGATCGCTGAGCATTAACGCCAGCGTCGACCAGAAGGCGCTGAACCCTACCGACAGCAGTCCCTGAGCCAGGGCGGCGCGGCGCAGCGTCTGGTGGTGACGCCACAGATGCACCAGCGACAGCAACAGCCGCGGATAGCTTACGGTGGTGCCCGGCGTAAAGCGTGGCAGCACCCGCCTGAGCGTCAGCGTAATCAGCAGCACCGACAGCGCCGCAATCAGATACATGGTGCGCCAGCCGAAATACTCCGCCACCACGCCACTGACGACCCGCGACAGCAGAATCCCCACCAGCAGGCCAGTCATCACCGTACCGACCGTTTTACCCCGGCTGCGTTCCGGAGCCAGCGCCGCCGACGCCGGGACAATATCCTGCGCCACGGTGGCGGTCAGGCCGGTCACAAAGCTGGCGATCAGCAGCGCGCTGAGCCCCGCGGAAAAGCCACACAGCAGCAGTGCGGCGACCAGCAGCAGGCCCTTGATAAAGATAATCGTGCGCCGGTCATGGCGATCGCCCAGCGGGGCCAGCAGCAGGATGCCCAGCGCATAGCCCGCCTGCGTCAGCATCGGCACCATGCCGACCGCGCCGATGCCCGCACTGAACTGCTTACTGATGATATCCAGCATCGGCTGACTGTAGTAAATCGACGCCACGCTGAGCCCGGCCCCGGCGGCCAGGGTGAAGACCAGCGGAGCGGAGAGCGGTTCGTTTCGGGTTGGGTTTTCTATTGCTGACATGGTGTCATCCTCATCATTTCGTGCCGCTATTTAAGCGCATTGCGGTTATACGCGGTAGACTGACGTCAGGCAAAACCGTTATGCGTGGAGCGTATGAATCATTCCAGTGGCAGCGACCGCATCGAACTGATGCAGACTTTTATCCGTATTGTTGAGAGCGGCAGCCTCTCCGCCGCTGCGGCACAGCTCGGCACCACCCAGCCTACCGTCAGCCGGCGGCTGCAAATCCTGGAGCAGCGGCTCGGCCTGAAGCTCATTCTGCGCACGACCCATGCGCTGAAGCTCACCGATGATGGCGAACGCTGCTACGCCCAGGCGCGGCAGCTGCTGGCCACGTGGCATGCGCTGGAAGATGAGCTGACCGGGGCCAGTGACGAACCCATCGGCACGCTGCGGGTTCGCGCCCCGCACGCCTTTGGTCAGGATCAGCTGATCGATCCCCTGGTGGACTATCTGCACCGCTATCCCCGACTCAATATAGAGTGGATGCTGAATGACCGCACACCCGACTTCATCGCGGAGAATGTGGACTGTGCCATTCAGGTCGGCGCGCCCAGCGATCCATCGGTCGTGGCGGTTCTGCTGGCAGAAGTGCCGCGTTTCGTGGTGGCGGCGCCGCGCCTGCTGGACCAGTTTCCGCCGATTGAGCGGGTGGAACAGCTGGGCGATCTGCCGTGGCTGGCGCTCACCAGCTTTTACCGTAATGAAGTGGCGTTGCAGAAAATAGATGACGGCCAGCCGCTGAACCTGCCGATTATGCCGCGGCTGAGCAGCGACAGCCTTTACGCCGTGCGTAAAGCGGCACTGGCCGGCATGGGGGCGGCGATTGTCTCATCGTGGGCGGTGCAGGAGGATCTGGCGGAGGGCAAACTGATTCAGCTGATGCCCGCGTGGCAGGCCCCGCCGCTGCCGGTGTGGCTGACCTATCCGTGGGCGAGTTACTACCCGGCCAGGCTGCAACACTTCTTTGCCATGATCAAAGAGGTGATGCCGCAGCTGACCGGCACCCGTCCGGCCTCACAACCGGCCCGCTCAGACAGGGCGGAGTAACGACGGACACAGCTAGCGGATTTGGGCAGGGAGACGCGGGAGGAGGAGGCAGAGCAGGCGCCCGCATCAGCGGCGCGCCGGAAAGGGAATGCGTTACTTTTTATCGTAGCGTGACAGCTTATCGAGCCAGCCCATGACAAAGGCGGAGAGCACGAAGGTCAGGTGGATAATTACGTACCACATCAGCTTATCATTATCGACGTTGCGCGCTTCCATAAACACCCGCAGCAGGTGAATCGAAGAGATGGCGACAATAGAGGCGGCCACTTTGTTCTTCAGTGAGCCGGAGTCCATTTTTCCCAGCCAGCTCAGCTTCTCTTTGTCTTCGTCGATATCGAGCTTCGAGATAAAGTTCTCATAGCCTGACAGCATCACCATCACCAGCAGACCGCCAACCAGCGTCATATCGACCAGCGACAGCAGCAGCAGGATCAGATCGTTTTCCGCAATGCTGAAAATGTTGGGCAGCAGGTGGACTATTTCCTGGAAAAATTTAATCGTCAGCGCCAGCAATCCCAGCGAAAGTCCAATGTAAACCGGGGCCAGCAACCAGCGCGATGCATACATCAGGTTTTCGGTAAAACGTTCCATACAATCCCACACGTAATCAGACAGGTCCGGGAGTATAACCGATTCACTGTGAAGTTATTTCAGCTCGTCGTCAGAAATTTCCGGAACCGGCGGCAGGGGGAGCGAGAGACGAAAGGCCGCGCCGCCTTCGGTCCGATTCTCCGCCCAGATCTGGCCGCCGTGGCTCTCAATGATGGTTTTACAGATCGCCAACCCCAGCCCGACGCCCGGTACGGCAGACTCCTTATCACCGCGCGAAAACTTATCGAATATCCGGCTTAAGTCCCCTTCAGCGATGCCCGGCCCGCCATCCCAGACGGAGATCTCCAGCCGGTTTGCGGCACGCCACGCCCGGATGCCGCGCGGCGCACAGTTACCGGCATACTTCAGGCTGTTTTCAATCAGGTTAGTGAAGACCCGCTCCAGCAGTGTGCTGTCGCCTTTGATCAGCACGATATCGTCCGGCAGGTCGAGCTGCACCTCATGCCCTTTCAGCGACGGTGCCATGCTGCTCAGCGCCCCGCCAATCACCTCCTCCAGCGCCAGCCACTCTTCACGCAGATTGAGGCCGCCCGACTGAATGCGCGCCATATCCAGCATATTGCTGACCAGCCGGATGGTACTCAGCGTCTGCTCGCGGATCTGGCTGGCCTGCGGCACATATTTTGAGTTGTCGCTGGCCAGGTCGAGCATCAGCATTTCCGCCTGACCAAACAGCACGGTCAGCGGGGTGCGCAGATCGTGTGACAGGGCGGACAGCAGCGCATTGCGCAGCTGTTCCCGCTCCGCCGAGAGCCGCGATGCCGCCTCGCTGTGCGACAGTGCCATCCGCTCCAGCGCGTTAGCAATCAGCACCGTGAAGGTTTCCACCAGCCGCTGCTGTTCAGGGATCATCAGCTGACGCAGATTCTGCGGCTCCACCACCAGCAGGCCCCGGCAGTGCGCGCCGCTTTTCAGCGGCAGGATCTGATAAGGCACCGCCGGTAACGTATCGGTGCCCGCTCCCGCCGGCTGGCCTTTGCTGTAGCTCCACTTCGCGATAGCGCGGTCCGGTTCGCTGGCCGGTAACGCCTCACCGACCGGCTGCAGTTCGCCCTGCTCATCCGGCAGCAGCAGCAGGCAGCGCGCCTGCAGGGTGGCATCCAGCACCCGCTGGCTGGTCGCCGCGATATCCTGCGGCGTTAAGGCGCTGCCCAGCGATTTCGCCATCTCATAGAGCTGTCGCGCACGCTGTTCGCGGTAGCGTGCCACCCGCGCCTGATAGCGGACGCCCGCCGTGAGATTGCCGACGATGACCCCGACCGCCAGCATCACACCAAAGGTGACCAGATATTGCAGGTCGGAGACCGCCACCGTGCCGGTGGGGGCCACAAAGAAGAGGTCGAAGGCGACGATATTCATCACCGTGGCGATCACCGACGGCCAGCGCCCGTAGCGCAGCGCCACGATCACCACCGCCAGCAGGTAGATCATCACGCAGTTGGCGGGATCGAAGTTGATCAGCACCGACTGCCCGGCGGCGGTGACGGCGATGCAGAGCATCAGCGCCATCATCACGCCACGCAGCTGAATCCGCCATTTATCGCTGGTCGGGCGGCCATCCGGCAGCGGATGCGGCGCATCCTTCAGCGGTTCATCCAGCGCCACCACCAGCAGGTCGAGATCCGGTCCCAGCTGGCCGAGCCGCTCGGCAAAACTGTCACGCCGCCAGCGCCGCAGCGGACGACGGCCGGTGACGATTTTGCCCAGATTATGTTCACGCGCGTAGCCCAGCACCGCTTCGGCTTCATCCGGCTCGGAGAGGGTGGCGGTTTCCGCCCCCAGCTCCTGCGCCAGCTGCAGCGTGCGCAGAATCGCCCGCCGCCGTCCTTCCGGCAGCCGGTGAAGACGGGGCGTTTCAACATAGACCGCATGCCATTCACTGCCGAGCCGCGCCGCCAGCCGGGCGGCCGTGCGCACCAGCTTCTCACTGCCGCTGTCGTCGCCGATGCAGAGCAGAATGGCGTCGCGGGTGTGCCAGACGCGATCCCGCCCCTGCTGATCGCGCCAGGCGCGCATCTGGTCATCCACCCGATCGGCGGTGCGGCGCAGGGCCAGCTCACGCAGCGCGAACAGGTTACCTTTGCGGAAAAAGTTTTCGATAGCGCGCTCTGCCCGGTCACCGATGTAGACCTTGCCCTCTTTCAGCCGCTGACGCAGATCGTCGGGCGGCAGATCGACCAGCACCACCTCATCGGCGCTGTCGAAAAAGGGATCGGGCACGGTTTCGCGCACCTGAATGCCGGTGACACCCCCGACTACATCGTTGAGGCTCTCAAGATGCTGCACGTTGACGGTGGTCAGCACGTCGATGCCCGCTTCAAGCAGCTCTTCGATATCCTGCCAGCGCTTGGGATGGCGCGAGCCCTGCACGTTGGTGTGCGCCAGCTCATCCATCAGGATCACCGCCGGATGGCGAGCCAGTGCCGCATCGAGATCGAACTCCGCATGACGCGAGCGACCGGTCGCACGACGCGGCAACAGGGGTAATCCCGTCAGCAGCTGCGCGGTTTCCGGCCGTTCATGGGTCTCCACCACGCCGATCAGCACATCCAGACCCTGCGCGCGCAGCCGCTGCGCCTCCTGCAGCATGGCGTAGGTTTTGCCCACACCGGCACAGGCACCAAAGTAGATTTTCAGCTGCCCGCGATGGGTTTCGCGGTTAGCCTGCAGCAGCGCGTCGGGATCGGGACGCTGGGGTTCGTGATTCATAGCTTCCTTAATGGCATAACAGAAACACCCTTACAGATCGTTGAGCGCCATATTGAGCTGCAGCACATTGACCGTCGGCGAGCCGAGGAATGGCATCAGCGGACGGTGCGTCTGCTGGTCGATCAGCGCCTCGACCTGCGCTAACGGCAGCTTACGGCTGGCGGCGATGCGCGGCGCCTGCCATAACGCGGCGTCAGTTGAGATATCCGGGTCCAGCCCGCTGGCTGAGGTGGTGACCAGCTCAACCGGCACCGCGGCGGGCGCCTGCGGATTGGCGGCCCGCAGCGCCGCGACGCGCTCCGCGACGGCTTTGTCCAGCGCCGGGTTACTGGCTGCCAGATTGCTGCCCCCTGAGGCCAGCGGATTATCGGGTTTGTCGCTGGTGGCTGAAGGGCGGCCCCAGAAATAACCGGGCTGCGTGAAGTTCTGACCAATCAGCGCGGATCCGCGCACCACGCCATCCTCCTCCAGCAGCGATCCATTCGCCTGCGCCGGAAACAGCCACTGCGCCAGGCTGGTCGTGAGGAAAGGATAAACCACGCCGGTGACCAGGGTAAGCAGTAACAACAGTAAAATTGCCGGACGTAACTGACTCATTTTTTGCTCCTCAGGCCATGCCTGATAACACTAACAGCAGATCGATAGCTTTGATGCCGACAAACGGCACCAGCAGGCCGCCCAGCCCATAAATCAGCAGGTTGCGGCGCAGCAGCGCAGCGGCACTCAGTGGCCGGTAGCTGACGCCTTTCAGGGCCAGCGGGATCAGAAAGACAATCACCAGTGCGTTGAAGATCACCGCTGAGAGGATCGCGCTGGCGGGCGAGTGCAGCTGCATGACGTTGAGCATGTTGAGCTGCGGATAGGTCGCCGCAAACGCCGCCGGGATGATCGCAAAATATTTCGCCACGTCGTTGGCGATACTGAAGGTGGTCAGCGAACCGCGCGTCATCAGCATCTGTTTACCGATGTGCACCACTTCCAGCAGCTTGGTCGGGTTCGAGTCGAGGTCAACCATGTTGCCCGCCTCTTTCGCCGCCTGCGTACCGGAGTTCATCGCCACCGCCACATCGGCCTGTGCCAGCGCAGGCGCATCGTTGGTGCCGTCGCCGGTCATCGCGACCAGACGCCCTTCCGCCTGATACTGGCGGATCAGCGCCAGCTTCGCTTCCGGCGTCGCCTCAGAGAGAAAATCATCCACGCCCGCTTCCGCCGCAATCGCTGCCGCCGTCAGCGGGTTATCGCCGGTAATCATCACGGTTTTGATGCCCATCTTGCGCAGCTCGGCAAAGCGCTCTTTGATGCCGCCTTTTACGATATCCTTCAGCGCCACCACGCCCAGCACGTTTGCGCCCTCGGCGACGACCAGCGGGGTGCCCCCGGTGCGCGCCACCTCTTCGACCTGAGCATTCACCTCGGCCGGGAAACGGCCATGACTGGCTTCGATATGGCGACGCACCGCATCCACCGCCCCTTTACGGATCAGCCGGTCCTGCACGTTGACGCCGCTCATGCGGGTCTGCGCCGAGAAGGGAATAAAGGTAGCCCCCATGCTGCTGAGATCGCGTTCACGCAGGTTAAACTGCTGTTTAGCCAGCACCACGATGCTGCGGCCCTCCGGCGTCTCATCGGCCAGCGACGCCAGCTGCGCCGCGTCGGCCAGCTGCTCTTCGCTGACGCCCGGCGCGGGCAGGAACTGCGTCGCCTGACGGTTACCCAGGGTGATGGTGCCGGTTTTATCCAGCATCAGCACATCCACATCGCCTGCGGCCTCGACGGCACGGCCGCTGGTGGCGATGACGTTAGCGCCCAGCATCCGGCTCATCCCCGCTACCCCAATCGCTGACAGCAGGCCACCAATCGTGGTCGGGATCAGACAGACCAGCAGCGCCACCAGCACCGTAACGCTGACCGGCGTTCCGCCCCAGGCCGAGAAAGGCCAGAGCGTCACGGTCGCCAGCAGGAAGACGATAGTCAGCGAAACCAGCAGGATGGTCAGGGCAATCTCGTTTGGCGTTTTGCGACGCTTCGCACCTTCCACCATGGCGATCATCCGGTCGAGGAAGGTTTCACCCGGGTTGGCGCTGCAGGTGATCACCAGCCAGTCAGAGAGAATGCGGGTCCCGCCAGTCACGGAGGCAAAGTCCCCGCCCGACTCGCGGATCACCGGGGCGGACTCGCCGGTAATGGCGCTCTCATCCACCGAGGCCCCACCCTCCAGCACTTCACCGTCGCAGGGAATGATGTCGCCCGCTTCCACCAGCACCGCGTCGCCTTTGCGCAGCTGATCGGCGGCCACCTGCTGCCACTCTGCGCCATAGCGCGCCGCTGACAGTTTTTTGGCAAAGCTGGTCTTTTTCACCCCTTTCAGGCTGCTCGCCTGGGCCTTACTGCGCCCCTCTGCCAGCGCCTCCGCCAGATTGGCGAACAGCACGGTAAACCAGAGCCAGAGCGCAATCGCTCCGGTAAAACTGGCGCTGCCGTCGATCCGGCCCGCCAGCATCGCCAGCGCCAGCAGCGAGGTCAGGATGCTGCCGAGGTAGACCACAAACATCACCGGGTTACGGAACTGCACCCGGGGATCGAGCTTTTTCACCGCATCCCAGGCTGAGGTGCGCAGCAGCGCTGCGTCAAATAACGCCTGTTGTTGACGACTCATGAGGATTGTCCCTGAACAAGTTGCAGATGCTCAGCCACCGGGCCCAGCGCCAGAGCAGGAATAAAGGTCAGTGCGCCGACCAGCAGCACCGTACCGATCAGCAGTGCGATAAACAGCGGGCCGTGGGTAGGCAGCGTGCCATTGCCCACCGGCTGCACTTTTTTCGCCGCCATCGCACCGGCAATCGCCATCACCGGAATGATGATGCCGAATCGGCCCAGCAGCATGCAGACGGCCAGTAACAGGTTCCAGAACGGCGTGTTGGCGCTGAGTCCGGCAAAGGCACTGCCGTTGTTGTTGGCCGCGGATGAGACGGCGTAAAGCACTTCGCTGAAGCCGTGAATGCCCGGGTTTGCCATAGCGCTGCGTCCGGCGTCGGTCATCATCGCCAGAGCGGTGCCGATCAGCACCAGCGCCGGGGTGACCAGAATCGCCAGGGCGGTCATTTTCATCTCCCAGACATCGACTTTTTTACCCAGAAACTCCGGCGTGCGGCCAATCATCAGCCCGGCGATAAACACCGCCAGCAGCACGAACAGCAGCATGCCATAGAGGCCGGCTCCGACACCGCCGAACACCACTTCGCCCAGCTGCATCAGCCACATCGGCACCATCCCGCCCAGCGCGGTAAAGGAGTCGTGCATGGCATTGACCGCACCGCACGAGGCCGCCGTCGTGATCACGGCGAACAGGCTGCTGTTAAGAATGCCAAAGCGCGTCTCTTTGCCTTCCATATTGACGGCGCTGTCAGCCCCCAGCTGGAGGAAGTGCGGGTTGCCCTGCAGTTCGGCCCACATCACCACCGCCACCGCCGCCACAAACATCAGCGTCATCGCCCACAGCAGCATGTGGCCCTGACGACGGTCACGCACGCTTTCGCCAAACGCGAAGCAGAGCGCCGCCGGGATCAGGAAGATGCTCAGCATCTGCACGAAGTTGGTAAGCACATTCGGGTTTTCAAACGGATGGGCGGAGTTGGCGTTAAAGAAGCCGCCACCGTTGGTGCCCAGCATTTTGATCGCCTCCTGCGACGCCACCGGCCCCATCGACAGCGTCTGCTGCGCGCCTTCCAGCGTGGAGAGGCTGTGATAAGGCAGGACGTTCTGAATGCTGCCCTGACTGACAAAGAACAGCGCCATCAACAGGCTGATGGGCAGTAAGACGTAGAGCGTGATGCGCGTCAGGTCGCGCCAGGCGTTGCCCAGCGTGGCGATGCTGCGATTCGCGAAGCCACGGATCAGGGCAAACGCCACCGCAATGCCGGTCGCGGCAGAGAGGAAGTTCTGCACCGTCAGGCCCACCATCTGACTGAAATAGCTCAGGGTGCTCTCACCGCTGTAGGACTGCCAGTTGGTGTTGGTGACAAAGCTGATGGCGGTGTTGAGCGCCAGATGCCAGCTCAGGCCAGGCAGCTGCTGTGGATTGAGCGGCAGTGTCCCCTGCATCAGCAGAATCGCCAGCAGCACCACAAAACCCAGCGCATTAAACAGCAGAATCGCCAGCAGATAGTGCGGCCAGCGCATGTCAGATTGCTGTGCCCCCAGCAGTCGCCACAGCGGCGCTTCAAGGCGGGCAAACACCGGCTTATCCGCTACTAACGACGCCAGACCCCGGCCGAGCGGCTGCGCCAGCACCATCAGCAGCAGCAGATAAACGGCGATAAGTAAGAAAGCATTGGCCGCCATCAGAAGGCCTCCGCATTTAACAGGGCATAGATCAGATAGCCCAGTAACAACACCACCAGCAGAATGCCGGTTATTACGCCCACGCTCACAGGAACCTCCAGAGGTTTGGATTTAGGGCATAGCTTGCGCGGAGGCGTATAAAGAAGGGGTTAAAATGCAGCGGGCGGGCGTAAAAATAGTGTAAAAATGGCGAAATATCAGGCGACTTCCAGCGCCCAGATACGATTAAGATCGACATTACCCCACAGCGTGCTGTCCTCTGCGCCGACAATGCTGTCAGTGCAGAAACTGTCGCCAAGGTCGAGCTCCTCCGGTTTGACTTCACGCTGGGCGTGCAGCGACCAGAACACATGCACACAGGGACGCATCAGCGATTTTTCACCCGCTCTGACCACCAGTGCCACCCGGCCGGAGGCGAGACGCACCAGCGATCCCACCGGATAGATGCCGATGGTGCGCACAAAGGTGTGCAGCAGGCCGGGGTCAAAATGGCCGCGCCAGCTCAGCATCTGATGCATCGCCTCAGCAGGGGTCCAGCCGTTGCGATAGGCACGGGTTGAGGTCACAGCATCATAGACGTCACACACCGCCGCCATGCGGGCATAGAGCGAAATCGCCTCCCCTTTCAGGCCGTGCGGGTAGCCGCTGCCATCATATTTCTCATGATGATGCAGCGCGATATCCAGCAGATCGTCATCGGCGTCAGCTTCTATCAGCATCTGCGTGCCAACCACCGGATGCTCGCGCATCACTCTGAACTCCTCGTCAGTCAGCTTGCCGGCTTTGTTGAGGATCGCCAGCGGCACGGCCGCTTTACCGACATCATGCAGTAAACCGCCCATGCCCACCCGCCGCAGCTGCTGGTCGTTCAGCCCGAGTGTTTTACCCAGCGCAATCATCAGCCCGCAGACCGCCATGGAGTGCAGGTAGGTATAGTCATCATGATTCTTCAGCCGCGCCACGCTCAGCATGGCGGAAGGTTCACGCGTGATCGATCCGGCGATTTCATCCACCAGATTCATCATATAGTCGAGCTTCAGGCCGTTACCCAGCCGCGCTTCGTTGAACATCGCCAGGACTTTCGGTTTGCCCTGCTGGAAGATCTGCTGGGCCTGATCGAGTTCCTGAAAAAAGGGGGTGCGACCAATGGTTTTTTTCGCGACCACGGTGGCGATCGGGGCCTGCACTGAACGATCGAGATCGATCCAGAGCTGGCGGATCCCTTCACTGCGTAACAGGGCGATTTGTCGTGGATCGGCGATCAGCATCTCATTACGAATGCGCTGGTCTTTGATCCACCAGACTTCCAGCTTGTGGATAAACATCCCCGGGCGCAGTTCATCAATGGTAATCAGCTTTATCACGCTATCACTCCTTAAGCTCAGCGAGGGAGATAAGGTGATATCGGCAGCTGGACAAATTTTCTTCAGGCTGTTTTGTGCGGCGGCGGCGTTCAGGGGAGTGGTCAGAGGAGAGGTGATTGCGCTTACTTACGCAAGTACTAGGTTTTTTGCCTGGC
Organism: Pantoea sp. GM_Pan_3; assembly: GCF_026541045.1. Taxonomy (NCBI): domain Bacteria; kingdom Pseudomonadati; phylum Pseudomonadota; class Gammaproteobacteria; order Enterobacterales; family Erwiniaceae; genus Pantoea; species Pantoea sp. GM_Pan_3. The sequence continues at coordinate 49,393 of NZ_JALNVA010000006.1, read as the reverse complement.
CCGGCAGAATTATTTATATTTGCTCCGGGACGTTGACTTAACGGTGACATGGAAAGGGTCATAAACATGATGAAAACCGGCATATTACTGGCTGATACAGCGTTATTTTTTGGTGGGCTGGGCTGCTGCCTTCTGGTGCTGTCGCTTGTTCTGTTTTTGATCAAAAGACAGGATTATTATGGTCTTGTTTCCTCTTATCGGGAAAAATATACCTTGCCTGGCCCCTGCGCCTTTTATTACACGACTGGCTTTTTCGGCGTGTTTCCGCTTTTACGATTTTTTATAAAATTAAGCCAAAGAAAGAAAATACGATTTATTTCCCTTAACGACCCCGGTTATGCCTTTTTTGATGACAAAAAACATCAGATTTATGCCTGGATGAAACTTTATTCGCTGCTGTGGTTTGCCGCTACGGCATGTTATATCCTGTTCGCTGTTTTTGGTCTGCTTTTGCCTTAAAGCCCGTGCTGGCGTCAGCGTAACTCCCTGCGCAGCGCCTGCCGGGGAAGGCACAGCAGACAGAGGCTCCGAGAAGTGGTTAATCATTTTATAATGACAAATAAAATAATAGCGGAAATGGGACTTTTTTTTGCATTATCAGGCAGTGCAATGATATTGCTTTCTTTAATTATTTATCTCTTAAAAAGAGAAGAATATTATTATCTGATAGCACGGTATAAAGAAAAATATCTTTTTCCTGCTCCGGCCTCGTTTCATCATATGACGGGCTTTTTTGGTGCTGTTATAGTGATACGCTTTTTTATCAGGCTATCGCATAAAAAAAGAATCTTATTTATGCGTCATGATGATCCTGCCTGCTCTTTCTTCGATGAACCTGATGTAAACCTCCAGGCCTGGATGATCTTTTTCTATTACCTGTGGGTTACCGCGACGGCGTTTTTTGTTGCTGCCGGAATGTTGAGTCTGCTGCTGCCTTAATTCAGACAGGGCGCTGCACAAAAGCGCGAAAATCCTGTCTCTCTGCCGCAGTGCGCGCAGCAATAACGCCACGCTTTTCCGGCAAAGTGTGGCGGCGCCAGCAAGAGTGAAAAGAGGCGGTTGTCAAACCTGACTCTCCTTCATAAGCTGCAAATGATCTTATTTGTCCATTCTCAGAATAAATGAAAAATCCATTCCATCCGGTTAACCTCGGGAGTCCGCAATGAAAAAATGTGCATGGGCAATTCTCTGTCTGCTCGCTCTTTCCACGTCGGCGCTGGCAGAGAAAATTGGCGTGTCGATGGCCTATTTCGACCAGAACTTTCTCACCCTTATCCGCCAGGCGATCGACAAGGAGGCAAAAGCGCAAAAGCTGGATGCGCAGTTTGAAGATGCGCGCGGCGATGTGGGCCGTCAGACCGATCAGGTGCAGAGCTTTATCAGCGCCGGAGTGGATGCGATTATCGTCGATCCGGTCGACTCCGCCAGCACCCCTGCCCTGACCCGCCTGGCGCAGCAGGCTCGCATTCCGCTGGTTTACGTTAACCGCACGCCGGGCGATAAAACCCTGCCTCCGGGCGTGGTATTTGTCGGCTCAGATGAGCGCGAATCGGGCACGCTGCAGATGGAGGCGCTGGCAAAACAGGCCGGCTATCGTGGCCGGGTCGCCATTATGATCGGTAACCTCAGCGATGCGGGTGCGTTGCAGCGCACCCGGGATGTGGAGCAGGTGGTCGCAAAGTATCCCGGGATGAAAGTGGTGCTGAAACAGACCGCCAACTATGCGCGCAACGAGGGAATGGATTTAATGCTCAGCTGGCTGTCGAACGGCGAAGATATCGATATTGTCGCCGCCAACAACGATGAAATGGCGATTGGTGCCACCATGGCGATCGCGCAGGCGAAGCCGAAGAAAACCATTCTGGTGGGCGGTATTGATGCCACGCCGGATGGCCTGAAAGCGCTGGCGAGCGGCAAACTGGCGGTCACGGTTTTCCAGGATGCCGTGGGTCAGGGCAGAAAATCGGTTGAGGTGGCACAGCAGATGATTAAAGGCCAGAAGGTAGCGTCCCATCAGTGGATCCCGTTTGAGCTGGTCACGCAGCAGAATATGCAGCAATACAGCACGAAGAATCCGTGATGCAGACTGGCGCGGCCGCGTGGCCGCGCCGTTTATCACGCATCGTTCAGCAGCTTCGCCATCATCACGACATCGCGCAGCTGACCGTCACGCAGGGCGGCCTGGCGCTTCACCCCCTCCCGTTCAAAGCCCAGCCGCTGATAGAGCCGCAGCGCCCGTTCGTTGTCGTGAAATACCTCCAGCTCCATCCGGGTGATCCCCAGCCAGTTGCGGGCATAGTTCATCGCGGTGCGGATCAGGCGCTCACCGACGCCGCGCCCGGCAAAGTCAGGATGTACCCCCAGCCCAAAGCTGATGCAATGGCGGGTACGCGGTTTACTGTCAACGAACAGCGTCAGTTCACCGGCCAGCACGCCGTCGATTTCGGCGACAAACGCAACAAAACCCTCTGCATCCATCCTGGCGAATTTTTTCTCCCAGAGGGCGACGCTGGGAAACGGCAGTTGCAGTGTCCAGGGGTAAACATCGGGGTGGCTGTAAAGCCGCTGATAGGCGGCAGCATCCTGCGGTTCCCGTGCCCGTATGACAATTTCCATATTTTCTCCTGTTAGCCGGATGGGGTTCATGCACTAAGCTGTAGCTCTTTACCGGATGAAAAGAGCCTCGCTATGTTGTATCGCCGTTTTGAGCGTTTTATCAATATTTTTCATGACGCGCCGACCGATTCACCGCCCTCCACGGTCTGGCCCTTTTATCTCTACTATCTGCGCCAGGTCTGGCCCAGTTTTGCGGCGCTGCTGCTGGTAGGCCTGGTCTCCGCGCTGATCGAGGTGTCGCTGTTTGGCTATCTGAGCCGCCTCATTGATATGGTCAATCACGCCACGCCCGCCACGCTGTTCCGGGATAACTGGCCGCTGCTGCTCTGGATGGGGGCGGTGGCGCTGATTCTGCGGCCGATCTTTATCGGCCTGCACGACATGCTGGTGCACCAGAGTATCAGCCCGAGCATGACCAGTATGATCCGCTGGCAGCATCACAACTACGTGCTGCGTCAGAGTCTCAATTTCTTTCAGAATGATTTCGCCGGTCGTATCGCCCAGCGCATCATGCAGACCGGCAATTCACTGCGCGACTCGGCGGTGCAGCTGGTGGATGCCATCTGGCATGTCCTGATCTACGCCGTGACCTCGCTGATCCTGTTTGCCGATGCCGACTGGCGGCTGATGATCCCGCTGATCCTCTGGATGGTGGCCTACAGCGCCTCACTGCGTTTCTTTGTGCCGCGCGTCAAGGCGCGTTCGGTGGTCTCCTCAGAAGCACGCTCTAAGCTGATGGGCACCATCGTTGACGGCTATACCAATATCGCCACCATCAAGCTGTTCGCCCACAGCGATCTGGAACGTCAGTATGCGCGCGAGGCCATTCAGGAGCAGACCGATAAAACCCAGCACGCCAGCCGCATGGTCACCAGCATGGATCTGACGCTGTCAGCGCTGAACGGCCTGCTGATTGTCTCCACCTCCGGGCTGGCGCTCTGGCTATGGAGCCAGTCGCTGATCAGCGTCGGGGCGATTGCCCTGGCGACCGGTCTGGTGATCCGCCTGGTGAACATGTCCGGCTGGATCATGTGGGTCGTCAACGGCATCTTTGAAAATATCGGCATGGTGCAGGATGGCCTGAACACCATCGCCCAGCCGCTGAGCGTGCAGGATGCGCCGCAGGCGAAGCAGCTGAAGGTGACGCGCGGCCAGATTCGCTATGAAGATGTGCGCTTCGACTATGGTGGCGGTCGTCAGGTCATCAACCACCTTAACCTCACCATTCAGCCCGGCGAGAAGATTGGTCTGATTGGTCCCTCGGGGGCCGGCAAGTCGACGCTGGTCAACCTGCTGCTGCGGCTCTATGACCTGAACGGTGGCCGGATTGTGATCGACGATCAGGATATCGCCAGCGTGACGCAGGAGAGCCTGCGCAGCCAGATTGGCATGATCACCCAGGACACCTCGCTGCTGCACCGCTCAATCCGCGAAAACCTGCTTTATGGCCGTCCAGACGCCAGTGAAGAGGCGCTCCAGCTTGCGATCCGCCGCGCCCGCGCCGACGAGTTTATTCCCCTGCTCTCCGACCCGCAGGGCCGCACCGGCCTGGACGCCCACGTGGGCGAACGCGGGGTGAAGCTGTCGGGCGGACAGCGTCAGCGTGTGGCGATCGCCCGCGTGCTGCTGAAAGATGCCCCGATTCTGATCATGGATGAGGCTACCTCGGCGCTCGACTCAGAAGTGGAAGCCGCGATTCAGGAGAGTCTGGAGTCGCTGATGCAGGGTAAAACCGTCATCGCCATCGCGCACCGCCTGTCGACCATCGCGAAGATGGACCGGCTGGTGGTGCTGGATAAGGGCGGCATCGCCGAGATGGGCAGCCATCAGGAACTGCTGGCGCAAAACGGCCTCTATGCCCGGCTGTGGCAGCATCAGACCGGGGGGTTTGTCGGCGTCGATTAATCGCCGCGCCGATAGGGTAAGGCGTCGCGCGCTTCTTCCGCCCAGCCGCGCACGCCTTCCCGCTCCTGCTGCAGAAAATCGGCGACGGCATCGCGCAGGCCGGGATGCAGCAGATAGTGCCAGGAGTGGGTGATCTGCGGCTCAAAGCCGCGCACCAGCTTGTGCTCACCCTGCGCACCCGCATCAAACCGCGCCAGCCCTTCATCCAGAGCCAGATCCATTCCCTGATAGAAACAGGTTTCGAAGTGCAGCCGGTCAAACTCTGCCAGACAGCCCCAGTAGCGGCCATAAAGCGTATTGCTGTCACGCAGATAAAAGGCCATCGCCGCCGGTTGCTGCTGTAAGCGGGCGATCACCACCACAATATTCTGCGGCATCCGCTCCGCCAGCAGGCTGAAGAAATCCCGCGTCAGGTAGGGGCGCTGGCCGCGCACCGCATAGGTGTTGGCGTAACAGGTATAGACAAAATCCCACTGATCTTCCCGCAGCTGATGGCCCGGATAGCGGTCAAATTCGAAGCCGCTCTGCGCCACCTGTTCACGCTCTTTGCGTAGCTGTTTGCGCTTGCGCGACATCAGCGTATCGAGGAAATCCTGAAAATCACGGTAGCCCCGGTTGTGCCAGTGATACTGACAGCCGAGCCGCGACAGCCAGTCGGGCTGCTCAGCCAGCAGGGTACTGGCCTGCGCGTCGGTAAAGTTGATGTGCGCGCCGCTTAAGCCCTGCTGCAACAGGTGCTCAGGCAGGGCCGCCAGCAGGTGTGCGGCGGCAGAGGGATCACCCAGCAGACGGGCACCGCTGACGGGGCTGAAGGGAATCGCCCCCAGCCATTTCGGGTAGTAGCGAATCCCGGCGCGCTGGCTGGCATCCGCCCAGGCGTGATCAAAGACATACTCGCCCTGGGAATGGCGTTTGCGGTAGCCCGGCAGCGCGGCGCGGGTCACGCCATTTTCCTGCCACAGCAGATGATCAGGCTGCCAGCCCGATGCAGGCCGCACGCTGCCGCTCTCTTCTAACGTGAGCAGAAAGGCGTGGCGCAGAAACGGCTGGTCATCCGGCAACAGGGCATCCCACTCAGCGGCGGGAATCGCCGTCAGCGAGTTCAGGTGAATCAGCGACATGAATTACTCCAGACAACGGCGGGCAGAGATGCAGTCAAGCAGGTTTTGCGCGTCAGCGAAAGGGCTAAGGCACGCAAAGTGAAGGCTGCATCCGCTGAGCACAGCCCCTATACTGCGACTTTATCCCACAGGACATCGCCATGGATCGACTCGATTGTGACCGGATGTTTGTCACGGTGCTGGAAACCGGCAGCTTTTCTGCGGCGGCGTTACGTCTCGGCACCAGCAGCAGTCAGGCGTCAAAGCTGGTATCGAAGCTGGAGCAGCAGCTCGGTGTGCAGCTGTTTAAGCGCAGCACCCGCGCCCTGTCGCCGACCGATGTCGGGCGCGCCTATTACGAACGGGTCAAACACCTGCTCGACGCGTTTGAGACGCTGGATGCCAGCGTGCGCGAAAGCGCCATGACGCCGACCGGCCGGCTGAAAATCAGCGCGCCCGGCTCCTTTGGCACGGCGGTGCTCTCTCAGGTGCTGGTTGCCTTTGCCCGCCGCTATCCGCTGATTGAGCTGGACGTCAGCTTTTCAGATCGGGCCGTGAACATTGTCGATGAAGGATTTGATATGGCGATCCGCATCGGCAACCTGAGCGACAGCAGCCTGGTGGCGCGCAGGCTGGGCGAGGTTCATGTGCGCTTCGCCGCCTCACCGGCCTATCTTGAACAGTTCGGCACCCCGCAGCACTGGCAGGAGATCGCTCAGCATCAGTGCATTATCGACACCAATTTTCGCGACCCCCGGCACTGGCCGTTTGCCGGTTCCGACGGTGAGGTCGTGACCGTGCCTGTGCAGGGCCGTCTGCGCTTCGCCAACACCGAAGCCTGTCTGCAGGCGGCTATCGCGGGCCTGGGCATCGCGCGCCTGCCCGGATTTATCGCGGCCCCTGCGCTGCAACGCGGTGATATCGTTCGGCTGCTGGAGAACTTCGAGACGCCGCCACTGGGTCTGTTTGCGGTTTATCCGCCCGCCCGCCATCTGCCCCACCGGGCGCGCCTGCTTATCGACTTCCTGGTCACCCATTTCATTCATTTTCCACCCGTCTGATTTCTTCCAATATGGAAGAAATGATTGTCTTCAGGGCCGGATTATCAGCCTTTTAGTCATCAGTTATGCTGCTTCTCATCTCAACAGAGGAGTCGCACAATGTTAGTAGAAGGTAAGTGGAGTAGTGACTGGCATCCGGTGCAGGCTACCGACAAACAGGGCGGTTTCGTCCGCCAGACATCCGGTTTCCGCGACTTCATCAGCAGCGATGGCTCAACACCATTCCCGGCAGAGCCCGACCGCTACCATCTCTATGTGGCGCTGATCTGCCCGTGGGCATCACGTGCGCTGATCGCCCGCAGGCTCAAAGGGCTGGAGTCGCTCGTCGGCGTCACGGTGGTGGAGCCGCAGCTCGGTGCTCAGGGCTGGCGCTTCGGTGATTTTCCTGGCGCGCAGCAGGACCCGCTGAACAACGCACAGTACCTGCATGAGATCTATACCCGCGTGGCACCCGATTACACGGGCCGGGCCACCGTGCCGGTGCTGTGGGACAAGAAAACCGGCACCATTGTCAGCAACGAGTCGGCAGACATCGTGCGCATGTTCAACAGCGGCTTTGGCGATCTGGCCGATAACCGCATCGACCTCTATCCCGCCGCGCTGCGCGCTGAGATTGATGCGCTCAATGAGAGCCTCTATCCGCGCCTGAATAACGGGGTTTACCGCGCCGGATTTGCCACTACCGCCATCAGCTATCAGCAGGCGTTTAACGACGTCTTCAGCCAGCTGGATGAGCTGGAGGCGCTATTGAGCGATGGCCGCACGTTTCTGCTGGGGGAACGGCTGACCGAAACCGACATTCGCCTGTTTGTGACCCTGATCCGCTTTGACGTGGCCTATCACGGCCTGTTCAAATGCAACCTGCGCCGCTTACGCGACTATACGCTGCTCAACCGCTATCTTAAGAGCATGCTGTCGGTCTCCGGCGTGCGTGAGACGGTCAACATCGATCACATCAAACAGGGTTACTACTCGATCAAGGCGCTCAACCCGAACGGCATCGTGCCGGCGGGCCCGGATATGAGCGAATACGGTTTTTAAAGGAGCAATGATGGCAAAGGCACTGGTGATTTTTCTGCATGGCGTGGGGAGTAACGGCGATGACCTGGCCCCGCTGGGCCACCACTGGGCGACGCTGTTGCCGGATGTGATTTTTGCCGCGCCCAATGCGCCTGAACGTTTTGCCGCGGGGTTTGGCTGGCAGTGGTTCAGCCTGACCGACGTGACGCCAGAAAATCGGCCAGGCCGGGTGCGGGCAGCACGCGCCGCGTTTGACGCAACCCTGAACGCTATCGTTGCGCAGCATGGCTTCGCCGACCGCTGGCAGGATGTGGTGCTGGTCGGCTTTTCACAGGGGTCGATTATGGCGCTGGATGCGCTCGCCTCGGGCCGTTATCCGCTGGCAGGCGTGGTCGCCTTTTCCGGTCGTCTGGCCGTTGAGGGGCAATTAACCCCGCAGGCTCATGTGCCCGCGCTGCTGATCCACGGCCAGGCCGATGAGGTGATCCCGTGGCAGGAGAGCGAATCGGCCACGACACGACTCAGAGCCGCCGGGGTGCCGGTTGACGCGCGCTTCGAACCGGCCACCGGCCACACCATTTCAGGTCCGGGCGCGATGCACGCCGCCGCCTTTATCGGACAGTGCCTGCAGGATTAACGCCGGTAGCGGTCTAACGCCTGCCAGGCCTGCGCCGCCGCCACCTCAGGCGGCAGGCGTTTCAGTCTGTCGTTGAAGACTTCAATACCAAGCGGCCCCTGATAGCCTGCGCTTTCGAGCTTATCGACAAAGCGATCCACGTCGATAATACCGTCGCCAGGCAGCAGGCGCTGATGCTTCGCCATCGCCATCAGGCTCTGTTTGTCCTGAGCCGGAACGGCGGCCATATCACACAGCTGCACCTCATAAATGCGGTCGGCCGGAATGCCATCCAGATGGGCGGCGTCGCCCCCGCGCGCGCAGATATGGAACAGGTCAACCACCAGACCGATATTCGGCTGGTCGAGCCGCTGCAACCGCTGCCACGCCAGCGGCAGCGTGTTATCCACACTGCACCAGGCCATCGGCTCGTACATAATGCGCATGTTGTAGCGCGCGGCTTCCGAGGCCATCCAGCGCAGGTCATCATCGATCAGTTCGGCACAGCAATCTTCCCGGGTGCTGGCCGGAGCCTGAAGGGTATCGCAGCCCAGCGCCTGGGCGATCTGAATAAACTGACGCAGCTCTTCGCGCTTCTGCGCGCGCAATGCCATGGGTGCGCCGGTGAAATCGCGCAGCACCTGGAGGTTGGTAAAGCCGGGTCCCTGCCGCGCCGCGATCTCAGCCAGCGCCGCCGCACCGCCCTCGCACGCCTCAACATCCTCGCGCCAGATCTCCACCTGATCGAAACCGGCGTCACGCGCCGCCTGGAGTTTCTGGCCGGGTTCACCGTTTAACAACACCAGGTTAAGGAAGGTGGGGTTGGTTCGCATTGCTCGGCTCCTTAATCGTCCGGAATAATCGGTGATGTTCAGGTCATGCCCCCGGTGAGAGACGGGCGTGACCTGAACCCCTCTGTTTCTCTGGCGCACAGGGGCCGGTTAACCGGCTCAGCCCAGCAGCGTCACCAGCGCAAAACCGGCAAACGCCATCAGCAGTGAACCGATCACATGCACCAGCGCGCTGGCCATCGCCCAGAGATACTTACCTGATTGTAGCAACACCATTAATTCTGCCGTGAAGGAGGAGAAGGTGGTCAGCCCGCCGCACAGGCCGGTGACGATCAGCAGTTTCCAGATCGGGTCGATGTCGGGGTGGCGAACAAACCAGGCCATCGCACCGCCAATCACCAGCCCGCCGATGAGATTCACCAGCAGCGTGCCGGGTGGCAGATTGGGAAAGAGCGCATTAAAGCGCATCGCGAACAGCCAGCGCAGCACACAGCCGGCCGAGCCGCCGATCATCACCGCCAGTAACGGTTTCAACATAACTTGCTCCTGATTGCAGATTAACGCCGGGCTGAGAGGAGAGGCAGAGATAAACTGCGCCTGACGCCTCAGCTCCCGCGAAAGGATTGAGTGTCAGGCGTCATCAGCCGGTGTTAAGCCCACCGGCGGTTGGGAAAGGTGGCACGCCATCACCTTGAGCCGGTGATAATACGACGCCCGTTTCAGGCTGGCAACCTTGCGCCGGGAAACCGGCCCGGCTGGCGTAAATGCTTGACGCCCACGCTGCGGGCGGGGTAATGCTGAGGGATGAGAGTCGGTGACGGAGAGGCGATGCGAACCCTGATTTTTGATACTGATATCGGCGTGGATGATGCTTTTGCGCTGGCCTATGCGGCGCGTACCCAGCATCTGCTGGGCATTACCACCGTTTTCGGCAACGTGGCGGTGGGTCAGGCGGTGAAAAATGCCCGGCTGTTCTGCCAGAAGATGGCGATCGACGCAGAGGTTTATCGCGGCTGCGCGCGGCCGCTGGCCCAGGCCCCGTCGGCCCCCGCCACCCTGCACGGTCAGGACGGGCTGGGTGATGCGTTTGAAAACAGCTGTAGCGATCAGGCCCCCGGCGCAGTGCAGTTTATTATCGACAGCGTGCGGGCACAGCCGCATCAGATCACCCTGGTGGCGATCGGTCCGCTGACCAACATCGCCTCGGCCATTAATCAGGCACCCGACATCATTCCGCTGGTGAAAGAGCTGGTGATCATGGGCGGTGCGTTCGGCAGCGGGGGACACAGTGGCAACGTGACGCCCTTCAGCGAATTTAATATCTGGAAAGATCCGCATGCTGCCGATCAGGTGCTCACCTCGGCACTGAACGTGGTGGTGATCCCGCTGGATGTTACCCACAAGGTCCTGATCACCGGCGAAGAGGTTCAGCGGCTGAATCAGCCGGTGCTGAGCGCCATCTGTCGCCCTTACCTGGCTTACAGTCTGGCGAAAGAGGGATTTAACGGCATGGCGCTGCACGACACCCTGGCGGTGGCATGGCTGAGTCTGCCAGAGGCGTTTACCCTGGCCGAAAGCCCGCTGCGGGTGATCACCGAAGGGATCGCCTGCGGTCAGACGGTGCGCAGGCTGAGCGCACTGGCCTCCCGGCAGGACCCGTTTGCCGGTCTGCCAGCCCAGCGCATCGCGCTCGGCGTGGATGCTGACGCGGTGCGGGCGCACTTCTTTAACACCCTCACCGCGCCCTGACGCGCTGGCTTGCCGCGTTACCGATCGAAATGAATCACGCCTTTGATCAGTTCACGATTGTTGATGACCTGCGGTTCAAAGGTTTCATCCAGCGTGGAGAACGCCAGAGAGTGATTCAGCATCATGCTGGCGCGCAGCTGACCGCTGGCCATCAGGGAGCAGACCCGATCAAAATCTTCGCGGGTGGCGTTGCGGCTCCCGAGCAGGGTGGCCTCTTTTTTGTGAAACTCACTGTCCGGGATCACCAGATCGCCTTTGTGCAGTCCGACATAGACGACCGTGCCGCCGTGCCGTATCAGGCTGACCGCGTTGTTCATGGCCGCCGGGTTGCCGGTGGCGTCGATCACTTTCAGCGGCAGCCGCCCGCCCGATTGCTCGCGCAGCGCCGCATCGAATGCCGCGTCTGCCGGGTTCAGCGCCACCAGGCCAAGCTGGTCAGCGACATGCTGACGACGAAATGCGCTGGTGTCCGCCACGATCACCTGCGCACCGCTGGCAGCGGCAATGGCAGCCACACCCAGGCCAATCGGCCCCGCTCCCACCACCAGCACCTGCTCATCAGCGGTCACGCCAGCCCGACGCACCGCATGCGCGCTGATGGCAAACGGCTCAATTAGCGCAGCCGCCTCCGGTGTCACTTCATCCACCGCCAGCAGCGTGCTGACCGGCACGCTTAAGTAGTCGCTGAATCCCCCATCCTGATGGACGCCAATCACGGAGATCTGCTCACAGCAGTTGGTTTTACCGCTCTGGCAGGCGTCGCAGTGCAGGCAGGCGATGTAGGGCATAAGCGCCACCCGCTGGCCCGGCTGAACACCTTCAGCGCCACGGCCCAGCGCGACCACCTCCGCACAGATTTCATGGCCCAGCACCCGGGGATAGCTGAAAAAGGGCTGATTGCCGGACCAGGCGTGGATGTCTGTTCCGCAGATCCCGGCGGTAAGAATTTTGATCAGCGCCTCGCCCGCGGCGGGCGCTGGCCTGTCGCGGGTGGCCCAGACCATTCTGCGTGGTTCAGCGATGACCAGTGCTTTCATTGTTGTCATGGTGAGTCTCCGGTTGTCCTGCAGGCAGTTATGCCGAATCCGGCAGCGGACGCGGGTCTCGCTTGCCGGAAGTGTGAAGCACCACGGTTTTTTTGGGCTCTGAATGGTTTTTAATGCATAAAAAACCGGAGAGTGCGATGAGCCGCAGCCAGAATTTGCGTCAGAACGTGGTTAACCAGATGCTGGAAAGTATTGCTCAGCGCCATATTCGCTCCCCGCTGCCGCCACAGGCGGCACTGGCGGAGATGTTCAATATCAGCCGGACCACGGTGCGCCATACCCTGCACTACCTGCATCAGTGCGGCGTACTGGATAAGGTTGAACAGACCTGGGTTATCGTACGCGAGCCGCGCGAAGAGGACAGCTTCAGCGCCGTCCCGCCGCCGATTGAGCAGCAGGCCAGCCACGTAGAGCAGATGTTTTTTAATCTGATTAACCAGCGGCAGCTGGTGCCGGGTGACACGTTCAGCGAACTGCAGCTGGCGCAGCAGGTGAAGGTCAGTCCGGTCGTGGTGCGTGAATTTCTGCTGCGTTTTATGCGCTATGACCTGCTGGAGCCGGTTAAACGCGGCCAGTGGCGGATGAAGAAATTCACCCAGGACTACGCGGAGAAGCTGTTTGAACTGCGCGAGATGCTGGAAACCCACGCCCTGAGCCGCTTCCTGAATCTGCCCGCCAGTGATGAGCGCTGGGTTCAGGCGCGGGATCTGCTGGATCGCCATCGATCGATGCGCGACACCATCGCCAGCAACTATCGCCACTTTGCCGCGCTGGATCGGCAGATGCATTCCCTGATCTTATCCGCCGCCAGCAATCCGTTCTTCAATCAGTCGCTGGAGATCATCTCGGTGATCTTTCATTCGCACTATCAGTGGGATGAGAGCGATCTTAAGCAGCGCAATATCGTGGCGCTGGAGGAGCATATGGCGATTCTGACCGCGCTGATTGGCCGTCAGGATGTCGACGCGCTCTGCGCCCTGCACAACCATTTGGCCACCGCAAAAACCTCCATGGTGCGATCAATCAGCCAGTACAATTAAAAACCGATTAAAAACCACAAAGCATTAGCTCCCGCACGCTTCAGAAACATCTTTGCAACATCCTTTTCCCTTTGCTCTTAGTCTCGACGGTAACGTCACGGCGGCCTTTTGCCGCTGCGCGCAGACCCTTCTCACCATAACGATAACCAGCCAGTTTCGGGAGAGTGCAATGGAAAAGACCTCAGTATCCGGCCGTGATCGCGCGTCCGGTGAGATGACACCAGACCAGGATTTCGTGCCCATGCGCAGCGACGTGGTGCGCTCACCGCGCATCCGTAAGATTCAGGTCACCGCGATGCTGCTGTTGCTGTTTGCGGCCGTCATCAACTATCTGGATCGCAGCTCGCTGTCGGTGGCCAATATGACTATCCGTGAGGAGATGGGACTGAGCGCCACCGAAATCGGCGTTCTGCTCTCCGCTTTTTCGCTGGCTTATGGTCTGGCGCAGCTGCCGTGCGGTGCGCTGCTGGATCGCAAAGGGCCACGCATCATGCTCGGCATCGGCATGTTCATCTGGTCACTGTTTCAGGCGGCCTCTGGCCTGGTGCACAACTTCACCCAGTTTGTGCTGGTGCGCATCGGCCTCGGCATTGGCGAAGCGCCGATGAACCCGTGCGGCGTCAAAGTGATCAACGACTGGTTCAATATCAAAGATCGCGGCATGCCGATGGGGATGTTTAACGCCGCCTCGATGATAGGGCTGTCGGTTGCACCGCCGATTCTGGCGGCGATGATGCTGGTGATGGGCTGGCGGGGGATGTTTGTCACCATCGGCATCCTCGGCATCTTCCTCGCCATTGGCTGGTACATGGTCTATCGCGACCGCGATAACCGCACCCTGAGCGCCGAAGAGATCCACTATCTGCAGGCGGGCAGCGTGGCGTCACGCAAAGAGCCGATCAGCTTCAGGGAGTGGCGCGGCCTGTTTAAGCAGCGCACCATGTGGGGCATGATGATTGGCTTCAGCGGCATCAACTATACCGCCTGGCTCTATATCGCCTGGCTGCCGGGCTATCTGCAGTCGACTTATCACCTCGATCTCAAAAGCACGGGCCTGCTGGCGGCGATTCCGTTCCTGTTCGGCGCGGCGGGCATGCTGCTGAATGGCTATGTGGTCGATACGCTGGTGCGCCGCGGGTTTAACGCGGTGAAAACCCGCAAAGTCTGCATCGTCAGCGGCATGCTGCTGTCAGCCGGATTTACCGCCGTCGTCACCCGCGCGACCGACACCACCAGCGCCGTGACGCTGATCGGCATGGCGCTGTTCTGTATCCACTTTGCCGGTACGTCGTGCTGGGGGCTGATCCACGCCAACGTTACCGCGCGCATGACCGCCTCGGTCGGCAGCATTCAGAACTTCGCCAGCTTTATCTTTGCCTCGTTTGCGCCGGTCATTACCGGCTGGGTGCTCGACACCACCCAATCGTTCAGCCTGGCACTGATGATTTGCGCCTGTGTCACGCTCATCGGCGCTCTCGCCTATCTGCTGCTGGTGCGTAAGCCGATCACCGACGGTGAATAACCCCCCGCTGACGGCGCGGCGGTCAGCTCAGCGTCGTCAGCGTAACCCCATGTTTCGCCCCGTAACGCTGAATACCGGCGATCACCTTCTCCGTGCTGAGCGGCGGTGGCGGTGGCAGCAGCGGTGCTCTTTCACGCAGCGCCGAGTCGAAGCGGGCAAAGGTAGCAAAATCGCGCGGGAACCGCTCTTCATCCACGCCGATGAAGACCCCCTCATCACGGGCATGGGCCAGCAGCGCCCGCCAGCGATCAATCTCCGCCAACCCGATGCTGTCGGTACCGTGAGAAAAGAGCATCATGTCGATATTGCGGAACGGCGGCTGTTTTTCCAGGAAGCGTTGCAGGGCCGCCGCTGACGGCTCGGTGCAGAACACCAGCCAGAACGGGATAGCCTGCTGCCGGATGCTGCTCCACGGGTCCATCAGCAGGAAACTGTCCACCGTCAGACGGGTCGGTAAAATACCGGCAGCCAGATACCAGTCACGATAGATCTCTGCCACCACATAACTCATCGCTTCCGGATCTTCATAGCGAATCTCCATCAGCTTCCAGTTCTGGGCTTCCGCCAG
The DNA here is from genome assembly GCF_026541045.1 of Pantoea sp. GM_Pan_3. Classification (NCBI taxonomy): domain Bacteria; kingdom Pseudomonadati; phylum Pseudomonadota; class Gammaproteobacteria; order Enterobacterales; family Erwiniaceae; genus Pantoea; species Pantoea sp. GM_Pan_3. The sequence goes on along the minus strand of NZ_JALNVA010000006.1, from coordinate 34,359 downwards.
CTTTTTCAGCGGCGAGATGAGATAGCCATCCAGCCCCCACTCCGCTTCCGGCACCCGATCGGTGATGGCGGGCGGTGTCCAGCGCTCGCGGTCAACGCCATAGCGTGCCAGATACTCCGCAACCCGCGGACCACCCTGTAAATACTCCTGCTCGGTTGCCCCGCCGAGCGCGCCAAACTGAAAGAAGGAGCGATCGCTGGTGCGCGTGACCGGCCACTGGCGGGTACAGTGATTAATGAACAGGGTGGATCCGGCAGGCAGGCTGCCCATCAGGAACTCGTTAAAGGCCAGCGGCAGGTCGCGCAGTTTCAGCCGGAAATAGCGCATCTGGTCCAGCATCAGTCGATCCTGATTGGGGTCCTGCATATGGTGAACCGCCAGCCGCGGCCAGGCCGAGAGCAGCGCAGCGGCAATCTCTTTACCCTCCTCAAAACCTGCCTGCGCATCATCGGGATCGCTGCTGGTTGCCCGCACCGGGCAGAGAAAGGTTTGTGGTAGCCAGGGCACGCCCATCGCCGCCGCCAGATGCATCAGCGCACCGTTCGACGAGCCGATAAAGGCGGCGGGATAATCCTGCTGGGGATACTCACTGACCATCCATTCGGCGATGCCCTCCACATCCAGCTCCCCCGCCTGGCGCAGGCTGATGCCCTCTGCCATCCCGCCCAGCGCGTAGCCCCACTCCCGCAGTCCGGTCGGCAGCCGGTTCAGCGACGGCAGCAGCCGATCCAGCGTCGGAGATTGGCTGGGACTGGCAAAGGGGCGATCGTGCAGCGCATTCGCCAGCGCCAGCAGCATCGCTGCGGCGGAGTCAAAACGGGCAATACCTTTCGGGGGTTTACTCATGCTGATTCTCCTGCTGAATGCGCGCCAGGAACGGGCGAATGGCGTGACAGAAACTCCACGGATAGACGTAATGCAGGGTGTGCGTGCCGTCGCGCAGTGTGATCAGTTCGCTGTGCGGCATCAGCGCGGCAAGCTCATCCAGCCAGCGTGCCGGACAGACCGGATCGCGCGAGCCGCGCAGCAGCAGCGTGGGCGCATTGATGTAGGTAAGGCGATGCTCGATGTGGTCGCGCATCATCTCACGCATCGTGCCAAAGGCGCGGCGCAGACCCGCTTTAGCGTAATCGATGCGGGCCAGCGGCCCCGGCGGTCGCCGGGTTTCCAGCCGGCCATTGCGCCAGTCGCGCCACAGCTGTCGCGGCAGGCTGCGGGCATGGCGGTCCACCGTCGGACCCTGCAGCACCAGCCCCGCCACCGCCTGCGGATGCTTCACCGCCAGCGCGGCCAGAATCTGACAGCCAAACGAGTTACCGACCCAGATTGCGCGCTGAAAGCCGTTGTGCTGCAGCCACAACCAGAGCGCCTCCGCCTGCTGGTCGACTGACATCACCGGCGCAGAAGCGGGCAGCGTACTGGCTCCGAAGCCAGGCAGGTCGGGCACCAGCACGTGATAGTCGCGGCTCAGCGCCAGCGCCAGCGGCTCCATCGCCCGGCCTGACATCACCAGTCCGTGGATCAGCACCACCGGCAGTCCCTTATCCTCATTGGGCGTGACCCGGGTGAACATCCGCCAGTCGCCCACCTGCTGAAAGTAACCGGCCATGCCGGCATGGTGGCTGCGCGGTGACACCGGCGGTGTCTGTTTCAGCTGCTGCCAGCGTTTCATGCCCCACAGGGTGGCCGCCACACCTAATCCCACGCCTGCCACCATCGCTGCCTGTTTTCGTCGCTGCTTCTGGCTCATCCACTGCTCCTGTTTCGGGGAGAATAATTCAGTGTAGGCCGGGATCGGATGGGAGGCGGTTTATCGGTGTCATGGCGAGGAAAAGTTCAGCGTGTCTCTTGCGTGGAGGCGGGACGCCGGAAAGCGTGTCTTCAGCCCCCGGATTCGCGGAGAGGGAAAAGGCGCCAGCGCGCCTTTTCCCACTTTTTACTGTGCTTTGCGATAGGGATCTTTGATTAATGCCACGGAGAACGCCCCAATCAGCAGCACGGCAGAGACCGCCAGCAGTGCCCAGGTAAATCCCCCGCTGCTCTGGCGGATATAGCCAATCAGGGAGGGGCCGACAAAGCCGCCCAGATTCCCGACAGAGACGATCATGGCTAATCCGCCTGCGGCTGCGCTGCCGGTAAGAAAGCCCGAAGGGAGAGCCCAGAATGAGGCCTGAAAAGCGAGAATGCCGCTGACGGTAAAGCAGAGTGCCAGCATCTTCAGAACGGGCTCATTCACGACGGCGCTGCAGGCCAGCGCAAAGGCGGCGATAACGAGTGCACCACTGATCCAGCGAATGCGATGTCCGGAGGCATTGGCCCGCCGGGCCCAGAACAGCATGCTGAACGCGGCACAAATGTAGGGTAATGCGGTCAGGAAACCGGTGGTGGTGTGGCTGACGCCAAGCTGGCGGATGATCTGCGGCATCCACAGGCCCACCCCGATCGAACCGACAATCCCGCAGAAGTTAATAAACGCCAGCAGATAAAGCAGCGGATTCCGCAGCGCATCGCGCAGGCTGGAGCCGTGTGCTTTTTCAATCTGCTGCTGCTCGTTCTTCAGTCGTCTGCTCAGCAGGGACTTTTCCGTGTCGCTCAGCCAGTTTGCCTTCTCCGGGCGGTCGTTAAGGAAGAAGAGGCACAGCACGCCGAGGATCACCGCCGGGAACCCTTCCAGCAGCAGCAGCCACTGCCAGTTACGGATATGTTCATGCCCGGTGATTTGCATCAGCATCCCCGACAGGGGAGCGCCGATGATATTGGCGACGGGGATCCCGACTAAAAAGGCGGCCGTAATTTTTGCGCGCCAGCTTCCGGGGAACCAGTATGTGAAGAACAGGTAAATACCGGGCGTGAATCCGGCTTCGGCCACCCCCAGACAAAAACGGGCAAAGGCAAAGCTCAGGGGGCCGGACACGAAGGCGGTAGCCATGGAGATGAGTCCCCATGAGATCATGATGCGGGCAATCCAGATACGGGCGCCCACTTTTTGCATGATCAGGTTGCTGGGCACTTCAAACAGAAAATAGCCGATAAAAAACATCCCGGCGCCGAATCCGAACTGCTCAGCCGTGATGCCCAGATCGGCATTCATGCCCAGCGCCGCGAAGCTGACGTTGGTGCGATCCAGATAACTGACGACATAACAGATGAAAATAAAAGGCAGGATGCGGCGAAACGCTTTACCGGCTGCCTGTTCACTTTGTTCAAAATCCTTTTGATTCATCTCTTCACGATCGCCGGACACGGTTTCCGGCTCCGCAGGTGAGCCGGTGCTTACAGTATGCAGATTCATGAGTGCCTCCGCTGCGTTCAGAGAACGCAGAGTTGTTCTTAGAGAAATGCAGTGGACATAAAGGACAGTGGATGGCCGGGCGTCTTCATTGAACAGGTAAGAATGCTGCCGCTGACCGATTCGGTAATAAACAGCTGCTGTAAATTTTCGCCACCAAAGCAGAGGTTGGTGGTGGAGCGTCCGGCGGGACTGGTGAGGATTTCGGCAGGCTCAGCCAGATCGTTGAGCAGCCAGACGCGACCCAGCCCCGGATTGGCAATCAGTAGTTCACCCTGCGCGTTGATGGCCAGTCCATCGGGACCGCTGGGCCCGTGCGAGGTAAAATATTGACTCACTTTGCTGACCGACCCATCACGCTGAAGCGGCACGCGCCAGATGGCATTGCCGCGCGTCATCGCGACATAAAGCACTTTTTCATCTGGCGACAGAACCAGCCCGTTTGGGCTTGGACAGTTATCCAGCAGGATATCCAGTCGTCCGTCCTGGCTGAGACGATAAACACGGCCAGTCGGATCGTGAAGTCCCGTCTGACCCTGATCGGTGAAATAGAGGTTGCCCCGGCTGTCGGGCGTTAAATCGTTCACACCGCGAAAGCTCTCACTGTGGCGGCGAGGCAGCCACGGCGTCACGTCCTGCGTTTTAAGCGAGAGCTTCATTAACCCGTGATGATAATCCGTAATCAGAAGGGTATCCGGATCGACGAGTTTCATGCCGTTCGGTTCGCCATCATATTGCACGACGAGATCCCAGTTGCCTGCCATATCGACCCGGAATATCCGGCCATACGGGATATCGGTCAGGTACAGACAACCGGAAGGGTGCCAGACCGGCCCTTCCAGGAAGGAGTCGGTAAGCTGTCCTCCACGATTGGCGGCAGCCCAGACATTGTTGCTATCAGGGGAACGAAAGTGGTCGGGCAGCCGGGTAAAAATTGATGTCTCCCTGACATCCGCCTGCGTCAGATAAGTCATAGAATGGTGTCCTTTTCAGTGAATCCCTTAACCCGGCTGACACAATCCGTGCGCACGTGCGCGTCTCTGCGGTGAATCAGCGGTGTCTCATCAGCGAACATAGCCTGCCTCACAGTCTGTTTTACTGAGTAAAACTCAGGTGTACATGATGAAATCACTATATCGACGACACTGGCGCTGATGCCAGTGTTATGAGCTTGTTTATTATGTAAACAAGATATCACTCACAAATTATGCTGACATGTACCGGCCAGGTCATGAACTGCAGACGGGCGAAAAGCGAGAAAGGCTGAAGCCGCTTTTTAAAATGATGATGAAAAAGGGTTGAAATCGTGTATAAAAAATATAATTTTTAACCTTTTATACCCGGAGAAGAAATGATCACCTGTCACGTCAAATACGTTATCGATCCCTATCAGATACGCGAATTTGAAAATTATGCTTCGGAATGGAACCGATTCAGGGTTTAAGAAAGAGAACGGAGAAACGGAGGCGGCAACCTGAACAGAACTCAGGCGCAGAAAAAGCGGGTTTCAGTCAGCGGAAGCAAAACAGAGAGGTGATAATCACCGGTCGATCCCTGACCGCGATTATCGAGGGTTTCCTGCGGGGTGCTCAGGAGATGGCACCCGGCGGTACGTGTTTGAACGTCTCAACGTAAGCACGGAACACGTATTTGAAAATGCGTTTCATGGAGCACCTGATTCAAATTAAGTTGAAGATATACTGAAAAAGTATAACTTCTGTGCGTTTTAACAGCAAATAAATTTGAACCCGATCACAAAACTACGGCTTCTCGCTTCATAAAAAACTATGCGGTGTAGCCGAGATGCTGCAGCAGAATGGTGGAACCAACGGCAATTAAGACGAGGCCACCGAGCACTTCCGCCCATTTACCCAGCACCGGACCAATAAAGCGCCCGACCAGGACACCGGTCGTCGCCATTACCGTGGTCGCGGCACCAATCGTCAGCGCGGTAGTGATGATGTTCACCTGTAAAAAGGCCAGGCCAACGCCGACCGCCAGCGCATCAAGGCTGGTGGCTACCGCAGTGGTCGCCAGTACCACAAAGCCGTGGCTTTTTGGCGCTTCACAGGGTTCGGCAGCCGCAGTCTGACGGAAGCCTTCCATCATCATACGGCCACCCAGGAACGCCAGCAGTGTAAACGCGACCCAGTGGTCCCACGCCATGATGTAACGGCTGGCTGCCAGGCCGAGTGCCCAGCCAATCAGCGGGGTCAGTGCTTCAATAGAGCCGAAAATCAGACCGGTGCGCAGCGCTTCTTTAAAACCAGGACGATGCAGCGTCGCACCTTTGCCCAGCGCAGCAGCAAATGCGTCCATCGACATACCCAGCGCAAGAATTAACGTAGCAATAAAGGTCATGATTTATTCACCTGGGGCGAAAAAGCGGCTAATCACGCTGAATTCACCACACAAAGTGTTCAGTTATGAAAAAGTGCGCGCAGTCTACCATGCAAACCCGCAGATAAAAAGACAGCAAAATCAGGGATTTAAGTATAGCAAAGGCTATAACTCTTATCTTCCGCTATGAATGGACCTAAGTCGATGGTGGCAAAGCGTTTTCTAGCCACTCTGAGTGCCTGAATCCCCGCTCCATTCGCCTTTGCGCCCGACACCGCCATTGAACCGCGCGACCAATTACCGGAAAATGCCGGGCTGATAATGATGGGATACCGGTAATGAATAACCCTTTTGAAACGTTGATCGTGCCTGGTGGCATTCTGCTGCTGGGTTTTCTCTCGGCGCTGCTGCTGCCCGCCCCTGCCTTCAGCCTGACCGTGGCGCAGCATCTGCTGCAGCTGTTCCATCTGCAGGATCTCAATCAGCTTTACACGGTCGTGTTCTGCATCTGGTTTTTACTGCTGGGCGCGCTGGAGTTTTTCGTTATCCGCTTTGTCTGGCGTCGCTGGTTCAGGGCCTGACGGCACAATGGGCGTCCACCAGCGCTTTTAGTTGTCCGGCGCTGCGGGCATAGCCTTCGCGCGGCAGATGTGCCGCGCCCAGCAACAGGCCTGCGCGGCGCTGCTTCGCATCCTGATACCAGAGTGACAGCGGCGAGGGTGCTATCCCCCACTCTGCCGCCTGCTGAGCAATAAGCTGGTCCGGGGAACCGGCGGGCAGGCGAATGATCACCGCCAGCCCGGCGCGTTGCAGGTCCGGAAAATGGGGGTGCAGCGCGGCAACCATCTGCTCCAGCCGCTCGTGATACACACGCTTCATCCGCCGCAGATGCCGCATGAAGTGACCTTCCCGCAGAAACTCCGCGACCGCATTGTGCAGCAATCCTGCTGATGCCGGTGCCAGTAACGCGCACACCTCACCGAACCGGGCAGCCAGTGCAGGCGGTACCACCATAAAACCGAGCCGCAGTTGTGGCGTCAGCGTCTTGCTGAACGTGCCGATATGCAGGACCCGTCCCTCGCTGTCGAGGGCGGCCAGCGCTGGCGCGGCGCGATGACCAGGCTGGAGCTCACCCAGATAGTCATCTTCAATAATCCAGCGCTGTTCGCGGCTGGCCCACTCAAGCAGGGCATGGCGGCGCGCCAGACTCATCGTCATGCCAAGCGGTGCCTGCTGGCCCGGCGTCACCAGCGCGAAAGCGGCGTCCGGTGCACGCGTCACCCCGGCAGCGACCTGCATCCCCTCCTCGTCGACCGGCACCGCAACCGGGCTGACCCGCAACGCTTCCACCGCGCCGCGCGCCAGCCAGAATCCGGGATCTTCCAGCCAGGCGGTTTTGCCCTGAAAATCCATCGCCAGGCCAATCAGCCCCATCGCGCCTGCATAGCCACTGGTAATGATGATCTGCTCCGCCTGACAGCGCAGACCGCGCGCCACCCCCAGATAGGCCACCAGCGCCTGACGCAGTGCCAGACTGCCACGCGGATCGGGATAGCTGGCTGGCCGGCTGACCTGCATTCGCGCCTGCCGCTGCAGGATGCGCAGCCAGACTTTGGCCGGGAACGCATCGCTGGCGGGCGTCCCCATCTGGAAGGTTAGCGGCGGGGCATCAAACGCCTCGATCCCTTCAGAGTGCGGCGGAAGGCACCCGGCATCGGATCGGACCGATTTTAATGGCGGCAGGGTGCTGACGAAGGTGCCCGCCGCGCCCCGGGTCTCCAGAAACTGACCATCGGCCAGCATGTCATAACCGGCACGGACGGTGCCGCGGGCAACACCGAGCTGCGCGGCCAGATCGCGACAGGAAGGCAGACGCGCCCCCGGCTGTAAACGGCCTTCACCAATCGCCTGCTCAATCAGCTGGCGCAGCTGTTCGCTCAGACCACGCGACGTACCGCGCTGCAGCGTCAGCGAGAAAAGGGGCGATGGACCAGTCAGACTCTCATTTTTTGGCACTTTATCTGCTCCATTCAAAGGCCGAAAATCGCCTCATCAATCCCAGGAGGCAATAAGATGAGCGAACGTATCGATTTTCACCAGGCAGCACCGGCAGGCATGAAAGCACTGAGCGGCATATACGGTTATCTGTCACAAACCGATCTGCCGCTCACTTTACTGGAACTGCTGTTCCTGCGCATATCGCAGATTAACGGCTGCGCTTACTGCATTGATATGCATACAAAAGCGCTGAACAAGGCGGGGATCGGCTGGGATAAAATTGTACTGACGTCGGTCTGGCACGAATCCGGCACCCTGTTCAGTGAAAAAGAGAAAGCGGCCCTGCAGTGGGCGGAGTGCCTGACGCTGATTGCACAGCATGGTGCGCCGGAAACAAGTTATACCGCGCTGAGGGAGCACTTCAGTGACAAAGCGATTGTCGATCTGAACATCGCCATTGGCCTGATGAACACCTACAACCGCATGGCGATAAGTCTGAAAAAGCTGCCTGCCAGTGCGAATGCGTCATAAGTGAAACCGATGCGTGCGCCGCTGCGCGCGCATTTTCAGACTCACAAAAATGTAACATTATTTTTACACAAGAGCCTATCTGGCTGCTTTATCAACAATTCAAACTATTCCGCATTGCATAATAAATCGCTAAAATTCAGATAATTAAATAATTCCGCACCGTTCATATCGATTCTGCCGTTGCACCATCATGGCGCTTTTCCGCAACATCCTTTCCGGGTTAACCCCCTGACTTAACAATAAAAAATCCCTAATCGCGCAGCCATGCTGATGATTAATTCTTATGCTGAATCATTTCTGCATTTAAAAAATAAACAAATGTTTAATTCAGGGGTGAGAATGTTATATTCGGATGACAAAGCATAACGTGCAGTTAACCCGTTATCACCGCTTTAACCTATACCTGAGACTTAACCTTTGAGAAATAGCGCAACGCGCTCGCAAGAAGCGTGACTATTTCGCCTGCAAAACTGTTGGGCTTCAGGTCAACAGAAGAGGAGATGTCGCCTCATGTGCAATTCAGCTGTAAACCTTGCGCTCGCGATGAGTGCCATGGCAAAGGACACCACTACCGCGCAGGAGCGCAAAGACGTTGACGTGCTGCTGATTGGCGCAGGTGTGATGAGCGCTACCCTCGGTGCATGGCTGCAGGATTTAGCGCCGGACTGGTCCATCGAAATGGTGGAGCGGCTGGACAGCGTGGCCGAGGAGTCGTCCAACGGCTGGAATAACGCCGGCACCGGTCATGCCGCCCTGGCCGAGCTGAACTATACGCCGCAGCAGGCGGATGGCAGCATCGACATCTCTAAAGCGGTGACGATCAACGAATCGTTCCAGATTTCCCGCCAGTTCTGGTCATATCAGGTCCAGAAAGGCAACCTGCGCAATCCCAAAAGCTTTATTCACAGCACGCCACACATGAGTTTTGTCTGGGGAGACGACAACGTCGAATTCCTGCGCAAACGCTATCAGGCGTTGCAGAAAAGCACCCTGTTCCGGGGCATGGCCTACTCCGAAGATCCGCAGCAGATTGCGCGCTGGATCCCGCTGGTCATGAATGGCCGCGATCGCCGTCAGAAAGTGGCCGCGACCTGGACGGAGATGGGCACCGATGTGAACTTCGGTGAAGTAACGCGTCAGCTGATCGCCTCCTTAGAGAAGAAGGCGAACTTCCGCCTGCGTCTGCGTCAGGAAGTGCGTGACCTGAAGCAGCTTGCTGACGGGCGCTGGCAGGTGACGCTGCAGTGTCTGAACAGCGGCAACCGCCGCACGCTGACAGCGGGCAAAATCTTTATCGGCGCTGGCGGCGCGGCATTGCCGCTGCTGCAGAAGGCCGGTATCCCGGAAGCGAACGGCTACGCCGGATTCCCGGTAGGGGGTTCGTTCCTGGTGACGGAAAATCCGCAGGTAGTGGCGCAGCATATGGCCAAGGTCTACGGCAAAGCCAGCGTCGGCGCACCGCCGATGTCCGTGCCGCACGTTGACACCCGCGTACTGGATGGCAAGCAGGTGCTGCTGTTTGGCCCGTTCGCCACCTTCTCCACCAAGTTCCTGAAGCAGGGTTCGCTGATGGATATGTTCACCTCTCTGAACAGCAGCAACATGCTGCCGATGGTGAAAGTGGGGCTGAAAAGTTTCGATCTGGTGAAATACCTGATGGATCAGGTGCTGCAAAGCGATCGCGACCGTATGGACGCCCTGCGCGCCTATGTGCCGCAGGCGAAGCAGGAGGACTGGCGGTTAGTGACGGCCGGTCAGCGTGTGCAGATCATCAAGAAGGATGAGAAAGAGGGTGCTGTATTGCGTCTCGGCACCGAAGTGGTCGCCTCACAGGATGGGACGATTTCAGCACTGCTGGGCGCCTCACCGGGCGCCTCGACAGCGGCACCGATTATGCTGGAACTGCTGCATAAGGTCTGTCCTGAGCAGATGGCCACGCCGGAATGGCAGAATAAAATCCGCGCCGTCATCCCTTCCTGGGGCCGTAAGCTGAACGGTGACGTGGCCCTGACAGAGAAAGTGTTGGCCGAAACCAGCCGTATTCTGCAGCTCGACTATTCGCCGGTGACACCGATGGCGGCAAACGATGAAGGACGTGAAACCGCTTTCGTTGTCGGCAAGTAATTCCGCACCGCTGATAAAAAGGCTCCGCACAGCGGGGCCTTTTTTATTGGCCGGTTGCCTGGTCGTCCTGGGGTTTCTCTATTAGGGTTAAGAGATCTTTTAGCTGAACACTCAGGAGGAAAAGGCATGTCTTACTCCCCTGCTTCACCGGAATTCACGCTGCTTGACCGCTACTGGCGGGCGGCGAACTACCTCTCCGTCGGGCAGATCTACCTGATGGATAACCCGCTGTTGCGCGAGCCACTCAGGCCGGAACATATCAAACCGCGCCTGCTGGGCCACTGGGGCACCACGCCAGGGCTGAATTTTATCTATGCCCACCTCAACCGGATTATCCGGCAGCAAAATCTGAACATGATCTACATCTGCGGACCCGGGCACGGCGGCCCCGGCATGGTGGCAAACACCTGGCTGGAGGGCAGCTACAGCGAAATTTATCCGCACATCAGCCAGGATGCGGCGGGCATGCAGCGCCTGTTTAAACAGTTCTCCTTCCCGGGCGGCATTCCCAGCCACGCGGCCCCGGAGACGCCCGGCTCAATTCATGAAGGGGGGGAGCTGGGCTATTCGCTCTCTCATGCATTTGGCGCGGCTTTCGATAATCCTGACCTGGTGGTGCCCTGCGTCATCGGCGACGGCGAAGCGGAAACCGGACCGCTGGCGTCCAGCTGGCACGGCATCAAATTCCTCAATCCGCAACGTGATGGCGCGGTGTTACCTATTCTGCATCTCAACGGCTACAAGATTGCTAACCCGACGCTGCTGGGTCGCAGCAGCGATGAAGATCTGCGTCAGCTGTTCAGCGGTTACGGCTATGAACCGCTGTTTGTCAGCGGGCATGAGCCGGAGAAAATGCATCCGCTGATGGCGGAAGCGCTGGACAATGCTCTGGCAAAAATCACCGCCTTCCAGCGTGAGGCGCGCCAGGGCAACGCCACGACCGATGTGCCGCGCTGGCCGATGATTATCCTGCGCAGCCCCAAAGGCTGGACCGGCCCCAAAACGGTCGACGGCAAAAAAGTAGAGGATTTCTGGCGGGCGCATCAGGTGCCGGTCGCCGCCTGTCGTGAAGATGAAGGTCATCGTCAGATTCTGGAAACGTGGATGCGAAGCTACCAGCCGGATGATCTGTTCGATGAACAGGGTCGCCTGAAGCCGGAGCTGCAGGCGCTGGCGCCGGAGGGCGACAAGCGCATGGGGGCTTCGCCTTATGCTAATGGCGGCCTGCTGCGCCGTGAGCTGGAGACGCCGGCGCTCGCCGCGTTTGCCTGCGAGGTCGGCGAACCGGGTTCACAGATGGCGCAGGCTACCGAGCATCTGGGACGCTACCTCAGCGTGCTGTTTCAGCGAAACCGCGACAACTTCCGGCTGTTTGGCCCGGATGAAACCGCCTCAAACCGCCTGACGCCGGTCTTCGACGTGACCAGCCGCACCTGGCTGGAAAGAACAGAGCCTTACGACGAGCAGCTGGCGCGCGATGGCCGCGTCATGGAAATTCTCAGTGAGCATCAGTGTCAGGGCTGGCTGGAGGGCTATCTCCTGACCGGCCGTCACGGGCTGTTCAACTGCTATGAAGCCTTTATCCACATTATCGATTCCATGTTTAACCAGCATGCCAAGTGGCTGAAAGTCACGCGTAAGCTGGGCTGGCGTAAGCCCATCTCCTCACTCAACTATCTGCTCTCTTCGCACGTCTGGCGCCAGGACCACAATGGCTACAGCCATCAGGACCCCGGCTTTATCGATCACGTTGCCAATAAGAAAGCGGACATCGTACGTATCTATCTGCCGCCCGATGCCAATACGCTGCTCTGGGTAGGCGACCACTGCCTGCGCACCTGGGACCGCATTAATGTCATTGTGGCGGGCAAACAGCCTGCGCCGCAGTGGCTCGACATGGCCAGTGCCATAACCCACTGCGAAGCGGGCATGGGCGAATGGCGCTGGGCAGGCACCACGCCCGATAATGCACAGCCGGATGTGGTGATGGCCTGTGCCGGTGATGTGCCCACCATGGAAACCCTGGCGGCCGTCGATCTGCTGCGCGAGATGCTGCCTGAACTGCGGATTCGGGTGGTAAACGTGGTCGATTTAATGGCGCTGCAGACGCAGGATCAGCACCCGCATGGCAAATCCGATACGGAATTTGATGCGCTGTTTACGCAGGATAAACCGGTGATTTTTGCCTTCCACGGCTATCCGACGCTGGTGCATCGCCTGACCTATCAGCGCACCAATCATCGCAACTTCCACGTGCGTGGCTTCAATGAAGAGGGCACCACCACCACGCCATTTGATATGACGGTACTCAACGAACTGGACCGCTATCATCTGGCGCAGGAGGCGATTCTGCGCGTGCCCGGGCTGGCGGATGCTCATCCCGGGCTGCTGGAGGATTTGCAGCAGCGTCTGGCCGCGCATCACCAATATGTCCGCGAACATGGCGAGGATCTGCCGGAGGTGCAGAACTGGAAATGGCCATCCGCCACTGCACCAGGCGCGCCTGATTAAGCGGCCTGCAGCGCGTCGGTCACCATCCAGACGGTGGTCGCCACCAGCGACAGCGCCATCAGGCTGTTAAACAGCTGGCGCTTCCAGGCAATCTGCAGATGGCTGCGCAGGCGGTCGCCCAGCGCAGCCCAGATCAGGATGCAGGGCAGATTGAGCAGCATGAAGCAGATCATTACCGTTACAACGCCGCTGCTGGCGCTGTAGAGCAGTGCCACGTTGCTGGCCATCAGCCAGGCTTTGGGGTTAATCGCCTGGAAACAGGCGCCACCCAGCAGCGTCATCGGCTGCGGCCGGGTTCGCGTTTCGGGGGCGGCAGCACGAAAGATCTTCCAGGAGAGCCACAACAGATAGGTGCAGCCTGCCAGCGTCAGCGGCAGGCGAATCGCCGACATCCAGTGCAGCAGCACCTCCAGCGCCATTCCGGCAATCACCGTTTGCACCGCACAGCCCAGTAAAATGCCGAACATCATCGGCAGGGTGCGACGCATGCCAAAATTGACCCCGGAGGTCGCCAGCAACAGATTGTTTGGGCCTGGCGTAATCGACATGACGGTGACGTAACTGAAGAAAGAGGGATCAAGCATAGTGGCGCTCCTGAAAGTGGACAGAGCTCTATGCTACGGCGCGAAAAAGGATGGTAACAGTGACACAAAATCACTATTGTGATGGTTACAGTTTACGTTTGCAGCAATTGTACCCATCCAATCCGGAGGCTACTGTGTCCCTTGCTCCCTCTTCCGATCAGCGTCTTTATCAGCAGCTGGCGGACAGCTTCGCTGAGGCTATCCACCAGGGCACGCTGAAACCGGGCAAACGCCTGCCAGCGATCCGGCGTGTCGCTCAGTCCCATCAGGTCAGTGTGAATACGGTGCTGAATGCCTGGCAGCTGCTGGAAGATCGCGGTCTGATTGAGGCTCGCCCGCAGTCGGGCTACTACGTGCGCGGCGTGCTGCCCGCCGTGACCCGTCACGGTGAGCATAAGACCCGGGTACGCGACCCCGGCAGCGGTAAACTCGACCTGATTGATAAGGTGTTTGCCGCACAGAACCATCCCGACTACATCAATATCTCGCTGGCCTGCCCGCAGGACAGTGAACTTTTCCCTGCGACCCGCATCGCCCGGATCACGGCTTCACTGCTGCGCCGTCATCCCAATCTGATCGGGCGCTATGCGCTTCCGCCCGGTAGTGAGCGCTTACGGGAGGAGATTGCGCGCCGGGCGCTGCACGCCGGACAGCGGCTGACCGCCGATGAGATCACCCTCACCCACGGCTGCATGGAAGCCCTGCAGCTGGCATTACGTGCGGTCACGCAGCCCGGCGACTGTGTCGGGCTGGAGTCGCCGACCTACTTCTTCCTGTTTCCACTGCTGGCGTCGCTGGGCCTTAAAGCGCTGGAAATCCCCACCGATCCGCAGCATGGCCTGTCGCTGGATGCGCTGGAGATGCTGCTGCAGGAGCAGCGCATCAAGGCACTGATTGCCATGCCCGGTGTGCAGAACCCGCTGGGCTGCGGCATGTCGCTGGCAAACAAGAAGCGGCTGGCAAAGTTAGTGAATACTTACCACGTTCCGCTGATCGAGGATGGACTGTATGACGAGTTGCAGTTCGACTGGCCCCTCTCGCCCGCTGTGAAAGCGTTTGATCGCGATGGCTGGGTGATCTACTGCACCAGCTTCACCAAAACCGTGGCACCCGACTTCCGGATTGGCTGGACCGCTGCCGGTCGTTTTCACGACGCGATTGCCCGGCTCAAAGCGGTTTCGTCGATGGCTGAATCGGCCCTGCTGTCAGAAACACTGGCGGAGTTTCTTGCGTCCGGCGGTTACGATCACCACCTGCGCACCCTGCGCCGTCGCTACGCAGCCAATCTGGATGAGGCGCGGGGACTGATCGCCCGCTACTTCCCGCAGGGCACCCGCGCCACGCTGCCGCGCGGAGGATTCGTCTTCTGGGTCGAATTACCCGGCAACGTGAAGACCACGGAGATGTTTGACCGATTGCTGCAGGAGCAGATCTGCGTCACGCCTGGCGCGCTCTATTCCCTGAGCGAGCGTTACAACCATGCGCTGCGTCTCTCCTGCTGTTATCCGTTTGATGCGCGCTATAGCCGGGCGATTCAGCGCGCCGGAGAGATTGCCTGTGAACTGTCAGGACTACCGGCTTGCGAGGCTCAGGGCGTCCCGTTGCGGCCCCAGACAGTGTAACCACGCCGTTCGGTCAGGCGCTCGTAATAGGTGCGAACCGCCGGATAATCGGGATGCTCAAGCGGCGTCTCAAACCAGCGGTTTACCGCCAGACCAATCGGAATGTCGGCCAGGGTGAAATTGCGTCCGGCAACGTAGCGACCGGTTTTTTCCAGCTGCTGATTAAGGATGCTCATGGTGTGCGCCCAGCCTTTGCAGGCCGCTGCCAGCAGGCGCGGATCCTGATGAGCCGGAGAGTTTCTTACCAGCGACATGAAAGCGTAGCGCCAGGAGGTATTCAGTTCTGTGGCCTGCCAGTCCATCCACTGATCGACCGGTGCACGCGCCTGCGGATTGGGCGGATAAAGCCACTCGCCGCCATAGGCATTCGCCAGATAGCGCAGGATGGCGTTAGATTCCCAGATGACCAGGTCATCATCTTTCAGCACCGGCACCATCGCATTCGGATTGAGTGCCATGAACTCCGGCAGATGCGTGGAGCGAAAACCGTCACCCCACTCTTCGCGCTGGTAATCCAGATCCAGCTCGTCACACAGCCATAATACTTTGCGCACGTTGATTGAGGAGGCGCGTCCCAGGATCGTTAGCATGCAGAGTCTCCGGTAGAATCTTTAACTTATTGATAACGCTGTTAGCTGTTATAAGCAATCATCTGGCAGAGAAAAGGCCACCCTGAACACCCTCAGTAAGGAGTCACCATGCAGGTCGCGTTTAAGCAAGTCGATGTGTTTACCTCATCAGCCTTTAACGGCAATCCGCTGGCGGTCATTATGGATGCGCAGGGGTTAAGCGACAGCCAGCTGGCCGCCATTGCCCGCTGGACTAACCTGTCGGAGACCACCTTTGTGCTGCCGCCTGAGCATGCGGAAGCTGACTATCGGGTGCGCATTTTTACCGTTGAAGGCGAGCTGCCGTTTGCCGGTCATCCCACGCTGGGTACGGCGCACGCCCTGCTGGAGGCCGGCTGGCCAACCCGCACACCCGGCGAGATTGTGCAGGAGTGCGGCGTCGGTAACGTCACGGTGAAGATTAATGAGATGGGTGAACTGGCGTTTGCCGCCCCGGCTGCCACGCTGACACCCTGGCAGGATGGGCTGATGGCGAAAGCGTTAAACAGCGAGGCTTTCGATCTGACGCAAAGCCCGACGGTGGTTGATATGGGTATCCGCTGGCTGCTGGTACCGATGACCAGCGCCGACGCGGTGCTGGCGCTGCAGCCCAGCGTCAGCGAACTCGATCGTCTGCTTAAACAGGCGGACGTATCGGGGATAATGGTATTTGGTCGCCTGCCGCAGGGAGAAGAGGAGCAGTATGAAGTACGCGCCCTGCTGGTCGAAAAGGGCAGCCTGACCGAAGATCCGGTGACGGGCAGTGCCAACGCCTGTCTGGCGCGTTACTTTGCCATGGCGGGACAGACTACGGGCTATCGTGTGCGTCAGGGCACGGCGCTGCAGCGTGCCGGTCGGGTAAACGTGACCTTCGATAGTGGCACGATCTGGATTGGCGGCCATACCGTCACCGTCATCGACGGCACAATCGCGCTGTAAGGCTGGCGGCATCGGCGGGCCACGATGCCGCCGGGGGTTAAATGCCCTGCCCGCCTGAGGCTTCGATGCGCTGCGCGGTGATCCAGCCGGTTTCATCACTGAGAATCGCACTGATGGCATCGCCGATGTCATCCGGTAATCCCACCCGGCCCAGCGCCGTCAGTGCAGCAATCTGATCGTTAATCTCCCGGGTGTCACGCACCCGGCCTCCGCCGAAGTCCGTTTCTATCGCCCCGGGTGCCAGAATATTGACCCGAATCCGTCTCGCCCCCAGCTCCTTCGCCTGATAGCGGGTCAGCACCTCCATCGCCCCTTTCATCGATGCATAGGTCGCAGAGCCCGGATAGACCAGCCGGGTCAGACCGCTGGAGATGTTCAGGATGCGGCCTCCGTCGTTGATCAGCGGCAGCAGCTTCTGGGTCAGAAAGTAGGGACCCTTGAAATGGACATTCACCAGGGCGTCAAATTCCGCCTCCGTGGTATTGGTAAACGGCTTATAGTGACCGTGCCCGGCGTTGTTCACTAAATAGTCAAAGCGATCCCGCTGCCACTGCTGCTGCAGGGCCTCTTTCACCTGCCCGACAAAGCGATCAAACTGACCGGTGTCGCCGACATCCAGCGCCAGCGCCACTGCACGCCGTCCCATCGCCTCAATCTCTTTGACAACCGCCTGAGCCTCATCGGCATGAGTGCGGTAGGTCAGAATGATATCGGTGCCTCTGGCAGCCAGTTTTAACGCGCCGTTACGGCCTAAACCGCGATTTGCACCGGTAATTAACGCAACTTTCTGATTCATCTCTCACACCTGTTGAAAAGTTGAACACGTGTTAAGGATATTCGCGAATTATTGATCTATAAACAGTGTAAAAAGCGCATCACTGTTTCAATAAAAACAACAATCGGTGAACAACATGGACAAAATTCACGCAATGCAGGTTTTTGTGCGGGTGGCCGAAATGGGCAGTTTTACCCGCGCGGCAGAGAGTTTAGGCGTGCCTAAAGGCAGCGTATCGCGGCAGATACAGGCGCTGGAGAATCAAATGGCAACCCGTTTGCTGCATCGCACCACGCGCCGGGTGCAACTGACTCAGGATGGACTGGTCTATTACGATCGCTGTCTGGACCTGCTGTCGATGATTGACGATATGGACAGTCTGTTCCAGCACGATCCCGCCACGCTCAGCGGCAAGCTGCGGGTCGATATGTCCGTCGCGATGGCGACCGGTTTTATCCTTCCCCGCCTGCCGGAATTTTTGCAGCACTACCCTGGCGTAGAGATTGAACTGAGCAGCAGTGACCGTCAGGTGGATGTGATCCGGGAAGGCTTTGACTGTGTTATCCGGGTCGGCGAGCTGAAGGATTCGGGACTGATCGCGCGAAAAATTGGCACCCACACCTTGATCAACTGCGCCAGCCCTGGCTACCTTTCGCGTTTCGGGATGCCAGTCCGGCTGGAGGAGCTGTCGCAGCATGCGATGGTCCACTACAGCCAGCAGCTGGGCCAGGCCGCACCGGGTTTTGAATATTTTGATGGCAGGCAGTGCCACTATGTTCACACCGGCGGCGCGGTAACCGTGAACAGCACCGAAACCTACCGCGCCGCCTGTCTGGCTGGATTAGGCATTATTCAGGTGCCGGCGGCCGGCATTCAGCCCCTGCTGGAAAACGGCGAGCTGGTCGAGGTGCTGCATCGCTTCCCTGCCAGGCCCATGCCGATCCACCTGCTCTATCCGCACCGGCGCAATGTGGCGCGTCGCGTGCGGGTTTTTATGGAGTGGCTGAGTCAGGTGCTGCAGGAGTACGTCACCTGAGCGACTATACTCTGATTTTAATGACAAACAGGACAGTGAAGGTCTATGACAGACAAGCAGGAACATTCGCAGGAAACACAGCCAGAGAAACCGCTTATCGACATTAAAACCGGCAATCAGACCGTGGACCAGTCGATTGTCCGCGTGTCGCGTTTTGCCGCCTGGTTTCAGGCCATTCCGGCGGTGGCGCATTTTATCCGTGCCCTTGAGCGCTTTAACGACCGGCTCGGCAGCCAGTTTGGTGCGGCCATTACCTATTTCTCATTTTTATCGCTGATCCCGATTCTGATGGTGTCGTTTGCCGCTGTGGGTTTTGTACTCGCCTCCAATCCGGATCTGCTGACCGATATCATCAATAAGATCGTCAGCAGCATCAGCGACCCGACGCTGGCGACCACGCTGAAGAATACGGTGAATACCGCCATTCAGCAGCGCGCCACGGTGGGGATCTCCGGTTTACTGCTGGCGCTCTATTCCGGTCTGAACTGGATGGGGAATCTGCGGGAAGCCATTCGCGCCCAGTCGCGCGACGTCTGGGAACGCAATCCTGATGACCAGGAGAAGATCTGGAAACGCTACATCCGCGATTTCCTGTCGCTGACCGGCCTGATGCTGGCCCTGATCATTACGCTTTCGCTGACCTCAGTGGCGGGGTCTGCCCAGGCGACCATCGTGAGCGCCCTGGGGCTGGATGGCATCGACTGGTTGCGGCCTGCGATGACCATTATCGCCACCTCGATTTCTGTGCTGGCTAACTACCTGCTGTTTCTCTGGATTTTCTGGATCCTGCCACGACATAAGCCACGCAAGAAGGCGCTGTTCCGCGGGACGCTGCTGGCGGCCATCGGTTTTGAGGTGATCAAGTTTGTCATGACGCTGACCCTGCCAAAGCTGGCAACCTCCCCTTCAGGCGCGGCCTTTGGTTCCGTGCTCGGCCTGATGGCGTTCTTCTACTTCTTCGCCCGTCTGACGCTGTTCTGTGCGGCATGGATCGCCACAGCTAAATATAAAGACGATCCGCAGATGCCTGAAGCGGGCAGCGCAGCACGACGCAAAACGTCCTGATCTGTTAACAACAGCGGAAAACACCTCCCCTCGGCTATTTTTTATCCAGATAACAGGATGAATAGCTGAGGGGTCACTTTTATTTAGCCCTTTCACAGAGTATCCCGCCAGATATCGTCCGGTTTACCCCGGTATCACCCGGCATTCGCCGCACCACAGAAATTATCCTCTTTTTGCCCGCTGAAGCCAGGCGCGGCGCGGGTTTTCGCCATTGAATGCGGTCAGTCAGGTGCGTAAGATTCTTTGTCTGTATTTACAAATAAGAAACAGTTATGCAAGCCTCCCTCTCAGACACACTCGACAAACAGCAGGACCCCGCACCGGTTAACTCACGCAGTAAAGTGGTGATAGCCTCACTGGTCGGCACGGCCATCGAATTCTTCGACTTTTATATTTATGCCACGGCTGCGGTGATTGTTTTTCCCCATATTTTCTTCCCGCAGGGTGATGCCACCGTCGCCACACTACAGTCGCTCGCCACCTTCGCTATCGCCTTTATTGCACGTCCGATTGGCTCTGCCCTGTTTGGTCACTTTGGCGACCGCGTGGGCCGTAAGGCCACCCTGGTTGCCTCGCTGCTGACCATGGGGATCTCCACCGTGGTGATTGGCCTGCTGCCGGGCTATGAAACCATTGGTGTGATGGCGCCGCTGCTGCTGGCGCTGGCGCGTTTTGGTCAGGGGCTGGGCCTGGGCGGCGAATGGGGTGGCGCAGCGCTGCTGGCAACGGAAAATGCTCCGGCGAAGAAGCGTGCGCTCTATGGCTCCTTCCCGCAGCTGGGCGCGCCGATCGGCTTTTTCTTTGCTAACGGCACCTTTCTGCTGCTCTCGTGGCTGCTGACTGACGAGCAGTTTATGCAGTGGGGCTGGCGCGTTCCCTTCATTCTCTCTGCCGTACTGGTGCTGATTGGCCTCTATGTGCGCGTTTCGCTGCATGAAAGTCCGGTGTTTGCCAAAGTGCAGAAAGAGCAGAAGCAGGTTCGGGTACCGATTGCGGCGCTGCTGAGCAGGCACCTGACTGCCACCATTCTCGGCACCTTTATCATGCTGGCGACCTATACGCTGTTCTATATCATGACGGTCTATTCAATGAGTTACGGCACCACGCCAGCGCCAGCGGGTCTGGGCATTCCGCGTAACAGTATGCTGTGGATGCTGATGCTGGCAGTCATTGGCTTTGGCGTGATGGTGCCGATTGCGGGCGTGCTGGCGGATCGCTTTGGTCGTCGCAAGACTATGATTACCATCACGCTGATGATTATCGCATTTTCGTTCCTGTTCCCGTCGATGCTCGGTTCGGGTTCACAGGCGCTGGTGATGGCGTTCCTGCTGCTGGGTCTGAGCATTATGGGGCTGACGTTTGGCCCGATGGGCGCACTGCTGCCGGAGCTGTTTCCGACCGAAGTGCGTTATACCGGTGCCTCGTTCTCCTACAATCTCTCCTCGATTCTGGGTGCCTCGGTTGCGCCTTACATCGCGACCTGGCTGAATGCCAGTTACGGCTTACAGGCGGTAGGATTCTATCTGGCGTCGATGGCGGTGCTGACACTGATTGCGTTGCTCGCCTGTAAAGAGACGCGTCACCAGACGCTGTATGACGTGTAGTCCTGTAGGATGAAGGTCAGTAAAACCCGGCAGATGCCGGGTTTTTTTATGGGTTGGGTTTAGTCAATCTAAGGCAGCTTAGGGAACATACTTTGACCCTGAGGAGTTCAAAAACATCGCCTTATGGTCAGGCTACCGGCTCAGGGAGCATACGCCCTGCGCAAAGACGCAAAAGACGCCATCCGTGGCGGGCTCAGCGCGGGCCATCCCTGGCCCGCTATGCTTTGCTACAGGCGTATGCTCCCATCGCTTTAAGTTGATTGGCTGTCTGTTTGAAGATCCTGCATCGTGCTAATGGGCAGGGTTATTCTGGCAGCAATGTAGAAGCTTAAGGGCACAGGGAACACGGTCAGAAGAGGAAGGCGTCCCGCCGCCCGGATAAAAACGCCGGGAGCGTTTTTGAACAACGCAACGCGTTGGCCCGTTTACGGGCGCACCTCAGGGATGAGGTGCGTAATCGCGCGGGCCGAGCGGCCAGGGATTGGCTTAAGCGCCTTTCCGCTCTGACCGTGTTACCTGTGCAGGCTCGGTCTCATAGCGAAGCAGGCAGTGCAGGCACCGTTCCACCAGCGAACTTCTCAGACAGTGTTCACAAACAAAAAACCCCGGCAAGCCGGGGTTTGTTTTGCTGAAAACGGGAGTGCCGCTTATCAGCCTGCGACAGCGATACGCTTCATGTCGGTCATGTAGCCACGCAGTTTGCGGCCCACGATTTCAATCGGATGCTGGCGAACCGCTTCGTTGACGTCACGCAGCTGCGCGTTGTCTACCTGCGTTCCCTCAATGGCTTTACCCAGGTCGCCTGGCTGCAGCGTGGTCATGAACTCTTTCAGCAGCGGTACAGCCGCGAAGGAGAACAGGTAGTTACCATATTCGGCGGTATCCGAGATAACCACGTTCATTTCGTACAGACGCTTACGGGCAATGGTGTTAGCAATCAGCGGCAGCTCGTGCAGGGATTCATAGTAAGCAGACTCTTCGATGATGCCCGCATCAACCATGGTTTCAAACGCCAGCTCCACGCCCGCTTTGACCATGGCGACCATAACGACACCTTTGTCGTAGTACTCCTGCTCGTCGATCTTACCTTCAAACTGTGGCGCATTTTCAAACGCAGTTTTACCGGTCTCTTCACGCCAGGTGAGCAGGTTTTTGTCGTCGTTCGCCCAGTCAGCCATCATACCGGAAGAGAATTCACCCGAGATGATGTCATCCATGTGCTTCTGGAACAGCGGAGCCATGATGGTTTTCAGCTGCTCAGACAGCGCGTATGCACGGATTTTTGCCGGATTTGAGAGGCGATCCATCATCAGGGTGATGCCGCCGAACTTCAGCGATTCGGTGATGGTTTCCCAGCCGAACTGAATCAGTTTTTCGGTGTAAGCCGCGTCATGACCTTCCGCCACCAGCTTGTCGAAGCAGAGCAGTGAACCCGCCTGCAGCATGCCACACAGAATGGTCTGCTCACCCATCAGGTCAGATTTGACCTCTGCCACGAAAGAGGATTCCAGCACGCCAGCACGATCGCCACCGGTTGCAGCTGCCCAGGCTTTAGCAATCGCCATGCCTTCGCCTTTTGGATCATTTTCCGGGTGAACAGCGATCAGGGTCGGAACACCGAAGCCACGCTTATACTCTTCACGCACTTCTGTACCCGGACACTTCGGTGCCACCATGACGACAGTGATATCTTTGCGAATGCTCTCGCCCACTTCAACGATGTTGAAGCCGTGTGAGTAGCCCAGCGCAGCGCCATCTTTCATCAACGGCTGAACAGCCTGAACCACCGCGGAGTGCTGTTTGTCTGGCGTCAGGTTTACCACCAGGTCCGCCTGCGGGATCAGCTCTTCGTAGGTTCCCACTTTGAAACCGTTATCGGTCGCTTTGCGCCATGAAGGGCGTTTCTCAGCAATCGCTTCAGCACGCAGTGCATAGGCGACATCCAGACCGGAATCACGCATGTTCAGACCCTGGTTCAGGCCCTGTGCGCCACAGCCAACGATAACGACTTTTTTGCCCTTCAGGAAACTCGCACCATCTGCGAACTCATCGCGCGCCATGAAACGACATTTGCCTAATTGCGCCAGCTGATTGCGCAGATTCAGTGTGTTGAAATAGTTAGCCATGGGTACTCCGGTAAGTTGTGTTTGCTTTTTTTGTTCAGGAACGGCGTGTCATGCAGCGCCGCGAATGACCCCATCATATGACAGGAATTCTGTTGCTTAAATTGATATATTAACAACGTCACATTGCAATAAATGCAACACCACCCAGAGGCGACGCGCACATGGATTTACGGGATCTGAAACTGTTTCTTCATCTGGCAGAAAGCTGCCACTTCGGGCGCAGCGCGCGTGCTATGCACGTCAGCCCTTCCACGCTGTCACGCCAGATCCAGCGGCTTGAAGAGGATGTCGGCCATGCGCTGTTTCTGCGTGATAACCGTACCGTCACGCTGACGGAGGCGGGTGAGCGCCTGCGTCAGTTTGCCCAGCAGACGCTGCTGCAGTATCAGCAATTGCGTCATGTCATGGATCTCAATGGTCCGTCACTCAGCGGCGAGCTGCGGCTGTTCTGCTCGGTAACGGCGGCCTACAGCCATCTGCCGCCCATCCTCGACCGCTTTCGCGCCGAACATCCGCAGGTGGAAATTAAACTGAATACCGGCGATGCCGCAGATGCGCTGGAAAAAGTTCACTCCGGTGATGCCGATCTGGCGATTGCCGGACGCCCTGAAACGCTGCCAGCCAGCATTGATTTTATGCCACTGGGGCTGATCCCGCTGGTCCTGATTGCGCCCGCCTTACCCTGTGCCGTTCGCACTCAGGCTACACAGCCACAGCCAGACTGGGCACAGATTCCGTTTATTCTGCCGGACCAGGGCCCGGCACGGCGGCGTATCGATCTCTGGTTCCGCCGCCATCGCATTCCTAACCCGCTGATTTACGCCACAGTGTCGGGGCATGAAGCGATTGTCTCAATGGTGGCGCTGGGATGCGGCATCGCGTTGCTGCCGCATGTGGTGCTGGAAAACAGCCCGGAACCGGTGCGTAACCGCGTGATGATGCTGGAAAATGTTGAATCGGTCGCGCCGTTTGAACTCGGCATCTGCGTACAAAAAAAGCGGCTCGGTGAGCCGCTGATCAGTGCCTTCTGGAGCCAGCTGTAATCAGCTGCCTGACAGGAAGAAGCGGAACGCCGGGTTCTGGCTTTCATCATGAAAGTCATAGCCCAGATCGGTGAGATGCTCTTCGAAACGCGGCTCATCGCTGCCCAGTTCAAAGGCCGCCAGCACGCGGCCATAATCAGTGCCGTGGCTGCGGTAGTGAAACAGCGAGATATTCCAGTGCGTGCCAAGCGTCTGCAGAAACTTCAGCAACGCGCCGGGTGCCTCCGGAAATTCAAAGCTGAAAAGCCGTTCACGCAGCGGTTTGGAAGGTCGTCCGCCCACCATGTAACGCACGTGCAGCTTTGCCATCTCATCATCAGAGAGATCGACCACCTGATAGCCGCCGTGGGTCAGTTCGCTGATAATCTCGCTGCGCTCCTCGACGCCACGGGTCAGCCTGACACCAACAAAGATGCAGGCTTTATCTGCGTCAGCGTAGCGGTAGTTGAACTCCGTGATGGCACGCCCGCCCAGCGTCTGGCAGAAGCGTAAAAAGCTCCCCTGCTGTTCCGGGATGGTCACAGCCAGCAGCGCCTCACGCTGTTCGCCCAGCTCGCAGCGCTCAGAGACATATCGCAGGCCGTGAAAATTGACGTTGGCCCCGGATAAGACATGCGCCAGCCGTTCGCCTTTGATCTCATGCTGCTGGATATACTTCTTCATGCCCGCCAGCGCCAGCGCCCCGGAAGGCTCCGCCACGGCACGGACATCTTCGAACAGATCCTTCATTGCTGCGCAGATGGCATCGCTGTCGACGGTGATGATGTCGTCAAGATACGCTTTGCACAGGCGGAAGGTCTCGCTGCCGATACGCTTCACCGCCACACCTTCGGCAAACAGCCCGACGCGGGGCAGATCGACCGGATGACCTGCCTCCAGCGCCGCCTTCAGACAGGCTGAATCTTCTGACTCCACCGCAATCACTTTGATTTGCGGCATCAGCTGTTTAATCAGCACCGCCACACCGGCTGCCAGACCGCCCCCGCCAACCGGAACAAAGACCCGATCCAGATGCGCATCCTGCTGCAGCAGCTCCATCGCCAGCGTGCCCTGTCCGGCAATCACTGCAGGATGGTCAAACGGTGGCACGAAGGTGTAGCCGCGCTGTTCCGACAGTTCGATCGCTTTGGCTTTCGCCTCATCAAAGTTGGCACCAAACAGGTAAGCCTCACCGCCAAACGCGCGCACCGCATCCACCTTGATATCGGCTGTCGCCAGCGGCATCACGATCAGTGACTTAATGCCCAGCTTGCTGGCGGAGAGCGCCACGCCCTGTGCATGGTTACCGGCGGAGGCCGTTACCACGCCGCGCGCTTTCTGCTCTTCGTTCAGGCCGGCAATCATCGCGTAAGCACCGCGCAGCTTGAAGCTGTGCACCGGCTGGCGATCTTCCCGCTTCACCAGAATGGTGTTGCCAAGACGCGATGATATTTTTTCCATCTTCTGCAGCGGCGTTACCTGTGCGACTTCGTACACCGGTGAACGCAACACTGCGCGCAAATACTCGGCGCCGCAGGGTGCGTCGGGTAGCGGTTGAGACTCGGCCATGGTCAGCCTCCCAGCTTGCTCTTATCGCGGACAGCGCCTTTATCAGCACTGGTCGCAAGTGAGGCGTAAGCACGCAGCGCGAACGAGACTTCACGCTGACGATTGATCGGCGTATAGGCCGCATCGCCACGTGCCTGCTGCTCTTCACGGCGGGCGTGCAGTTCATTATCCGGCACGGCAAGTCTGATGCCGCGGTTCGGGATGTCGATCTCAATGGTGTCGCCATCTTTCACCAGCGCAATGGTGCCGCCGTTTGCCGCTTCAGGTGAGGCGTGACCGATAGAGAGACCAGAGGTGCCACCAGAGAAACGACCGTCGGTGATCAGGGCGCAGCTTTTGCCCAGTCCCATCGATTTCAGATAGGTGGTCGGATAGAGCATCTCCTGCATACCCGGCCCGCCTTTTGGCCCTTCGTAGCGGATCACGACCACGTCGCCCGCCACCACTTTGCCGCCCAGGATCGCTTCAACAGCATCATCCTGACTTTCGTAGACTTTAGCCGGGCCGGTGAAGGTCAGGATCTCTTTGTCTACGCCTGCGGTTTTAACGATACAGCCATCTTCTGCGATGTTGCCGTAGAGTACGGCCAGACCACCATCCTGCGAATAGGCGTTTTCGCGGGTACGGATACAGCCTTCAGCACGGTCATCATCCAGCGTGTCCCAGCGGCAGCTCTGCGAGAATGCCTGGGTGGTACGGATGCCCGCCGGACCGGCACGGAACATCTCTTTTACCGCCTGATCGCTGGTCAGCATGATGTCGTACTGATCGAGCGTTTCACGCATCGTCTGCTGCAGGATATTTCGGGCGCTGCTGTCGAACAGACCTGCGCGATCCAGCTCGCCGAGAATCGCGTAAACACCACCCGCGCGATGCACATCTTCCATGTGGTATTTCGGGGTACTTGGCGCGACTTTACAGAGCTGAGGCACTTTGCGTGACAGGCGATCGATGTCAGAGATATTGAAGTCGATATCGCCTTCCTGCGCGGCTGCCAGCAGGTGCAGTACGGTATTAGTGGAACCGCCCATGGCGATATCCAGCGTCATGGCGTTTTCGAAAGCGGCCTTGTTGGCGATGCTCCGCGGCAGCACGTTGACGTCATCCTGTTCATAGTAACGTTTGGTCAGGCTGACGATGCGCTTACCGGCGTTGATGAACAGCTCTTTACGATCGGCGTGGGTGGCCAGCAGGGAGCCGTTGCCTGGCTGCGACAGGCCGAGTGCTTCGGTCAGGCAGTTCATTGAGTTCGCGGTAAACATGCCTGAGCAGGAGCCGCAGGTCGGACAGGCAGAGCGTTCGATCTGCTCACTGTCGGCGTCGCTGACGTTCGGGTTGGCACCCTGAATCATCGCATCCACCAGATCCAGCTTGATGATCTGGTCAGAAAGCTTGGTTTTACCGGCTTCCATCGGTCCGCCTGAAACGAAGATCACCGGGATATTGAGGCGCAGTGACGCCATCAGCATCCCCGGCGTGATTTTGTCGCAGTTGGAGATACAGACCATGGCGTCGGCGCAGTGTGCGTTCACCATGTACTCGACCGAGTCAGCAATCAGTTCGCGCGAAGGCAGTGAATACAGCATGCCGCCATGACCCATGGCAATACCGTCATCCACCGCGATCGTGTTGAACTCTTTAGCCACACCGCCTGATGCTTCGATCTGTTCGGCGACCAGTTTACCAAGGTCACGCAGGTGAACGTGGCCCGGGACAAATTGGGTGAATGAGTTAACCACAGCGATAATCGGCTTACCGAAATCGTCATCGGTCATTCCTGTCGCGCGCCATAAGGCACGGGCACCCGCCATATTACGGCCGTGGGTGGTGGTGGCGGAACGGTACTTAGGCATGCTCTATTTACTCCAGTAAGAAAAAGCTCGCGGACGTCAGATGACGTCCGCGCTGTATCTGATTATGGATTAACCGGATCTAACCAGCCCCATTTGTCTTCGGTTTCGCCGGTGAACAGACCAAAGAAGGCCTGCTGGATGCGTTTGGTCACCGGGCCACATTTGCCTTCGCCCACCTGAATACGGTCAACGCTGCGCACCGGGGTAATTTCTGCAGCGGTACCAGACATAAACACTTCATCAGCCAGATAGAGGGATTCACGCGACAGGGTCTGCTCGCGCACTTCAATGCCCATATCACGCGCCAGGGTGATGATGGCATCACGGGTGATGCCCGGCAGAGCGGAAGAGGTGAATGGCGGGGTAAAGAGCACGCCATCTTTAACTTCAAACAGGTTTTCGCCCGCACCTTCTGAGATCAGGCCATTGGTATCCAGCGCGATACCTTCCTGATAGCCATGACGACGGGCTTCGCTGCCCACCAGCAGTGAGGAGAGGTAGTTACCGCCCGCTTTTGCGGCAGTTGGCAGGGTATTCGGCGCCACACGGCTCCAGGAGGAGACCATCGCATCAATGCCGTTTTCCAGAGCTTCCGCACCCAGGTACGCGCCCCACGGGAAGGCTGCAATGATCACGTCGGTGGTAAAGCCATCTGGCGGGTTCACGCCCAGGCCCACATCGCCCACGAAGGCCAGCGGACGGATATAAGCACTTTTCAGTTTGTTCACGCGGATGACTTCGCGGCACGCTTCCATCAGCTCATCAACGCTGCTTTTAATCGGGAAACGGTAGATTTTGGCGGAGTCGTGCAGACGTTGCATGTGTTCACGGTGGCGGAACACAACCGGTCCTTTGTGAGAGTCGTAGCAGCGGACGCCTTCAAACACCGACGTGCCATAGTGCAACGCGTGGGACATGACGCTGACCTTCGCCTCTTCCCACTTAACCATCTCGCCATTGAACCAAATAAAGTCTGCTTTCTTCGTGCTCATTGTTATTCCCTCTCGCGGCTAGGCGCGGATTTGTTGTGTTGTCTGTTGTTGAATCTGAACGCATGCAACGTCAATCAATTTACTTAACTGCGAAGACAGTAAATCGACGGAGCGCTGGCTGGCAACGGTCATTTCAATATTAATGTTTTCCGCGTTGGCGACTGAGGCCATGTTCATAGAACAGACCTGAAAACCGCGGTGGCGCACGACGCGTAAAATGCGCTCCAATATTTCAGGGCGGAAGCGGGCTTCGATAGACAATTGATGCTGGTTCATACGGTTTTCTCCATCATGTTTGCATTGCTGGCACCCGGCGGTACCAGTGGCCAGACGTTTTCATGCTCATCAATTGCAACATGCAGGAAGTAAGGACCTTCGCTGTTCAGCAGAGCATCAAGTGCGGCGTCGACCTGATCTTTACGGGTAATGCGCTGGCCGGGAATATTGAAAGCGCTGGCCAGCGTGAGGAAGTCGGGATTGTCAGAGAGATTGGTTTCGCTGTAGCGACCGTCGAAGAAGAGCTGCTGCCACTGACGCACCATGCCCAGACGCTGGTTATCCAGCAGCACGATTTTGACCGGCAGCTTTCCGCGCTTAATGGTGCCCAGCTCCTGAATATTCATCATGATTGAGCCGTCGCCCGAGACGCAGATTACCGTATCTTCCGGACGGGCGACCTGTGCACCGATGGCGGCAGGCAAACCAAAGCCCATCGTGCCTAAGCCGCTGGAGGTGATGAAGTTCTCCGGCGCGCTGAAGGCCATATGCTGGGCCGTCCACATCTGGTGCTGTCCGACATCGGTGGTGACCACCGCGCTGTCCGGTTTGCGCTCGGAGAGCTGCTTCAGCAGCAGCGGTGCATAGATTGCCTCGCCTGGATGATCGTAGCGCCAGGCGTGACTGGCCTTGAGTGCCTTCACCTCGTCGCGCCAGGCGTCGATGTGCAAAGGCTGACTCAGCGCGGGCAGCAGCGCGTTGAGATCGCCCTGCAGTGAGACGTGCGCGCGACGTAACTTATTTAACTCTGCGGGGTCGATGTCGAGATGAATCACGCTGGCGTGCGGCGCAAAGGTATCCAGCTTGCCGGTCACCCGATCGTCAAAACGGGCACCGACCGCAATCAGCAGGTCACACGCCTGAACAGCATAGTTAGCGGCTTTGGTGCCATGCATCCCCAGCATGCCCAGATAAACCTCGCTCTGCGCATCGACGCTGCCCAGACCTTTCAGGGTCGCAACGGCAGGGATGCCGGTTTCTGCTGCGAATGCACGCAGTGCCGGAACCGCCTGCGCCATGCCCACGCCTCCGCCAACATAGAGCATCGGTTTTCTGGCCTGGGTCATTATTGCCCGCGCCTCGCGGATAGCATGATGCGGCAGCGACTCTTCCTCCTCAACCGAAACCAGATGCGGCGCGGGTTCCCCCTGCGCAATCTGAATATCTTTGGGAATATCAACCAGTACCGGCCCCGGACGCCCTGCCTGCGCCATGGCAAAAGCCTCAGCCATGATAGCGGGCAGCTCATCCAGTGACTCAACCAGGAAGCTATGTTTGGTGCAGGCCAGGGACAGTCCCAGCACGTCGATCTCCTGGAAAGCGTCAGTACCGATAAACGCAGACGAGACCTGACCGGTTACCGCAACGATCGGCACGGAGTCCATCATGGCATCAGCCAGACCGGTGATCAGGTTGGTAGCGCCGGGGCCGGAGGTGGCAATACAGACACCGGTTTTGCCGGTGGAGCGCGCATAGCCAATCGCGGCCATAACCGCCCCCTGCTCATGACGGCACAGTAGGTGTTCCACGCCGCCATCGTATAGCGCGTCGTATACCGGCATGATGGCGCCGCCAGGGTAACCAAATACGGTATCAACACCCTGCGCGCGTAAAGCCTGAACTACCCACTGAGCACCTGTCATCGCTATTCTCCTGTGTCCTGACGGGAACAACAGAATTTTATGCTACTGTTCATTGTTTGTTCCTTGCAGATTTACTGATATTTCCCCGGGTCGAAAAAAAACCCCCGGACCTTTCGGTGCGGGGGTTTTTTCGGATTCGAGGCTTGATTTTTAAGCCTTTCTTTCTCCAAGCGTTGCCCCGCACGGTAGGTTAATAACCACCACCACGCTAATCACGACCAGG
This sequence comes from Pantoea sp. GM_Pan_3, assembly GCF_026541045.1. Lineage (NCBI taxonomy): Bacteria > Pseudomonadati > Pseudomonadota > Gammaproteobacteria > Enterobacterales > Erwiniaceae > Pantoea > Pantoea sp. GM_Pan_3. Next base: position 3,629 of record NZ_JALNVA010000006.1, on the reverse strand, counting down.
CTAATCACTTGTAGAAGGGCTTTCATGTGTTGTTCAATTCTTTTACGTGTTCGAAGTAATGCCTACAGAGTTATCATAGTCAGGGGCCATAACACAACTTTTTTTGCAGGTTTTTTTTAGCGCGGGAGATTAAATCCCGTCCTATCAATTTGTAATACAAGTAATAATTACAAGATGATAAATATTCATCACTTTACTGACGTAATGATGTTCTGCTGAATTTACGTGCAGTTTCGCAGCACGATGAGAGTCAGTGAAAGTGACCTCAATTTCTTGTGCAGTGCGTCGGAATCGTCAGAAGGCGTACTCGCTTTCCTTTTGGGTGCTGATCAGACTGATGGCAACAAGGAGTGAGTATGTCATTGTCTAAAGTTCTGACCCGCGCAGCATTAGGCGTGGAAGCGCCGCTGGTGACCATTGAGGCTCACATCAGTAATGGCCTGCCTGCACTGACGCTGGTGGGTCTGCCTGAAACCACGGTCAAAGAGGCGCGTGAGCGGGTTCGCAGCGCCATTATCAACAGCGGTTTTACCTTCCCGGCCAGACGGGTCACCATCAATCTGGCTCCAGCGGATTTACCCAAAGAGGGCGGGCGCTATGACCTGCCCATGGCAATTGCCATTCTGGTCGCCTCAGAGCAGCTTCCTGCGGATAAGCTGATGCACTTTGAGTTTCTGGGTGAACTGGCGCTGGATGGCGCGCTATGTGCCGTTCAGGGGGCAATTCCTGCGGCCATGATGGCCCTTCAGGCTGGACGACAGCTGGTTCTCTCTGCGGAAAATCAGCGTGACGCCGGGCTGATTCGTGAGGGAGCGTCACTGGTCGCCGCTCACCTCAGTGAGGTCTGCGCTTTTCTCCGTGATGCACTGACATTATCACCGGCTCCCTACCCTGAGCATCAGCATGCCACGCCTGGTGACGATCTCGCGGATATCATCGGTCAGCAGCAGGGGCGCAGAGCACTGGAGATCACCGCGGCGGGCGGGCATAACCTGTTGCTGATTGGGCCGCCTGGCACCGGCAAAACGATGCTCGCAACCCGTCTGCCTGGCATCATGCCCGCCTTAAGCGACCAGGAAGCGCTGGAGTGTGCGGCGATAGCCAGCCTGATAAACAGCACTGCCCTGCACCGACAGTGGCGCAGCCGGCCTTTCAGGTCGCCTCATCACAGCGCGTCTCTCTATGCTCTGGTTGGCGGAGGGTCACTGCCGCGGCCCGGAGAGATCTCCCTGGCGCATAATGGCGTGCTGTTTCTGGATGAATTACCGGAATTTGACCGCAGGGTGCTGGATTCACTGCGTGAGCCACTGGAGTCAGGCCTCATCGCCATTTCGCGAGCCCGGGCAAAGGTCACGTTCCCGGCACGGTTTCAGCTGATTGCTGCCATGAATCCCGGGCCAAGCGGGCATTATCAGGGACAGCACAATCGCTGCTCGCCTCAGCAGATCCTGCGTTATCTCAGTAAGTTATCAGGCCCGTTTCTGGATCGCTTTGATCTTTCGCTGGAGGTGCCGCTGTTGCCCGGTGGCATGCTCAGCGGTCAGCGACCGGCCGCAGAAAGCTCTGAGCAGGTTCGTCAGCGGGTCGTTGCGGCGCGAGCGATCCAGCTCGCCCGCGCAGGTAAAATTAACGCGCATCTGAATAATGCGGAAATCCTGCGCTGGTGCCAGCCTGAAAAAGAGGATGCCGAATGGCTGGAGTCTGTGCTGGAAAAACTGGGGTTATCTGTGCGAGCCTGGCAGCGAATTTTAAAGGTGGCGCGCACCGTGGCCGATCTGGCCGGAGAGAAAGAGATTACCCGCCTCCATCTGCAGGAGGCGGTCAGCTATCGCGCGATTGATCGATTAATGATCCATTTGCATAACAGCCTGCAATAAAAAAGGGGCTCTCGCCCCTTTCTGTTAATCGTCGCTGTCGCTGTAGTCTTCAACGGTGTCCATCTGCGGCTTACCGCCAGACAGCGTGTGAAAACGCTTAGGACGCTTGATGCGGGTCATATACTTTGACCATACACGCTCAGCTTCCGTCTGCGGCTCACGCACGCCACGACACACTTCGATAAACAAACGTTCTTCTTCTGTTGCAGGCTCACGCTTCGATAAATCCAGCTCATTAAAGGCGAAACCGTGGCGTTCCAGAAGCTGGGCTTCTTTAATAGTAAAGTCACCGTGGCGTGAGAAACCACGCGGGTAATGTTTGTTATCAAAGAAACGATTCTCTGTTAAGAAGCTTTCCGCCATGTTACACGCTCCTGATTCTCTAATGCCGTGCTGTTAATGGCGCGGAGTATTAGATAGGCTTGACAGAGTGTAAAACAAAACATTTAAATCTATACGACAAACAATTTTTGGGAGCGCGTTGTGGATACGGAATTACTGAAAACTTTCCTTGAAGTGAGCAGAACACGTCATTTCGGGCGTGCTGCTGAAGCCCTTTACCTTACGCAATCTGCTGTCAGTTTTCGCATCCGTCAGCTGGAGAATCAGCTCGGCGTTAACCTTTTTACCCGGCATCGCAACAACATACGTCTGACTGCCGCCGGGGAGCGACTGCTTCCTTATGCGGAAAGCCTGATGAGCACCTGGATAATGGCGAAGAAAGAGGTTTCTCATACTGAGCAGCACCATGAGCTCTCGATAGGTGCCAGCGCATCGCTCTGGGAGGCCTATCTGACGCCCTGGCTTCAGACGCTGTATGAGAATCGTGAGAGCCTGCATTTAGAAGCACGCGTGGCGCAGCGGCATTTGCTGGTTAAGCAGCTTCATGAGCGTCAGCTGGATCTGTTGATTACCACTGAAGCGCCTAAGATGGATGAATTAACCAGCCAGCAGATTGGCCATATTTCGCTGGCACTGTTCTGTGCCCGCCAGAGTGAAAAGCGCGAAAAGTATGACTACATCAAGCTGGAGTGGGGAGCCGATTTCCATCAGCATCAGAGTTACCTTTCTGGCGCTGATGATGTACCGGTGCTGACCACGACATCGGCACATGTCACCCGTGAACTGCTCTGCACGACGGGTGCATGCGCGTTTCTGCCAGACTTCTGGCAAAGCGTATACAGTGAACTGATGGTGATGCCGGACGCACCGGTCGCCGTTCGTCCGCTTTATGCGGTCTGGTTGCAGAACAGCGATCAGCAGGCGCATATCCGTCAGCTGCTTAAATACCCGATTCTGGTCAGGCAAAACAGCTGAAATAGCAGGCAGGCGTGCAGAAAGAAGAGATCAGAGACCAGTTATATTTAGCTGGTTTTTCTTTTTTGCTTTTTTATAAGCAAAAAAAAATCCTTTGCCGAAGCAAAGGATCGTTTTCTGGCAGGGGCGGAGGGACTCGAACCCCCAACACCCGGTTTTGGAGACCGGTGCTCTACCAATTGAACTACGCCCCTAAATAGGGTGGCGGAACGGACGGGGCTCGAACCCGCGACCCCCTGCGTGACAGGCAGGTATTCTAACCAACTGAACTACCGCTCCACCGATTCTGTACTGAGGTCCGCTTGCGCTGACCTCAGGTATTTCGCCCGCTCCGCGTCACCGGAGTGGTCACGACCAGCGTACTGGTCTTAAATTGATGCCTGGCAGTTCCCTACTCTCGCATGGGGAGGCCCCACACTACCATCGGCGCTACGG
>NZ_JALNVA010000005.1:0-353442 GCF_026541045.1 Pantoea sp. GM_Pan_3 | reverse complement strand
GGCCGAGATAATCATTGCTGGAGAAGTGGTGATAGCAGCGACCGCCGCTGTGCAGCGTGCGGGTCGTCTGTTCGTCAATAATCCGTCGCTGCCGCCAGCCGTCGGCCGCACGACGCTGATCCAGCGCCTGCCGGAATCGTTGCTGCCAGCTCATTACAGCGCCGCGTTGTAGAACTGTTCCGTGTCCGCATGGAACAGCTGCTCGCTGAGATGCTCTTCCTGCTGCTGATCGCCGTGCTGCGTGTGCGTATGCTCCGGGTTCAGCCCCAGTTTGCGGAACAGCACCCGATCGGTATCCTCTTCCGGGTTTGGCGTGGTCAGCAGTTTGCAGCCGTAGAAAATGGAGTTCGCCCCGGCCATAAAGCACATCGCCTGGGTCTGTTCGTTCATCTGCTCGCGGCCTGCTGAGAGACGCACATGGGAGGTCGGCATCATGATGCGCGCCACCGCGATGGTGCGGATAAAATCGAACGGTTCCACATCGTCGTTATCCGCCAGCGGTGTGCCTTTCACCTTCACCAGCATGTTGATCGGCACGCTCTCGGGTGGCGTCGGCAGATTGGCTAACTGCACCAGCAGACCGGCGCGATCGTTCACGGTTTCCCCAAGGCCGACGATCCCGCCTGAACAGACCTTGATCCCGGCGTCGCGCACTTTGCCCAGCGTATCCAGGCGCTCCTGATAACTGCGGGTGGTGATGATGGAGCCGTAAAACTCCGGCGAGGTGTCGAGGTTGTGGTTGTAGAAATCGAGTCCCGCGCCCGCCAGTCGCTGCGCCTGCTGCTCGCTGAGGGTGCCCAGCGTCATGCAGGTTTCCATTCCCATCGCCTTGACGCCTTCAACCATCTTTTCCAGATAGGGCATATCGCGCTCGTGCGGATTTTTCCACGCGGCCCCCATGCAGAAGCGGGTCGAACCCGCAGCTTTGGCCTGACGGGCGGAGGTCAGCACCTCTTCCACTTCCATCAGGCGTTCCGACTCCAGACCGGTCTTGTAGCGCGCACTCTGTGGGCAATATTTACAATCCTCCGGGCAGGCACCGGTTTTGATCGACAGCAGGGTACTGACCTGCACCTGACGCGGGTCGAAGTGCTGACGGTGCACCTGCTGCGCTTTAAACATCAGTTCAAGAAAGGGTTCATCAAACAGCGCTTGCGCCTGTGCAATTGTCCAGCGTTGAGCCATTACTTACTCCAAAAAGGGTGTCATCCCGACAGAAAGCAGGGGTATACTTGTAAACTATATTTTTTTATTTTGGTTTACAACTCCGATGACCCTCTCCGCGTTCACCTCTGAAGATGCCCGTTTTGACCGCCAGCATATCTGGCACCCCTACACCTCCATGCAGGATCCCCTGCCCTGCTACCCCGTGGTGGCCGCCCGCGGGGTTACGCTGCAACTCGCCGATGGCCGTGAGCTGGTGGATGGCATGTCCTCCTGGTGGGCCGCGATCCACGGCTACAACCATCCGCGCCTGAACCAGGCGTTGACCGCGCAGGTTGCGCAGATGTCTCACGTCATGTTTGGTGGCATCACCCACCCGGCAGCAGTGGCGCTCTGCCGCCAGCTGGTGGCGATGACGCCTGAGGCGCTGGAGTGCGTCTTCCTGGCGGACTCCGGTTCGGTGGCGGTGGAAGTGTCGATGAAGATGGCGCTGCAATACTGGCTGGGCCGCGGTGAAACGCGCCAGACCTTTCTGACGCTGAAGCGCGGCTATCACGGCGATACCTTTGCGGCGATGTCGGTGTGCGATCCTGAGAACTCCATGCACAGCCTGTGGCGCGGCTATCTGCCGGAACATCGCTTTGCAGCGGCACCGGCCTGCGGCTTTGACGATGCGTGGCAGAGCCAGGACTTTGAGGATTTTGCCCGGCTGATTGAGACACACCATCAGCAGCTGGCGGCGGTGATTCTGGAGCCGATTGTGCAGGGCGCTGGCGGCATGCGTTTTTATCATCCGCGCTACCTGCAGCAGGTGCGGGAGGCGTGCGACCACTACGGCGTGCTGCTGATTGCCGATGAGATCGCCACCGGATTCGGCCGCACCGGCAAGCTCTTAGCCTGCGAGCACGCGGGCATCACCCCGGATATTCTCTGCGTCGGCAAGGCGCTTACCGGCGGCATGATGACCCTGGCGGCCACCCTGACCACCCGCGAAGTGGCGGACACCATCAGCCGCAGTGCGGCAGGCTGTTTCATGCATGGCCCGACCTTCATGGGCAATCCGCTGGCCTGCGCGGTCGCGTCGGAGAGCCTGAAGATGCTGGCGGAAGGAGAGTGGCAATGCCAGGTAGCAAACATCGAACAGCAGCTGCGGGCTGAACTGCTGCCGCTGCGCCACTCGCCGCAGGTGGCCGACGTGCGCGTGCTGGGCGCGATTGGCGTGGTGGAAACGCATCAGGCGGTCAACATGGCGGCGCTGCAGCAGTTCTTTGTGGAGCAGGGGGTCTGGATCCGCCCGTTTGGCCGCTTAATCTACCTGATGCCGCCCTACATCATCACGCCACCGGCGTTAAGCCGGCTGACCGCTGCGATTGCCGGCGCGCTGGATCATCCGCACCATTTTGTCCCCTGAGCAGGCTGACCGCTGGCACTGGCTGCGCTTTTGGTTATGATGAAAGGCTATTCATCGACAGTTAAGGAGATGTGATGCGCGTTTTTAGTCAGGATTTTAATGACGGCGAGAAGATGCCTGAGAAGCATGTTTTCAACGGCATGGGTTATCACGGCGAGAATATCTCTCCGCATCTGGCCTGGGAAGCGGCACCGGCGGGCACCAAAAGTTTTGTTGTGACCTGCTACGATCCGGATGCCCCGACCGGGTCCGGCTGGTGGCACTGGGTCGTGGCGAACATCCCGGCCAGCACCACCTCCCTGCCGCAGGGTGCCGGTTCCGGTAAAGCGGAGCTGCCTGCAGGCGCCGTGCAGACCCGAACCGATTTCGGTCAGGCGGGTTACGGTGGCGCAGCACCGCCGCAGGGCGAAACCCATCGCTACATTTTCACCGTGCATGCGCTGGATGTGGAGACAATTGAAGTGGATGAAGGTGCCAGTGGCGCGATGGTCGGCTTTAATGTGCATTTCCACGCTCTGGCGAGCGCCTCGCTGACCGCGAACTATCAGTAACAGGGGACGCTTTCCTCTTCTGACCGTGTTCCCTGCATGCTGAGCGGATTCATCGCGGTCAGAGGCTCCCGGATTTGCGTTTTTCAGCCCTCTGAATGCCTCTCCTGCTCAGGAGAGGCGTTTTCAGGATAGGTTACGCCTGCAGCGAGTGGATCACGACCCACATCGGACCCTGGCCCACGGCATAACGCCCCAGCGGCTCTAACAGCCCTTTCGGTTCATTAATGGCATAGACTTCAATGTGATGCGACTTCTGCCCCGCCGCCACCAGATAGCGTCCGCTGTGGTCGATATTAAAGCCGCGCGGCTGCGTTTCGGTCGGCTGGAACCCTTCCAGCGTCAGCTCATCACCCAGTTCGCTGACGCTGAAGATCGCCAGCGTGCTGCTGGTGCGATCGCAGGCATAGAGGAAACGACCATCCGGCGTCAGATGAATATCGGCTGCCCAGCGCGTGCCGCTGAAGTCCGGCGGCATCATGTCCAGCGTCTGCACGCTCTCGGCCTCTCCCCCGCCCTGATTTAACGCCCAGACCTCAACCGTGCTGTCGAGTTCGTTCACACAGTAAGCGTACTGGCCACCCGGATGGAACTGCATGTGACGCGGACCGGCACCCTCGACCGTTGTTACCTGCGCCTGCTCACGCGGCGTCAGCTGACCGTCTGCGCCCAGCGCAAACAGACAGATGCGATCCTGCTTCAGGGCCGGCACGTAGAGCGTCTTATTGTCATTGTCGATGTTGGCGGAGTGACAGCCCTCCAGTCCGTTAATCACCTGCAGCGGCGCCTGCGGAATCCCATCCTCACCAATCGGGCTGACGCTGACGCAGGCATCGTTGTAGGAGCCACAGAAGAGGAATTTCCCCTGATGATCGGTGGAGATGTGGGTCGGACTGCCGGGCAGCGGAGCCTGGCCCGCTTCCGTCAGCGTGCCGTCTGCGGCAATACGGAATGCCAGCACGCGAAAATTAGGACGAACACCGACATAGAGAAAATCGCGCTTCGGACTCACCACCATCGGCTGAACCTGGCCGGCGACATCGGTCACCTGAAGCAACGTCAGCCCACCCTCATCATTCATCTGCCAGACGTGGATCTGCTGGCTCTCGGGACTGGCGGTGTAGACAACTTGTTTCATGCATTCTCCTTTTTTGCTGCCTGATCATGAACTGTCAATCACTGTAGCGCGTTTTATTGCCGGACGCTGGAATCATTTGTGCCCTGTTTTTTGTCTCCGGGCCGCGGTCAGGTGTAGACTTTAGCCCTCGCAAACCCGGATGAATGGAAGGATTAATGAGCTACCGTGTAATTGCCCTCGACCTCGACGGCACACTGCTGACCCCCGCCAAAACGATTCTGCCCCAGTCCATCGAGGCGCTGAACCAGGCACGCCAGGCGGGTATTCACGTCGTTATCGTGACCGGACGCCATCACTGCGCCATCCATCCTTTTTATCAGGCGTTACAGCTGGAGACACCTGCGATCTGCTGTAATGGCACCTATCTGTACGATTATCAGGCGAAAAAGGTGCTGGCGTCCGACCCGCTCGATCCGCAACTCGCCCTCGAGGTGATCGACAGGCTGAACGCACAGCGGATTCACGGCCTGCTCTATGTGGATGATGCGATGCTCTATCAGACGGCGACCGGACACGTGACGCGCACCCTGAAGTGGGCCGAATCACTTCCTGCCCACCAGCGCCCGCTGTTTCGTCAGGTGCCTGACCTCGCTCAGGCGGCGCGCGATGCCGGTTCGATCTGGAAGTTTGCGCTGTCGCATACCAACATTCCGGAACTGCAGCAGTTCGCCAGCCAGGTGGAAACGGAGCTGGGGCTGGCCTGCGAATGGTCGTGGCACGATCAGGTGGATATCGCCCGCGGCGGCAACAGCAAAGGCAAACGACTGGCGCAGTGGGTTGAATCGCAGGGCCTGAGCATGTCGGATGTGATCGCCTTCGGTGACAACTACAACGATCTCAGCATGCTGGAAACGGCCGGACTGGGGGTGGCGATGGGCAACGCCGACGAGGCGATTAAAGCGCGGGCGAAGAAGGTGATCGGCACGAACCTTGAAACCGCCATTGCCGATACCCTCCATCAGTACGTGTTGTAATCAGGGCGTCACCGAGACGCTTTTAATCTGGGCATAGAGCCATTGATCGGGCCGGATGCCCAGCTCATCCCGCGCCCACGGCGTGATGCGGGCCCAGAGTTCGCTGATGCCGATGCGCAGCTTCACCTCAACCTGATCGCCGACCTCCACCAGCTCCACCACCTGCGCGGGCAGAATGTTGCGGATGGAGCTGTGCTGGGGTGGCTGCAGCGCCAGCGAAACGTCGGCCGAGGCGATGCGAATGCGCAGCGGGGTCTTCACCGGCTGATTCACCCGGCTGACCCAGATGTGCTGATCGCCCAGCGACAGCGCGGTCATCGGGTAGTCGGGATGCTGCTCCAGCACCTGCACCCTCAGCACGCTGGTCAGTTCACTCATCGGCAGCCAGGGACGCATCGCGCTGCTGCTCCAGACCCGCTCCAGCGGTCCGAAGGCTTTAACCCGCCCCGCATCCAGCACCAGCACGTTATCGGCCAGCTGCAGGATCTCCTCCAGGCTGTGCGAAACGTAGAGCATCGGAATATCGACCTGCTTCGCCAGCTTTTGCAGATAAGGCATCAGTTCGCGTTTGCGCGGCAGATCCAGTGACGCCAGCGGCTCATCCAGCAGCAGCATATCCGGTGCGGTCAGCAGCGCACGGCCAATGGCGACCCGCTGCTTCTCGCCACCCGACAGCGACAGCGGAAAGCGTGGCAGCAGCGCCTCCAGCCCCAGCAGTGACACCAGGGTGTCGAACTGCGCTTTCATCGCGGGCGCCATGCCATATTGCAGGTTGCCGCGCACCCGGTAGTGGGGAAAGAGCCGGGCATCCTGAAAGACATAGCCGATACGCCGCTTTTCCGGCGGCAGCGATATGCCCTGCTCCGCATCGAACAGCAGCCGGTCATTCAGCGCTATCCGTCCGCGCTGGGGCTGAGTCAGGCCGCTGATCGCGTTGATCAGCGAGGTTTTACCGGCCCCGGAGACGCCGAAGATGGCCGTGATCCCGCTGGCCGGGATCTGCAGGTCAACCTCTAAGTGATGATCGCCCTGCTGCTGCATAAAATTGAGTGACAGCATCAGCTTCCCATCCGCTTACGACCGGCACGGGCCAGCCATTCCGACGCCAGCAGCGACGCCAGCGCCAGTATAATGGCGATCACGCAGAGGCGCGCCGCCGCCCCTTCTGCACCCGGCGTCTCGATCAGGGTAAACATCGCCAGCGGCAGGGTGCGGGTCTCGCCCGGTATATTGGAGACAAAGGTGATGGTCGCGCCAAACTCACCCAGTGAGCGGGCAAAGGCGAGCACCGTCCCGACGATCACGCCTGGCAGGGTCAGCGGCAGCGTAATGGTGAAGAATACCCGCCAGCGTCCGGCCCCCAGCGTGCGCGCCGCCTGCTCCAGCCGGCTGTCGACCGCCTCCAGCGCCAGCCGGATGGCGCGCACCATCAGCGGAAAAGCGATCACCGCGGAGGCCAGTGCGGCCCCCCGCCAGCTGAAGGCGAAGCTGAAACCGAACCAGTCATAGAGCTTTTCACCGATGATGCCGCGCCGGCCCAGGGTAATCAGCAGCAGATACCCCACCACCACCGGCGGCAGCACCAGCGGCAGATGGATCAGGCTGTCGAGCAGCGCTTTGCCGGGAAAACGGCAGCGCACCAGAATCCAGGCCATCAGGATGCCAAACGGCAGGCTGCCGAGCACGGCAATGCCAGAGACTTTGAGGCTGAGCAGTACCGCCTGCCATTCGGGATCGCTGAGTATCATTTCGTCGGTGTGAATCCGTAGTGTCTGAAGATAGCCGCCGCTTCCGGCCCTTTCAGGTAGTCATAAAACGCCTTAACGGCGGCGCGGTTGTGTTCGTTAACGATCGCCATAGGATATTCCACCGGTTTGTGGCTGCTGGCCGGGAAATGCCCCACGACCTGCACTTTTCCGCTGGCCACGGCGTCGGAGCCATACACTATGCCATACGGCGTTTCGTTGCGCTCGACCAGCGCCAGCGCCGCCCGCACGTTGTTAGCCGGGGCTAATACCGGCGCGACCTGCGGCCAGGCCCCCAGGTGCTGCAGCGCCTCTTTGGCGTAGAGTCCCGCCGGCACGTGATCCGGGTCGCCGACCGCCAGACGTTCACCGTGCAGCAGGCTTTTCCAGTCCGTCTGCTTGTCCAGCGTAACCGCTTTTGCCGCGGCGCTGCGCGGGGCGATTAACACCAGATCGTTGCCCAGCAGCGTATAACGGCTGCTCTTCATCATGCTGTTTTTAGCGACCGCATCGTCCATCCACTGCTGATCGGCAGAGATAAAGAGATCGGCAGGGGCCCCCTGTTCAATCTGGCGTGCCAGCGTGGAAGAGGAGGCAAACGAAGCGACGACGTTCACGCCCTTCTCCTGCTGATAACGGCTGGCAATATCCTGCAGGGCATTGGTCAGTGAGGCCGCCGCAAACACGGTAATATTATCGGCGGCAACCGCCTGACCGGCCAGTGAAAAAGTGACCAGCGCCGCGACGCCCCAGCGAGTGTAATGGTGTGACATGATCTTCTCCGGCTATTCGTTGTGTAGCGGATAATATAACGCATTATCACGGCATCCCGATAAATTATCGGCAGCAGAGAGAGAAGGATGAAGGGGGGCGGGATAAAAATGACCGCGCCCGCGCAGAGAGGCGGGCGGGGCAGAAATCAGTTGTGCGAACGGGCGGAGGATTTTTCGCGATGACCAAATTTTGAGATGACGTTAAACACTTCACCCAGGCCATAAATGATACCCAGCATCAGCGCCATCACCACAGGCACCATCAGGACGGCTACGGCGAGGCTTTTCAGTAATTCCAGCATCGGGAGTCTCACTCTGAGAATAAAAAAGTGATTGTAACGGGTCAGGAAAATTTTGCGCAGCCCTTTTCGTGCTTTTACTTTGGTCACGAAACGCCGCTATCATCGGCCTCCACACGCGTTAACCCTTTGCCGGAGCTGTCATGGAAGCCGAACTGTCCCTTCACATCCGTTTACAACAGAAACTGTTTGCCGATCCCCGTCGTATCGAGCTGCTGAAACGGGTCCGGGAAACCGGCTCAATCAGTCAGGGAGCAAAGCTGGCAGGCATCAGTTATAAAAGCGCCTGGGATGCGATTAACGAGATGAACCAGCTGGCGGATGAGACGCTGGTGGCGCGGGCCACCGGCGGCAAAGGTGGCGGCGGCGCGACGCTGACCCGCTACGGTGAACGCCTGATCCAGCTGTTTCAGCTGATGGAGCAGATCCAGCAGAAGGCCTTTGATGCCCTGCAGCAGGATGCCCTGCCGCTCGACAGCATGCTGGCGGCGATCGCCCGCTTCTCCCTGCAAACCAGCGCCCGAAACCAGCTGTTTGGCACCGTGATGAGCAATGACGCGCAGCAGGTGGTGCAGCATCTGCTGATTCAGCTGGCCGATGGGGTCACGCAGCTTAATGTGGCGCTGACGCAGCGCAGCGCCGATCGTCTTCAGCTGGCGGCGGGTAAAGAGGTGCTGGTGCTGATCAAAGCCCCCTGGATTCATATCAGCCGGGATGCCACCGGGGATGACAACCAGCTGGCGGCCACCGTCAGCGCCATTGAGCCGGGCGACGGCAAAAGTGAAGTCCTGCTACAGATCGCCAGCGGCGAAACCCTGTGCGCCACCCTGACCCGCGAGCGGCTGCAGCAGCTGAAGCTGCAGCCGGGCGACGCAGTGACCGCGAGCTTTAATGCGGAGAACGCCATCGTTGCCACCCTGCTCTAGTGGGGAATTTGACATCACTACCGGCAGAGGTTACAACGCATTAACACGATGCAAAAAACGGAACAGATTATGGCTTCATTGCATATTTCGCAAGGCACGTTTCGTCTTAGCGATACCCGGTTACTGCGCCTGAATCAGGTGGAACTGCAACGCGGCGAGAGCTGGGCGTTTGTCGGCGCCAACGGCAGCGGCAAATCCTCTCTGGCGCGCGCACTCTCCGGGGAGCTGCCGCCGCTCTCCGGTTCGGTCAGCAGCACGTTCAGACGACCGGTCAGGCTGTCGCTGGAGCAGTTGCAGTCTCTGGTGGCACAGGAGTGGGAACGCAACAACACCGATATGCTCAGCGAAGGCGAAGAGGATACCGGGCTCACGGTGGCCGATGTCATCCAGATGGAGGGGCAGCACCCCGGACGGTGCGAGCAGCTTGCCCGCCAGTTTGGCATTGAACCCCTTCTCTCACGTCGCTTTAAATATCTTTCTACCGGTGAAACCCGCAAGACGCTGCTCTGCCAGGCGCTGATGAGCCAGCCTGACCTGCTGATTCTGGATGAGCCGTTTGACGGGCTGGATGTGGCGTCGCGCGCCAGCCTGACCGACACCCTGCGCAGCCTGCAGCAGCCCGATTTCACCCTGGTGCTGGTGCTCAATCGCTTTGATGATATTCCCGATTTTATCGGGCAGGTGGGCGTGCTGGCGGAGTGTAACCTGACCCACAGCGGCGCGCGCCAGACGATTCTGACGGAAGCGCTGGTGGCACAGCTGGCGCACAGTGAACAGCTGCTGGGTATGGCGCTGCCGGAGGCGGATGTGCCGGATGCCCTGCCCGCCCTGGCCGATGATGCGCCGCGTGTCATCCTGCGCAACGGCACCGTCTCTTACCACGATCGGCCCATCATCAGCGGGCTGAACTGGCAGGTCAATCCAGGCGAACACTGGCAGATCACCGGCCCGAACGGTGCCGGTAAATCGACCCTGCTCAGTATGGTGACCGGCGATCATCCCCAGGGCTACAGCAATGACCTGACCCTGTTTGGCCGTCGCCGTGGCAGTGGTGAAACCCTCTGGGACATCCGGCAGCATATCGGCTATGTCAGCAGCAGCCTGCACCTGGATTATCGCGTCAGCACCAATGTGCGCACGGTGATCCTGTCGGGCTTCTTCGACTCTATCGGTCTCTATCAGGCGGCGTCTGACCGGCAGAAAGCGCTGGCCCAGCAGTGGCTGGCTCTGCTCGGCATGGACAACCGTCTGGCTGATGCCCCCTTCCACTCACTGTCATGGGGACAGCAGCGGCTGGTGCTGATCGCACGCGCACTGGTTAAACACCCGACGCTGCTGATTCTGGATGAGCCTCTGCAGGGACTCGATCCGATTAACCGTCAGCTGGTGCGGCGCTTTGTCGATGTCCTGATTGGCGAAGGACGTACCCAGCTGCTGTTTGTTTCGCATCACGCCGAAGATGCGCCGGCCTGCATCACGCATCGCCTGAGTTTTGTCCCTCAGGACGATGGCTATCGCTATCAGCAGGAAACGCTGCGCTAACGTTCTCTCCTCAGCCCTGACGCCGCGACAGCGGCGTTTTACAGCTCTCCTGTGTAAGCGTTACCATTCCTTCTCACCTTTCACCCTTCTGCACCGCACGCAATGCCACCAAATAAGAATTTTCAGCTTGTGTAAACGATACCATTTATCCAGACTTGATCACGCTTTCGGGCGCGCTGATGTGCTAATTTTTACCGATGCCTCTTTGGCTTTTGACGCTTACCAGGACCTCACATGGACAAATTCAACCCGGTCGATCATCCGCATCGCCGTTACAATCCACTGATTGATCAATGGATTTTAGTCTCTCCTCACCGGGCCAAACGGCCGTGGCAGGGCGCGCAGGAGACCCCGGCGGTTAACACCCTGCCGTCCCATGATCCGGACTGCTTCCTCTGTGCCGGAAACACCCGCATCACCGGCGACAAAAACCCGGACTATACCGGCACTTACGTCTTTACCAATGACTTTGCCGCGCTGATGACCGACACCCCCGACGCGCCTGAGAGTGACGATCTGCTGATGCGCTGTGAAAGCGCACGCGGCACCAGCCGGGTTATCTGTTTTTCGCCCGATCACAGCAAAACCCTGCCGGAGATGTCGCTGAGCGCGCTGGAAGAGGTGGTGCGCACCTGGCAGGAGCAGACCGCTGAGCTGGGTCAGCACTATCCCTGGGTGCAGGTGTTTGAGAACAAGGGCGCGGCGATGGGCTGCTCCAACCCGCATCCGCATGGTCAGGTCTGGGCCAACAGCTTCCTGCCGAATGAAGCGCAGCGTGAAGATGACCACCAGCGCGACTACTTCGCGAAAAAGGGTTCACCGATGCTGGTCGATTACCTGGCGCGTGAACAGCAGGATGGCAGCCGCACCGTCGTGGAAACCGAACACTGGCTGGCCGTGGTGCCGTGGTGGGCCGCCTGGCCGTTTGAAACCCTGCTGCTGCCGAAGGCGCACGTCAGACGTCTGACCGATCTCAGCGCAGCACAGCGCACCGATCTGGCACTGGCGCTGAAACAGCTGACCAGCCGCTACGATAACCTGTTCCAGTGCTCCTTCCCCTACTCTATGGGCTGGCATGGCGCACCGTTTAACGGCGAAGCCAACGATCACTGGCAGCTGCATGCCCACTTCTATCCGCCGCTGCTGCGTTCAGCAACGGTACGCAAATTTATGGTCGGCTATGAAATGCTGGCCGAAACCCAACGCGATTTAACGGCGGAACAGGCGGCGGAACGTCTGCGTTCTGTCAGCGACGTTCACTTCCGTGAGGCACAACAATGAGCTTAAAAACCATCACGCAGCAGCTTTTCTCAGACACCTTCGGTTACGCCGCCACCCATACCATTCAGGCACCGGGTCGCGTCAACCTGATTGGTGAGCACACCGACTATAACGACGGCTTTGTGCTGCCCTGCGCCATTGACTACCAGACGGTGATCGCCTGCGCCCGCCGTGACGATCGCCAGATTCGCGTGGTCGCGGCGGATTATGAGAATGCGCAGGACATCTTTTCGCTCGATGAAGAGATCGTCAGCGTGCAGGAGCCAATGTGGGCGAACTATGTGCGCGGCGTAGTGAAACATCTGCAACGGCGTCATGCCGATTTCGGTGGCATCGACATGGTGATCAGCGGCAACGTTCCGCAGGGTGCGGGCCTCAGCTCCTCTGCCTCGCTGGAAGTGGCGGTCGGCACCGTGGTGCAGCAGCTCTATAACCTGCCGCTGGATGGCGCGGCGATTGCAGTTAACGGTCAGGAAGCAGAAAACCAGTTCGTTGGCTGCAACTGCGGCATCATGGACCAGCTGATCTCCGCGCTGGGCCAGAAAGATCACGCCATGCTGCTCGACTGCCGCACGCTGGGCACCCGTCCGGTGTCGATGCCGGCAGATATCGCCGTGGTGATCATCAACTCCAACTTCCGCCGCACCCTGGTCGGCAGCGAATACAATACCCGTCGCGAGCAGTGTGAAGCGGGCGCGCGCTTCTTCAACAAAAAAGCGCTGCGTGATGTTGAGCTGGCGGAGTTTGAAGCGGCAGAGGCGAAGCTGGACCCGCAGGTGGCTAAGCGGGTGCGTCACGTTCTGACCGAGAATGCCCGCACACTCGAAGCCGCCGATGCGCTGAGCCGGGGCGACCTCTCCCGTATGGGTCAGCTGATGGCCGAGTCGCACGCCTCCATGCGTGACGATTTTGAGATCACCGTGCCGCCGATCGACACGCTGGTGGAGATCGTAAAAGCGCAAATCGGTGAGCACGGGGGTGTTCGCATGACCGGCGGCGGCTTCGGCGGCTGTATCGTTGCGCTGATGCCGCTGGATCGGGTGGATCAGGTAAAAGCCGCCGTTGCGGAGAAGTATGAAGCGCAGACCGGCATCAAAGAGACCTTCTACGTCTGCAAAGCCTCTGAAGGAGCCGGTCAATGCTGAATGACGTCAACTCTCACGCGCCCGACGGTCAGCCGTGGCGCATCACGGTGCTGCGCAATGCCAACGGCATGCTGGCGACCTTTATGGACTGGGGCGCAACCTGGCTCTCCGCCCGCGTGCCGATGCAGGATGGCACGGTGCGTGAAGCGCTGCTTGGCTGCGCCACCCCCTCTGACTATCTGCACCAGGATGCTTATCTCGGTGCCACGGTGGGCCGTTACGCTAACCGCATCGCCGGTGCAAAACTGACCACAATCAACCGTCAGCTGTTGCCGAACCAGGGCGCGCATCAGCTGCATGGCGGCCCGGAAGGGTTTGATAAACGTCGCTGGCAGATTGTCAGCCAGTCAGACAGCGACGTGCACTACCGTCTGGATTCGCCGGATGGCGATCAGGGCTATTCCGGTAACCTGATTGCCGACCTGCACTATCATCTGGACGATCAGAACTGCCTGAGCATCCGCTATGAAGCACGCTGCGACCAGCCCTGTCCGGTCAACCTGACCAACCACGCTTACTTTAACCTTGATGCGCATCATGGCGACGCCCGCCAGCATCGCTTACAACTGCACGCAGATCACTATCTGCCGGTCGACAGCGAAGGGATTCCCAATGCGCCGCTGAAAGCCGTGGCCGGCACCAGCTTTGATTTCCGGCAGGCGAAAACGGTCGCGCAGGATTTCCTGACAGACGACGACCAGCGGGCGGTGAAGGGGTATGACCACGCGTTTCTGCTCAACAGCGCAGGCGACGACAGCCAGCCTGCCGCAGAACTCTGGTCAGAAGATGGCAGACTGCAGCTCAGCGTCACCACCTCCGCTCCGGCCCTGCAGTTCTACACTGCCAACTATCTGGCCGGGACCCGTGCCCGTGAGCAGGAGAGCTATACTGCATTTCAGGGCATTGCGCTGGAGAGTGAATTTTTACCGGATTCGCCCAATCATGCTGAGTGGCCTCAGCCCGATTGCTGGCTGCAACCGGGAGATCGCTGGGAATCGGTGACGCGCTATCGCTTCACGCCACGCTGATCTTCTGGCTGAAAAACGCGCAGTGCGTCACACACAGGCTTACGCGCTGCCCGCTTTTCCGCTATGGTATGGCGCAATCCGCTCGCGTGTCAGGCGGGCAGCAGCAGGTTTCCAATCTCACAGAAACATCACAGTATTAAGGAGTTAAGCTATGGCTGTAACTAAGCTGGTTCTGGTGCGACACGGCGAAAGCCAGTGGAACAACGAAAACCGCTTTACCGGTTGGTATGATGTTGACCTTTCTGAGAAAGGTCGTGGCGAAGCCAAATCAGCGGGTCAGTTGCTGAAAAAAGAGGGCTTTGTTTTCGATTTCGCTTACACCTCTGTACTGAAGCGCGCGATTCACACGCTGTGGAATGTGCTGGATGAGCTGGATCAGGCCTGGCTGCCGGTCGAGAAAACCTGGCGTCTGAACGAGCGTCACTACGGTGCGCTGCAGGGCCTGGATAAAGCGGAAACTGCGGCCAAATATGGCGATGAGCAGGTTAAGCAGTGGCGTCGCGGTTTTGCCGTTACCCCACCTGAGCTGGATCGTGCTGATGAGCGCTTCCCTGGCCATGACCCGCGTTACGCGAAACTGACCCCGGAGCAGCTGCCAACCACTGAAAGCCTGGCACTGACCATCGACCGCGTGATCCCTTACTGGAACGACACCATTCTGCCGCGCATCAAAAGCGGTGAGAAAGTGATCATTGCCGCACACGGCAACTCACTGCGCGCACTGGTTAAATATCTGGATAACCTGAGCGAAGATGAGATCCTCGAACTGAACATCCCAACCGGCGTGCCGCTGGTGTATGAGTTCGATGAAAACTTCAAACCGCTGAAACGCTACTACCTGGGCGACCAGGACGAGATTGCCGCGAAAGCCGCAGCCGTTGCGAATCAGGGTAAAGCGAAGTAATTTTTCGCTGAAAGGCAAAAAGGCCAGACAGAAGTCTGGCCTTTTTTGTTGGGCTGCGTCCGGCAATGCTGTGTGTCATCTTTAACTGTCAGAGTAAAAGCCTGAATGTCCGTTCGTCCCGGACGAATCACATCGTCAAAGCCGTCTGAGTATGGCAGCAATAAATCAGCCCAATCTGCAGGGAACATGGTCAGAAGAGGAAAGCGTCCCGCGCCAGGGATGGCGCGGGGAGAGCGTGCCATGGATGGCGGTTGTTGCGTCTTTCCGATCTGACTGTGTTCCCTCAGCAGGCTCACTCTCCACCGCGCATTCAGACAGATCCGGCCAGTTGTCACGCCAGATCGCCAGCACTCAACCGCGGCGCTGTTTAACCGCCGCCGCCAGCTGACGCAGCACCTTGTCGGTATCATCCCAGCCGATGCAGGCATCAGTGACACTCTTGCCATAGACCAGCGGCTCACCGCTCTCCAGGCTCTGATTGCCCTCTACCAGATGACTCTCGATCATCACGCCGACAATCGCCTGTTCACCGTTGATGATCTGCTGCGCGACATCATCCGCCACGACCATCTGACGCTGGAACTGCTTGCTGCTGTTGGCATGGCTGAAATCGATCATAACCTGCTGTGGCAGACCCGCTTTTGCCAGACCCTCTTTGACCTCAGCCACATGCTTCGCGCTGTAGTTCGGCTCTTTGCCGCCGCGCAGAATAATGTGACAGTCGCCATTGCCGCTGGTTTCAACAATCGCGGAGTGGCCATATTTGGTCACTGACAGGAAGCAGTGCGGCGAACCGGCAGCGTTGATGGCATCGATGGCCACCTTGATGGTGCCATCGGTGCCGTTTTTGAAACCGACCGGACAGGAGAGACCGGAGGCCAGCTCACGGTGCACCTGGGATTCGGTAGTGCGTGCGCCAATCGCGCCCCAGCTCATCAAATCCGCCACATACTGCGGGGTGATCATATCCAGAAACTCGCCCGCCGCCGGTAAACCGCTGTCATTGATCTCCAGCAGTAGTTTACGCGCCAGACGCAGACCATCATTGAGCTGGAAGCTGTTATCCATGTAGGGGTCGTTGATCAGCCCTTTCCAGCCTACGGTAGTGCGCGGCTTTTCAAAATAGACCCGCATGACTACTTCCAGTTCGCCTTTCAGCTCATCCCGCAGCGCCAGCAGACGGCCGGCATACTCTTTGGCGGCCTCAGGATCGTGGATTGAGCAGGGACCAATCACCACCAGCAGGCGGTCGTCCTTGCCCTGCAGGATCTGATGAATCGCCTGACGCGCCTGGGAAACGGTCTGTGCAGCACGATCGGTCGCCGGGAATTTTTCGAGCAGCGCAACCGGGGGTAACAGCTCTTTAATCTCTTTGATGCGTAAGTCATCGTTCTGGTAATTCATACTGATTCCATATTATTTCTGGCCCGGCGCCCGCCGGACACAACCTGCCCAATGTAGCCCGAAGCGCCAGGGGTGTAAATTCCCGCTGCGGGTTAAATGTGCGGGTCATATTTGCATTAATCAGGTTAGCGACTAGACTTTTTAATGGTAAGCACTGAGGAACGTCCCGCTTACATGATTAAATCACCCTGTTTAAGCCAACTGGCGAATTTTATTTCGTCCGGGACTTTTTTATCCCCAATTTCACCTCTGGGCTTAAAACGTCTTCATTTATTAATGGGAGTATAATGATGAAAAAGTTTGCCTTACTCTTTTTGACAGCAGCAATGACATTAGGCAGTGGCGCGGCGCTGGCGGAAGGCAGCAACAACGGCACAGCTAATCAGGCAGCCAGTGCAGGTGCGGTCGCACCCGGCGCAAAAGAGAACCTGCCACCGAATAATGTCGATAACAGCAAAATTAATAACACCGGCACCAATACTAATCCGGCCACTTCTGGCAGCACCACCAGCAGCGGAAATATGTCTGCTAACGAAATTGACCAGAACAGCCAGTGTAAAGATGGCAAATGTCCGAACATCAACAAAAAAGTTGAAACGAAAGTGGGCGGCGGTGACGTTAATACTAAAACCGACGGCACGACCCAGTAATTCTGTCTGACCCGGAGAGCATCCGTTCTCCGGGTTTTTCTCCCCTCTGCCCCACTCTTCCGCTATGCTCATCCTGTGAAATTTACAGGGAAACCGTTCATGGCCGTTTTGCTCTTGATTGACGATCATCCGCTGGTGGAAGTGGCACTTGAAGCCGCGCTCAGCCAGTCGCCCATTCCGGTTCAGCTCCTCTCTGCCAGCAGTGAACACGCCGCCCGTCCTTTTCTTCAGCAGCCGCTGGACATTATCGTGCTTGATATCGGGCTGCCGGAGAGCGACGGGCTGGAGATCCTGCGCCGCCTGAAAATCCATCGTCCCGACTGTCCGGTGCTGATCTATTCAGCCCAGCAGACCCGTCACTATATCCGGCGCGCTCAGGCGTTAGGGGCGTCCGGTTATGTGGTGAAAAGCCAGCGCATGACGCAGCTGCTCAGCGCCATTCTGGCCGTGCTCGGCGGACAGACCGCGTTTCCGGAAACCGAAGAGGAGCCTGAGCTGCCGCTAACGCACAAAGAGCGTCAGATTCTGGCGCTGCTCGCCAGCGGCCTCTCTAACCTGCAAATCGCCGCCCAGCTGCACATCAGCAACAAAACGGTCAGCACCCATAAAAAGAACATTCTGGAAAAAACCGGTGCCCGCTCTGTGGTTGAGCTGGCTGACCTCTGGAAGGCGCAGCAGTGAGATATGCGCTACTGATTCTGCTGTGGCTGTGGGGCAGCGCGCTGGCTGAGGTGCGCCCGGTCAGCAGCCTGAATCTGCCGATGATGCTGCCGGTCACGCACGCCGAAACCATGCAGGGAAAGAGCCTGCGCGTCGGGCTGCTGGAAGAGAACCACGCGCCCTGGACGATGCGGATCGGCAACGACCTGTATGGCATCAATGCCGACTATCTTGCTGCGCTGCGACAGCTGACCGGGGCGCAGTTTACCCTGCGCCTCTACAGCGACGCGCCGCAATTGATGCAGGCCCTGAACCACGGAGAGATCGATTTTGCGCTGGGCATGTGGAACACCCCCCTGCCTCAGGGCACGCTGAGCAGTGAAAGCTGGTTCAGCAGTCCGCTGCGGGTCTATCGCAATCAGCAGAACCAGCGTGCCGTGATGTTCAACAGCCAGAATGCGCAGCTTGCGATCAGCGACAGCACCCTGGCGCAGCTGCCACCCGCCCTGGCGGCCCGTCACCACTGGCGACGCTACAGCAGCGATCTGCAGGCGCTCTATACCCTGCTCAATCAGCAGAACGACTATGTGGTGGCGGACGAGACCAGCGCCGGTTTTCTGCTGAGTCAGCTGCAGCAGGGGCAGATTTATCAGATCGCCTCACATATTGAGGCGGGACAGCTCAACCTGCGCGCCCTCTCCCGCGATCCCGCGCTGATTGACTGGATAAACCAGAGCCTGCGTCAGTTACCGGCGGAACTGATGAACAGCCTGCAGGCGCGCTGGAGCAGCACGCTGCCGCGCTATCAGGATACGCAGACCCTGATGCTCAGCCCCGCTGAACGCGCGTGGATTGCCGACCACCCTCGCATTGTGTACACCGCCGAGCCCGACAACTATCCCTGGAGCTATCGCGACGCCAGCGGTACCGCCAGAGGCTATGGCGTGGATTTACTGAAAGCGGTCGCCCAGAGCACGGGCCTGCAGTTTGAACCCGTGTGGGTCAGCAATCCCCATCAGGCCAGTGCGCTGATTCAGCAGCAGCAGGCGATGCTGCAACTGATGCAGCCCCTTAATGGCGATGCGATGCAGAGCACCTCACTGCCGGTGTGGCGGGCGCTGTGGGGGATCTACAGCATTCACTCTGCCCCGCTGTCGCACTGGCAGGATCTGCGCGGCAGGCGGATCGGCGTATTGCAGGATGACCTGGCGCTGCGCCTGCTGCCGGAGGATCTGCATCCCGTGCCGTTTGCCGACCGGAACAGCCTCTATGATGCGCTGGCAAAGGGGCAGATTGATGCGCTGGTCGATAATGTGCTCTCCGCCCGCTGGCGCATCGCCAGCCGTGATGACGCGCGTATCCACCTCGCCTTTGCCGCCAGCGACATCGCCTGGCCGATCGCGCTGGGTGTCACGCCCGATCAGCCCCTGCTGCGCAGCCTGCTGGATCGGGCGCTGCAGCAGATCCCGGCGGATACCCAGGGCAAAATGCGCGACAGCTGGTCAACACCGCCTCAGCCCGGCAGCGTGATGGTGATGCGAACGCTGCCGATGATGGTGCTGGCGGTAGCCGGGGCCGCCATTGTGCTGCTGCTCCTGCTGCTGGCGCGCCGTTACTGGCAGCAGCGCCGCGAGCGTCAGCAGCGCGAACAGGCGGAGCGGGCCAACGCCATGAAGAGCCAGTTTCTGGCTACCGTCAGCCATGAGCTGCGTACGCCGATGCAGGCGATCCTCGGCCTGCTGGAGCTGGAGAAGCAGCAGCACAACAGCCAGAACCTGACCCTGCTGCACAGCAGCGCACACTCCCTGCTGACCCTGCTGAATGACCTGCAGGATCACGCACGTATCGAGAGCAACAGTTTTACTCTGGCGCCCCGCCCGCTGGCGCTGGAGCAGTGGCTCGAACAGCAGCAGCATTTTTATCATCCGTTAATGCGGGCGGACGGCCCGCGTCTGATCGTCGCGGCACAGACGCCGCTGCCTGACACGGTGATGATCGATGCCGACCGCCTGCAGCAGGTGGTCAATAACCTGATGACCAATGCGCTGAAATTTACCCGTCACGGCACCATCCGCCTCACCCTGGCGGCAGAGCAGCAGCAGCTGGTGCTGACGGTGACTGACAGCGGCAGCGGTATTCCGCCTGAGGAGCAGCCGAAGCTGTTTGATCCCTGGTATCAGGCGCCGTCGGGCAAAACCGTGTCGGTGCAGGGCAGCGGTCTGGGCCTGTTTATCTGCCGCGAGATAGTGCTGCGGATGGGGGGCGATATCCGGCTCACCTCGCAGCCCGGCCAGGGAACGCAGGTAACGGTGACCCTGCCTCTGCAGATCGAGGAGCCGGTCAGCAGCACCGATGAGTCTGGCCTGCCCGGCTTTCCCCATCTGCGGGTGGCGATTGTCGATGACCATCCGGCCAATCTGCTGGTGATGCAGCAGCAGCTGGCGCGCTTTGCCATTCAGGCCGACATCTTCGAAGAGGGACGTGCGCTGCTCAAGGCCGATGCGCAGCAGCCTTTTGACCTGCTGTTTATCGACCAGATGATGCCGCGTCCTGACGGCACGCTGCTGCTGCGACTGCTGCGACGCCGTGACCGGCAGCGGGGACGGCAGGCGATGCGGGTGCTCTGCTCCGCAGACGCCCAGCTGCTGTCACGACCGGCTGAGGCGCAGGAGCGGGTTCTGATTAAACCGGTGCAGCTGGCCGATCTCCGCGCACTGCTGGCGGAGTGGCAGCCCGACCCGCTGGCACCGCTGGATGAGAACCTGTGGCAGTTGGCACAGCAGAATGACAAATTTCTCAGCCGGCTGAGCCAGACGCTGCACAGCACGGTGACCCAGGATTTGGCCGTGATGCGTGAGGCGCGCGCACGCGCGGACTGGAACCAGTTTGCCGACGCGGCACACCGGATGAAAGGCAGCTGGTTGCTGGTGGGGCTGGAGCAGGGTGCACAGCTGAGTCAGCAACTCGCAGAGCAGGCAAAACAGCATCAGGACACGTCTGAGACGTGGCAATTACTGATATTATTAGCAAACAGGTTACTGAAAAAACTGGAATCTTATGGCACATACCCACACTCATAGCGGGCAGGATAGTAATCGCACGCGTCTGGCGGCCGCCTTTGGCGTGACCGTCCTCTTCATGGTTGCCGAGGTGATTGGCGGCTGGCTTTCAGGTTCACTGGCGCTGCTGGCAGATGCCGGACATATGCTCACCGATGCCGCCGCCCTGCTGATGGCGCTGCTGGCGGTCCACTTCTCGCGCCGTAAACCCAATGCGCGTCATACCTTTGGCCTGCTGCGCCTGACCACCGTAGCGGCCTTTGTCAATGCCATCGCCCTGCTGGGTATTACCGCGCTGATCGTCTGGGAGGCAGTGCGTCGCTTCAGCGATCCGCAGCCGGTGACCGGCGGCCTGATGCTGGGCATCGCGATTGGCGGCCTGCTGGCCAACCTGCTCTCATTCTGGCTGCTGCACCACGGCAGCGAAGAGAAGAACCTCAACGTGCGGGCAGCGGCACTGCACGTCATGGGTGACCTGCTCGGTTCGGTGGGGGCGATTGTGGCAGCAGCCATCATTATGCTGACCGGCTGGACGCCAATCGATCCGATTCTGTCGCTGCTGGTGTCACTGCTGGTGCTGCGCAGTGCCTGGGCGCTGCTGCGTGAGAGCCTGCAGGAATTACTTGAAGGGGCACCCCACTCCCTGGATGTGAACCGGCTGATGCGGGACCTCACCCTGAACATCGCTGAAGTGCGCAATGTTCATCATGTGCATCTGTGGCAGGTGGGTGAAAAGCCGCTGCTGACGCTGCATGTGCAGGTGATCCCGCCCTATGACCACGATGCGCTGCTGCACCGCATTCATGACTATCTGCGCCAGCACTATCAGATTGACCATGCGACCGTGCAGATGGAGTATCAGCCCTGTGCCGGTGCTGAGTGTGAGCTGAGCTTCAGCAGCGCGGCTGAGGCCGGCCACGGTCACAGCCATTCCCATTCCCACGACCATACTCACGCCAGAGGCGACGAGCACGCTCACTAAACGACAGCGCGCGGTAACCCGGTTACCGCGCGCTGTGACCGCCCCTTACTGGCCTGTCTGCTGCGCCGACAGTGCGCGCGCCCCCTGCTCCCGGGCACTGCGGATCCACATGCGTGAGCCATTAAGCGCAATCAGCGTCAGAATCACATACTCCAGCGACATCGCATAAACCCCCTGACGGGCAAAAATCATCACGCTGATGACGTTAATGATCACCCACAGCAGCCAGTTCTCAACATATTTGCGCGTCATCAGGATCATCGCCGCAATCGACAGCACCATCATGCAGGCGTCCCAGAACGGGAAAGCATCCGGCTGCAATGCCGGCATCGCCACCGACAGGCCAATCGCGTTCATCAGCGTCACCGCCGCGCGGGTCAGCATGGCAAACACCGGGTCAATGTAGAGCGTCATCAGCGCAATCGCGACGACGCAGCTCACCGCCCAGGCGATCGCTTTCGGCAGCGGCAGCCAGCGAATCTTCAGCGCCGCCTGGTGATCGCTGGTCTGCCGGCTCCAGGCGTACCAGCCGTAAATATTGGCGGCAAAAAAGAAGAGCTGCAGCAGCAGGCTGGCGTAGAGCTGAATCTGAAAGAAGATCACCGCAAACAGCGTGACGTTAATCAGGCCGAAGGGGTAGTTGATGATTTTTTCCAGGCTGGCAAACCAGATACAGAGTAAGCCCGCCAGGGTGCCAATAGCCTCAATCCATGAGAGATCGTAGCCGCCTGCACCCAGAGGAATGTGAACCAGAATATTATGCGTGCTGAAAAAGTCCATGCAGAGCACCTGTCAGGAAAACGGCTAGGCGTTTCCCTTCACGTTGAGTTTAAGTTCCGCTGCAAAGGATAGCATGCGATTCAGGGGCAGTAACGCCGCCTCTCGCAGCGTCTCGTCCACCTGAATCTCATGTTCCGCGCCGCCCGTCTCCAGCGCGTCTGCGATGGCTTTGAGACCGTTCATCGCCATCCACGGACAGTGCGCGCAGCTGCGGCAGGTGGCGCCCTCCCCGGCTGTCGGCGCTTCCAGCAGCTCTTTGTCCGGCACCGCCTGCTGCATTTTGTAGAAGATGCCGCGATCGGTCGCCACAATCATCTGCGGATGCGGCAGGGATTTGGCGGCCTGAATCAGCTGGCTGGTCGAACCCACCGCATCGGCCAGATCCACAATCGCCTGCGGCGACTCGGGATGAACCAGCACCGCCGCATCGGGATAGAGCACTTTCATGCGCTGCAGCGCCTGAGTCTTGAACTCATCATGGACAATGCAGGCACCCTGCCAGCACAGCACATCGGCGCCCGATTTCTGGGTGACGTAGCGGCCGAGGTGACGATCCGGTGCCCAGATAATTTTCTCGCCCAGGCTGTCGAGGTGCTCAATCAGCTCAACCGCAATGCTGGAGGTGACGACCCAGTCAGCGCGCGCTTTTACCGCCGCCGAGGTGTTGGCGTAGACCACCACGGTGCGATCGGGATGGGCGTCGCAGAAGGCGTTGAACTCTTCAATCGGACAGCCCAGATCCAGCGAGCACTCCGCCTGCAGTGTCGGCATCAGGACGGTTTTCTCAGGGCTGAGGATTTTGGCGGTCTCCCCCATAAAGCGCACGCCCGCCACCAGCAGCGTGGTTGCCGGATGGTTGCTGCCAAAACGGGCCATCTCCAGTGAGTCGGAGATACAGCCGCCGGTCTCTTCGGCCAGCGCCTGAATTTCCGGGTCGGTGTAGTAGTGCGCGACCATCACGGCATTTCGCGCCTTCAGCAGGGTTTTGATTTTCTCACGATAAAACGCCTTCTCGTCGTCACTCAGGCGGGCGGGCTTGGGGGGAAAGGGGTAAACGGTGCTTTCAGGATCGAACATCACACTCATGACACAGCTCTCGTTTTATCTAATTAACGAAAATCGCCAGAAGAGGCGAAATATGGCGTTGAATCCGCCGTCGTGTTTTATATGCTAAACACGATAGCGGAAAAGCCCGACTGTGTCGTGTGATTTTTTAATCGGCCTGCATGACCGCACCGCCAGCCCGACCCTGTGCGCCTTGTTCGCCCGGCTGCGGCAGGGGTTGTGATGTTTCCAGCGCCAGCAGAAACGCTTTAACCGTCAGCCCGCCGGCAAACCCGGTCAGCTTGCCGTTGGCCCCTATCACCCGGTGACACGGCGCGACAATCGAAAGCGGATTACGACCGTTGGCCGCGCCAACCGCACGCACCGCCAGCGGATGCCCGATCTCGCGGGCAATCTGGCTGTAGCTGCGCGTTTCACCAAACGGGATCGCCACCAGTGCCTGCCAGACTTTTTTCTGAAAGTCAGTGCCGGCAAAATCGAGCGGCAGTTCAAAGCCGCGTCGCGCACCGGCAAAGTACTCGCCGAGCTGACGTGCCGTTTCGACCAGAATGGGATGGTCGTCATCGCGCGTCTGCGGTAAAAAGCGGGTGCGATGAGGATCGTCGTTCTCCCACAAAATACCCGCCAGGCCGCGCTCGCTGGCCACCAGTTTCAGTTCGCCCACCGGGGTAACTGTCAATTTGAAGTAATACATGGTGATTCTCCCGTCACGGTTTCGACACGTATTATCGCACTTTTCCTCAGCCTGACTGGCTGTTTTCGGTCATGGCGATAAACTGATGTGTTGTCCGAAAACAGCCAGTCTGCCGGGAATCACCGGTGTAGGCTCCGCATATTTACCGGAGAAATACCATGCTTAATCCCGACATTGCCTATCAGGCGCTGACCTCCCGTGATACCCGTTTTGACGGCGTATTTTTTGTTGGGGTGACCTCAACCGGTATCTATTGTCGTCCGATCTGCCCGGTCAAAGCGCCGATGCAGAAGAACTGCCTCTTTTTCAGCAGCGCCGAAGCCGCCGAAAAAGCGCGCTTTCGTCCCTGCCTGCGCTGCCGGCCTGAACTGGCGCCGGGCAATGCGCCGGTGGATCAGCCGCACCGCGTGGCGGAACGGCTGATTCAGCGCATCGAAGAGGGAATGCTGGAGGAGCGCGAAGGGCTGGAGGCGATAGCCACTGAGTTCGGTTTAAGCCTGCGTCAGCTGCGGCGTATCGTGCAGCAGGAGCTGGGGGTCTCACCGCTTGAGCTGAGGCAGACGCGACGGATGCTGCTGGCGAAGCAGCTGCTGACGGAGACGCAACTGCCGATTACGGAGATCGCCTATGCCAGCGGTTTTGGCAGCCTGCGCCGCTTCAATGATGTGTTTCAGGCGCGCTATCGCATGACGCCAGGCGCCCTGCGCCGGAACGAGGCGGGTGACGGGCGCACGCAGCCCGGTGACCGCGTGACGCTGCGGCTCGCCTATCGCCCGCCCTACGACTGGGCAGCGATGCTCTGGTTTTTACAGACTCACCTGATGAAAGAGGTCGAAGCGGTGGAGGATGGCACCTGGCGACGCACGGTGGCGATGGGCCGCTATCGGGGCTGGGTCAGTGTCGCGCATCTGCCGCAGAAGAATGCGCTGCAGGTGACGCTCTCCACCTCGCTGACGCCGGTTCTGCCTCTGCTGCTGCGCCGCCTGCGCGACCTGTTCGATCTTGATGCTCAGCCGCAGCGTATCGCCGCCTGTCTGTCACAGGATCCGCTGCTGGCGCCCAGCCTGATCGCCCACCCGGGCCTGCGTGTTCCGGGGGCTTTTGACGCCTTTGAGCTGGGCGTGCGCGCGATCATCGGCCAGCAGGTGACGGTCAAAGCCGCCACCACCGTCAGCAGCCGCTTTGCCGCCGCCTTTGGCGAGCCCTGTGAAACGCCGTTTGCCGACCTGACCCGATACGCTGCGCCGCCGGCACGTATCGCTGGCCTGACGGTCGACGAGGTTGCGCCGATGGGTATTGTCAGCGCCGCGCGCTCACGCGCCATCATCGCCTTCGCTGAAGCCTGCGCCAGCGGGGATCTGCGCCTCAGTGCCGCTCAGCCGCCTGACGAGGTGATCAAAAAGCTGATCAGCCTGCCTGGCATCGGTCCCTGGACCGCCCACTACATCGCGATGCGTGCCCTGCGCTGGCCGGATGCCTTTCCCAAAGAGGATATCGCCATCCGGAATAACCTGGGCGGTATGTCATCCAAAGAAGCAGAGGCACGCTCGCAATCCTGGCGTCCCTGGCGCAGCTATGCGGTGATGCATATCTGGGAGAGCCTGGCAGTGGCGAAAGCGAAGAAAAAGGCGTAACGGCGGAGACAGGCCTGCTCTCCTCATCATGCAGAAGCAGCCCGCGCCAGTAGCGCGTTCAGAGAAGGAAAGCGTCCCGCACCGTAAAGTCCGTGCCCTGGAAACGAAAAAAGCGCCCTGAGGGCGCTTTTTCTTAATTGGTGGGTCGTGCAGGATTCGAACCTGCGACCAATTGATTAAAAGTCAACTGCTCTACCAACTGAGCTAACGACCCGCTGGGGGCTTACAACCGTTCAGCTCGCCAGGCGGCTGAAGTAAGATGGTGGGTCGTGCAGGATTCGAACCTGCGACCAATTGATTAAAAGTCAACTGCTCTACCAACTGAGCTAACGACCCATCTTAGGTTGTGAAGCAATCCTGAACTCTTCTTCGCGCGTCGCACTGATGCGCGACTGAGAGAAGATGGTGGGTCGTGCAGGATTCGAACCTGCGACCAATTGATTAAAAGTCAACTGCTCTACCAACTGAGCTAACGACCCATCTTCAGGCTTGCCAGACACTTTGCATTGTGTCCCGGCAACGGCGGCATATATTACTGATTTAGCGGGGTAGCGCAACTCTTATTTCTGCTAAATGCTTCAGTTGCTTACCTTTCATACGGCAAGACCAGAAATCACACGATATCTGGCCTGAACCGTACCGATTACAGACCTGACAGACGTTTTTGCGCCTGTTTTGCAGATTCGCTATCAGGATAAAGTTTGATCACCTGCTGGAAGACCGCTTTGGCTTTCGCCGTGTCTTTCTTCTCCTGCATGATCATACCCACCTTCAGCAACGCCTCTGCGGCTTTTGGCGACTTCGGATAGTTTTTCACCACCGTGGCGTAATAATAAGCCGCGTCGTCCTTTTTGCCTTTGTTGTAGTTCAGCTGCCCCAGCCAGTAATTGGCGTTGGGCTGATAGGTCGAATCGGGGTAACGCTTGACCCACGCCTGAAGCGCACTGATCGCCTGATCATACTGTTTCTTTTCCAGAATCAGCGCCACAGCCGCATTGTAATCGCTGTTGGCGTCACCGGTCTGCGCAGGTGCGCTCTCCGTTGATGCCGCTGCGCCTGTGCTGGCTGCTGCACCGGTATCGGCTGCGGCATCACCGCCCGCCGCCTGCTGGCCGCCGCTGCTGCTGGCGCTGCTCAGGCTGTCGATCTGCTGGTAGAGCTGCTTCTGGCGCTCAACCACCTGATTCAACTGATACGTATTTTGCTGGATTTGCCCACGCAGCGCGTCGATATCACGCTGATTGTCGCTCATCTGCTGCTGCAATTGCTGCATCAGCTGCGCCTGGGCATTAGAGATTCGTTCGAGAGTGGTGACACGGTCTTCGACCGAGCCGGAGCCAACGCTACTGATTGACGCTTGGGCATTAGCGGCCCAGGGGGCCGCTACGCCAATCAGTAACGACAGACTCAACAGATGACGTCTGAAGTTACTAACCATGTGATTCTCTTAGTAGACCAGTACGGCACGACGGTTTTTAGCATACGCTGCTTCGTCATGACCCAGAACGGCTGGCTTCTCTTTACCGTAAGAAACGATAGACATCTGATCAGCTGACACGCCTTTGCCCTGCAGGTACATTTTAACCGCGTTAGCACGACGTTCGCCCAGGGCGATGTTGTATTCCGGCGTACCGCGCTCATCCGCGTGACCTTCGATGGTCACTTTGTAGGATGGGTTGCTGCGCAGGAAGGAAGCGTGCTGATCCAGCATCTGTGCGTAATCAGACTGAACGTCATACTTGTCCAGACCGAAGTACACGATGTTGTTCTGCTGCAGCTGCTGCATCTGCAGACGCGCCTGCTCGTCAGAAGACATGTTGCCGCCGTTGCCGTTCATGCCAGAGTTTGCACCGTAAGCGCCATCAGCGCCCATGCCAGTCTGGTCATTGTTGTTGTTTTTGTGTGAGCTACAAGCCGCTACTGCCAGAACCGGCAGAGCCAGCATCAAACCCTTCAGCATTTTGTTCAGTTGCATTTCAAAAATCCCATTATTGTTTATTGTTTGCGATGTCTGATCGATCAGACATTACAGATACGGCGACCAGGCAGGAAATTTGACCTGTCCATCGGTTGCCGGAAGACGCGCTTTGAAACGGCCGTCGGTTGAAACCAACTGCAGCACGGAACCCATCCCCTGAGTAGAGCTATAGATTACCATTGTGCCGTTTGGTGCCAGGCTCGGCGTTTCATCCAGGAACGTGTCCGTTAACGTTTGAACGGCTCCCGTTTCCAGATCCTGTTTGGCGACGTGCTGTGATCCACCGCTGGTGCTGATCATCACCATGGATTTGCCATCGGTTGCAACATCCGCATCCTGGTTCTGACCGCCTTCCCAGGTAATACGTTGTGGCGCGCCGCCATTAATGCCTACTTTATAAATCTGAGGTGCACCCGCCTGATCCGAGGTATAAGCCAGCGTCTGGCTGTCCGGGAACCAGGTTGGTTCTGTACTGTTATAACGGCCATCGGTGACCTGACGCGTCTGACCTGAAGCCAGATCCATCACATAGAGGTTCAGGCTGCCGGTTTTAGAGAGCGCGAAAGCCAGCTTAGAGCCATCCGGTGAGAACGCCGGGGCACCGTTGTGGCGCGGGTACGAGGCGACCTGACGGATAGCCCCGTTCGACAGCGTCTGAACCACCAGCGCAGACTTGCCGCTTTCAAAGGTCACGTAAGCCACTTTGCTGCCATCCGGAGACCAGGCTGGCGACATCAGAGGCTGTGGTGAACGATGAACCACAAACTGGTTGTAACCATCATAATCCGCTACGCGCAGCTCATACGGGAACTGGCCGCCGTTGGTCTGCACGACATAGGCGATACGGGTACGGAAAGCGCCCTTGATGCCGGTCAGTTTCTCGAAAGTTTCATCACTGGCGGTGTGACCGGCATAACGCAGCCACTGTTTGGTGACTTTATAGGTATTCTGCGCCAGCACGGTTCCCGGTGCACCACCGGTATCGACCAGCTGATAAGAAACCTGATAGCTGCCATCCGGGTTAGCGGCGACCTGACCGACCACAACTGCGTCGATGCCCAGGGCGCTCCAGGCCGCAGGCTGAACTTCCTGTGCGCTGCCAGGCTGCTGAGGCAGACGTGAGCGATCCAGCGGATTAAATTTGCCGCTGTTGCGCAGGTCAGCGGCCACGATGCCGCCGATATCTTCCGGCGCGGCACCTGCACCCGTCCACTTAAATGGCACAACGCCAATCGGGCGTGCGGTGTTGACGCCCTGGGTAATCTCAATTCGAACTTCTGCATGCAGCATGGCTGCCCACAGCAGGATAAAAAAGCCTAACGTAACGCGAAGAGCTTGCTTCATTTTATCTCCCTTATCTGAACCTCAGTCCACGATAATTGGCACTGTTCCTGGAAACCACGAGTAGAACTTAAGTACGGCAAGCTAAACATAGATCAACTTGCCGCCCGTTACTGCATTATTGCGGTTTAAAACGCATAGGGGCGTTCTTAAACACTTCGTAGACCGCCTGGGAAGGCGGCTTCGGAATACGTGCCTGTCGGGCGGCGGTAATCGCGGCCTGACAGAGCGCGGGGTCCCCACCTTCTGACTTAACATCAATCAACAGGCCATCCGGCGCAAGTTTAATCCGCAAATCACAGGTTTTTCCGCGATACAGATCGGCATCATAGAAGCGGCTTTGAATCGCACTGACCACCTGCCCCATGTAGGAGTTGATTTCCGCGCCTGACGCACCCGCTTTCTTCTGGTTTCCCTGCCCTGCTGCGCCGCCGCCAGCGGCCCCGCTTTTCGGTGCATTTTTACCGGAAGCCAGTCCACCCAGCAGATCGTCGACATCGCTGTCGTTGGCCGCATCGGCGGCGGCTTTCGCTTTCGCGTCGGCTTTGGCCTTCGCGGCGGCATCGGCTTTCGCTTTGGCAGCCGCGTCCGCTTTGGCTTTCGCTGCCGCATCGGCTTTCGCTTTGGCCGCGGCTTCCGCTTTCTCTTTCGCCGCTTCTTTAGCCGCCTCTTTCGCGGCTTCCGCTTTGGCTTTTGCGGCTTCTGCCGCTTTCTCTTTCGCTGCCTCTGCGGCTTTTTCTTTGGCTTCTGCGGCTTTCTCTTTCGCCTCTTCAGCCGCTTTCGCTTTGGCCTCAGCGGCCGCTTTCACTTTAGCTTCCGCTGCCGCTTTGGCCTCCGCATCAGACTTTGCCTTCGCTTCGGCGACGGCTTTCTCTTTTGCCGCCACAGCAGCAGCGGCTTTCGCCTGCTGATCAGCCTGCTTCTTTGCTTCGGCAGCAGCCTGTTTCGCCTGCTCAGCCGCGGCTTTCGCCTGGGCATCCGCCTGCGCTTTAGCTTCAGCCTTCGCTTTTGCGGCTGCCGCTTCAGCGGTTTTCTGTTGCTCAGCCGCCTGTTTAGCGGCCTGTTCGGCCGCTTTCTGCTGCTCAGCCTGCTGTTTAGCCTCTTCTTTTGCCGCTTCCTGCGCTGCTAAGCGCTCTTTTTCCAGCGCTTTCAGACGCTGCTGTTCGGCGGCCTGCTTCTCCTGCAGCTCTTCAGCCTGCTGCTGCGCCTGCTTTTTACGCTGCTGCTCAGCACGCTGGCTGTCGCTCTGCTGGTTCTGCTGACGGTTATACTGGCTGACGACGGCGCCGGGATCGACCATCACCGCATCGATATCACTGCCGCCGCCACCCGCACTGCTGGGGTCAACATGCTCATTAAACGAGCTCCATACCAGCAGCGCGATCAGCACGATATGCAGAATCACCGAAATGATTATCGCGCGCTTTAACTTCTCGTTTTGCTCGGTTGCCTTCGACACACTCGGTTCCCAAAAAACGGTTCGATTTTAAATCGGCTGCGTCATCAAACCGACAGATTTAACACCCGCCTGGTGCAGCAGGTTGAGCGCTTTAATAATTTCATCGTAAGGCACCTCTTTCGCGCCCCCGATCAAAAAGACCGTCTTAGGATTCGCTTCCAGTCGACGCTGCGCTTCGCTGATCACCTGCTCGGGCGGAAGCTGATCCATGCGATCGTGATCCACCACCAGGCTGTACTGACCCACGCCCGCCACCTCAACAATCACCGGCGGATTGTCGTCGCTGGAAACGGTATTGGAGTCGGTCGCATCCGGCAGATCCACTTCCACGCTCTGGGTAATAATGGGTGCGGTTGCCATGAAGATCAGCAACAGCACCAGCAGGACGTCCAGCAGCGGAACGATGTTGATTTCCGACTTCAGGTCGCGGTGTTTGCGACCACGTACTCTGGCCATCATTAACCTCTGTTTACTTAGCGTTATCGCTGGAGAAAGCCTGGCGATGCAGGATGGCCGTGAACTCTTCCATAAAGTTGTCGTAGCCCTGCTCCAGTTTGTTGACGCGCTGGTTCAGGCGGTTGTACGCCATCACCGCCGGAATCGCGGCAAACAGACCGATCGCGGTCGCAATCAGTGCTTCAGCAATACCTGGCGCCACCATCTGCAGCGTCGCCTGCTTCACCGCGCCCAACGCGATAAAGGCGTGCATGATCCCCCAGACGGTGCCGAACAGCCCGATGTAGGGGCTGATGGAACCGACGGTGCCGAGGAAAGGAATGTGGTTTTCCAGCGTTTCCAGCTCGCGGTTCAGCGAGATGCGCATCGCACGGCTGGCGCCATCGATGACCGCTTCCGGCGCATGATTATTGGCGCGATGCAGACGGGCAAACTCTTTAAAGCCGGCGTAGAAAATCTGCTCAGAACCGGCCAGTTCGTCCCGACGCTCCTGACTCTCCTGATAGAGACGCGAAAGTTCGATACCCGACCAGAACTTGTCTTCAAACGCCTCCGCTTCTCTTCCGGCCGCATTCAGAATACGTGTGCGCTGAATAATGATGGCCCAGGAGGCAATAGAAAAGCCGATCAAAATCAACATGATAAGTTTGACCAGAAGGCTCGCCTTCAGGAACAAATCAAGAATGTTCATGTCAGTCACTGCTTGAACTCCGCGACAATAGACTTGGGAAGCGCAATCGGCTTCATCAGATGTGGGTTAATGCAGGCAATCAGGACTTCTGCCTCATTGAGCACTTTGCCTTCAGTATTCACGATACGCTGCGTGAACGTCATCGTGGCCCGTGTCATTGATGTCACTTCACTCTGGATCTCCAGAAGGTCATCAAGACGCGCCGCCGACAGGTAGTCCACCGTCATACGCCGTACCACAAAAGCGACCTGCTGCTCTAACAGCGTCTGCTGATTGAAATGGTGCTGTCGCAACATCTCGGTACGTGCTCGTTCATAAAAAGCGATATAGCTGGCGTGATAAACCACACCACCGGCATCAGTGTCTTCGTAGTAGACCCGAACCGGCCAGCGAAACAGCGTTGTACTCACTCTACATCCCGGCCTCGTTTTAAACGATGCTACTATACGCAAGAGAATTGGGGTTGGGAATGGGTCGCCAGAGCCAGGCGAAAATAATTATCGCTCCGTAACAAACGGAACGATTTCAGGGAGATTTATTGACCGTACGCTGACAAATATTCACTGACAGCGCCGGTAAGGCGGGGGCTAAACGTAAAAACGGTAAAGGGCAATCATTAACACCAGTATGGCGGGTAACGGCGTAAACAGCGCCTGCCATCGGGTTTTTCGTGGCCGGAAACCCACGCCGTGGATCACCCCGCAGCAGACCGCCCAGATCAGCACCAGCGCCTGCAGCGCAGGTAACTCCCCTGCCTGATTGGCAAAGCGTGCAGGATCCCACATCACCCCGCCCGCCGTCAGCAGTGCCAGCAGCAGAGAGAGGGCCCGTAACGGGCCCTTATCCATCAGATCATACAGCATCCGAATCAGCGTTCGCATCAGTGAGACTCATCCTGCGCTTCAATGTGCTCAATCGCCAGCGCGGTGATGATACCAAAGGCACAGGCCAGCAGAGTGCCGAGAATCCAGGCAAAATACCACATGCGACATCTCCTTAATCAGTAGAGTGAGTGACTGTTGCTTTCAATATGCTCTTTGGTGATACGACCAAACATCTTCCAGTAGCACCAGGTGGTGTAGGCGAGAATGATCGGCACAAAGATAACGGCGGCAATGGTCATGGTTTGCAGCGTCAGCAGGCTGGACGTGGCGTCCCACATCGTCAGGCTGGTGCCCGGCACGGTGCTGGACGGCATGATGAACGGGAACATCGCAATACCCGCCGTCATGATGACGCAGGCCAGCGTCAGCGAGGAGAACAGGAACGCCCAGGCCCCCTTCTCCACCCGTGAGCAGAAGATGGTCAGCAGCGGCAGAAGCACACCCAGCAGCGGGAACAGCCACAGCACAGGATGCTGCTGGAAATTCACAAGCCAGGCTCCCGCTTCGCGCACCACGGTTTTACCCAGCGGGTTGGAGGCGGCGAAGTGATCCAGAGGGCTGGTCACTACATAGCCATCAATGCCATATTTCACCCAGACACCCGCCAGGATGAAGCAGACCATCATCACCAGCGCGGCAAGCTGTGCGGCGGTGCGTGAACGCAGATGCAGTTCACCGGTGGTGCGCATCTGCAGATAGGTCGCACCCTGCGCCAGAATCATCGCCACACTGACCACACCCGCCAGCAGACCAAATGGATTCAGCAGCTGGAAGAAGTTACCGGTGTAGAACAGACGCAGATACTCGTCGGCATGGAACGGCACGCCCTGTAACAGGTTGCCAAACGCCACGCCAATCACCAGCGGCGGGACAAAACTGCCAATGAAAATGCCCCAGTCCCAGGCACCGCGCCAGCGGTTGTCTTCAATCTTTGAGCGGTAGTCGAAACCGACCGGACGGAAGAAGAGCGACGCGAGCACGAGGATCATCGCCACATAGAAGCCCGAAAAGGCGGCTGCGTAGACCATCGGCCAGGCGGCAAACAGCGCCCCGCCGGCGGTGATCAGCCAGACCTGGTTGCCGTCCCAGTGCGGGGCGATGGTGTTAATCATGATGCGGCGTTCGGTATCGGAGCGTCCCAGAATGCGTGTCAGCATACCGACGCCCATATCGAAACCATCGGCGACGGCAAAGCCGATCAGCAGCACGCCAATCAACAGCCACCAGACAAAGCGCAGAACTGCGTAATCAAACATGGTCGCTCTCCTTATCCCTGTACCGGCTGAGGGGTTGCCGTGATCTGCTCGTGGTGATAACGCCCGGTTTTCAGACTGCTCGGCCCGAGCCGGGCGAATTTGAACATCAGGTACATTTCAGCCACCAGGAACAGGGTATAGAGGCCACAGATCAGAATCATTGAGAACAGCAGATCGCCTGTGGTCAGGGAGGAGTTAGCCACCGCCGTCGGCAGAATTTCACCGATGGCCCAGGGCTGACGGCCATACTCCGCGACAAACCAGCCTGATTCCACCGCAATCCACGGCAGCGGAATCCCCAGCAGTGCCGCTTTCAGCAACCCACGGTTCTTACCGATGCGATTACGTAT
Source organism: Pantoea sp. GM_Pan_3 (assembly GCF_026541045.1). Taxonomy (NCBI): domain Bacteria; kingdom Pseudomonadati; phylum Pseudomonadota; class Gammaproteobacteria; order Enterobacterales; family Erwiniaceae; genus Pantoea; species Pantoea sp. GM_Pan_3. The sequence continues at coordinate 319,221 of NZ_JALNVA010000005.1, read as the reverse complement.
CACGCTCCAGAAGGAAAGCGTGATGATGGCCAGCAGCAGCACGCCGCAGAGCACCATGATGCGAAACGCGAAGTAAAGTGGCGCCACACGCGGGATAGAATCCTGCGTCGCCTGCCTGATCTGCGCGTCCGTCGCATCCGCCACGTTGTCGGTATAGCGTTTCAGCAGCAGACCGTAGCCGAGATCCTGTTTGTGACTGTTAAAGGCGTCACGTACTGCCGGATCCTGGCTGCCGCTGCGCAGCTCATTCAGCAGGGTGTAGGCCTTTATGCCGTTGCGGATGCGTACCTCATGCTGTGCCATCAGATCTTTCAGGCCGGTGACGGGCGTATCGGTGGATCGGGTGGCGATCAGGCCCAGCAGCCAGGGGATCTGAATCGCATAGCGGTTCTCCTGAGTCGCCTGATCCGGCAGACCAAACAGCGTAAATGAAGCCGGTGCCGGCTGGGTCTCCCACTCGGCTTCAATCGCGGCGAGTTTGGTTTTCTGCACGTCACCCATTTCATAGCCGGACTCATCGCCCAGCAGGATCACTGACAGCACCGCCGCCATACCAAAGCTGGCGGCAATGGCGAACGAGCGTTTTGCAAAGGCGAGATCACGCCCTTTCAGCATGTACCACGCGCTGATGCCGAGAATAAACATCGCACCGGTGGTATAACCCGCCGCCACGGTGTGTACGAATTTGACCTGCGCGACCGGGTTCAGCACCAGCTGCGAGAAGCTGACCATCTCCATACGCATGGTTTCGAAGTTGAATTCAGAGGCGATCGGGTTCTGCATCCAGCCGTTGGCGACCAGAATCCAGAGCGCCGACATGTTCGATCCCAGCGCCACCAGCCAGGTGACCGCCATGTGCTGCACTTTACCCAGCCGATCCCAGCCAAAGAAGAACAGGCCGACAAAGGTCGATTCCAGGAAGAACGCCATCAGACCTTCAATGGCGAGCGGCGCACCGAAGATATCGCCGACGTAGTGAGAGTAATAGGACCAGTTAGTGCCGAACTGAAATTCCATCGTCAGTCCGGTGGCCACACCCAGCGCAAAGTTAATACCAAATAACTTGCCCCAGAACTTCGTCATATCTTTATAAATCTGTTTGCCGCTCAGCACATAGACCGTTTCCATAATCGCCAGCAGAAACGCCATACCCAGCGTTAAAGGGACGAACAGAAAATGGTACATCGCCGTTAAGGCAAACTGTAATCGCGACAGCTCGACGATATCTAACATAAGGACTCCTTGCTCCTCGCTTTCTCTCAATTGCGCGCGCGAATCGCGAACGTAATCGGGGTCAGGAACGACTGTTTATTGATTCCAGTTTTTTTATTACCCGCAGACCCGGCCTGTAAGCTGCCGGGACAGGTCAGTCACGCATGCAGCAGCTCTGAATTGTCAATCCGCGCTTTCATTAACGCGTGCTTTAACAGGAGAAAAGCGGGTGTCATCCCGGGTTGAGCAGACGTTTGAAAATGTGTGTAAAAGGCTGGATTGATGCAGCGCAATTTACGCCCTTAGCGTTGCGCTTTGCCAGAGAAATAGTTGGATATAAATCGCGATTAATTGATCTGGAATAACGCAATAAGTTTCCAGATATGGTCAGGTAGGATTCTTGTTAATAAGATGTCATTACTTAAATCAGGAGTGAGAAAATAGATCACGTTTGCCATTATTTATTAACCTGGCAGGCGCCCGGACGACATGATCATGCAGCCTCTTTCCCTTCCCGCTGACGGTCCTCTCCCCCGGGTTAATCGCAAAAAAAAAGCCACCCGAAGGTGGCTGAGTCTCAGATGACGCTGGCTTATTTAGCCGGTAATACTGCTTTCACGGCGTCACCGATGTCCGCCAGACTGCGAACGGTCTTCACGCCTGCCGCTTCCAGCGCCGCAAACTTCTCATCAGCGGTGCCTTTACCACCGGCAATGATGGCGCCCGCATGGCCCATACGTTTGCCTTTAGGCGCCGTCACACCCGCGATGTAACCCACGACAGGTTTGGTCACGTGCTCTTTGATGAAGGCTGCCGCTTCTTCTTCTGCGCTGCCGCCGATCTCGCCGATCATCACGATCGCTTCCGTCTGCGGGTCATCCTGGAACAGTTTCAGGATGTCGATGAAGTTAGATCCCGGGATCGGGTCGCCGCCGATACCCACACAGGTCGACTGGCCGTAACCGATATCGGTGGTCTGCTTAACCGCTTCATAGGTCAGCGTACCGGAACGTGAGACGATACCCACGCGGCCCGGCTGGTGAATGTGGCCCGGCATGATGCCGATTTTGCATTCGCCTGGGGTGATGACACCCGGGCAGTTTGGACCGATCATCCGCACGCCCGCTTCATCCAGCTTCACCTTCACGGTCAGCATATCCAGCGTCGGGATACCTTCGGTGATGGTGATGATCAGTTTGATGCCCGCTTCAATCGCTTCCAGGATGCCATCTTTGCAGAACGGTGCCGGAACGTAGATCACGGTTGCCGTTGCGCCGGTCGCTTCTACCGCTTCACGCACGGTGTTGAACACCGGCAGGCCGAGGTGAGTCGTGCCGCCTTTGCCTGGCGTGACGCCGCCAACCAGTTGGGTACCATAGGCCAGTGCCTGTTCAGAATGGAAAGTCCCCTGGCCACCGGTGAAACCCTGGCAAATGACTTTGGTGTTTTTGTCGATCAGAATGGACATTATTTACCCTCCGCGGCAGCAACAACACGCTGTGCGGCGTCTGTCAGGCTGGTTGCTGCAATGATGTTCAGACCGCTGTCCGCCAGTTTCTGGGCGCCCAGCTCGGCGTTGTTACCTTCCAGACGTACCACCACTGGCACGTTCACACCCACTTCAGCGACTGCGCCGATGATGCCGTCGGCAATCAGGTCACAGCGTACGATACCGCCGAAGATGTTAACGAAGACGGCTTTCACCGCATCGTCAGAGAGGATGATTTTGAAGGCTTCGGTTACGCGCTCTTTGGTTGCGCCGCCGCCGACATCAAGGAAGTTTGCTGGCTGGCCGCCGTGGTGCTTAACGATGTCCATGGTGCCCATCGCCAGACCTGCGCCGTTAACCATACAGCCGATGTTGCCTTCCAGCGCAACATAGTTCAGTTCCCACTGTGTCGCGTGCGCTTCACGGGGATCTTCCTGGCTTGGATCGCGCATTTCGCGCAGCTCTGGCTGGCGGAACAGGGCATTGCCATCGGCACCCAGTTTGCCATCCAGGCAGATCAGGTCGCCCTGCTTGGTGATCACCAGCGGGTTGATCTCAACCATCGCCAGATCGCGCTCCAGGAACAGTGTCGCCAGACCCATAAAGATCTTGGTGAACTGGCCGACCAGCTTACCGGTCAGACCGAGTTTGAATGCCAGCTCGCGGCCCTGGTACGGCTGCGGACCGGTCAGCGGATCCAGCGCCATTTTGTGGATCAGATGCGGGGTCTCTTCCGCTACTTTTTCGATTTCCACGCCGCCTTCGGTTGAGGCCATGAAAATCACACGACGGGTAGCACGATCCACCACCGCGCCCAGGTAGAGTTCCTGGTCGATGTCGGTCGCGGCTTCAACCAGAATCTGGTTAACCGGCTGGCCGTTCGCATCTGTCTGATAGGTCACCAGGCGTTTGCCCAGCCAGTTTTCAGCAAAAGCACGGATATCTTCTTTGCTGTTAACCACTTTCACACCGCCCGCTTTACCGCGGCCACCGGCATGAACCTGACATTTAACTACCCACGGGCCTGCGCCAATTTTAGAGGCTGCTTCTTCCGCTTCACGTGGTGTAGTACAGGCGTAACCCGTTGGTGCCGGCATGCCATACCGTGCAAACAGCTGTTTCGCCTGGTATTCGTGTAAGTTCATGATGTTCTATCCATTCAGGTCTGAAAAGAGTAATGAGGTTGGGCGCACGCGAAGGTGCGCCCGGTGAAAATCAGACATCCAGCAGCAGACGTGCTGGATCTTCCAGCATCTCTTTCACTGCAACCAGATAACCCACAGATTCACGGCCATCGATCAGGCGGTGGTCGTAGGAGAGCGCCAGATACATCATTGGCAGCACCACAACCTGACCATTGACCGCCATCGGGCGATCTTTGATAGCGTGCATGCCCAGAATGGCGCTCTGCGGTGGGTTGATGATCGGCGTAGACATGAGTGAACCAAAGACGCCGCCGTTGGTGATGGTAAAGTTACCGCCGGTCAGATCCTCAACCGTCAGCTTACCGTCACGGCCTTTCACAGCCAGCTCTTTAATTTTCTTCTCGATGTCCGCCATGCTCAGCGCATCGACGTCACGCAGCACTGGCGTCACCAGACCGCGCGGCGTGGAGACCGCAATGCTGACGTCGAAGTAGTTGTGGTAAACCACATCTTCGCCATCGATAGAGGCGTTCACTTCCGGATAGCGTTTCAGCGCTTCAACGACCGCTTTCAGGTAGAAGGACATGAAGCCCAGACGCACACCGTGACGCTTCTCAAAAGCCTCACCATACTGCTTGCGCAGATCCATGATGGGCTTCATGTTGATTTCGTTGAAGGTGGTCAGCATCGCGGTGCTGTTTTTCGCTTCCAGCAGACGCTCAGCAACACGCTTACGCAGACGGGTCATCGGCACGCGTTTTTCGCTGCGATTCGCGATCGGCTGCGGCGCGGCAGCGGCTTCAGCGGCCGGTGCGGCAGCTTTGGTATCCTGCGGCTTGCTGGCAAGATGTTTTTCAACATCTTCACGGGTCAGACGTCCGCCCACACCGCTGCCTTTGATCTGCGAGGCATCCAGGTTGTGCTCAGCAATCAGACGGCGGATAGCCGGGCTGAGCGCATCGTTGCTCTCTTCTTCCAGCGACGCGGTCTGACGCTGAGCCGGAGTCGACTCTTTGCTTTCAGACTTCGCGCTGGTCTCTTTACCGGCGCTGTTGCCCTCTTTCAGGCGGCCCAGGATCTGGCGTGAAGTGACGGTGGCGCCCTCTTCTTCCAGCACGGCTTCCAGGATACCGTCAGCCGCCGCAGGCACTTCCAGCACCACTTTGTCGGTTTCGATTTCAACCAGCACTTCATCGCGAGTGACGGCATCGCCTGGTTTTTTGTGCCAGGTTGCCACTGAGGCATCGGCAACCGATTCAGGCAGGTCGGGAACGAGAATATCTACGCTACTCATTATCTTTCCTTTTAATTAATTAACGTTCAGCGCGTCATTAACCAGGTCTTGCTGCTGTTGTTGGTGTACGGACATGTAACCCACGGCCGGTGAGGCGGATGCCGGGCGGCCTGCATAACGTAAGGTCGCGCCAAACGGCACAACTTCACGGAAGTGATGCTGGCTGCAATACCAGGCGCCCTGATTCAGCGGCTCTTCCTGACACCAGACAAAATCCTGCACGTGAGAATACGCTTTTAATGCTTCCTGTACCGCCTGATGCGGGAAAGGATAGAGCTGCTCGATGCGCACGATGGCCACATCGGTCTGCTCGTTTTTACGACGCTGCTCCAGCAGGTCGTAATAGACTTTACCGGAACAGAGCACGACGCGTTTCACGCCCTGCGGATCGAGATCGTCAATTTCACCGATCGCCGGCTGGAAACTGCCGTTTGCCAGTTCATCCAGCGTTGAGATCGCCAGCGGATGACGCAGCAGTGATTTCGGTGACATCACAATCAGCGGACGACGCATACCGCGCAGCGCCTGACGACGCAGCATGTGGTAAACCTGCGCCGGGGTTGAAGGCACGCAGACCTGCATGTTCTGCTCAGCGCAGAGTTGCAGATAACGCTCCAGACGCGCAGAGGAGTGCTCCGGCCCCTGACCTTCATAGCCGTGCGGCAGCAGCATCACCAGACCACACATGCGGCCCCATTTCTGCTCACCGGAGCTGATGAACTGATCGATAACCACCTGTGCGCCGTTGGCGAAGTCACCAAACTGCGCTTCCCAGATGGTCAGGATGCGGGGTTCAGCCGTCGCGTAGCCATATTCAAAGGCCAGCACCGCCTCTTCGGACAGCACGGAGTCCCAGACTTTAAACTGGCCCTGACCACTGTGCACATGGTGCAGCGGGGTGTAGGTGGAGCCGTTCGCCTGGTTATGAATAACAGCGTGACGGTGGAAGAAGGTGCCGCGACCGGTATCTTCGCCCGACAGGCGCACCGGAATGCCTTCATCGACCAGTGTGGCGTAGGCCAGGTTCTCTGCCCCGCCCCAGTCGAAGGCTTTTTCACCTTCGGCCATCAGGCGACGATCGTTGTAGATCTTGGCGACACGCGACTGAACTTCCACCTCTTCAGGCACCTGGCTGATACGCAACGCCAGCTCCTTCAGACGTTTCAGCTCAACCTGCGCCGGATAAGGCTCATCCCACTCATGGTTCAGGTAAGGTGACCAGGTAAAGGAGTGCAGGCTCATCGGACGCCATTCCGGCACCACACACTCGCCCGCATCCAGCGCGTCACGGTAAAGATTGACCATCTCGGTCGCATCTTCCTGCGTGGCAACGGCTTCACCTTCCAGACGGTCGGCGTAGATTTTGCGTGGCGTCGGGTGTTTTTTGATTTTCTGGTACATCAGCGGCTGGGTCGCGCTTGGCTCATCCGCCTCGTTGTGACCATGACGGCGATAGCAGACCAGATCGATAAACACATCACGCTTAAAGGTGTTGCGGTAATCGAGTGCCAGACGGGTAACAAAGGCCACCGCTTCCGGGTCATCAGCGTTGACGTGGAAGATCGGCGCCAGCACCATTTTGCCGATGTCGGTGCAGTATGGCGTAGAGCGCGCATCTTTCGGGTTAGAGGTGGTAAAGCCCACCTGGTTGTTGATCACGATGCGAACCGTGCCACCCACTTCATAACCGCGCGCCTGAGACATGTTCAGGGTTTCCTGAACCACGCCCTGACCAATGACGGCCGCATCACCGTGAATGGTGATCGGTAAAACTTTATTGCTGGCGGGCTCATCGAGACGATCGAGACGGGCGCGAACCGAGCCCATCACCACCGGGCTGACGATCTCCAGATGCGACGGGTTAAACGCCAGCGCCAGATGCACCAGGCCGCCTTCCGTTTCCACGTCAGAGGAGAAGCCCATGTGGTACTTCACGTCACCGGTGCCCAGATGCTCTTTGTGTTTACCGGCGAACTCGTCGAACAGATCCTGCGGCTTTTTACCCAGCACGTTGATCAGCACGTTGAGACGGCCGCGGTGCGCCATACCCAGCACCACTTCACGGGTTCCGCTCTTACCGGCATGACGGATCATTTCGCGCAGCATCGGAATCAGCGCGTCGCCACCTTCCAGCGAGAAGCGTTTCGCACCCGGGAATTTCGCTCCCAGATATTTCTCCAGCCCTTCTGCGGCGGTCAGCTCTTTCAGGAAACCTTTTTTCTCTTCGTTGCTGAAAGCTGCACGGCCCGCCACGGACTCAAGACGCTGCTGGATCCAGCGTTTCTCATCGGTGTTGTTGATGTGCATATATTCCGCACCAATCGAGCCGCAGTAAGTCTGGGTCAGCGCCTCGAAGAGATCGGCCAGCTTCATGGTCTCTTTGCCGATGGCAAAAGAGCCGACGTTAAAGCTTTCCTGAAAATCGGCCTCGGTCAGATCGTGAAAAGCGGGATCAAGATCGGCCACCCGGTCCTGTTTCCACAGGCCAAGCGGATCGAGGTTGGCGTGCTGATGACCGCGAAAACGGAACGCGTTAATCAGCTGCAACACTTTCACTTGCTTGGAGTTGGTTTCCGGATCGGAGAGAGATGAGGTGTAACGAGATGCGTCTTTCGCCAGGCGACGGAAGTACTCACGTGTGGTGGAGTGAAACTGCTCAGGTTTCATTCCGGTGCCCGGTAACTGCTGGAACATCGAGCGCCACACTGCATCGACAGAGTCAGGATCGGTCAGGAAATCCTCATAGAGCTGCTCTATGTAAGACTGATTCGCGCCGGCCAGCCAGGAAGAGTCCAGCCAGGGTTTCATCGCGCTGTTCTGCATTGTGATCCCTTAAGCATTGCTATGCTTTTTTGAGGTTTCATTTGTTGCCGCTTTCGCGGTTTGCCGTAGTGAGTTCAGCGATACGAGCACTCTGCGCAGCGCGCGTGGCCCGTAAGGGAACCTTTGTAAACGTGGTCATCACCGCGCTTACAGAGGCTTCCGTAAAACACCGGGAACCTGAGGTTCCCGGCAAGTACACATCATGCACCGCGCTGCAGCAGCATCGACTTGATATGGCCGATGGCGCGCGTCGGGTTCAGCCCTTTCGGGCATACGCTCACACAGTTCATAATGCTGTGACAGCGGAATACGCTGAAAGCATCATTCAGATTGTCGAGGCGCGACTCGGTTTCGGTGTCGCGGCTGTCAATCAGGAAGCGGTATGCGGCCAGCAGACCGGCTGGACCAATGAACTTCTCCGGATTCCACCAGAATGACGGGCAGGAGGTTGAGCAGCAGGCACAGAGAATACATTCGTACAGGCCATCCAGATGTTCACGCTCATCCGGTGACTGCAGATGTTCACGTGCTGGCGGATTTTCCCCATTATTCAACAGGAAAGGCTTAATTTTCTCATATTGTGCATAAAACTGGCTCATGTCTACTACCAGGTCACGCACGACCGGTAAGCCCGGCAGCGGACGGATAACAATTTTCTGTTTTCCGTTGCCCAGTGCCGATACCGGCGTGATGCAGGCCAGACCGTTTTTACCGTTCATGTTGAGGCCGTCAGAGCCGCAGACACCTTCACGGCAGGAGCGACGGAACGCCAGGGTCGGATCTTTCTCTTTCAGGCGGATCAGCGCATCCAGCAGCATCATGTCACGACCATCTTCCGATTCCAGCGTGTAATCCTGCATACGCGGTTTGTCGTCGACGTCTGGATTGTAGCGATAAATTGAAAACTCGAGTCTCATCGTCGTCTCCGGAATTAGTAGGTGCGCACTTTCGGCGGGAAGGCCGCGCGCAGTTTCGGCTGCATGTTCACCTCACGGCGCGTCATGCTTTCGGTTTCCGGGACATAAAGACTGTGGCACAGCCAGTTTTCATCATCACGATCCGGGAAGTCGAAGCGACTGTGCGCACCGCGGCTCTCGGTGCGGTAGTTAGCCGCGACCGCCGTGGCAAAGGCCGTCTCCATCAGGTTATCCAGCTCCAGGCACTCAATACGCTGGGTGTTGAAATCGGGTGAGCGGTCATCCAGACGCGCTGACTTCAGGCGCTGGCGAATCTCTTTCAGCTCTTCCAGACCCTGCGCCATCGCATCACCTTCACGGAAGACCGAGAAGTTGTTCTGCATGCAGCGTTGCAGCGCTTTGCGAATCTCAACCGGGTCTTCTCCGGTGGTGTTGTTTTCCCAGCGGTTGAAACGCTCCATCGCCACGGCGATTTCATCTTCGGTCGCATCACGCAGGTCGCCCTGCTCCTGGATGCTCTCCAGCAGATGCAGACCCGCCGCGCGGCCAAAGACCACCAGGTCCAGCAGGGAGTTACCACCCAGACGGTTGGCTCCGTGCACCGAAACACAGGCGATTTCGCCGACGGCGAACAGGCCAGGAATCACCACATCTTCGCCCTGCTCGTTCACGCGCAGCGCCTGACCGGTTACTTTGGTCGGAATGCCGCCCATCATGTAGTGGCAGGTCGGAATAACCGGGATAGGCTCTTTAATCGGATCGGCGTGAGCAAAGGTGCGCGACAGCTCCAGGATACCCGGCAGACGCGATTCCAGTACCTCTTTACCCAGATGATCGAGTTTCAGTTTGATGTGCGGGCCCCACGGACCGTCACAGCCGCGACCTTCACGGATTTCAATCATCATCGAACGCGCAACCACGTCGCGGCCCGCCAGGTCTTTGGCGTTTGGCGCATAACGCTCCATGAAGCGCTCGCCATGTTTGTTCAGCAGGTAGCCACCTTCACCACGGCAGCCTTCCGTGACCAGCACACCCGCACCCGCGATGCCGGTTGGGTGGAACTGCCACATCTCCATATCCTGCACCGGCACGCCTGCGCGCAGCGCCATACCGACACCGTCACCGGTGTTGATGTGGGCGTTGGTGGTGGACTGATAGATACGGCCTGCACCGCCGGTCGCCAGAATGGTCGCCTTCGCTTTGAAGTAGACGGTTTCGCCGGTTTCGATGCAGATAGCGGTACAACCCACTACCGCGCCATCGGCGTTTTTCACCAGATCCAGCGCGTACCACTCCGAGAAGATGGTGGTTTTGTTTTTCAGGTTCTGCTGATAGAGCGTATGCAGCAGGGCGTGACCGGTACGGTCAGCGGCCGCCGCCGTACGTGCCGCCTGCTCGCCGCCGAAGTTTTTCGACTGACCACCAAACGGACGCTGATAAACACGGCCATCTTCCAGACGGGAGAATGGCAGGCCCATATGCTCCAGCTCCAGAATCGCTTCCGGGCCGGTTTTGCACATATATTCAATCGCGTCCTGGTCACCGATATAGTCGGAACCTTTGACGGTGTCGTACATATGCCATTCCCAGTTATCTTCGTGGGTATTACCCAGCGCAACGGTGATACCGCCCTGCGCAGATACCGTGTGGGAACGGGTCGGGAAAACTTTGGATAACAGGGCACAGCTCTGGCCGCCCTGGGAGATTTGCAGTGCGGCGCGCATTCCTGCGCCACCTGCGCCGATCACCACGGCATCAAATTCTCTGATTGGCAAACTCATTTACACACCCCACACCACAACAAAGCCATAAATCGCATACCACAACAGCGCCACGACAATCACAAACTGCAGCAACAAACGGGTTGGCAGCGATTTAACGTAGTCTGTTAACACCTGCCACATCCCGATCCAGCCGTGGATCAGAATGGAGAAGAGCGTCAGCAGCGTGAACACTTTGGTGAAGGCGGAGGCGAAGAAGCCACGCCACAGGTCATACGTCAGCGTGTCTGTCATCACCACGAAACCGAGGATGTAGACGATGTAGAGCGTAATGAGAATTGCAGTTGCGCGCAGCAGCAGCCAGTCCTGAATGCCGTTGCGACCCAATGCGGATGCATTGCTTACCATACGAGGACTCCCGCCAGAATTGCCAGCACGACAGTGATCACAAAAGTTATATGTGCTGAGCGCTTACCGACCTGCAGCGTTTCAGCCAGATAACCAAAATCCATCAACATATGACGAATCCCGCTCACCGCGTGATAGGCCAGCGCCGTTAAGATGCCCCACATGATGAACTTCGCGAAGAAGCCATCCATAATGGACGCAGCGTGCTGGAAACCTTCAGGAGAGGAGAGAGAGAGACCGAGTAGCCACAGCAGGATGCCAATGGCAACCAGGGTGATTACGCCGGAGACGCGGTGAAGAATGGATGATATTGCAGTAACGGGAAACCGGATCGTCGAGAGATCCAAGTTGACAGGTCTTTGTTTTTTCACGGTTTTGCCCACACAGCTCTTTTTTATTTTGCTTCCTCCGGACCTGAGGCGGAGTCTAATCACAACGCGTGGCAGACTTTAACCGTCACCAAACAAGCAACATCCAGTGTTAATTGACGCGGTAGTAAACGCTGGGTGGCTCCTGGTGTCAGGGTGTTCCGGAGACCTGCCTGGAGTATAGGAGGATCACATTCTGATTACAATTCCCCTACAAACTCTTTGGTATATTTTAGGTAGAACAGTGATCATACTCACGATTTTCACAATTGATACAATTTTAATTATCTGATTTGACAATAGTTCAACAATTCAGTTACAAACTAAGCCTGTAAATTCCTATGATGCACAAAAGTTATGGGGATACACTTTCCCCTAAGCGCAAGTTATGTAACATTGCGATAATGAGCATTAAAAAGCATCAGGTTATTGGTTACCAAGAAGTTATGTCCTGACCGGATCTTTAACAACCGCGATATGCAGCATGTCCATGGCTCACAGGTTCCCGCTGGGAACGCGCCGCTCACTCTGTACCCTGCACCGGCCTGATCGCCGCAGAGTGATACTGTGTTGTTTTGCCAACCGCAACATGAACGCGTTTCAGGTGTCTAAAGATCCTTACCTACATAAGGCGCTATGGAGACGAAAATGACAGATAAAAAAGTAACGCTAACCCTGCAAGATGGAACATCTATTGAACTGGACGTGCTGAAAGGCTCGCTGGGCCAGGATGTGGTTGATGTCCGCTCTCTGGGTGCAAGTGGCCTGTTCACCTTCGATCCCGGTTTCACTTCTACAGCGTCCTGCGAATCGCAAATCACCTTTATTGATGGTGACGAAGGTATCCTGCTGCACCGTGGTTTCCCTATTTCTGAGCTGGCGACCCACTCTAACTATCTGGAAGTGTGCTACATCCTGCTGAATGGCGAAGCGCCGGATCAGAAGCAGTTTGATGAGTTCCGCACCACCGTTACCCGTCATACGATGATTCATGAGCAGATTACCCGTCTGTTCCACGGCTTCCGTCGTGACTCGCATCCGATGGCGGTGATGTGCGGTGTGACCGGTGCACTGGCGGCGTTTTACCACGATTCGCTGGATGTAAACATTGAGCGCCACCGCGAAATCGCAGCATTCCGTCTGCTCTCCAAGATGCCGACCATGGCAGCGATGTGTTACAAATATTCCATCGGCCAGCCATTTGTTTATCCGCGCAACGACCTCTCTTATGCCGGTAACTTCCTGCACATGATGTTCGCTACGCCATGCGAAGAGTACAAAGTTAACCCGGTGCTGGAACGCGCCATGGACCGTATTCTGATTCTGCATGCTGACCATGAGCAGAACGCCTCTACCTCAACAGTGCGTACCGCCGGTTCAAGTGGTGCGAACCCGTTTGCCTGTATCGCCGCCGGGATCGCCTCCCTGTGGGGACCGGCGCACGGCGGTGCAAACGAAGCGACACTGCGTATGCTGGAAGAGATCAGCAGCGTTGAGCACATTCCTGAGTTCGTTAAACGTGCCAAGGATAAGAATGACTCCTTCCGCTTGATGGGCTTTGGTCATCGCGTTTACAAAAACTACGATCCACGCGCGACCGTGATGCGTGATACCTGCCATGAAGTCCTGAATGAGCTGGGTATGAAAGATGACCTGCTGGAAGTGGCGATGGAGCTGGAACACATCGCGCTGAACGACCCGTACTTCATCGAGCGTAAGCTCTATCCTAACGTCGACTTCTACTCCGGTATTATTCTGAAAGCGATGGGGATTCCTTCCTCCATGTTTACGGTGATCTTCGCGATGGCCCGTACCGTTGGCTGGATTGCACACTGGAAAGAGATGCACGACGAAGGCATGAAGATTGCCCGTCCGCGTCAGCTCTACACCGGTTACACTGAGCGTGAATTCAGCTCTAAGCTGGAGAAGTAAGTTCGTGATGGCGGGGAGCGATCCCCGCCCCGGCCAGTTGAGAAGCCTGAATAGAGGTGAGTCTGGCCGCCACGAATAAGTTCAATGCGCAGGTAACACGGTCAGAAGAGGAAAGCGTCCCGCGCCAGGGATGGCGCGGGCCGAGCATGTCAGGGATGACGGCTTTTGCGTCTTTCCGATCTGACCGTGTTTCCTGAGCAGGCTCGATCTTATAGCAGCCTGTTTCTGCCCTCGCCTGCTTTTCACTTGCTCCTCTCTCTACCTCTGACAGCCCGGACACCAGTAAAAAGGCCGCGATGAGAGCGTGCCCTTCTCAATGGTTGTGCCACAGCGCCGGCACGTCTTGCCCTGCCGGTGAAACACCTCAAACTGAAAGGCCGCTTCCTCATGATATTTCTTCATGGTTCCGCGCATCCGGTAGGCGTGACGCGGTACTGACAGCAGTGCTTCGCTGAAAGCAGTCAGCTGATTGTCGCTCAGCTCCTGAGCCTTATGGTGAGGCAGCAGCTGTGCCAGCCAGAGAATTTCAGCGCGCAGGTAGTTGCCCAGCCCGGCCAGAAACGCCTGATCCAGCAGCAGACCGCTGAACTGGCGTCGCCGGAAGCGGGGTGAGAGCAACCGTTCCCTGACCTCATCCACCGTCACACCGCTACTCAGCACATCCGGCCCGATACGATTCAGGAACGGGTGGGCCGCCAGCGTATCCGCGTTGAGCAGTTCAATGTCGGAGGCGCTGTAGAGCAGAATCGCTTTGCCCGCCGTCGCCAGCCGTACCCGCAGCTGACGTGTGGTGTTAAGTTCGGTGTCGGGTTTGACGATGCGCCAGACGCCGTAGAGCTGGTTGTGGCTGTAGAGCGTCAGGCCATTGCTGAAGTGCGTCAGCAACGCCTTTCCGCGCGTCTCAATCGCCTGCACCTGCTCGCCAATCAGGGCCGGTTCGTAGGTTTTCAGCTGAGGAAATGCAAACCACGCCTCTGTCAGCGGCTGCCCCACAATCGCGACTTCAAGTTTATCCGCCACACGGCGGATTTCCGGTCCTTCAGGCATCCTTCATCCTCTTAATGGGTGGCTCCGCCCACCTGTTTTATGTCGTCGCCGGTTTCCAGCGTCACCTGCACTGCAATTTCCAGCGCCCTGATAATCGTTGCGACCGCCATGCTTGGCACACCGGGATGCTGCGCCGCCTGCTCGGGCAGATAAGGGATATGGATAAAACCACCCCGCGCCGGGCGCTCCTGCTGCGCCAGCCAGTGCAGCAGGCCATACATCACCCGGTTGCAGGTAAAGGTGCCGGCGGTTTGTGAAACCGAGGCGGGAATGCCCGCTTCGCGCACGGCCGCAACGATCGCTTTGATTGGCAGACGGGAAAAGTAGGCTGCCGGGCCGCCCGCGACCACGGGCTCATCCACCGGCTGATGACCGGCGTTGTCCGGGATACGGGCGTCATCCACATTAATGCCGATGCGTTCAACACTGATATCGCTGCGGCCCCCTGCCTGCCCCACGGACAGAATGAGATCCGGTTTAACCTCATCCAGTGCCTGATAGAGCACCGTCAGCACATCGCGGAAGACGACAGGTAACTGGCGGATAACGATGGTGGCGTCACCGATCTGTTTGCCCTCCAGTGCGCGGACCGCTTCCCATGACGGGTTAATCGTTTCACCGCCAAAGGGTTCAAAGGCGGTCATCAGAACAGTTTTCATGCGGCCTCACAGAAACATCAGGAAATAGAGCAGGAAAATGTTAACAATTAACAGTAGCACACCGGTTGGAATCTGAGCCCTGATCACCGCGTTACGGTCCGGCAGTTCCAGCAGCGCGGCCGGGACGATATTGAAGTTCGCCGCCATCGGCGTCATCAGGGTGCCGCAGTAGCCGGAGAACATGCCAATCGCGGCCATCACCGCCGGATTACCGCCGTGCTGCAGCACTAAGATCGGGATGCCGACGCCTGCGGTAATAATCGGAAACGCGGCAAAAGCGTTACCCATGATCATGGTCAACAGCGCCATTCCGACGGCATAAACGGTGACCGCGACAAAGCGGTTGTCTACCGCCAGCCAGGTCTCAGTCAGATGCGAAATCGCACCGCCCACGCCCGCGCTGGTAAAGAGCAGTCCCAGGGTGGCGAGAATTTGCGGCAGAATAAAGGCCCAGCCAACCGAATCCAGCAGACGGCGGGTCTCCTGCATCGACTGCACCGGTTTTTCATGAGTCAGTTTTAACGCCACCAGCCAGCCGATCAGACAGCCCACCATCATGGAGAAGAGCGTCACCAGCGTGGCGTGGTTGCCGGGTCCGAAAACCGCATCCTGCAGACCGGGAATATGGTTAAACGCCAGCACACCGATCACGGTCACGACCGGGATCGCCAGCGCGGGCAGAAACAGTTTATTGCCCAGACGCCCTGCGCTGGCCTGCTTCTCTTCATCACTGCGCTGATGATAACGACCCAGCCGGACACCCCCGAAACCGGCGATCAATGCCATCACGACCACAATGACACCGATGGTGATGTGCAGCATTCGGGTGCCCGCAGCATCCGAGCCCATCAGGCTGCTCATCATCTGCGTCGTCCAGTCCCCCACCAGAAATACCAGGCCATACAACGCCCAGAAGAGTCCGGTGGTAAAACGGCGCGGATTCGCGCTGTCACGCCAGGAGAGGATCGCGACCACCAGCAGGATAATGCCCGCCAGCCACATCAGATATTGTTGCTGGAACATTATTCACCTCCCCGGGCTTTCAGCGCCTGGTGGTTCAGCTGCTGAAGTTCCCGCGCCAGCTGACGATCCAGACGCATCAGACGCGCCGAGTGGATCAGAAAGGCGGCAAGCGCGGTCGGAATGCCCCATAACGCAATGTGCAGCGGTTCGGTCTGAATCCCGGCTGACTCCTGCATAAAGTTATGCATAAAGATAATCGCGCCAAATGCCACGAAGATATCCTCACCAAAGAAGAGGCCGACATTATCGGTGGCCGCAGACATGGCGCGCAGCCGGTAGCGCAGTTCAGGTGTGATCTCACCATAGCGGTTTTCCGTTGCCCCCTCTGCCATCGGGGCCAGCAACGGACGTACCATCTGCGGATGGCCACCCAGGCTGGTTAATCCCAGCGCGGCGGTGATTTCACGGACAAACAGATAGACGATCAGCAGACGTCCGGCGGTGGCCGTTTTTATCTGTGCGATCCACGCCTGTGCCCGCTCCTTCAGCCCGTGACGCTCCAGCAGGCCAATGACCGCCAGCGGCAGCAGCAGAATCAGCGGCAGATTACGGGTGTTCAGAAAACCCGCGCCGAGCTTTTCCAGAATGTCCGCCAGCGGCATCATCGCCGCCAGACCGGTGACGAATCCGGCGACGATCACGACCAGCACCGGATTGAAACGTAACACGAAGCCGATAACGATGGCGGCAATGCCCAGTAACGGCCAGAGATTGACTGCACTTTCCATGGTTTTCCCTCAGAGTTTAAAAACCCGGCATAAGCCGGGCTAAATGTTATTCAGGCGCTGGTAACCGCAATCTGCTGAGCGGCGAAGGCATCACGCAACCGCCGGGCAAACTGCAGCGCGTGTGCGCCGTCGCCATGTAAGCAGACGGTCTGCGCATTCACCGCGACCCATTCACCACTGATACTCCTGACTTTGCCCTGCCGGACCATCGTCAGCGTCTGATCAATGGCCTGCTGTTCATCCTCAATCAGTGCGCCCGGTTCGCTGCGCGGTACCAGTGCCCCGCTGCTCAGGTAACCCCGGTCAGCAAAAACCTCTTCCCGGGTGCGTAAGCCGTAGTGCGCCGCGGCGCGGATCGATTCGCTGCCAGCCAGCCCTGTCACGATCAGCTGGCTGTCAACCGCCCTGATGGCGCGGGCGATGGTGTCAGCCAGCACCGGATCGGCTGCGGCCTGGTTGTAGAGCATGCCGTGCGGTTTGACATGGACCAGCCGCGCCCCTTCACTTTCCGCCAGGCTTTTCAGCGCGCCAATCTGGTAGATCATCTGGGCGTAAAGCGTCTCCGGCGGCAGCTGCATGGCGCGACGGCCAAAGTTTTCCCGGTCGGGAAACGAGGGATGCGCGCCGATGGCCACGCCCGATGCCTGCGCCCAGCGCACCGACTGCAGCATGGTCTGCGCGTCACCCGCATGGAAGCCACAGGCGATGTTGGCAGAACTGACCAGTTGCAGCAGTGCCTCATCGCTGGCGCAGCCCTCGCCGAGATCGGCATTTAAATCAATCTTCATTAAGCCCCCACATCATCTGATCCAGTGCGCGTTGCTGATGCTGGCGCGCCAGCATCGCCTCCGGCAGGGTGCAGTGAATAAAGTGAACAGGTTCACCCAGACGGATTTGCGCCAGGTGATAGAGATCGGCTTCGATAACCGAGGCGATGCGTGGATAGCCACCGGTGGTCTGGGCATCCGCCATCAGCACGATGGGCTGTCCGCTGGGTGGCACCTGAATCACGCCAGGCATGACGCCGTGTGACAGCAGTTCACGCGGATTTTCACGACTGAGTTGCCGCCCCTCCAGCCGGTAGCCCATCCGGTTACTTTGCGGGCTGAGTTTCCAGGCGGTGCGCCAGAATGCCTGCTGCGCGTCGCGGCTGAATTCGTGGTACTCCGGGCCGGGCAGCGCACGAATCCGGTTGCCCCACAGCAGTTGCCGCACCCCGACTTTGCGGTCGAACGTCCGGGTCGGTTTGCCCAGCGGCAGGCGATCGCCATCCTGCAAGATTCGCCCTTTGAAGCCGCCAAAACCCGCTTTGAGATCGGTGCTGAGCGAGCCGAGCATCTCCGGCAGATCAAAACCGCCCTGCACCGCCAGATAGCTGCGCATGCCGCGCTTCGGCATTGCCAGCGAGAGCACCTGCCCTTTTTTTACTGCGGTGCGCCAGCCTGTCCAGACCGGCTGACCATCCAGCTCCGCCTGACAGCCCGCCCCCGTCAGCGCAAACCAGCCATTACGGGTAAACTCCGCTTTAAACTGGCCCAGCACGATCTCCAGCACCGCGCTGTGGGGCGCATTGCCCACCAGCACGTTGGCGGTAAACATAGCGGGATAGTCGAGCACGCCGCCGGGGCTGATGCCATACTGCCGCCAGCCAGCACGACCGGCATCCTGAATGGTGGTGGCCAGTCCGGCTCGCAGAATGTTTAACATACGCCCTCCTGTTGCGGCACAAAGCGCACGCGGTCGCCGGGACGCAGCAACACAGGCGGTTGCTGGCGCGGATCGAACAGTGCGGTGGATGTATGTCCGATCAGCTGCCAGCCACCGGGCGAGGCCAGCGGATAGATGCCGGTCTGGCTGCCACCGATGCCGACCGATCCGGCGGGCACCGCGACTCTGGGTTCAGCACGGCGAGGCGTGTGCAGACGGGAATCAAGTCCGCCGAGATAGGGGAAACCGGGCTGGAAGCCGATAAAGAACACCACATATTCGCTGCTGCTGTGCAGCTCAACCACCTGACGGGGCGTCAGTCCGGCATGTTCCGCCACTACGGTCAGATCGGGACCAGAGGAGCCGCCATAGATCACCGGGATCGACACCTCCCGCGACGCGGGAAATTCCGCCTCACTCTCCTCCCACCAGCGCTGAAGACGCTCTATCGCATCCAGCGCATTCTGCTGGGGATCGCGCAGGATCAGGGTGATGTTGTTCATGCCGGGGATCACTTCCTGCACGCTCTCGTGATCGCGCAGCCGCTGATTGAGTCCCCAGATGCGTTGCTGGCTCTCCAGTGAAACCGGCGGTTCCAGCTCCAGCACGACAGCGCGTTCCCCTGATAAATAACACCGTGCTCGTTGCAACCGCTACCTCCCGCTCAGTTGAGATCGCGCCTGACCGTGCCGCCAAAAGCAGCGGCTCGGCCAGTGCCTTATCTACATAAAGCAAACAGTTATGCGAAAGTGACAGGAAGATGTCAATCAATAAGCTCCGCTGCAGTCACGCAGCAGCGTGGGTTCTCATCGAGAATAAGGACCTGCGCAGGCGCGCAGCAGCAGGAATAGCGTCAGGAAATAAGGCCCTGCGCAGGTGCGCAGGACCGGGAAGGGCATCAGGCAGGGTTAGGAATATCGATGAAGGTTACGTCGAGATTGTGGTGCTGCGCCAGCCACTCGCCCAGCGCTTTTGCGCCGCCCCGCTCGGTAGCATGGTGCCCTGCGGCAAAGAAGTGCAGCCCCTGCTCACGCGCACTGTGGATGGTCTGTTCAGAAACTTCACCGGTAATATAGGCATCGACGCCTGCGGCCGCAGCCTGGTCGATAAAGCCCTGCCCGCCTCCGCTGCACCAGGCAATGCGGCGAATCAGAGCCGGCGCGTTGTCACCGCAATGCAGCGGCTGACGTCCCAGCCGCTCCCCGATGCGGCTGGCCAGCTGTTCGCCGGAGAGCGGCTCTGCCAGTTCCCCATGGAAAACGAGCGGCATCACTTCACCCCGGATTTCAATATCCAGCAGCTTTGCCAGCTGCGCGTTGTTGCCCAGTTCCGGGTGCGCATCAAGCGGCAGGTGCCAGCCGTAGAGATTGATATCATTCGCCAGCAGGGTCCGCAGACGGCGGCGCTTCATCCCTTTAATCGCGGCCGGTTCGCTTTTCCAGAAATAACCGTGATGGACGATTATCGCATCCGCCTCGCGGGCGACCGCCTCATCCAGCAATGCCTGACAGGCAGTGACACCGGTGATAACCCGCTTAACCTCACTGCGTCCCTCAACCTGTAAACCGTTGGGGGCATAATCGCTGAAGGTGTGGCTGTTGAGATGCTGATTAATCAGCGCCTCCAGTTCGTAATGATTCATTCAGGCTCCTGCGAGGCCTCAGGCGGCGCTTTTGGCGCGCTCAAAGGCGTCTAATGTCTTTTTACGTGCGGCCTTATGATCCACGATTGGTGCCGGATAATCGAGTTTCTTATGATGCTTCTCCGCCCAGCGGTGCGGCTGGTGAATATCGCTGTCGGGGACATCGGCCAGTTCCGGCAGATAGTGGCGGATAAAATCGCCCTGCGGATCGAAGCGCTCGCCCTGGGTCGTCGGGTTAAAGATTCGGAAATAGGGTGCGGCGTCCGTCCCGGTTGATGCGGCCCACTGCCAGCCACCATTGTTTGCCGCCAGATCGCCATCAATCAGCTGCTGCATAAAATAGCGCTCTCCTTCGCGCCAGTCGATCAGCAGATCCTTCACCAGAAAGCTGGCGGTGATCATGCGTAACCGGTTATGCATCCAGCCTATCTCCTTCATCTGCCTCATCGCAGCATCAACGATCGGAAAGCCCGTTTTCCCCGCTTTCCAGGCGTCGAAATGGGCCTCATTGCGCTGCCATTCCACCCGGTGCGTCCAGTCAACAAAAGGCTTATGGCGGCACAGGGAGGGATAGGCGACCAGCAGATGCCGGTAAAATTCACGCCAGATGAGTTCATTCAGCCAGGTAAATGCGCGGCTGTTATCCAGCGCATCGGGATGTTCATGCAGGACACGATGCAGACACTGGCGGGGCGACAGCACGCCTGTTGCCAGATAAACCGACAGACGGCTGGTCGCATCCAGCGCAGGCAGATCGCGTTTGCTGAGATAGTCCAGCACCGGCTGTTTGGCGAAGTGGCGCAGACGCTTCAGCGCCGCGGTTTCGCCTGGCGGAAAAAGATCATGGTCAAACTCGCCTTTGGGGTAGTCAAATGCAGGAATTGCCTGAGTCTTCAGCGGTGCGCCTTCACGCGCTTTTGGCGCAGGGACGCACTCCGGCAATCCCTGCTGGAGACGTCGGACAAAGGCTTTGCTGAAGGGTGTGAACACCTTGTACATGGAGCGGTCGCCGCTCTGTACGCTACCGGGTGCCAGCAGCAGGCTGTCATCAAATCCCTGACAGATAACGCCCGCCTTGTCGAGACGCTTTTCAGCTTCTGCATCACGCTGACGCTCATTGACCTCATACTGATAGTTATAGAAAAGCTGGTCGACCTTCTGCTTTTCACAAAACTCCGCCAGAGCATCAATGCTGTCACTGAAGGTGCTACACGCCTGGTAGTGCAGCCTGATGCCCCGCTCTGCCAGCGCATCCTGCACTTCCAGCAGGCTGGCGTGGATAAAGGCAGCCTGTTTAGGTGACATCTCATGCTGTTGCCACTGTTCCGGCGTCGCCATGAAGAGCGCAATGACGTTCGCCTTGCTGTCGCGACAGGCGGCGTGCAGCGCCAGATTATCGTTGATGCGTAAGTCGTTACGCAGCCAGACCAGATGGGTGGTCATACGCCTCCTGAATTACTGTCCGTAGCGTAAGCACAAGGCTTCGGGATAGGGGTCAAAATAACGTTGCTGAGCCAGCCACGGATGCGGGAACTCCGCCATGTAGTGCTTAAGGATGGTGATTGGCACCAGCAGCGGCTGCGTCCCCTGGCGATAGCGATCAATCAGCGTGGCCAGCTCCTGACGCTGTGGCGAGCTGAGCTGACGGCGGAAATAGCCCTGCACGTGCATCAGGACATTGGTGTGATTGCGGCGTGACGCGGGACGAGACATCAGCGCCATCATGCGGTTGCGGTATTCAAACGCAAAGGCGTCCAGCGAATCCCACTGACTCATGGAAGCGACAAAAGGTCCCAGCTCGCGATATTTCTCCTGCGAGTGCGCCAGCATCATCAGCTTGTAACGGCTGTGGAAGGCGATCAGCCCGTGGCGGGTCAGTCCCTGTTGCCACATCTGATTAAACTCATGCAGTGCACAGATGCGGCCGATGAAGTTTTCACGCAGCGCCGGATCATGCAGGCGACCATCTTCTTCCAGCGGCAGCCAGGGCATTTCGCGCTGCAGAAATTCAGCGAAGATGCCGGTGCCGACTTTGCGGTTGTTGTTGGTGTCAGGTTCATAGACCCGCACACGCTCCATGCCACAGCTGGGGGATTTGGCACACAGGATGTAGCCCGAAAGATGATGCAGCGATTTTACCCGCTCTGCTGACCAGTCACGCATCTGGCGGGTGACTTCTTCCCCGCCATCTTTGCTGAAGCAGAGATGCAGCTCATCATCGCCCTGCTTCACCAGCCGTAATGCCGGACGCGGTGTAGGCAGGCCAATCGCCATTTCAGGACAGATCGGCTCAAAACGGACAAAGGGCGTAAGATCCTGGGTCGCAAAAGTAAGACGCTTATGGCCACCATCAAACCTGACGCTATCGCCGAGCAGGCATGCACTGATTCCAACGGGGATTTTATTGCTCATACTTGTACAACCTCTGAAATCTTGTAGAGGTTTAAGTGTAGCGTAAAATGGTCAGGAAGACAGCGTTAAAGCAACAGGTTGCTCTTATTATTGTAGAAAAAAAGTAAAAAAAAGCCCGGTCTGCTGACCGGGCCTGTTTACTGACAGGAGGCTTTACCAGAAGACACCGCCTGCCGCTTCTGACTGCGCCAGCCAGACCGGTTTGGCGCTGGTTTTACACCAGATGCGGTGCAGATAGCTGTAGAAACGGGCGCGATCCTGGCGAAAAAGCATGACAGGAAGCGCCATAACGCCGAGAAGAACCACCAGCGTGCGGCGTGCAATAATTTTGTAGCGTGGATAAGCCTGATACATGGTTTTTCCTCCCGGCGAGCGAAACGGTGCGAATGTGATCTGTGTCTGACTTTACGCCAGATTGTGTAGTTTTACTACTCGTCTGACCACTTAATTACCGCTATTTTTGCTGTTTAAGAATCAGCCTGTAATTAAGTTACACAAAGGTTATCGCAAGGTTATTGAAGAGTTGAAAGTGGCCGACCGATGAAGCCGCCGGACGGCAGCCAGAAATATTGATAAAGTAGCGCTTCGGCACCCCGTTAAGGCAGGTATTGCGTGACCACGGTTTTGATCGTTGAAGATGAAAAAGAGATCCGTCGCTTTGTCCGGCTCGCACTGGAGAGTGAAGCCCTTAAAGTTTTTGATGCAGATACGCTGCAGCGCGGACTGATTGAGGCGGCGACCCGTAAACCCGATCTGGTTATCCTGGATCTGGGCCTGCCGGATGGGGATGGCACCGATTTTATCCGCGATCTGCGCCAGTGGAGCGCCATGCCGGTGATTGTGTTATCCGCGCGCAGTGATGAGCAGGATAAGATCGCGGCACTGGATGCCGGTGCGGATGACTATCTGACCAAACCCTTTGGCATCGGCGAACTGATGGCGCGCGTGCGGGTTGCGCTGCGCCGTCATAGCAGTCAGCAGCCCGACGCCCGGGTTCATTTTGCCGATGTCAGTGTCGATTTTGCCGCACGACGGGTGCAGCGCGGCGACAGTGAGGTTCACCTCACTCCTATTGAATTTCGCCTGCTGAGTATTCTGCTGAACAATGCCGGGAAGGTGCTGACACAGCGGCAACTGCTGAGCCAGGTCTGGGGACCGAATGCGGTGGAGCACAGCCACTATCTGCGCATCTATATGGGACATCTGCGTCAGAAGCTGGAAGCCAACCCGACACAGCCTGCGCATCTGCTGACAGAAACTGGCATCGGCTACCGTTTTATGCCATGAAAAAAGGCGCCAGAGGCGCCTTCTGATACTGACAGAATCGGGTAGCTATCGCTGTAAGACGGAGCCTGCTCAGGGAACAGGGTCAGATCGGAAAGACGCAAAACCGTCATCCCTGACTGCTCGGCCCGCGCCTTCCCTGGCGCGGGACGCTTTCCTCTTCTGACCCTGTCCCCTGCGCATCAGGCTAATCCGCTGCGGCAGGATATGCCCTGATGCGAGTAAGGGAGCAGTCTGAGGCACCCACGGCGCCTTTTCATTGCCCGACGGATCAGGCGTTTTTCAGCACTTCGCTGACAATCTCTACTGCTTCTTTCTCGATCTGCGCGCGGTGTTCTGCGCCCAGGAAGCTTTCACAGTAAATCTTGTAGGCGTCTTCAGTGCCTGACGGACGGGCCGCAAACCAGCCATTCTCCGTCATCACTTTCAGACCGCCAATGGATGCGCCATTGCCCGGTGCTGCCGTCAGGCGAGCGGTGATCGGGTCACCTGCCAGCGTATCCGCGCTGACCATCTCAGGAGAGAGCTTCGACAGCGCCGCTTTCTGCGCGGAAGTCGCTGATGCCTGCAGACGGTTGTAGCTCGGCGCACCAAAGCGTGCAGCCAGCTCATCGTAATGCTGCTGAGGGTTTTTACCGGTCACGGCAGTAATCTCAGCCGCCAGCAGACACATGATGATGCCATCTTTGTCCGTTGACCACGGCGTACCATCGAAACGCAGGAATGAGGCACCCGCGCTCTCTTCGCCACCGAAGCCGAAGCTGCCGTCATACAGACCATCAACAAACCACTTGAAGCCGACCGGCACTTCCACCAGCTTGCGACCAATGTCATTAACCACACGGTCAATCATGGCGCTGGAAACCAGCGTTTTGCCGACGGCAACGTCCTGGCCCCACTGCGGACGATGCTGGAACAGGTAGTTAATCGCCACAGCCAGATAGTGGTTTGGATTCATCAGACCCGCCGGGGTCACAATGCCGTGACGGTCATAATCGGGATCGTTACCGAATGCCAGATCAAACTTGTCGCGGTAAGCCAGCAGGCCTGCCATGGCGCTTTCAGACGAGCAGTCCATGCGCACCACGCCATCTTTATCCAGATGCATAAAGCGGAAAGTCTGATCGACCGCGTCATTGACCAGCGTCAGATCCAGTTTGTAGTGTTCCGCAATGCGCTGCCAGTAGGCGATACCTGAACCACCAAGCGGATCAACGCCCAGCTTCAGGCCCGCTTTCTGGATAGCCGGGAAATCGATAATTTCGGCCAGGCCTTCAACGTAAGGCTGAATCAAATCTTTCTCGACCACATGACCGCTGGCCAGTGCCTGCTCCAGTGGCAGACGCTTAACCTCTTTCAGGCCATCTTTGATCAGCTGATTAGCGCGATCTTCCACCACTTTGGTGACGTTGGTATCAGCCGGTCCGCCATTAGGTGGGTTGTACTTGATGCCGCCATCTTCCGGTGGGTTATGGGACGGCGTAATCACGATGCCGTCAGCCAGCGGGCCACCCGATTTGTTGTGCTCAAGGATCGCATTTGAGATGGCAGGGGTCGGCGTATAGCCATTGTCCTGCTGCACAATCACGTCAACGCCATTCGCTGCCAGCACTTCCAGCACCGACAGGATTGCCGGCTCAGAGAGCGCGTGCGTATCTTTGCCGACGTAGCAAGGCCCGGTGATGCCGTTCTTTTTACGCTCTTCCGCAATCGCCTGTGCAATCGCCAGAATGTGCATCTCGTTGAAGCTTTGACGCCCTGCACTGCCGCGATGGCCAGAGGTGCCAAATTTCACCGCATGTTCCGGGTTCGCCACATCGGGCTGCAGGACATAATATTGTGACGTTAATTGTGCAACGTTAATCAAATCGCTCTGCTGGGCGGGTTGCCCGGCACGTGGGTGATTGGCCATCGGCGCTGCTCCCTGACGCTTAAGTTTTAGATGGTGCCGCAAACTTTTTCGGTGAGTTCCGCAGGGAACTGCATCGACAGCATGATGTGTTCGATCATGCTGCATTTACGGCCGGTATTGGTGTTGGTGATCACCCAGTACGGCGTGCCGGGCACATGCTTCGGCTTAGTATGGGTGCCATTCTGCAACAGCGTATGCTCATCACCTGCAAAGTAGACGCGGGTGCGGCCCTGCAGCGATGCAGTGGCCTCAGCAAAGGCTGCGGTATCAAGACGATAGAGCGTTGACAAAACGAGCATAAAGCGATTGACCGCCCGCTTCTGCTCCGCATATTCATCGGAGAGCAGCAGCTCACGCATCGCGCGCACACGATCCTGCGGGCGCGAACCCACAGGCGCAGACGGCGCCTCTTTCGCTGCATCTTTTGAGGCAGGCTGAGCCGGCGAAGCGGGTGCCGTCTGACCGGCCGTAAACTTCAGCATACGACGCAGAATGTCAGATGCGCTTTCACCAATGTGCTGCGTGTGGCTGGCAATATAACGGTAGAGCTCTTCGTCAACTTCGATCGTTTTCATCTTATTCCGTACGGTTCTTTCTCATGACAGAACCACCTCTTTCCTGAAAAGCCCTGAGTATAGTCAGACAATTCAACGGATGTGCGGGTTCTAACATGAGGATTATAAAGTTAAATTCAGGCGGGCTGTTAGCAATCAAACGGTTTACGGGCAAAAGTCAGAATATGTCCTAATGCCGCCGGAACCGGCGCGCCTGAAAAGGTGAAACCATGATAACCTAAGCTCAGGTCTCAAACTTAAGAACTTTGCTATGATTTTGAACGCCCGTCTGCAAACTGAACAATCCCCTGCTGATTCTCTGCCCATCCTGCTTATTCACGGTCTGTTTGGCAGTCTGGATAACCTCGGCGTGCTGGCCCGTGGCCTGAAAGATGGCGGGCCGCTGCTGCAGGTGGATGTCCGTAACCATGGACTCTCGCCGCGATCGGAGGAGATGAACTACGCTGTAATGGCACAGGATATGGTCGATACGCTGGATGCGCACGGCATCGATCGCGTCGCGGTCATCGGTCATTCGATGGGCGGTAAAATCGCCATGACCATGAGTGCGCTGGTGCCGGATCGCATTGAGCGGCTGGTGATGATCGATATCGCGCCGGTCGATTATCAGACCCGGCGTCACGACCTGATCTTTGCCGGTATTCGCGCCGTCTCAGAGGCGGGCGTGACGCTGCGCAGCGAGGCGGCCCGCATTATGCGGCCGGTGATTGAAGAAGAAGGGGTCATTCAGTTCCTGCTGAAGTCATTTCATGACGGCCAATGGCGCTTTAACGTGCCGGTGCTGTGGGATAACTACCCTACCCTTTCTGGCTGGCAGCCTGTTCCCGCCTGGCCTCATCCGGCTCTCTTTATCCGCGGCGGCGACTCCAGTTACCTGGATAACCGCTATCGCGATGCGTTACTTCAGCAGTTCCCGGCGGCGCAGGCCCACGTGATCGGCGGTGCGGGCCACTGGGTGCATGCCGAGAAGCCCGATGCCGTTTTGCGCAGTGTGCGGCGCTTTTTTGCGCTTTAAAAGCAAATAGATGGCAGTAAGGGTTTAGGATTGGCGTCCGGAGTAAGCGTGCAGTATGATGGCGCGCTAAAATTTTGCCGCAGGTCGATTTTTCTGCGGCAACGGCCAATAATTTATAATCTGCGCGGTGAGCGTCTGGCGCCCGCACCCATTCAGTTTTACTAAGCCATGGCAAAAGAACACACTGACCGCACGACGCTCGATCTGTTTGCTGATGAGCGCCGCCCGGGTCGCCCCAAAACCAGTCCGCTTTCGCGTGATGAACAGCTGCGCATCAATAAGCGCAATCAACTGAAACGTGACAAAGGGCGCGGACTGCGTCGTGTCGAACTGAAAATGAACAGTGAGGCCGTCGATGCACTCAATTCGCTGGCCGCGCAGCGTAATCTCAGCCGCAGCGAACTGATTGAACAGATGCTGCTGGCGCAGCTCAAACTGGATTGATGCGGGCAAATCGCACGCAGGAGCAAATGTCGAGGCTTTAACCGTTCCGCGGGTTTGTCTCGTCTGCTATTATTCGCAGAAATGTGCTGCGGCACACATCTCATTATCAGGATTTAAGAGGTTATTTTACTCATGGCACTCGTAGGCATCTTCTTTGGCAGCGATACCGGCAACACCGAAAACATTGCAAAAATGATCCAGAAACAGCTGGGTAAAGATGTTGCAGAAGTGCATGACATCGCGAAAAGTACAAAAGAAGACCTGGAAGCGTTTGATATCCTGCTGCTGGGCATCCCGACCTGGTACTACGGTGAAGCGCAGTGCGACTGGGATGACTTCTTCCCGACGCTGGAAGAGATCGATTTCAACGGCAAGCTGGTTGCCCTGTTTGGCTGTGGCGACCAGGAAGATTACGCTGAATATTTCTGTGATGCGATGGGCACAATCCGCGACATTATCGAGCCGCACGGCGCCGTTATCGTGGGTCACTGGCCAACAGAAGGCTACCATTTCGAAGCCTCAAAAGGTCTGGCTGATGAGACGCACTTTCTGGGCCTGGCCATTGACGAAGATCGTCAGCCTGAGCTGACCAGCCAGCGCGTCGATCAGTGGGTTAAGCAGATTTTTGATGAACTGCAGCTGAAAGAGATCATCGAAGCCTGATGCACCCCGCCTCAATGTGAGCGCCAGCTCACATTGAGGCAATGGAATTTCCTATAGAAATAATAGCCACATTTTTTTAACTTTCTTCGTTTAATCTGTAGAATACCCGCATCGATCTTCCGCGTATTAGCTCAGGCGGTATGACGCAGTGATGTGCTGAAAGACCTCTGCCAGAATCCTCCCCGGCCCGGTGAAGCTTCCCCCATCGCCCATGATGATTCACGGCCCTCAGGTTTTCATTTCATCCCCTGAGCTCTATAATGAGACGCAAATGCGAATGAGCACAGATCGACATTCAAGGCGACAAGCCACAAAAGTGAATATTAGTAACAGGACAAAATCCGCATGACTGACAACAACACCGCATTAAAGAAGGCTGGCCTGAAAGTGACACTGCCCAGACTGAAAATTCTGGAAGTGCTTCAGGAACCTGAGTGCCATCACGTCAGCGCGGAAGATTTGTATAAACGCCTGATCGACATCGGCGAAGAGATTGGCCTGGCCAC
This sequence comes from Pantoea sp. GM_Pan_3, assembly GCF_026541045.1. Classification (NCBI taxonomy): domain Bacteria; kingdom Pseudomonadati; phylum Pseudomonadota; class Gammaproteobacteria; order Enterobacterales; family Erwiniaceae; genus Pantoea; species Pantoea sp. GM_Pan_3. The sequence continues at coordinate 290,295 of NZ_JALNVA010000005.1, read as the reverse complement.
CGTTTACCGCGTGCTGAACCAGTTCGACGACGCCGGTATTGTGACCCGTCACAACTTTGAAGGCGGCAAATCCGTTTTCGAACTGACGCAGCAGCATCACCACGATCACCTGATCTGCCTGGACTGCGGCAAGGTTATTGAGTTCAGCGATGAATCCATTGAAACGCGCCAGCGTGAAATCGCGACCCGTCATGGCATCAAGCTGACCAACCACAGCCTCTATCTGTACGGACACTGTACGCTGGGCGACTGCCGCGAAGATGAGACCCTGCACGACCAGTAATCTGGCGGACGGAAATAAAAAAACCGGTTACGTGACCGGTTTTTTTTCGTCTGTGCTCAGCTGAACCCTCAGGCCACCAGCGTCTCCTGCAGATAACGCCAGCGTGGATTCGAGCTGCTGCAATCCAGAATCGCTAGCGAAATACGGCTCTGGTTATTGCCATTCAGCATCTGCATTTCACGATACTGCACGGTGATCTCATTTTCGTGATGAGAGAGTATGACGTGCTCACAGGTCGCAATTCGCATCCCTTCCCGCTGCCCCTGCAGCTGTCGGAACAGCTCTTCGACCGCGTTAAGATCGTACTCTTTACCTTTTGGCGTCACCATGCGGAAATCAGGATGGAAAAAGGACATCATCAGCTCAAAGCTGTCATCCGATCCGGCAGGCTGATTAAAAATACGTTCAATGAGCTGATGTAAAACGACGACACTGTGTTTGGCTTCCTGAGCGAGGACTGGCATTTTTTTTCCTTATATAACCCGCTTTGCTACCTCTTAGAGCGCATAGCCTACCTGAAAGCGGACAATTCACATCCTGAAATTGATTAATTTTTTTAAACTCAGATTTCTCTCACAAGGCAGTCTGAGCAGAATTTGCGTTAATCCAGAATAAACGTCGGCAATTCTCAATACAGGGGCAATAAAAAAGGGCGATTAATCGCCCTTTTGTCATTTTATGAGGTCAGCCCTAAACGATTATTCGCCCGTTTTAGCCCAGGTGTCGCGAAGCCCCACGGTGCGGTTAAACACCAGCTGCGTCGGTTTAGAGTAAACGCTGTCGGCGCAGAAATAGCCCTCACGCTCAAACTGGAACGGGGTGGCCGCTTCCACATCGCGCAGGCTCGGTTCGACGAAGCCATTTTTGATGCTCAGTGAATCAGGGTTGATCACCGCCAGGAAATCTTCAGCTGCCGCTGGATTCGGTACGCTGAACAGTCGGTCATAGAGGCGGAACTCGGCAGGCTGCGCATGATCCGCAGACACCCAGTGAATCACCCCCTTCACCTTGCGGCCATCGGCCGGATCTTTGCTCAGGGTATCCACGTCGCTGGTGCAGTAGATGCAGGTAATGTTGCCCGCTTCATCTTTGGCCACCCGCTCTGCACGGATCACATAGGCGTTGCGCAGACGGACTTCTTTGCCCAGAACCAGACGCTTATATTGTTTGTTCGCCTCTTCGCGGAAATCTGCACGGTCAATCCAGATCTCACGGCTGAACGGCACTTCACGCGTACCCATTTCCGGTTTACCCGGATGGTTAGGCATGGTGATGACCTCGTTGTGACCGGCGGGCAGGTTTTCGATCACCACTTTCAGGGGATCGAGTACTGCCATCGCGCGTGGCGCATTTTCGTTCAGATCATCACGGATGCAGGATTCCAGTGACGCCATCTCGACGATGTTATCCTGCTTGGTCACGCCAATACGACGGCAGAACTCACGGATAGAAGCCGCGGTGTAACCACGACGGCGCAGACCTGAAACGGTCAGCATGCGCGGATCGTCCCACCCTTCTACGTGCTTCTCGGTCACCAGCTGAGTGAGTTTGCGTTTTGACATCACCGCATACTCCAGATTCAGGCGCGAGAACTCATACTGGCGCGGATGAACCGGAATCGTGATGTTGTCCAGCACCCAGTCATAAAGACGGCGGTTGTCCTGGAACTCCAGCGTACAGAGCGAGTGTGTAATGCCTTCCAGCGCATCGGAAATGCAGTGGGTAAAGTCATACATCGGGTAGATGCACCACTTGTTGCCGGTCTGGTGATGTTCCGCAAACTTGATGCGGTAAAGCACCGGATCGCGCATAACGATGAAGTTCGAAGCCATATCGATTTTGGCGCGCAGACAGGCCGTGCCTTCCGCAAAGCCACCGTTTCGCATTTTTTCAAACAGCGCCAGGTTCTCTTCCACGCTGCGATCGCGATACGGGCTGTTTTTGCCCGGCTCTTTCAGGGTGCCACGATATTCGCGAATCTGATCCGGGCTCAGCTCATCAACGTAAGCCAGCCCTTTGGTAATCAGCTCAACGGCATAGTTGTAGAGCTGATCGAAATAGTCTGATGAGTAGCAGACTTCACCGCTCCACTCAAAACCCAGCCACTGGACGTCACGCTTGATGGATTCAACGAATTCCATATCCTCTTTAACCGGATTGGTATCGTCGAAACGCAGGTTGCATTGCCCCTGATAATCCTGGGCGATGCCAAAATTCAGACAGATCGATTTCGCATGACCAATGTGCAGATAGCCATTGGGCTCCGGCGGAAAACGGGTATGCACGCTGCTGTGCTTACCGCTCGCCAAATCTTCGTCAATGATCTGACGAATAAAGTTAGTTGGGCGGGCTTCAGCCTCACTCATCTCAAAAATCCTCAATACGAATAACGGGTGATTTGTACCACGAAGTAACGGAGTATGATCCACAAAGCGTCTGAGGGAAACAACCGTTTGTTAAGCCTTTAAAACAAAAAAGGCAGGAATCGCTTCCTGCCTGTGGGGTTCTGTTGCGGGGATTAGCCTTTCACTTCATACAGCGGGGTTTCACCTGCGACGACCGGACCGTGGGCCAGGAGTGTCAGACCCGCGAAATCTTCACTGTTGCTGACCACCACCGGACTCACCATCGAGCGGGCATTCGCGTTCAGGAATTCAAGATCCATCTCCAGCACCGGCTGACCGGCTACCACGCTGGCTCCCTCTTCCGCCAGCCGCGTGAAGCCTTTTCCGTCCAGCGCCACAGTATCGAGTCCCATGTGAACCACGATCTCGACACCGTTGTCGGTTTCCAGACAGAACGCATGATTGGTATTGAAGATTTTCACCAGCGTTCCGGCAATCGGTGCCACAACCCATTTGTCGCTGGGTTTGATGGCCAGCCCGTCGCCTACCGCTTTGCTGGCAAAGGCTTCATCCGGAACCGCATCCAGTGCCACGACCTCTCCCGTTACCGGTGCCAGCAGCGTCGCAATAACGCGCTTCTCGCTGTTCAGCACGGCCTGCGGTTTAACCTCCGGCTCTGCCGCTGGCGTCGTGCCGGATGCAGCTGCCGCGACCGGGCCTTTAGCCAGCACTTTTTTCATGGCGGAGGCAATGCCTTCGGCCTGGGTGCCGACAATGATCTGCACGCTCTGTTTATTCAGACGGATAACGCCGGACGCGCCCAGACGCTTCGCCACGCTCTCATTAACCTGAGCGGAATCGTTCACGTTCAGACGCAGACGGGTGATGCAGGCGTCAATGCTGGTCAGGTTAGCGGAGCCACCGACCGCACCGATGTAGCGACGTGCCAGGGATTCCGTGGCGCTTTCGCCGTTATCGCTGTTGTCCACGTTGACGTCATACCCATCGCTTTCATCACCGGCCACCGCCAGCTCGCGGCCAGGGGTCAACAGATTGAATTTTTTGATGGTGAAGCGGAAGACCACGTAATAGATAACGAAGAACACCAGCCCCTGCGGGATCAGCATGTACCAGTGGGTCGCCAGCGGGTTACGGGTGGAGAGGAACATATCCACCAGCCCGGCGCTGAAACCAAATCCGGCGATCCAGTGCATGCTGGCGGCGATGAAGACAGAAATACCGGTCAGTACAGCGTGGATCAGATAGAGCACCGGTGCCACGAACATGAAGGAGAACTCCAGCGGTTCGGTGATCCCGGTAAAGAAGGCGGCAAACGCAGCGGCCAGCATGATACTGCCCACTTTGACGCGATTCTCAGGACGCGCGCAGTGATAGATAGCCAGCGCAGCACCAGGCAGACCAAACATCATGATCGGGAAGAAGCCCGCCTGATAGCGACCGGTAATGCCCACGGTGGCCGACCCATCCGCCAGTGACTGTGCACCGCCGAGGAATTTAGGAATGTCATTAATTCCGGCCACATCGAACCAGAACACGGAGTTCAGCGCGTGATGCAGACCGACCGGGATCAGCAGACGGTTAAAGAAGGCGTAAATACCGGCTCCGACCGAGCCAAGCTTCTGGATATGCTCGCCAAAGCCTACCAGACCATTGAACACCACCGGCCAGATATACATCAGGATAAAGGCGACGAAGATCATCAGGAACGAAACGAGAATCGGCACCAGCCGGCGTCCGCTGAAGAAAGAGAGCGCCTTAGGCAGTTCGACGTGGCTGAAGCGGTTATAGACTTCTGCCGAGAGAATCCCGACCAGAATGCCGACAAACTGGTTTTCGATTTTGCCAAAGGCAGCAGGCACCTGAGCCAAAGGAATTTTCTGAATCATTGAGACAGCGGCTTGTGAGCAGAGCGTGGTGACCACCAGGAAGCCGACAAAGCCGGTGAGGGCCGCCGCGCCATCTTTATCTTTCGACATGCCGTAGGCGATACCGATCGCAAACAGGACTGACATGTGCTCAATAATCGCCGCACCGGACTTAATCAGCAACGCTGCCAGCGCGTTATCTGCACCCCAGCTGACGGGATCGAGGTAGTACCCTACCCCCATAAGTATCGCTGCCGCTGGCAGGGTGGCAACCGGCACCATCAGTGCCCGCCCTACCTTCTGTAAATAACTTAACATGGACCTTCCCCCTATGAGCCTGACTTGTCGCTTTGCGCCGCTTAATGTTGTTATGTCAGCTGCAAAGATTGTGAATACACTGCATGTCACGCAGCGAAGTGTAATGACAAATTAATTCGCCTCGCAAATTAAAACCCCGACATATGTGACTTTTATCACTAAAAAACATCGGGTCACACTGCAACATCTGGCTATGATTGCAAACTTATTTTATGATCCGAAATATTGAATTGCGCTCCGGCCGTGGCGAGAATAGAAAATCTGTTCAGGCTGATGATTTACGCAACGGTTCAGCGATCCCCTTTCCATTTCAAATGAGGTGAAACATGAGACTGATTCCTTTAGCGACGCCAACCCAGGTCGGCAAATGGGCCGCCCGACATATCGTTAACCGCATTAACGCGTTTAACCCGACGGCGGAAAAACCTTTCGTCCTGGGTCTGCCTACCGGCGGCACGCCACTGGAGGCATACAAACACCTGATTGATATGCACAAAGCGGGCCAGGTCAGTTTTAAGCATGTTGTGACGTTCAATATGGATGAATATGTGGGCCTGCCAAAAGAGCATCCGGAGAGCTATCACAGCTTCATGTATCGTAATTTCTTCGATCACGTTGATATTCAAACGGAAAATATCAACCTGCTGAATGGTAATGCACCCGATATTGACGCAGAATGTCGTCAGTACGAAGAGAAAATTCGCGCGCTGGGTAAAATTCACCTGTTTATGGGGGGTGTCGGAAACGACGGCCATATCGCCTTTAACGAACCGGCTTCGTCGCTGGCTTCGCGAACCCGCATTAAAACCCTGACCCATGATACCCGCGTAGCGAACTCTCGCTTCTTCAACGGCGACGTTGACCAGGTGCCTAAATACGCGCTGACGGTCGGCGTCGGCACGCTGCTGGATGCAGAGGAAGTGATGATTCTGGTTACCGGCCATGTTAAAGCGCAGGCCCTGCAGGCGGCAGTTGAAGGCAACGTCAACCATATGTGGACCATCAGCTGCCTGCAGCTGCACGCAAAATCGGTGGTGGTGTGTGATGAGCCGGCCACCATGGAACTGAAAGTGAAAACCGTGAAATATTTCCGCGAAATGGAAGCGGAAAATATGAAAGGCGTGTAACAGAACATTGTCATGCCCTGCTGTTACGCTGCGTGACAGCAGGCCAGGACGGGAGAAGAGAGATGTACGCATTAGTCAACGGTCGCATCTACAGCGGTCATGAGATTCTGGATAACTACGCGGTCGTGGTTGACGGGACGCAGATTGCGCACGTCTGCCCGCGTGAAGCGGTTGCGGCGGATGTTGAATTGCGGGATGTGGCGGGTGCCATCATTGCGCCAGGCTTTATCGATCTCCAGCTTAACGGCTGTGGTGGCGTGCAGTTTAATGACGACATTGATGCGCTCAGCGTTGAAACGCTGGAGATCATGCAGCGCGCCAATGAGAAATCGGGCTGCACCAGCTTTTTACCGACGCTGATCACCAGCAGCGATGCCCTGATGAAGCGGGCCATCGAAACCATGCGCGCCTATCTGCAGAAACATCAGCATCAGGCGCTGGGTCTGCATCTGGAAGGCCCGTGGCTCAGCAAGGCGAAGAAAGGCACCCACGATCCGGCGCTGATTCGCCTGCCGGATGCGGCGATGGTGCGATATCTGTGTGACAACGCCGATGTCATCACCAAAGTGACGCTGGCGCCGGAAAATGCCGGTCGCGAGGTGATTCGACAGCTGACTGACGCCGGGATCATTGTGTCTGCCGGTCACTCCAGTGCAACGTATGAAGAGGCGAAAGCGGGCTTCTCGGCTGGCGTGAGTTTTGCGACACACCTCTACAACGCGATGCCCGCCTTTGCCGGTCGTGAACCGGGGCTTATCGGTGCGCTGTTTGATTCGCCTGATGTATACTGCGGCATTATTGCGGATGGTTTACATGTACATTACGCTAACGTGCGCAATGCTAAACGCATAAAAGGCGACAAGCTGGTGCTGGTAACGGATGCCACCGCACCAGCGGGCGCGGCAATCAGTGAGTTTATTTTTGCTGGCAAAACAATCTATTATCGTGACGGGCTCTGTGTTGACGAAAACGGCACACTCAGTGGTTCAGCCCTGACGATGATTGAAGCGGTACGGAACAGCGTCGAGCATGTGGGTATCGCACTGGACGAAGCATTGCGCATGGCATCACTCTACCCGGCACGGGCGATGGGCGTGGAAAAACAGTTAGGCTCGATCGAAGCAGGAAAAATCGCGAACCTGACTGTGTTTACGCGCGACTTTAAAATCATTAAGACGTTTGTCAACGGAGACGACGTCCTGAGCGAGTAAGCACTGAATGACCACTGGCGGCCAGTCACAAATAGGAAATGTCGATCTTGTTAAGCAACTTAATAGCGCAGCGGTTTACCGGCTGATTGATCAACAGGGGCCGATATCGCGCATTCAGATTGCCGAACTCAGCCAGCTCGCCCCCGCCAGCGTCACGAAAATTACCCGCCAGTTGATTGAGCGCGGCCTGATCAAAGAGGTAGACCAGCAGGCGTCTACCGGTGGTCGCCGCGCTATCTCGATTATCACTGAAACCCGCCACTTCCAGACCATCGGCGTCCGGCTCGGCCGTCACGATGCCACCCTTACGCTGTTTGACCTCAGCGGCAAATCGCTGGCGCAGGAGGATTATGCGCTGCCGGAACGCACCCAGGAGACGCTGGAGCATGCGCTGTTTAATGCCATCAGCGGCTTCATCGAGCAGCACCAGCGTAAAATTCGCGAGCTGATCGCCATTTCCGTGATTCTGCCCGGCCTGGTCGACCCGATTAACGGCGTGATTCGCTATATGCCGCACATCGCTGTCAGCCACTGGCCGCTGGTCGCCAGCCTGAAGAAACGCTTTAACGTCACCAGTTTTGTGGGTCACGATATCCGCAGTCTGGCGCTGGCCGAGCACTACTTCGGTGCAAGCCGCGACTGTGCTGACTCAATTCTGGTGCGGTTACACCGGGGGACCGGTGCAGGCATTATCGCCAACGGCCATATTTTTCTCGGCAGTAACGGTAACGTCGGCGAGATCGGCCACATTCAGGTCGATCCGTTAGGCGAACGCTGCCACTGCGGTAACTTTGGCTGCCTGGAAACCATTGCTGCCAATGGCGCCATTGAAAACCGTGTGCGTCACCTGCTGAATCAGGGCTACCCCAGTGTGCTGAAGCTGGAGGCATGCCTGATGCCCCACATCTGCAAAGCGGCGAATCAGGGTGATGCCCTGGCCTGTGAAGTGATCGAGCATGTGGGGCGCTATCTCGGCAAAGCGATTGCCATCGCCATCAACCTGTTTAATCCACAAAAAGTGGTGCTGGCAGGAGAGATTACCGAAGCAGAAAAAGTGCTGCTGCCCGCGATTGAGGGCTGCATCAATACCCAGGCATTAGAGGCCTTCCGTAAGCATCTGCCGGTTGTTCGTTCGACACTGGATCATCGTTCTGCGATTGGTGCCTTTGCGCTGGCTAAACGTGCCATGCTTAACGGCATTCTGCTGCAACACCTTCTGGAAGATTAAGCTCACCCGCTGCTGTGGCGGGCCACACCGGATCTGACTATGACCATAAAAAGCGTAATTTGTGATATCGATGGCGTGCTGATGCACGACAACACGGCCGTTCCCGGCGCACAGGAATTTCTGCAGCGCATTCTGGCCAAAGAGATGCCGCTGGTGGTGCTGACCAACTACCCTTCGCAGACTGAGCAGGATCTGGCTAACCGTTTTGCCTCAGCAGGCGTTGAGGTGCCCGATTCCGTCTTCTACACCTCGGCAATGGCCACCGCGGACTTCCTGCGCCGTCAGGAGGGCAAAAAGGCGTATGTGATTGGTGAGGGCGCGCTGATTCATGAACTCTACAAAGCGGGCTTTACCATTACCGATGTGAATCCCGACTTTGTGATTGTCGGAGAGACCCGCTCCTTTAACTGGGACATGATGCATAAAGCGGCCTTCTTTGTTGCCAACGGCGCTCGCTTTATTGCCACCAATCCCGATACCCATGCACGTGGGTTTATTCCCGCCTGTGGCGCACTCTGTGCGGGGATTGAGAAGATATCCGGCCGCAGCCCCTTTGTTGTGGGCAAACCAAGCCCTTACATCATGCGTGCCGCGCTGAACAAAATGCAGGCTCACTCCGAAGAGACGGTCATCGTCGGCGATAACCTGCGCACCGATATTCTGGCCGGTTTCCAGGCGGGTCTGGAGACGGTGCTGGTGCTCTCTGGCGTTTCCACCCTGAGCGATATCGACGCGATGCCGTTCCGCCCGGACTGGATCTACCCCTCTGTTGCCGATATTGACCTGTTCTGATTCAGTTTGCTTATGACGCATCGGGCTGAATTGTGATGCGTCTCCCCTTTTTCTCCGCTTTTACCCCCTGTTTGCCGCCTGATTTTTGCTCAAAAAATGCATTTCATTGCATATCCAACAACAAATAAGCTCTTAAATTATCGTTTATTCAATTTTATCGTCATGTGATCAATATTTTTATCAGTAAATCACGATTCCTCTTGCATTGACGGCACCAAATAGCGCATTTTCTTATCTATCACGCAGCGTCAGGCTGCCGGACAAACCTAAAAGATAACATCGCCGTAAGGTGAGCTCAGGAGTCAGTTATGTGTTCAATTTTTGGTGTGCTGGATCTGAAAAGCGATCCTGTTGAGCTGCGCAAAAAGGCGCTGGAATGTTCACGCTTAATGCGTCATCGCGGCCCGGACTGGTCAGGCGTCTACGCTGATGACCATGCCATCCTGGCGCATGAACGTCTCTCAATTGTTGACGTTAACAACGGCGCACAGCCGCTGTACAACGCCGACCACACCCATGTCCTGGCAGTCAACGGCGAAATTTATAACCATCAGGCGCTGCGCGCGGAACTCAGCGATCGCTATGCGTTTCAGACCGGTTCTGACTGTGAAGTGATTCTGGCGCTCTATCAGGAGAAAGGGGTCGACTTCCTTGATGACCTGGAAGGCATGTTCGCCTTTATCCTCTATGACAGCGTAAAAAACACCTGGCTGATTGGCCGTGACCATATCGGGATTATCCCGCTCTATATGGGTAACGATGAGCATGGCAACCTCTATGTCGCGTCAGAAATGAAAGCGCTGGTACCGGTCTGCCGTTCGATTAAAGAGTTTCCGCCGGGAAGCTACCTCTCCAGCACCGATGGCGAAATCCGTCGTTACTGGCAGCGTGACTGGATGGAGTACAAAAACGTTGAGCACAACACCACCGATGCGGCCGGCCTGAAGCATGCGCTGGAAGAGTCTGTGAAAAGTCACCTGATGTCAGATGTGCCTTATGGTGTGCTGCTGTCGGGCGGCCTGGACTCCTCCATCATTTCCGCCGTGACCAAACGTTTTGCGGCAAAGCGTGTTGAAGACCAGGATAAAAGTGATGCGTGGTGGCCACAGCTTCACTCCTTTGCTGTCGGGCTGGAAGGCTCACCCGATCTGAAAGCGGCGAAAGCCGTGGCGGAACATCTGGGCACCGTGCACCATGAGATTCATTTCACCGTGCAGGAAGGTCTGGATGCAATTCGCGATGTGATTTATCACATTGAAACCTATGACGTCACCACCATCCGTGCCTCCACGCCGATGTACTTAATGTCGCGTAAAATCAAGGCAATGGGCATCAAGATGGTGCTGTCAGGCGAAGGCGCAGATGAAGTGTTCGGCGGCTACCTTTACTTCCATAAAGCCCCCAACGCTAAAGAGTTCCACGAAGAAAACGTGCGTAAACTGCAGGCCCTGCATATGTTCGACTGTGCCCGCGCCAACAAAGCGATGTCCGCCTGGGGCGTTGAGGCCCGCGTGCCGTTCCTGGATAAAAAATTCCTGGATGTGGCGATGCGTATCAACCCGGAAGATAAAATGTGTGGCAGCAACGGCAAAATGGAGAAGCACATTCTGCGTGAATGTTTCTCCTCCTACCTGCCGGAAAGCGTGGCGTGGCGTCAGAAAGAGCAGTTCTCAGATGGCGTCGGTTACAGCTGGATTGACTCGCTGAAAGAGGTGGCTGCGAAGCAAATCAGCGACCAGCAGCTGGCAACCGCTCACTTCCGCTTCCCGCACAACACGCCGGGGTCGAAGGAAGCCTATCTCTACCGTGAGATCTTTGAAGAGCTGTTCCCGCTGGCCAGCGCCGCGGAGTGTGTGCCAGGTGGTCCATCAGTAGCCTGTTCGTCAGCCAAAGCGATCGAGTGGGACGAGGCGTTTAAAAACATGAATGATCCATCAGGTCGTGCCGTTGGTGTGCATCAGTCAGCCTATCAATAAGCCGACTGAGCACGGTCAGAATGGGCCCGCTGCGGCCCATTTTTTTGACGATTAGCGTTGTATTCACTGAAAAATTGCCGAATAAACCGCCATGCTGGTTATAAGCCACGCAAACAGCCATAACCAGGCAAAAATCGGTAAAAAAATTGTTGACGCTGTCAGGTCAACTCCGCATAATGCGCCCCGCAACGCCGATGAAGGTAACGCGAAAAAAAGATGGCTACGTAGCTCAGCTGGTTAGAGCACAGCACTCATAATGCTGGGGTCACAGGTTCGATTCCCGTCGTAGCCACCATCTTTTTTTGCGGGAGTGGCGAAATTGGTAGACGCACCAGATTTAGGTTCTGGCGCCGCAAGGTGTGCGAGTTCAAGTCTCGCCTCCCGCACCATTTCATTATTCGGCAGCGTGGATGGGATATCGCCAAGCGGTAAGGCACCGGTTTTTGATACCGGCATTCCCTGGTTCGAATCCAGGTATCCCAGCCAATTTTGATGATTCTCGATGCTGAGAACGGACGAATGGGATATCGCCAAGCGGTAAGGCACCGGTTTTTGATACCGGCATTCCCTGGTTCGAATCCAGGTATCCCAGCCATCATTAAAATGCAGTACAATTTGGCTACGTAGCTCAGCTGGTTAGAGCACAGCACTCATAATGCTGGGGTCACAGGTTCGATTCCCGTCGTAGCCACCATATAATTGGGGTGTCGCCAAGCGGTAAGGCACTGGTTTCTGATACCAGCATTCCGGGGTTCGAATCCCTGCACCCCAGCCATACAAAGACAATTTGAAAAACACCATTATTGGGGTGTCGCCAAGCGGTAAGGCACTGGTTTCTGATACCAGCATTCCGGGGTTCGAATCCCTGCACCCCAGCCAAATTGCACAACAGGCCCGCTTTTGCGGGCTTTGTTGTTTTTGTCCTCTGCCTTTCTGACGGCTGACCCACCCTGCGGTGAGCCAGACCGCCTCTCTGTTACAATCCCAGCGCGTAGCGCAGCACCTGCCGCTTCAGTACCCCGGAATGTTCGGCGGCGATCAGGCCAAGATTTCGTGCAAACCGCAGCGGAGCCAGCTGATTGCTGAAGGCGAAGTAAAAGAGATCCATCCCCCCCTGCATCAGCATGTTGTCGCGGCGGCGCTTGCGGTGATAACGCTGCAGCACCCGCTCAGAGGCCCACTCTTCCGCCGCATCGCGCGCGCTGACCAGCACATCAATCAACGCATCAATATCGCGATAGCCCAGATTGACGCCCTGCCCGGCCAGCGGATTGATGGTGTGCGCCGCATCGCCAACCAGCGCCAGCCCCGGCAGCACATACTGCGAAGCGTGACGGCGCACCAGCGGGAAACTGCCCGCCGCGTGGGCTTTAAAACGTCCCAGCCGCGCCGGGAAGTGACTGGCAATCTCTTTTTCCAGCTGGGCCATCGGCATCGCCTGAAGCTGACGGACTCTTGCCGGTGCGTCATACCAGACCAGCGAGGCCCGGTTGTCATACAGCGGCAAAAAGGCGCGTGGCCCCTGCGGAGTGAAGTGCTGCCAGGTGGCATCGCCTGCCGGATGTTCACAGGTCACGCTGATCAGTAAACAGGACTGCGCATAGCTCCAGCCATGAATCCCGATGCCGGCCATCTGCCGCACCTGCGAATTGGCCCCATCGGCGCCGATCACCAGCCGGGTATGCAGGGTCACGCCATCGCTCAGGTCGACGCGCCAGCCGCCGTTTTCCGGCTGCAGATTTTCCAGCGTGGCCGGGCAGTAGCAGGTCACATCCCGCGACTGCATCTCTTCCCACAACGCGCGCTGAAGAACGCTGTTCTCGACCATGAAGCCCAGCTCCGGCAATCCCAGCGAGGCGGCATCGAAACTCACCTGCGCCGTCTGCCACTCCCAGGTTTCCAGCCTGCGATAAGGGGCGCTTCGCATCGCTTCCACCCGCGGCCAGACGCTGAGCTGCTTCAGTAACGCCACCGAGGAGGAACCGATCGCTGAAATGCGCAGATCGGGATCGCTGTCGACATCAAAGGGGGCGGGTTCGGCGCGTTCAATGACCGCCACGCGGAAACGCTGCTGCGTCAGTCCGCAGGCCAGCGCAGCACCCACCATGCCTCCCCCGACAATCACCACATCAAACTGATTATCCTGCATTGCTTCTATCCTTCTCTTATTGCCGTCCGCCTGCGCAACACGGGTCTGAATACAGCAAAGTGTACCGGAAAACCGGATAGCTGACAGAAAAGCCCGCAGGCTGGTCACAACCGCATCAAAGCATTACAATACGCGCCCCGCACTTCACTGCACTGAATCAATGGCTAGCGCGATGACAAAAAAACTGCATATCAAAACCTGGGGATGTCAGATGAATGAGTATGATTCATCTAAGATGTCTGATCTGCTGAACAGTACGCACGGCTATACGCTGACCGAGGTCGCTGAAGAAGCGGATGTTCTGCTGCTTAACACCTGCTCTATCCGCGAAAAAGCGCAGGAGAAGGTTTTCCACCAGCTGGGGCGCTGGAGAAAGCTGAAAGAGCGTAACCCGGATGTGATCATTGGCGTGGGCGGCTGTGTGGCGTCACAGGAAGGAGATCATATTCGTCAGCGAGCGCCCTGCGTGGACATCGTATTTGGCCCGCAGACCCTGCACCGCCTGCCGGAGATGATCAACACCGTGCGCGGCAGTAAAAGCCCGGTGGTAGACATCAGCTTCCCGGAAATCGAAAAGTTTGACCGCCTGCCGGAACCCCGCGCAGAAGGTCCGACAGCCTTTGTCTCCATCATGGAAGGCTGCAACAAATATTGTACGTTCTGCGTGGTGCCTTACACCCGTGGTGAGGAAGTGAGCCGTCCGTGTGACGACATTCTGCTGGAGATTGCTCAGCTGGCGGCGCAGGGCGTGCGCGAAGTGAACCTGCTGGGTCAGAACGTCAACGCCTGGCGCGGTGCTTCCTTTGATGGCGATACCTGTACCTTCGCTGAGCTGCTGCGCCTGGTCGCCGCCATCGACGGTATTGACCGCATCCGCTTCACCACCAGCCACCCGATTGAGTTCACGGATGACATCATTGATGTCTACCGTGATACGCCGGAGCTGGTGAGCTTCCTCCATCTGCCGGTGCAGAGCGGCGCAGACCGCATTCTCACGCTGATGAAACGTGCTCACACGGCACTGGAATATAAAGCGATTATCCGCAAGCTGCGCGCGGCGCGTCCCGATATTGAGATCAGCTCTGACTTCATCATCGGTTTCCCGGGTGAAACCCAGCAGGATTTCGAGCAGACCATGAAGCTCATCGCCGACGTGAATTTCGATGTCAGCTTCAGCTTTGTCTACTCAGCCCGTCCCGGCACGCCCGCCGCTGACCTGCCGGATGATGTCAGCGAGGAGGAGAAGAAGCAGCGCCTGTGGATCCTGCAGGACCGCATCAACCAGCAGGCGCAGGCGATCAGTCGCCGCATGCTGGGCACCGTGCAGCGTATTCTGGTTGAAGGCATCTCCCGCAAGAACGTCATGGAAGTCTCTGGCCGCACCGAAAATAACCGCGTGGTCAACTTTGAAGGCTCACCTGAGATGATCGGCCGGTTTGTGGATGTTGAAATTGTCGATGTCTACACCAACTCCCTGCGCGGCAGGCTGGTGCGCACCGAAGATGAGATGGGCCTGCGCATGGCCCAGAGCCCGGCGTCTGTGATTGCCCGCACCCGCAAAGAGAATGACATCGGCGTGGGTCTCTTCCAGCCGTGATACCGGCTTTATTGTGCGGCAGCGCGCTTCGCGCTGCCGCCCGTTTCACATTGCGACACTTGCTTTCTGAAGCTGTTGCCCAAATATCTCTCCTTAAGCTTGCGCCCAGGCGTTACGGCATAAATAATTTCGTTATGGTGCATCCGGTTAAGTTCAACGGTGCGTCAGACACACCCCATAACTGGCCCTGAGTGACCCAAAGGATTCGTTTGAATATCGAAACTCGTGAAATCGCCCTTGAACCGGCTGATAACCGTCGTCTGATGAGCCTGTGCGGGCCGTTCGATGACAATGTGAAACAGCTTGAGCGCCGACTGGGTATTGAGATCAATCGTCGCGACAATGTCTTTAAGCTGGTTGGACGCCCTCTGTGCGTCAATGCCGCCGCCGATATCCTGAAAACGCTCTATGTGGATACGGCGCCTGTGCGCGGCGACATTCCGGATATCGAGCCGGACCAGATTCATCTCGCCATCAAAGAGAGCCGGGTGCTGGAACAAACCGCCGACAGCGTGCCGGAGTATGGTAAAGCGGTCAACATCAAGACCAAACGTGGCGTTATCAAACCGCGCACGCCGAACCAGGCGCAGTACATCGCAAATGTCCTCGACCACGATATCACCTTTGGTATCGGCCCGGCCGGTACCGGTAAAACCTATCTGGCCGTGGCCGCCGCGGTGGACGCGCTGGAGCGTCAGGAGATCCGTCGCATCATGCTGACCCGTCCGGCGGTAGAAGCGGGTGAAAAACTGGGCTTCCTGCCCGGCGATCTGAGCCAGAAAGTCGACCCCTATCTGCGTCCGCTCTACGATGCGCTGTTTGAAATGCTCGGTTTCGAGCGGGTTGAAAAGCTGATGGAGCGTAACGTCATTGAAGTGGCCCCGCTGGCCTACATGCGTGGTCGTACCCTGAACGATGCGTTTATCATTCTTGATGAGAGCCAGAACACCACCATCGAACAAATGAAGATGTTCCTGACGCGTATCGGCTTTAACTCCAAAGCGGTCATTACCGGCGACGTGACCCAGATTGACCTACCGCGCCACGTTAAGTCCGGCCTGCGTCACGCCATTGAGGTGCTCTCTGATGTGGAGGAGATTAGCTTCAACTTCTTCCATAGCGAGGATGTGGTTCGCCATCCTGTCGTGGCCCGCATTGTCACCGCCTATGAAGCCTGGGAGGCGGCCGATCAGACCCGTCGTGACCAGCAGGCTGAAGAGCGCAAACGTGAAGCGCTGGCGGCGCAGAGCGCAACCCAGGAGAGCAAATGAGCGAAGTGATTCTCGACCTGCAGGTCGCCTGTGAAAACAGCGCAGGGTTGCCGGATGAAAGCCAGTTTCATCGCTGGCTCTCGGCGGCGGTTGCCCCTTTTCAGCCCGACAGCGAAGTCACCGTCCGTCTGGTTGATGAAGCAGAAAGTCATGAGCTTAATCTGACCTATCGCGGTAAAGACAAGCCGACTAACGTGCTCTCCTTCCCGTTTGAAGCCCCGCCGGGTATTGAGCTGCCGCTGCTGGGCGATCTCATCATCTGCCGTCAGGTGGTTGAGCAGGAAGCGGCTGAACAGGGTAAAAGCGTGGAGGCGCACTGGGCCCACATGGTCGTGCACGGCACGCTGCATCTGCTGGGATATGACCATATTGATGACGACGAAGCCGATGAAATGGAAGGGCTGGAGACCGAGATAATGCTTGCTCTTGGGTATCCTGATCCGTACATTTCGGAGAAAGAAGACGCCTGAATCCCGCATTCAGGCTATCCGGCTGTCAGTGCATGTGGCTGACAGCCCCCATTCCTCACCAGAGAGATCTTTAAAAACCGCCATGAGCGACGACCATTCTCAAAACAGCGATGCACCCAGTAGTAAAAAGGGATTTTTCTCCCTGTTGATCAACCAGCTTTTTCACGGCGAACCCAAAAACCGTGATGAGCTACTGGAGCTGATCCGCGACTCGAACAACAAAGAGCTGATTGACCAGGACACCCGCGACATGCTCGAAGGGGTACTGGATATTGCGGAGCAGCGCGTGCGTGACATCATGATCCCGCGCTCGCAGATGATCACCCTGAAACGGAATCAGAGCCTTGAAGAGTGTCTGGATGTCATCATCGACTCCGCGCACTCCCGCTTCCCGGTGATCAGCGAAGATAAAGATCATGTGGAAGGTATCCTGATGGCGAAAGATTTACTGCCGTTTATGAGCAGCGAATCTGAACCTTTCAGCATTGAAAAAGTGCTGCGTCCTGCGGTGGTGGTGCCGGAAAGTAAGCGTGTGGATCGGATGCTGAAAGAGTTTCGCTCCCAGCGTTACCACATGGCGATCGTGATTGATGAGTTTGGCGGCGTCTCCGGCCTGGTGACCATTGAAGATATCCTGGAACTGATCGTCGGTGAGATTGAAGATGAGTATGACGACGAAGAAGATCGTGATATCCGTCAGCTCAACCGCCACACCTTCACGGTGCGAGCGCTGACCGCCATTGAAGATTTCAATGAGGTGTTTGGCACGCAGTTCAGTGATGATGAAGTCGACACCATCGGTGGCCTGGTGATGCAGGGCTTCGGTCATCTGCCTGCACGCGGTGAAAGCATCGAGATTGAAGGTTACCAGTTCAAGGTGGCGATGGCGGACAGCCGACGCATCATCCAGGTTCATGTGACTATTCCGGAAAACGCGCCACAACCTCAACTGGAAGACGAATAAGTCTATGGCTTTCGCCTCACTTTACCCGCGTCAGCGGGTTCGCCTGCTGCTGGCTTTAATTACGGGTGCGTCTGGCACCCTCGCCTTCTCCCCCTACGATTTCTGGCCCGCCGCACTGCTCTCACTGTGCGGTTTACAGCTGCTGACCCTTAATCGTTCCACTCCGCAGGCCAGCGCCATCGGCTTTGTCTGGGGGCTGGGCCTGTTTGGCAGCGGCGTCAACTGGGTTTACGTCAGCATCGCCACCTTTGGCGGTATGCCCGGCCCGGTAAACGTGTTTATTGTGGCGCTGCTCGCCGCCTATCTGGCGCTCTATCCGGCCCTGTTTGCCGGTGTGCTGAACCGCCTGTGGCCTCGCACTTCGCTGTGGCGACTGGCGCTGGCCGCCCCGGCGCTGTGGCAGATCACCGAGTTCCTGCGCGGCTGGGTGCTGACCGGCTTTCCGTGGCTGCAGTTTGGTTACAGCCAGATCGACGGACCGCTGAAGGGTCTGGCACCGCTGGCGGGCGTTGAAACCCTGACCTTCCTGCTGATGGTTATCGCCGGGCTGCTGGCTTATGCCCTGCAGCAGCGCAATGTCAGAAGTCTGATCGCCGCGCTGCTGCTGCTGGCGCTGCCATGGCCGTTGCGCTACCTCCAGTGGGTTGAGCCGATGCCCGAACGCACCGTCGAGGTGGCGCTGGTTCAGGGCAACATTCCGCAATCCATGAAGTGGGACCCGCAGCAGCTGCTCAACACGCTGCGCATTTACACCGGTCTCAGTCAGCCGCTGATGGGCAAAGCGCCGATCATTATCTGGCCGGAGTCAGCGATAACCGATCTGGAAAGCAACCAGCAGCCCTTCCTGCGTTCGCTGGATGATGAGCTGCGTCAGCGCGGCAGTTCGCTGGTCACCGGCATTGTTGACTCCCGGCTG
This sequence comes from Pantoea sp. GM_Pan_3, assembly GCF_026541045.1. Classification (NCBI taxonomy): domain Bacteria; kingdom Pseudomonadati; phylum Pseudomonadota; class Gammaproteobacteria; order Enterobacterales; family Erwiniaceae; genus Pantoea; species Pantoea sp. GM_Pan_3. The sequence goes on along the minus strand of NZ_JALNVA010000005.1, from coordinate 271,762 downwards.
GAGCAGAACCGCTATCACGACTACAACACGGTCATCGTGCTGGGCGGCAAAGCGCCGTACAACTACTTCAGTGGCAACCGCTACCAGAAAAATCATCTGGTGCCGTTTGGTGAATTTGTGCCGCTGGCCGATCTGCTGCGTCCGCTGGCTCCGTTCTTCGATTTACCGATGTCCGCGTTCAGCCGGGGCAACTATCTCCAGCCGCAGCTCAGCGTGGCGGGATATCACCTTACCACGGCGATCTGTTATGAGATCGTGCTGGGTGAACAGGTGCGGGCCAACTTCCATCCCGATACGAACTTCCTGCTGACCGTTTCTAATGATGCCTGGTTTGGTCACTCGATCGGCCCGTGGCAGCATTTCCAGATGGCGCGGATGCGGGCGCTGGAACTGGGTCGTCCGCTGTTGCGCAGCACTAACAATGGCGTCACGGCCGTGGTGGATGCGAAAGGTGACGTGGCGTCCATTCTGCCGCAGTTCACCCGCGATGTCCTGACCAGCAAAGTCACCCCGACCAAAGGGGAAACGCCCTACGCGAAGGCAGGCGTCTGGCCGGTGTGGTCTCTGACGCTGCTGGCTGCGGTGATTGCCCTGCTGCGTCGCCGTCGATAACCGCCTGGATGCCGCAAGGCCAGCTGTGAGATCCAGCCAGCGCAGGAAACACGGTCAGGCAAAAACCGCCCTCTCTGACACACCCGACCCGCGTCGTCCATGGCGCGGGTCGCTTTCCGCCTCTGCCCCTGTTCCCTGCGCTTTCATCTGACGCTTTACTGCCAGATTCATCCGGCTTCGGGTGTGTCAGCCTTCTGAGGCTTCGTTTTTTATTTTTTTATCCCCGATATAACTCACTCTTCTGACCGCATACTCTGCTGCCTTTCTCGCTCTGAACCGCTTTCTGGCACGATGATTGCTAAATATTTCAGTGTTTTTCACAAACAGGCTGATTGCAGGCGCTGACAGCGAGCCGGTTGCACCAAAACCATCCGCACCGCTGCACCGTTACCGCGCAGCGCGGGATATTTGCCTTTTTTTGGTGCGTATCACCTCGCAAAACAGAAACTTTTTTGTTTCATTGCGTTAACAATCCGCTATGTTAGTGACTCTTCTGCGCCCGTTTTCAGCGCAGAAAGAGCCCGGACGCAGCAAAAAACAGACACAACATCATAATCAGCGCAGGTTATAGCCTGTGCCTTTTTCATACGAAGGAGTTGGAACATGCAACTACGCAAAGTGGCATTATCTCTTCTGCTGATCAGCGCAGCGGCGGGAGCGGCCCAGGCGGAAGATCTCAGCGGCACCCTGAAAAAGATCAATGACAATGGCGTTATTGTGGTCGGGCATCGCGAATCATCAGTTCCCTTTTCTTATTATGACAACCAGCAAAAAGTGGTGGGCTATTCACAGGCCTATTCCAACGCCATCGTGGACGCCATCAAAGCAAAACTGAACAAGCCGGATCTGCAGGTCAAGATGATCCCTATCACCTCTCAGAACCGTATTCCGCTGTTGCAGAACGGCACCTACGATTATGAGTGTGGCTCGACCACCAATAACCTTGAGCGCCAGAAACAGGCAGCCTTCTCTGACACCATTTTTGTCATCGGCACCCGTCTGCTGGTGAAGAAAGGTGGCCCAATCAAAGATTTCGCTGACCTGAAAGGCAAAACCGTCGTTGTGACCTCCGGCACCACCTCTGAAGTGCTGCTGCATAAACTCAATGACGAGCAGAAAATGGATATGCGCATCATCAGCGCAAAAGATCACGGCGACTCTTTCCGCACCCTGGAAACCGGTCGTGCCGTAGCCTTTATGATGGATGACGCGCTGCTGGCTGGCGAACGCGCAAAAGCGAAAAAACCGGACAACTGGGAAATCTTAGGCACGCCGCAGTCCAAAGAGGCCTATGGCTGCATGCTGCGTAAAGATGATCCACAGTTCAAAGCCCTGGTGGATGAAACCATCGCTAAAGCCCAGACCTCCGGTCAGGCTGAAAAATGGTTCGACACCTGGTTTAAACAGCCGATTCCGCCTAAGAACCTGAACATGAACTTTGAACTGTCTGAAGACATGAAAGCTCTGTTCAAGACGCCGAACGATAAAGCACTGAATTAACAACAAAATACCCAATGGATTTCAGGTTGCATTACGGTGGCCAGAGTGAATCCCGATGCGCTTACGCAGGTAAGTGATTCGCGTGAATCAAAATAGCCAGCAACATTGCAGCCTGAAAGACGGCGGGTATAACAAGGGCGGCCCGGCTGCCCTCTCGATTGCTGAAACCGCGGCATGGACAGACAGACTGACACGGGTCGTTCCCCTGCGTCAGAAGATAAAACGCCGTTCATCAATCTTCAGGGTAGCTTCGCTACCCTTTTTTTCCGGAGCTCGTTATGGGTATCGATTGGAACTGGGGCATCTTTCTCGAACAGGCCCCGTTCGGTAACACGACCTACCTTGGCTGGCTGTGGTCCGGTTTTCAGGTGACGATTGCCGTCTCCTGCTGTGCCTGGATTATTGCCTTCTTCGTGGGTTCATTTTTCGGCATTCTGCGCACCGTGCCTAATCGCCTGCTGGCCACCATTGGCACCTGCTATGTCGAACTGTTTCGTAACATCCCGCTGATCGTCCAGTTCTTCTTCTGGTATCTGGTCGCGCCTGAACTGGTGGGCGAGAAGCTCGGCATGTGGTTTAAGTCGGAGTTGGATCCCAACATTCAGTTTTTCCTCTCCTCCATGATCTGTCTTGGCCTCTTTACCGCGGCCCGCGTCTGCGAGCAGGTCCGTGCTGCCATTCAGTCACTGCCGACCGGGCAGAAGAATGCAGGTCTGGCGATGGGATTAACCCTGCCGCAGACCTACCGCTATGTGCTCCTGCCGAATGCGTATCGCGTGATTGTCCCGCCGATGACGTCGGAAATGCTGAACCTGGTTAAGAACTCAGCTATCGCCTCCACCATTGGTCTGGTCGATATGGCCGCACAGGCGGGCAAACTGCTCGACTATTCGGCCCACGCCTATGAGTCCTTTACCGCCATTACGCTCGCCTACGTCGCGATTAACCTGGTGATTATGTTGTTGATGAGTCTGGTCGAGCGCAAGGTCCGGCTGCCAGGCAATGCGGGAGGCAAGTAATGTACGAGTTTGACTGGAGTTCCATTGCTCCCAGCCTGCCCTATCTGCTCAATGGCCTGGTGATTACGTTTAAAATCACCCTGACCGCCGTGGTCTTCGGCATTCTGTGGGGCACGCTGCTGGCGGTAATGCGTCTGTCGAGCTTTAAGCCGATCAGCTGGTTCGCCAAAATTTATGTCAATCTGTTCCGCTCCGTGCCGCTGGTGATGGTGCTGCTCTGGTTCTATCTGGTGGTACCGAGTTTTCTGCAACAGGTGCTGGGGCTATCGCCTAAAACCGATATCCGGCTGATTTCAGCCATGGTCGCTTTCTCGCTGTTTGAAGCGGCTTACTACTCTGAAATTATTCGTGCCGGCATCATCAGTATCTCACGCGGCCAGGGTAACGCCGCGCTGGCGCTCGGCATGACGCCGTGGCAGTCGATGAGACTGATCATCCTGCCGCAGGCGTTTCGCGCCATGGTTCCGCTGTTACTGACCCAGGGTATCGTGCTGTTCCAGGATACCTCACTGGTCTATGTCTTAAGCCTGGCGGACTTCTTCCGCACCGCGTCCACCATTGGTGAGCGCGACGGGACCCAGGTGGAGATGGTTCTGTTTGCCGGTCTGGTCTACTTCGTGATCAGCCTGAGTGCATCGCTGTTGGTCAGCTATCTGAAAAGAAAAAGGACGGTTTAAATGATTAGCCTGAAAAATGTTTCTAAGTGGTATGGTCACTTTCAGGTGCTGACCGACTGCTCAACCGAGGTCAAAACCGGTGAAGTGGTGGTGGTGTGCGGGCCGTCCGGCTCCGGTAAATCGACGCTGATCAAAACGGTTAACGGACTTGAGCCGATCCAGCAGGGTGTGATTGCGGTGAATGGCACCGAGGTGAACAACAAAAAAACCAACCTGGCGCAGCTTCGCAGTCAGGTTGGCATGGTATTTCAGCACTTCGAACTCTTCCCTCACCTGAGCATTATCAACAATCTGGTGCTGGCGCAGGTGAAAGTGCTGAAGCGCGACAAAGCGGCAGCGCGGGAGAAGGGGCTGAAACTGCTGAAGCGAGTGGGTCTGGCCGCGCATGCTGAGAAGTTTCCCGGTCAGCTTTCCGGGGGCCAGCAGCAGCGTGTGGCGATTGCGCGGGCACTCTGCATGGACCCCATCGCGATGCTGTTTGATGAGCCGACCTCCGCACTGGACCCGGAAATGATCAATGAGGTGCTGGATGTCATGGTCGAGCTGGCCCAGGAGGGGATGACAATGATGGTGGTAACCCATGAGATGGGCTTCGCCCGCAAGGTAGCCAATCGCGTCATCTTTATGGATGAAGGGAAAATTATCGAAGACACCAATAAAGATGACTTCTTTAATAATCCGCAGTCTGACCGCGCCAAAGATTTCCTCGCCAAAATCCTGCACTAATCCCGGCCATTATGCGGGTCACCACCGGTGGCCCGCCTCACGCATGCGATGACGCTATCAGGGTTCAAAAGGCTGACGCTGAAACTGATCGTGGCCGCACTCCGGACAACGTGACAGCGTTTCAGGCGTGTAGATTGCCCGGGTAAACTGGCACTTTTCACACACCAGATTCCCCAGCCCCACCACTTCCCCGCTCTGATAGACCCCATGATGATGCAGATCCTGGAAGACCTCGCGCCACTCCAGCTGACTCTTATCGGTAATATCTGCCAGCTCTTTCCAGACGCTCTCACGGATGATGCGCATAAAGAGCGAGTCTGCGACCGGTTCTTCGACGTCGCTATAGCTGCGCGCAAACTCTTCCAGATCGCGTCGGACCGCGCGCAGTACCTGATCAATCTCCTCTTCCGTCATATCGTTGCGCGCCAGCAGCTGGCTTCGCCGTCCGTCAATCAGCGCATCCGGGTTACGATCGCCCTGACGCAGACGGTCGGTCAGGACGGCCAACGACTCGCGATATTCCTGAGCCACTTTATTCATTTTATTCTCCTTTTATGCAGACTCTCGCTGAATTAAGTTTAGTCGCAATGTTGCTTTTGCCGTGTCGTCTGTACAGGGAATTACAAAAGGGTGAAGGTTCTGACGCTTTCGGCAGAAATCGCGCCAGCAAAAGTGGGAAGTGTTGTTGATATGCGGCCTTATGGGTATGCTATGCGGATCTTAAAGCCAGAAAAATGTTATTCACAAAGGACCACAGGCAGCCATGCAAGAGCAATACCGCCCGGAAGAGATTGAATCCCGTGTGCAGCAACACTGGGATGAAAACGAAACGTTTAAAGTGACTGAGCAGGAAGGTAAAGAGAAATATTACTGCCTTTCAATGTTGCCCTATCCTTCTGGGCGCCTGCACATGGGCCACGTTCGTAACTACACCATCGGCGACGTAATCGCGCGTTATCAGCGTATGCTCGGCAAAAACGTACTCCAGCCGATTGGCTGGGATGCTTTTGGCCTGCCTGCAGAAGGCGCGGCGGTGAAGAATAACACCGCGCCGGCCCCGTGGACCTACGACAACATCGCCTACATGAAGAACCAGCTTAAACTGCTGGGCTTTGGCTATGACTGGAGCCGTGAACTGGCGACCTGCCAGCCTGAGTATTACCGCTGGGAACAGTGGTTCTTCACCAAACTCTATGAAAAAGGCCTGGTCTATAAAAAAACCTCGGCGGTGAACTGGTGCCCGAACGATCAGACCGTACTGGCTAACGAGCAGGTGATCGACGGTTGCTGCTGGCGCTGCGACACCAGAGTTGAGCGCAAAGAGATCCCGCAGTGGTTCATTAAAATTACCGATTATGCGGAAGAGCTGCTGAACGACCTGGATACGCTGGACGAGTGGCCTGAGCAGGTCAAAACCATGCAGCGTAACTGGATTGGTCGCTCAGAAGGCGTTGAAATCACCTTCGACGTGGCTGACAGCGAAGAGAAAGTCACTGTCTACACCACCCGCCCGGATACCTTTATCGGCGCCACCTATGTGGCCGTGGCCGCAGGCCATCCGCTGGCGACTCAGGCGTCGGTGAACAATCCGGCGCTGGCCGACTTTATCGCTGAATGCCGCAACACCAAAGTGGCTGAAGCCGATATGGCGACCATGGAGAAGAAAGGCATGGCGACCGGCCTCTCGGTTGTCCACCCGCTGACCGGCGAACACCTGCCGGTCTGGGTCGCTAACTTCGTCCTGATGGAATATGGCACGGGTGCCGTGATGGCGGTTCCGGCGCACGACCAGCGCGACTGGGAGTTTGCCACCAAATATGACCTGCCCATTAAGCCGGTTGTCCTTAACCTGGATGGCAGCATTCCTGACGTCAGCGCGGCGGCGATGACCGACAAAGGCGCCCTGTTCAACTCTGGCGAATTTAACAGCCTGGATCATGCGGCCGGTTTTAACGCCATCGCAGATACCCTGGCGGCCAAAGGCGTGGGCGTGCGTAAAGTGAACTACCGTCTGCGCGACTGGGGCGTTTCCCGTCAGCGCTACTGGGGTGCGCCTATCCCGATGGTCACGCTGGAAGATGGCACCGTAATGCCTGCACCAGAAGATCAGCTGCCGGTGATCCTGCCGGAAGATGTGGTGATGGATGGCATTACCAGCCCGATCAAAGCGGATCCGGAGTGGGCAAAAACTACGGTAAATGGCCAGCCTGCGCTGCGCGAAACCGATACCTTTGACACCTTCATGGAGTCCTCCTGGTACTACGCACGTTACACCTGTGCCGACTACAAAGAGGGTATGCTGGACCCGGCTGCAGCGAACTACTGGCTGCCGGTCGATCAGTATGTCGGCGGTATCGAGCACGCTATTATGCACCTGATGTATTTCCGCTTCTTCCACAAGCTGCTGCGTGATGCGGGCCTGGTGAACTCCAGCGAGCCGGCCAAACGCCTGCTGTGCCAGGGTATGGTGCTGGCTGACGCCTTCTACTACCTCGGCGACAACGGCGAACGCAACTGGGTTTCACCGGTTGACGTTGAAGTTGAGCGTGACGAGAAAGGCCGCATCGTGAAGGCCGTGGATAAGCAGGGTCGCGAGGTGATCTACGCGGGCATGAGCAAAATGTCGAAGTCGAAAAACAACGGCATCGACCCACAGCTGATGGTTGAGCGTTACGGCGCGGATACCGTGCGTCTGTTTATGATGTTTGCCTCACCGGCGGATATGACGCTGGAGTGGCAGGAGTCAGGCGTTGAAGGCGCAAACCGCTTCCTGAAGCGTGTCTGGAAACTGGTCTACGAGCACACCCAGCTGGGTGCGACCGTGGCACTGGATGTGGAGAGCCTGAACGATGAGCAGAAATCGCTGCGTCGCGACCTGCACAAAACCATCGCCAAAGTAGCCGATGATATCGGCCGTCGTCAGACCTTCAACACCGCTATCGCGGCGATTATGGAGCTGATGAATAAACTGGCCCGCGCGCCGCAGGAAAGCGAGCAGGATCGCGCCCTGATGCAGGAAGCGCTGCTGGCGGTCGTTCGTCTGCTCTATCCGTTTACCCCGCACGCCAGCTACGTTCTGTGGCAGACGCTGGGTGGCGAAGGCTCCATTGATGAAGCGACCTGGCCGGTTGCGGATGAAGCCGCTATGGTTGAAGATTCACTGCTGGTTGTGGTGCAGGTCAACGGCAAAGTGCGTGGCAAAATCACCGTCGCCGCCGATGCAACACAGGAACAGGTTCAGGCACGCGCTGCCCAGGAGCATCTGGTGGCGAAATACCTGGACGGTGTGACTATCCGTAAAGTCATTTATGTACCGGGCAAACTGCTTAACCTGGTCGTAGGTTAAGTTCAGGAGGAACTGTGCGACATCCGATTATCAGGCTGTTTGTCATGCTGGCGGTGGTCATCACCGCCGGCTGTGGTTTTCATCCGCGTGGCACCACACAGGTGCCCAGCGAACTGAAAACCCTGATTGTTTCAACCGGCGATCCTTATGGACCCCTTGCGCGTACTGTGCGTCAGCAGCTGCGTATCAACGATGTCACTATTGTTGAAGACACTAAACAGAACCGCACCGATATTCCGACGCTGCGTCTGGGTCCTGAGGTGTCGGGACGTAACACCGCCTCGGTCTTTATCAGCGGCACCTCTGCGGAGTATCAGCTGGTCATGACGCTAACGGCGCAGGTCCTGTTGCCGGGCAAAGGCATCTATCCTATCAGCACCACGGTCTATCGTTCATTCTTCGATAACCCGAACGCGGCGCTGGCAAAAGATGCCGAGCAGGATCTGATTACGCAGGAGATGCGTCAGCGTGCGGCCGAACAGCTGATACGTAAGCTGCTGACCGTGCATGCCGCACAGATCAACAACAAAGAGACCTTACCGGCGTCCGTGATTCCGGTACCGGGCCAGGTTTCAAAGGAAGCGCCCACTTCCTCTGCCACCAGTCTGCAATGATCAGGATTTATCCTGAGCAACTCAGCGCGCAGCTCCGTGAGGGGCTGCGCGCCTGTTATTTATTAACCGGAAACGAACCGCTGCTGTTGCAGGAGAGTGCCGACGCCATTCGCGCCGCCGCAACCGCGCAGGGATTCCAGGAACATTTCAGTTTTACGCTGGATGCGCAGACCGACTGGGAAAGCCTGTTTGTCAGCTGCCAGTCACTGAGTCTGTTTGCCCAGCGTCAGACCCTCACGCTGCAATTCCCCGACAATGGCCCTAACGCCGCAATGGCTGAGCAGCTGGTTAAGCTGTCACAGCTGCTGTACGCCGATATCCTGCTGGTCTGCCGGATGGCAAAACTGACCCGCGCGCAGGAAAACAGCGCCTGGTTTAAAGCGCTGTCCGCCTCTGCGGTCATGGTGCCCTGCCAGACGCCAGAGCAGGCGCAACTGCCCCGCTGGGTGGTAAATCGGGCCAGAGCGCTGAAGCTGTCTGTGGATGACGCCGCCGTGCAGCTGCTCTGTTACTGCTACGAAGGCAATCTGCTGGCGCTTGCTCAGGCGCTGGAGCGGCTCTCACTGCAGTGGCCTGACGGCAAACTGACGCTGCCGCGGGTGGAAGAGGCGGTCAGCGATGCAGCGCACTTCACCCCTTTCCACTGGGTGGATGCGTTACTGGCAGGCAAAAGCCGCCGCGCCCTGCATATCCTCCATCAGCTGGAGAAAGAGGAGAGCGAGGTGGTGATTCTGCTGCGTACGCTGCAGCGCGATATGCTGACGCTGCTGCATCTGCAACGTCATCAGGCACAGCAGCCGTTGCGCACGCTGATGGATCAGCAGCGGATCTGGCAGAATCGCCGCGCGCTGTTCACCGAGGCGCTGCAGCGACTCGACGCTGCCCGTCTGCAACGCGCGATCCATCTGCTGAGTCAGATTGAGGTGACGCTGAAGCAGGATTATGGACAGCCGGTGTGGCCTCAGTTGCAGACCCTGACGCTGCTGCTCAGCAGCCGGGCTTTTCCGACGAGTTTTGCGCATGTCTGAGTTGCAGGCGCTGTTTGGCGGCACGTTCGATCCGATTCATTTCGGCCATCTGCGCCCGGTCGAAGCGCTCGCGCAGCAGACTGGTCTGCAGCGCGTGACGCTGCTGCCCAATAATGTCCCTCCCCATCGTCCGCAGCCGGAAGCCAGTGCGGCCCAGCGGGTCGACATGCTGCGCTGTGCCATCGCCGGTTTGCCGCTGTTTGATATTGATACCCGTGAGCTGGCGCGCGATACGCCCTCCTGGACCGTGACAACCCTGGAGGCCTGGCGCGCCGAACGCGGTGCCGCCCAGCCGCTGGGATTTATCATTGGTCAGGACTCCTTACTGAGCTTAGCCAGCTGGCATCGCTGGCAGGATCTGCTGTCACTCTGTCATCTGCTGGTGTGCCAGCGGCCGGGCTACGCCACGCGCTTTGAGGCGCCGGAGATGCAGCAGTGGCTCAATGAACACCTCGCCGGCGAAATCCGGCAGCTGCATCAGCAGCCTGCGGGCCATATCTGGCTGGCAGACACGCCGCTGTATAACATTTCGGCAACCGAAATCCGCCGCCGCCGCCATCAGAACCTGCCCTGCGACGACCTGTTGCCCCCGGCGGTGATCGACTATATCGACCGCGAAGGCTTATATCGCGACTGATCCGGGCATGCTATACTGCGCCGCTTAATTTTCTGGCTGCACTTTCCGGGCTCGCAGCCGGCCCGTTACCATCAGATTCAGAGGGGAACCTTTTGCAAGGTAAAGCACTCCAAGAGTTCGTTATTGATAAGATTGATGATCTCAAAGGCCAGGACATCGTGACCATCGACGTTCAGGGCAAATCCAGCATCACCGATTTCATGATCATCTGCACCGGCACCTCTACACGTCATGTGACCTCGATCGCAGAACACGTTGAGCAGGAGTCCCGTTTAGCTGGCCTGATGCCGTTGGGCATCGAAGGTAAAAGCGCGGCGGACTGGATCGTGGTTGATCTCGGTGATGTCATCGTGCACGTGATGCAGGAAGAGAGTCGCCAGCTGTATGAGCTGGAAAAACTCTGGGGCTAATCGGTGAAACTGCAACTTGTTGCCGTCGGCACGAAAATGCCCGACTGGGTGCAGACCGGTTTCATGGAGTATCTGCGCCGCTTCCCGAAAGATATGCCACTTGAGCTGACCGAAGTCACCGCGGGGAAACGCGGCAAAAATGCTGATATCAAACGCATTCTTGAAAAAGAGGGTGAAGCGATGTTAGCGGCGGTCGGCAAAGGAAATCGCATCGTCACGCTGGATATTCCCGGTCATCCGTGGGAAACCCCGCAGCTGGCGCAGCAGCTTGAACGCTGGAAACTGGATGGCCGCGATGTCAGCCTGCTGATTGGCGGGCCTGAAGGCCTGGCCCCCGCCTGCAAAGCGGCGGCAGAGCAGAGCTGGTCCCTGTCAGCATTGACGTTGCCCCATCCGCTGGTGCGCGTGCTGGTTGCGGAAAGTCTGTATCGAGCCTGGAGCATTACGGCAAATCATCCTTATCATCGTGAATGACCGATCAGCCCACACCAGACATGACAAGTAGCGGATGAAATTACAAAGCAACGCCTTTCGCGATTACAGCGCCGAACAGAAACTCTTTGTCCGTCGGGCGTTTTTCGCCTTCGTCGGTATTTTGCTGCTCTCTTCAATCCTGGTGGTGAACCTTTACCATCTGCAGATCCTTCGCTTTGATGATTACAGTACCCGCTCCAACCAGAACCGCATAAAACTGGTGCCTGTCGCGCCCAGCCGCGGCATTATCTACGATCGTACCGGCACGCCGCTGGCGCTGAACCGCACCATCTATCAGGCTGAACTGGTGCCGGAAAAAGTCGATAACCTGCAACAGACGCTGGAGAATCTGCGCCCGATCCTGGAGCTGACGGATGAAGATCTGGAAAACTTCCAGAAAGAGCGTAAACGCTCGCGTCGTTTTACCTCCATTCCGGTGAAAACAGCGCTGAATGAGGTGCAGGTCGCCCGTTTTGCGGTCAATCAGTACCGCTTCCCCGGCGTGGAAGTGAAAGGCTATCAGCGCCGCTACTACCCATACGGTTCCACGCTGACGCATGTGGTCGGCTACGTATCCAAAATCAACGATCGTGATGTGGCCCGCCTCGATAAAGAGGGGATCTGGCCAAATTACGCCGCGACCCACGATATCGGCAAGCTGGGCATCGAAGCCTATTATGAAGATCTCCTGCATGGCAAAACCGGCTTTGAGGAGGTTGAGGTCAATAACCGTGGCCGGGTCATTCGCCAGCTGCATGAGGAGTCGCCTCAGGCGGGCCGCGATATCTATCTGACGATCGATCTCAAGCTGCAGCAATATATTGAAACCCTGCTGGCGGGCAGTCGTGCAGCGGTGGTCGTCAGCGATCCGCGCACCGGCGAAATCCTCGCCATGGTTTCCACCCCCAGCTACGACGCCAACTTATTTGTCGACGGGATTTCCAGTAAGGATTACCGCGGCCTGCTGGAAGATGAAAACCGCCCGCTCTATAACCGCGCGATTCAGGCTGCCTACCCTCCCGCCTCTACGGTCAAACCCTATGTCGCCGTCTCCGCCATGAGTGCCGGGGTGATTAACCGCAACACCAGTGTTTTCGATCCCGGCTGGTGGCAGCTTCCCGGTTCCGAAAAGCGTTTCCGCGACTGGAAGAAATGGGGCCATGGTCGTCTCAACGTCACCAAAGCGCTGGAAGAGTCTGCCGATACCTTCTTCTATCAGGTCGCCTATGACATGGGCATCGATCGCCTCTCTGAGTGGATGAACAAGTTTGGCTACGGCAGCCGGACCGGCATCGACCTGCCGCAGGAGAGCGCCGGCAATATGCCGACCCGAGACTGGAAGATGAGACGCTTCAAAAAGCCGTGGTATCAGGGTGACACCATCCCGGTGGGTATCGGCCAGGGCTACTGGACGGCCACGCCGCTGCAGATGAACAAAGCGATGATGATTCTGATTAACGATGGCATCATCCGTGTGCCGCATATCCTGCGCGCCACCCGTGAAGGCCGGACGCTGGTGCCCTATCGCCAGCCGCCTGCCGCGCCGATTGGCGATATCCATTCCGGCTACTGGGAAATCGCCAAAGATGGCATGTATGGCGTGGCAAACCGCCCTAACGGCACCGCGCACAAGAGCTTTGCGGATGCGCCCTACAAAATCGCCGCCAAGTCCGGTACGGCACAGGTCTTTGGCCTGAAAGAAAATGAAACCTATAACGCCCACAGAATTGCTGAACGATTACGCGACCATAAGTTAATGACCGCGTTTGCTCCCTATGACAAACCTCGGGTTGCCGTGACCATTATTCTGGAAAACGGTGGCGCCGGTCCGGCTGTCGGCACCGTCATGCGCCAGATTCTGGATCACATCATGTTAGGTGATAACAATACAGTCCTGCCGGACGCCGCCCCGGTGCCGCCCGGTTATGAAGGTGAATAAACATGTCGATGCAAGATAGTCCGCAGAAACGATCAATCTGGATGCGCATCCACATCGATCCGCTGTTTATGCTGATCATCCTCGGCCTGCTGACCTACAGCGCCGTGGTGATCTGGAGTGCCAGTGGTCAGGACCCGGGCATGATGGAGCGTAAACTGGGTCAGATCGCGATGGGCCTGGTGATCATGATTGTGCTGGCGCAGGTGCCACCACGTGTCTATGAAGGCTGGGCACCTTACCTCTATATTGTCTGCGTCATCCTGCTGGTGGCGGTAGATGCCTTCGGTCAGATCAGTAAAGGCGCACAGCGCTGGCTCGATCTCGGCTTTGTCCGTTTTCAGCCCTCGGAGATTGCCAAGATCGCGGTGCCGCTGATGGTCGCGCGCTTTATTAACCGTGACGTCTGCCCGCCGACGCTGAAAAATACCGGTATTGCGCTGGTGCTGATCTTCGTGCCTACCCTGCTGGTGGCCGCGCAGCCCGACCTCGGTACCTCCATCCTGATTGCCGCCTCGGGTTTGTTTGTGCTGTTCCTGTCAGGGATGAGCTGGAAACTGATTGGCGTGGCGGTGCTGCTGGTGGCCGCCTTTATCCCGATCCTGTGGTTTTTCCTGATGCACGACTATCAGCGCGATCGCGTCATGATGCTGCTCGACCCGGAAACGGATCCGCTGGGTGCTGGCTATCACATCATTCAGTCGAAAATCGCCATTGGCTCGGGGGGACTGCGCGGCAAAGGCTGGCTGCAGGGCACCCAGTCTCAGCTGGAGTTTTTGCCGGAACGTCACACCGACTTTATTTTTGCGGTTCTGGCCGAAGAGTTAGGCCTGGTGGGCGTGCTGCTGCTGCTGACCCTGTATCTGCTGCTGATCATGCGCGGACTGGTGGTGGCCGCGCGGGCGCAGACCACCTTTGGCCGGGTCATGGCGGGCGGTTTAATGCTGATTTTATTCGTTTATGTTTTCGTTAACATTGGCATGGTTAGTGGTATCTTACCGGTGGTTGGCGTACCGCTGCCGCTGGTCAGTTATGGCGGCTCCGCGCTAATCGTGCTTATGGCGGGATTTGGCATCGTGATGTCGATCCACACTCACCGAAAAATGTTATCTAAAAGTGTCTAAGAGGCTGCAGATGCGTAAGGAATGGCTTGGCGTTGCACTGGCATCACTGGTTCTGGCGGCCTGTACCACGCCGGAACCCCAAAATACGGCGCCGCCGCAACCGGCATACAATGGACCAGTGGTAGAGATTCCGGGCGTTGAGCCACGTTATGAGCCGGTTAATCCGGGCACCAGCCAGGATTACAGCGTCAACGGCAAAAATTATCGCATCGTTAAAGATCCCTCCAACTTCAGTGAAGTCGGTCTGGCCACCTGGTACGGTGAAGAAGCGCAGGGCAACCGCACCGCCATCGGTGAAACCTACGATCCCGATGCGCTGACAGCGGCCCACCCTACCCTGCCGCTGCCGAGCTATGTGCGCGTCACCAATATCGCCAACGGTCGTCAGATTGTGGTGCGGGTGAACGATCGCGGTCCTTATACGCCGGGTCGTATTATCGATCTCTCCCGCGCCGCCGGTGACCGCCTGAATATCTCGAACAATTCGCGGGTGCGGGTCGACTTTATCAAGGTCGCGCCTGACGGCTCACTCTCCGGTCCTGGCACCATCGGCACCGTCGTAGCGAAACAGAGTTACGCCCTGCCCGCCCGTCCGGACCTGAGTGGTGGCGCAGTCATGAATGGCGGCAGCGCAGCGGCTGCTCAGCCGCCAGCGCAGAATGTGGACGCTATCAGTAACAGCACGCTGCAGAGCAGTGACAGCATGGGTGCACCGGTGCAGAGCAGCGGCTTTCTTGGCGCGCCCCAGCCTTTAGCGAGCGGCGTGCTGGAAGGCAGTGAACCGCCCGCTGCCGCCGTTGCCGCACCGGCAGCGGTTGCTGCTCCCGCCGCCGCCAGCGCCGCGCCTGCGGCCAGCCGTGGAACCGCAGCGGGCTATGTCGTGCAGGTCGGCGCGCTGAACGATCCGGCGCGTGCACAGCAGATGATGAAAAGCCTGAGCCAGCGTTATGGTGTGCCCGGGAAAGTTGAAGACGCAGGCAACAATGTTTATCGCGTGCAGCTTGGCGGGTACGCTACCCGCGCCGAAGCCGCCGCGCTGCAACAGCGCCTGAGCAGTGAAGGCCAGACCGCTTCATTTATTACTAATACGCGTCGCTGATCCGTTTGTCAGACCGCTGCACGTTACGTCTGCTAACAACCCAATCATTTCACCCCATGCCAGCGCCCCTGGCATTGGGTATGATAAGTGACTTTTTTAAACCTCAAACTCACGGATGTTGTAGTCCTACACATGAACACGCTGAAATCCTCTCGTTTGCTGAAACGCCTGACAGTGGGATCACTGATCGCTTTCTCCCTCAGCCATGCTGCTATCGCTGATGACGTCAATCTCAAGACCATGATTCCGGGCGTACCGGACATTGATGCCGAAGCGTATGTCCTTATCGACTACAACTCGGGCAAAGTGCTGGCGGAGAAAAATGCCGATGCACGCCGCGATCCTGCCAGCCTGACTAAGATGATGACCAGCTACGTCATCGGTCAGGCCGTGAAAGCCGGTAAAATTCATCAGGACGATATGGTCACCATCGGTCAGGATGCCTGGGCCACCGGTAACCCGGTGTTTAAAGGCTCCTCGCTGATGTTCCTGAAGCCAGGCGACCGCGTACCGGTTTCTCAGCTGACCCGTGGGATTGTGCTGCAGTCCGGTAACGACGCCTGTGTAGCGATGGCTGACTATGTTGCCGGCAGCCAGGACGCGTTCGTTAATCTGATGAACAACTACGTCAAAGCGCTTGGCCTGCAGAATACCCACTTCGGCACGGTGCATGGTCTGGACGCTGAAGGTCAGTACAGCTCCGCGCGCGACATGGCGCTGATCGGTCAGGCGCTGATCCGCGATGTGCCGGAAGAGTACGCCATCTATAAAGAGAAAGAGTTCACCTTCAACAATATCCGTCAGATGAACCGTAACGGTCTGCTGTGGGATACCAACCTGAATGTGGATGGGATCAAAACCGGTCACACCAATTCGGCAGGTTTTAACCTGGTGGCATCAGCGACAGAAGGCCAGATGCGCCTGATTTCTGCCGTCATGGGCGGGCACACCTTTAAAGGCCGTGAAACGGAGAGCAAGAAACTGCTGACCTGGGGCTTCCGTTTCTTTGAAACCGTCGCGCCGCTGAAAGCAGGTAAAGAGTTCGCCTCTGAGCCGGTCTGGTTCGGCGATAATGACCGCGTGCAGCTGGGTGTGGAAAAAGATGCCTACCTGACCATTCCACGTGGCCGCATGAAAGATCTGAAGGCAAGCTATGTGCTGAACAACACAGAACTGCATGCCCCGCTGAAGAAAAACCAGGTCGTCGGCAGCATCAACTTCCAGCTGGATGGCAAAACCATCGAACAGCGTCCACTGGTGGTACTGAATGAAATTTCCGAAGGCGGTTTCTTTGGCCGTATCGTTGATTACATCAAGCTGATGTTCCATCACTGGTTCGGTTAAGCGTGACGGGTGATTGAAAAATCACCCCTCCGCCCCCATTACACGATATTATGATGCTCCCGCTCAGGCGGGAGCCTGTTTTTTATGCACCGGAGTTAATATGAAAACCAAACTGAATGAGCTGCTCGAATTTCCTACCCCGTTTACCTACAAAGTAATGGGTCTGGCGCAACCGGAGCTGGTTGATCAAGTGGTTGAAGTGGTGCAACGTCATGCGCCCGGCGACTACAGTCCTGAAGTTAAGCCGAGCAGCAAAGGCAACTATCACTCGGTTAACATCACCATCAACGCGACCCACATCGAACAGGTCGAGCGCCTGTACGAAGAGCTGGGCAAGATCGAAATTGTGCGGATGGTGCTGTAATTTACGGGTCGGCAAGGCGCCTGTGCCTGACGGTTTGCCGACATTATCCAGCGATTCTTCTTTAGCGGATTCTCGTTTTGTCAGTTGAAACCCTTCTCGTCCGTCAGTCCGGTCTGCGCGACTGGCAATCTGTCTCCGATGCCATGCACCACTACACCGACCAGCGCGATGAACAGAGTCGCGACGAAATCTGGCTGGTTGAACATCCGCCGGTCTTTACCCAGGGCCAGGCAGGAAAAGCGGAACATCTGCTGATGCCGGGAGAGATTCCGGTGGTGCAGAGCGACCGCGGTGGCCAGGTGACCTATCACGGTCCGGGACAGCAGGTGATGTATGTCCTGATCGATGTCAAACGCCGTAAGCTTGGCGTCCGCCAGCTGGTTACGATTCTGGAAGAGACGGTGATTGCCACCCTGGCGGAATCTGGCGTCAGCGCCCGCGCGCGTGCCGATGCCCCTGGCGTCTACGTGGGTGATGAAAAGATCTGCTCACTGGGATTACGCATCCGCAAAGGCTGCTCGTTTCATGGTCTGGCGCTGAATGTGGCGATGGATCTCTCCCCCTTTCTGCGGATTAACCCCTGCGGCTACGCCGGCATGAGCATGACTCAGTTAAGTCATTTCCGGCCGGGCGTTACGACAGAACAGGTTCGTTCACCGCTCGTCAGCGCGTTTGCGCGGCTGGCCGGTTACGACCATGTTGAGTGGACCACGGATGATCTGCCGGTTCAGCCTTAGCGCTGAATGCGAATTTACAAATATGTAACTTTTCCGCGCTGACGGTGGCTGCTTCCCGGGCGCTGAGATGATATAATTTTTGCACTTTTTTCAAATAAAGTTGAAAGCATCCTTCCCGGTTTGAATGGGAACGCTTTCAAATCGCAATCCGACCGGAACCTGCTGATTTATGAGTAAACCAATTCAGATGGAACGCGGCGTCAAATATCGTGACGCAGACAAAATGGCGCTGATCCCGGTGAAAACCGTGGCTGTTGAACGGCAGGAGATGTTGCGTAAGCCGGAATGGATGAAAATCAAGCTGCCAGCTGACTCCAGTCGTATTCAGGGCATCAAAGCGGCGATGCGTAAAAACGGCCTGCACTCGGTCTGTGAAGAGGCCTCCTGCCCTAACCTCGCCGAATGCTTTAACCATGGCACCGCCACCTTTATGATCCTGGGCGCAATCTGTACCCGCCGCTGTCCGTTCTGCGATGTGGCCCATGGGCGTCCTAACGCGCCTGATGCCGGTGAGCCCGCGAAGCTGGCGCAGACCATCGCCGACATGGGACTGCGTTACGTCGTGATCACCTCGGTTGACCGTGACGATTTGCGTGACGGTGGCGCTCAGCATTTTGCCGACTGCATCAGCGCGATTCGCGAAAAAAATCCGACGATCAAAATTGAGACGCTGGTGCCGGACTTCCGCGGCCGTATGGATCGCGCGCTGGAGATCCTCACCGCGACGCCACCGGATGTGTTCAACCACAACCTTGAAAACGTACCGCGCGTCTATCGTCAGGTTCGTCCAGGCGCTAACTACGAGTGGTCGCTGAAGCTGCTGGAGCGTTTCAAAGAAGCGCACCCGGATGTCCCGACCAAATCAGGTCTGATGGTGGGTCTGGGCGAAACGAATGCCGAAATCATTGAAGTGATGCGCGATCTGCGTCGCCATGGCGTCACCATGCTGACGCTGGGTCAGTATCTGCAGCCGAGCCGTCACCATCTGCCGGTTCAGCGTTACGTCAGCCCGGCCGAATTTGATGAGATGAAAGAAGAAGCGATGGCGATGGGCTTCACGCATGCGGCATGTGGTCCGTTTGTCCGCTCTTCCTATCATGCCGATATGCAGGCGAAAGGGATGGAAGTGAAGTAATTCCCGCTTTGCTGCTGCGTAAAAACAAAAAACCAGACTGCTGACAGTCTGGTTTTTTTATGTGTGCCTGAAATAAAAAGTAACAGTTATTTGCTGCAAATAACCGATTAATCTTTATGAACGACGCGTTCTGCAGGCACGTCTTCAGCCGTATTTCGGGTTGCACTGGTATCTTCATCTTTCATGGCTTTCTTGAAGCCCTTGATTGCGGAGCCCAGATCGCCACCCAGCGAGCGCAACTTGTTGGTACCAAAAAGCAGTACGATAAGCGCACCGATAATCAGCAGCTTGGCAATACTGATACCTTCCATATTTAACCTTTCAACTTTATCGAATAACGGTGACTGTTATTTACGCGCAGATTGCCTGTCACCACAAGCAGAATCTGTAACAGAGTAAGATCTGACACCCCTGCCGTCAGCGTATCCGCCTCAGGCTCTGTTTGTTTCACTCTCCGTCGAGTTCAGGCCGGGCAAAACGCCGGTTCTCCAGCACCGGCAGCACCTGACGGGCATAGGCAAGACGTTCGGGATCGAGGTCGGCAAACAGCAGTGCGGGCGCTTCCGCCGCGTTTGCTACTGCGACCCCCATCGGGTCCACCACCAGACTGTTGCCGATATTGCGCGGACCACATTCGCCCGCCGCCACCATATAGCAGGTGTTCTCCAGCGCACGGGCGCGGGTCAGCAGTTCCCAGTGCATCTCTTTTAGCGGGCCTTTCACCCAGGCGGCAGGCAGCACCAGGACATCGGCACCGTCCAGCGCCAGCCGCCGCGCCATCTCCGGAAACCGCACGTCATAGCAGGTCATTAAGCCCACCTTCATACCGGCCACCTCAATCAGCGGAGGAATGACCCGGCCGGGATTGACCCGCTGCGACTCCTGCATTGTGAAAGCATCATAGAGATGCAGTTTTTCATAGACGGCGATGATCTCACCCTGTCGGAAGGCAACCAGCACGTTAAGCGCTTTCTGCGCGCCGTCGGGAACATGCAGACAGAGGATCGTCGTCAGGGCACGCTCTTTGCTGGCTGCCAGCAGCTGGCTCAGGAAAGGGCCATCCAGCGGCTGCGCCGCTTTCAGCACGATATCGGGATCGGTAATATCCCGCGCCAGCACGCCTTCCGGCAGGACCAGCAGATCGGCTCCCCCTTCCGCCGCCCGCTGCATCAGATCCAGACAGACAGCGGCGTTTTCCTGCCATTCACGACCAACGGCAAACTGCCCCAGAGCCACTCTCATCATTGTTCTTCTCCTGCTGTCGCCATCAACAGCCTTCCGGCGACCCTGTCAGAGGGATTCGCTCAGGCTGCCCCTGTTCACTACCCTCATTGATCAACGCCGCGGCACTCTGCTCTGCGGTCGGGCTGAGGGAGCATCGTAACCTGAACACACCGGAAAAGTCTGCCGGAGAGAGCCTGTCAGCTCAGGCGGGCTCCTGAAGGACGTGCGCAGGGCAACCGTTTCTGCTGCCTGTCTGGCGCGGAGAGAGCAGAAAGCACTGACCACCGGCCGCTCTCCTGCGGGAGGCTCACCCGCCAGCTGAAAATTAACTCGCCAGGGATTTAATATGATAACGGGGTGATTCGGCAAAGCCTTCACGGCCGTAGAAGAGATTCGCTTTCAGGCGCGACTGGTGGCAATGCACCTCCATGCGATCGCAGCCACGACGCGCGGCCAGCGCCTCAGCATGCTGAAGCAGCTGCTGCCCCATCCCTTTGCTGCGCTCGCCTTCGGCAATGCAGAAGTAGCTGATGCGGGCAAAGTCACCGGCCAGCGCCAGCTGTGGAATGAAATGCAGGGAAAGGAATCCCAGCACCTGGTTATCCTGTTCCGCCACTAAGAGTGCCTCACTGGGATCGCTGCATAACTGCGCCAGGCGCTGCTCAATAAAACCTTCGGTGCCGCCGTAGCCTAATTCGCTGAGCAACGCACTCAGCGCAAAACTGTCTTTTAACTCTGCCTGCCGTATATTCATCCTGCCTCCTCACCCACCGGGATCTGTCACTCTGTTATAACGCGTTGCCCGCAAAAAAGCGGCACTTCAGCTTGTTATAAATATGTTACGAGGATTTATTGTGAAGCGTCGCGCAGTTTGTGCGGCAGACGAGCCAGCAGCGCAGGATAGACAGGAGAAGGTGACGCGCAGATGACAGGCATAAAAAAACCCGCCATCAGGCGGGTTTTTAGAATTCTGACTGTTAACTTACAGGCTGATAACGTTAGCAGCAGATGGGCCTTTAGCACCGTCGGTGATTTCAAACTCAACGCGCTGACCTTCAGCCAGAGTTTTGAAGCCGTTGCTCTGGATTGCAGAGAAGTGTACGAATACATCTTTGCTGCCATCTTCAGGAGTAATGAAACCGAATCCTTTAGATTCATTAAACCACTTAACGTTACCTTTGATCTTAGACATCTATATTACCTTTACATGAAAAATGGACACTAAACTGTGTCGGCATCTAGTACAGCAATTGCGGAGGGATTTGTCCAGCACGATTTGATGAAAAAGTGATAAATATCGACTTTCTGTGCATCCATCACACTTTCCTGCTTTCCGACTTGCGAAATCGGTTTCAGCAGCTAGCGAACGCCTTTCCTCTTCTTCGCGCTAACACGCTGGAAAGTCATGCCTTTTTTGAATTTCAACTTAACAGGCGCTGTGGCTGAAAAAGAAAAATCTTATTGAGACGCGTTCCTGTTCTTTCTGACGATATGGCGCGTAAAAACGCCCATTTTTTTCTCTGCCGGGTCAGCCAGGCGTCTGACGCTGGTGCAATTTTCAGGCGGCTGAAAGCTATAACAGGATAAAAAATCACTTATTGCAAATAAATTGCGATTAGTTCACCGCCAGTTCGCCTTTCTTTCCGACAAAATTGAGCCTGCCGTGCCGTTTATCCGCGCCAGGACAGGCCATCTGCGGGCGTTTTAGCCAATAGATGACAATCTTTGATCATGATCAATGAAGTGGTTTTTACAGGCCGGATTCGCATTTGGCAGCAAACATTCATGCTCATAAGACACTACTTTTCTCATCGCAGTCCGGAATAATATTGCATAGCAATAGATTAAGTCTGCTTAACCGGTCAGGGAACGCGATCAGCACAGTGTCAGTCCAAAGGAGGTCATACGCAGGATGGTGATGAAAATACGCTGTAGTCAGTGTGGAAGCGCCCGGTTCGTTTTTGCTGATTACAAAGAGGGCCAGCGCACCTTTCATGGTGCCTGTTGCGCATGCTGTCGAAAACAGCTGGGCTCGCGGGATCTACTGCCGAATACGCCAATGGACCCGATTACACAGTGTCTGTTGGCCAGCCAGAAAACGTTTCGGGCACCTGATTAGGTGCCCGCTGTCGCAGAATCTTTAACAGAAATCAGAAAATCAGTTTGAACACCCCTGTCAGGGTCAGTAAGCCCACGATAAAAATGATCGCGATAATCCACAGAATAATTTTCATTTCCTTTTCCCTCGCTGGTTAAACAGGTTTCCTGTAAGCAGTATAGTCAGAAAACCAGGCTCTGCCGCTTCACTAAGTCGTTAACCGGTTACAGGTTCATCAACTTTTGCTTTTATTTGCATTCTGAGAGTGCGATCGCAACCCCGTCTTTTACCCGCCCTCTTTCTTCGTTTTACAGACGACTCCTGGCTAAAATTCAGGCGGCAAGGCAGATCTCAATCTCAATAGTGAGGAGATTGACATGAGTTGTGAGGAGATCGTATGAGCACGATTAATACCAGTATGGGCCGCTACAGCCTTAAGGCTAAAAACAGCGGTAACCACATTAAAGGTTCTTTCGCCATCAACGATGAGGGTGGCACTCAGCTCACGATGCAGGAGTTTGAAGAGCACTACCTTGATGATGTGGTGAATAATGTCATCTATCCCGTCACTGGCGGCAACCGCGAAATTGCGCGTGCGCTTCGGGAACAGATGGTGAAAGCCGGTTTTGAAGCGCCTCATTAAGCGGGCAGCGTTAACTGTTATCACCCATGGGCCGCATAGCGCGGCCCTCTTTATGAGCACCATCCTCTTCAGAGAGCCAGCAGAGGGCCGCTGGCAGGCGGTGTGCCAGCGGCAGGGGATCAGATTACCCAGGAGAGCAGCAGACAGCCCACCAGGCCGCACACGGAGATAATGGTTTCCAGCGCCGACCAGGAGCGAATGGTCTCACCTATCGTCAGGTTGAAATACTCCTTGAACAGCCAGAAGCCAGGGTCGTTAACGTGAGAGAAGATGACGCTGCCGGACCCTACGGCGATCACCATCAGTTCCGGGCTGGCACCACTGGTGACAATCAGCGGGGCCACAATGCCACCTGCGGTAATCGCCGCCACCGTTGCCGAACCCAGCGCGATACGCAGCACCGCCGCAATAGACCAGGCCATAAAGATGGGTGACAGCTGAGTCGAGTGCATCATGCTGGCGATATATTTATCCACGCCGCTGTCGACCAGTACCTGCTTAAAGGCCCCGCCGCCACCGATGATCAGCAACATCATAGCGATGATTTTGATCGAGTCGGTCAGGGTATCCATTACCTGTTCCATTGAGCGGCCGCGGTTGAGGCCAAACGTGAAGATGGCAATCAGTACGGCAATCAGGGTGGCCATGACCGGGTCGCCAAAGAACTCAGCATACGGCAGCAGCACATGCCCTTTTGGCAACAGCATCTCTGCCACCGCACGCAGGGCCATCAGCACCACCGGCACCAGGGCCGTCCAGACGCTGACCCCAAAGCTGGGCATTTCTGCTTCGGTGAACGTTTTCGGGTTATAGAGTCCCTGCGGAATCGGTTTGTCGATGCCCTTCAGGAAGCGGGCGTAAACCGGGCCCGCCAGAATCACCGTAGGAATACCCAGCAGGGTGCCAAACAGCAGCGTTTTGCCCATGTCAGCATTGAACAGCGTGGCGATGGCGGTCGGGCCGGGATGCGGTGGCAGAAAGCCATGCGTAACGGACAGTGCAGCCGCCATCGGCACGCCGACATAGAGCAGCGGCACGCGCGCCGACGCCGCCACGCTGAACACCAACGGCAGCATCAGTACAAAGCCAACTTCATAGAACAGTGCAAATCCGACGATAAAACCGGTCAGCACCAGCGCCCACTGAATGTGCTTTGTGCCAAATTTTTCGATCAACGTGGTCGCGATACGCTGCGCACCGCCGCAGTCGGCCAGCAGCTTACCCAGCATGGCACCAAAGCCCATGATCAGCGCCAGGCTGCCGAGCGTGCCGCCGACCCCCGCTTTAATAGACGTAATTACTTTATTGACCGGCATGCCCTGCATCACGCCGACAGCCAGCGCCACCAGGATCAGCGCGATAAATCCATTAAGCTTAAAGCGAATCATCAGCAGCAGCAGTAACGCGACGCCGATCGCCACATAGAGTAATGGCATAGGTTTTCTCCACCTTGCGCACTGAATGGAATCCAGTGTCGGTTGTTATCATGGTCCCCTGAGGGCTGCAAAACAGTGCGCCTGTAAGAATTTTATACATCCGGACAAACGCTGTTACCGATAACATGTTAAGGGTAACATCTGCAGTAAAGCACCACCCCGCCGGGGTGAATTTCTGTTTTGCGAAGATGATCAACTTTTTACCGGGACGTTATCAGAAAGTTTGCCAGTGCCGGCGGCGCGCTTTTCGTTACACTCAGATTTTAGTGAAATGTAAAAAGGATGCGCTGGTGAGTGTGAACCTGAGTGAGCTGTACAGTAATCAACGAACCCTCTTTGGCCGCGGCAGCCTCGATAAACTGGTGCCGCTGCTGGCCGCCCGGTCACAGCCTACCCTGCTGTTTTGCGGGCAATCCTTTCTGCAGGGCGCGGCGTATGAACGGATTAAAGCTGACCTGAACGCGCAGATTATCGGCTATGAAATTGTCAGCCATGAAGCCTCTCCTGCTGAGATTGATGGCTGGGTGGCACGCTGGCGGGGTCATGTGGATCGGGTGGTGGCCATCGGCGGGGGCAGCGTGCTGGATGCGGCTAAAGCGTTCAGCGCGATGATGCAACATCCGTTGCCGACGGCCCGCTATCTGGAAAAGGTGGGCGACAGCACGGTTCAGCCAGTCACGTTACCGCTGATTGCTATTCCGACGACGGCCGGGACCGGCAGTGAAGTGACGCAGAATGCGGTGGTGACCGACCAGCGCGATATTCAGATCAAAGCCTCACTGCGCCACCCGGTTTTTGTCCCGGAAGTGGCTATTCTCGATCCCGATCTGCTGAAGGGGGCACCTGACCACGTGCTGGCGACCTGCGGGATCGATGCCTTTACCCACCTGTTTGAAGCCTACCTCTCCGCGAAAGGTAATCTTTTCACTCAACAGCTGGCCGTGACCGGCCTGCGTCAGTTTATCCAGGCCTGGCCGGCGCTGAACAGTGAAGAGAGTGCGGGCGATGCGGCAAGAGAGTCGATGATGATGGCATCGTGGCTGGGGGGAGTTGCGCTGAGCAGCGCCGGTCTGGGGGTCATCCACGGTATTGCAGGCGAACTGGGCGCGATAAAACCGTTTCACCACGGCGAAGTGTGCGGGCGGCTGTTGTTCCCCTTCCTGGATCGGCTGGCCGACAGCGATCATCCGCTGCAGCAGACACTGATGTCAGCGTTACATGGGCAGCTTTTCAGTGAAGCCACCGACTCACCCGCGCAGTTCCTCAAAACGTGGCTGCAGCAGCAGGCGATTCTGCCGTTCTGGCAGGGGGGGCCCACGCTGACGGGCGAAGAGGTGAAGTGGATACTGGCGCGCGCCAACAGCAAAAATTCGCTGGTGAATTACAGCCGCGAACAGATGGAGACGATGATCGCCCAGGCCTGGCGCATCACGGCGTGAAGCGAGGCGGGCCAGATGACCCGCCTCTGCCCTTCCGAAAACCGCGTCTGCCCGTTACGCGGGCAGATTTGCGAATGGCCCCTCACCGGCCAGCATCTGCTCAATCACCTGCAACACGCCCTCTTCGTTATTAGCAGGAGCAGCATAGCGTGCTGCCTGCTTCACCCGCTGTGGCGCGTTGGCCATGGCGAAACTGAAACCAGACTGCTTAAGCATCTCCAGATCGTTGCCGCCATCACCAAACGCCAGTACCTGGTCGTGTGTGATGCCCCAGCGCGTGGCGAGCAGATCCAGGCCGTGCGCTTTATGATTGCCCGGCACAATCAGGTCAACGGAGCCGTGTCCGCTTGAGGTTGCGGCCACACGACCATGATGCAGCCGCTCGATATCCGCCATCAGCGGCTCGATAGCGTCGTCAGAGAGATTCAGTGCGAACTTGAACAACCGATCATGCTGCACCTCATCCAGATGCTGAATCGGCTTCAGGCGATGACAGTAGTGACGCATCTTTTTCAGCCAGCTCTCTTCCATGCCATCAAAGTAGTACGCACTTTCGCGTCCACACAGCAGATAACGCAGGCCGGGATAGTTGCCGTTTTGCAGGGTGTTGATGACCGCTTCGACATCGCGGCGGTCAAAGGCGCCGCAGAACAGCTCCTCATCACGGTTGATAATCCATGCGCCGTTTTCCGCCACAAAGGCGATATCGCTGGCGACCTCCGGAAAAAAGGATTTGAGCTGGTAGTACTGATTACCGCTGGCCACGACAAATTTGATGTCGCGGGCGGTGAGTTGCTGGTAGCAGGCGAGAAACCGGGATCGATTGTACTGCTTGTTGTCGTCCAGAAAAGTGCCATCCATATCAACCGCAACCATCTTAACCGTCGTCATCATGACTCCTTACACAGGGAGAATGTCAGTGTGGAGTCTCAGGATAGACGCTGGCGGCGCAAAACGGAAAGAAAGCGGGATGGCCGCCGCCATCCCGTAGGATCAATTCAGTGCGTTGTTCAGCAGCAGTGAGGTAATAATGCCGGTTGCCGCCGCAATCAGCACATAGTTGCCGTTGATGTCTGCCCAGTGCTCCCCTTGCGGAGGTTCAGGCAGTCCGCGCGCATCCCAGTCGTCAACGCGGTAACGGTCGTCACAATAGGCTCGCGGGATCGCATGGCCACGGCGAAACTCATGTCCCTGCCAGGCGAATGCGTCGCGCGGCTCATATCGCCCTCTGTCGTGACGGAAGCGCTCGTCATCATGACGCGCATGTTCAATCTCATGGCGTTCCCGCTCCTCATGACGATGGCGGTCGTCGCGGTCACGATCCGGATGCGGGCCGGGCCCCCACGCATCCGGGCCAGGGCCATCATTCTGATGCGGCACCGGCGGGCGGTGCGGATCGCCGCGATCGTCTGCCCGCGTGGTCTGAGAAAAGAGCGTGCTGCATGTCAAAAGTGAAGCGATAAGCGTTAATGTTGTTTTTTTCATGGTACTGCCTCCGAAAATAACGGCTGTCAGGCACCGTTGATCGGCATCATGGCAATAATCCTGTATGGCAACATCTGTATAATTCTTAAAAACCGCCAATTTACAGACCATTACGCGTAATTATCACTTTCTTAACACTGGAGACCGCCCTGCCCGCTGGCTGACCGGCGCATCGGACAAAACGCCGATCGCCGCTGCCAGCGAAAACGTGTGTCAGGGTACGGAACCGTACCCTGACAGGGGCCGGTTATGGCGTACTGAGGATCACGGGCGCGTCAGGTAATCCCGTAAAGTGCGTCACGATGTGGTGGTAATCCGCCGTGGGGTCGAGGTCACGGAACTGTTGCGGATAGAGATCTTTCGCCAGAATTTCCATCCCGATAATGTTGTAGGGATGATTGTAGAAGTGATGGTAAACGCCATAGACGCGCTGCTCTCTGACCGGGGCGATCTGCGCCAGCCCCGTGCGGCTCAGTAAGCGCTTAAAGGTCGCGGTTACCTCGGCCTGATTCGCGCCGTAACCAAACGGCAGCACATTGCTGTTCGGCCGCTTTGAGCCGGTCATGATGTAGACATCCGGCTTCATGGCGATGATCTTCTCCAGCGAAACAAAGCCGGAACTGCCGGGCAGCAGTGCAGAGCCAATATTTTTGCCGCCTACCGCCTCCACCAGCGCGCCCCAGCCGTTGTGTCCGTGGGTAAAGCAGCAGTTGTCGCTGTTACCGGCAATCGGCTCGACAAAAACCGTCGGCTTGTGCGGAACAAGGGCGATCTTCTCCTGAAGCGCCTGCCAGCGCTGCTGATAAAAATCGGCGTAGTCTTTTGCTTCAGCTTCACGGTTCAGCACCGTGCCGAGCACGCTCACGCTCTTCAGGGTATTCTCTTTCGGATGCAGCTCATCATCGAGGAACAGTACCGGGATGTGCAGATTTTTCAGGGTGGCCAGCACGCCTGATTGTGTCAGCGCGGGTTTAGCACGCAGCTGCGCAATCATCAGATCGGGCTGTTTCGCCAGCACGCTCTCCAGGTTGACCTGGCCCTGATCGTTAAAGCCCATATCCACAATTGAGGTCGCCTGAGGCCAGCGCTGCTTCAGCAGATCCCAGGTCTGCGTGTCCTGCTTTTTCGGCAGATTGTTCCAGGCCACGACCCGCTGAAACGGATTCTGTCGATCCAGCAGTGCCAGCGTCATGACGTCGCGGCCATCCTGCAGAATCACATGCTGAGGCTCTTTCTGCAGCGTAATTTTCTGTCCATCCATATCGGTCACGGTGACCGGATAAGTGGTGGCCGCGCAGGCGGTCGACAGCAAAAGTGTGGTGGCAGCAGCCATCCCGATCTTCATGTTCATCCTGTCCTTTAAAGGAATAATAATTATTCGCGTTAACTCTACCATGTCACTCTGTAACAACTGTAACCATTGCTAACCAGATACTTCAGTCAGGCAGGAGACAGGGGATGAACCGGATTCGGAAGCGCGGGAGGCGTGTATGACAGGGGGAACGGCAGGTGCCTCCCGGAGGAGGCACCTGCCGTGGGCAGGATTACTTCACCAGCGAATAGAAAATAGCGGAGATGGCAATCACTCCGATCAGCACCACAAACAGGTTGCTGATTTTTCCGCTGTACTGACGCATTGCCGGGACTTTCTGAATGGCGTACATCGGCATCAGGAACAGGATCATGGCAATGACCGGCCCGCCCAGCGTCTCAATCATGCCGAGAATATTCGGGTCCAGCGTTGCCACCAGCCAGGTTGTCAGCAGCATAAAGAGTGACGTCAGGCGATTCAGTCTGGCCGGCGCGATCGCTTTACCGCGACTGCGCAGCGCTTTATTGACCATGCCGTTGAACCCTTCGCGCGCGCCCAGGTAGTGACCCAGGAACGATTTGGTGATCGCCACCACCGCGATCAGCGGGCCCAGCCAGGCAATCATCGGCACCTGAAAGTGGTTCGCCAGATAGGAGAGAATCGTGATGTTCTGCGCCTTGGCCGCATGCAGATCCTCAGGCGACAGGCTCAGCACGCAACTGAAGACAAAGAACATCACTGTCACCACCATCATCAGGTGTGAGCAGGCCAGAATGCGCGAGCACTTTTTCTCAGCGGCGTCGCCATACTCTTCGCGCTTCGCCAGCGCAAAGGAGGAGATAATGGGAGAGTGGTTAAAGGAGAAGACCATCACCGGGATCGCCAGCCACAGCGTCATCCACAGGCTACTGCCTGCAGGCTGAAAGGTCAGCGTGGAGAGCGCCGCGCCGTGCCAGTGCGGGATCAGATAGCAGGCCATCAGCATCAGCACCGCGACAAAGGGATAGACCAGCACGCTCATCGCTTTGACAATCATCTTCTCGCCAAAGCGCACAATGGTCATCAGCCCGACAATCAGCAGCAGCGACAGCAGCGCGCGCGGCGGCGGCACCAGCCCCAGCTGATTCACCATCAGACTCTCGACCGTATTGGTAATCGCAACGCTGTACATCAGCAGAATCGGGTAGATGGCGAAGAAATAGAGCAGCGTAATCAGCTTGCCCGCCCCGACACCGAAATGCTCCTCAACAACCTCGGTGATATCACCGGCCGGATTTTTGCCGGAGAGGACAAAGCGGGTCAGCGCACGGTGCGCATAAAAGGTCAGCGGAAACGCCAGTATCGCCATAATGATCAGCGGGATGAGGCCGCCGACGCCCGCATTAATCGGCAGAAACAGGACGCCCGCGCCAATCGCAGTGCCGTATAAACCCAGCATCCACATGGTGTCGGTTTTACGCCATCCCGTATCGACGTCACTTTCAAGCGCGCCCAGCGTGCCAGTTTGCGTGGTTTTCATCAGATATTCCGTGTTAAAAGCGCCAGTACCCTGGACCGCTGAAAGAGGTGTCGTCCCCTGCTTTCCGGCCCGGTCGCAGCGGAACCTGCGCGCGTGATGCTGCCAACGCACATGCACAGGTAATCGTTTGCGTGCGCCACTTTTTACACTACCTGACGATAAAAGTTCAAGCCGCACCGATAAACGCGCACAGATTGCTGAAATAACCGTCAGGTTGTGCAGAGTGACTGCGGGGCAGATCATGCCATCTTTAAGGCCGCTTTACCGCACTAAAAAAGGTGATCCCTGTAACGGTTAAGCACAACGGGCTACGCTTTAACTCTGACGGGTCGCGAAGGTGGCGACGCAAACACGGGAGAAGAGAATGAAAATTGCCTGTCTGGGCTGGGGATCGTTAATCTGGAAAACCGGCGCGCTGCCGGTCGCCAGTGAGTGGCATCATGATGGTCCCGCCGTACCGGTGGAATTTGTGCGCATCAGTGATGGCGGTGAGCTCTCCACGGCGATCTGCCTGAATGCCAGTCCGGTGCCGGTGTGCTGGGCCTGGCTGAATACCGCTTCACTGGAGCGGGCCTGCCAGGCGCTGCGGCTTCGTGAGGCCATTCCGGACAACCGCGTCGATGGCGTCGGGATGATCACGGTGACAGATAACGCCACAGGCCCGCTGGCGGCGTGGGCGCAGGCCAGAGGGATTGAAGGTCTCATCTGGACTGATTTGCCCGCCCGCATGGCCGGTGTCGAAGGCCAGATACCGACGCTGAGTCAGGCGCGGCACTATCTGCAGCAGCTGAGCGGTGAAACGCGGGAACACGCTTTCCGCTACATTGAACAGGTGCCGGCGCAAATCGACACGGCTTATCGTCGCGCCTTTGCCGATCTGATGCGGTGGCAGCCCGATGCGCCTCTTGTCACGGTTGCTGACACCCGGACACCCCCTCCCTGCCAGCCCGGCTGAGACGGGGCTTTCTCCTGCACCGCTCTGCTTACTCTTCTGAGGGTGACTACACTTCACGCAGGTTGAGGCTCAGATATCGCAACACTTCCCCGCGAGTGGTCACGGCTCACGGTCTGACCGCCCTTCCCTTATCAGCAGGAGATGAACAGATGAAAGCATTAACCTACCACGGCCCGCATAAAGTCAGCGTGGATAACGTCCCCGATCCCGGCCTGGAAGCCGCAGATGACATCATTCTGCGTGTGACCGCCACGGCCATTTGTGGTTCAGACCTCCACCTCTATCGCGGCAAAATTCCCGGCACCGGCCATGGTGATATCTTTGGCCATGAGTTTATGGGCGAAGTGGTTGAGACAGGCAGTGCGGTCACGGCCGTCGCCAAAGGCGATCGGGTGGTCATCCCGTTCGTTATCGCCTGTGGCGACTGCTTTTTCTGCCTGCTTAATCAGTATGCCGCCTGTGAGAACACCAACAGCGGCCGGGGTGCCATCCTGAACCGCAAAAATATTACTCCGCCGGCCGCGCTGTTTGGCTTCAGCAAACTTTACGGTGGTGTGCCCGGCGGACAGGCTGAGTATGTCCGGGTGCCTAAAGCCAACACCGGCCCGTTTAAAGTGCCGCCGGTGCTGTCGGATGAGAAAGTGCTGTTCCTCTCCGATATCCTGCCGACCGCCTGGCAGGCGGTGAAAAATGCCGAGGTCAGACCCGGTTCCAGCCTGGCTATTTTCGGTGCCGGGCCGGTGGGGCTGCTCAGCGCCGCCTGCGCCCGCCAGCAGGGGGCCGAACAGATCTACATGATCGACCACAACAGCTACCGCTTAAACTTTGCCCGTGAACGCTATGGCGTTATCCCGATTAACTTCGATGAAATTGATGACCCGGCAGGCTGGATCATCGAACAGAGCGCCGGCAATCGCGGGGTGGATGCGGTGATTGATGCCGTGGGCTTTGAGGCGAAAGGCAGCCTGACGGAAACCGTACTCAGCAACCTCAAACTGGAGGGCAGTAGCGGTAAAGCGTTGCGCCAGTGTATTGCGGCGGTGCGGCGTGGCGGTATCGTCAGCGTGCCGGGCGTTTACGCCGGTTTTATTCACGGCTTCCTGTTTGGTGACGCCTTCGACAAAGGGCTGACTTTTAAGATGGGGCAGACCCACGTTCACGCCTATCTGCCTGACCTGCTTAAGCTGATTGAACAGGGCCACCTGACACCGGAAGAGATTGTGACCCATCATCTGCCGCTGGAGGATGCGGCCCGCGGCTACGATATTTTCAACAAACGGGAAGAGGAGTGCCGCAAGGTGATTCTGGTGCCTGGCCTGTCACCCACGCAGGCCACCCTGTAACCTGCGGCTCTGACGCGTTCAGATTCGGCTCTCTGGTGCCCCGGCAGCGTGCTCTGCCGGGGCGTTATCTTAAAACGGCCTGCGTTGCAGAGTGCTCCGCCCCTCCCGTCCCTCCAGCAGATGTTCATCCGGACTATCCGCCGTATCCACCTGGCTCCCCTGTTCCAGCAGTCGCGCGCTGCGTGAATGGGGATGACTTTCGCTAATCACCTGTTGTGAAAACGCGCCAAACGATAACAGTAAAAAGAGTAACCCACTGGCCAGCCTCACTTTCATACGCACACCTCTTTGATAACGGTGACGCTATGCTGCCCGAAGCG
Organism: Pantoea sp. GM_Pan_3; assembly: GCF_026541045.1. Taxonomy (NCBI): domain Bacteria; kingdom Pseudomonadati; phylum Pseudomonadota; class Gammaproteobacteria; order Enterobacterales; family Erwiniaceae; genus Pantoea; species Pantoea sp. GM_Pan_3. The sequence continues at coordinate 239,206 of NZ_JALNVA010000005.1, read as the reverse complement.
TTTTCATTTTCTGTCAGTATCAGGCAAAGTTATGTGGCAACCGGGAACAAGCTGCAACGCGTTTAGCTGCGGTTCAGCTTTCCAGGCTGAGGCCATCAGTGCAACCGGCGCACGGTCAGCGCCACAGACCAGCGCTGCCGCTGGCAGCGCGGACAGACTGCCTGCTGCTCTGCCTCAATGGTCCGGGTCTGGCCGCAATGGGTGCAGGCATAAAGCCCGCTCGTCGGGACCGTGCTGTAATCCTGCCGGTGCGCGGGAGGCAGCACGCTTAACCCGGCGCGCATCGCATCGTCGTCATAGAAATAGAGGCTGAGCTGGCCATCGACCTCCACCAGCGCCAGGCGGATCTGCCCCAGATGTTCCACGCCGCTCTGCCGCAACTCCATATAGAACTCATCTTCGGAAATATTCAGCCGATCCAGACTTTCCAGCACATACAGCCCGTCTTTAATCAGGGTAATCACATCCCCCTGAATCAGCCGTGAAAAGCGCGGACTGAGCGCCGTCAGCCAGGTGGTCAGACGGTAGAGCGACAGCAGAACCACAAACACCATAATGACCGGCAGCACCGGCACATCATCATAAAACGTCACGTCACCCGAGGCGGAACCCAGCGTCAGGATCACCACCAGTTCAAACAGAGACAGCTGACGCACGCCGCGCCGCCCGGAGACTTTGAGAAAGGTAAATACCACCAGATAAGCGATCAGGACACGCGCCACCACCTCAAACAAAAAGGTGGCGGGCTGATCGTTGAGCAAAAAACGGTGCCAGTCGAATGAGAACATAGTCTGCTAAACATCCTGTTTTAAAGGGGGCGTCTCTTCGCCGCCGCCGATTGATTGGCCCGCAGATCCAGGCCAGCGATACGTCAAGCTTGTCGCCTGTTCGCCAAAAGGCAAGCGAAGCTGTAAGCCTGAAGCGGGCGAGTCTGACCGTTCTGCAGGCTGCGGAAAAGGTTAACAAAGCTGAAAAAGGGACAGTCTCGCCTCACGCTGCGCTTATTTTGCTGGCGACTGAAACGGAAGCAAAAATTTCCTGTTTCTGGCTGGCTGCTTTTTGCCGCTGCGTTTTTTCTTTTTACTTCAATAATTTGCCAAGAACATTACCCAGCCTATACTTTCCAGTAAGGCTTCCACCTCATCACTTAACATTCAGAGAAGCCACTCTTTTTCCTGCCGATAGCGCTGTCTGTGAAACCTGCTATCTCACTCGTCCATTTTGCAACAGGTGCTGATGCCTGCCATTCAGCGTCTGTGGCTTATGGCAGGGATCGCCCGTTCGTTGAGAGTGGCCCGACCGGCCAGTCTGCTTTGCATACCCATAACGCCCTGACCCGTTTCACGACGGCGCGTCAGCGGGAAGCGTGTTGCTTTTTTTCGGGAGATGCCATGACGCCTTTTTCCAGTTTCTGGCAGGCAGGTTATGAAGGGGCCGATCATATCAATCCTGCCGGTCTTGCGCTGTCGATGAACGATCTGAATCAGCATCAGAGCCGTGCAGCGTCGGATTATGCCGCCCTGGCCCCCTTTTCCCTTGGCACGGTGCGTGAAAGCGTGGGCTGGCGGCTGTGTGAACGCGATGGACGCTATGACTTCTCGACCGTCGCAGCGCGGATGGTGGCCGCACGTGAGCAGGGTATTCAGCTCAGCTGGACACTCTGTCACTACGGCTGGCCCGCTGACGTCACGCTGTTCAGTGACGACTTTGTCAGCCGGTTTGCCGCCTTCTGCGGCGCCCTGGCCCGCTTTCTCGCCCCCTGGTATTCGTCTGCGCCGGTCTATTCACCGATGAATGAGATCTCTTTCCTCAGCTGGGGCATCTCCGTCGGGGTTTTCCCCTGTGAGGCGATCCCTGAACCCGATCGGGCGGATGCCGCCAAGCGTCAGCTGGTGCGGGCTACGCTGGCGGCCTGTGATGCGATCTGGCAGGCGGATCCGCGCGCCCGCCTGCTGCACTGCGATCCGCTGATCCATATCGTGCCCGATCCCGCCGATCCCGACAGCGACGGGCTGGCACGCGCCCTGTGTGACACCCAGTACCAGGCGTGGGACATGCTGAGCGGCAGACGTGATCCGGAGCTGGGCGGCGCGCCCCGCTATCTCGATCTGGTGGGCGTCAACTATTACCACGACAACCAGTGGGAGCAGGGTTCGAACCAGCGACTCTGGTGGCATCTGGGCGACAGCCGCCGCCTGCCGCTGCATGAGATGCTGCAGCAGGTCTGGCAGCGTTATCAGCGGCCGCTGCTGCTGGCAGAAACCAGCCATGTCGGCAGCGGACGCGGCGCCTGGATCGGCGAGATCGCCGCCCAGGTGGCGCAGGCGCAGCTGGCAGGCGTGGAGATGCTCGGCATCTGCCTCTATCCGATTCTCGATCGTCCCCTCTGGGAGGAGACCACCTTCTGGACCCGCAGCGGGTTATGGGATCTGGACCTGTCAGGGTCCGATCCTTACGCCCGCCAGTTACAGCAGCCTTATGCCGACGCCCTGCGCCAGGCGCAACGCTTTTTGCAGCACATCGTCCCTTCCTCATCCCCCTGTCAGGAGTCTGTCATGAACAAACCCGCTCTTATCGTTTTCAGTCATTTACGCTGGGGCTTTGTTTTCCAGCGCCCGCAGCAGCTTCTGACCCGTCTGGCACAGCACTATCGCGTGCTGTTCGTCGAGGAGCCGGTCTGGCAGGCGGGACCACCTGGCCTGCATCAGAGTTCGCCCGCAGCAAATATCACCGTGATCCAGCCGCATACCCACCACGACGCACCCGGTTTTCACGACAGCCAGATTGCCCCACTGCTGCTGCTGCTCGCCCCGCTGCTGGAGGAGGATGAGGAGCCGCTGATCTGGTTCTATACCCCCATGGCCCTGCCGCTGCTCACCCCTTTCAAACCCCGGCTGGTGATCTACGACTGCATGGATGAGCTCTCCGCCTTCCACAACGCCCCGCGCCAGCTGCAACAGCGCGAATCGGCGCTGATGACCCGCGCCGATCTGGTGTTCACCGGCGGCTCCAGCCTCTATGAAGCAAAGCGCGATAAACATCATCAGGTTTACTGCTTCCCCAGCAGCGTGGATGCCGTCCACTTTGAGCAGGCACGCGATCGCAGTAACCATCATCCGCTTCAGGATGCGATCCCGGCAAAGCGGCTTGGCTATTACGGCGTACTGGATGAGCGTATCGATCTGCCGCTGATTGCCGCGCTGGCGGACAGCCATCCGGAGTGGCACATCATCATGGTCGGGCCGGTGGTGAAAATCGATCCCGCCAGCCTGCCGCAGCGCGACAATATTCACTGGCTCGGTCAGCAGCCTTATCAGGCGCTGCCGCAGTTCCTGGCGGGCTGGGATGTCTGCCTGATGCCTTTTGCCATTAACGCCTCGACGCGCTTCATCTCGCCCACCAAAGTGCTGGAGTATATGGCGGCACAGCTGCCGATTGTCAGTACCGCCATCGTGGACGTGGCGCGGCATTACGCTGAAGAAGTGGCGGTGGCAGAGACCCCTGCCGCCTTTATTGCCGCCTGTGAAGAGGCGATGACCCTCAGTGCGGCTGAGCGACTGGCGCTGGCGGGCCGCATGCAGGTAAGAGTGGACGCGACCTCCTGGGATCGCACGGCAGAACAGATACAGGCCCTGATCCAGCAGGCTCTGACGCATCCGCAGCCTGCCGGTGAACCGGTCACGCCAGCCAGTGCCCAGGCGAACGTGACGCCGTTAACCCCGGCGATGCTGGAGAGCGAAGCGGTGCCCTGCCTGATTGTCGGTGCCGGGCCAACCGGACTGAGCGCCGGTTATCACTATGGTGAAGGCGCGGTGGTGCTGGAGAAAAATGCCACGCCGGGCGGCTGGTGCCGCTCCATCGACGATCGGGGTTTTACCTTCGACTATGCCGGTCACATTATGTTTTCGCAGGACCCCTATGTCCTGCAGCTCTACGAGATGCTGCTCGGCGACAATCTGCACTGGCAGGCGCGTGAGGCCTGGGTCTGGAATGACGGCATCTATACCCGCTATCCCTTCCAGTCGGCGCTGCACGGTCTGCCGGTTGAGGTCGTAAAAGAGTGCGTACTGGGCGCCATTGAGGCGCGCTATGGCGAAACGGCCGCGCCCGCGGTGCCGCTGGATCGGGCGCGGGCGCGACGGGACTGCTGTGCCGATGGCGCGATAGCGGATGAGGGCAGCCTGGCCGGTGAAGTGGAAGGCGAAGAGGATTTTCAGCACTTTATCCTGCGCACCTGGGGGAAAGGGATCGCACGCCACTTTGCTCTGCCCTATAACCAGAAACTGTGGAAAGTGCCGCTGACTGAGATGGAGACCTCGTGGCTGGGCGGACGCGTGCCGCTGCCCGACCTGGCGCAGATTATCGATGGCGCACTGCAGCCGCTGGCAAAACCGGTGGGGCCTAACGCCCGCTTCGGCTATCCGCTGCGCGGTGGCTTCCAGGCGCTGATGTCCGGCTTTCTGCCGCACCTGAAGTGCAAACTGGAAACGGATGCCACCCTGAGCCGGATTTATCCGCAGGCGCATGTCGCGCTGCTGGCGGATGGACGCCACTACCGCTATGAGCAGTTGATCAGCACCATGCCGCTGCCGGAACTGATTAAACTGATGGGCGATGAGGCGCCGGAGAATGTGCAGCGGGCGGCACAGCAGCTGCAGTTTGTCTCGGTGCGCTGCGTGAACCTGGGCATTGGCCGGGCTGACCTGACCGAAAAACACTGGATTTACTATCCGGGCGACACGCTGTTTCACCGCATCTTTGTGCAGGGCAATGCCAGCCCGCACTGCAATCCCCCCGGCGGGTTCGGCTTAACCTGTGAAATCACCTACAACGCCGCCCATCCGCTGCCGCTGACGGGCGATGCGCTGATTGAACGCTGCCGTCAGGATTGCATCCGGGTCGGGATGATCAGCGAGAGCGATCCGCTGCTCTGCGCCTCAGAGGTCGATATGCCCTACGCCTACGTCATCTACGACCATGCGCGCAGTGCGAACGTGGCGCTGATCCGGCAGTGGCTGCTGACGCAGGATATCCATCTGTCAGGCCGCTACAGTGAGTGGGAATATTACAATTCCGACCACGCTTTCCTCGCCGGTAAGCGCGCCGCCGAAAATGTCCGGCTGCAGCATGTCAGCGAGCGGACACGCGGCTGACCCGACGCAGCCAGCTACGCAAGAGGCTGGCTGCACTTCGCGGCTTTCAGCGACTGCAACTGGCTGACGCGCCGCGCCACCTTCTGGCTGGCATTGTATTTTGCAATGCCATTACCCAGACCAAAATCGCCGACGAAGCCCAGCACGGTCAGGGCGTCAAACCGACCGGTCTGCTCAATATCGCTCTGTACGCCGTGCGCTTTCACCAGCTCCTGATCCAGCGCGCCACAACTGAGCATCGCCGTCTCTTCCGGCGTCACCGCCGTGGCCTGCGGATAGTGCTTGGTGGCACAGCCTGTCAGCGACAGCGCCAGCAGCGCCGCCAGAATTATCCTGTTATGCATTTTTCATCGCCCGATGTTCACCTCATTAACCGGGTTATCGGCAGATTCCGCCGCGATCATGAGTGACTGACCTACCAATAATGGTTGAAACCGCTACGCTAAGGTAGGATCCCGCGCGTGATGGTCAGTTGCCGTGCGTGACTGTCCGGGCGCGACGCCGTGAACGCACATCCGCCGTTCCCCGCTTCTGCCATGAATTTCAACGCGTTAGCCTGCATGAAGCTGCCACCGGCAGCGTTTAAAGAGTAAAGCCTGATCGATATTCAGTGATGAGCGGTCAGTGCAAGCGAAGCCAGACACGGAAAATTCGTGCTTCGGGTTTATCAGAGTATGTTCCAGATGAGGTTTTTCCATGCGTTTTAAAGGATTGAACATCGGATTTTTCATTTTGATTCTGGCGATCGCCACGTTCGCCTTTTTTGAGGTGCTTTCGCCCTATTTCTCGCCGATTTTATGGGCGGCAATTCTGGCGGTCATTTTCCATCCGCTGAAAAGTTATCTGCGGGGCCGGCTGGGGGAACGCAATGGCCTGGCCGCACTGCTCACCCTGCTCTGCATCTGTCTGATTGTGTTTACGCCGCTGGCCATTATCGCCTCATCGCTGGTGGTCGAAACCAATGCGGTCTATCACAAGCTGCAGACCAACTCGGCGCAGTTCCCGGCGGTTTTCGCCGACCTGCTGCAGCATCTGCCGCGCTGGGCAAAACACTATCTGGCTGAAAATAATCTCGATACCGCCGGAGAGATTCAGCAGAAGCTCTCCTCGTTTGCCCTCAAGGGCGGCCAGTACCTGGCAGGCAGCGCATTCATCATCGGCAGGGGCACCTTCAGCTTTACCGTCGGTTTTGGCGTGATGCTCTATCTGCTGTTCTTCCTGCTGAAAGATGGCTCCTATCTGGTGCATCTGATCCTGGAAGCGCTGCCGCTTTCGACCTACGTCAAGCATCACCTGCTGGTGAAGTTTGCCGCGGTGGCGCGTGCGACGGTCAAAGGCACGGTTGTGGTCGGCATCGTGCAGGGTATTCTCGGCGGGCTGGCCTTCTGGTTCACCGGCATTGACGGCAGCCTGCTGTGGGGGGCGCTGATGGCGTTCCTCTCTCTGATCCCGGCCGTCGGCTCCGCCATTATCTGGGTGCCTGCAGCGGTCTTCTTCTTTGCCACCGGTGCCGTGTGGAAAGGCCTCTTCCTGGTCGGTTTCTTCGTGGTGATTGTGGGGCTGGTGGATAACATCCTGCGTCCGCTGCTGGTCGGTAAAGACACCAAAATGCCTGACTACCTGATCCTGATCGCCACGCTGGGCGGGATGGAGATTTATGGCATCAACGGTTTTGTCATCGGTCCGGTGATTGCGGCGCTGTTCATCGCCTGCTGGAACCTGCTCTCCGGTCGCGATAATCGCGAGAACATCGAAGTCATCGATGAAGAGGTGATCGAAGAGGGCAAGAAACAGTCTGAGACCGCCGCCGAGGCCGCGGCAGAAGCCGCCGCCGTTGCGGCCGAAGCAGCGGCTGACGCAGAGATGAAAGTCTCAGCCTTAGCGGCAGCGGAGAAAGAAAAAGCCGCCGCCAGCAAAGCCTGATTTTCTCTGGAAATAAAAAAACCCACCTTTCGGTGGGTTTTCAGAGGCTACAAAATTTAAGACCCGGTTAATATGGCAGCAATGAAAATGCGCAACGCGTCGGGAACAGGGTCAGAAGAGGAAAGCGTCCCGCGCCAGGGACGGTGCGGGCCGAGCGGCCATGGATGGTATAAGCGACTTTCCGATCTGCCCCTGCTCCCGGGGCAGGCTCAATATCAAAGCAATCTGCCCTGGCATTGCAGCCATAAAAAAACCCACCTTTCGGTGGGTTCTTTTTTATCTGAAATGGCAGCGAATCAGTTGGTCGCTTTGTTTTTCAGATCTTCAGCGCCCTGCTTGGTTTTATCCCAGCCTTTCTCGGCACCTTCTTTCGTTTTGTGCCAGCCCTTCTGGGTGCCTTCGCTGATTTTGCTGCCGGTGGTGTGGCTCTTGCCTTCCGCCGCGTGCTCAGATTTCAGCTTCAGCTCTTCGCCCTGATTCTGCGCATGATGCAGTTTTTCTTTAGCGGTATCCGCGCCTTTGTGCGCTTCCGCAACGGTGTTATCGGTAGTGGTAGCAGCAAATACCGGCGAGGCCAGCAAAATAGCAGACAGTGCAATAATTGATTTCTTCATAATTCCCTCTGTATTCATTGTTGCCGTGTAGGTTTTAATCCTGGCATAGCGATTCCAGGAAAGATTTAAGAATAAACCAGGAATGAAAAAGGGCCAGTTTTCACCAGAAAATTCCCTCCGGGGCAGCCTGATCGTCCGTTACCAGAGCGCGAGCTGCGGATCGTCATCCGGCTTCGTCGTCTTTCTGACCACCCGCGCGGGCGGCGCGGGACGCTGCATCTGATCGCTGATCCACTGCAACAGCACTGACACCACATAGGCCTGCTGCTCTGCGCTCAGGGGCTGCTGCTGAGCAATATTGTGCCATTTGCTCAGACAGCCGCGACAGCAGGTCGCGGTGGCGTGCTGGGCGATAAACACCGGATGACCGCGCATCGGCGTCTGTTTGCCATCACGCGCGGGCCGGGCGGGCGCCAGCCGCTGTGCAACAAACTCTGCGGCATGCTCACGCAACACCGGCTCGCCTTTACTCAGCGCATAATCATACTCCGCGCGCCCCAGTCGAAAGCGCTGGCGGAATGGCGAGCGCGCCAGGCGGGCAAAGAGATCGTCAGAAACCGTCATACTGCCCGCCCGTCACTCATATTTCCGGCCCGCCAGATAGCGGACGCCCTGCGGCCCGAACGCCTCACGATGCAGCTCATTCGGCTGCAGGTGAAACGTCTCTCCCGGATGGTAAGTGGTCTCGCCCTGTTCTGTACTGATGGTGATATCACCACTGAGGATCAGGGCCAGGGCTTCGAAGGGATGGACATGATTGTCGAGCTCGGTGGCGGGCGCACGTTCCACCAGCAGTGGTTCGTCAAACCCCTCTCCGGCTAATCGTTTTCTGAATTCATCTTCTGTCATCGTCACTCCTCGATATGGAACCGCCCCTGGTAGTGTAGACGATTTTTATCGCCATTTATGGCACGCCGGTGGTTACGTAAAGTAGCGCAAGCAGGGTTGTTCACCGCGCATACCGATGCTGTACTTTCCGCCTCGTGCCAGCCATTTTGACATCAGGATGACGGAAAATATGTCTCACCCTCTGAAAACCGCCCTGCTGCTGATCAATCCGCGTTCGCGTAAAGGCCGTGCGGCGGCCAGCAGGGCCAGGACGCTGCTGACTCAGGCGGGTATCACCCTGCTGCAACCGGCTGAGGAGGAGAGCCGCAGCTACCGCGAACTCATCGCGGCTTATGCCCATCGCATTGATGCGGTGATCGTTGGCGGGGGCGACGGCACGCTTAACGCCGCCGCGCCGGGCGTGATGCAGACCGGCCTGCCGCTGGGGATCCTGCCGCTGGGCACCGCCAACGACTTTGCCCGGACGCTCGGCATCCCCGCCACGCTGGAGCAGGCGGTGCAGATTATCACTGACGGGCAGCTGCGCGCAGTCGATCTGGGGGAGGTGAATCAGCATCTGTTCCTCAACGTCTCCAGCATCGGCTTTTCCGCCGAGCTGGCGCGCAATCTCACCGCAGAATCGAAAAAACGCTGGGGGGTCGGCGGTTATGCTCTGGCGGCGTTGCGGCTGCTGCGTCAGAGCCGTCCGTTCAGCGCCACCCTGATCCATGAGGAGCAGCGCATGCCCATCCGGACCGTTCAGGTTTCCGTGGGCAACGGCCGTTTTTATGGCGGAGGGATGACGGTCGAAGCGCGCGCCGCACCGGACGACGGGCTGCTGGACGTTTACAGCCTGGAGGTCCGGCACAGCTGGCAGCTGATTGCGCTGCTGCCCTTTCTGCGACGGGGTACGCAGGGTCGCTGGCGCAACGTGCGCACCTTCAGCACGACGGCGCTCACCATCGAAACGCGCCGCCCCCACTACATCAATGCAGACGGCGAGATTATCGGACAGACGCCCGCCCATTTCCGCCTGATCGCAGGGGCCATACAGGTTTATGCCCCTGCCGGTCCGACAGCGGAATAGCGGATATCACATCGCGGGGTTAATGCTGAGTGCCGTTCTTTTCGGCGTCGTTGATCTGCGTGGTGAGGCTGCTGACCAGCTCTTTCGCCATCTCGATGGTCAGGCCGAAAAACAGCGACTCCTGCGCCGATCGCGCGCGCGGGACCTGAGGATCGAGGTAGCTGAACTGCAGCACCAGCGCGGCGTGCCCGCTTAACGGGCCGATGTGCCAGCCGGTGACCGGATAGAACGTAAAACGGTTAAAATCATTCACTATATACCTGACTTGTTAAGCATAACGCTGATTGAGTGTCAGGCCAGCTCAGAAAATAAAACACGGTTCGGTTACTCAGCCTGGCGCAGATCGGCTGAATAGCAAGCGAAGCGAGATTCACCCTGCCCGCCAGGCGTGGCATCTGCAGCCCGGCGAACCCTGCCGCCAGAGGCGGTCAGCTGTCTGCGCGGGGGATAACCGAAATATGTCCGTTGACCTCCAGCACGGCATACTTAATCTGATCAAACCGTTCCAGTCCCGGTCCGGAACGCGCCGCCTCCAGCACATCGTCAGGATCAATCCCGGTCATCTTCATGCGTTCGGTCAGCAGGTTGCCGTTTTCCACCAGAATCACCGGACCGCCATCGATCGCCTGCTCAACCACCGGAAAGCGGCTTTTCAGTTTTCCCAGTACGATGTCGATCGTCACCAGCGTGATAATCGTCAGCGCCGCGCCCGTCACCGAGAAATCATCGCCCAGCAGCGCCTGCTGCGTGGCTTCGCTGATAATCAGCAGCAGAATCAGATCGAAAGAGGTCATCTGCAACAGCGTGCGTCTGCCCGCAATTTTGAACACCACCATCAGAACCAGGTAGATCGCTGCAGCGCGTAAAACCGTTTCCATAAAGTGCCTCTGTCAGGGATAGATCCATTGGGTAAATCGGGCCGGCGCGTGATCATCGCCCTGAATCGTGACGTGGATCAGGCCCGCATCGCGTGGCTGCAGGCCGAGCCAGATTGCGTGATCCGCCCCGGTGTCACCGCTGGAAAAGGTCAGCCGCAGATCGCTGCCGATCGTCACGGCTTCCAGCGGCTGCGGCTGCAGCGTCTGGATCTGCAGATTATTCAGCGCGCCGCCGCCAATCGTGATCGTGAAGCGATCGCCGGCGGGTGCGTTGTAGCCAATCCGCATATCCATATTGCTTTCGGTCCGGCCGAACCGTTCATATTCAACCTGAAGTGTGCCGTCTGGCGACCGGCTATGACCCTCGCTCAGCACCCCTTTAGAAAAGAGGCCGCACGCCCCCAGAATCACCAGCAGAATTAACAGATACTCCCCTGCCCGCTGAATCAGCCATTCACGCCGTACCCAGCGAAGATCTTCTTTTATCGGGTAGTCCCGACTCACAATGCGATCTCTCTTCACTCTCATTCCCTCTGGTAAGCGTACCCGCCTCTGCAGCACGCTGCCTGAAGCATAGCGGACGGGCATTATTTCGCGCGGCGCTCAACCCAGAACGACCAGCTGTGGTAGAGCAGCGTGAGCGGCATCGCAATCACCGCTCCCACCAGCACAAAACCCTGCGTGACCGGTGAAGCGGCGCTGTCGCTGAGCGTAAACTGGTAGGGCACCAGCCATGGATAGAGGCCACACAATACGCCGCTAAAGAGTGCGCTAATCAGCATCAGCGTCAGAATGAGTTGCAGTAGCGGCCTGGCGCGCCACAAGGCCACCGGCAGGGCGATCCAGAGCAATACTATCGCGCCTGCCGCGATCCTGCCCGGCGGTCGCTGCCAGCTCTGCCGCCAGAGATCGGCATTGAGATAGAGGTCGGCCAGAAAAATAACCAGCGCCAGCAGCCACCACAGCCAGCTCAGTGCCGCCGCCAGCGGCTGTACCCGATCACCAATGCGCCAGCCAATCCAGCAGCAGGCCAGCAGCGAATTGATCGCCATCAGGCCTGCGCCGCTGAGCAGCGGCACCAGACTCAGCCCATCCGGCAGGCCGGTCTGCGGCTGAGCGCTGATGATCATGCCGGCGCACCAGCCCTGAATAAAGGTCGCCAGCGCGGAGCTGCCCGCCATGAGGCGATCCAGCCAGCGACGCAGGCGGGGAGAACTCTGAGCGCGATACTCCAGTGCCATCGCCCGCACCAGCAGCGCCAGCAGCATGGCAAACAGCGGGACACTCAGCTGACTGAACAGCAGCGCATAGACCGGCGGAAACAGCGCCAGCAGCCCACCCGCCGCCAGCACCAGCCAGGTCTCATTCGCATCCCACACCGACAGAATGCTGTGCGTCATCAGTTCACGCTGTTCATCATCGTGAAACCAGCAGAAAAGCATCCCCACGCCCAGATCCGTGCCATCCAGTAGCAGGTAGAGCAGCAGAGAGAGACAGATAATCAGCGCAGAGAGATCGGCCATGGCACTCTCCTAATGGGGCGTTTTCAGCGCAATCACCACCGGTTCGCCCGATGGCATCTCACCTTTAACCCGGCGCAGCAGATAGCGTAAGCCGAGGGCGAAGGTCAGCGCATAGATCAGCAGCACCGCCACGAAGATGCCCAGCGTGCTGCTGAGTGACAGCGGCGAGACGCTTTGTGCGGTGCGTAACAGGCCATAGACCGTCCACGGCTGACGCCCGACTTCGGTCACGACCCAGCCTGACAGCAGGGCAATAAAGCCCGCCGGTGAGAGCCATGTCAGCCAGCGCAGAAAGCGCCCCGACGTGGTCAGCCCTCCCCGCAAGCGCTGCAGATTCGCCGCCAGCGTGGTCACCAGGATAATCACCCCCAGCCCCACCATCAGGCGAAAAGCGAAAAAGACCGGGAGCACCGGGGGGATGTCATCCGCGGGAAACTCGCTCAGGCTTTTAATGTGGCCGGAGAGGTTGTGGCGCAGATAGAGCGATCCGAGTGCGGGCAGAGTGACCTCCAGAACGTTGCGCTGCGCCTGCTGGTCCGGCAGCGCAAACAGCCGCAAAGGCTCCCCCTCACCGTGGGCTGGCTGGTGCCAGCTGCCTTCCATCGCAGCCAGTTTAGCAGGCTGGTAGTCACGGGTGTTTTCACCGTGCAGATCGCCGAGAACGATCTGCAGTGGCACCGCAAACAGCAGCAACGTCAGCGCGCTGTTGAGCATCAGACGTGAAGCCGCCTCCCCGCTGAAATAGCGGAGTCGCCACGCCGCCACGCCCGCGATCATCACCGCCACGGCAATCAGCGACCCGACCACCATATGGCTGAAGCGCCACACAAAGGAGGGAGCCTGCAAAAGCGACCGCCAGCTGTCCGCCAGAAAAACCCCGTTCGGAGCGCGCGTAAAGCCGACCGGCGTCTGCATCCATGAGTTAGCGGCCAGAATCCAGAAGGCGCTGAGCAGCGCGCCGAACGCCACCAGACAGGTCACAGCAAAATGCACGCCGGGCCGGATTTTGTTGAAGCCGAACAGCATCACTCCGGTCAGGGCCGATTCGAGAAAAAACGCGACCAGCACCTCATAGAACATTAACGGCCCAATCACGCCGCCGGCCTGCTGTGAAAAGCGCGCCCAGTGCGTGCCGAACTGAAACTCCATGACGACGCCGGAGGCGGCACCTATCGCCACCGTCAGGGAAAAGAGCGTCAGCCAGAAGTGCAGCGCATCCCGTGCAGCCTGCTGCTTTCCCCACAGCCAGCGCGCCTCAAACCACACCAGAAAGGGGGCCAGTCCCAGCGTCAGCGCCGCCAGCGTAATATGCATGCCCATGGTCAGCGCAAACTGCGTCCGGGCAATTGCCAGCACCCAGTCGCTGTCATTCATGGCAGTATCGTCCCGAATCCTCAGATCCGCCGGAGTGCGTGACGGATGAGGAGAGACACGCCGCCGCAAGCCGTTCTTTCATCTGACTCTCTCCTGATCTTATTGCCTCTCATCAGCGTCAGGCTTATTTCGCCAGACGGTAAGTCGCCTCTCGTTTTGTCAGTTTATCGTAGTGAAGAAATAAAAGTTCAGCCAGCATCGACCGGGAAAGAATAAAAGCACGTGCAGAACCACATTAATTGCCATCCGGTGAACAGCGATAAAAAAAGATATTATCGCCCTATCGGATGCGCTGCGCTTAAATAACGAAAATAAGCATTAAGCGAGGCGGAGAATTAATTCGTCCGCCTCTGGATTGCCCTACAGCCAGCCGGAGCGACGCAGCCTGGCCCACAATCCGCCGCAGGCCAGCAGCGTCAGCCCGACTGCCAGCGGATAGCCATAATGCGACTTCAGCTCCGGCATATGTTCGAAGTTCATGCCATACATGCTGAACACCACGGTCGGGATCACCAGGATGGCGCCCCACCCCGCCAGCTTTTTCACCACCTCATTCTGCTGCACCGTCACCAGCGCCAGATTGACCTGCATGGCACTGGTGAGCATCTCGCGCATATCCTCCGCATCGGTCACCACATGGCGGGCGTGATCCTGCACGTCCCGGATATAGGCGCGCAGCGGGCGTGGGATCAGATCCTCATGCAGGTGAATAAGCTGGTTGCAGATCTCCTCCAGCGGCAGTGCCGCATTGCGCAGCTTCAGCAGCTGCCGCCGCACGGTATAGACCGCCTGTACCGATCGGCGGTCAAATTCGCTGGTGAAGAGATCGTTCTCCATCTGCCCGACGCGTTCGTTCAGCGAGGTGGAGAGTTCGGCATAACGGTCGACAATAAAATCGAGCAGGCAGTAGAGCGGATAACCCGGCCCCAGTTTCAGCAGCGCCGGATTTTCAGCCGCCCGCTCGCGCACCGGACTGTAGCTCTCCGAGGCACCGTGACGGATGCTGATCAGGAAATTTTTTCCGACAAAGAAATGGGTTTCGCCCAGTTCACAGCTGTCATCTTTCGCACGCACCGTTTTCACCACGATAAACAGCGACTCGCCATAATGTTCGATCTTGGGCCGCTGATGCGCATTCAGCGCATCTTCAACGGCCAGTTCGTGAAGTCCGAACTCTTCCTTGATCTTCGCCATAAACGCCGCGTCTGGCTGCCACAGGCCGAGCCAGATAAACGCCTCCGGCTCTTTAATCACGTCGCTGATATCCTCAACGTCTATCTCTTCGCCCGCGCATCCCGGACGATACACCCTGCTGCTTACGATCATCTTCTGTGTTCCCGTTGTGACAATAGAAGCAGCTTAGCCAATCCCGCGCCCGTAACCGGATAAAAACCGTAAGGATTTGCTGCAACAGTGTGTCGTCAGCGGGTTACCACTTCAGGCCTAATCCGGTGGAGAAGATCCCTTCGTTCAGGGTATCAGGAATGCCGCTGACCAGATTACGATGGTAGCCAACATGCAGGGTCGACCAGGAGGTCAGGCTGTAGCGCAGGCCAACTTCCGCATCCAGCATGAATACGCCGTCGTCATCCAGCGAATGACCGACATCACCGTTGCTGTAGAGCGTGACCGATTTGCCCAGCAGATAGCGCTGATAGTTCCAGCGCAGCGAGCCGCCAAAGTGGCGCTCCTCCCGGTCATCGCTGTAACCATACTCAAAGGCGCCACCCAGCAGGGAGAGTGAGAAGCTGCTGAGTTCGGTGTCCCACAGCTGATAGCCGGGACCGGTGCCAATCAGTGCCTGGCGCGACAGATTCTCCACCCAGTCGCGCTTATAGGTGGCGCGGGCCTGCCAGAAGAACTGCTCCCGGAACAGATAGTCAACGGCGTAGCGCAGGCTGTAGTTGTCGGTGTTGACGCTCTCATTTTCCTGCTCGCGATTGTAGGTTGCGCCAATATCATGCCGCCATTTTCCCTGGTTCAGCTTGGTGTTGAGCGCAAAACTGTAGTCGTCCGTTTTGGTAGAGGCCTTTTTGACCTTCATACCGGCGTCGATGTTGCCGGTCCAGGCGAGCTGATCGCTGCGGACTTTGGCTTTCATAAACTCATCAATGCGCCTGACGGAGACCTGCTGCTCCTGCTCGTCGCGCTCCACCCAGACGTAGCCGGGATCCGAGGAGGAGAGCCGCACCTGATAATGTTCACCGGTTTTTTTGTTTTCAACATTCACCGGATTGTCGCTGGCGAGGGTGCTGACCGCATTCCAGTCCAGCGTGACCGTGCCGGCGTAATGTGTCTCTATCGCCAGCTTGCCATCGCTCAGGTAACGGATGGTGCCGGTTAGCCGGTCGCCATTATTCAGCCAGACGGTATCCGCGGCGGCCTGCTGAGCCCATCCGGCGCAGCAGCTGATAACCAGCAGTGTGGTAAACGAGGTGGCACAGCGCATAGCTTTCCCTGAAAAGGCGTCGTCCTGCATGGACGACGCGTCACCGCAAATTCTGACCTGACAATTAAGCCGATTCCGCGACGATATGCAATGTGCCGCCCCGGTTATGACAGGTCGTGCAACTCTTTACTGAGGGGAGGCCCCAGCCTGAAGTCGGAAAAACGGATCGCCAGTCCCTGCCGCTCCGGCGAGCAGCCCATCACACCGACAAAACGCCGCGCCTGACCGGGCCAGGGACAGAGCCGCAACAGTGGCCAGGTCAGGCCGTCGGTGGAGTACTGGATTCGCAATGCCGCCTTTTCCAGCGTCGCGCGCATCCAGAACTGACGCGCATCACCGGGGAAAACACCGGTAGACCAGTCAGAAAACTCGCGCGTGACCACGCTGCCGATGGCAGGCTGGTCATCATTAAACTCAATGCCTGCTTTAACCCAGTGCGTTTCACTGTCCTGAATAAACAGACCGGCCTGATCGTAGAGCTGGCTGAAGTCCGCCCTCACCTGCACCTGAACGGTAAAATCATTTTCCACCCAGAAGCCAAATGCATGGCCGCTGTGCCGTTCGAAGCCGTACCAGGTGCGCTGCCAGAAATCGCTGTTTAACGCGGTTTCAAACTGCAATGTTTCACCATCCAGACTGTGTACCGGCGGCTGATTAATCCAGACGCCGCCTTCGGCCGTTATTGAACTGACTGCTCTCATGGTCACTCCTTTCAGTAAGGTAAAACGCCTGCAGGCTGGCCTGCAGCGAGGTCATCGGTCTGATCATCATCGCCATCAGGGCCAGTCAGCTTAACTATTTCATTTTGTTAATCGCCTGGCTAAAACGGCATTTAACAGCCAGGCTTGTTTTGTCTGACGGCAACTGAACTCATTAAATATAAGGATTAAGCCACCATGGTAGATAAATCAGAAATTTTAGATCACGCCCAGGTTGTTGATGTTAACGGTGAACATGTCGGTATCGTCGATCATTTCGAAGGTGACGACAAAATTAAGCTGGCGAAAAGCGATCCGGAAGCGGGCGGCAAACACCACATTATTCCTTTCAGCTGGGTGAAAGAGGTTGACGATAATAAAGTCATCCTTTCTAAAGCCAAAGCTGACGTTGAAAGCGAGTGGCAGTCTGCATAATATCGTCGCCGTGGCACTCGCCACGGCGTATTTATTTCACGTACCTGTTTCTGCGCCCTGCCCCGCCCGTTCTCTCTGTCCCTTTAAATTTTTTACTGCATAAACTTTTGGCCACTAATAAAAAGTGCGTCTTTTACGAAGACAGGCTGATATTTTCCATTCGCGTTGTTGCGTAGCAGCCGAATAGCCCTTCGATGAGTGGATAGCGCCCGGCATCGGGCAGTTCAAAATGCCACCATTCAGTTGCAATGCCGGTAAAGCCGCCTCCCAGCATAATGGCATTGAGCAGCAGCCGGTTGCGCTGCGCCTGCACGGCTACCGCAGGATGATAAGGATGGGAGTGCTCGCTCATCTCATCAAAGCCGGTGCCCATATCCATTATCTCGCCACGCTCGTCGATCAGCGTCACATCCACCGCCGTGCCCCGGCTGTGATTAGAGCCGAGTGCCAGGGGAACAACATAGTCCGGATTCGGGCACGCCTGCCAGAGGATCGCCTGCGCTTCAGGAGGACGGTATGCGTCGAGAATGAGCAGCGTATAGCCCGCGACCTCTGCAATATCGATACTTTTCGCCAGCGCTTTTGCCGCATCAACGTGCAGCAGACAGCGCGCATCGCGGTAGATTGGCTGCCCGGTGAGGTTGTCGGCAGTGGCATATTTGAGATCGATGGCCAACCGGGGAAAGGCGTCAGCGATGTCTGTCAGATGGTTATTTTCCATGGTGGTGAGTTCCCTGTTTATGCGCTAAGTCAGGCTGGCCATGAACGGTGATGTTGAGGGGTATCATGGCACTGCGGCAGGGGGAAGGAAAGTGTGTGATGAGGCGTGCTGTGGCAGCGTGATTACTCAGTGTGGTGGCCGGCAGGTAAGAGGCTTCGCAGTAGCTTCAGGATTCACCCACTCAATAGTGTCGACTCCGGTGTATGATGGGGATGCATACTGCCGCATTGATGTTCATCATGTCACAAAGGGTGTCGCGCAATGAAAATAGGGATATTTATGGCAATCCTGTTCGCTTCCTGGGTTCTTATACCCGAAGGATTCATCAGATCACTGATTGCAGGTCACATTAATGGTGATGGTGAAAATGCTATGGATAGCTTCGATTTCACAGTGATTCTACTAAAGGCCGTTTTTTCTGTGCTGCTTGCCTTCACTGGCATCTGGTTATATCACAAAGCTAAACGACGCAGTCTGTAAAAAGCGCATCATCGGCAGCCATCAGAAATCCCGCTGAGCCTCAGGCGTAACCATAAAAAATAACAGAACGGGAAGCGCGAAAAGAGAGATTTTTGCGCGGCTGAAGCGGGCGGCAACCCGCAGCAGCCGCTGACCATAAGCAACTAAGAAGGAGTTGATCATGGCTGACACGCATCATAAGTCAGAGACACGCACATCCACAACCGCCGCCAGCGAATCGCGGGCGCATTATTACAGGGTGGGATACCGACCCAATAAAGGTCAGCCGAACCCGCTGCCACAGCTCACCATCAAGGGACGCTGGCTGGAAGCGCTGGGCTTTACCACCGGGCAAAAGATCGAGGTAATCACCGGGCCGGGACGGTTAATCATCCAGCTGGCGACTGAAGGGTAACTGGCTGACACATAATGTAAAATCCCGGCAACAAGGCCATGATTTACGTACATCACTCAGGATTTGAAGGCGAGGACGGTTTCTCTTTCGACATGAGACATTGTCCTACGCCAATAATCACCCCACATCCAATTGATATTTCAGCTGCTCTGACTAAGTCATTTCGATAAAAATCAAAATCACCTGATAAAAAATAGGATGCCAGAGATATAAATATTCGACCACCTACAAGAATAATGAAAAGGCCCACTACCCATGAAGAAATCAATAATAATAAGAGTTTAATTTTCTTATTTTGCATCACTCTTTTCTCCAGTTGCTGCTGAACTTTTTCAGCCAGGTTCTGTTCGGAACTTTCAGGATATTCAGAACCAGCAGATTCAGCTACTGCTCCTTTAATTTAGGTATAGGAAGTCTGGTAAGCCTGCCCGCTGATGTCCCCAGCCGTTGGCTTTTTACCCGGATTCGCCTTCCGCCTCTGCCGTCTTCATCTGCCCCGGCGTGACATCCTTCATCTGTTCGTTCGCGGCCTTCGTCGCGGCTATCTGCCCCTCTGTCCGTAGGATATCCGCCGCCCGGTTACTGATTTTATCTATCAGCTGCGTCTCACGCAGCCGGTTCTACTCACGCTCCTTGTCAAATAGCGGCGACAGCGTCTGGTTCGCGTGCTCTGCGGCTCAGCTCGCCCCCATTCACCCGCCACCTTCTTCACCGAGCTGTCGCTGCTCATAACCGCCTCATCCAGTTGCGAGTGAAAGACTTCCGCTTTCATGCCCTAAGACACACCTAAGCGAACTGCTTAATCCAGTCTGGCGTTCCGCTGTCCGCGCTGCAGGAAATAGGCGGATGGGAAAGCATCGAAATAGTGCGTCGATATGCTCATCTGGCACCTAACCATCTGACTTAACATGCGCGCAAAGTTGACTCACTTTTGGAGGAAAACAACACAAATATGACACAAGGAGAAAATCAGGTAGGGTGGAATATGGCGTAAGCCACTGAAATCGATGCAGGATTATAACTTTCGAGCCAGTTATCTGTTGCATATGTGATTTTTTCATTTAAATTTGTGATCTGCCTCCAAATATGACTCTTTAGAAAATGACTACTCTCACGGCTAAAGTTAATCACTGCATGATCGTGTGGGCGTCGATGACTCTGAACAATGTTGAGAAGATTCTTAACCTACTTTACAAACAGAAAATGTATAATACTCAAACATTTGAATAAAAGGGATTGATTTTTAAATGAAAGGAATCGACAAAAAACTGATCATCTTCACTACAAAAAAAAGATTCAATGACAGAAATGCCGATGACATGCAAAGTGGCGATATGGATGTTGATTTACTAAAAAAGCATTATCATCTCGGGCAAGTATCAACTTTCATCGATTGGGCTACTTTTGGTCCCTCCTATCAGCATCCTGCTACTCACTCTATACAGCCGGTTAATAGAGAAAAAGCTATTGCGATATTATATGATGAGCTACGATCTCAGTCCTATGCTTTTTCTTTCCGAGGACCATACCAAGGCTTGATTATAAATCTTTTCAATCACATGGAACGTAGTAATGGAAATGATTTTCAACATCCTTTTATGAACAATGCCTACAGAAATCTCATATTGAGTGACAACTCTATCGATAGCACATTATCCATAATTAAAAGCACTATCGAGCAATTTGATTTTAATAAGTCACAATTGACGAAAGAGCATTTTTCAAATGTGTTGTCTAAAAGTCGCCTACCTAAATACACAAGATGGAAAGATTTCGTCAATGGAATGGGCATTACTGTTCACGATATAAACAGCACAGAAATCTCTATAGAAAGCCTGACCTTTCAGGGCAATAAATATAGTGCGACTGTCAAATACAGAGCACAAGATCATTTTGGCTTAGATAAAGAAGATATCTTAAAAGTTAAATTTAACTCTATTGCTTTCTTTAGAATATGGTTCGTTCTACAGAGAGCAAAGCATTTTTCTCAGAAGCCATTTTTCACAAATTTCGAGGCTACTATAACATTGACAGGAGAAAACAATGTTTAAATACAAAAGGATTAGCGTAGTTGTGATTTTTTTAATAACAGCATACTGCGTATGGATTGCTACAAAGCCAGCCAAAATAGTCAGAGTTAATAATGGTGCAGTTTTTGTCGAACATCTACCAATGACTACTGAAGGAAAACTAAAATGGTGGTTGAAAAATAAAGATTCACTTCAGAAAAAATATCATATTATCAGCACTCCCGATAATTACACAGTTATCGTCATGAATTTCGGCGGTTATGAACAATTACCAAAAGGAACCAGAGATGGTTCAATTGATGACTATACCTGCTTTGATGATAGTAATGGCGAGAATAAGAAATGTGTTTATAACAGCATAGCAATTATTGTTAGAGGAAGCCTTAATAGTAAAAGCTATATTAATATAGATGAGCATACATACACCTTAACGCCAGATGGTAAATTAAAAGCTGAAGAGAAATAATAAAGATAAAACAGGCATAATTTTCCTCTTTTTCAGCTTTTATCGTCACAGGATTAAACTTAGTTTTCATCAACCTTTTCATGCGTTGAAACAGACAGTTTCCCTGCACTCATTGAAAGAGCCAGATACAAGAACAGGCCGCAATGTCGGCAACAATTTTCCGGGAGACGGACCTGAATATATTGGCCGTAGGATGCTGCATCTTACGGGCAGAGAAAATTATGACCGCTACGGCAAAATTCTACATAAGGATTTGGTCAATCATCCAGATTCCGTTGCCGTTTATCCGGACATTGCAGTCAGAACAGCGTGCGGGTTCTGGGTCTCACGGTTCGTTAATCCACGTGCGGATAAAGACGATTTGAAAGCCGTTACACTGCTTGTTAATGGTGGCCTGAATGGCTTTACTCAAAGGCATCTGGCGTTGGATCGTATTAAAAAGGAAATGGGGATTGCTCAATGAAAAACATTAAAGCTGCTGTCATTCTATCGGGATAACGGTGACAGAATCTCTATTGATAAAAAAGTTACCCCGCTGGCAAAGATTAAGAATCCGCAAGGCGGCACCCGAAAATTAGACGCTCTTGAAATTTGGGGATATATCTATAAAGGTAAATACCGTATGCGCTTTATGTATTATTCGGACGTGGATTGTACGCTGATGGGTGAAGAAATACTGGAGTATGCGAACCTGTAAGATTCACATCACCCCAGAATATCGGTCTGAAAGCGGCAGGGATTGAAGACTTCCATTTGCATGACCTGAGGCACACCTGGGCGAACTGATTAATCCAGTCTGGCGTTCCGCTGTGAGCGCTGCAGGAAATGGGAGGCTGGGAAAGCATCGAAATGGTACAGCGATACGCTTACCTTGCACCTAACCACTTAACGGAGCATGCACAGCAAATTGATGCGATTTTTGGCAGTCGTGTCCCACATCTGTCCCATGTGGAAAATCAGGTAGTCGGAGGAAAAGGATAAGTCATTGAATTTATTTGGCACGCCCTACAGGATTCGAACCTGTGACCTACGGCTTAGAAGGCCGGTGCTCTATCCAGCTGAGCTAAGGGCGCATGGAGATGGCACGGATTATACGTCGGGAAGCGGGTACGTCAACGTTTTTGCCGCTTCCCGGCTGCGAAGTGCTGCTGTAATGACCAATTGGCGTCAGTGACGCTTGCGCCATTCGCTGAGCGACACGAGTTTACTGCTGCCGGTGAATTCTCCTTCCAGCTCAATCCCTTGTGAGGTGAAACGCGCATTGTATTGCTCACGAAGTACGTGCAGCTCCTGGCTATCTGGCTCCAGCTGTCGCAGAAAGCCCAGCGCGAGCAGCAGCTGCTGGCGGCTGATAAGCGGTGGAAAACCGGCATGCCTGAGAATCGCATGCCAGCGCTGGCTGTTCTCTTCGCTGCCGTCAACAATCAATACCTGCCAGATCAGCAGCACCGCTGCGCCATTATGCAGATGCGTTTCATTGTCGCTGCTGAGATAGTCGGTAAACTCTTTCGCCGCCTCTTTGCCCATCATAGCGATCATTGATTCCACCTGTACCGGAGGCAGACGCAGCCGTTTGCTGAGCCGCTGGGCGGCGTGGCGTGAGCCAGCGGTGAGCAGCTGAAATCCAGCGACAAATACCACCGCCAGCGTAGCAAGCATTATCCAAATCATGACTTCGTCCCCGGGTTGTCCTGCCGATATCATACGCATGCAGGCTGGCTCTCGTCGCGACGAAAAAGCCGGAAGGCGCATACACGGCTGAAACTGTGACTGACAGCAGCCCGCGCTTCTGACAAAATAGCCCCCTTCCCCGATTCAACACAACACAGTGGATTTCCTCTCTGATGGCAGCAAAAATTATTGACGGTAAAACGATTGCGCAGCAGGTGCGCGTTGAGGTTGCGGAAAAAGTGAAGCAGCGCCTGGCGGCCGGAAAACGCGCCCCGGGCCTGGCTGTCGTGCTGGTGGGTGAAAACCCAGCCTCACAAATCTATGTGGCCAGCAAACGCCGTGCCTGTGAAGAGGTCGGATTCCACTCGCGCTCTTACGATCTGCCCGCCACCACCCGCGAAGATGAGCTGCTGGCGCTGATCGATACGCTCAATCAGGATGACGACATCGATGGCATCCTGGTTCAGTTGCCGCTGCCAGCGGGCATCGATAACGTGAAGGTGCTGGAGCGCATCACGCCTGATAAAGATGTCGATGGATTCCACCCTTACAACGTGGGTCGCCTGTGTCAGCGTGCGCCCACACTGCGTCCCTGCACACCGCGCGGTATCATCACGCTGCTGGAGCGCTACAACATCGACACCTACGGCCTGAATGCCGTGGTGGTCGGCGCGTCCAACATCGTCGGTCGTCCGATGAGCATGGAACTGCTGCTGGCGGGCTGCACCACAACCGTCACCCACCGTTTTACTAAAGATCTGCGTCACCACATTGAACACGCCGATCTGCTGGTGGTCGCGGTGGGCAAACCCAACTTTATTCCGGGTGACTG
Source organism: Pantoea sp. GM_Pan_3 (assembly GCF_026541045.1). Taxonomy (NCBI): domain Bacteria; kingdom Pseudomonadati; phylum Pseudomonadota; class Gammaproteobacteria; order Enterobacterales; family Erwiniaceae; genus Pantoea; species Pantoea sp. GM_Pan_3. Next base: position 215,650 of record NZ_JALNVA010000005.1, on the reverse strand, counting down.
GATTAAACCCGGCGCGATTGTCATCGACGTGGGAATTAACCGTCTTGAGAGCGGCAAAGTAGTGGGCGACGTAGATTTTGAGAGCGCATCAGCACGCGCCTCCTACATCACACCAGTGCCGGGCGGTGTGGGGCCGATGACCGTCGCAACACTGATTCAAAACACGCTGCAGGCGTGTGAAGAGTTTCACGATAAAGAGGTAGATTAAATGGCAACGTTTTCACTGGGAAAATTCCCGCATGTCGATCTGTGTGACCTGCTGAAGCTGGAAGGCTGGGTTCAGAGCGGCGCACAGGCAAAAGTCGTGATTGCCGACGGTGAAGTCAGGGTCGATGGGGCGGTGGAAACCCGTAAGCGCTGCAAAATCGTGGCCGGTCAGACCGTTGAGTTCGCGGGTTACCGCATTACTGTGGTCGCGTAACCTTCAGGCGTCCCTGCGGGGACGCTGTTACAGCATCGTCTCTCCCCTTCCCGCTGTTCCTGTGCAATATGATTCACTGCCGTATGCGGCGCAATCAGCCTCAGGTTACGGACTGAACGGAAGCCGCGGATCTCTATCTGCTCAATCGTCATAATAAAAAAGGGCGATTGCTCGCCCTCTCCGGTTTATTTTCGACGCCAGCTGGAGCCCTGAGGCCCATCCTCGACAATCACGCCCAGCGCGTTCAGTTTGTCGCGGGCGATATCTGCTTCCGCCCAGGCTTTGGCCGCGCGCGCATCGGCACGGGCTTTCACCCAATGCTCAATCTCGGCAACCTCTTCGTCATTTACCTGCGCGCCGCTCTGCAGGAACAGCTCCGGGTCCTGCTGCAGAATGCCCAGCACTTTAGCCAGCTCACGCAGCTTCGACGCCAGCCCATGCGCTGAAGCGCCCTCTTCGCTTTTCAGGCGGTTCACCTCACGCGCCATATCAAACAGCACCGAGTAGGCTTCCGGGGTATTGAAGTCATCATCCATTGCGCTGCGGAAACGCGCTTCAAACGCTTCACCGCCGCTGGCTGGCACGCTGCTGTCGGTGTGGCGCAGCGCCGTATAGAGACGCTCCAGCGCCGCACGCGCCTGATTGAGGTTATCTTCGCCGTAGTTGAGCTGGCTGCGATAGTGACCGGACATCAGGAAGTAACGCACCGTCTCCGCGTCATAGTGCTGCAGCACATCACGTACGGTGAAGAAGTTGCCGAGTGACTTAGACATTTTCTCACGGTCAACCATCACCATGCCGGAGTGCATCCAGTAGTTAACGTACGGACCGTCATGGGCACAGCCCGACTGGGCGATTTCATTTTCATGGTGCGGGAACATCAAATCGGAGCCGCCGCCGTGAATATCGAAATGGCTGCCCAGCTGTTTGCAGTTCATGGCCGAGCACTCGATGTGCCAGCCAGGACGACCGTTGCCCCACGGTGATGACCAGGCCGGTTCATCCGCTTTAGACATCTTCCACAGCACGAAATCCATCGGGTTACGCTTCACGTCAGCGACTTCAACCCGTGCGCCTGCCTGCAGCTGTTCCAGATCCTGGCGCGACAGTGCGCCGTAGTCAGGATCGCTCAGCACATCAAACATCACGTCGCCGTTATCCGCCACATAGGCGTGACCACGGGCGATCAGCGTCTCCACCAGCGCAATGATTTCCGGGATGTGGCGGGTCGCACGCGGCTCCTGATCCGGCGGCAGAATCCCCAGCGCGGCGAAGTCATTGTGCATCTCGCCAATCATGCGGTTGGTCAGGGTTTCGATGCTCTCGCCGTTTTCATTGGCGCGTTTGATGATTTTGTCATCAATATCCGTAATGTTGCGCACATAATTAAGCTGATAACCCAGATAGCGCAGATAGCGCGCCACCACGTCAAACGCCACGAACGTCCGCCCATGACCAATGTGACAGAGGTCATACACCGTGATGCCGCAAACATACATGCCGATTTTCCCGGCATGAATGGGTTTGAATTCCTCTTTCTGTCGACTCAGGGTGTTATAAATCTTAAGCATTGAACGGTTCCGTTTTCGCGTGTGGTTGACACTTTTAAGTATCCAGACATTGTGCCGTATTTTTATCGCTCGCGCGACGCAAAGCAAGCCAACTGCGCCGTGCTGCTGACGCGTCATTGGAAATTATGATATAAGAACGGTCGACAAAAAGGGGGACGCCATCCGACAGAGCGACCCCGGCTACTGATCACAACCTTTACAGGACGACAAAAATGGTAACTTTCCAGACGAACCATGGCGATATCGTAATCAAAACCTTCGATGATAAAGCGCCAGCAACCGTACAGAACTTCCTGGATTACTGCCGTGAAGGTTTTTACGACAACACCATTTTTCACCGCGTAATCAACGGCTTTATGATTCAGGGCGGCGGCTTTGAGCCGGGCATGAAACAGAAAGCGACCAAAGACGAAATCAAAAACGAAGCGAACAACGGCCTGAAAAACACCAAAGGTACGCTGGCTATGGCTCGCACCTCTGCGCCGCACTCAGCGACTGCACAGTTTTTCATCAACGTGGCTGACAACGACTTCCTGAACTTCCGTGATGAAAGCGTTCAGGGCTGGGGCTACTGCGTATTCGCTGAAGTGGTTGAAGGCATGGATGTGGTCGAGAAGATCAAAGCGGTCTCTACCGGTCGCAGCGGCATGCATCAGGATGTACCGAAAGATGACGTCGTTATCCAGAAAGTGACCGTCAGCGAGTAATGTCGCGCACGCTGTTTATCGCAGATCTCCATCTGTGTCAGGAAGAACCGGCGATTACCGCCGGTTTTCTGCATTTTTTACAGCGCGAAGCGCCCCACTGCGACGCGCTCTATATTCTCGGCGATCTGTTTGAGGCCTGGATTGGCGACGACGATCCCGATCCTCTGCATCAGCAGGTGGCCAGCGCCCTGCGCGCCCTGCCGGTTCCGGTTTACTTTATTCACGGCAATCGCGACTTTCTGGTGGGCCGACGTTTCGCGCGTGCCAGCGGGATGACACTGCTGCCCGAAGAACAGGTGCTGACGCTGTATGGCCATCGACTGCTGATCATGCATGGCGATACGCTCTGTACCGATGACGCCGGTTATCTGCGCTTTCGCGCCAAAGTGCACAATCCGTGGATTCAGCGGCTGTTTCTGGCCCTGCCGTTGTGGGTCCGCAAACGCATTGCTGCCCGGATGCGCGCCGACAGTAAACAGGCTAATCAGCACAAATCACAGAGCATCATGGATGTGAATCAGGATGCGGTGGTCGCGACGATGCAGCGCCATCAGGTGCCGCTGCTGATCCATGGGCACACCCATCGTCCGGCGATTCATACGCTGACCCTGCAGAGTGAGGCGGCGCAACGCGCGGTACTCGGCGCCTGGCACAGCCGCGGCTCCATGATCCAGCTTGACGCTGCTGGCATTCAGCTTATCGATTTCGACTTTTAACCGGCGGGTAAATCCCCGACATCAGCCCGACGCAACCGTTTTCCTTGCGCCCTTCTCATGCTATTCTCTGTGCCCTTCAAAACCTGTCCGCCCGGCCAGGTCTGTTTGTTCATTCACAGGAGTTGACCGCATGTCATCCAACGCCCCGGCCCGCATCGCCATTGTCATGGGTTCCAGAAGTGACTGGGCCACCATGCAGTTCGCCGCTGAGATCCTTACCAGCCTGGACGTCCCATTTCATGTCGAAGTGGTCTCTGCGCACCGCACCCCGGATAAACTGTTCAGCTTCGCCGAATCGGCAGCCGAAAACGGTTTTCAGGTGATCATTGCCGGCGCAGGTGGCGCGGCACATCTGCCGGGTATGCTGGCGGCGAAAACCCTGGTGCCGGTACTGGGTGTACCGGTGCAGAGCGCGGCACTGAGCGGCGTGGATAGCCTCTACTCGATTGTTCAGATGCCGCGCGGTATTCCGGTCGGTACGCTGGCAATTGGCAAAGCGGGCGCAGCCAATGCCGCCCTGCTGGCAGCGCAGATTCTGGCCCTGCATGACGGCGCACTGGCGTCACGTCTCGATCACTGGCGGCAGAGCCAGACTGATGAGGTGCTGAACCATCCCGATCCGCGGGTGGATGCATGAAGCCGGTCTGCGTTCTGGGCAACGGCCAGTTAGGCCGTATGCTGCGTCAGGCCGGTGAACCGCTGGGCATTGCGGTCTATCCGGTGGGTCTGGACGCCGATCCTGCCGCGCTTCCTATCGCCGACAGCGTGATCACCGCCGAAATCGAGCGCTGGCCGGAAACGGCGCTGACGCGGGAACTGGCCCGTCATCCCGCCTTTGTGAATCGCGATATTTTTCCACGTCTGGCCGACCGCCTGACGCAGAAACAGCTGCTGGATGAGCTGGGGCTCGCCACCGCGCCGTGGCAGTTGCTGGCGGATAAAAGCGAATGGCCGGCGGTGTTTAACTCGCTGGGCGAACTGGCCATTGTAAAACGCCGCACCGGGGGTTACGACGGGCGCGGTCAGTGGCGTCTGCACGCCGGTGAGACGCACACCCTGCCGGAGGAGTGCTACGGTGATTGCATCGTTGAGCAGGGCATTAACTTTTCCGGTGAAGTCTCCCTGGTAGGCGCACGCGGCCACGATGGCAACGTTGTGTTCTATCCGCTGACGCATAACCTGCATCAGGACGGCATACTGCGCACCAGCGTAGCGCTGCCGCAGGCAGATCAGGCGCAGCAACAGCAGGCCGAGGCGATGCTGAGTGCGATCATGCAGGCGCTGAATTACGTGGGCGTGATGGCGATGGAGTGTTTTGTTACGCCTGCCGGACTGCTGATCAACGAGCTGGCCCCGCGTGTGCATAACAGCGGCCACTGGACGCAGAACGGCGCGTCAGTCAGCCAGTTTGAGCTGCATCTGCGTGCCATTCTTGGCCTGCCCCTGCCGCAGCCGGTGGTGTTTGCCCCGTCGGTGATGGTCAATCTGATCGGCACTGCGGTGAACCTCAGCTGGCTGCAGCAGCCGCTGGTGCATCTGCACTGGTATGACAAAGAGGTACGTCCGGGCCGTAAGGTGGGCCATCTCAATCTGACCGACAGCGATGCAGAACGGCTTAAGGCCGCGCTGGATGCGCTGGTACCGCAGTTACCGGCAGAGTACGCCAGCGGCATCGCCTGGGCCGTTGAAAAACTGTAGTTCCCCGTTACCCGCTCGCGGGTGCGGTCCGGATGAAGCTTAAAGGGCGGCCTGGTGCCGCCTTTAAGCCATTATCCCTTACGCCGCATCAAACTTCCTGAACAGCGCCTTTCCTTTCAGTAACCGGATCCCCAGCCAGCCGCCGCACAGCGATAACAGCAGGGCACCGCACAACGGCAACGCCAGCCACAGTGTCCAGTCCGGCTGCCAGGGGAAGTCGAAAATCTTACGCTGCAATCCCCACAGCGCCGCCTCCGCGCCTATGGCCGCCGCCACACCTGAAACCACCCCCAGCAGTGCAAACTCACACCACAGCGTGGTGCGCAGCAGTCGCCTGCCGGCTCCCAGCGTGCGATAGACCACCAGCTCCTGACGCCGCTGGCGCATACCGACCTGAATCTGCGCCAGCAACAGCAGGATGCCGCAGGCGGTGACCAGCACCACCATAATCTCCAGCGCCTGACTGACCTGCGTCAGCACCTGACCGACCTGCCGCATAATGGTGCCAATATCCAGCAGGCTTAGCGTCGGAAAGGCCCGGTTAAGCGCGGCCAGCAGGGCGGGATCGGACGCCATGCGGAAGCTGGTGAGCCAGGTCTGAGGCTGGCTGTCGAGCGCCCCAGGTGGAAAGATAAAGAAGAAGTTTGGCTTCAGGCTCTCCCAGTCCACTTTGCGCAGACTGCTGATGCGGGCGCTGAAGGTCTGCGTATCGCCTTCAAATGTCAGGGTATCACCCAGCTTCAGGCCCAGCCTGTCCGCCAGTTCCACTTCCATCGATACTTCACCCGCGCCAGGCGGCCAGCTGCCGGACACCAGCGGATTGTGATCCGGGCGCTCCGCCAGGGCCGTCAGGTTAAGTTCACGGTTGAGAGCGTTATCCCGTTCGGGGTCGGCAGGTTTGCCATTGAGTCCGGTGAGCCGCACCCGTGCAATCGGATAAAAGGTTTCAGGCCTGATCTGGTGCGACTGCAGGAAATCGCGCACCTGCGGCACCTGATCGGCCGTCATATTCAGCAGGAAGAAGTTCGGGCTGTCCGCCGGTAGCTGCTGCTGCCAGCGATCCAGCAGATCGCCGCGCATCACCAGCAGCAGCGCCAGCAGCATAAACGAGAACGAAAAAGCCGCGAGCTGGCTCAGCGTCATGCCGGGCTGGCGCAACAACCGGTTGATAGCCAGCCGTAACGCCAGATTGCGCACCACCAGCCGGCGCAGCAGCAGCAGGGTTCCCCAGCCGAGCAGGGCCAGCAGTGCCGCCAGCACCACCACGCCTGCCAGCAGCGCCCAGAGCATTTTACTGCCGCCGACCAGCAGAGCGAGCAGCGCAACGACCACGCCGCCCATCAGCGGAATATAGATTTTCAGCGGCCAGAGGCTGGCGACCGCATCACGCCGCAGAACGCGGAGTGGCTGCGTCGCCAGCAGCAGCCGGTAGGGGCGCAGGCCGACCAGCAGCGAAATCACAAACAGCGATCCCACAGCCCAGAGCCACGGCCAGAGGCTGGCGGCGGGTAAGCTGGCGGGCAGGACCGGTTTCAGCATCGCCATCAGCATCGCTTCCACGCCCTGCCCCACCAGGCCACCGGCTATCGCCGCCAGCAGCAGCACTGCCAGCCACTGACCGATAATCAGGCGCTGCAATGCGCCCTGCGTAGCGCCCAGGGTTTTCAGCACCGCCACCAGATCGTAGCGGCTGCGACAGTAGTGACTCATGGCGACCGCCACGGCGGCTATCGCCAGCATCAGCGTCAGCAGCGCCGAGAGCAGCAGAAACTGCTGCGCCCGCTGCATGGATCGCCCCAGCGCATCTTCAGAATTGTCGACGCTGATCCAGCGCTGGTCCGTTTTCAGCTGCGGTTCAATCCAGCGGTCATAGCGGGCCAGCGCTTCAGGATTACCCAGAAACTTATAGCGCCAGGTCAGGCGACTGCCGGGCTGAATTGCACCGGTTTTTGCGGCATCCGCCAGATTAATCAGCAGACGCGGCGCCATTTCAAAGGGGTTGAAGCCACCATCCGGCTCCTGGATCAGCTCCCCGGTTATCCGCAGCCGGGTGTCCCCTACGTCCAGCATATCGCCCACTTTCAGATTCAGCAGCGCCATCAGACGCGGCGCGGCCAGGGCGGTGCCCGCCTGCGGTTTCAGCCCTGGCGGGGCTGTCTGCAGCGTGCCAGCCATCGGATAGCGCTCGTCTACCGCTTTCACGGCGGCGAGCTGAGGCGACTCACCGGCAAAGGTCATCGTCATAAAGGTCAGCTGACGGCTGACCGTCAGACCGCTCTGCTGCGCTTTCTCCAGCCAGGCTTCCGGTGCCGCATCTGTGCTGCGCAGCGTGCGGTCACCCGCCATAAAATCACGGCTCTGCTGATTCAGCCCTTTTTCCATCCGATCGCTGATCGATCCCAGTGCCAGCACGCAGGCTACCGCCAGCGTCAGGGCCAGCCAGACAATCAGCAGCGAGGGCGACCGCCACTCGCGCCAGAACCAGCGCCAGATCATTGCTCCTCCCACAATTTACCGTCACGCAGCCGGAGACGACGGTCGCAGCGCGCCGCCAGTTGCTCATCATGTGTCACCAGAATCAGGGTGGTGGCAAAGTCACGGTTAAGGGAAAAAAGCAGATCGGCGATGCGATCGCCGGTTTTGCGGTCAAGATTGCCGGTCGGCTCATCGGCAAACAGCAGACCCGGCCGCCCACTGAAGGCGCGTGCCAGCGCGACCCGCTGCTGTTCGCCGCCGGAAAGCTGAGCCGGCAGATGGTGCAGACGTTCCCCCAGCCCCAGCAGCGTCAGAAGTTCACGCGCCTGTTCACGGCTCTGACGGTCACTGTCGCCACGCAGCAGCGAGGGCAGCTGCACGTTCTCCAGCGCGTTGAGGGTTGGCACCAGCATAAACGACTGAAAAACAAAGCCGACCTGCCGGGCGCGCAGGGCCGCTCGCTGCTCTTCGTTCATCTGGTGCAGCTCCTGCCCCAGCAGATGGACTTCGCCGCTGCTGCCATCATCCAGCCCGGCCAGAATGCCCAGCAGCGTTGACTTACCGGAACCTGACTCGCCTATCAGCGCAATGGTCTCGGCTGGTTTGACAACCAGCTCAACTCCGGTAAGGATGGTCAACTGATGCTCTCCCTGACCGACGGACTTAGTAAGATGATGAACTTCAACAATGTTTTCCGCTGGCATTATCCCTTCCTGTTATTGGTTCTTCTGCTGGTGTCGCGGTTTGCGGCTGCCGATACGCTGATGGTGCTGGGCGACAGCCTGAGTGCGGGCTATCGCATGTCCGCCACGGCCGCCTGGCCCAGCCTGCTTAACAAGCAGTGGCAGCAGCAGCCTGAAGTCATCAACGCCAGTATCAGCGGTGATACCTCCGCTCAGGGGCTGGCGCGTCTGCCCGCACTATTAAAACAGCATCAGCCGCAATGGGTGTTAATCGAATTGGGCGGTAACGATGGCCTGCGTGGTTTCCCGCCCGCGACCATTACGCAGACGCTGAGTAAGGTGATCGAAGATGTCAAAGCCGCCAATGCGAAACCGCTGCTGATGCAGATTCGCCTGCCGGCCAACTATGGTCGCCGCTACACCGAGGCGTTCAGCGGCATCTATCCGGGATTAGCGCAGCAACACAATATTCCGCTGGTGCCCTTCTTCATGGAGCAGGTCTATCTGAAACCTGAATGGATGCAGCAGGACGGCATCCACCCCAATCCCGATGCCCAGCCTTTTATCGCCCGGTTCATGGCGAAAGAGCTGGCCCCTTTAGTTAAGCAGCCGTAGCGCGACCGGATAGGCAAAAAGGGTAAAGAAATGCAAAAAACCATCCTGATTACAGGTTGTTCCAGTGGCATCGGCCTGGTCGCCGCACAGGATCTGCTGGCGCGCGGCTATCGGGTGATCGCCGCCTGTCGCAAAGCAGATGATGTCGCGCGCATGAGTTCGCTGGGCTTTACCGGACTTCAGCTGGATCTTGACGATCCGCAGAGCGTGGATCAGGCCGCAGACACGGTCATTGCACTCTGCGACAACCGTCTGTACGCGCTATTTAACAACGCTGGCTTTGGCCTCTATGGCCCGCTTCGGACGCTGACCCGCCAGCAGCTGGAACAGCAGTTTTCCAGTAACTTTTTCGGTGTCCATCAGCTGACGCTGCGGCTGTTACCCGCGCTGCAGGCCAGCGGCGACGGACGCATTGTTAACACCAGTTCGGTGCTGGGACTGATCTCGACCCCCGGCCGCGGGGCGTATGCCGCCAGTAAATATGCACTGGAAGCCTGGAGCGATGCGCTGCGGCTGGAAGTACGCAGCAGCGGCATCCGGGTCAGCCTGATTGAGCCCGGCCCGATCCAGACCCGCTTTACCGACAACGTGACGCAGGGCGAACAGCACAATCCGGTGCGCAATCCCGGCATCGCGGCCCGCTTTACCCTGCCACCGGAAGCCATTCTGCCGAAACTTCGTCACGCACTCGAGAGTCAGCATCCCCGTTTACGCTATCCGGTGACCCTGGTCGCACACGTGATGAGCCTGCTGAAACGGTTGCTGCCAGGCTGGATGCTGGATCGCATTTTGCGCAGCCACTAATCAGCCGCAGGCATTAGCGCTTGAAGCCGGGCCCGTTGGCCCCATATTCTTAGAACACTTTTTGCAAAGAGACTTCTCCATGTCACCACATGCTTCGATCATCGACATCAACGAATCTAACCTGCAGCAGACCCTTGAGCAGTCGATGCAGCTGCCGGTGCTGTTCTACTTCTGGTCTGAGCGCAGCCAGCACTGTCAGGAACTGACGCCGCTGCTGGAGCGGCTGGCGCAGGAGTATGCGGGTCAGTTTATTCTCGCCCGACTGGATTGCGACAGAGAGCAGCGCGTGGCGGCGCAGTTTGGTCTGCGCTCTATCCCGACCGTCTACCTGTTCCAGGATGGTCAGCCGGTCGACGGCTTCCAGGGCCCGCAGCCGGAAGAGGCTATCCGCGCCCTGCTGGAAAAAGTCCTGCCGCGCGAAGAAGAGCTGAAAGCCCAGCAGGCGATGGCGCTGATGCAGGAAGGGAAACCGCTGGAAGCGCTGCCGCTGCTGAAAGAGGCGTGGCAGTTAAGCAAACAGTCCAGCGAAATCGGCTTCCTGCTGGCGGACGTACTGATTACGCTGAACCGCAGCGATGAAGCGGAAGCGGTGCTGAAAGTGGTGCCGTTGCAGGATCAGGATACCCGTTATCAGAGCCTGATGGCGCAGATCGATCTGCTGAAACAGGCGGCGGACACGCCGGAGATCCAGCAGCTGCAATCCCAGCTGGAAGCGGAGCCGGCTAACGCCGGGCTGGCTGCTAAACTTGCGTTACAGCTGCATCAGGTGGGCCGGAATGAAGAGGCGCTGGAACTGCTGTTCAGCTTCCTGAAATCCGATCTGAATGCAGCGGATGGCCAGGCGCGTAAAATGCTGCAGGAGATTCTGGCTGCGCTGGGCACCGGCGATACACTTGCCGCGCGCTACCGTCGTCAGCTCTACTCCCTGCTTTACTGACCGGCAGACCCCGGGCCGAAGCGACTCGGCCCGTTATTCTGACAATGCGGAGGTTGTATGATAACAGTAATTCCTGCCCTGATTGTGCTGGCACTGGTGGCTGTCTGGGCGACAGTCAAGGTCGTGCCACAAGGTTTTCAATGGACGGTTGAACGTTTTGGCCGTTATACCCGCACCCTGCAACCCGGACTGAGCCTGGTGGTGCCGTTCATGGATCGTGTCGGTCGCAGGATCAACATGATGGAACAGGTGCTGGATATCCCCTCCCAGGAGATCATCTCCAAAGACAATGCTAACGTCACCATTGATGCGGTCTGCTTTATTCAGGTCGTTGATCCGGCGCGCGCCGCCTATGAGGTCAGCAATCTTGAGCAGGCGATTCTGAACCTCACCATGACTAACATGCGCACCGTGCTGGGCAGCATGGAGCTGGATGAAATGCTCTCTCAGCGCGACAGCATTAACACCCGCCTGCTGCACATTGTGGATGAAGCGACCAATCCGTGGGGCGTCAAGATTACCCGTATAGAGATCCGCGATGTCCGTCCACCGCAGGAGCTGGTTGGCGCGATGAATGCGCAGATGAAAGCGGAGCGCACCAAACGCGCTGATATCCTGACCGCCGAAGGGGTGCGTCAGGCGGCCATCCTGCGAGCTGAAGGGGATAAGCAGTCGCAAATCCTCAAAGCCGAAGGGGAACGGACCTCGGCCTTCCTGCAGGCTGAAGCGCGTGAACGTCAGGCAGAAGCGGAAGCCAACGCCACGAAAATGGTCTCTGAAGCGATCGCCGCGGGCGATATTCAGGCGATCAACTATTTCGTCGCGCAGAAATATACCGATGCACTGCAGAAAATCGGCGAAGGGAATAACAGCAAAGTGGTGATGATGCCGCTGGATGCCAGCAGCCTGCTCGGTTCGATTGCGGGCATCGGCGAACTGCTGAAAGAAACCCGCACTGAGTCGAAACGCTGATGCTGGTCGATATCATTGCGCACCCGCACTGGTTCTGGCTGACGCTGGGAGGATTACTGCTGGCGGCGGAGATGCTGGGCACCAGCGGTTATCTGCTCTGGATCGGGCTGGCGGCGGTGCTGGTCGGTGTCTTTGAATGGTTTGTTCCGCTCAGCTGGACGGCACAGGGGGCAACGTTTGCTGTGCTGACGCTGGTCTGCGTCTTCTTATGGTATCGCTGGATGCGGCACCGCGAAGCGCATCAGGCTCCGAATGCGCTGAATCAGCGGGGGCGTCAGATGATCGGATCGACGCTGACGCTGGATACCGCCTTGCAGAATCGTACCGGACACGTGCGCATCGGAGACAGCAGCTGGCGGGTGGAGGCCGATCGGGATCTGCCAGCGGGCACCCCGGTGATCGTGGTCGGCATTGAAGGCATTACGCTGCGTATTCAGCCACGCTGAGCGCAGCACCCGGCCAGATTGTTGATAATCGGGCATTCGGCGCTCTCGTCGCCCGGACAGGCGTCTGCCAGTGCCAGCAGACGAGCCCGCATCGCGTGCAGCTCTTCAATGTGCGCGGCTATTTCTTCGGCTTTCTGCAGGGTTCGGGCTTTAACATCGGCACTGTGGCGCGAGGGATTATTAAACAGCGCTACCAGCTCACGGCACTCATCCAGCGTGAAACCCACCTGCCGCGCCTGACGTAACAGGTTCAGCTCATCAAGGTGGTGTCCGCTGTAGCTGCGGTAACCATTTTCACTGCGCACTGGCGGCGTGACCACCCCCTTCTCTTCATAAAAACGGATCGCCTTGCTGGTCAGCCCGGTCTTTTTCGCCACATCGCTGATGTTCATTTTCGTCCCCTTGACCTTCCCCTTGATGGAAGGTTTATGCTTAAGCATGAATCGAAACTGGCTTAACGGTCAAATATGTTCACCTGAGGAGCTGATTATGTCACATACCCTTTCCCTGGCCCTGGACGGCTTGTCCTGTGGACACTGCGTCAAACGCGTGAAAGAGGCACTGGAACAGCGCGACGACGTCGACCACGCAGAGGTCACGCTGCAGGAAGCCCAGGTTTCCGGTCATGCGGAGGCCGCTGCGCTGATCGCCACCGTGGAGCAGGCAGGCTATCACGCGACGCTGAAACCGGCGGACACCTTCCCAAAGTCTGAACCGTTGACAGCATCGGAGCCGCCGCCGGAGGCGCTGACAACGGATAATGCCTCGCATCCGGCAGAAAAAACCGCTCCCACTCATGTGCTGCTGATCGACGGGATGAGCTGCGCCAGCTGTGTCAGCCGGGTAGAAAAAGCACTGCAGCAGGTTGCCGGCGTCACTCAGGCGCGGGTTAACCTCGGTGAACGCAGCGCGCTGGTGCTGGGTGATGCTGATCCGCAGTCGCTGGTGGCCGCTGTCGATGCCGCAGGCTATGGCGCGCAGGTGGTTGATGATGAACAGGAGCGGCGCGAAAAGCAGCAGCAGAGCGCCCGCAGCGCGATGCGCCGCTTTAGCTGGCAGGCGACTGTCGCGCTGGCCTTTGGCGTGCCCCTGATGATCTGGGGCATGGTGGGCGACAACATGATGCTCACCGACAGCAACCACCGCCTCTGGCTGACGCTGGGCTGCCTGACCCTGCTGATCATGGTGCTTACCGGCAGCCATTTTTACCGCAGTGCCTGGCGCAGTCTGCGCAACGGCAGTGCCACCATGGATACGCTGGTGGCACTCGGCACCAGTGCGGCCTGGATCTACTCCTTCAGTGTGGTGCTCTGGCCAGGCTTTTTCCCGCCGCAGGCCCGCCATCTCTATTTTGAAGCCAGCGTCATGATTCTGGGCCTGATCAACCTGGGCCATGCCCTGGAGCAGCGCGCACGTCAGCGCTCGTCAGAAGCGCTGGAACGCCTGCTCGATCTGACCCCGGCTCAGGCGCGCCAGGTCGGCGAACAGGGTGACCAGCTGATACCGGTCAGCGCGGTGCAGCCCGGCATGCGGCTGCGTCTGGTCACGGGCGACCGGGTGCCGGTCGATGGCGACATCGCCAGCGGTGAAGGCTGGTTTGATGAGGCGATGCTGACCGGCGAAGCGGTGCCACAAAGTAAAAGCCCGGGTGCGGCGATTTTTGCCGGTACCCTGGTGCAGGATGGATCGGTGGAATTCGTCGCGAAAGCCACCGGCGAGCAGACGACCCTGTCGCGCATTATCCGGCTGGTGCGGCAGGCACAGAGCAGCAAACCCGACGTGGGCCGGCTGGCCGATCGCATCTCTGCCATCTTTGTGCCGGTGGTGGTGGTGATTGCGCTTCTCAGTGCTGCCGTGTGGTATCTGTTCGGGCCACAGCCGCAGATTGCCTACACGCTGGTGATTGCGACGACAGTGCTGATTATCGCCTGCCCCTGCGCACTGGGACTGGCGACGCCAATGTCGATCATTGCCGGTGTGGGTCGCGCCGCCGAGCTGGGCGTGCTGGTTCGTGACGCCGATGCGCTGCAACGCGCCAGCCAGATCGACACCCTGGTATTTGATAAAACCGGCACTCTGACCGCGGGTACGCCGCAGGTCAGCGATGTTCAGGCCTGGGGCAAAGCCAGCCGGGAATCGGTGATCGCAGCGGCCGCCGCGCTGGAGTTTACCTCCGGGCATCCGCTGGCCAAAGCGATTGTGGCTGAAGCGAAACTGACACAGCCTCCTGCCGTTGCGCAATTTCGTACAATACGCGGCAAAGGTGTCAGCGGCATACTGGATGGCAGAACGCTGCTGCTGGGTAATGCGGCACTGATGCAGGAGAACGGCGTCGATTGCCGGATAGCGGAAGCAGAGATTGTGCGCCTGACGCAGCAGGGCGCCACCCCTGTGTTGCTGGCTGAACAGGGTGAGCTGGTCGGATTAATCGCGCTGCGCGACAGGCTGCGACCGGAAAGCCGGGCCGCCCTCCAGCGCCTGCATCAGCAGGGTTATCGTCTGATGATGCTGACCGGGGACCACGAGACGACCGCGCGCGCCATTGCTGCCGAAGCGGGCATTGACGAGGTTATTGCAGGCGTTCTGCCGGAAGGCAAAGCGGCAGCGATTACCCAGTTACAGCAGCAGGGGCATCGCGTGGCGATGGTCGGAGACGGTATCAATGACGCGCCCGCGCTGGCGCAGGCCGACGTGGGTATTGCCATGGGCGGCGGCAGTGATGTGGCTGTCGAAACCGCAGGGATTACCATGATGCGCGCTGACCTTAACAGCGTGGCGGATGCGCTAGCCCTCTCATCGGCGACACTGCGCAATATCCGGCAGAACCTCTTCGGAGCCTTTGTTTATAACAGCATTGGTATTCCGGTGGCGGCAGGCGTGCTCTATCCGCTGACCGGCACGCTGCTCAGTCCGATTGTGGCCGGTGCGGCGATGGCGCTCTCCTCGATTACGGTGGTCAGCAATGCCAATCGCCTGCTGCGTTACCGGCCACCGCGCCCGTGATCGTTGTTCCGGCGCTGTTTTTCCCTCGCTGAAGTCGCTAGCATGGGGTTTTACATCGCAAAGGACCGGGAATGACAGGCAACCTCTGGCGCTCACTGCGCGGCTTTATCGGCCAGCTTTTCCCCGCCAGTTACCGCTGGCCGGCAATGGATGTCCGGCTTGGCGACCGTCAGCTGCATCTGGTTGGCAGCATCCACATGGGGACCCGCGACATGCAGCCGCTGCCCGCCCGCCTGTTGCGTCAGCTGCAGCAGGCTGATGCGCTGATCGTGGAAGCGGATATTACCCAGGGCGGCTCACCCTTTGATCACGCTGGCGATCGCCCTGCCCTCGCCTCCCGGCTCGATGACCAGGCGATGCAGAGGCTCAGCGCACTCTGTCAGGAGATGAGCCTGACGCTGAGCCAGTTTGATCACCTGCCTGCGTGGCAGGTGGCGCTGATGTTACAGGCACAGCAGGCGCAGAGGCTGGGATTACGGCCAGATTACGGCATTGATTATCAGCTGTTGCAGGCCGCAAAAGGTCTGAACAAACCGGTGATTGAGCTGGAAGGTGCCGATGCGCAGATCGCCCTGCTGACCGCGCTGCCCGATGACGGTATGGCCCTGTTACAGGATACGCTACTGCACTGGCACACCAATGCCCGGCTGCTGCAGATGATGGTGAGCTGGTGGCTCGATACGCCACCCCGTCAGCCAGATATCACCCTGCCCTCCACCTTCAGCCAGACGCTGAACGATACCCTGATCGGTCAGCGTAATGCGCAGTGGTGTAAAAGCCTGCAGAGTCTGGCGGCGGGCAACTATGTGGTGGCGGTGGGGGCGCTGCACCTCTATGGCGAAGATAACCTGCCTGAGATGCTGAAGAGGCCCTGAAAAAAAAGAGAGCCGATAAGATTATCGGCTCGTCAAAGAGGAATTTGTTTATGATTTTGGTTATCGCTCAGCAACCGAATTGCTGGCGCGCGGCCAATTTTCACTCAAAGAACAAAATTCCGCCACCTTTTTCCATCATTAAGCGTAATAAGATTTTTCTGACTAAGGAACCCGTATGACGCCCGCCGTAAAATTGCTGGAAAAACAGAAGGTCAGTTTTACCCTGCATCCCTATGAGCATGACAGCAACGAAACACACTTTGGTGACGAAGCGGTGCGCAAGCTCAATCTGGATGCGCGCCAGGTCTATAAAACACTGCTGGTCGCCCTTAACGGCGAGGCGAAGCAGCTGGCGGTGGCGATTACGCCGGTTTCGACGCAGCTGGATCTGAAGAAGGTGGCAAAGGCGCTGGGCGCAAAAAAAGCGGATATGGCCGACCCGCAGCTGGCACAGCGGGTCACCGGCTATCTGGTGGGGGGGATCAGCCCGCTGGGACAGAAAAAACGGCTGCCTACCGTCATCGATCACTCCGCCAGCGCGTTCAGCGCCATGTTTATCTCCGGCGGCAAACGGGGGCTGGATATCGAACTGGCACCCGGCGATCTTTCACGACTGCTGGATGCGCCGTTTGCGGATATTGCCCGCCACGATTAAACCCGTGGCTGAGCGCAGAGCTGGTCGATCATCCAGCGCCCCGCCGGACCGGGTGGCGTGCGGCGTGACCAGACCACCTCAACAGCGATATGCTGCGGCCAGCCCGGCAGCGACAGCTCTTTCAACACACCATGCCCGAATTGTTTCACCAGCCAGCGCGGCAGAATCGTCCAGCCAAATCCCTGTTCCGCCATCTCCAGCAGTAACAGATAGGTGGGCGCAGACCAGATACGCCCCATCGGTTTCGGCTGGTGCGCTTCAACCCAGGTGTTAAGCCGCAGATGCCGGACCGGCTCCAGCTGGCTTTCGCTGAGGATCTCCGCCTGTGCCAGCGGGTGATCGCGATGTAAAAAGATGGCCATCTGTGCTTCAACCTGCAGTCGCGCCACCGCGATATCCACCGGCAGATTGGGTTGCGCCCGCACGACGCCCAGATGAACCCGCCCGGCCTGCAGCAGGTCCAGCACATCCTCATCTTCCGCAATCATGCACTCCAGTTCCAGCTCCGGGTAGCGGGCATCAAGCTGTTTCAGCAGCTGTTCATGATGATCGGTTTGCCAGAAATCGGACATGGCAAAACTGAGCCGGGGCTCAACCCCCTGCGACAGGCGTATCGCCAGCGCATCCAGCCGTTCACTGGCGGCCAGAATCTGCTGAACCTGAGGCAGCACGCGGTGCCCCTGTTCCGTCAGGATGGGCTGACGACCGGCACGGTCAAACAGCGCAAAGCCGAGATCGTCTTCTAAACTGGCCACCGCTGCACTGATGGTGGACTGGCTTTTGCCCAGCGCGCGCGCAGCCGCAGAAAAGGAGCCGCTCGCCACCGTCTGCATAAAAGCCTCAA
Organism: Pantoea sp. GM_Pan_3; assembly: GCF_026541045.1. Classification (NCBI taxonomy): domain Bacteria; kingdom Pseudomonadati; phylum Pseudomonadota; class Gammaproteobacteria; order Enterobacterales; family Erwiniaceae; genus Pantoea; species Pantoea sp. GM_Pan_3. Next base: position 198,228 of record NZ_JALNVA010000005.1, on the reverse strand, counting down.
GGGATTCCGGGGAGTATCGCATTCGTTCCATCGCTTTTTCCGATAGGTGTTCATTTTATCTTAGCATTCTGCGATGGGAAAATGCGCCGCATGATTGAAGGAGAAAACACAATGCGTACCCGCTCACTTAAAGAACGTATTCTTCATGCCGTCTGTTTTGAGACGCTGGCGATTCTGACCGTTTCGCCGCTGGCGGCCTGGGTGATGAATAAACCGCTGTTTCAGATGGGATCGCTGGCGATTATGCTTTCAACCGCGGCGATGCTGTGGAACATGATCTACAACGCCGGGTTTGATCGGATCTATGCGCCGGGCGAGAAACGCGGGCCTGTCGTGCGTGCCGTTCATGCGCTGGGATTTGAAGGTGGCTTTATCCTGATCGGTCTGCCGATTGCCGCCCTGATGCTGGATATTACCCTGTGGCAGGCGTTTCTGGTGGAAGTGGCCTTTTTCCTCTTCTTCCTGCCGTTTACCCTCGCTTATAACTGGGGCTGGGATCAGCTGCGCGCCCGCTGGATCAGGCGTCGCCACTGCCGGGCATGAGAAAATCGGGAGGCGCAGACGCCTCCCGGTGCGTTCAATGCGTGCGGGCTGTTTCGTTCCCCCACGGCCAGATCCACGCCAGAATCATTTTCGGGTAGTTACGCTTACGCGCTTTTTCGGCCGCTTCATCCCGCGCCCGGATCTGCTCATCGGTCAGATGCACGATCTGGCCTTTGGGCTGATAGTCACTGGCTTTAAGCGGCGAATGGGCGTGAATCCACTCACGCAGTACCTGCGCATCCACCGCTCCGCTGTTGCGATAGCCCGCGTGGTTATCCAGACGCGGATAACCGTCGCCGCCTGCCGCATTAAAGCTGTTGGTCGCCATACGATAGTGCTGCGTCTCCTGCAGCGGCTTGCCGTTGATCATGACGTCGCTGACCTGCTTTCCATCCGCGGTCAGGCTGATCCCGGCAAACTGGGCGTAGCCCCCCGTGTCCGGCTGAATATTGGCAACCACATCCAGATATTTTTTAATCTCCGCGCCGGTCAGGCTGACAGAGACCACCTGATTGCCAAACGGCTGAACCTGCAGCAGATCGCGCCAGCTGAGCTTGCCCGATTTCAGCGAGGTGCGAATGCCACCGCCGCTCATCACGGCAAAATCCGCCTGCGTGTGCGCCATCTGGGCGCGCAGAATCAGCTGGCCGAGGTTGGTCTGCTCAAAGCGAACCTGCTCTTTTTCACCGCTGAAGTCGCCGTCGGCGCTGCCGACATTGACGGTTAACTTCGCCTCCGCCCGCTTCTGGAACGGCATCAGCAGTTTCATCATCGCACTGTTTTTAGGGATCTCCTCCTGCCAGGTGAGCCAGGTTTCGCTGCCATCGGCATTTTTCACCCGGTGTTTAAGATTCACCGGCACCAGCTGATACGCCTCCAGCGTCACCTGACCGTTGCGGAAGGTAAAATCGCCGCGTCCGACATATCTGCCCCACTTGTCGGCCTGCATAATCCAGATGCCATTTTGCTTATCAGGCTGACATGGCTGGCCAGGCTGATAATTTTTCACGCTGACGTTCTCTTTTTCCATACAGACGGCGTCATGCGAATGCCCGCCGACAATCAGATTGATTGTCCCGGCGGGCAGGCTGCGCGCCAGGGTGACATCGTCAATGCCGTTGCTGCCATGGTTGCCATCGTCATAGTGACCAAGATGGGTCAGCGCGATAATCACATCCGGCTTCTCTGTGGCGCGCAGTTCGGCCACCGCCTTCACGGCTTCAGCAATCGGATCGCGGAAGTCGGTATCTTTCAGTCCTTCAGGGTTAGCCAGCTTCGCCGTGTCAGGCGTGATCAGCCCGACAACCGCGATTTTCAGTCCGAGACGGTTAAAGACCGCCCAGGGTTTAAACATCCGCTGACCGGTGCTTTTCTGATAGACGTTGGCAGCCAGCAGCGGGAAGCGCGCCCACTTCTCCTGCTTACGCAGCACCGCAATCGGCTTATCAAACTCATGATTGCCCAGCGCCATGGCGTCATAACCAATCAGGTTCATCGCCCGAAAATCAGGTTCTGCATCCAGCTCGTCAGACTCCGGCACCCCGGTGTTCACATCCCCGGCGGAGAGGATCAGTGCGCCGCCGCCTCTGGCCTGCACGTCATAGCGCATCGTGTCCATCAGCGTTTTCTGTGCCGCCAGACCATATTCGCCCTGTTCATTGAACCAGAAATGGCCATGCTCATCGTTTGTGTGCAGCACGCTGAAGCGATAGCTGCGGTCGGCCTGGGCGGCCTGTGAAAACAGCGGAAACAGCGCCACCAGCAGCGCGACGCCCGCCCCTGTCCATTTTGAAAACACCACTGACATTCTCCTTAATTTTCCCCTGGCCCGAATTCCCGGCCGCATTGCCCCACTGTGTCGCACATTCTCCCGGCGAACTCAAGGCCAATGCGCATCACGCCAGCTGCACCGGTTCGCGCAATGCCGCCAGCAGAACCGGGGGCAGGCACCGTATCGCAGGCTCCCTGTCTGCCAGCGTCACCTTAACCGGCCGTTCGCTCTATTGTTAACTGATTGTTTACTCCTGCAAAAAGAGGGGCTGGCGGGCTTTAGCCGCTCTGAGAGGCTATTTACCGGCTATTTGCGTCAGACTCCCGGTATTTACTCATGATAATTTTTATTTATCCTGCTCTGTCTGAACCGCAAACTCAGCCAGTATTGCCGATAATGAGCAGAAATGGCCTTCCGATTGTGTAATTGGCTTTTTTTCCGGTTTTTTTACGCTATTCCCGCAAATTGCTCAGCGGAAGGTGTGATTTTACATTAAACTCGTTTGTTACAAGCGGATACATTTGCATACAAGGAGACAGGCATGCATCACACCACCCCGTTGATCACTACCATTGTCGGAGCGCTGGTTCTGGCATTTCTCCTTGGGATGCTGGCGAATCGCCTGCGTATCTCCCCGCTGGTCGGTTACCTGATGGCCGGCGTGCTGGCCGGCCCCTTTACCCCTGGTTTCGTTGCCGATACCAATCTGGCCCCTGAACTGGCTGAACTCGGCGTTATCCTGCTGATGTTCGGTGTCGGCCTGCACTTCTCAATGAAAGATCTCATGTCGGTAAAGTCGATCGCCATTCCCGGCGCCATCGCGCAGATCGCCGTCGCGACCTTACTGGGAATGGGATTGTCCTGGACGCTGGGCTGGTCATGGATGACCGGCCTGGTCTTTGGCCTCTGCCTCTCTACCGCCAGTACCGTGGTGTTGCTGCGCGCGTTAGAGGAGCGACAGCTGATCGATAGCCAGCGCGGGCAGATTGCGATTGGCTGGCTGATTGTTGAAGATCTGGTGATGGTGTTGACGCTGGTGCTGCTGCCTGCGATTGCCGGCATGATGGAACAGGGCAACGCCAGCGCCGGCCTGCTGGCCTGGGATCTGCTGTGGACCATCGGCAAAGTGGCGGCCTTTATGGTGCTGATGATGGTCGTGGGACGCCGGGCTGTGCCCTGGATCCTCGCCCGCAGCGCGGCGACCGGTTCACGTGAACTCTTTACCCTGGCCGTGTTAGCCCTGGCGCTGGGTATCGCGTTTGGCGCGGTTGAATTTTTCGATGTCTCGTTTGCGCTGGGTGCGTTTTTCGCCGGTATGGTGCTCAACGAGTCCGAACTGAGCCACCGCGCGGCACGCGATACCCTGCCGCTGCGCGATGCCTTTGCGGTGCTGTTCTTCGTCTCGGTGGGGATGCTGTTTGACCCTTCCATTCTGGTAACGCAGCCGCTGGCCGTGCTGGGTGCGCTGGTGATTATTGTGGTCGGCAAGTCAGTCGCCGCCTGGCTGCTGGTGTCACTACTCGGCCATTCGCGTCGCACGGCGCTGACCATTTCGGTCAGTCTGGCGCAGATCGGTGAGTTCGCCTTTATCCTGGCGGGTCTGGGTATCTCACTCGGCCTGCTCAGCGATGAGGGGCGCAACCTGGTGCTGGCCGCCGCTATTCTGTCGATTATGCTCAACCCGATTCTGTTTACCCTGCTGGAGCGTTTTCTGGCGAAAACCGAAACCATGGAAGAGCAGACGCTGGAAGAGGCCATCGAAGAAGAGAAGCAGATTCCCGTCGATTTCTGCAATCACGCGGTGATTGTTGGTTATGGCCGGGTGGGCAGCCTGATTGGTCAGAAGCTGCTGGAGGCGAATGTGCCACTGGTGGTGGTTGAAAACTCCCGTCCGCGGGTCGAAGCGCTGCGCGAGCAGGGTATCAAAGCGGTGCTGGGCAACGCGGCCCGCGCTGAAACCATGGAACTGGCACGACTGGACTGCGCCCGCTGGCTGTTACTCACGATCCCGAATGGCTATGAGGCGGGTGAAGTGGTCACCGCCGCGCGTGAAAAACACCAGAACATTGAGATTATCGCCCGCGCCCACTACGACGATGAAGTGGAATACATCATGGAACGCGGTGCATCCCGCGTCGTGATGGGTGAGCGTGAGATCGCCAGCAGCATGCTGCAGATCCTGCAGGATGAGATGACGCAGGGCGAGGATTTACAGCCCTGCGATGTAGTACGCTGAAGCCTGTTTAACAAGTCCCGGCAAATTACTGACATATCCCATTCAGGGTGAATTTTACAGCAACGAATAAACTCAACGCGCAGGGAACATGGTCAGAGGAGGAAAGCGTCCCGCACCAGGGATGGTGCGGGCCGAGCGGCCAGGGATGGCTTAAGCGACTTTCCGATCTGACCATGTTCCCTAAGCAGGCCCGATCTCACCGCTAAACGAGCCAGACGCTGACAGTCATTTAAGGCCCTGCTGTTCAGAAGGGCCTTTTTTTATATCCTGTCGCGACCCGCTTTACCGATCCCAGTAGGACTCTTCCAGGCTGTCCTCGCGTTCCGGCAGTCCGCGGGTTAAACGCGGCGAATGCTGGTTCAGCACCTGATAGCTGACACGGTTGGCGTACTTACACACCTGCGCCAGCGACGAGTAGGTCAGATAAGGACGCGCATGTTTACTGGAGTTGGGCACGTTCAGACTGTGATAGGTGTTGGCGGTAATATCATGCAGTAACGCCGCCAGCGCCCCATCCCCCGCGCCGTTGGTGTTCATGATCTTCTCCGGGCCGCCCATATAAGGCGCGATATGCGAGAAGATACGCAGCGGCTGCTGGCAATCCTGCTGGCGCATCACCCGGCTGAACTCATACTGATTGAACTCCGCAATCGCGCCAGGCAGCAGCGGATGGTTGGTTTTGCGTTTGAACTCTTCCTCGGTGTACCCCGCCATATAGAGCCCGATTGGGCCAGCGGTACAGAGCACCAGATCCACCCACTCCAGCGCCATATCCGCGGCGAGCAGCGGATCGGACTCCCCGGTCAGTGCCAGCGCTTCCTCTTCATTCATCGCCACGATGCTGACATGGTCACGCAGGAAGTCACGCCAGAACTGAGGGTTGTCGCCAATCACATGTTTGGTGCCCAGCGTCAGCACCACCGGCACATGATGGCGTTTGGCATACTCAATCGCGCGCAGCGTCGCCTGCGGCATCGGCTCACCCTCGGCACAGCGCACCAGATAGGAGGTGAGAACCAGCGCCGAGGCCCCGGCAATTACGTCTTCCGGCACACTATCCGGATGAAGCTGATTCATCTGACCGGGGCTGATAGCAAAGGTGCGCTCGCCATGCTCGCCAATCAGCGTGAAGCAGCGACCGATCGCGCCATCCACTCCCTGAAGGAAGTTGAGATCTACCCGGCTTGAGGTGTTGCAGAGATAGCGATAGGCGTAGCCGCCAATCTGGATGTTGTTACACATCACGCCCAGCAGGACCGAGCGATCATCGGCCAGCACCGAGAAGTTATGCAGCGTATTACCGATGGTGCCACCGGCAAACTGATGGGTGATGAGCCCGTCACGCATCAGCTCGCTGTACAGCGCTTCCGCGACATCATTGTCGATGACCAGTGAATGCCCGGCACTCAGGCCGTATCGTGACAGAAAAGCGTCATCGACTTTTGCTTCGATATCCACCAGCGTCTGGTCGATACCCACCACCCAGCTGCCCGCATCAACGTCGGTCTGAGTCGGCTGTAACAGGGGATCGCGTGCGCTGACGGGAAAGTAGTGTTTAGATTTGCGTTTGCCGGGAAATTTCATCGGAAGTGCCGTATGGAAAAACAGGCGGAGAATGATATCACACTCTCCGCCTCTGCTTTAACGACGTGCGTTGACCAGTTGCACCATCATGTCGATGTGCGCGTCATCCGCGTTCAGTGCGGGAATGTACTCAAACTTTTCGCCGCCGGCATGCATGAAGATTTCGCAGTTTTCACCACTGATCTCCTCCAGCGTCTCCAGGCAGTCTGACGAGAAGCCCGGGCTCATCACCTGAACATGTTTAATCCCCTTCGCAGGCAGGCTTTCCATCGTTTTGTCGGTGTAGGGCATCAGCCAGGGCTCACGACCAAAACGCGACTGGAAGGTCATCATGTACTGATCCTCACGCAGGCCGAGCGCTTTCACCAGGGCCGCTGTGGTATCCGCGCAGCGCTGCGGATAGTCATCACCTTCGTTGGCAAAGCGCTGCGGAATGCCGTGGAAGGATAACACCAGCAGATCGGGCTGGCCGTGCCGCGCAAAGGATTGCTCGACAGAGGCTTTCAGCGCGGCGATATAGGCCGGATGCTCGGCGTAGTCGCGGATAAACTGCACCTCAGGCAATGAGCGATACGCTCTGAAGACGCTGGTCAGGCCATCCCACACCGCCGCCACGGTGGAGCAGGAGAACTGCGGATAGAGCGGCAGCACAATCAGGCGGGTCACGCCCTGCGCCATCAGCTTATCCACGGCGCTTTTCAGGCTGGGATTGCCGTAGCTCATACCCAGTTCAACCGGCATATCGATGCGGGCCGCCAGGGCGTCGCGCTGACGCTGGCTATAGACCAGCAACGGCGATCCCCCTTCCATCCAGACCGAAGCGTAAAGCTTCGATACGCGCGGTGAGCGAAACGGCAGAATGACGGCATTGAGAACCGGCCACCAGAGCCAGCGCGGCGCATCGACCACGCGAGGATCGCTTAAAAACTGTTTCAGATAACGTTTAACAGCAGGTGTGGTAGGGGCGTCTGGCGTACCTAAATTAACCAGTAACACGCCGGGCTTATCTTGCCTCATTGGAGTTCCTTGATAACAACGGGGATGCGTGAAAACAGGGAAATTGTAGCGGAATTAGTGGGAGGTAAAAGCAATTACTGCAAAAGGGGCCGGTAATCCCGGCCCCGGTGAGCTTAGCCCAGAATCTTAGCCAGCTCAGCACTCACTTCGGACACCTTACGGGTGCCGTCAATTTTGTGATAGGCGGTGTTGCCCGCTTCCGCTTCTTTGCTGTAGTAAGCAATCAGCGGCGCGGTCATCTCATGGTATTCCACCAGACGCTTACGCACGGTCTCTTCCTGATCGTCTTTGCGCGTGGTGAGCTCTTCACCGGTCACATCATCTTTGCCTTCCACTTTCGGTGGATTGAAGGTGACGTGATAGACGCGGCCTGACGGCGCATGCACGCGACGACCCACGATACGTTCGACGATCAGTTCGTCCGGTACAGCGAACTCCAGCACGTGATCAACGGTGATCCCGGCTTCTTTCATTGCATCCGCCTGAGGAATGGTGCGCGGGAAACCGTCCAGCAGGAAACCGTTTTTGCAATCTTCCTGGGTGATACGCTCTTTAACCAGCGCAATCACCAGCTCATCGGTCACCAGTTTGCCAGCATCCATGATGGCTTTCGCCTGGTTGCCCAACTCGCTGCCTGCTTTCACTGCTGCACGCAACATGTCGCCAGTGGAGATTTGCGGAATGCCGTACTTCTCCATGATGAATTGGGCCTGAGTCCCCTTACCTGCGCCCGGAGCTCCGAGCAGAATAATACGCATTGCGTAAATCCCCTTGCGAATCGCATTGATCTATCTTGAAGGCGAAGAACATACCATTATGACCCGCTCATCACAAGGAAGGGCGCGGATCGCTCAGGGCTACTTTACTGGCTTTATGGCGCGAAACCAGACCCGGCTGGTCTGCCTGACGCTTTTTCAGATTTCATGCCGGTGCCGAGCAAATACTGCAGCCGGCGGCTCAGATAATGGGTCATATTCACGCTTTTTTTACCGCTGCCGCGCACGTTGGCATTCAGCTGCAGCCGCGCCTGCTGCGGCCACTTCACCACGTCATCGGCGTCCGACAGCCTGGCGAACAGCGGTGCCGGGAGCGTAAAGCTGGCAAAGGGCAGACCGGGCTGATGGCTGGAGTTGAGCGACAGCGGCCCTGAAAGTGAAAGCGCATCGACGGTGGCGGCATTGTAAGGCCGCCACTGCGGATCGTTGAGGCGATGCAGCGCCTCGTCGATGGCGGGCAGCGCCAGCCCCTGTTCAAACAGACGCAGTTCACTGCGTACCAGGGTGCTGAAGTCGTGCGTTCTTAGCGCCACCAGCACCAGATCGCCGCAGATCTCCGCATGCCTATCCAGTCGGGTCACAAACAGACGGGCTTCGTCGATCAGTTTGTGATGCAGCACGCTGGCGAAGCTCTCGCTCGCTTCCGTCACGCCGTGGCGCTGGCACTCCCGCAGCGGGCGCACCCGGCCATCCGGTAAATCGACGTGCGGCACCAGCGTGATGTTACCGGCGATCAGGGGGATCGCGGGCAGAACGCTGAGTTCGGTAACCGGATAGTGTGAGGCGTAGCGGGTCTGATTGCGCGTCTGCTCCTGGCGCAGAAACAGCTGAGAGAGCAGCACCTGAGCCACATGCAGTGAGGGGGTAAAGAAGAGGTCAAACTGCTCAAGTTTATAATAACGTGACAGCGCCAGGCGCAACCGATGACGCGCCTCTTCAGACGTTTCAGAGGATAAAGGGCCGTTTGCCATGGCAGTCTCGCTTGAATAATAGTGTGGCGTGAACGCAGGTGAAGCCAGGCGGAATAGCTGTGGAAAATCACAGATAAAAGGATGAGTCAACCCGCCAGAATTTGTCCTGTAGAGTAGGCCAATGCGGCTGGACTTTAAAATGATATAAATTGACAATCCCTGTTAGATTTTTGCACAGGGGATAAGGATGAACGGACTGCCGCCACTGAGAGCGCTTCACTATTTCCACCAGGCAGCCCTGCACAGCAGCTTCAGCGTGGCGGCTGAACATCTGCACGTCACGCACAGTGCTATCAGCCATCAGATTCGCCAGCTGGAGAGCTGGATGGGCAAACCGCTGTTTGTCCGCACCAATGGCCGCGTAAAGCTGACGGCACATGGCGACCGGCTGCTGCTGAGCTGTCAGCAGGCATTCAGTGAATTACGCAGCAGCTGTGAAAATATCCGCACCGGTCTGCTTCAGCAGATTCGCATCTCCTGTGCCCCCAGTTTTTTATCGCAATGGCTGATCCCCCGCATCTCCAGCTTCTATCAGCGCTATCCGGAGATTGAGGTTCACTTTCAGCCGCTGGCTCAGGTTCCTCAACTGCGCAGCGAGCATGTGGATGTGCTGATCCTCAGCCATAGTGAATCACCTGAACCCGATATTGACGCGATGCTGGTGAGCGAGGATGAGAGCGGACCGCTCTGCGCCCCGCATTTCGCTTCACAGTTGCGGGTGGGCGAAGATTTATCGGCAATGCCGTTGCTGCATGCGGATACCAGTCTCCACGCCTGGTCAGAATGGGCCTCAAAGGCAGGGGTCAGTGGCCGCTTCAGCAGCGGTAAGCACTTTGAGACGCTGACGCTGGCTATTCAGGCGGCACGCAGTGGTCTGGGCGTGCTGATGGCGCCACGTCTGCTGGTTCGGCGGGAGCTGGAGGAGGGATCGCTGATCGCCCCACTCGGCTTTGTCCCGACCGATCGGGCAACATGGATGATGACGAAGCAGAGTCGCCGTGACGACAGCGAGATCACCCTGTTTCGGGACTGGCTGCGGGATGCCGCACAGCCATAAAAAAAGCCGGTGATGATCACCGGCTTGATGTTGTTGACTCTGCTCTGAACTGCCCTGCTCTACTCTGCTCGGCTCTGCTGTCAGATCGAGTTAGCACAGGGAACACGGTCAGATCGGAAAGACGCAAAAGCCGTCATCCCTGACACGCTCGACCCGCGCCATCCCTGGCGCGGGACGCTTTCCTCTTCTGACCGTGTCCCCTGCGCAGCGGGTGCAGGCGTTGCGGTCAGAATCATCCTGCTTTGGCTTTATCAGCCGACTGAGACCGGTGAAAATACCGGTCTGAGGGTTTAAGCCGTCAGCAGCTGATTCATGCGACGGATAAACTGGTTTGGATCGTCAAGGGTGCCGCGCTCAGCCAGCAGTGCCTGATCCAGCAGCAGCTCAACCCACTCACCGAAGCGTGCTTCATCCTGAGTATCGGCAACACGTTTCACCAGCGGGTGATCCGGGTTGATTTCGAACAGGTACTTCACTTCCGGTACCTCTTGTCCGGCCGCGGCAAACAGCTTCGCCATCTGCGTGGTCATCTCGTTGGCGTCGGTCGTGACAATGGCGGGTGTGTCGGTCAGACGGTGAGTCAGACGTACTTCTTTCACGCGCTCACCCAGCAGATTTTTCACCCGCTCAACAAATGGCTCCAGCGCTTTTTCCGCCTCTTTCTGCTCTTCGGTCTCTTCATCGGCCAGCTTGCTCAGCGACTCGTCCGCTTTGCTCACTGACTGGAAGGTTTTCCCGTCAAACTCGGTGAGGTAGCTCATCATCCATTCGTCGATGCGATCGGAGAGCAGCAGCACCTCAATGCCTTTTTTGCGGAACAGCTCCAGATGCGGGCTGCTCTTGGCAGCGGCATAGCTGTCAGCAGTGATGTAGTAAATCTTCTCCTGACCTTCCACCATGCGGCTGACGTAATCTTCCAGCGAAACGGTCTGTGCCGCGCCGTCGCTCTGGGTGGTCGCGAAACGCAGCAGCTTCGCGATCGCTTCCTGATTCGCGTGATCTTCTGCCGGGCCCTCTTTCAGCACCAGACCGAACTCTTTCCAGAAGGTCTGATACTTCTCACTGTCATCTTTCGCCAGTTTTTCCAGCATCTGCAGGGTACGTTTGGTCAGCGCACCGCGCAGGCTCTGCGTGACGCGGCTGTCCTGCAGGATCTCACGGGAGACGTTCAGTGGCAGATCGCTGGAGTCAATCAGGCCGCGTACAAAGCGCAGGTAGTTCGGCATAAACTGCTCAGCGTCATCCATGATAAAGACGCGCTGTACATAGAGTTTCAGGCCATGCTTCTGATCGCGGTTCCACATATCGAACGGCGCACGCGCCGGAATGTAGAGCAGGCTGGTATATTCCTGCTTACCTTCCACCCGATTGTGGCTCCACGCGACCGGATCGCTGAAGTCGTGGGCGATGTGCTTGTAGAACTCGTTGTACTCTTCATCGCTGATGTCAGATTTGTTGCGGGTCCACAGCGCCTGGGCTTTGTTGATCTTCTCCCAGTGCGTCGTGTCGCTCTCTTCATCTTTGCTTTCGATCTCAACCGGCAGCGCGATGTGATCGGAGTACTTGCTGATGATGTTGCGAACGCGCCAGACATCCAGGAACTCATCTTCGCCTTCGCGCAGATGCAGGGTGATCTCGGTCCCGCGGTCGGCTTTCTCAATCTCCGCCAGGGTATATTCACCCTCGCCTGCTGACTCCCAGAAAACCCCTTCATCGGCTGAGGCGCCCGCGGCACGGGTACGCACGGTCACTTTATCCGCCACGATAAAGGCGGAGTAGAAGCCCACGCCAAACTGACCGATCAGCTGGCTGTCTTTCGCCTGGTCAGAACCCAGGGATTCGAGGAAAGATTTGGTGCCTGATTTGGCGATAGTCCCGAGGTTCTCAATCACCTCATCACGACGCATACCGATACCGTTGTCGCTCAGCGTCAGGGTACGGTTGTCCTTATCAACAGAGAGACGAACGTGCAGCTCGCCATCACCTTCATACAGGCTGGAATCTGACAGGGCGCGGAAGCGCAGTTTGTCTGCCGCATCCGAGGCGTTGGAGATCAGCTCACGCAGGAAAATCTCTTTGTTTGAATAGAGAGAATGGATCATCAGGTGCAGAAGTTGTTTTACTTCCGACTGAAAGCCACGGGTCTCTTGTCCTTTCATGGTCATTGCTACCTCAACAAAACAGGTTGAACAAACGTTGAGGTTGATGTGGGGATGACGGGGGGATTTTCAAGCCGGTGTCTGTCACAACACCGGCAAGTGATTAAAATTTAAACTTCTGGCGACCCGCCAGTGAATGGGAGAGCGTGGTGCCATCGACCATCTCCAGCTCACCGCCCACCGGCACGCCGTGCGCGATTCGGCTGGCGCTGACGCCATACTGGCCACAGAGCTCCGCGATATAGTTCGCGGTCGCCTCACCTTCCACCGTCGGGTTGGTGGCGAGGATCACTTCCTGCAGGGTTTCACTCTCCAGACGCTGCTCCAGACGATCCAGACCGATGTCGGCCGGACCGATCCCGTCGAGCGGCGAGAGATGGCCCATCAGGACAAAGTAGCGACCGCCAAACTGGCCGGTCTGCTCAATGGCGTGGATATCCGCCGGGCTTTCCACCACGCAAATCTGACCGTTCTGCTGACGCCGTGGGTTGGCGCAGATCGTGCAGATTTCCTGCTCGGTGAAGGTGCGGCAATCGGCACAGTGACCAATTTCCGACATCGCCCGGGTCAGCGCCTGTGCCAGCCGCATGCCCCCGCTGCGATCGCGCTGCAGCAGCTGAAACGCCATGCGCTGAGCCGACTTCGGCCCCACGCCGGGCAGACAGCGCAGCGACTCCATCAATGATTCAAGCAGTGGGCTGGTTTGCATCAGAATGGCATCTTAAAGCCTGGCGGCAGCTGCATGCCTGAAGAGACAGAAGCCATCTTCTCTTTCTGGGTTTCGTCAATGCGACGTGCGGCATCGTTGAACGCTGCGGCAACCAGATCTTCCAGCATGTCTTTATCATCTTCCAGCAGGCTGGGATCGATTTCCACGCGACGGCAGTTGTGCGCGCCGTTAATGGTGACTTTTACCAGGCCAGCACCGGACTCACCAGTCACTTCAAGCGCGGCGATCTCTTCCTGAACTTTGGCCATTTTGTCCTGCATCTGCTGGGCCTGTTTCATCAGGTTGCCCAATCCGCCTTTACCACCAAACATAGTTTTCTCTCTCAGCTAAGGCTACAACGCTATCGTGACGATAGCAGCAGCGTGTTCAAACAGGTCGGATACTCTCCTCATCCAGATCGGCATCGAAAAATCGCTGTAGCGTCTGGATGTGGGTATCACAGGTGATCGACTGACGCGCCTGCGCCAGTTTCTCTTCGTAAATGGCCTGACGCCACTCCAGTGGCGTCAACACCGATGAATTATCGTCTTCAACCACCGAGAGTTCAACTCTCTGCCCGGCGTGCTGACTCAGCGCCTCGCTTAACACCTGCTGCGCCGACGCTGAATTAAGATGCCGCTGGCTGCTGCGCAGATGCAGGCAGACGCCGCTTTCGGTCACCTCTTTCCACGCGTTTAAGGCCAGCTGCTGAACCAGCTTCGGCAGCGGCAGGAGAGCGATTTCTGCGGCCCAGGGATCGCGCTGCTGCGCCTCTTCCGCCAGACGCGCCGCCAGCTCAGGGGTTTTCTCATGCTCCAGCGCAGAACGCAAGGCCTTTGGCGTCGCCACCGGCTCCGCCACTTCCTCCGTCTGATTCACCGCCTTCCAGCGGTACGCTTCCTCTTTTACCGGCGTGGAAGGCTCGCGATCGCGGATCCGCTGCTGACTGCGCTCGGTAACGGAAGCCAGCCGCTCCAGCGCGGAGTTGGCCGGCCGCGCACCTGGCGCCGCCGGCTCACTCTTTTTTGGTTTGTTCGCTCCCTGACGCAGCAACTGAGTGCGCGCCTGCAGGAGCTGGCTGGTGGAACTCGACAGCGCGCTGTCTGGTGCGGCATCGGGCGGTGACGAACGCGGTGGCTCCGCGTCGGGGGCCGCCATCTGTGGCTGCGCCGCAACCGGCTGCGGCGTTGCTGCTGGCTGTGGCTGTGGCTGTGCCGTCTGCGGCTGTGGCTGTGGCTGTGGCTGCGCCGTCTGCGGCGGTGTCGCAGCGGCCGGTGACGGCGTGGCCGGTTGTCGGGCGGCTGGTGCCGCTGATGTCGATCCCGCAGCCGAGCTTTGTGCCGGGGCCACTGGCGACATCTGCTCGGTTAATGCGGGACGCGCAATGGGTTCCGCCACGGCGGCTTTCGGATGAAACGCCAGTGCACGCAGCAGCGTCATCTCCACCCCCATGCGGCGGTCGGGCGCAATCGGCAGATCCTTGCGCCCCATCAGCAGGGTCTGATAGTAGAGCTGCAGATCGGCGGGCGGCACCACCCGGGCCAGTTCCCGCAAACGAAGCGCGCTGCTCTCGTCATCATCGTTGAGTGAGGCGGGCAGCAGTTGCACCATCGCAATCTGATGCAGCAGGCGCAGCATTTCTACCAGCAGCGCCTCCCACTCGACGCCGCGAGACGCCGCCTGACTCAGCAGGTTCATCACCTGCTGACCGTCACCCTCGACCAGCGCCTCCAGCAGCCCCAGCGGCTGCTCATCATCCAGCGTGCCAAGCATGACGCTGACCGTGCTGCTGGTCACCGCCCCCTGCCCCATGGCAATGGCCTGGTCAGTGAGGCTCAGCGCATCGCGCATACTGCCATCGGCAGCCCGTGCCAGGAGTTGCAGCGCACGGGTTTCACTCTCAATCTGTTCCTGCTTCAGGACATGCTCAAGCTGCTGACGGATTTGATCGACATCCAGCGCCTTGAGGTGAAACTGCAGACAGCGCGAGAGGATGGTCACCGGCAGTTTCTGCGGATCGGTCGTGGCCAGTAAAAACTTAACGTGTGAAGGCGGCTCTTCCAGCGTCTTTAACAGCGCATTGAAGCTGTGACGCGACAGCATGTGCACTTCATCGATCAGATAGACTTTGAAGCGGCCACGTGCCGGGGCGTACTGCACGTTGTCGAGCAGATCGCGGGTGTCTTCAACTTTGGTGCGTGATGCGGCGTCAATCTCGATCAGATCGACAAACCGGCCCTGCTCGATTTCCCGACAGTTGTCACACTGACCACAGGGGGTCGCGGTGATACCGGTTTCGCAGTTAAGGCCTTTGGCCAGCAGACGCGCAATGGTGGTTTTCCCGACGCCGCGGGTGCCGGAGAAGAGATAAGCATGATGGATGCGTCCCAGAGACAATCCATTCGCCAGCGCGGTCAGAACATGTTCCTGACCGACAACATCAGCAAAAGCCTGGGGACGCCATTTTCGCGCAAGTACCTGATAGCTCATGTGGATTCGACGAAGTTGGATGGAAAGATGAGCGCAGACGCTCTGCAACCCCTGTATAAGATTGCAGTAGTCTATCAGCTACGCTTTTGCCTGGCACTCGTTATCTTGACGCCAGGGGCGTGACGGCCTCGCGCGGGAGCAAGGCCGGAAGAGTGGCTTAGTGGCCGGGGAATTTAACCAGGCTGTAGCTCTCAACGCCCAGGGCAGTCAGACGCGATTCACCGGTCAGGTCGAACAGATTGATGATGAACGCCGCGTCTTTCACTTCACCGCCTGCACGACGAATCAGTTTCACTGTCGCTTCGATCGTGCCGCCGGTCGCCAGCAGGTCATCGACCACCAGCACCACATCGCCAGGCTGAATCGCATCTTTGTGCAGTTCCAGCTGATCGGTGCCGTACTCCAGCTCATAGGCTTCGCTGTAGGTTTCACGAGGCAGTTTGCCCGGCTTACGCACCGGCACAAAACCGACGCCGAGGCCCAGCGCCACCGGTGCGCCAAACAGGAAACCGCGCGCTTCCGTGCCGACCACTTTGGTGATGCCTTTATTACGGTAACGCTCAACCAGCAGCGCAATCGACGCGGCATAGGCTTTGGGATCTTCCAGCAGGCTGGTGACATCGCGGAACAGGATGCCTGGCTTAGGATAATCGGGGATGCTTTTGATGCTGTTTTTAATGAATTCAAGCTGCTGCGCAGTGTCGGTCATGATGATACGCCTGGTAAAAAATTCTGTTTCGCGCAGCTTCAAAAGCGCTAATACCTGGTAAAAGGCTCAGCGGAAGTTAATTCACAAAGGGAAGCCACGCACGAAGACGCCCAAATCTAAGCAAATGACCGGCTAATTGCAACTTTATCCGGGTGGC
The DNA here is from genome assembly GCF_026541045.1 of Pantoea sp. GM_Pan_3. Taxonomy (NCBI): domain Bacteria; kingdom Pseudomonadati; phylum Pseudomonadota; class Gammaproteobacteria; order Enterobacterales; family Erwiniaceae; genus Pantoea; species Pantoea sp. GM_Pan_3. Next base: position 182,049 of record NZ_JALNVA010000005.1, on the reverse strand, counting down.
GGCGGTGCGTCCGCTGTTTCTGCCACCACCGGAATCCGCCACATAAACAGCAGCAGTGCGGCCAGCATGATCAGCAGCATGACGCGAACCCAGACCTGGTGCACCAGAAACAGGGAGAGGCTAAAGGTCGCCACGATCAGACAGATGGCACGCACTTTGGCACCCGGCGGCATGGCGCGATGCTGCTGCCAGTGGCGCAGATAGCGGCCAAAAGGCGATTTCCACAGCAGCCAGTGATGAAAGCGCGGCGATGAGCGGGCGAAACACCAGGCTGCCAGCAGCATGAATGGCGTGGTAGGTAATAAAGGTAATACAATGCCCAGCGTTCCCAGCACAATGGCCAGCCAGCCGAGGGTTAATAACAGAATGCGTTGCATAAATGCCGCCCAGCTCTTTCTTCATCTGCTTACGTTAGCACAGTTGAGCGTGCCGCGATGAGGGCGATCGCTATTCAGCAGCGATTGCAGCAGCTTATTCTCACCCTGCGTGAGACCCTGGCACGTCACCCGGACGGCGTCTGCCGCCTGCCACGTTTTGACAACCAGCTGTTCCACACCAAAGGCACCCGGCTGGCGGATTATCTGCAGGAAGTGGAGCTGAATTTCGCCCGTCTGTGCGACAGCAGCCAGGATCTGTCTCGCAGCCGCTGGCTGGCGGAACGCCTGGTCGATCAGATTGCGGCTCTGCAACGTGAGGTGGGTACCCAGCAGTTGCGTCTGCGACGTGAACAGCCGGTGAAGGGACCCGCCCCGACAAAATATCAGGAGTACCGTGAATTTGAGCGGCGTCTGCTGGCGATGATCGATCAGCGTGAGCAGCGTCTGGCCCTGGCGGAAACCCTGATGATTCAGCAGCAGCTGAAGCAGGAGCTGGAAACGTTAGAGGGTCGGCTGGCTCGCTGCCGTCAGGCGATTCGCTCGGTGGAGTGGGCGGCCTCACTGCGCGGCAGCGATTAAAGCGCGGCGCGACAAAAGCGCTTCTATACTGGGTGTGATTCTGCGCGGAGAAGAACAATGGGCTTATTCACCTGGCTGTTATGTGGGCTGCTGCTGGGGTTGCTGAAACGTCTGCTGCTGCCGGGACGCCCTGGCGGGCTGGTGGCCACCCTGACACTGTCGATGATCGGCGCCCTGATTGGCGGCTATATTGCGACGTACTTTGAACTGGGTTCACTGGCCACGGTGCACATCGGCGCGCTGGGGATGGCCATTGCAGGTGCGCTGCTGATGTTGCTGGTCGTGGCCCGATTACGTATATAGGAGAAGCGATGTCACTGGAAAATGCTCCTGACGACGTCAAACTGGCCGTCGATCTGATTCAGCTGCTGGAAGAGCATCAACTGCCGGTGGAGACGGTGCTCTCAGCGCTGGCCATGGTGCAGCGCGACTTCGAGAACAAACGCGACCGTCAGCCCGATTAATGGCGGGCGGTCAGCGTCGGGCTGAGGCACAGCATATCAATGAAGGCATTTACCAGCGTCGGCGCGTCGGCGGCTAAATCAAAGCTCTCTGGCGCGAACAGCCAGCTTTCCATCATGCCGTTGACATACCCACGCAGAATAATGGCGGCCTGCCGCGTGCTGAGCGTGCCCGGAAGCTGTTCCGCTTCAATACACTGACGCAGGACATCTTCGATTTTGTCGTAGCACTCCAGCAACAGGCTCTGCTGCATACTCTTCATCGCCGACATTTCGCCAACAAATTCGCATTTGTGGAAAATGATCTCCATCAAGGCGCGGCGCTGAGGATCCTTTGCTGTCGCTTCAAAGATATAGACCAGCATTGCACGCAACACAGAGAGTGGATCACCAGGGTATTTTGTCTGATACTCAAGTTCCACATCATCCAGACCGGCATCACAACGAAGCCATATTTCATGTAAGAGATCGGCTTTATTTTTGAAGTGCCAGTAGATTGCCCCGCGCGTCACACTGGCAGCGGTTGCAATATCGGCCAGAGACGTGGCTGAGACGCCCTGCTGCGAAAACAGAACAAGGGCGGCATCAAGAATTTGATGCCGCGTTTCAAGTGCTTGCGCTTTGGTTTTTCGTGCCATAGGGGGCTTTTTTTACAAACGGGTAAGTTTACATACATTTGTGAATGTATGTACCATAGCACGACCTGCGACTTGACACAGCAATGGGTTTTTCAGTTTGTGATCCATTGACCAATTGATATCGGACACTAGAGGTTTATTTATGAATAAAATCAGAGGATTATCGCCTCTGGCGGCCGTCCTGATGCTATCAGGCAGCTTTTTGTTAACAGGATGTGACAACAATAAATCCGAACAAGCCGCCCAGCAACCGCCAGAAGTGGGTGTCGTGACCCTGAAAACTGAACCCCTGAAAATTTCGACTGAACTTCCAGGCCGTACCTCAGCCTATCGCGTGGCTGAAGTACGTCCGCAGGTTTCCGGTATCATTCTCAAGCGTAACTTTATTGAAGGCAGTGATATCAAAGCCGGTCAGTCTCTCTATCAGATCGACCCGGCCACCTATCAGGCTGCTTATGACAGCGCGAAAGGCGATTTAACCCAGGCGCAGGCCAATGCCCGCATCGCTCAGCTGACCGTTAAGCGTTACAAGCCACTGCTCGGCACGAAATATATCAGTCAGCAGGATTACGACACGGCGGTTGCCACGGCTGCGCAGAATGACGCAGCGGTCCAGGTGGCAAAAGCCAACGTGGAAACGGCCCGCATTAATCTGGCCTACACCAAAGTCACCTCCCCTATCAGTGGCCGCATCGGCAAATCGTCAGTCACCGAGGGTGCGCTGGTTCAAAGCGCCCAGACCACCGCGCTGGCGACCGTGCAACAGCTTGACCCGATGTATGTCGATGTGACCCAGTCGAGCGAAGATTTCATGCGCTTACGTTCAGAGCTGGAGTCAGGTCAGCTGAAGCAGACCGATGGCAAAGCCAGCGTGACCCTGCTGATGCAGAACGGCAACACTTTTGCGCAGAAGGGAACACTGGAGTTCTCTGACGTCACCGTCGATGAGACCACCGGCTCCATCACCCTGCGTGCCATTGTCCCGAACCCGGACCATACCCTGTTACCGGGCATGTTTGTGCGCGCGCGTCTGGAGGAAGGGACCAATCCGAATGCGTTGCTGGTTCCGCAACAGGCGGTCACCCGCACGCCAACAGGCCAGGCGACGGTCATGGTGGTCGGCGCAGACAACAAAGTTGAATCGCGTCAGGTCACAACCTCACAGGCGATTGGCGACAAATGGTTAGTCACCGACGGCGTTAAAGCGGGTGAACGTGTGATCAGCACAGGTCTGCAGCGAGCCAAGCCGGGCGCACAGGTTACCCCACAAGAAGTCTCAGACGATGCGAAAGCGGCACCCGATTCTAAGCCGCAGTCTGACAAGTCATCGTCATAACAGGAGCCGTTGATTCATGGCTAAGTTCTTTATCGATCGCCCCATCTTTGCGTGGGTGCTCGCCATCATCATCATGCTGGCCGGTGCGCTGTCGATTCTCAAACTCCCGATTGAGCAATATCCCAATGTTGCGCCGCCGGCGATTGAGATTCAGGCCTCATACCCTGGTGCGGATGCGAAAACGCTGCAGGATACGGTGACCCAGGTCATTGAGCAGAATATGAACGGTATCGATGGACTGATGTATATGTCCTCGAGCAGTGACTCATCCGGTACCCTGACCCTGACCATCTCCTTTGAGTCAGGCACGGATGCAGACATCGCGCAGGTTCAGGTGCAGAACAAACTGCAGCTGGCGATGCCACTGCTGCCGCAGGAAGTTCAGCAACAGGGGATTCAGGTTAAAAAATCCTCCAGCAGCTTCCTGATGGTTGCCGGCTTCATCAGTGACGATGACAATATGACTCAGAATGATATTTCTGATTATATTTCCTCGACCATTAAAGATCCGCTGAGCCGTACCAAAGGTGTCGGTGATACCCAGGTGTTTGGTGCGCAGTATGCGATGCGTATCTGGATGGACCCGCACAAGCTCAATAACTACAACCTGACGCCGGTTGACGTGATCAGCGCGCTGAACACGCAGAACGCCCAGGTTGCCGCCGGTCAGTTAGGCGGGACACCGCCGGTGCCGGGACAGCAGCTTAACGCCTCTATCATTGCGCAGACCCGCCTGACCTCGACCGATGAGTTCGGCAAAATCCTGCTGAAAGTGAATGAGGATGGTTCACAGGTTCGCCTGCGTGACGTGGCAAAAATCGAACTCGGTGCAGAAAACTACGAGATCATTGCCCGTTATAACGGCCGGCCCGCGTCCGGTATCGGTATCAAACTGGCAACCGGCGCAAACGCCCTGGATACCGCGAATGCGGTGAAAGCGGAACTGGCGAAGATGCAGTCCACCTTCCCGGCCGGAATGAAAGTGGTTTATCCGTATGACACCACCCCATTCGTTAAGATCTCTATTTTCGAAGTGGTGAAAACGCTGGCTGAAGCCATCGTGCTGGTGTTCCTGGTCATGTACCTGTTCCTGCAGAACTTCCGCGCGACGCTGATTCCGACTATCGCCGTGCCGGTGGTGTTGCTCGGCACCTTCGCCATCATCAGCATTTTTGGCTACTCGATAAACACCCTGACGCTGTTCGGAATGGTGCTGGCTATCGGCCTGCTGGTGGATGACGCCATCGTGGTGGTGGAGAACGTTGAGCGCGTGATGCAGGAAGAGGGCTTGCCGCCAAAAGAGGCGACCAGGCGTTCTATGGAGCAGATTCAGGGGGCGCTGGTCGGTATCGCGCTGGTGCTGGCCGCGGTATTTATCCCGATGGCGTTCTTTGGTGGTTCGACCGGTGTGATTTACCGTCAGTTCTCGATCACCATTGTGTCAGCCATGGCGCTGTCGGTGCTGGTTGCCCTGATTCTGACCCCGGCACTCTGCGCCACCATACTGAAGCCGGTGAAAAAAGACGGTCACGGTAAAACGACCGGCTTCTTCGGCTGGTTTAACCGGATGTTCGACAAAAGTACCAATCACTACGTCGACAGCGTTGGCCACATCATTCGCAGCACCGGCCGTTATATGGTGATCTACCTGGTCATCGTGGTCGGCATGGCGTATCTGTTCATGCGTCTGCCCTCTTCATTCTTACCGGAAGAGGACCAGGGGTTACTGCTGGCTCAGGCGCAGCTGCCTGCGGGCGCTACGCAGGAACGTACCCAGAAAGTGCTGGATCAGGTCACCGACTACTTCCTGACGCAGGAGAAAGACACGGTTAAATCGGTGTTTACCGTTAACGGCTTCGGCTTTGCCGGTCGCGGACAGAACACCGGTATTGCTTTCGTCAGCCTCAAGCCGTGGGATGAGCGAACCGGCAGCGACATGAAGGTACCGGCGATTGCCGGGCGTGCGATGAAGGCGCTGGGTGCCATCAAAGATGCGATGGTCATCCCCTTCAACCTGCCAGCCATTATCGAACTGGGTAACGCCACCGGCTTCGACTTTGAGCTGATTGACCAGGCCAACCTGGGCCACGAGAAACTGACCGAAGCGCGTAATCAGCTGTTCGGCATGATTGCCCAGCATCCTGACACCCTGGTGGGTGTGCGTCCTAACGGTCTGGAAGATACGCCGCAGTACAAGCTGATCATCGATCAGGAGAAAGCACAGGCGCTGGGCGTATCGTTAAGCGATATCAACACCACGCTGGCGGCCTCCTGGGGCGGCTCCTACGTCAATGACTTCATCGACCGTGGTCGCGTGAAGAAAGTTTACGTCATGGGTAAAGCGGACTCCCGTATGCTGCCGGACGATATCGGCAAATGGTATGTGCGCAACAGCAACGGAACGATGGTGCCTTTCTCCGCCTTCTCGACGGCGAAGTGGCAGTATGGTTCACCGCGTCTTGAGCGTTACAACGGTCTGCCTGCGATGGAAATCCTGGGTCAGGCTGCGCCAGGTAAGAGCTCCGGTGCCGCCATGGATCTGATGGAGCAGTTGGCGGAGAAACTGCCTGCGGGTATCGGCTATGACTGGACGGGCATGTCTTACCAGGAACGTCTGTCGGGCAACCAGGCGCCTGCGCTCTATGCCATCTCGCTGATTGTGGTCTTCCTGTGTCTCGCCGCCCTGTATGAGAGCTGGTCGATTCCGTTCGCGGTTATGCTGGTGGTTCCGCTGGGGGTTATCGGTGCGCTGATCTTCACCACCCTGCGTGGCCTCAGTAACGACGTCTACTTTGTGGTGGGGTTACTGACAACCATTGGCCTCTCGGCGAAGAACGCCATCCTTATCGTCGAATTTGCTAAAGATTTGATGGATAAAGAGGGCAAAGGCCTGGTGGAATCGTCGCTGGAAGCCTGTCGTATGCGTCTGCGTCCGATCCTGATGACGTCACTGGCGTTTATTCTCGGGGTACTGCCGCTGGCGATCAGTACCGGTGCCGGTTCCGGTTCGCAGAACGCCGTGGGTACCGGCGTTATCGGCGGCATGGTTACCGCGACCGCGCTGGCAATCTTCTTTGTTCCGGTGTTCTTCGTGGTGGTTCGCCGCCGCTTCAGTAAGCACAAAGAGGAACCGCGCAGCGCTGAGCCGGTTGAGCATAACCAGACTCACTAAGCAGTAACACCTCTGAGGCCGCGCAAGCGGCCTTTTTTTTACCCTTCAGTTTCGCCCTCCTCTCCCCCTCGCCTTTCTGCCATCAGCAGACGTTGCATTCCGTTCCGCGGCGGCGCATAATATTGTTATATTATAACATTACATAGGTGTGCATTATGAAAGCAAATATCCATCCTCACTATCGCCCGGTGGTCTTCCATGACACCTCAGCTGACGTTTACTACAAGATCGGCTCAACCATTAAAACCGACCGCACCGTAGAGTTTGAAGGTGAAACGCTGCCCTACGTCACGCTGGATGTGTCGTCGGCTTCACACGTTTTCTACACCGGTAAACAGAAAGATTTCGCTAAAGAGGGCAGCACCGCGCGCTTTAACCAGCGCTTTGGGCGCTTCCTGGGTCGTAAATAGAGGAGAGGGTCATGCAGGTATTAAGCTCGCTGCGTTCCGCAAAAAATCGCCATCGGGATTGCAGGGGGGTCCGTCGCAAGGGACGTATTTACGTCATCTGCAAAACAAATCCGCGCTTTAAAGCCGTACAGGGAAGAAAGAAGAAACGCTAGTGTGTGTCGTGATGACTGGCCGGGCTTGCCCGGCCTTTTTTATGCTTACTGCATGCTCTTCAGCATGGCGTTCACGTTGTGCTTAAAGGCAGCCTGATAGGTCGGTGCCGGACCAGAAGCCGGGGACAACGCTTCCGGATAGAGCTCACCGCCCGGCTCCGCTCCCGTAGCGCTGGCGATCTGTTTAACCAGACGCGGATCGGTCTGGTTCTCAATAAAATAGCGGGTAATGTGCTGCTGTTTCAGCTGAGTGATCAGATCACCGACGTTACTGGCACTCGCTTCCGCTTCGGTAGAGAACCCGACGGGCGCCAGGAACGTCACGCCATAGCGCTGGCCAAAGTAGCCAAAGGCATCATGGCTGGTCAGCACCTTCCGCTTCTCCACAGGAATTTTATCAAACGCCGTCTTTGCCCAGCTATCCAGCGCCTGTAACTGCTGAATGTAATTCTGTCCGCGCTGACGGATCGCCGCAGCATCCTCGGGGTCGGCTTTGACCAGCGCATTCATCACGTTGGTCGCATAGATCACGCCGTTCTGCATGCTGTTCCAGGCGTGCGGATCGGTGATGGTTTTGCCCTCCTCTTCCATGCTGCGTGTGGTGACACCCGCAGAGGCGACTACCGGCTGACCGTGATAACCGGAAGCGCTGACCAGGCGGTCCATCCACCCTTCCAGTCCCAGCCCGCTGACAAAGACCAGATCCGCTTTTGCCAGCGCCTGGCTGTCCTGCGGCGTCGGTTCAAATGTATGGGGATCGCCATCCGGCCCTACCAGACTTTTTACCTTCACATGATCGCCTCCCACCTGGCTGACGATGTCTGCCAGCACGGTAAAGCTGGCGACAACGTCTACGGTTTTTGCCATCGCCAGCGGCGTGGCGAACAGCGCAGCGAGCGCCAGACTAACCGGTAATTTTTTCATAGATACCCCTAAAGATTAATGGCGGCGTAAAATTCCGCCGCACGGTCCTGTCAGAATCGAGAGAAAGAAGAGCATGGCGGCGCTCAGCACCACGGCGGGGCCGGCCGGCAGCGAGAAGTGCCAGGAGAGCATCAGGCCCGCCAGCGCAGAGAGGGTTGCCATGAAGATGGCGATGGCCAGCATCGCCGCAAGATGACGGCTCCAGAAACGGGCGCTGGCAGCGGGTAACATCATTAAACCCACCGACATCAGCGTGCCCAGCACCTGAAAGCCCGCGACCAGGTTCAGCACCACCAGCATTAAAAACAGGCCATGCACCAGCGGCGCGCTCCATTTTCCCTGCGCCCGCAGAAAGTCACCGTCGAAGGCATCGATGACCAGCGGGCGATAAATCACCGCCAGCATGATCAGCGTAAAGGCCGCGATGCTCCCGACCAGCAACAGCGCCGCGTTGTCGACCGCCAGCAGCGAGCCAAACAGAACGTGCAGCAGATCCACGCTTGAGCCGCGCAGTGAAACCAGCGTGACGCCCAGCGCCAGTGATCCAAGATAGAATCCGGCAAAACTGGCATCCTCTTTCAATGGCGTGTAGCGACTGACTGCGCCAGAGAGCAGCGCGACCGCCAGCCCGGCAATCAGGCCGCCGATACCCATGGCCACCAGTGAGAGGCCGGAGATCAGATAGCCAATGGCCGCACCCGGCAGCACCGCATGGGATAAGGCGTCACCAATCAGGCTCATACGACGCAGCGAGAGGAACACACCGAGTGGCGTGGCACTGACGGCGAGCGCCAGGCAGGCCACCAGCGCTCGCCGCATAAAGCCAAATTCGATAAAAGGCTGAATCAGGGTCACGAGGCTCGACTCCGTGCCAGGACATCGGACCGGAAGGTATCGCTGAGATGATGTTCATCCATCGACAGGACGTTACTGAAGTAACGCGCCACCAGCGGGCGGTCATGCAGCACTACCAGCAGAGTGGTGCCTGCCTGCTGCTGCTGCTCCAGAATCGACATCAGCAGGGTAACCGTCTGGCTGTCTATGCCGTTAAAGGGTTCATCCAGCAGCCAGAGCGCGCTGCGCTGTAGCATCAGCCGGGCAAACAGGACGCGCTGAAGCTGCCCGCCCGAGAGGGTGGCCGGTTGCGCGTCCGCATAATCGCTCATCTGAACCGCCTCCAGCGCCTGCCCGATTTCCCGCCGCAGTGACCGGTTAATGCCGCCAAACCAGCCGCAGCGTGGCCAGCAACCCATGGAAACCAGTTCGAAGACCGTCAGCGGAAAGCGGGTCTCAAGTTCGGTGCGCTGTGGCAGCCAGCCGATATCCCGGCGTGCCACCTGCAGTTCGCAGCGTCCGCTTACCGGCGGCAGTAAGCCCGCAATGGTTTTCAGCAGGGTCGATTTCCCGCTGCCGTTTGCGCCGACCAGCGCAGTCATGGAGCCTGCTGCGAGCTGACCCGTGATCGCCGGGGTGACCCCCTCTCCCTGGTAGCCTGCACGCAGTGCGTTAAATCGGATCATGCACTGATCCCCCAATATATCGCGACAGCCAGCAGCGCGATGATCAGCAGGGCGACGCTCAGCCGTCCGCCCAGCGACATAAGTAATCCACTCTGACGCATCAGTTTACCAATATGTTATAACATAACAATAAGGATACCGGATGCAGCCTGCGGTTCAAGAGCGGAATGTGTTTCAAAAGGTATCGGGAGTCCGGCGGCCCCGGGGGCGTTTAAGCCACACCCGCCGCACCGCTTTGCTGGCAAAACTCAGAAAATGACAGTTTTGTGCTTTACTGGCTTGCAAACCTGTTGCGTAAAACCAATGATAGGTTTATTAACGGTTAGGAGTAGACAAGATATGCTGTCACGGATTGAATGTGATATTGCGATGGGTGAAACAGACTGCGCAAAAATAGCTGAAGTTGTTCAGCGGAATATTCTCAAAATATCAGATTTGCTGACAGGGGATTTACGCTGGTACGCTCAGAATGCGCAGTTAGTACCAGACAGTTTAAAAATAGTTTCCGTTGAATACCTGGATCTGAATAGTTTTAAATTACTTTACGATTTTCAGTGGAATTTATTTAGTCCCTGTCAGGATCTGAATGAAACGGTGACCCAAACGGAGCGGGTAAATTTTTACATTAAGCCCGGTGCGCTTGAGTTTGATGTGATAGACAACCAGCAACCCTCTCCGGGTGATGAATTGTAATATTTAGTAATTGAGATGAGCAGAACTAATGGTTTTACACTATCTTTAACGTATCCCGTTTAATAACCACCTGAAAGATCGCTTCCTGGCCGCTTTATCCGAACTCGCCGCCCTGCGGCAACTGTGCAAGCTATGGAGGGGAAAAAGATGGACGAATACTCACCAAAACGGCATGATATTGCCCAGCTGAAATACCTGTGTGAGAGCCTGTTTGACGACAGCATGGCAACATTGACTGACAGCCATCATGGCTGGGTAAATGATCCCACTTCTGAAAGCAATCTGCACCTGAACGATCTGATTGAACATATCGCGTCGTTCACCATGAATTACAAAATTAAACACGTTGAAGATGAAGCGCTGATTTCGCAAATCGATGAATATCTTGATGATACTTTTATGTTATTCAGTAACTACGGTATCAATAATCCTGATCTTCAGCGGTGGCAACGTTCAGCAAAACGCTTATTTAATCTGTTCACTGAAGAGTGCGCTTTTCTCCAGCAACCGAGCCATTCATTATAGTACAGACGTGAGAACGCTTTATTTATGAACAAAACACTGACAAAAACTGATTATTTGATGCGACTGCGTCGCTGTCGCTCCCTGGATACCCTGGAGCGGGTGATCGAAAAGAATAAGTATGAATTACCGGAAGATGAATTAGCGGTATTCTATTCGGCAGCTGACCATCGTCTGGCCGAGCTGACGATGAATAAGCTTTACGATAAAGTACCGGGTTCGGTCTGGAAGTTTGTCCGCTAATCTGCTCACCTGCATCTGACGGCATTGTCCCCACATTTAGTACCGGATATTCCTGCCTGCCGGCAAAGGATCGGCCCAGGCGGGTTTTGCCTGTCTGTCATACTGGGGAAGAAGTTCAGGGGGGAAAGTGGTGGGGGCCCTGCCAGCTACATCCCGGCACACGCATCACCTGCTACGGCTGCTTCCTTCCGGATCTGACCGAGTTCACAAGCTAGCATTGCGGGAGAACCAACAGGGCCCCCATTGACAAGCCCTCTTTACGAGAGCGGGGGCATTATCTGGGAAGGGGCTGGCAATTGCAAGCGTCGTCGGGACAACCGTTGTTTTCTTGAACAACCGCCGCGTTGATGCTTTCACCATCGCCTCTGCATGATAAAGTTAACCCTCTTTTTCCTGACGAAATAAGCACATGAATCAGCCTGACACTTTCCAGCAACGCATCTGGCAAATTGTTGCCGCGATTCCATCCGGGTGCGTCACGACCTATGGCGATGTGGCACGACTGGCCGGTTCGCCGCGTGCGGCACGTCAGGTCGGCGGTGTGCTGAGCCGGTTACCCGAGGGAACCACCCTCCCCTGGCATCGTGTCGTCAATCGTCACGGCATGATTTCGCTTCAGGGCGACCAGCTGATACGACAGCGGGATGCACTGGAAGCTGAAGGGATTGTGGTGAGTGATGCCGGTGAGCTGGATCTTGAAACGTATCGCTGGCGATTTGATGGCTGAAAAACGAGGCGGCTCTGCCGCCCCGTTTGCACATTACAGACGGGTAGGTGCAGGCACCGCCGCAGAAGGCGTGACCTGAGTCGGTGATGTCGAAGGCACGGTGGTCGCTGCGCCTGGCTGGGTTGGCATCGCCATTGAAGGCACCGGTACCAGCAGCAGTTCGGCTTTGGTGCCGCCCTGATTGATGACCGGTTTTACGCTGTCAGTGACAAAGGCCAGCTTGCCGTCGATAGCGATGGCGGCGCTTAACAGAATGCGTGCATTTGGCTGGATGTCAGCCGGGTTAAACGGCAGCACAAACTGGAACGGCGCCTGTTTGCCTTCCGTCCGCACCACGCGTTGTGACAGCACTTTTGACGGGGCGTCGGCAACAGACGCATCCGACAGCGTCACGGTTAATACCGCATCCGGCGGCAGCGCGATGCGCTGGCGAATAAAGACGGAACCGCTGACGTTAGGCTGCGCAATCGCCGCCGTCTGTCCGGCTACCGCAGAACCCAACGTTGGTGTTGGCACAGGTTTACTCTTGTCGGCACAGCCCGCAACAGCAACCGCCATAACTACCCCACTGAACACATGCCACAGTTTCATTGATGTCGTCTCCATTTGATCAAAATGATTGTCGGCAGCGAATCCTGCTTACAGCGTTTCACTCGCCGTATGTCCTTAATGTTGGCACAAAAATGAAATTTTGCCTGGCACAGGCAAAGCGGAAAGTCTGATTGACGTCAACTGGTCCGATCTTTCACACTGAGCAGGTCACTATATTGAGGAACGCGCCATGAGTCAGGCACTGCAAAATCTGCTGAATTTATTAAATCTGGAAAAACTGGAAGAAGGTTTATATCGCGGCCAGAGTGAAGATCTTGGCCTGCGCCAGGTGTTTGGCGGTCAGGTGGTGGGTCAGGCGCTCTATGCCGCAAAGCAAACCGTCGCGACCGATCGGACGATTCACTCCTTTCACAGCTACTTTCTGCGGCCCGGCGACAGCCAGAAAGCGATTATCTACGACGTCGAAACCCTGCGTGACGGCAAAAGTTTCAGCGCCCGCCGGGTCAGTGCCATACAGAATGGTCAGCCCATTTTTTATATGACCGCCTCATTCCAGTCACCGGAAAGTGGCTTTGAGCATCAGAATGCGATGCCCCAGGTGGCAGGACCGGAAAATCTGGTCACGGAACAGGCGATGGCGCAGAAGATGGCGCACATGCTGCCGGAAAAACTGCGGGAGATATTTATCGCGGAACGTCCGCTTGAGATCCGCCCGGTGCAGATTCACAATCCGCTGCGCGGGCATGTGGACAAGCCTGAGCGCCAGGTCTGGATCCGGGCCAACGGTCCGCTGCCTGACGATCTGCGCATCCATCAGTATCTGCTCGGCTATGCGTCGGATCTCAATTTCCTGCCGGTTGCGCTGCAGCCACACGGCAAAGGCTTTTTAGAGGCGGATATGCAGGTCGCCACGATCGATCACTCGATGTGGTTCCATCGTCCGTTCGACTTTAGCGAGTGGCTGCTCTACAGCGTGGTAAGCACTTCAGCGTCAGGTGCCAGGGGGTTCGTACGGGGTGAGTTCTACAATCAGCAGGGGGTGCTGGTCGCCTCTACGGTGCAGGAAGGGGTGATGCGCCAGCGAAGCGAATAAAAAAAGGGGCGATAGCTCGCCCCTTTTTCACTGTTTATACTCTCACGCATTACTGGTTGTAAGCGTTCTCGCCGTGGCTGTTAACATCCAGACCTTCGCGTTCGTGCTCTTCCGGTACGCGCAGACCGACAATCAGATCGGCCAGTTTGAAGCCGATGAAGGCCACCACGCCAGACCAGACGATTGTGACGCCGACGCTGAAGAGCTGAACCCAGACCTGATGGCCCATGGTCACACCCTGCGCATAACCGACGCCGCCCAGTGAAGAGGAGGCAAACACGCCCGTCAGGATACAGCCAACAATGCCGCAGACGCCGTGCACACCAAACACATCGCAGGGGTCGTCCACACGCAGCCATTTCTTCAGAGAGGTCACACCCCACAGACCCGCCAGTCCGCCAACCAGTCCGATAATCAGTGCACCGCCGACGCCAACATAACCACAGGCTGGGGTAATCGCGACCAGTCCGGCGATAAAGCCTGAACAGGCGCCCAGCAGAGAAGGCTTACCGCGCACCGCCCATTCGCCAAAGGTCCATGAGAGTACGGCACCCGCCGTTGCCACAACAGTGTTCAGGAACGCCAGTGCGGCAATTTCGTTTGCTGCTGAGGCAGAACCGGCGTTGAAGCCGAACCAGCCTACATAGAGGATCGCGGTGCCGGTGAAGACCATCGGCAGATTATGAGGTTTGAAAGCTTCTTTACCAAAGCCGGCACGTTTGCCAACCAGATACGCGCCCACCAGACCCGCTACCGCGGCGTTGATATGCACGACGGTACCGCCGGCGAAGTCCAGCGCGCCATCCTGCGCCAGGAAACCGCCCGCCCATACCATATGCGCGATAGGCAGGTAAGCCAGCGTCAGCCAGACACCGACGAAGATCAGTACGGCTGAGAAACGGATACGCTCTGCAATGGCACCCACAATCAGGCCCACGGTGATACAGGCAAATGAGGCCTGGAACGCAACGTGGATGTACTGATAGAAGCTGCCCATTACCGCGGTCAGCTGGATATTCTTCAGCATGGCCCAGCCAAATCCGCCAAAGAAGGCGTTACCTTCGCTGAACGCCAGTGAATAGCCGTAGACCATCCACAGCACGCACACCAGCGAGAAAGTGACGGCCACCTGCGTCAGCATCGACAGCACGTTCTTACCGCGAATCAGACCGCCGTAAAACAGCGCAATCCCTGGAATTGACATAAACAGCACCAGCGCGGTGCAAATCATCATAAATGCGTTGTCAGCCTTGTCCGCAACGGCAGGCGCAGCCATCGCGAGCGATGGTAACAGTGCCAGGCTGGTCAGGCCCAGCTTAGTCAGAACTTTATTCATTTTTATTCCATCCCATCACAATACTGAGTCGTAATTACAGAGCGGCTTCGTCGGTCTCGCCGGTACGAATACGAATGACGCGCTGCAGTTCAGCCACGAAAATTTTACCGTCGCCAATTTTTCCGGTGTAAGCCGCTTTACTGATGACATCCACAACTTCGTCCAGCTGATCGTCGGCAATAGCGATATCAATTTTGACTTTCGGCAGGAAGTTCACGCTGTACTCTGCGCCCCGATAGAGCTCGGCGTGCCCCTTCTGGCGGCCAAACCCTTTCACTTCGGAGACGGTCAGTCCCTGAATGCCGATAGAGGACAAAGCTTCACGCACATCCTCCAGCTTGAATGGCTTAATTACGACGGTAACCAGCTTCATTGGATCCCCTCCAGCGAGTAAATAGGTAACGTTTACGGACACACAGGGAGATAAGCAAAGGCTGTGCCAGTTAGTAAAAGCGGTGATAATCAGTGGGTCAGGCGGGATGGAGCAAGGAGAGGCTCTCCAGTGGCTCTGAAAAGGGGGGAAAAGGAGAAAGCCGGTCAGCGCATCGGGATGCACTACTTTGGTGCTTCAGGCGTCAAAGGAGTGCATTTATACAGATTAGTCCGATAAAGCTGCGCAAAAAAGGTGCAGGTCAGGCTTCCGCGGTGGCAGGCACGCCCGACGCGAGATCATCCCCGGCCTGCTGAAGCTGATACATCTGCCAGTAGCGGCCCTGCATCGCCAGCAGTTGCTGGTGCGTGCCCTGCTCGACCACCCGGCCGCGATGGAGGACCAGGATTTTGTCGGCGTCGATAATGGTGGAGAGACGGTGAGCAATTACCACCAGCGTGCTGTGCTGACGCAGTCTGGCCAGCGTCTGCTGAATCGCCTGTTCCGTGCCGGAGTCAATATTGGCCGTTGCTTCGTCCAGAATCAGTATCTGCGGCAGATCGACCAGCACCCGCGCCAGCGCCAGCAGCTGCTTCTGCCCGACCGACAGGTTATTCCCCTGCTCACCCAGCCGGGTGTGAATCCCCTCCGGCAGAGCCTGCGCCAGGGGCGCGAGCCGGACCTGTTCCAGCACCGTCCAGACCGCCTCTTCGCTGATATCACGGCCCAGCCGGACATTGGCCAGCAGCGTATCCGCCAGCACCACCGGGTCCTGCTGCACCATGGCGATCCCGTGTCGCAGCACGCTATGACTCAGATCCCCAATAGGCCGGTCATCAATGCGGATCTCACCGCGCGTCACCGGGTAGTAGCCCATTAGCAGGTTTGCCAGCGTGCTTTTGCCGCTGCCGGTATGTCCGACCAGCGCCACAAATTCGCGCGGCGCCACCTCAAGATTGATGTCACTGAGCACATCGCGGTTTTCACGGTAGGCGAAGCTCAGATTATTCAGCGAAATGCGGCCGGAAGCCAGCGGCTGCTGGCTGTCGCCATACTGCTGCTGCGCGGCATCCATGAGTTCAAAGATGCGCTCACCGGAGACCACCGCCTGCTGCAACATCGACTGCTGTGTGGTCAGCTCAATCAGCGGCTCATTCAGGCGTCCCAGATAGGTGATAAAGGCATAGAGTACACCGACTTCAAAAACGCCGGGCGCGGAGAAGCTGAACAGAACCAGCAGGCCGCATAGCACCATCGCGGAAAAGAGGCTCAGCAACGGGCGCAGCAGAAAGCCATCGAGACGCAGCGTTTCCATCCGCGCCAGGTAGTGAGAGCGACTGGCCTCACCCATCCGCTCGCCGAAGCGGGCCTGCTGACGAAACTGCTGGATCACGCTCATGCCGCTGATCACTTCGTTAAAGCCGTTGTTGATATCGGCCAGATAACCGCGAACCCGGCGGGCAATCGGCGTGCTGAAGCGCTGATAGATCACCATCACCATCAGCACCAGCGGGAAGATCATCATCGCCACCAGCGCCATGCGCCAGTCAAGGCTGAACATCGCCACCATCATGGCCCCGACCAGCGCGGCACTGCGCAGCACGGTTGAGACCACCGTGACGTAGAGATCGCGGATGACTTCGGTGTCGTTGGTCACGCGTGAAATAATCTGACCGACCGGCTGGGTATCGAAGGCGCTCAGCGGCTGACAGAGCGCGGCATTCATCACATCGCTGCGTAACCGCTGCACCACGCCGATCGCCGCCCGGTTAAATAACAGCGCCTGCCAGTAGTGGAGCGCGGCGGCCAGTAGCTGAAGCAGAATGAAACTGACCAGCAGGCCGGCGACCAGCCCCCAGGGCATCTGATGTTTCGCCACCAGATTGTCGATAAAGTAGCTGACCAGCACCGGTCCGGTCACCTCAGCAGCGGCCGCGATCCAGAGCAGGCCGACGGCCAGCGACAGGGATTTACGCCAGGGCTTACCGTAGCTCAGCAGGCGCTTCAGGGTAGGCCACAAGCGGGCAGACTTAGCCATGCGGCACTCCTTTCTCATTTTCATCATCATCCAGTGCGGCTTCCAGCTGCTGATAACGGAACATATCCCGATACCAGCCGGGCGTTCCGCTCAGCGTATCGTGGTCACCGCGCTGGGCGACGCTGCCCTGCTGCATCACCAGAATTTCACTGGCTTCCGTCAGCGCCGATAAGCGGTGCGCGCTGATAATCAGCGTGCGTCCCTCTCCCCAGATACGCAGGTTATGCAGAATTTCATGTTCGGTACGGCCATCCACCGCAGAAAGCGCGTCATCCAGAATCAGGATTTCGGCATTCAGCAGCAGAGCCCGGGCAATGGAAAGGCGCTGCTTCTGTCCTCCGGAGAGCATCACACCCCGCTCCCCGACTTCCGTTTCATAACCCTGAGGCAGACGCAGGATATCGTCATGCACGCAGGCGAGCCTGGCGGCCTGTTCGATCTCCTGCCGGGTCGCGCCCGGTTTCCCCAGCGCAATGTTATTAGCCACGCTGTCAGAGAAGAGGAACGGCGTCTGGCTGACCACCGCCAGACGGCTGCGCCAGCTGTCGAGCCGCAGCTGCGGCAGCGGGATCTGGTGGTAGCGGATATCCCCCTGCTGAATGTCAAAGTGGCGCTGAATCAGGCTGAGCAGCGTGCTTTTGCCGCTGCCGGTCGGGCCGCACAGTCCCAGCATCTGACCGGGTTTCAGCTGAAAGCGGACATCGCTTAACACCGGCGCCGTGCTGGCCGGATAGTGAAAGGCACGAATCGCCACCTGAAGCGTTCCGGGGTCAGGCGGCAGCGTTTTATCACCATCTTCCACCGCCGGTGCTTCCGCCAGCAGCGCGCCGATGCGGCTCCACGCGGCGCTGCCGCGTTCGACAATATTAAACATCCAGGCCAGCGCCAGCATGGGCCAGATCATCAGGCCGAGATACATCACGAAGCTGGTGAGCTGACCCAGCGTCATCTGATCATGCCACACCAGCCAGCTGCCGCCGCCAATCGCCAGCAGGTTTGAAAAGCCGATGGCGATATAGATAGTGGGATCGAAACGGGCATCAACCCGCGCTACGCGCAGGTTTTTCTCACCGGTGTCGCGGGCGATAGCGGAAAACTGCTGTGACTGATGCTGCTCAAGCCCAAAGGCTTTGATCATGCGGATGCTGGTCAGGCTCTCCTGCGTCTGATCGTTAAGGCTGGAAAAGGCTGCCTGAGCCAGCTTAAAGCGATCGTGCAGTTGATTACCGTAACGATGGATGACGATCGCCATCACCGGCATCGGCACCAGCGAGAGCAGCGTCAGCTGCCAGCTGATCTGGGTACTCATCACCAGCAGCACGCCACAGCCCATAACCAGCGAGTCCACCAGCGTCAGCACCCCTTCCCCGGCAGCAAACACCACCCGATCCACGTCGTTGGTGGCGCGCGCAATCAGGTCACCCGTGCGATGGCGCAGATAAAATGCCGGTTGCTGACGACTCAGCTGACGATAAAAATCTTCGCGCAGCTCGACCGCCAGCTGGTAGGAGGCGCCAAACAGCAGCACGCGCCAGACATAGCGCAGCAGATAGACCACGACCGCCGTTGCCAGCATGATCCCAATCCACATCATGATGCGACCGGTACTCATGGTGTCGCCTGTCACGCCGTCAACAATGATCCCCACCACATGCGGCGGCAGCAACTGCAGAACAGCAATAACAATCAGCAGGATGACCGCGCCCAGATAGCGTCGCCACTCCCGCAAAAAATACCAACTTAACTGACTGAATAATCGCACAGCGCTGTTCTCAATCTCAGGCCCCCAGAGGGGCAACGGGTAAAGCCGTGGTGTATTTAATCTCTTCCATGGCGAAGCTGGAGGTCACATCGATCAGGCCGGGCACGCCGTTGACTAATCGCTTATAGAAAGCATCATAGCTTTTCATGTCGGCCACCTGAATGCGCAGCAGGTAGTCATACTCGCCTGCCATGCGGTAAAAGGCCATCACCTCCGGCATGCTATTGACCACCGAGACAAAGGTCTGATACCAGTCACGGCTATGCTGCTGGGTTTTAACAAACATAAACGCCGTCAGCGACAGGCCGATTTTGTCACCGTCCAGTAACGCCACCCGCGCGCGAATAATGCCATCATCTTCCAGTTTTTTTAGTCGCTTCCAGCAGGGCGTGGTCGTGAGGTTGACGGCATCTGCCAGCGCCTGCAGCGACAGCGTGCAGTCCTGCTGCAGCAGTGCAAGCAGCTTAAGGTCAGTTTTGTCTAACATTCGCGTCTCCGGGAGAATCATTTTCTCCATTAACGCGATTTTAGCGGTAATTTTGCAATCTCTTTTTCCTGCACGTGCCATAAAATAGCCGGACTGTTTATAACCGGATGACTGAGATGCAGACCTGCTGGATTCGCCACGCTATCAACGAAATTAACGCCGATTTTCAGCGATCGGCCGAGACGCATCTGATCCGTTTCGATCTGGCGGATTTTCCCGGCATCTGGTTCTACCTGAAAGATGAGAGTACCCATCCCAGCGGCAGCCTGAAGCATCGCCTGGCGCGCTCCCTGTTTCTTTATGGCCTCTCTAACGGCTGGATTAAACAGGATACGCCGATTATTGAAGCCTCGTCAGGCAGCACGGCTGTTTCTGAGGCCTACTTCGCACGGCTGCTGGGACTGCCCTTCATTGCGGTGATGCCAGCCAGTACGGCAAAACGGAAAATTGAGCAGATCGCCTTTTATGGCGGGCGGTGTCATTTTGTCGAGGATCCCTGCCAGCTCTACGCGGAATCTGAGCGGCTGGCGCGTGAACTGAACGGCCACTTTATGGATCAGTTTACCTATGCTGAGCGTGCAACCGACTGGCGCGGCAATAACAACATCGCGGAGAGCATTTTCCGTCAGATGCAGCATGAACCCTACCCGATCCCTCATACGGTGATTATGAGTGCGGGCACCGGCGGCACCTCCGCCACGCTGGGGCGCTATATCCGCTATCAGGGACTCGAAACGAAACTGCTGGTGGTCGATCCCCAGCACTCGGTGTTTTTCGATTACTGGCAGCAGCGTGATGCCACCCTGACCAGCACCCGTGGCAGCCTGATCGAGGGGATTGGCCGTCCGCGGGTCGAGCCATCATTTATGCCCGATGTGATCGATGAAATGATCAAAGTGCCGGACGGCGCAACGCTGGCCGCGATGCTGAAACTGGAAAAGATTCTGGGACGCAAGCCGGGTGCCTCTACCGGCACCAACTTCTGGGGCATGATGCAGGTGGCGAAACGCTTACGGGCGGCAAAGCAGTCGGGCGCGCTGGTCACGCTGTTATGTGACAGTGGCGAACGCTATCCCGACAGCTACTATCAGCCGGAATGGGTGGCAAAACATATCGGTGACATCACGCCGTGGCAGCGCGAGCTGGCGTAAAAAACCGGACTTCCTGTCCGGTTCACGGCAATCCTCAGCATTCGGGGGAATACGCGAGGTGGGGTGTCGCCAGCCAGTGATTTAAATAATGGGACACCGCCTGTGTCCCGCAATGCCCTAACACCGGCAGATGCGGAAGCGCCCTCTTTAACTGCGCCATCGCATTGCCCATGATGAAACCCTGCCCGGCCTGAGCCAGCATCTCGCGATCGTTCATCGCATCCCCAAACGCCATACACTCCGCCATGGTCAGGGAGAGGTGGTCACACAGCAGCGCCAGCGCGCTGCCCTTGTTGCAGTTTGCGGGCAACACTTCCAGACAATCCTCCGCAGAGAAACAGATGTTGACCTGATCGCCCAGCACGGCATCCAGCTGCGTTTTAAGCTGACACAGGTGCTGATGCCGATCGATGAAGCAGATTTTTGTTACCTGATGCGCGGGCAGCGTTTTAAGGTCGCACAGCTGATAGCCAAATCCGCTCATCTGATGCGCCACCAGCAGTTCAGGCTGCGGCCGGTCGGTAAACCAGCCCTGGTCGTTAAAGATGTGCATCGTGGCAGTCGTCTCCCAGTGACGATGGATCACCTCTTCGGCGACGGCAGAAGGCAGATCGCATCCAAAGAGCCGCGTACCCTGCCGGTCATGTATGCGGGTGCCATTCCCCGTGATAAGCCAGGCGGGCAGAATCATTTTTTCCCGCAGAATCTGCATCTCCAGCAGGTGGCGGCCCGTCGCCAGCGCGAGATGAAGACCCCGTGAATGTAACGCCTGCAGGCTCTCCAGTGTCTGCTGTCCCAGCTGGTGATCCGGCAACAGCAATGTGCCATCCATATCGAACGCGGCTAAACGCATCATGACTATCCTCCTGCTGAAAAGATGAGTCCCACTATTGCCTGTTAATTACGGAACTAATAGTGAATACTTTTAAAAAATTGTTCCGGGTTTATGATGCGCGAACTTCACCGTATTCATCAGTTTCAGCGCCTGTGGCAGCAGAGTCAGGGGGCGCCTCAGCAGACCTGCGTGGCGGAGATGGCCCGTCACTGCATCTGCAGCGAGCGTCATCTGCGCACGCTGCTGTCACACTGGCAGCAGGCGGGCTGGCTCAGCTGGCGGGGTGAAGCGGGCCGGGGTAAGCAGGGCCAGGTCACTTTTCTGCGCACGCCTGAAGCGTTACGCCAGCAGCTGCTGCAACGGCAGCTCGATAGCGGCGCGGCGGCAGACGCCTTGCAGCTGCTGGATCTGCCGCCGGAGCGGCTGATGACTCTGCTGCGCCCGATGATGGGGGGACAGTGGCAGAACGATACGCCGGTGCTGCGCATCCCCTACTATCGCCCGATGGAGAGCACAGCGCCGCATCAGATTACCGGCCGGGCTGAACAGCATCTGGTGCGTCAGATCTACTCCGGCCTGACCCGCTTTGAGCACGATGCACCGGTCGGCGATCTGGCTCATCACTGGCAGCACGATGAGACGGGGTGTCACTGGCTATTCTGGTTACGGCCTCAGCTGAGGTGGCACAACGACGAGCCGGTTCAGGCGGAGCAACTGGTGTCGCAGTTTCGTCAGCTGTTGCAGGAATCGCGCGTCGCACTGCTGCTGGCCGACGTGGAGAACGTGGAGGCGCCGCATCCGCTGGCCGTGCGTTTTGTGCTGCGGCAACCTGATTTCTGGCTACCGCACCGGCTGGCGCATCTGCTGTGCCTGCTGCCCCATCCCGATCATCCCGCCATCGGCAGCGGTCCGTGGAAACTCCGTCACTTCAGCCCTGAACTGGTCAGGATTGAGAGTCATGCGCAGTGGCATCTGCAGCGTCCGCTGTTGCAGGCGGTGGAGTACTGGATTACGCCACGGCTGTTCGACCCCCGTCTGGGCAGCAGCTGTCGTCATCCGGTGCAGATCGCCATCGGCGATGCCGCCGAGCTTAAGACGCTGCAACCGGTCAGCAACAGCATCAGTCTCGGTTTCTGCTATCTGCTCTGCCGCCCGCGTGACGGATTTACTGCCGAACAGGCGCGCAGCGTTTTCCATCTGATCCAGCAAAGCGGCATCGTCAGCCGACTGCCTCTAGATGAAGGCTTAATTACGCCCAGCAACGAGTTGTTGCCTGGCTGGCCGGTGCCGCCGATCGAGGCGGTGCCTGGCCCCCTGCCCGCCACGCTGACACTCCACTACCAGTTGCCGGTTGAGCTGCATCAGATGGCGCAGGCGTTATGTGAATTACTCAGGCAGCATGGCTGTCATCTCCGGGTGATTTTTCATCCGGTCAAAAGCTGGCAAACCGTTCATCAGCTTGATGAGGCCGATCTGGTGATGGGCGATCGGCTGATTGGCGATACCCCGGTGTTTACACTGGCGAACTGGCTGGCACTGGATCCGCTGTGGCGGCCTCTGTCAGCAACCCTGCAGGGCAAAGTGGTACAGAGACAACTGCTGGCTATCCAGCAGATTGCTGACGGTCAGGCCCGCTCCCGCGCGCTGCATCAGCTTTATCATCAGCTGATGACGGATGGCATTCTGCTGCCGCTGTTCAACTATCGCTACCAAATCTACGCGCCGCCCGGCGTCGAAGGGATTGAACTCAACACGCTGGGCTGGTTCGATTTCAGCCGCGCATGGATTCCGCCGCCGATTGATCCGCCGTGCAGCTGTTCAGCGGCGGAATGAGGCATTACCATAAGCGCAAAATTACTTATCAGGGAAATGCCATGAAACGCGCTGTTGTTGTTTTCAGCGGTGGACAAGATTCCACAACCTGCCTGGTTCAGGCTTTAGCACTTTATGATGAGGTACACTGCGTCACCTTCGATTACGGACAACGCCATCGGGAAGAGATTGAGGTGGCCCGGGAACTGGCTATCAGGCTGGGTGCGCGCGCACATAAAGTGCTGGATGTCACCATGCTGAACGAACTCGCTGTCAGCAGCCTGACGCGCGATAGCATTCCGGTACCCGCCTACAATCCTGACGCCACCGGATTACCGAGTACTTTTGTGCCGGGTCGCAATATTCTCTTTCTGACGCTGGCCTCGGTTTATGCCTATCAGGTAGAGGCCGAAGCGGTGATCACGGGCGTCTGCGAAACCGATTTTTCCGGCTATCCTGATTGCCGCGATGAGTTTGTCAAAGCCATGAACCAGGCGGTCACACTTGGCATGGCGCGCGCTCTCCGCTTTGAGACGCCGCTGATGTGGCTCAATAAGGCGGAAACCTGGGCGCTGGCGGACTACTGGCAGCAACTGCCGCTGATTCGCGAAGAGACGCTGACCTGCTATAACGGCGTGAAAGGTGACGGCTGCGGTGAGTGTGCAGCCTGTCATTTACGGGCCAACGGCTTGCAGGGTTATCTCAGCGATCGTGCGGGCGTGATGGCCGCAATGAAAGCAAAGAGCGGCCTTAACTGAAGCCGACAGCAATGGCGGCAGCGATCGGATTTGCCGCCTTTTTTCTCTCATGCCATCAGACGCATCAGTCGCTCCCGCAACGCCCCTTCCAGGGTGACCGCCTTCTGGGTGCGCAAATCGATGCAGACAAAGGTTAGCGCAGCATCGGCAACCACTGTCTCCTGGCCTGCCAGCAGCACCCGCTGCGCGATGACGCCACTCCTGCCATTTAACTGCGTAATCTCACTGTCGATGGTGAGTACGTCGCCCAGTACGGCCGGGCGACGGTAGTTGATGTTGATATTGACCACCACAAACGCCAGTTTCTGCTCCTGCAACCAGTGGAATGCTTCAGCCTCTTCCAGCCATTGCCAGCGCGCCTCCTCAAGAAATTCAAGATAACGCGCATTGTTGACGTGCTGATAGACATCCAGATGGTAGCCGCGCACTTTTATCGTGGTCTGCATGGTCATGCTCTCCTGCTTCGGTTGAACTGGTTGGACCTGTTCACTTTAGCAGAGCCGCCGGTTCAGCGCGGGTTATGCATCACAGATGCGTACTGCCTCACAATTTCAGCCGGCCTGCATTACGTTCTATCAGCGCATTCCCGATCCCCGGCACTTCGCTGAGCTGCTGGATCGCGCTGAACGGTCCGTACTGCTCGCGATAGCTGACAATGGCCTGGGCCTTTTTCAGACCCACGCCGTTCATCACGGCAGAGAGCTGTTCCGCCGTCGCATCGTTGATGCTGACCTGACCCGGCTGAGCAACGTCGCTGATCGCTTTTTCCGGCGCAGGCAATGCGTTCTGGCTGATGGACGTGCTGGCAGGATCGGGGGCCGCAGCGACGCTGCTGTGGCAGAACGCGCCGCCCAGCGCGAGTGAGAGATAGAGGGCAACGACTTCATGTTTAGCCATGCTGTGTTTCTCCTTGTGTGTAAACAGCAGCGACAGCGTGTCACGACGGTGCACAAGGCACAAAAGCGGGATTTCAGAAATGGAAAAGGCCGCGAATGCGGCCTTGGGTTATTACAGTGGTTTCGCGGTTTCTGCGAGGCTTACTGCATTTGTGCGGCTGCGCCGTACTTGATTTTTGCCTCTTTGCGCAGATTTTGCAGTAACGCTTCAAAGGTCAGTTGGGCATTGTTCTGCGTGACACCTTTGACCATTTCATCAATCTGCGCCTGTGGCATGGTGCCGGTTTTCACCTTATCCACTGCCACCAGCACCACGTTGCCCTGCATATCTTCGCTCACGCCCCATGACGGTTTGTTATCCGCAGGCTGAGGCAGATTAAAGGCAGCCTGTGCCACCGGATCCTGCACGTTGCGATCGACCGTTTTACTGGCGCTCAGCGTCAGGCCTGCTGCGGTCAGCGCATCCTGCTTACCGGCTTTAAGCGCATCCAGCAGTTTGTCCGCCTGGGCTTTCGCCTGCTGCGTCGCTTTATCATGCTTCAGCGTGTCGGTGATCTGCGCCTTAACCTGATCCAGCGGTTTTACCGCTTCCGGTTTGTGATCGCTGATACGCAGCACAAAGGCGCGGTCGCCATCCACGCTGATGATATCGGAGTTATTACCCGGCGCACCATTCTGTCCCACCAGGCCACCGTTGAAGATAGCCTGCTTCACCGGATCAAAATTAAGCGCGTCTGGCAGTGAATCCTGACTGAACCAGCCGGTCTCCTGCGCCTTCAGACCGGAAGCCTGCTCGGCCCCCGCCAGTGACTCATTATCGTTGCTCGCCGCTTCGCTGACTTTCTGCTGCAGTTTGTAGAAGGCATCAACGCCCTTCTCCTGCTTCACTTTCGCGGCAATCGCGCTGTGAACGTCAGCCAGCGGCTTAACCTGCTCTGCCTGGATATCGTCAAGACGCACGACCAGGAAGCCCACTGACGATTTGATCACGCCCGACATCTGGCCTTTCTCTGTCAGGCCCGCATTTTTCAGCTCATCCGGTGTGGTAGACGGTTCCAGCCAGCCCATGTCGCCGCCCTTACGCGCGGAGATAGGGTCAATGGATTTGGCTTTTGCCACGTCCGCGAAAGAGGCGCCCGCTTTCAGCTGAGCCAGAACGGCATTAGCATCCGCTTCCGTTTTCGTCTGGATTACGCTGTAGCGGGTACGCTGTGGCTGCGTGTAGTCCGCTTTATGCTGATCGTACCAGGCCTGAATATCCGCCTCGCTGGCATCCTGCTGCATGCTGGCGGCATCCATCAGGATGTAGCTGACGCGGAACTGCTCTGGTGCCATAAAGCTGCTTTTATGCTGCTGATAATACTGGCTGATTTCGTCATCGGTGACGGTCTGTTTCGCCGCCAGCGCGTTCACATCCAGCGTCGCCTGACGGATATCACGCTGCTGTGACACCAGGTCCACCAGCCGGCTCGCTTCGCCTTTCAGCGTGAAGTCAGTATTGGCGACGGCATTGATCAGCTGTTGATTGGAGAGCTGTTTACGCAGCGCTTCAGCATACTGGTCAGCACTGAACCCCATGCTGCCGATCAGATTGAGGTATTTCGCATTATCGAATTTACCGTTGGTCTGAAAAGCCTGCTGGTTGAAGATAGCCTGTTTGACCTGATCGTCGCTGATGCTGAGGTGGAGATCTTTGATATAGCTGTCAAGCAGCGCCCGGTCGATTAACTGAGACAGCGCCTGCTGACGCATCTGCTGCATGTAACCGTCGTTGCTGGCCAGCTGCGAGAACTGGTCACCCAGCATCTGCTGCTGACGACTGCGTTCGCTGTTGAACGCCTGCTCCAGCTGCGCGCGGCTAATCTCCTGACCGTTTACTTTGGCCGCATAGTCGTTATTGCCGCCAATCAGATAGTTGCCAACGCCCGTCAGCACAAAGGAGAGGATAATCAGCCCCAAAATAATCTTGAGCACGACATGGTTCGACGCCGCGCGTAAATTGTCCATCATGGTATGGCAACACTCCGCTGTAGTGTGAATGTAAAGCCCGGTCGCCCTTCGCCTCTGGCTGGCGACTCACGCAACTGCTGGCTTAGCTGGCAGTCTCAATCCGGTCCAGGTCCATCTAACGGCCCGATTTTCACCGATTAAAACAAAAAAGGCACATCTCATTGATGTGCCCGTATGTTACATGAGAACGCGTTCATCGTCCTCTCATCCACTGAAGAAAATGCGTCAATGAATCTGTTCGTTATTCTTAATTGACTGCGTCTTTCAAGGCTTTACCGGCACGGAAACCTGGCACTTTACCGGCCGGGATCGTGATCTCTTTACCGGTTTGCGGGTTGCGGCCAGTACGCGCAGCACGGTCACGTACAGAGAAAGTACCGAAACCGACCAGAGCCACTTCATCACCGTCTTTCAGCGCATCAGAAACAGAGCCCATAAATGCATCTAAAACACGTCCCGCTGCCGCTTTAGAAATGTCAGCATCAGCAGCAATTTTGTCGATCAATTGTGACTTATTCACTCTCTTCATCCCCTCTTTTATTATTTCACATCGTACCCCGGCTTCCCGCCGGGTACGAACGCGCAGCAAGTTATATCAAGCCTGTGGAGCCGAAACAACGGAATTTCTCTGAGAACGTCATGCCGGCAGCCACCTAAATTAGCGGCACAAAAAAAAGCTGGCAAGCGTCAATTGCCTTGCCAGCTTCGCTTTTTAACGGTTTATGCCGCTAATCACTATTTTGCTGTTGCGACCTGCATACCGTATGGCGCATTTTCCAGTGCCAGATTCAGCACCTCTTCAATGCGTTTCACCGGATGAATCGCCAGATCGGCAATCACGTTCTGAGGAATATCTTCCAGATCACGCTTGTTGTCGTCCGGGATCAGTACGGTTTTGATGCCACCACGGTGTGCGGCCAGCAGTTTCTCTTTCAGGCCGCCAATCGGCAGCACCTGACCACGCAGGGTGATCTCACCGGTCATCGCCACATCGGCGCGCACCGGGTTACCGGTCAGACAGGAGACCAGCGCGGTACACATTGCGATGCCGGCGCTTGGGCCATCTTTTGGCGTCGCGCCTTCGGGAACGTGAACGTGAATATCACGTTTTTCGTAGAAGTCACCATTGATGCCCAGCTTCTCGGCACGGGCACGCACCACGGTCAGCGCAGCCTGAATCGACTCCTGCATCACTTCACCCAGCGACCCCGTATAAGTCAGCTTGCCTTTACCCGGCACACAGGCGGTTTCGATGGTCAGCAGATCGCCGCCCACTTCGGTCCACGCCAGTCCGGTCACCTGACCGACACGGTTTTCGCTGTCAGCACGGCCATAGTCGAAGCGCTGAACGCCCAGGAAATCCTTGAGGTTCTCGCCATCGATGGTGATGTGCTTTTTCGTCTTGTCCATCAGCAGTGACTTCACCGCTTTACGGCACAATTTCGACAGCTCACGCTCAAGACTACGCACTCCGGCTTCGCGGGTGTAGTAGCGAATGATGCCGATGATGGCGCTGTCTTCAACCGTAATCTCACTGGCTTTCAGGGCGTTACGCTCAATCTGCTTCGGCAGCAGATGCTGCTTAGCGATGTTCAGTTTTTCATCTTCGGTGTAACCCGACAGACGAATCACTTCCATACGGTCAAGCAGCGGAGCCGGAATGTTCATGGAGTTTGACGTGGCCACGAACATCACATCTGAGAGGTCATAGTCGACTTCCAGATAGTGATCGTTGAACGCAATGTTCTGTTCCGGATCGAGGACTTCCAGCAGCGCCGACGCCGGATCGCCACGCATGTCCGAGGACATCTTGTCGATTTCATCCAGCAGGAACAGCGGGTTTTTCACCCCGACTTTTGCCATTTTCTGAATGAGTTTACCCGGCATTGAGCCGATGTAAGTCCGACGGTGACCACGGATTTCCGCTTCGTCACGCACGCCACCCAGTGCCATACGCACATATTTACGTCCGGTCGCTTTGGCGATCGACTGACCGAGGGACGTTTTACCTACCCCTGGCGGTCCGACCAGGCAGAGAATCGGCCCTTTGATTTTGCTGACGCGACTCTGAACCGCAAGATACTCGAGAATACGATCCTTCACGCGCTCCAGGCCGTAGTGATCGGTATCCAGTGTCTCCTGCGCTTTACGCAGATCTTTCTTCACTTTGCTGCGTGCGTTCCACGGAACCTGCACCATCCAGTCGATGTAGCCACGCACCACGGTCGCTTCCGCCGACATCGGAGACATCATTTTCAGCTTCTGCAGCTCAGCTTCGGCTTTCTCACGCGCCTCTTCCGGCATTTTTGCCGCGTCGATTTTGCGTTTTAACGCTTCATATTCGTCCGGCGCGTCATCCATCTCGCCCAGCTCTTTCTGAATTGCCTTCATCTGCTCATTCAGATAGTACTCGCGCTGGCTCTTCTCCATCTGCTTCTTAACACGGTTGCGAATACGCTTCTCAACCTGCAGCAGATCGATTTCAGATTCCATCATCGCCATCAGATATTCCAGACGTTCGTTAACGTCGGACATCTCCAGCACAGACTGTTTGTCTGCCAGTTTCAGTGGCATATGTGCAGCAACGGTGTCGGCAAGGCGCGCCGCATCGTCAATATTGTTCAGTGAGGTCAGGACCTCAGGTGGGATCTTTTTATTCAGTTTGATGTAGCCTTCAAACTGGTTGATCGCCGTGCGCACCAGCACTTCCTGCTCGCGCTCTTCAATTTCCGGCGAAACCAGGTATTCAGCTTGTGCCACAAAATGGTCACCGTTATCGGCCAGCGTCGTGATATGGGCGCGCTGTAAACCTTCGACCAGAACTTTGACGGTGCCATCCGGCAGTTTCAGCATTTGCAACACTGATGCCACGGTCCCTACTGAAAAGAGATCGTTAATGCCAGGTTCATCCGTTGAAGCCTCTTTCTGTGCGACCAGCATGATTTTTTTATCATGATCCATTGCGGCTTCAAGGCACCGAATTGATTTTTCCCGGCCAACAAACAACGGAATTACCATGTGCGGATAAACCACCACGTCGCGCAGCGGCAACACGGGGATTTCAATGCGTTCAGAACGCTCAGGATTCATAGAGCTCTCTCTTTGTTTAATGTCCGCCAGGTGATGGGAACCGCATCAGGCAGGTATGCAGTTAAACCCACAGGTATCTGAGTATATGGGGATGATTGTCTGACATTCAACGTCACAGAGGCGAGAAAAGCAAAAGGGGAAACATTTTCCCCTTTTTTAAGATAACAATGTGGACGATCTGTTTAATTATTCGCCAGATGCCTGCGCTTCGTGCTTACCGTAAATCAGCATCGGTTCAGACTGACCGTCAATAACTGACTCATCAATCACTACTTTTTCGACGTCATCCATAGAAGGCAGGTCATACATCGTTTCCAGTAACGCACCTTCAACGATCGAACGCAGACCACGTGCACCGGTTTTACGTGACATCGCTTTTTTCGCAATAGCGGTTAACGCCTCGTCACGGAACTCCAGCTCAACGCCTTCCAGGTTGAACAGCGCCTGGTACTGTTTGGTCAGGGCGTTCTTCGGCTCACGCAGAATCTGAATCAGGGCTTCTTCACTCAGCTCGCTCAGGGTCGCCACAACAGGCAGACGGCCGATGAACTCAGGGATCAGACCAAATTTGATTAAATCTTCAGGTTCACACTGTGAGAGCAGTTCGCCTTCGCTGGCTTTCTGCGATTTCCCTTTCACGGTTGCGCCGAAGCCGATACCGGATCCGGTTTCAACACGCTGCGAGATCACTTTGTCCAGACCGGCGAATGCGCCGCCACAGATAAAGAGAATTTTAGAGGTATCAACCTGCAAAAATTCCTGCTGAGGATGCTTACGTCCGCCCTGCGGTGGAACCGCGGCTACAGTACCTTCAATCAGCTTCAGCAGCGCCTGCTGAACACCTTCGCCTGACACGTCACGGGTAATCGACGGGTTGTCAGACTTACGTGAAATTTTATCGATTTCATCGATGTAGACGATGCCGCGCTGCGCTTTCTGCACGTCATAGTCACACTTCTGCAGCAGCTTCTGGATGATGTTTTCGACATCTTCACCCACGTAACCCGCTTCAGTCAGCGTGGTTGCATCAGCCATGGTGAATGGCACATCCAGCAGGCGCGCCAGCGTCTCAGCCAGCAGCGTTTTACCGCTCCCGGTCGGACCAATCAGCAGAATGTTACTTTTGCCCAGCTCAATACCGTTGCTGGTATCGCCATTGCGCAGACGTTTGTAGTGGTTGTAAACCGCAACCGCCAGCACTTTCTTCGCTCTCTCCTGACCGATGACATAATCATCAAGGTGATGGCGAATTTCATGTGGGGTTGGCAACGCACTGCGTTCACGATGCGGGGCAACTTCTTTGATCTCTTCGCGAATGATGTCGTTGCACAGGTCAACACACTCATCGCAGATATACACTGACGGCCCGGCAATCAGCTTTCGCACTTCATGCTGGCTTTTGCCGCAAAAAGAGCAGTACAGCAACTTTCCTGAACCGTCTTTGCGCTTATCTGTCATCAGTTAACCTCTTCTTGTTCTCAGGCCGTACCTGCGTACGGCGCAGGCCGTGCAGTGACGGCCGAAATTCATTCAACCCGTAATAGTACCGTTGTCCTGTTAACTATAGACCAGGGACAAGGGTAAGTCGGGTCTTATTGGCGATGCGTCAGAATTGAATCGACTAAGCCATACTCTACCGCTTCACTGGCAGAGAGGAAACGGTCACGCTCGGTGTCGCGCTCAATTTCTTCCAGCGATTTACCGGTGTGCTCAGCCATCAGCTCATTCATACGCTGTTTCACCTTCAGGATCTCGCGCGCATGGATTTCGATGTCTGACGCCTGGCCCTGATAGCCGCCCAGCGGCTGGTGGATCATGACGCGTGAGTTTGGCAGGCAGAAACGTTTACCTTTGGTCCCCGCGGTCAGCAGGAAAGCGCCCATGGAACAGGCCTGGCCCATACAGATGGTGCTGACGTCCGGCTTGATGAACTTCATGGTGTCGTAAATCGACATGCCAGCCGTGATCACGCCGCCCGGTGAGTTAATGTAGAGATAGATATCTTTTTCCGGGTTTTCCGCTTCCAGAAACAGCATCTGCGCGACGATCAGATTCGCCATATGGTCTTCGACCTGGCCGGTCAGGAAGATCACACGCTCTTTCAGCAGACGGGAGTAAATGTCGTAAGAACGCTCACCACGCGAAGTCTGTTCAACAACCATTGGCACCAGCGCATTGTGCGGTGCAGTATATTCACGATCGCCACTGTATGACATTACCGTCTCCTGGATAAATTTCATTGGCAACATTCTGTACCGATTCTACGAAAGACGCGCGGGAAACTCCACGCCACGTCTCTTTCCGACACCTTCAGGACGGTTAATCAGCCAGCCTCACTCTTCTTCCTGCATACTCCCTATATCTGGGGATAGTGCACGCCTGTTTCAAGCATAACAATCTTTTCCCTGTTCGCTAACCCGGAAAAAGCGATGCGTGAATAATTTGCTGGTTAATTAAGCAAATAGAGGGGAAGAATCGCGTGCTGCGCGTCAAAACAAAAAAGCCCACGACTTTTCAGTCGCGGGCTTAGCACATACCGTTAAAGGTCTGATCAGGCCTGAGCGGTCTGGTTCATCAGATCCTGGAAGTTGGTCTCTTTCTCGGTCACTTTCGCTTTCGCCAGGACCGCTTCAACCGCCTGCTCTTCCAGCGCAACGTTGCGCATGTTGTTCATCAGCTCGTTATTCTTGCTGTAGAACTCGATCACTTCCTGCGGATCTTCATACGCAGAAGCCATCTCTTCGATCATGGTGTTAACGCGTGCTTCATCCGCTTTCAGCTCATGGGTACGAATCACTTCGCCCAGCAGCAGGCCGACAACAACACGGCGTTTCGCCTGCTCTTCGAACAGTTCGCGAGGCAGTTCCAGCGCCTGCTGCTCGTTGCCACCAAAACGCTGTGCAGCCTGACGACGCAGAACGTCGATTTCGCTATCAACCAGCGCAGCAGGAACGTCGATTTCGTTAGCCGCAACCAGACCGTCGATCGCCTGTGATTTGATGCGGTTACGGATAGCGCCTTTCAGCTCACGATCCATGTTCTTACGGACTTCAGTGCGCAGACCGGCAACAGAACCATCTTCAACGCCGAAACGTTTGATGAACTCTTCAGTCAGTTCTGGCAGCTCGCGCGTTTCAACTTTCTTCAGCACGATCTCGAACTTCGCGTCTTTCCCTTTCAGGGTTTCTGCATGGTAGTCGTCCGGGAATTTCACGTCAATGGTGAACGTCTCGCCCGCTTTATGACCCACGATGCCTTCTTCAAAGCCTGGGATCATGCGGCCCTGGCCCATGGCCAGAACGAAATCAGAGGCTTTGCCGCCTTCGAACTCTTCGCCGTCAACGGAACCGTTGAAGTCGAGGGTCGCGCGATCTTCTGCACCGGCCGCTGCGTCGCTTTCAATCCAGTTAGCTTGCTGCTTGCGCAGGGTATCCAGCATGGTGTCAACGTCAGCATCGGTAACTTCAACCAGAGGTTTTTCGACTTCGATGTTTTCCAGACCTTTCAGCTCAACTTCCGGATACACTTCGAACTCAACCGCGTAGGTGAAATCCTGACCTTCTTTGTACTCGCCTGGCACGTAGTTAGGTGCGCCAGCCGGGTTGATTTTTTCTTTGATGATGGCGTCAACGAAGTTGCGCGTCATCAACTCGCCCAGCACGTCCTGGCGGACAGAAGCGCCGTAACGCTGTGCGACGATGTTCATCGGCACTTTGCCTTTACGGAAACCATCGATGCGAACTTTCCTGGCAACGTCAACCAGTTCTTTTTTTACTGCGCTTTCGATGCTGTCAGCAGCGACAGTAATCGTAATGCGACGGCCCAGGCCCTGAGTGGTTTCTACAGAAACTTGCATCTTGTTACCTCAAAAAATCACGTGCTCGGTCAACTTCAGACACCACACATCGTGAAATGCGCCGTATCCAACAACCGGGACGGCTTCCGTGAAGAGAACCTGATCCCTGTTACCAGAAGCGTCCCGAAGACATTCCGGAAAAATAGACGCAGCATTATAGCGGCATCGCTGGAATGAGTCGAGGATGGTAACTCACCACTTTTCAGCAGCTTTGCTGCTTTTTTGAGCCAGGGATCGCGTTTTTCGCTAAATAAACGAAAAAACGGCCCGCAGGCCGTTTCAGAGAAGGGAGATCAGGCGAGGGTTCCGGCCCCACGACAGTTCGGCGAAGCCAGCACGGTATCCTGCAATCCTTCCCACTCTTTCAGTGTGTAGGTGTGCAGGGCTAAGGCATGGACGCTGCCGGCGAGTTCTGCCGCCAGTTCGCCATAAATCAGACGGTGACGCGCCAGAAAGCGCTGGCCTGCAAAGCAGTCGCTGACAATGACCACTTTGAAGTGACTTTCGGAACCGGCAGGCACATTATGCCGGTAACTTTCGTCATGCACTTCCAGATGAGCTGGCTGAAATGCCACACGCAGCTTTTCTTCTATTTGTTCGCGGATCATGGCTATTACTCCTCAATGGCGAGCGCGGTGCCCCATCTCATTCAATCTTAGTCGCTTTTACTGCGCTTACCCGTCAGCCGACACGAAATATTCGCTCAGGCGTCGGCCAGCTTCCGGCGCGCATCATAACGCAGCTGAAACGAACAGCAAACAGACACGCCAGTGACCCTGCGCAAAACATCTTCAGAGACAATTTCCCCTGGCGCAGGGCTTTTTTCACTGCCGGGCAATGCTATGATGAACGCCATTTTTGCAAACCAACCCCCTGACACCAACGAGAAAAAGTATGTTGAAAAAACTGTTATTCCCCCTGTTGGCTGCTTTCATTTTAGCCGGCTGTGCAACCAGCAATAATACCCTCACCATTCAGCCTAAGATTGAGCTGCCACAGCGCGATCCAGGCCTGATGGCGGTCACCGTCAGCATCAACGGAGCCGATCAGCGTCAGGATCAGGCGCTGGCAAAAGTGAACCGTGACGGTCAGCTGGTGACCCTGACACCATCGCGCGACCTGCGTTTCCTGCTGCAGGAAGTGCTGGAGAAACAGATGACGGCACGTGGCTATATGGTGGGACCGAATGGCGCGGTCGATCTGCAGATCGTGGTGAATAACCTCTATGCTGACGTTACCCAGGGCAACGTGCGCTACAGCATTACCACCAAAGCGGACATCTCTATCATCGCTACCGCCAAAAACGGCAGCAAACAGGTTAAAAACTACCGCCAGACTTACAGCGTAGAAGGCGCGTTCAGCGCAACCAACCAGAAGATTACTAACGCGGTCAACGCCACCATGAGCGATGTCATCGCAGACATGGCACAGGACACCAGCGTCAACGACTTCATCAAACAGAACGCGCGTTAATTTCGCCTCTCCTCTGCCCGGCATGATGCCGGGCATCGTGTTTGTTACCGGCAGGATCCGCATGAACCACTATCTTCGCCTCTTCAGCCAGAAAAATGCCGCCGTACTGCTGCTGCTCGGTTTCGCCTCCGGCCTGCCGCTGGCCCTGACATCCGGCACGTTGCAGGCGTGGATGACGGTGGACAATGTCGATCTGAAAACCATCGGTTTCTTTTCGCTGGTCGGCCAGGCCTATGTCTTTAAGTTTCTCTGGTCGCCGATGATGGACCGCTACACGCCGCCGTTTCTGGGCCGGCGTCGCGGCTGGTTGCTGCTCAGCCAGCTGGCGCTGGTCGGGGGCATTGCGGCGATGGGGTTTCTGCAACCCACCCGGGATCTGACCCTGATGGCGGCTCTGGCGGTGCTGATTGCCTTCTGCTCCGCCTCACAGGACATTGTCTTTGACGCCTGGAAAACCGATATTCTGCCGCCTGAAGAGCGCGGCAGCGGCGCGGCGATAACCGTGCTGGGTTACCGGCTGGCGATGCTGATTTCAGGCGGGCTGGCGCTGTGGCTGGCTGACCGTTATCTCGGCTGGCAGGCGACCTACTGGCTGATGGCGCTGATGATGGTGCTAGGCATTATCGCCACGCTGATGGCGAGCGAGCCGCACACCCATATTTCCACGCCCCACTCTCTGCGTCAGGCTGTCGTCGACCCGCTGAAAGATTTCTTTCAGCGCAATAACGCCTGGCTGCTGATTACCCTGATTATTCTCTACAAGCTGGGTGATGCCTTTGCCGCCTCCCTGACCACCACCTTTCTGATTCGCGGCGTCGGCTTTAATGCTGGCGATGTCGGTCTGGTTAACAAGACGCTGGGCCTGCTGGCGACCATCATTGGTGCGCTCTATGGGGGTGTCGTCATGCAGCGCCTGAGTCTGTTCCGGGCACTGATGATTTTCGGCCTGCTGCAGGCTGCCTCAAACTTCGGTTACTGGCTGCTGGCGGTGACGGATAAACAGCTGTGGAGCATGGCCAGCGCGGTCTTTGTGGAAAACCTCTGTGGCGGCATGGGCACCGCCGCCTTTGTGGCGCTGTTGATGACTCTCTGCAACAAATCGTTCTCCGCGACCCAGTTTGCCCTGCTGTCAGCGCTTTCTGCGGTGGGCCGGGTTTACGTCGGTCCGGCTGCGGGCTGGCTGGTTGAACTCTGGGGCTGGCCAGCCTTTTATGCCTTCACCGTCGTGGCGGGCGTGCCGGGTCTGTTGCTGCTGGCATTTTGCCGTCAGACGCTAAATCAGGTCGAGCAGAGTGGCAAATTCCTGACACGAAGCTACTATCCTCTTGGCTATCGCTGGACGAATCGTCTGTTTGCAGCAGGCTGTGGCGTGCTGGGACTCTGGCTGGTGGCGCTGGCGCTGGATGCGCTGGGGCTCACTGTGCTGGCTGCCCTGCTGTCACCCCTGTTTGGTACTGGCATGGTACTCGCGTTGCTGGCTGTATTGTCGGGCCTGCTGCTCGACTACCGAGCACTGAAACGAGCGCCTGCCCTGCCCGCGTCAGATGCTTAAGTGAAATCGATGGGTTAACGGCTGCGGCTTATTTTTTTGTCAACGGACTAGGCCGCCGTCATTTATCATCGCCTGTTATTTTTTGAAAATAAGAATATGGCCTGAGGAGGGGGAGCGGAAATACTAAAAACCGGTGAGCAATTACTTTAGTTAAATTTCATCACATAAATGATGCAGACTTGTTAAATATTTGGGCGTTAAAAGTAAGGGTTATTCCTTTCCCTGATTTTTTTGCGGTTACTTCCATTGGTTTTTGTTATATTGGTGCCAACTGCTTGTCTGCGTTAACTATTTGTCACCTGACGCAACATCTGTGACACCCTTAGCAAAAGGTGTCAACACGCATCTGACACATCCTTAAGCTGGTTTACACTGCATAAACCTTCCCGTAAAATGCGCGCACACTTAAACGACAATAGAGCCCTTTGTCATTGAGGTCGTTAAATGAGACTCAGTAAATACAATAAAAGTTTGGGGATTTTGTCATTAATTGCAGGCACTTTATTAATGAGTGGCTGCGATAGTGCATTGTTAAATCCCAAAGGACAGATTGCACTGGAGCAACGTTCGCTGATACTGACTGCCTTTGGCCTGATGTTGATCGTCGTTATCCCCGCAGTCCTGATGGCCGTGGTGTTTGCCTGGAAATATCGGGCATCCAACACGAATGCGAAGTACAGCCCTAACTGGTCACACTCTAACAAAGTGGAAGCCGTGGTCTGGACCATTCCGATCCTGATCATTCTCTTCCTCAGCGTGCTGACCTGGAAATCGACCCATGCACTGGAGCCCAGCAAACCGCTGCAATCTGATGTAAAACCGGTTGAGATCGATGTGGTTGCACTGGACTGGAAATGGCTGTTCATTTACCCGGAACAGGGTATTGCAACCGTGAACCAGATTGCCTTCCCGGCAAACACACCAGTGAACTTCAAAATCACGTCTAACTCCGTCATGAACTCTTTCTTCATTCCAACGCTCGGCAGCCAGATTTATGCGATGGCCGGTATGCAGACCAAACTGCATCTGATTGCGAATGAGCCAGGGACTTTCGACGGTATCTCTGCGAACTTCAGTGGTCGCGGTTTCTCTGGCATGAAGTTCAAAGCCATTGCAACCAAAGACGATGCGGAATTCCAGCAGTGGGTAGCAAAAGTTAAAGCAGCACCTAACACGCTGACCACCATGGAAGATTTCGAGAAAGTTGCTGTACCAAGCGAAAACCACCCGGTGGAATATTTCTCTTCAGCGAATCCTGAACTGTTCAAGCAAGTTATCGCTAAGTTCATGACCAGCCACGGGAAGATGGACATGCCTGAACATGAAGGTATGGACATGAGTCACGCCGCTTCCGCGGGAGCCGAGGAATAATACGATGTTCGGAAAATTAACACTGGATGCAGTGCCGTACCATGAGCCGATTATCATGGTCACGGTCGCCGGTATCATTTTAGGTGGTCTGGCACTGATTGCCGCCATCACCTATTTTGGTAAATGGCAATATCTGTGGTCTGAATGGCTAACGTCTGTCGACCATAAAAAACTGGGTATCATGTACGTCATCATGGCATTCGTCATGCTGCTGCGTGGTTTTGCTGATGCCATCATGATGCGTACCCAGCAGGTAATGGCGTCGGCCGGTGAAGCGGGCATTCTGCCACCGCATCACTACGACCAGATCTTTACGGCGCACGGCGTCATTATGATCTTCTTCGTGGCGATGCCTTTCGTGGTTGGCCTGATGAACATCGCCGTTCCGCTGCAGATTGGTGCACGTGACGTTGCGTTCCCGTTCCTGAACAACCTGAGCTTCTGGTTTACCGCGGTCGGTGTGATCCTGGTTAACCTGTCGCTGGGAGTGGGCGAGTTCGCGCAGACCGGCTGGCTGGCTTATCCGCCACTGTCCGGCGCGGAGTACAGTCCCGGCGTCGGGGTCGACTACTGGATCTGGAGTCTTCAGCTCTCCGGTATCGGTACGACCTTAACCGGTATTAACTTCTTCGTGACCATCCTGAAGATGCGTGCACCGGGCATGAGCCTGTTCAAAATGCCTGTCTTTACCTGGACTGCGCTGTGCACCAACGTCCTGATCATCGCTGCGTTCCCGGTTCTGACCGTGACCCTGGCGCTGTTGACCCTTGATCGTTATCTCGGCTTCCATTTCTTCACCAATGAAATGGGCGGGAACATGATGATGTACGTCAACCTGATCTGGGTCTGGGGTCATCCGGAAGTGTATATTCTGGTTCTGCCGGTCTTTGGTGTGTTCGCAGAAATTACCGCGACCTTCTCCAAAAAACGTCTGTTTGGCTACACCTCACTGGTGTGGGCGACCATCGCGATCACCGTGCTGTCGTTCATCGTCTGGCTCCACCACTTCTTCACCATGGGTGCGGGTGCGAACGTTAACGCCTTCTTCGGTATTATGACGATGATCATCGCGATTCCGACCGGGGTTAAAATCTTTAACTGGCTGTTCACCATGTACCAGGGTCGCATCCAGATGCACTCTGCGATGCTGTGGACCGTTGGCTTCCTGGTAACCTTCTCTGTAGGGGGTATGACCGGCGTACTGCTGGCCGTTCCGGGTGCTGACTTCATTCTGCACAACAGCCTGTTCCTGATTGCACACTTCCATAACGTTATCATCGGTGGTGTTGTCTTCGGTTGTATGGCGGGCGTGACCTACTGGTTCCCGAAAGCCTTTGGCTTTACCCTGAACGAAACCTGGGGCAAACGCGCCTTCTGGTTCTGGATCATCGGCTTCTTCGTTGCCTTTATGCCGCTGTACGCGCTGGGCTTCATGGGTATGACCCGTCGTCTGAGCCAGGATATCGATCCACAGTTCCACCCTCTGCTGGTGGTCGCTGCGGTCGGTGCAGGTCTGATTGCAATGGGTATCCTGTGTCAGCTGACCATGTTCTACGTTTCGGTCCGTGACCGCGACCAGAACCGTGATCTGACCGGTGACCCGTGGGGCGGCCGTACGCTGGAGTGGGCAACCTCTTCACCACCACCGTTCTATAACTTTGCTGTGATCCCGCATGTGCATGAGCGTGACGCTTTCTGGGAAATGAAAGAGAAAGGCGAAGCGTACAAGCAGCCGGAGTCGTATGAAGAGATTCATATGCCGAAAAACAGCGGTGCTGCACTGGTTATCTGTGCGTTCGCGACGGTAATGGGTTTCGCGCTGATCTGGCATATCTGGTGGCTGGCAGGTCTTTCATTCCTCGGCATGATCGTTACCTGGATCGTGAAGAGCTTCGACGAAGACGTGGATTACTACGTTCCGGTTGCTGAAGTTCAGAAGATTGAAAACCAGCACTTTGACGAAATCAGCAAAGCAGGTCTGAAATAATGTCAACTGAAACTCTGATTAAACATCACCACGACGCCCATGCGGAGCATGGGCATCACGATGCAGGAGCCAATAAAGTCTTTGGCTTCTGGATCTACCTGATGAGTGACTGCATTATCTTCGCAACCCTGTTTGCGACCTATGCCGTCATGGTCAACAACACTGCCGGTGGCCCGGCAGGTAAAGATATCTTTGAGCTGCCGTTTGTTCTGGTAGAAACCGCCCTGCTGCTGCTGAGCTCCATCACGTACGGCATGGCTGTTATCTCCATGAACAAGGAGCAAAAAGGTGCCGTTATCGGCTGGCTGGCGCTGACCTTCCTGTTTGGTCTGGGCTTCATCGGCATGGAAATCTATGAATTCCATCACCTGATTGCGGAAGGCTTTGGTCCGGATCGCAGTGGCTTCCTGTCTGGCTTCTTTACGCTGGTCGGTACCCACGGTCTGCACGTGACCTCGGGTCTGATCTGGATGCTGGTGCTGATGTTCCAGATTTCCAAACGTGGCCTGAACGCGACTAACCGCACCCGTATCATGTGTCTGAGCCTGTTCTGGCACTTCCTGGACGTGGTCTGGATTTGCGTCTTCACCGTTGTTTACCTGATGGGAGCCATGTAATGAGTCATTCTGTTAACGAACATGGCGCTTCACACGGTAGCGTGAAGTCCTACATGATCGGCTTCATCCTCTCTATCATCCTGACGGCAATCCCGTTCTGGATGGTCATGGATGGCAGTGCATCTCACGGTACTATCCTCGGTGTTGTTCTGGTCTGTGCGGTTATCCAGGTGCTGGTTCACCTGGTTTACTTCCTGCACTTAGACAGCAAATCTGAGGGTGGCTGGAACATGGTAGCCATTGTTTTCTCGGCCATCATCATCCTGATTGTCGTAGTAGGCTCACTGTGGATCATGTGGAACCTCAACTACAACATGATGCCTCACTAAAGAGTCACGCGTAATGTTTAAGCAATACCTGCAAGTTACAAAACCAGGAATTATTTTCGGGAATTTAATTTCTGTGATCGGCGGATTCCTGCTGGCCTCTAAAGGCAACACGGATTACGCCCTGTTTCTCATCACCCTGGTGGGTGTGTCACTGGTGGTTGCATCGGGTTGTGTTTTCAACAACGTGATCGACCGCGACATCGACATCAAGATGGAGAGAACCAGGAATCGGGTGCTGGTAAAAGGCCTTATCTCCGCGAAAGTAAGCCTGGTTTATGCCACTGTGCTGGGTATTGCTGGCTTTGCGTTGCTCTACTTCGGTGCAAATCCGCTGGCCATGTGGCTGGCGGTGATGGGCTTCGTGGTTTACGTGGGCATCTACAGTCTCTACATGAAGCGTCATTCCGTTTACGGTACGCTGATTGGCAGTCTGTCGGGTGCTGCACCGCCGGTTATCGGCTACTGTGCGGTATCCAATGAGTTTGATGCCGGTGCCTTAATCCTGCTGGCGATCTTCAGCCTGTGGCAGATGCCGCATTCGTACGCGATTGCCATCTTCCGCTTTAAAGATTACCAGGCGGCGAACATCCCGGTACTGCCGGTGGTGAAAGGGATCTCCGTAGCAAAAAATCATATTACGCTCTATATCCTGGCGTTTATGATTGCCACGCTGATGCTGACGCTGGGTGGCTATGCCGGCTACAAATATCTGGTGGTGGCCGCTGCGGTCAGCGTCTGGTGGCTGGGTATGGCGTTATCCGGTTATAAAACCGCTGACGATCGTGTCTGGGCGCGTAAACTGTTTGTCTTCTCTATCGTGACGATCACCGCGCTGAGCGTGATGATGTCGGTAGATTCGATGGCTCCGGCCTCGAAGGACCTGCTGACTTACGTTTGGTAACGGACACCGTAAGAGCATGAAAAGGGCGCGATTTTCGCGCCCTTTCTTTTTGTTACGACTGCTTAAAAACTATTGTTTTACCCGCCCTGCCCCGCCCCCTAGAATAAATGCAGCACATTAACAGAGGTTGGAATGAACGATAATAAAATGACTCCGGTGGAGCTGCGCGCCACATGGGGCCTCGGTACGGTCTTTTCCCTGCGCATGCTGGGAATGTTTATGGTCCTGCCGGTACTGACCACTTATGGCATGGCATTACAGGGCGCGAGTGAAACGCTGATCGGCCTGGCGATTGGTATCTATGGCCTGGCCCAGGCGATTTTTCAGATTCCTTTTGGTCTGCTTTCCGATCGCATCGGGCGAAAGCCGTTGATCGTGGGCGGACTGCTGCTGTTTGTTCTGGGTAGCGTTATTGCTGCCTGCACGGACTCTATCTGGGGCATTATTCTGGGCCGTGCGCTGCAGGGCTCCGGCGCAATTGCCGCTGCCGTGATGGCGCTGCTCTCCGATTTGACGCGAGAGCAGAACCGCACCAAAGCGATGGCCTTTATCGGCATCAGTTTTGGTGTCACCTTCGCGATTGCGATGGTCGTCGGTCCGGTCGTTACGCACGCGTTAGGGCTGCAGGCGCTGTTCTGGATGATTGCGATCCTGGCCTCGCTGGGTATCGTCATCACGCTGCTGGTGGTGCCATCCACCCCGCATCATGTGCTGAACCGTGAATCAGGCATGGTCAAAGGCAGCTTTCGCAAGGTGCTGGCAAATCCACGCCTAGTGAAGCTGAATATCGGTATTTTCTGTCTGCATATCCTGCTGATGTCGAGCTTTGTCGCCTTGCCGGGGCAGTTTGAGCAGGCGGGTTTCCCGGCCCCGGAACACTGGAAAGTCTATCTCTCGACCATGCTGATTGCCTTTGCGGGCGTGGTGCCGTTCATCATTTATGCCGAAGTGAAGCGTCGCATGAAGCGCGTCTTTGTGGGCTGCGTCGGGATGATCGTTATTGCCGAGATCGTGCTGTGGGGTGCGGAAGGCCATTTCTGGACGCTGGTCGTTGGGGTTCAGCTCTTCTTCTTCGCTTTCAATCTGATGGAAGCCATTCTCCCTTCGCTGATCAGTAAAGAGTCACCTGCCGGTTACAAAGGAACGGCGATGGGCATTTACTCCACCAGCCAGTTCCTTGGCGTGGCCGTTGGCGGCAGCATGGGCGGCTGGGTGTTTGGTCATTTCGATGCACAGACCGTGTTCATGGTCGGCGCAATGGTGGCTGCGGCCTGGCTGTTTGTCAGTATGACGATGCAGGAACCCCCTTATGTGAGCAGCCTGCGAATTGTGCTGAGTGACGCGGCACTGGCTTTGCCGAATCTGGAGCAGCGCCTGAAAGCGCAGAAAGGGGTGAACTCCGTGTTTATCGTGCCGGAAGAGAAAAGCGCGTATATCAAAATTGATAGCAAGGTCACCAGTCGGCCAGAGCTGGAAGCGCTGCTGGGGAGTTGCTGATTTCCAAACTGTTCTAGCGACACCACCTGCCCGTTTAGCTGTAAGACCGAGCTGGCTCAGGGAAAACGGTCAGATCGGAAAGTCGCAAAAGCCGCCATCCATGGCATGCTCGGCCCGCGCCGTCCTGGCGCGGGACGCTTTCCTCTTCTGCCCCTGATCCCTGCGCCCCTTAAGCTTCTACTTGTTCAAAGAGATGCAAGCCAGCGCACGATGCCACTAACGTCACAAACCACGCCTTCATTCAGACGGCTCACAAATTTGGATCGATGCAGCGCTGCTCCTGCCAGATAACAAAAAACCCGGCCTGAGCCGGGTTTTTCATAACTGCCTTCAGGCCAAAAAAACAGCCTGCCCCGCTTAATCGCGGAAGTTTTTAAACTGGAACGGCTGTCCCAGATTGCTGCCGCGCACAATCGCCATTGCGCTCTGCAGATCATCGCGCGCTTTGCCGGTCACTCGTAACGCTTCACCCTGAATCTGGGTCTGTACTTTCAGCTTGCTGTCTTTGATCAGCTTCACCAGCTTCTTCGCTACGTCGCTCTCAATGCCCTTCTTCAGTTTGGCATCGACCGCC
Organism: Pantoea sp. GM_Pan_3; assembly: GCF_026541045.1. NCBI lineage: Bacteria > Pseudomonadati > Pseudomonadota > Gammaproteobacteria > Enterobacterales > Erwiniaceae > Pantoea > Pantoea sp. GM_Pan_3. Next base: position 137,948 of record NZ_JALNVA010000005.1, on the reverse strand, counting down.
CAGCTTTTACCGCTGTGCTCAATCTCTTCCGGCACCTCTAAGGCACCGCCTTCAATCCCGCGCTTCAGTAACTTCTCACGCAAAATATCGACCAGCTGTTTAACCTGGAAATCAGACTCGCTGGTGATTTTAATGGTTTCATTCTTTTCGTTGAGCTCAAACTCGGCGCTCACGTTGCGGAAATCGAAGCGGGTAGACACCTCACGGTTGGCATTCTCCACCGCATTGCGAATTTCCTGCAGATCGACTTCTGAAACGATATCGAAAGATGGCATCTCTTCTTCTCCTGACGCTAAAGTGACATGCATAATACGCGTCTTACGGTGCTAAATAAAATCAGGCTGTGCACGACGCTATACTCATGGTGTGACAGTAAATAATAAATGGATAGCCCGCCAGCGGGAGGCAGTATGAAAATTACCGTGTTAGGGTGCGGTGCTCTGGGTCAGGTCTGGCTGACAGCGCTCGCCCGTCAGGGACACGAGGTGCAGGGATGGTTGCGGGTGCCGCAGCCCTATTGCTCGGCCAATGTCGTCGACCCGGAAGGCAACATAGCCAACCGCACCTTCATCGCTAACGATCCGCTGTTTCTGGCGGAAAGCCAGCTGCTGCTGGTTACGCTAAAAGCGCCACAGGTGTCACCCGCCGTGAAAAATCTGGAAAGCGTTCTGCCGGAAAACTGCCCGGTGCTGCTGCTGCATAACGGCATGGGCACGCTGGAGGAGCTTAAAGGGTTAACTCAGCCGCTACTGCGCGGCGTCACGACGCACGCCGCGATGCGTGATGGCACCGTCATCAAACACATCGCCAGCGGCATCACCCACATCGGCCCCGGTAACCGCAAAAGCGCTGCTTACAGCGATCTGGCTGACATCCTGCACCATGCCCTGCCCGATGTCGCCTGGCATGACAACATCCGTGCGGCCTGCTGGCGCAAGCTGGCGGTGAACTGCGTGATCAACCCGCTCAGCGTGGAATATGAGTGCCAGAACGGCGCGCTGCGTGCGTATCCGGAACAGATTGCGCAGTTATGCGAAGAGATCAGCTGGGTCATGGAGCGCGAAGGCCAGAACGTAGCCAGCGAAAGCCTGCAGGATATTATCTTCGACGTGATTGAAAGCACGGCGGCGAACACCTCTTCCATGCTGCAGGATATCCGCGCCCAGCGGCTCACCGAAATCGACTACATCAGCGGCTTTTTACTGCGCCGCGCCCGGACGCATGGCCTGGTGCTGTCGGAGAACACCCGTCTGTATGACATTGTAAAACGCAAGGAGTCCCATTATGACCGCGAACGCATCGGTGCTGGTTTGCCTGGCACATGGCAGTGAAGAGACCGAAGCCGTCACCACCATCGACCTGCTGGTTCGTGCCGGGCTGAACGTCGTCACCGCCAGCGTCGAAAGCAATGGCAGCCGGGAGATCGTCTGCTCACGCGGTGTCCGCCTGCTGGCTGACGCCCCGCTGGTCGAGGTCGCCGACAACGATTTCGCCGCCATCGTCCTGCCCGGTGGCCTGAAAGGCGCGGAGACCTTCCGTGACAGCCCGCTGCTGGTCGAAACGGTGCGTCAGTTTCATCTCAGCGATAAAATCGTTGCGGCGATTTGCGCGGCGGCAGGTACGGTGCTGGTTCCCCACGATCTGTTCCCTGTCGGAAACATGACCGGCTTTCCCGGCTTAAAAGAGACCATTCCGGCGGAGAAATGGATGGAGCGCCGCGTCGTCTGGGACCCGCGGGTAAAACTGCTCACCAGCCAGGCACCCGGCACGGCCATGGATTTTGCGCTGAAGCTGATCGATCTGCTGGTGGGAAAAGAAATGGCGCGCGACGTTGCCGCCCAGCTGGTGCTGGCACCCGGCATTTATGACTATCAGGCGTGATCAGGTTCATCAGTCAGACCCCGACAGGGTCTGACTGACCGTAAGCCAGCACTACGGGCGGTAAACTTTCACGTTCTTGAAGCCCTGCTCATGCAGATAGAGGGCCTGCAGACGGCTCATCACGCCGCGATCGCAGTAAAGCAACCAGGTGCGGTTCTGATCGAGATCGCCAAACTGCGTGCTGAGTTTGTAAAACGGCAGTGATTTCACCTCCGTGGCCTTAAGCTCAAGCGGATTCTCTTCCTGCTCGTCGATGGCGCGGATATCCAGCACCACGTCGTTTTCACTCAGCAGCGCGACGGTTTCAACTTCCACCACCTCCTCTTCTGTCTGCTCAGCGATGGTGCGGATATCGACATTGGTCGCCTCTTCCACCACGCGATCCAGAATCGTGAAGTCGAAATTCTGCTCTTCTGCCTCGATCTTCGCTTTCACCGCCTTCACTGTCGGGCTTTTGGAAATCACCCCACAATATTCCGGCATGGTGCTGGCAAAATCTTCGGTGCCGATCTCCCGGGCGACTTTGATGATGTGCTCTTTGTCGTGAGAGATCAGCGGACGCAGAATCAGCGTATCGGAGGCGTTATCAATCAGACGCAGGTTGGTCAGCGTCTGGCTCGATACCTGCCCGACTGCTTCACCGGTGACCAGCGCCTGTACGCCGTAACGCTCAGCCACGCGGGAAGCGGCACGCACCATCATGCGCTTCAGCACCACGCCCATCTGACCGTCATCCACTTTTTCCAGGATCTCGCCGACGACCGGCTCAAAATTGATCGCCACAAAGCGCACCCGGTGCGAACGGCCAAAGCGGTTCCAGAGATAGTGCGCGACCTGACGGACGCCAATCTCATGGGCGGCGCCGCCAAGATTAAAGAAGCAGTAGTGTACGCGGCTGCCGCGGCGCAGCAGCATGTAGCTGGAGACGCCGGAGTCAAAGCCACCGGAAATCAGCGACAGCACATCTTCCTGTGTGCCGATTGGGAAACCGCCCAGCCCCTCATAGCGTGCAGTCACCAGCGTCAGCTGATTCTCGTCCACTTCGAGATTAACCGTTACCTCCGGGTTTTTAAGCTGCACACGGGCGCTTTCGATGTGCTGGTTCAGCCCGCCGCCCACATAGCGCTCCACATCCTGCGAACTGAAGCTATGCTTACCACGACGTTTAACCCGAACGCAGAAGCTCTTTCCTTCGAGGCTGTCGCGATACTGCGCTAAGGTCTGTTCGAAGATGTGATGAATATCGGTGTACTCGCGATCTTCAACCGCTAAAACGTGATGAATCCCCGGAATGCGCGTCAGCTCATCGGGAATAATGTCCCGCAGCGCGTCGTTTTTTGAGCGCACTTCAATGTGATCCCAGTAACGCACAACGGCGATGTCGTCGCTGACGGTTTTCAGGACGTTACGGATATTGCTGGCAAGAATCTTGATAAAGCGCAAACGCACCGACTGACTCTTGATGGTGATTTCAGGAAATAACTTGATGATAAACTTCATGGCGACACAGCTTCGTTGGGCAAATAAGTGCTAAAAGAGGCAGCACTTAGCTGGTAAAATCACAAAATTGCGGGCTGCAAGGCGCAACCGCATCCGAGGCGCGGGAGTATATCACCTTTGTCAGGTGACTGCTTCTTCATCAGCTGCCGCATTGATTATTTTGCTAATCATAGGGTCTCAGCTACCATGACCGATTGCGAGATAATGTCCCAACCGTGAGTCGACACGAAATATGCCGAAAAAAGCCGAACAGCCAGCCAGCTTTGAAACGTCATTGCAGCAGCTGGAGCAGATTGTCAGCCGTCTGGAAAGTGGTGAACTGCCGCTGGAAGAAGCCCTGAACGAGTTTGAGCGCGGCGTGCAGCTGGCGCGGACAGGCCAGCAGACGCTGCAGCAGGCTGAACAGCGTGTCCGTATTCTGCTGAACGATGATAAAAACGCCGACCTCACTGCTTTCACGCCGGAAAATGACTAATGGATTTTGTCCGATTACTCGACGCGTATCAGCAGCAGGTCAACGCCGCGCTGACGCGTTTTATAGCGCCACTTCCTTTTCAGAGTTCTCCTCTGGTTAATGCCATGCATTATGGGGCATTATTGGGCGGTAAACGCCTGCGCCCTTTTCTGGTCTACGCGACCGGTGAGATGCTCCGCGCCGACCCGGCGAGTCTGGATGCGCCCGCCGCCGCGGTTGAATGCATTCATGCGTACTCTCTGATTCATGACGATCTCCCTGCGATGGATGACGATGCACTGCGTCGCGGGCAGCCGACCTGTCACATTAAATATGGCGAAGATACGGCGATACTGGCAGGCGATGCCCTGCAGACGCTGGCCTTCTCAATTCTGACTGACGAGGCGATGCCGGGTGTCAGCGCGGAGTACCGGCTGCGGATGATCTCTGAACTGGCAAACGCCAGCGGCGTGGCCGGCATGTGCGGCGGTCAGGCGCTTGATCTGGCCGCAGAGGGTAAATCGGTGGATCTCGATCAGCTGGAGCAGATCCATCGCCACAAAACGGGCGCGCTGATCCGCTCAGCCGTCCGCTTAGGTGCTTTTACCGCAGGCGATGCGGGCCGTGAAGCCCTGCCGCTGCTCGACCGCTATGCTGAGGCTATCGGTCTCGCGTTTCAGGTGCAGGACGATATCCTGGACGTGGTGGGTGACACCGCCGTTATCGGAAAACGTCAGGGTGCCGATCAGCAACTGGGCAAAAGCACCTATCCTTCACTGTTAGGCTTAGAAAATGCCCGTGCCAAAGCGCGGGATTTGTATCAGGAAGCCCTTGATGCTCTGGAATTGCTCGCCGCGCACTCCTATAACACCACAGCACTGCAGGCGCTGGCGAGCTTCATAATTGAACGCGACAAATAACTTCCATAATGAGTCTCTGATGAGTTTTGATATTGCTAAATACCCGACACTGGCGCTGGCAAACACGGTTCAGGAGCTGCGTGCCCTGCCGAAAGAGAAGCTGCCTGCACTGTGTGATGAACTGCGTCAGTATCTGTTAGACAGCGTGAGCCGCTCCAGCGGCCATTTTGCATCGGGTCTGGGCGTTGTCGAACTGACTGTCGCGCTGCATTATGTCTACAACACTCCTTTTGATCATCTGGTGTGGGATGTGGGTCATCAGGCTTATCCGCATAAAATTCTGACCGGTCGCCGCGATCGCATCGGCACCATCCGTCAGAAAAACGGCGTGCATCCGTTCCCGTGGCGCGGCGAAAGTGAATATGACGTGCTGAGCGTCGGTCACTCGTCGACCTCCATCAGTGCCGGTCTGGGCATGGCCGCGGCGGCAGAACGCGAAGGTCAGGGTCGTCGCACCGCCTGTATTATCGGCGATGGGGCTATCACCGCAGGCATGGCGTTTGAAGCGATGAACCATGCCGGTGATATCAAACCGGACATGCTGGTGATCCTCAACGACAATGAGATGTCGATCTCCGAAAACGTCGGCGCGCTGAATAACCGTCTGGCGCAGATCCTGTCAGGTAAAACCTACGCGCGACTGCGTGAAGGCAGTAAGCGCGTACTGACTAACCTGCCCCCGATTAAAGAGCTGGTTAAGCGCACGGAAGAGCACCTCAAAGGCATGGTGGTGCCGGGAACGCTGTTTGAAGAGTTAGGCTTCAACTACATCGGTCCGGTTGATGGCCACGATGTCCTGACGCTGGTCAATACGCTGAGTAACATGCGCAACCTGAAAGGGCCGCAGTTCCTGCATATCATGACGAAGAAAGGGAAAGGCTACGCCCCGGCAGAGGAAGATCCGATTGCCTGGCACGCCGTCCCTAAATTCGATCCGGCCATTGGCGAACTGCCGAAAAGTGCCGAAGGTCTGCCGAGCTACTCTAAAATCTTCGGCAACTGGCTGTGCGAAATGGCCGCCGACGATCCGAAGCTGATGGCGATTACCCCGGCGATGCGTGAAGGCTCCGGCATGGTGGCCTTCTCACGTGAGTTCCCGCAGCAATATTTTGATGTGGCGATCGCCGAGCAGCACGCGGTGACCTTCGCCGCCGGTATGGCGATTGGCGGTTATAAGCCGATTGTGGCCATCTATTCCACCTTCCTGCAGCGCGCCTACGATCAGCTGATCCATGACGTCGCTATCCAGAAACTGCCGGTCCTGTTTGCTATCGATCGCGGTGGTATTGTTGGCGCGGACGGTCAGACTCACCAGGGCGCATTTGATCTCGCCTATCTGCGCTGTGTGCCGGAGATGGTGATCATGACCCCCAGCGACGAAAATGAGTGCCGTCAGATGCTCTACACCGGCTATCACTATCAGGACGGGCCGAGCGCCGTGCGTTATCCGCGCGGCACCGGCGTTGGCACCCCACTGGCACCGCTACAGAGCCTGCCGCTGGGCAAAGGCGTGGTGAAACGTCAGGGTGAAGAACTGGCGATTCTGAACTTTGGTACGCTGCTGCCGGAAGCGGCCGCTGCGGCGGAAGCGCTGAATGCGACCCTGGTCGATATGCGTTTTGTGAAGCCGCTGGATGAGGCGCTGATTGCCGAACTGGCCGCCACCCACACGTCACTGATTACGCTGGAAGAAGGCGCAATCAAGGGCGGTGCAGGCAGCGGCGTCAATGAGTTCGTCATGGCAAAACGCCTGGCTGTGCCGGTTCTCAATATCGGCCTGCCCGATGAATTTATCCCGCAGGGCACTCAGGAAGAAGTGCGCCATGACTACCTGCTGGACGCCGAAGGTATCCAGCAGCAGATCACCCGCTGGCTGGCGCAGTAACCTCTCCTCTCTGCGCTCCCTCCGGGGAGCGCAACGCCCTGCTATGCTGAAACCTTTGCACTTTCGCAGGAGCCTCCACCATGAAACTGATTCAACTGGGAACCACCGACCTTCAGGTTTCGCGCCTCTGTCTGGGCTGCATGACCTATGGCGAGCCGACGCGCGGCAACCACGCCTGGACGCTGCCTGAAGCGAGCAGCCGTCCGCTAATCCAGCAGGCGCTGAACGCAGGGATCAACTTCTTCGACACGGCCAACAGCTATTCAGACGGCAGCAGTGAAGAGATCCTGGGACGGGCGCTGAAAGATTTTGCGCGCCGTGAAGAGATTGTGGTCGCCACCAAAGTCTATTTCCCCCTGAGCAACCTCTCACAGGGTCTGTCGCGCAAAAATATCCTGCAATCCATTGATGACAGCCTGCAGCGCCTCGGCATGGAGTATGTCGATCTGCTGCAGATTCACCGCTGGGATTACGAGACGCCGCTGGAAGAGACGCTGGAAGCGCTGCATGATGTCGTACAGTCGGGCAAAGCGCGCTACATCGGGGCCTCATCCATGCACGCCAGCCAGTTTGCACAGGCGTTGCAGATGCAGGCGCAACAGGGCTGGCATCGCTTTGTCAGCATGCAGGATCAGTACAACCTGATTCAGCGTGAAGAGGAGCGTGAAATGCATCCGCTCTGTCAGAAAGAGCAGATCGCCGTGCTGCCCTGGAGCCCGCTGGCGCGCGGTAAGCTGACCCGCCCCTGGGGTGAAAACACCGCTCGCTCCACCTCTGATCAGGTCATGGCGAAGCTCTATGCCACCACCGAAGAGAATGATGCCGCCATTGCGCAGCGTCTGGCGCAGGTGGCAGAGAGTAAAGGCGTGACGCGGGCACAGGTCGCCCTGGCCTGGCTGCTGAGTAAACCAGCCGTCACGGCGCCAATCATTGGCGCGTCGCGTGCTGAGCAGTTTGCGGATCTGGTGAAAGCGGTGGATGTCACACTGAGTGACGAAGAGATTACCCTGCTGGAAGAGGTCTATCAGCCGCATCAGGCGGTGGGATTCGAGTAACGCCGTCAGATGACGCCCTTGCCGGGCGTCATCTTATCGCGGGTGAGCGGATCAGCCCGCCAGCCAGACCCCGATGCCATACAGCATGGCAGCCGAAATGACCCCGGCAATGATGTCATCGACCATAATGCCCATGCCACCGTGCACGTTGCGGTCAAACCAGCGAATCGGCCAGGGTTTCCACATATCCAGAATACGGAACAGCACAAATCCCCCGAGCACCCACTGCCAGCTGTTGACCGGAATCGCCATCAGCGTAATCCACATGCCGATAAACTCATCCCAGACAATACTGCCATGATCGTGAACGCCCATATCTTTGGCGGTGCGATGGCAGAGATAAACGCCGACGCAGATGCCGACCAGCACGACCAGCGAATAGAGGTCCTGCGGCAGAAACGTCATCAGCCACCAGAACGGGATCGCCGCCAGCGATCCCATGGTGCCAGGCACCACCGGGCTTAACCCGCTGCCAAAACCGGTCGCCAGCAGATGCCAGGGATTGCTCATCCGCAGGCGGCCTTTGGCCACATCGTTATTTCGTATCAAAGTGATCAAATCCTTTATGGCGGAAGGTAGCGGGCTTGCCATTATCCAGCAGCGTTAAGCCTTCCGACTCCGGTGCTATCTGACCGATGCAGGTGTAGGGCACGCCCAGATGACCCAGCGCCACATCCAGCGCGCCGCGATTCACCTCCGGCACGGTGAAGCAGAGCTCATAATCCTCTCCCCCACTCAGCGCCCAGCGCAGAACCTGCTCAGGGTCGAAATGGTCACGCAGCGCGCCAGAAAGCGGCAGAGCATCAAGATTAAGCCGTGCGCCACAGCCGCTGGCTTTCAGCACGTGACCGAGATCGGAAATCAGGCCGTCAGAGAGGTCTACCGCAGAGGAGGCCAGCGCACGCAGGGCCTGTCCCTGCAGAATGCGCGGCATGGGGCGCAGATGGCGTTTGATCAGCGCCTCATGTACCGCCGGATCGCTGATGCGGCAGTGATGCTGCAGCAGCGCCAGGCCCGCCGCACTGTCACCCAGCGTGCCGGTCACGTAGATCCAGTCACCCGGCTTCGCGCCGGAGCGTTTCAGGGCCCGGCCCTGCGGCACCAGACCGTGAATCGCCAGCGTCAGGCTCAGCGGGCCGCGCGTGGTGTCACCGCCCACCAGCTGCATATCGTAATACTCCAGCAGCTCAAACAGGCTCTCACTGAACGCCGACAGCCAGCTCTCATCGACCTGCGGCAGCGTCAGGGCCAGCGTCAGCCACGCGGGATCGGCGCCCATAGCGGCGAGGTCGCTGAGATTAACAGCCAGGGCTTTGTAGCCGAGATCGGCGGGATGGATATCCCGTAAGAAGTGCACACCGGCAACCAGGGTATCGGTGCTGATCGCCAGCGTCTGTTTTTCCGGCACGCTCAGTAACGCACAATCGTCACCGATGCCGAGTTCGACATCACGGCGGCTGCGTGTTCTGCGGTTGAAGTAGCGTGCGATGAGTTCAAATTCACCACAAGACATAATTACGTTCCGCTTAACCCTCTATGAAAAAAGGCCGGCAAGCCGGCCTTTTTGTTTATTTGCGATGGGGTCGAATCTGTGGACCGGCTTTATCCAGCACGCCGTTAACAAATTTATGACTGTCTTCAGCGCCGAAGACTTTCGCCAGCTCAATCCCTTCGTTGATGGCCACTTTATAGGGCACATCATCACGTTTGCTCAGCTCATACAGCGAGATGCGCAGGATCGCTTTTTCTACCTGGCCCAGCTCTTCAAGCTGACGCGACAGGTAGGGCTTCATCAGTCCATCCAGATACGCACTGTTGGTCGCCACACCGGACAGCAGTTCGCGGAAATAGGTAATGTCGACGTCTTTGACGTCCTGTTCCGCCAGAAACTGGTATTCCACATCGGCAATGTCGTTATTCGACAACTGCCAGGAGTAAAGCGCCTGAACAGCGCACTCACGGGCGCGACGACGAGCAGCAGGTTTCACAAAATTCCCCTTACAAAAATCAGGCTTTAATGGCTTTCAATACGTTGATCATTTCGAGCGCGGTCAGTGCGGCTTCCGCACCTTTGTTACCGGCTTTGGTACCGGCACGTTCAATGGCCTGCTCGATGCTTTCGGTTGTCAGCACGCCAAACGCGACAGGAATGTCGCTGTTAATGGCGACGCTGGCGATACCGGAGCTGGCTTCACCCGCCACATATTCGAAGTGGGCAGTGCCACCACGAATCACGGTGCCGAGGGCGATAATCGCATCATATTTGCCGGCGTTAGCCAGCGCGCGAGCTGCCAGAGGCAGTTCGTAGGCACCGGGAACCCAGACTACGGTGATATTGTCATCTTTGACCTGGCCGATACGTTTCAGGGCATCAATTGCACCCTCCAGCAGGCTGTCATTAATGAAGTTGTTAAAACGCGCGATAACGATGGCAACACTGGCCTCAGGCGTTGCAACAGCAGCTTCGATAACTTTCATACTTATCCTTTCAGGGGTTTATTTAGCCCCGCGCAGGGGGGCGGATTCTATCATACTCTTCGGCGGCGTGCTCTCGCTTTTCCGCCCGTGTTATTGCGGCGTCAGGGTCAGGCGTAAATCGTCTCCGACCTGACGGACATCGCTGAAACGAAAGGCAGGCGCGTCAGCCAGTTGACTGAGTCCGGGCAAGTGACACAGGCCGCGGCCTTCATCACCTAACAGCTTAGGTGCCACGTAGACGATCAGCTCATCGGCCAGTCCCGCCTGCAGCAGCGCACCCGCCAGTGTGGCACCCGCTTCAACCCAGACGCTGTTGATCTGGCGCTGGCCCAGCAGCATCATCATCGCCACCAGATCCAGCTGATGCTCGCGCTGCGGAACAGCAATTTGCGTCACGCCTGCGGGCCAGCTCTGCTGATCCGGCTGATGGCGCATCAGCCAGGTTTCTCCCGGCTGCGTAATCAGGCGATGCCCGGACGTAACGCGATTCTGGCTGTCGATAATCACCCGCACCGGCTGACGCAGCTGCTGCTCATCCAGCAGCGCCTGGGTGTCCGCACTGAGTTCGGACCAGCGCACCGTCAGGGAGGGATCGTCCGCCAGCACGGTTGCGCTGCTGCTCAGGATAGCCGCACTTTGCGCCCGCAGACGCTGCACATCACGACGTGCAGCCGCAGAGGTAATCCACTGACTTTCGCCGCTGGCCATGGCGGTCCGGCCATCCAGCGACGCGCCCAGTTTAAGCTGAATCCAGGGAAACCCGGTGCGCATCCGCTTGAGAAAGCCGCGATTCAGCGCCTCCGCTTCCGGCATCATCAGACCGTGGCTGACCTCAATGCCCGCCTGCTGCAGGCGGTGCAGCCCGCGACCGGCGACCTGCGGATTCGGGTCCTGCATCGCGGCCACGACCCGCTTCACACCGGCGGCGATCAGAGCATCACAGCAGGGAGGCGTACGGCCATGATGACTGCACGGCTCCAGCGTCACATAGGCGGTAGCACCGCGCGCTTTTTCGCCTGCCATACGCAGCGCGTGGACTTCCGCATGGGGTTCTCCGGCGCGCTGGTGCCACCCCTCCCCCACGACCTCACCATCGCGTACGATAACGCAGCCGACGTTGGGGTTGGGCATGGTGGTAAAACGGCCGCGTCGCGCCAGCTCCAGCGCGCGCGCCATATAGCGTTCATCCATACTTTAATCCTGTAAACGGGCGATCTCTTCGCCAAAATCCCGGATATCTTCAAAGCTGCGGTAAACAGAGGCGAAGCGGATGTAGGCCACCTTATCGAGTTTTTTCAGCTCATCCATCACCAGGTTGCCAATCAGCTTACTGGGGATCTCCCGTTCACCCGTGGCACGCAGCTGGGTTTTGATATGGTTCACGGCGCTTTCCACCGCGTCGGCGCTGACCGGACGCTTTTCCAGCGCCTTCATCATCCCGCTGGCCATTTTGTCTTCATTGAAGGGTTCGCGCACGTCATTGCTTTTCACCACGCGAGGCATCACCAGTTCTGCCACCTCAAAGGTGGTAAAGCGCTCATGGCACATCAGACACTGGCGGCGGCGGCGCACCGAAGAGCCTTCACTAACCAGACGAGAATCAATCACTTTGGTGTCCACAGCGGAGCAGAATGGGCAATGCATGACGTTTCCTGACGCGAGAGTGATGGGTCAGACAGTGTAGCGCGAACTGCGAATCAACAAAATCTCTTCGTGCCTTTCAGAGGATTCACCTCTCAGGATAAACGATGCTAAATTTCGTCTGCAGCAAAAGGGACTACGCTTTAAGGGCTGCAATTGAAATTTTCCACTAACACACTGGAGGTTGTATGGGTCTGTTTAACTTTGTGAAAGAAGCGGGTGAAAAATTGTGGGATGCCGTGCATGGCGGTGATGACCAGAATAAAAAGCTGCAGGAGCACATCAACAAACTCGGATTACCCGACAGCGACAAGGTTGATGTCAAAGTGAATGGCGATACCGTCACGGTGACCGGCGATGGCCTCTCTCAGGAGCTGAAAGAGAAGATTCTGATCGCAGCGGGCAACGTCGCGGGCATCACCAAAGTGGAAGACAAGGTTACCGTCACCGACAGCGCAGCGGAGTCCGAACTCTACACGGTGAAAAAAGGCGATACGCTGAGCGCCATCTCGAAACAGGTCTACGGCAACGCCAATGAGTACAATAAGATTTTCGAAGCGAACAAACCGATGCTGTCGCACCCTGATAAGATCTACCCGGGTCAGGTGTTACGCATCCCGAAATAACGGACAAGGATAACTTATGAACAGGATGGTTTGGGTTCCGGTGGCGCTCTCTCTGATGACGCTGAGCGGGTGCAGCAGCACCGCCAGCACACCGCAGGTCAGAGAGCTGCATCAGGAAGTGAATCAGCTTAATCAGCAGATGCAGCACCTGACCTCGCAAGCCAGTGCGCTGGAGATTCAGGGACAGCTGAACAGCCAGTCTCAGCAGGGAGCATGGCTGCTGCCACAGGCCAATACGCCCGTGGCGTTGCAGACCCGGCTCGGTACGCTGCGACTGACGCTGTCGCCCGTCACGGCTGAAGCGAGCGGCTCGCGGGCAACCCTCACGGTGCGTTCGATGGATGAACAGCCGTTGCCTGCGCTGAACGCCACGGTGATCTGGGGCGAGCTCGATCCCGCCAGCGGCAAACCGCTCGGCAATGACACCCTGAGTCAGACCATCACCGTGCCTGCCTCCCTGCTGCCGCAGCATTCGGTCACCGTTCCGCTGCGCCTCAGCGGTCTGACACCGGAGCAGATCGGCTATGTTCGCGTGCATAACGTGACCGGCAACGTGCCGACCCAGACCCCACCTGCTGCACCGGCATTACCCTGACGGCCGGCGCAAAAAAAACGGGCAGCCCCAGGGCTGCCCGTTTTCATTTCTGTCTTGCGATTACGGCAGGATAGAAGGCTGATCTGCGCCCTCTTTCTCAACCTTCTGCACCAGCATATGTTCACGCTTCATGCCCAGCTTCAGCGCCAGCGCCGAAGAGACATAAATGGATGAAATCGTACCGATCGTCACACCAATCAGCATGGTCAGTGAGAAGCCTTTCAGCAGCGCACCACCAAAGATGAAGAGGATGAGGATCATCGCCAGTGTGGTCAGCGAGGTAATCAGCGTACGGCTTAAGGTCTGGGTCAGAGACACGTTGGTAATATCGTAAGCGCTGCCGCGACGGATCTTGCGGAAGTTTTCACGAATACGGTCAGAGACCACGATTTTATCGTTAAGCGAGTAGCCAATTACTGACATCAGTGAGGCAACAATCGTCAGGTCGATTTCAATACGGAACAGCGCCAGCAGACCGCAGGTGATGATGACGTCATGCGCCAGCGCCAGCACGGTGCCCAGTGCCAGACGCCACTCAAAGCGGAAACCGATATAGATCAGAATCGCAATCAGTGCAGACAACAGCGCCATCGCCCCCGCCTGCGCCAGGTCGCTGCCCACGCTCGGGCCTACGAACTCAATGCGCTTAACGGTCGCGTTCTGCTGGGTGGTCTGGTTAATCACCGACACCACTTTATTGCCTATTTCGGTGCCTGCCGGGCCGGTAACCGGTGCCATACGCACCATGACGTCACGGCTGCTGCCAAAGTTCTGCACCAGCGGCTCGTCAAAGCCCGCTTTCACCAGATCGCTGCGCAGCGTGTCGAGGTCGGCAGGTTTTTCCAGCGCAATCTCAATCACAGTACCGCCGGTGAAATCGAGGCCCCAGTTAAAACCGCGCACGCCCACGATCGCAATCGCAGCGACGATCAGCAGTCCCGAAATGATGAAGGCCAGCGTATCCCAGCGCATAAAGTCGACGACTTTACGCCCGTGGTTCAACTGCTCAATGTTATATTCCTGTGCCACAACGCACTCCTCAGATAGACAGCTTGTTGATGCGTTTGCCACCGTAAACCAGGTTAACAATGGCACGGGTACCGATAATCGCGGTGAACATTGAGGTCGCGATACCGATAGCGGTGGTAATCGCAAAGCCTTTGATCGAACCGGTGCCGACCGCGTAAAGAATGATCACTTTGATCAGGGTGGTCACGTTCGCATCGACAATACTGGAGAAAGCGCCTTTGTAGCCCTCATGGATTGCCTGCTGAACCGAGCGCCCGTTGCGCAGCTCTTCTTTAATACGTTCGTTAATCAGTACGTTGGCATCAACTGCCACCGCCAGGGTTAACACGATACCGGCAATACCCGGCATGGTCAGGGTCGCGCCCGGCAGCAGGGACATGATGCCGACAATCAGCACCAAGTTTACCAGCAGTGCACTGGTCGCAATCAGACCAAACTTCTTGTAGAACACCACCATGAACAGGATCGACGCGAGCAGACCCCAGAGGCAGGCTTCCAGACCCTGAGTAATGTTTTGCTGACCCATGGTCGGTCCGATTGTGCGCTCTTCCACGATCTGGATTGGCGCAATCAACGCACCGGCACGCAGCAGCAGCGACAGCTGACGCGCTTCGTTCGGATTGTTGATACCGGTAATGCGGAAGCTGTTCCCCAGGCGAGACTGGATATTGGCGACGTTAATCACCTCTTCCTGTTTCACCAGAATGGAACGGCCATTGGCATCTTTCTTACCGCTGTCTTTGTACTCCACAAACAGGGTCGCCATCGGTTTGCCGATGTTGTCCTTGGTGAAGTTCGACATGATGTTTCCGCCTGCGCCATCCAGTGAAATGTTCACCTGTGGCTGGTTGTACTCATCCATGCTGGAGGTCGAGTCGGTGATGTGGTCACCGGTCAGAATCACCCGCTTGTAGAGTACGACCGGCTGGCCGTCACGCATCTTTTTGACTTCGGAGTCACCCGGCACCCGGCCACTGGCGGCTGCGCTCGGATCCACGGTGGTGTTCACCAGACGGAATTCCAGGGTTGCGGTCGCACCCAGAATCTCTTTGGCGCGCGCCGTGTCCTGAATCCCTGGCAGTTCCACCACGATGCGATCGGAACCCTGACGCTGAACCAGCGGTTCCGCCACGCCCAGCTGGTTCACACGGTTACGCAGAATCGTGATGTTCTGCTGAACCGCATATTCACGCGCTTCGCTGAGACGGGCATCGCTCATGGTGGCACGCAGCGCATCGCTGCCGCTGCTGTTGATCACCAGATCCTGATGACGGGAAGAGAGCCAGGAAATCGCCGCATCGCGGCTGGCGGCGTCACGGAAACGAATTTCCACGCCGTAGTTCGCGATTTTATTGACGTTGGTATAGGGGATATTTTTGGCGCGCAGGTCGCTACGCAGCGTATCAGCATTCTGCTCCTGCAGTTTGCTGAGTGCGGTGTCCATGTCCACTTCCATCAGGAAGTGCACGCCGCCACGCAGGTCGAGACCGAGTTTCATCGGTTCTGCTGACAGCATGGTCAGCCAGCGGGGCGTGGCAGGCGCGAGGTTCAGCGCCACGACGTAGTCTTCACCCAGCGCTTTCATGATCGCTTCACGGGCGCGTAACTGCACATCCGTATTGGCGAAGCGCGCGGTAATCGCACCATTTTCCAGCGCAACAGATTTGCTCTGGATATTGTCCTGTTTTAATGCGGACTGAATCTGATCCAGCGTCTGCTCACTGGCGGCGCTTCCGCGCGCACCAGTGATTTGAACGGCCGGATCCTCACCATAGAGGTTGGGAAGCGCATAGAGCAGGCCGACGATAATCACGACGACCAGCATCACATACTTCCACAAAGGATAACGGTTTAACACGGCAGTTCCCTTAGGGAAGAAAGAATTACAGCGCCTTAATGGTGCCTTTAGGCAGCACGGCGGCAACGAAATCACGTTTAATGACCACTTCGTTGGTGTCATTCAGCGCGATAGCGACGTAGCCCGTGTCAGAGACTTTTGTGACGCGACCGACCAGGCCACCGCTGGTCAACACTTCATCGCCCTTTGAGATGGAATCCATCAGCTTCTTGTGCTCTTTCGCACGTTTCTGCTGCGGACGCAGGATCATGAAATAGAAAATCAGACCAAACACCACCAGCATGATCACCAGAGAATACGGACTTCCCTGAGACGGTGCGCCTGCTGCGGCCACGGCGTCAGAAATGAATAAGCTCATTAAATTTCCCTCATTGATGAATTGTCAGACGTTAAAGGCGGAACTTCTTTACCCGTCCGTTGGTAAAACTCAGTTACAAAGCGCTCTAATTTACCCTCTTCGATAGCCTGGCGTAAACCAGCCATCAGACGCTGGTAGTAGCGCAAATTGTGGATAGTATTCAGACGCGCGCCCAGTATTTCGTTACAACGGTCGAGATGATACAAGTAGGCCCGGCTATAATTGCGACAGGTGTAACAGTCACACTCCGCATCCAGTGGCGCAGTGTCATCTTTGTAGCGGGCGTTGCGGATCTTCACCACGCCCTCGGTCACAAACAGATGACCATTGCGCGCATTACGGGTTGGCATCACGCAGTCGAACATATCGACGCCGCGACGGACGCCCTCAACCAGATCTTCAGGTTTGCCAACGCCCATCAGATAACGGGGTTTATCCTGCGGAAGCTGCGGACAGACGTGCTCAAGAATACGGTGCATGTCCTGCTTAGGTTCACCCACCGCCAGGCCGCCCACAGCGTACCCATCAAAGCCAATCTCTACCAGACCTTTAACCGAGACATCTCGTAAATCTTCGTAAACCGAGCCCTGGATAATGCCAAACAGTGCATTTTTGTTGCCGAGGCTGTCAAAACGGTCACGGCTGCGTCGTGCCCAGCGCAGCGACATCTCCATTGAGCGTTTGGCGTAGTCCCAGTCCGCCGGATAAGGCGTACACTCATCGAAAATCATCACGATGTCGGAACCGAGGTCATACTGAATCTCCATCGATTTTTCCGGATCGAGGAAGATCGGATCGCCGTTGATCGGGTTACGGAAATGCACGCCCGCTTCGGTGATTTTACGGATGTCGCCCAGGCTGAAGACCTGGAAGCCACCGGAATCGGTCAGAATCGGCCCTTTCCACTGCATAAAGTCATGCAGATCGCCGTGCAGTTTCATGATCTCCTGACCCGGACGGAGCCAGAGATGGAAGGTATTCCCCAGAATGATCTGCGCGCCGGTATCCTGTACCTCTTCCGGCGTCATGCCTTTGACGGTGCCATAGGTGCCAACGGGCATAAACGCCGGGGTTTCCACCACGCCGCGATCAAAAATCAGACGGCCACGGCGTGCGCGCCCGTCTGTGGTATCAAGTTCAAATTTCACAAAGCCTCCATCGGAGAAACAGTCCGATGATTAATTAAAAGTGGCGCATCATATCAACCGCGCAACCCGCTACACAAGCCAGCCAGTCACTTAGCGTCCTTTATTCTCTGCAGATTTACGCAGGATTATGTCAATTTTTTGCACAATTCTGGTACAGCCCTATAAGGTCGGTTTGCCATTCTCTTGCACCCCTACCGCCTGAATTATGTTTTCTCCAGTTATAGATGGCACATAAGCAGGGGTATCGTAGTCCCGCTCCGCCAGATCCGGACTGAACAGGTAACGAAGATAAACTGCATTTAAAGAGCGAGTCCTTCATAACTGTTTCTTGACAATATCCTAACAGTTCCTAGTATCTCTTCTAAACTTTACTTAAAAATCACTTATAAATGATACTTCAGCAGACTTTTCGCCTCGTCATATGCATCAGCGGGTTCATATCCGCTATCGCAATCATCACGACAAACGACATTCACTCGTCTGAAGGTCTCTTCATTTTTGTAGTCGTTGCCTGGCTATTGTGGGAATACAGCTGGAATCACGAAAGTGCGGAGAAGGTAAGACAATGAAGAGACTTGCTGGTCTTGATGGGCTACGCGGTATTCTCGCGCTGGGGGTTGCTTTATCACATTCCTATAGTCATTTTACAGGATGGCGCACCGGCTATGATATCTTCCACAATCCGGACTATGCGGTAGATATTTTCTTTATTCTGTCCGGGATAGTTCTTTATCACTCCTACAAAAGCAAATTGGTTAACGGAAAAATGACCGGGTTTCAATTCTTCGTCATCCGTATTTTCAGACTTTATCCGTTGCATATCATTGCAGTTATTCTGGTTCCGATAGCTCTGTTTTTTTCAACCGGCTCTTTTTTTCCGGAGTGGATGGGTAGCATTACGCCATGGAATCTTATGGGCGATGTAACTCTGACTAACGCCATTGGCATCGGGTTTATACCTAAAACCAACGTTCCCAGTTGGTCTATTTCGGTCGAGCTCTTCGCGGGTACCCTGATTCTGTTGCTGGCGTTCATTCACAAATCCATGTCCTGGATTACGGCTATGCTTGGTCTGGCACTCAGTCTATATTTCAGGATTGACGTCAAGGGCGCATCATATGCAGCGTTCCCCTTTATGAGCGATGGCGTCATCCGCTGCATTTTCTGCGTTTCCCTGGGTATCTGCTCTTATCAGGTCACAATGAGATTTTGTGACTGGATAAAGCGCAATGAGCGTATCGTTGCTGCATTCATTTTCACTGTATTTATGCTGGCCCTGATAATCCTTTTTGGCATGAATATCACGCTGCTCTCTTATCTGATTATTACTCCAGTCGTATCTATAGCGATTGCCGCAATGCCACATATCGAATCAGACTGCCGGAAATTTCTGGAATCTGATAAAATTGTATTCCTTGGGCATATATCCTTTTCGCTCTATTTAATACATACCCCGGTTGTATATTCTCTGTTATGGCTCAAAGGAAATTCATTTGACGCTAATATTATTTATGCCACCCTTGCGGTATTTATTGCCACTGGCCTTTCTGTGCTATCACTGAAATATATCGAGCTTCCCTGCTATGAATATGGCAAGCGAGTTGTAAAGACAGCCTTTATGCCGTCAATTAAAAAGCAAAGTTCCTTGTGACGCGGGCTGGATATGGTGAGCAGCGGGCGCAGTTTGTGATCAACTGATTTCACTGTTAACCGCTGATAAATAGTGCATCACCTGTAATCAGGTTTACCTTAAGTTTCAGGCATCCCGTAGCAGCTATTAGGCTGTATGGCGGGATGGCCTGAGAAAAGACATCTTTACAAGATTATCCAGCATGAAACCTGGCCTCTTAAAACAGCGGTACATCATGCCGGTCATGTAAATGTTGGTACTTCTCACTATTTCAGATAGCCTTCTGTCACGCAGAGCGCGATTCCGGCTATCGGTTGATAAATCAGTCGCCCACTTTTTCCAGCGGCGCCTGCGGATTTTTGCTGATAAACATCGCGTCGCCATAACTGAAGAAACGATATTGCTCAGCCACGGCTGCGCGGTACGCGGCCATGGTGTGCTGATACCCGGCGAAGGCCGAGACCAGCATAATCAGGGTCGATTCAGGCAGATGGAAGTTGGTGATGAGCGCGTCGATCACCTGATACTCATAGCCCGGATAGATAAAAATCTGGGTATCGTCGAAGAATGGCGCGATCAGGGCATCCTGGCTCGCTTTGGCTGCGCTCTCCAGCGACCGGACGGAGGTGGTGCCCACCGCAACCACCTTATTGCCGCGCGCCTTGCAGGCCAGCACCGCATCAACCACCTCCTGCGGTACTTCGGCATATTCCGCGTGCATGTGATGCTCTTCGATGGTTTCGACACGCACCGGCTGGAAGGTTCCCGCCCCGACATGCAGCGTCACAAACGCCATCTCAATGCCCTTCTCTTTCAGCGCCTGCAACAGCGGCTCATCAAAATGCAGACCGGCTGTGGGTGCCGCGACGGCCCCCGGACGGGCGCTGTAGACGGTCTGATAAAGCTCGCGGTCGGCCTCTTCGTCCGGCCGATCGATATAGGGCGGCAGAGGCATATGGCCCACGCTGTTCAGGATATCGAGCACCGCGCGCTCATCATCAAATTCAATCTCAAACAGCGCATCGTGGCGGGCCACCATGGTCGCTTTCACGCTCTCATCTTCGCCCAGCAGCAGCGCTGCACCCGGCTTCGGCGCTTTTGAGGCGCGCACATGTGCCAGCACACGCTTGTCGTCGAGCATCCGCTCGACCAGCATCTCGATTTTGCCGCCGCTGGCTTTGCGGCCAAAGACGCGCGCCGGGATCACACGGGTATTGTTGAACACCAGCAGATCGCCTGGATTCAGCTTATCCAGCACGTCGGTAAAGACCCCGTGCGTCAGTGCGCCGCTGGGACCGTCGAGCGACAGCAGACGGCAGCCGCTGCGCTGCGCCTGGGGATAGTGAGCAATCAGGGATTCGGGCAATTCAAAAGCAAAATCGGCGACACGCATTGAAGTGTTCTTTCTCAGGCAAAAACAGGCGGCACAGTTTAGCGGAAAATCGACCAATTCTGAACAGCTGGCTGCGCAAAGGCAGTTCAGCCTATAATGCGGCATGAACTTTCTTGCTCATCTCCATCTGGCTCAGCTGGCCGACAGCTCCCTGCTCGGCAATCTAATGGCTGACTTTGTGCGGGGTAACCCGCACCAGCACTGGTCTGCGCCTGTCGCAGACGGCATCCTCATGCACCGGCGTCTTGACGTCATGACCGACACGCTGCCGGAAGTGCGCAGCGCCCGTCAGCTGTTCCGTGCTGAAACCTATCGCGTGGCCCCGATTACGCTGGACGTCATCTGGGACCATTTTCTGGCCCGTCACTGGCAGCAGTTCATGCCCGGCCAGACGCTGGCGCAGTTTTCTGCCGCCGCCGAGCGCGAAATCGTGCCGCACCTCGCGGAGACGCCGGTCGATTTTCAGGAACTTAACGCGGTGATGTGGCGCGAGCGCTGGTTTGAGCATTATGCCCAGCCTGCGCGGCTGGAGCGGGTTCTCCACGGCATGGCCAGCCGCCGTCCGCGTCTGGCGGCACTGCGCGACTCCTATCAGGATTTCACCGAACACTACGATCAGCTGGAAGCGCTGTTTTTTGTTTTTTATCCGCGTTTAATGGCGCTGGCGACCAGCCGCACCCTGTAAAACCCGATCCTCTGCTGCCGCGCCGGGCGGGCGCAGGCGCCTGCCCGCTGAAAAAGCCCGTCGTCCGCCCCTGCGCCATCTTGCCATTGCCCGCTAACTGCGGCTTAATGAAGCCTTTCTTAACAATAGTTACGTTAACAGCACAGCCAGACCGCCTGTTCAGGCGCGCCTTCCGTTCGTTATGGCACAAAATCATAAGAGGAAAAGATGTCATCCGCTTCGCAATCTGAAATTGACGCGCGTTACCGTTACGCCTGCGACATCGCCCGTGCGGCGGGCAGCCGGGCCCTGTCATGGTATCAGCAGCGTCAGACACTGGTGGTGGAACACAAAAGGGATTTACAGGATGTGGTGAGCGAGGCTGACCGCAACGTGGAAGCGCTGCTTAAAACATTAATCGCTGAACGTTTTCCTGACGATGCCGTCTATGGCGAAGAGAGCGGTGGCGAGGTTCAGGGCGCCCCTTTTGTCTGGGTCATCGATCCCATCGACGGCACCGCCTGTTTCGTCAACGGCCTGCCTAACTGGTGCGTGTCGCTGGCGGTGGTCTGCGAGGACGAACCGGTGATCGGCGTGATCTGCGACCCCAATCATCAGGAGCTGTTTCATGCCCGCAAAAACCACGGGGCGTGGCTTAACGAAAGCCGCCTGCAGGTCCATGCGGCAGAGCGGCTTAACGAGGGACTGCTGGGTATCAGCAACTCCAGCCGCACCGGCGGCGAAAGCGTCTCGCGCCTCATCACCGGCCTGATTGAGCAGGGTGGCATGTTTATTCGGGTGGGGTCCGGCGCGCTGACCAGCGCCTGGGCTGCTGCTGGACGCCTGATAGGCTATTACGAAGCGCACATGCATCCCTGGGATAGTCTGCCGGGCATTGTCCTGATGCGCGAAGCGGGCGGCGTCACCAACGACTACCTGCGTAACGATGGGCTGAAAAACGGTAATCCGGTTCTGCTGGCCAATGCGGCCCTCTATCCACAGATTAAAGCGCTGACGGGTAATCCCGCTCTGGATGAGTAGATGATCCGGTTACGGCTGCGTCGGTGCGCGCTTATTCTCGCCGCTCTCTGTCTGCTGAGCACGACGTCACAGGCGGCTGAGTATCAGCTGGAGAAGGTGGTCGAGCTGAGCCGCCACGGCGTGCGGCCACCGACGCCGGGAAACCGCAAAGAGATTGAGGCGGCCAGTGAGCAATCCTGGACGGTGTGGACCACCGCCGATGGGGAGCTGACCGGACATGGCTACAGCGCGGTCGTGAATAAGGGGCGCTGGCAGGGCGATCACTATCGCCAGCTCGGCCTGCTGGCGGCGGGCTGCCCCGATGCGGCGCAGGTCTACGTGCGGGCCAGTCCGTTGCAGCGCACCCGCGCCACCGCGGCGGCACTGACTGACGGCGCCTTTCCCGGCTGCGGCGTGCCGGTGCATCACGTCGCGGGCGATGTCGATCCCCTGTTTCAGAGCGACAAACTGCCGCTCACCCGCATCGATCCCGCCCGGGCGCTGGCGGCTAAGCAGCAGAAGGCAGGCGATCTGGCACAGCGGCAAAAGCAGCTGCAACCGGCAATTCAGCAGCTCAGAGCGGCGGTCTGCCCGCCTGCGTCCCGCTGCATGTTCTTCGATCGCCCCTGGCAGTTCAGACAGACCCGCAACGGCGGCAGTTACGTTGAGGGGCTGAGCGCGATGGCCAGCATGGTGGAGACGCTGCGCCTGGGCTACAGCGAAAATCTGCCGTCTAATCAGCTCGCCTGGGGACACATCACCTCGGCGGCGCAGATCACCTCGCTGCTGCCACTGCTGACCGCAAACTACGACCTCAGTAACGATATCCTTTATCTGGCCCAGCGGCGTGGCTCGATCCTGCTCAGCACAATGCTGCAGGCGATTGGCTCCGACACGTCGCCGACCCGCTGGTTAATTCTGGTGGCGCACGACACCAATATTGCCATGGTGCGCACGCTGATGGGCTTTGACTGGGCGTTGCCAGGTTATTCACGCGGGAATATTCCGCCGGGCGGCAGTCTGGTGCTGGAGCGCTGGCGCGACACGCTGAGTGGGGAACGTTTTTTACAGATCTACTTTCAGGCGCAAAGCCTGGATGATCTCCGCCGGCTGCAACCGGTTGATGAAAAACACCCGTTATTACATCAGGCGTGGCATCAGCCTGGCTGCAGGGATACCAGTGTGGGCCTGCTCTGCCCTTATCAATCCACGCTGACACAACTGCAGAAAAACATCGACAACAGCGCTACGCTGCCGGTTTCCGTTATATTGCCCTGAGTCTGTGGCTAATCATATTCAGGCCGCAATAAAAACGCGGTCTGAATAATGTTAATCCCTGTTAATTAGCGCTATTCCGCCCTTTTCTTAATTAAATCCGGCTGGCTTTCAGCGCCCCGCGTTTTGTTTTACGATAGCCCCGTCAATCATCCCTTTATACATTTTTTCCTGTAATATTTAGATTCTTTCGGCGACTGGTTTCGCCGTTTTTTATTTCCTTTTACCCTCCCCTTCTCTGGCCATTCAGGCCTGTCTGACGCCGTCTGCCGGGTAATGACTTTTATTCTGCGCTGACAGCGCGTCCTTTGAGAAATTAAGGCGGGAGGAAAAGAGAATGAAGGCGGGAGATTGCCGGTTCTGCTCCCCCGTGAATCGGGAGAGCAGAACGGAAGATTAGCGTGGCTTGCGCACCAGCTTATAGCCCAGCAGCAGCAGCACAATCCACACCATACCTACGTAGAGTGAAATGCGGGTATCGGGGAAATAACCAATCAGGCCGATAATAAAGCAGAGGAAGGCGACGCCGACGCCAGCGGTCCAGCTGCCGCCCGGCAAGGCGAACAGCAGCTTACCGGCCGCCTCTTTGCCAATTTTGCGGCGGAACGCGATCTGCGACAGCAGGATCATGATCCAGACCCACACCGTAGCAAAGGTCGCCAGCGAGGCGATCACCAGGAAGACTTTCTCTGGCATCAGGTAGTTGAGATAGACCGCGATCAGCATGGCGAACATCATCACCACGACCGTCACCCACGGAATGCCGCGTGCGGAAACCTTCATGAAGACCTTCGGCGCATGGCCCTGCTGAGCCATGCCGTGCAGCATACGGCCCACGCCAAAGACATCGCTGTTAATCGCGGAAAGTGACGCGGTCAGCACCACGAAGTTGAGAATCGAGGCGGCCGCGGCGATCCCCAGATGCTGGAAGGTCAGCACAAACGGGCTGCCCGACGTCCCCACCTGGTTCCACGGGTAGATCGACATAATCACAAACAGCGTGCCGACGTAAAAGACCAGAATGCGCCATGGCACCGAGTTGATCGCGCGCGGAATCGACTTCTCCGGCTCTTTCGCTTCCCCGGCGGTGATGCCGATGATTTCGATGCCACCGTAGGCGAACATCACCATCTGCAGCGACAGCAGCATGCCGACCACGCCGTGAGCGAAGAAGCCGCCGTTGGTCCAGAGGTTATGGATACCGGTTGGCTGCCCGCCGTTGCCGATCCCCCAGATAATCATGCCGAAACCGGCCAGAATCATCACGATAATGGTGGCGACCTTGAAGAAGGAGAACCAGAACTCCACCTCGCCAAACACCCTGACGCTCATCAGGTTAACCGCCCCGATGATCAGCACCACGCTCAGCACCCAGATCCAGTGCGGCACCTCCGGGAACCAGACGCCCATATAGATGCCAAACGCCGTCACATCGGCAATTGCCACAATCAGGATTTCAAAACAGTAGGTCCAGCCGGTGATGTATCCGGCCATCGGCCCCAGATAGTCCTGGGCGTAACGGGAGAAGGAGCTGGCCTGAGGATTATTGACCGACATCTCACCCAGCGCGCGCATGATGATGTAAGCCACTGCCCCGCCGATGATATACGCGAGCAGCACGCTCGGCCCGGCCATTTTAATCGCGTCAGCGGAACCGTAAAAGAGCCCGGTGCCAATCGCCGATCCCAGCGCCATAAAGCGGATGTGGCGCGTG
This sequence comes from Pantoea sp. GM_Pan_3, assembly GCF_026541045.1. Lineage (NCBI taxonomy): Bacteria > Pseudomonadati > Pseudomonadota > Gammaproteobacteria > Enterobacterales > Erwiniaceae > Pantoea > Pantoea sp. GM_Pan_3. The sequence goes on along the minus strand of NZ_JALNVA010000005.1, from coordinate 112,824 downwards.
CTCAGTCCGCGTTTGAGCTTATTGGTTTCTTGCATAACAACCTGTACCTGTGAAATGAAAAAACCACGGGCAAGCCCGTGGTTAAAGAAAAAACCGTGCTGACTGTTACGAGTGAGCCGTTACCTGTTCAGGCCCTTTCACCCGATCAACCACAGCGGCAATCAACAGCATCACCAGCGACGGCGGCAGCCAGGCGAGACCCTGGTCAGCCAGCGGCAGATGCTGGCTGAAAGCCGGCAGCAAATCTTTAAACCCGGTCGTTTTAATCGCATCGACAATACCAAACAGCAGGCTTACCAGCATTGCAGGCGCGATAATCCGGCTGCTCTTGTTCCACCAGTTGAGGGTGAAACTCAGCACTACCAGCACGATACAGGGCGGATAGATCGCCGTCAGTACCGGGATGGAGATCTGAATCAGGTGGCTCAGGCCGAGATTCGACACCACCATAGAGAACAGACCCAGAATAAACACCAGCGTTTTATACGATAACGGCAGGTATTGCGCAAAAAATTCCGCACAGGCACAGGTCAGGCCCACCGCGGTCACCATGCAGGCGACGAAGATCAGAGCGGCCAGGAAGAAGCTGCCCATGTTGCCAAAGGTGTGCTGAACATAGGCGTGCAGAATCGCTGCACCGTTAGCGTTTTGATCCACCAGCGCGCCGCTGCCCGCCCCCAGTTTAAACAGGCAGAGGTAGACCAGCGTCAGGCCCAGACCGGCAATCAGTCCTGCCAGTACGGTATAGCGGGTCAGCAGTGCAGCATTGTCCACGCCACGCGAACGGGCGGCGTTAACAATCACGATGCCAAACACCAGCGCGCCCAGGGTATCCATGGTCAGGTAACCGTTGACGAAACCGCTGGAGAAGGCCGCACGCTGATAATCAGCCGTAGCCGTGATCGTCCCGCCTGCCGGCCACAACAGCGCGGCGACGCCCAGTATGGTCAGCGCAACGATTTTCAGGGGTGCCAGGAAGTGCCCTACCGTGTCGAGCAGCTTGCCAGGATAGAGCGACACGCCAATCACCAGCACAAAGTAGATCAGGCTGTAGATAAACAGCGGCAGCGCGCCTTCACCGGTCAGGGGGGCGATGCCCATCTCAAACGAGACCGTCGCCGTTCGCGGGGTGGCAAACAGAGGCCCGACCGCCAGATAGCAGACGGTGGCCAGCACGATGCCCGCCACCTTGCCGATCGGGCTGCTGAGCGCATCCACGCCGCCGCCGACACGGGCCAGCGCGATCACGGTCATCACGGGCAGACCCACAGCGGTAAGCAGAAATCCGATAGCGGCAGTCCAGACGTGTTCGCCAGACTGAATACCCACCATAGGAGGGAAAATGATGTTGCCCGCGCCAACAAACAGGGCGAATGTCATAAAGCCCAGCGCGAGAATGTCCTTCGAAGTTAAACGATGTGTCATACGGCCTGTCACTGATGTTGCGGTGGAAGTTGGGTTTGTGTTGTCCCCCTCGCTGCATATAAGCCGCGACCTGACTGAGTGTCTCAGCGCATTATGCTCGTCGCAGGGAAAAGTGCAGGTGATTTGAGCTGCTTTTATTCTGTTCACAGAGGGATGGATCGACAACGGCGCTAAGTAAAACGTTTATAGCGGAGAAAGGCAATACGGGATCGGAAAACCAGAAGCTTATCCCGCCATTTTTTCAAATGACAGAGGATAGCGTTGATTTTTGGCACAGGCACACAAGATGATGTGCCTGAAAAACAGACAGACGGGGGGAAATATCCGCATAAACGCACCGGCAGATACACAAAAAGCGCGTTTTACGCGCCTGTCTGCACAACGTTACAGCCTTACCAGACCTGTTTCGCGATATCGACAACCAGTCGAATCTTCTGCCACTGCTCGGCTTCGCTGAGGCTGTTGCCCTCTTCGGTCGACGCAAAGCCGCACTGCGGACTGAGGCAGATCTGCTCCAGACTCACAAACTGCGCCGCCTCTTCCAGCCGGGATTTCACCTGCGCCGGATCTTCCAGCTCTCCCACTTTCGTGGTGATCAGCCCCAGCACCACCTGCTGATGACCGGGCTTGATAAAGCGCAGAGGCTCGAAGCCGCCGGAACGGGCATTGTCATACTCCAGGAAGAAAGCATCTACGTTGACGCTGCCGAACAGGATCTCAGCGACCGGTCCGTAACCGCCCTCTGAGATCCAGGTTGAGCGGAAATTACCGCGACAGACATGCAGACCCACGGTCAGATCGGCCGGTTTATCCTCCAGCGCTTTGTTCAGCACCCGGGCATAGGTCTGCGCCAGCTGCGCCGGATCGTCACCACGCGCCCGGATATCCCGCTTCTGATCTTCCGAGCAGAGGTAAGCCCAGACGGTGTCATCCAGCTGCAGATAGCGACAGCCCGCCGCGTAAAACGCCTGAATCGCCTGTTTGTAGGTCTGCGCCAGATCGTCGAAATAGTCCGCCAGATCGGGATAGACCTCCGCGTCGATCACTTTGCGACCGCCACGGAAGTGCAGCACGCTGGGGCTGGGAATGGTCATCTTCGGCACCGCATCACCGGCAATGCTCTGCAGGAAGCGGAAATGGTCCAGCATCGGGTGATCGGCCGGAAAGCCGAGCTTACTTACCACTTTCACACCGTGCGCTTTGGTCTGCACGCCATTGAACTGAATGCCCTGCTCCGCTTCATAGCTCTCGACGCCGTCCAGGCCGTAGAAAAAATCGAAGTGCCACCAGCCGCGACGAAACTCACCGTCAGTCACCACTTTCAGGCCGTTCTCACGCTGCTTAGCCACTACATCGCGGATGGCCGCATCTTCCACCTGACGCAGCGCTGCCGCATCAATCTCGCCGGCCGCAAACTGTTCGCGCGCCTGTTTAATCGCAGCGGGACGGAGGAAGCTGCCAACGGTATCGGCACGGAACGGGGCGGTTTTTCTTTGCATGATCACTCCTGTCTCTCCTGCCAATCATTGCGGCAGGAAATAATTGCATTCTGATATAAATAGCCATCTGGATGGCTATATGTCTGAATGCAGAGTGACATGAGTCGCCTCAGTCTGCAACTGAAGAAAATTCAGCGATGATGAAAAAAATTCAACTTAGAGGATTACTGCAGGGCTGCACGCGCCTGCGCCATCTGCGCGTCAGAGAGTGGCAGGTAGCCCGCCTCACTGACCCGACGCTGTCCCTGCGCGGAAAGCACCTGCTGCAGAAACGCGGCCACCAGCGGCGGCAGCGGCTTTCCGGGTGCTTTATTGACATAGAGATAGAGCGGACGCGCCCAGGGATAGCGGCCACTGCGGATAGCCTCCGCATCCGGGGCAATCGCCTGCCCCTGATCGTTCTTCACCGCCAGCATTTTGACGCCGCTGAGATGAAAGCCAAAACTGGCGTAGCCAATACTGCGCGGGTTCCCGGCTACCGCCTGCACCACCGCAGCCGAGCCGGGAAACTCCGCCACGTCGCGGCGAAAATCGCCCTTGCAGAGCGCCTGCTGCTTGAAGAAACCCCAGGTGCCGGAGGCGGAGTTGCGGCCATAGCGCTGAATCGGCCGTTTACGCCACTCAGCGCCGGTTAAGCCAAAATCGCCCCAGAACTGCGGCACGCTGTGTGCACCGCACAGGCGGGTCACTGAAAAAAGGGCATCAAGCTGCGAGGGCGCAATCTGTTGCAGCGGATTGCGCTGGTTGACCACGACGACCAGCGCATCCATGGCCACCGGCACCGCCAGCGGCGGGTAGCCGTAGCGCGCTTCAAACGCCTGGCGTTCATCCGCCTGCATCGGGCGGCTCATCGGGCCGAGTTGCGCCGCCCCCGCCGCCAGCGCGGTCGGGGCCGTAGAGGAGCCGGAGGCCTGCACCTGCACGTTAACGCCCGGAGCCTGGCGGCTGAAATCCTCGCTCCAGAGAGTCATCAGATAGCCCAGCGTATCAGACCCGACACTGCTGAGATTGCCGGCGAGCGTGCCGGGCTGAGCCAGCGCCAGACCCGGCAGCAGCGTAATAAGGAAGAGAAGAAGCAGGCGCATGGCAGAGTTCCGGCAGCGGTTAATGAACGGCATTCTCCTGCATCACGCTGCTGACAATCAACCTTGCCGGCAGCGTAAAGGTAAAGCAGGTCTCCTTATGCGGCACGCTGGTGATATCGAGCCGCGCGTTGTGGTGGCTCAGGGCATGTTTCACAATCGCCAGCCCCAGCCCGCTGCCACCGGTGGCGCGTGAGCGCGCCTTGTCGACCCGGTAGAAGCGCTCGGTCAGCCGCGGGATGTGTTCCGGCGCGATCCCCGGCCCATTGTCACAGACCCGGAAAATCGCGCCCTGTCTGCCGCGCAGCCAGCTGATATCGATCCGCGTGCCCTCTGGCGTGTGGTTCACCGCGTTGTAAACCAGATTGGAGATGGCGCTGCGCAGCTGTTCATCGTTGCCGAACACTTTCAGATGGGGATCGGTGTGGAAATGGATGTCGTGGCGGCCGCCGCTCAGCGTCGCGGCTTCATGCTGCAGCAGTTTCAGCATCACCGGCACATCGACCTTCTCTTTCAGGTCGATCGCCGGGGCCGCTTCGATGCGCGACAGCGTCAGCAGCTGCTTAACCAGACTGTCCATGCGGCGCGTCTGCTCCGACATGGTGTGCAGCGCTTTGCTGCGCGAAGGTTCGCTCATCACCGAGTCGTTCATCATCTCCAGATAGCCCTGCAGCACCGTGAGCGGGGTGCGCAGCTCATGACTGACATTGGCAAAGAAGTTGCGGCGCGCCCCTTCCAGCTGATGCATCTGCGTCACATCGCGCGCCACCAGCAGCCACTGCCCTTCACTGTAGGGCATGACGCGAAATTCCATGTGCAGTTTATTGTTCAGCACCAGCGTCAACGGTTTATCAAAATCGCGCTGGCGAAGATAGCGGGAGAATTCGGGGTAACGCAGCAGGTTGAGGATATTCTGGCCATTATCTTCCGGCCAGCGCAGGCCAAGGTGCTGCTGCGCCAGTCCGTTGCACCAGAAAATGGTGCCCTCTTCGGTGGTGAGGATGACCGCATCCGGCAGCGATTCGGCACCGCTGCGGAAACGCTTGATCAGATTGCCCAGTTCGCGCCGCCGCCGCCGGTTGCGCAGCTGCATCTGGTAAAGCCCATAGAAGAGCGGCTCCCAGCTGGCACGCCCGGCAGGGGGCGTCATGGTGCGGTCGAGCCACAGCCAGTGTGACAGCCGCATCAGATTATGAAAATGCCACAGCAGCACCAGCAGCACGCTCAGCAGCAGCCACCAGGCCAGCCCGCCAAACAGCAGGCCCGGCAGCAGCGCGGGCAGACAGGCCAGCAGCAGTTCTGTCAGTAATCTCTTCCAGGAGAGGCGTTCCAGCACGGTAAAGGCTCCGTTCAGTAGCGGGCAGAGAAACGATACCCTGTTCCGCGAACGGTTTGTACCATGCGATCGTGGCCGGAGATCTCCAGCGCTTTACGTAAACGGCGGATGTGGACATCAACGGTGCGATCTTCCACATACACATTGGTGCCCCAGACGTGGTTCAGCAGCTGTTCGCGGCTGTAAACGCGCTCCGGGTGCGTCATAAAGAAGTGCAGCAGCTTATATTCGGTCGGGCCCATCTCCAGTGGCGTGGTTTCGGACATCACGCGATGCGACGAGGGGTCCAGACTCAGCCCCTGCATCTCGATCACCTCTTCCACCGCCATTGGTGAAATACGGCGCATCACCGCTTTAATGCGCGCCATCAGCTCTTTGGGGGAAAAAGGCTTGGTAATGTAGTCATCCGCGCCCACTTCCAGCCCGCGCACCCGATCTTCCTCTTCGCCACGGGCGGTCAGCATCATGACCGGAATGTCGCGCGTCATCGCCTCACGCTTCAGGTGTTTGATAAACTGAATGCCGCTGCCGCCCGGTAACATCCAGTCCAGCAGAATCAGATCGGGCCAGGGTTCGATCAGCCTGGCCACGGCGCTGTCATAATCTTCCGCCTCGATTGGCTGATAGTCGTTCTGCTCCAGAACAAAACACAACATTTCACGGATGGGGGCTTCATCCTCCACAACCAAAATGCGCTTAGCCATTATTTCTCCTGCTGATTATGACGGCTGTCACTGAGATTCGCGGCGCCATTATGCGTCAGATTTGTGACACTTTTATGAAAAACATAACCTGCCTGTAACCACATAGGTAATCAATTATGACAGTGCAGCGACTCTTTTTTGCTTTGGCCGCAGAGCCAGTATAATCGCCGGGCGAATCACAACGGCAGGGACTCATCATGCGCATTATTCACACTGCGGACTGGCATCTGGGGCAGTTCTTCTACAACAAAAGCCGGGCGGCCGAACATCAGGCGTTTCTCGACTGGCTGTTGATCCAGATTGAACAGCATCAGGTGGATGCGCTGATAATTGCGGGCGATCTGTTTGATACCGGCACGCCGCCCAGCTACGCGCGCGAAATGTTCAACCGTTTTGTGGTGGCGCTGCAGCCCAGCGGCTGTCAGCTGATTGTGCTGGCGGGCAACCACGACTCCGTGGCGACGCTGAATGAGTCGCGCGAGCTGCTCGCCTGTCTCAATACCCGGGTGATCGCCACCCCGCAGGACGATGATGTGCTGCTGCTCAACACCCGTCAGGGTGAACCGGGGGCGCTGCTCTGTGCGATTCCCTACCTGCGCCCGCGCGACATCCTGCGCAGCCGGGCGGGTCAGTCGGGACGCGACAAGCAGACCTCGCTGCTGGAGGCGATCGCTCACCACTATCAGCAGCGTTTCGCCGCAGCACAGGCACTGGGCCATGCGCTGCCGGTGATCGCCACCGGCCATCTCACCACCGTCGGCGTCAGCCAGAGCGATTCGGTGCGTGACATCTATATCGGCACGCTGGACGCCTTCCCGGCCAGCGCCTTCCCCGCCGCCGACTACATTGCGCTGGGCCATATTCATCGCGCGCAGCGCGTCGCCGGCAGCGAGCATATCCGCTACAGCGGCTCACCGATCCCGCTGAGTTTTGATGAGCTGAGCAGTGAAAAAAGCGTCTTCCTGCTGGAGCTGACGGCCAGCGGCCTGCAGGCGGTCACCCCGCTGGTGGTGCCGCAGACTCAGCCGATGCAGGCGCTGAAAGGATCGCTGGCGCAGATTGCTGAACAGTTAAACGCCTTCAGCGGGCAGCAGCCGGAGAAACCGATCTGGCTCGATATCGAAGTCACGACCCAGGAGTACCTCAGCGATCTGCAACGGCAGGTGGAAACGCTGACCGCCACGCTGCCCGTCGAGGTGCTGCTGTTGCGCCGCAGCCGTGAACAGCGGCAGCAGAGCCTGGCGCGGCTTGACAATGAAACCCTGAGCGAGCTGAAGGTGGAAGAGGTCTTCGCCCGCCGGCTGGCGCTGGATGAGGGCTTAGAGGCGGAGCAGATCGATCAGATGACCACCCTGTTTCGTCAGACGCTGGCCGCCATGGAAGAGACCCAATGAAGATCCTTACGCTACGTTTTAAAAATCTGAATGCCCTGCGCGGTGAATGGTTTATCGATTTCCGCGCCGAACCTTTTGCCAGCAACGGCCTGTTCGCCATTACCGGTGCCACCGGTGCCGGGAAAACCACCCTGCTGGACGCTATCTGCCTGGCGCTCTACCACCAGACGCCGCGCCTGGGCGCGATCTCTCAGAGCCAGAACCCGCTGATGACCCGCGACTGCGCGGAGTGTCTGGCTGAGGTGGAGTTTGAGATTAAGGGTGAAGCCTGGCGCGCCTTCTGGAGTCAGAACCGCGCGCGCGGTGCCGCCGACGGCAAGCTGCAGGCCCCGCGCGTTGAGCTGGCACGCTGCGCCGACAACACCATCGTGGCCGATAAGGTGGGTGACAAGCTGAAGCTGACGGAAACCCTCTCCGGGCTCGATTTTGAACGCTTTACCCGCTCGATGATGCTCTCTCAGGGCCAGTTCGCCGCGTTTCTCAATGCCAGAGCCAGTGAACGCGCCGAACTTCTCGAAGAGCTGACCGGCACCGAAATCTACGGCCTGATCTCAGCCGCCATTTATGAGCGCCACAAAGAGGCGAAAACCCAGCTGGACCTGCTGCGCAGCCAGGCAGGCGCGATGACCCTGCTGGAGAGTGAGGCGCGCGAGGCGCTGCAACGGCAGCTGACCGGGCTGACCCAGGCGGAACAGCAGCTCAGCAGCCACTATCAGCAGGCGCAACAGCAACAGCAGTGGCAGCAACAGGCACAGCAGCTGCAGCGGGAGAGTGAGCAGGCGGAGGCGGCGGTGCAGCAGGCCAGCGCGGCCTTACAGGCCGCTGAGCCCGATCGCCAGCGGCTGGTACGCAGCGAACCGGCTGAAAAACTGCGGGGCGCGCTGCAGCAGCGCGACACCCTGCGTACCGAACAGCAGCAGGTCTCGCATCGCTGTCAGCAGCTGACGGATCAGCAGCAGCAGGCGCAGAGCCAGCATCAGCAGCATCAGCAGCGCTATGCGGCCACCCAGCTTGCCCGCCAGCAGGCACAGCAGGAACAGCAGCAGCAGGAGACCCTGCTGACGGAACAGGTGTTGCCGCTGGATCAGCGCATCAGCGCCCTGCAGCAGCACAATGAGGAGCAGCAGCAGGAAAACGCCCGTCAGCAACAGCATCTTGATCAGACTCAGGCAACCCTGGCGGAGCAGACCCGTCAGGTGACCCGCCTGAAGCAGGCGATGGCTGAACAGCATCAGTTACGTGAGCAGTTGACCGATCTGGCGCACTGGGGGGCTTCGCTGCCGCTGTGGCAGGAGAATTTTGCCCTGCTGGCACAGCGTGAAGCGACGCTGGCGGGACTGACGCAACAGCGCAATCAGCAGCAGCAGCAGATCGCCACGCAGCAGGCGGAACAGCAGCAGCAGGCCCGACAGGCACTGCCGCGCCAGCAGGCGGAGCAGCAGGCCCGCGAGTCGCTATCGCAGGCGGAGCAAGCACTAACTTCGCTTCAGGAGCAGCATCCGCCTGCCGCACTGCGTCAGGCATTAAGCCAGTTGCAGAGCAGCCGTCCGGCGCGTCAGCAACTGCTGCTGCTCTCAACGCAGTGGCAGCCGCTGCACCAGCAGCTGGATCAGCGCCAGCAAAGGCTACACGCGCTGGAAAAAGCGCATCAGCAGAGTGAAGCGGAATTGCAGACGCTGCGTGAGACGTGGAAACGCGAAAAACAGCAGCTGGATGATGTGGAAAAAATCTGCGCGCTGGAGCAGCAGATTGTCGATCTCAGCGACTACCGCGCCCGGCTCACCGCCGATCAGCCCTGCCCGCTGTGCGGCTCCTGCACCCATCCCGCCGTCGGGGCCTACAGCACACTGGAAGTCAGTGCTAATCAGCAGCGCCGGGCTGCGCTGCAACAACAAACCGAGGCACTGCGCGAAGCGGGCACGGCAAAAAACGAACAGCTGAAGCAGTCTGCGGTACAGCAGCAGACGCTGCGCGAGGAAATCGCCGGGATGCAGCAACAGCTTGAGCAGCTTGAGCAGCAATGGCAGGTTCTGAGCGGTGAGCTGGCACTTACTTTCCCGCTTGCAGATCGCGAGGCCTTAGCCACGTGGCAGCAGCAGCAAAGCGACCGTGAAAGTCAGCTTGAGCAGCAGCGACAGGCTCAGGAAGCCGCAAGCCAGGCCCTTCAGGCTGCGAAAGATCACCATCTTCAGCAGCTACAGGCCTGGCAGCAGCAGCAGCAGGCCGAACAGCTGGCGCAGCAGTCGCTGACCAGCCTGCTACAGGCGCTGGATGTGCTGCAACAGCACCAGCAGCAGGAACAGCAGGCCTGGGAGCAGTTGCAGAGCCGTCTGGAGCAGCAGTTCAGCGCACACCATCTTGCCCTGCCCGCTGCCGCCGATCGCGCTGCGTGGCTGGCGGAACAACAGCGGCGCTGGCAGCGCTGGCAGGAGAGTGAGCAGTTGCTCGCTAACCTGCAGCCACAGCTGTTGAAAGGAGAAACCCAGCTCACTGCCCTGCAGCAGCAGGCTGAACAGGAACAGCAGCAGCTCACGACTCGTCAGCAGCAGCAGCAGCAGAGCCAGGCGCAGCTCAGCGAAATGCGTCAACATCGTCTGGCGCTGTTTGGCGATCGCGAGGTCACCCTCGCCCGTCAGCAGCTGCAGGCCCGCGTTCAGCACGCCGATGAACAGCTGGCACAGCAGCTCACCGCGCTGCAACAGGCGCAGGCCGAGGTCAGTCGCCTGCAGGGTGAGCTGGCGGGGCTGGAAAATCAGCGTCAGACCCTCAGCAGCAAACTGGCAGAGGCGGAAAGCACACTGCAGCAGGCACTGGCGCGCGCCGGATTTGCCGATGAAGCCAGCCTGCGCGCGGCGCTGCTGGATGAGCAGAGTGCGCTGCAACTGCGCCAGCAGCTGCAGCAGCTCGATCAGCAGTACCAGCAGCAGCAGGCGCGACGGGCGGATCTGCGTCAGCGGCTCAGCACCCATCAGCAGGCAAAGCCCGACGCGATGCCGGAATCTGCCGAGGCGCTGGCGCAGCAGCTGGAGCAGTTGCGGCTGGCGCTGCGCGACAACGCCAGCCAGCAGGGTCAGATTCAGCAGCAGCTGCACAGCGACGCCAGCCTGCGTGCCCGGCAGCAGAGTCTGATGACACAGATAGAACAGGATGGGGTGGCGCTGGCACAGTGGAGCCTGCTCAACGACCTGATCGGCTCCGCCAGCGGCGATAAATTCCGGCGTTTCGCCCAGGGGCTGACGCTGGATCATCTGGTCGCGCTCGCTAACCGTCAGCTTGACCGGCTGCATGGACGCTATCTGCTGCAGCGGCGGGCGCAGGATCAGCTGGAGCTGGATGTGGTTGACACCTGGCAGGCTGATGCCGCACGCGATACCCGCACCCTGTCGGGCGGGGAGAGCTTCCTGGTCAGTCTGGCGCTGGCCCTGGCGTTATCCGATCTGGTGAGCCACAAAACGCGCATCGAATCGCTGTTTCTGGATGAAGGATTCGGCACGCTGGATGCCCAGACGCTCGACACCGCGCTGGATGCCCTGGATGCGCTCAACGCCAGCGGCAAAACCATCGGGGTGATCAGCCACGTTGAGGCGATGAAGGAGCGTATCCCGGTGCAGATTAAAGTGCGCAAGATGAACGGGCTGGGATACAGCCAGCTGGAGCTGCCCCAGGGATAACGGGCACTTTGCAGTAAAATGCCTGCCTTGCTCATCGATCAACTGGCATGAGCATCACAGGGAATTCTGGAGTCCTTTCAGGCAATAAATTACGTAACCTGAGCAGGACTCAAAATTCGCATTGCGTCAGGCGATAGAGATGATTCGATGTTAAGGCAGACTTGCAGATTAATCCTGCTCTACAGAGAGAACCTGTCCCATACCCTATCACTCAGTCACTTCAAAGAGTTTTAATTAAAGCTATCCCCCTTCCCGATCAATTCAGGGCCAGATAATTATGTAGATAATCCAGTTCTCGACGCAGAGAGCAGGAAGCTTACGCATGGAAGATAGTAAAAAAGAAAACCGTTCTTATCATCGCCCAGTCTGGAATGACAACGGGCAGTGTCATTTCGAACTCACCTATCACCCGAAAGAAGAAAATCATGTGGCGGTTTGTCTGATGCCACCAACTAAAGTCATTCCGGTGATCTTCATTCCGGGAGTGATGGGGTCAAACCTCAAAAATAAAAATAGCGAAGTTTGGCAATTCAGCGCCTCATCTCTAAAAAAGTGGCTATTGGCCAGCGCAGAAAAAAGAAAGTTTTTGCTGGATCCGAAAACCTCGATGGTTGATGACAGCGGAAAAATCTTTAACGACGGAGCGGATGGAAAAAAATTTCCTTCCCGACGGAAGCGCGGATGGGGAAGCGCGTTTTACTTTAGCTATGGCGAGGCGCTTGACCGGCTGCAGTACCTGCTAAGTGACGACGATATTCTGCTGGACAACTATTTCAGGGAGGAGAAGTTACAGACTGCACGACAGCGCTTCGTTGGCGTCAGGATAGGCGAAGAACCGGAGGACCAGACACTGACCGAAGAGGAAGCCACACACGGTCACCGGTTTTTATTTCCACTGCACGTATTCGGTTATAACTGGCTGCAGTCAAACGCGGATTCAGCCAGGGAGCTGGGCAAATATATCAGCGATGTGCTGAGGGAATATTACGGCCGCCTGGCTGTGAACAAAGTTATTCTGGTGACCCACTCAATGGGAGGACTTGTCGCGCGGCACTACTCAGAAAATATGAACGGTCAGGAGAATATTCTGGGAATAGTTCATGGCGTAATGCCCGATCTGGGTTCGCCTGCCGCCTACCGTCGCATGAAAATCGGCGAACGCGGTCTTATCGGAATGATCATCGGGGACAGCGCAGAAAAGCTCATGCCGGTGCTGGCACAATCCCCCGGGCCTTTACAGTTGCTGCCGGGTACAGCGTATGGTCCGGGTTGGCTGAAAATCGAAGAAGATGGTGCACGACTGTCTCTACCGCTGGGCGATCCATATGATGAGATTTACCTAAATAAAAGGGACTGGTGGCGGCTGTGCGAGCAGGATTTACTGCTGGATGATGCGGACCAAGAGTGGGTGTCGTACTTAAAGCGAGTTAAAGTGGATGTTAGAAAATTCATCGAGGAATTAAGTAACAAATATCACCCACAAACCTGGCTGTTTTACGGCGCGAGTGCGGACAATCCGTCTGATGCGTCCCTGACGTGGAAAGAGCGGATACCACTTCGCGTGAGGGAGGCGCAGAGAGTCCGGATTGATGCTGGCGATCCTTTTGAGCTGTCCCCGTTAAGAACTCACGAGCTGATTTCTTCCGGCACGCCTGGCGATGGCACCGTACCAGTGACCGCAATCCGAACCACATCCCCTCACATTCATGGCGCGCTGGCAACCGATGTTGACCATGAAGGTGCCTATGCAACTGCGCCCGTGGATCGCTCGCGGTCGGTTTACAGCGACCTGTCGGACGCCCTGGTGTTCACGGTCCGCGCTGTGGTGAAAATTGTACAGCAGGTGCCTGCACCATGAAAAAACCGCCTCTACAGCTGCTCTTCCCGCTGACAATCGTGCTCCTGGCGGCAGGATTCTATATTCACAACTACGTGACGTTTGTGCATACGCCATCAGCGTTGACGGACAAGGAAAAACGTATGGTCGATACCCTGTTTGCCACCACCAGAACCCAGTGTGTGGGCCGCTATATATTTGAGGCTCCTGCCTCTTTTGAAAATACCCTAACGGATCGCGCTCAGATTAATGACGTCAGCATCAGCAGCAGGCGGCTCTACCCGCCGGCGTTTGCACAGCGTATCCGGCTGCGGGAGCAGGAACTGAAAAGTAGCCTCACCGTTGATCCAGCAGATATGCCTTTTCTCAAGCAGGCGTACCGCCTTAATGAGAATGCGGTGATTTTTGACCGTAATAAAAATGAGAGTGCAGCTGGGTTTGGTCGTGTTTTAGAAGGACACCTGTACGCTGACGGGGTGGCATTTATTCTTACTCAGGAGATTCTCGATTTATCTGACCCAAAGTATCAAAAAGATAAGGAAGACTTTATCAAGGCTGGCGTCAGTGTGGGTTCTCTTAACACTAAACCCCAGAAGCTGGCCGAGCTGCAGGATTTGATGTCCCGCCTGAGCGGGCGAAAAGATGATGAAATCCCGACTCAGCCGGGCACCTGCATTTCACAGGGGTTTATCCGCGACGGTAAGGGGAAGCCCCAGGAAGATATCACCTTCATTTACCGCCATAACCCGATCTTTTCTTTCGTCGTCTGGAGCAACAATGCCTTAAAAGAGAGTACTGACATGATGGAGCGAAGCGGTGAAATCCAGTCTTATCTTTCAGCAATTAACGCCAGAACGCTGCGCAAGGGTAAAGCACAGATTGCTGGCTTTGAGGCCAGTGAATGGCTTGCCACTGCGCCTTCAGAGGATTCTCCGGATAATCCGACAGCACAGTTATTGTTTACCGCCGCAGCCAATGAGAAAACAGCGGACTTCAGGCACCCCAATCTTGACCTGACACTCAGCAACCACGCCCTGCCTCCGCCGGCTTACAGCGAAGCAGAGCTGGTGGAGATATGGGACCGCATCACCCGCTCCTTCCGCATCAGAAATAATGCGTTCTGAGCCAGAGATGAGAAGCGACCGATGCGTTTCTGACGCGAGTTTACAGCGATTAGCGGGATGCCCTGATTTCAGGGTCTGCTCGCCCATACCCATTGTCCGGCAGGTGCCTGCACCATGAAAACCCCCCCTCTGCAGCTGCTCTTCCCGCTGACAATCGTGCTGCTGGCGGCAGGATTCTATATTCACAACTACGTAACGTTTGTGCATACGCCATCAGCGTTAACGGACAGGGAAAAACTTAGGGTCGATACCCTGTTTGCCACCACCAGAACCCAGTGTGTGGGCCGCTATATATTTGAGGCTCCTGCCTCTTTTGAAAATACCCTCACGGATCGCGCTCAGATTAATGACGTCAGCATCAGCAGCAGGCGGCTCTACCCGCCGGCGTTTGCACAGCGTATCCGGCTGCGGGAGCAGGAACTGAAAAAAGGGCACACGGTAAGAGAAGTCGATCAGCCTTTTCTTAAGCAGGTTTACTCGCTGGGTGAGAATGCAGTGATATTTGACCGCAACAGAAATGAGAGCGTACCGGGGTTTGGTCGCATACTTGAGGGTCATCTGTATGTCGATGGAGTGGCATTTACCCTCGTTCAAGAAATCAATGATTTGTCAGATCCGAAGTATAAGGAAAATAAGGAAAGTTTAATCAGGGCTGGTGTAAACATAGATTCTCTTAACACTAAACCCCAGAAGCTGGCCGAGCTGCAGGATTTGATGTCCCGCCTGAGCGGGCGAAAAGATGATGAAATCCCGACTCAGCCGGGCACCTGTATTTCACAGGGCTTTATCCGCGACGGTAAGGGAAAGCCACAGGAAGATATCACCTTCACTTATCCCCATAATCAGGTCTTTTCTTTCGTCGTCTGGAGCAACAATGCCTTAAAAGAGAGCACTGACATGATGGAGCGAAGCGGTGAAATCCAGTCTTATCTTTCAGCAATTAACGCCAGAACGCTGCGCAAGGGTAAAGCACAGATTGCTGGCTTTGAGGCCAGTGAATGGCTTGCCACTGCGCCTTCAGAGGATTCTCCGGATAATCCGACAGCACAGTTATTGTTTACCGCCGCAGCCAATGAGAAAACAGCGGACTTCAGGCACCCCAATCTTGACCTGACACTCAGCAACCACGCCCTGCCACCCCCGGCTTACAGCGAGGCAGAGCTGGTGGAGATATGGGACCGCATCACCCGCTCCTTCCGCGTCAGAAATAATGCGTTCTGATTAACAGGTGCCCGACTCAGTCTGATCAGCTAACGCTGACGGCCTTGTAACGTGGGCCGGTAAGTAACCCGCCCTGCTTGTGATACGCCAGCGGGCGATTAGTGGTCAGTCCGGCCACTGTATGCGCTCTATCCGTCACGCTGTCAGAGATCTGTTTGTTCGCCGCATTGACCAGAATGCCGACCAGTCCATTTTTGGCATTGTTGCTTTGTTGATTGTCGGTGGCCTTGGCGGCCCCCTGCCAGATCTCTTTGCCGCTGCGCAGATCCACCAGGCGGGCTTTGGCCGTCACGGTGGTCACGCTGTCAATGGCGCGATAGCTGCTGCCATATTCGCCGATCGCGATATAGAGTGCGATATCGGCATGAAAAATCGCATGCCGACGGAGCGCGCTGACTGCCTGGGCGTCAGTAGCGCTGGTCAGGCCATTCTGCTGAAAGGTCTCTTCAGCCACGGCCGCCGCAAAGGCATAGTAACCGGCTTTGGCCAGCGGACGCGGACCAGTGAGGTTAAGCTGTGCGCGGCGTTGATATCCGGCGAGGTGTTATTCGCAGGCTACACCAGAATTGAGGCAGCCTTGCTGGCACGAAACACGGTGTAGTCATACGTTTTTTTGGCTGCCCGCAGCCGGTCAGCAACAGCACCATGAGGGTCCTACCGAGAGCAACCAGTTCTTCACCCTACCACCCCTTGTTTTTTACTCATCAGAAAATCCATGTAAGGTGCCGATTCGGGGAACAACTGTTTCTTGATGGCGAACTGACTGAAGGCCTTGTTGGTATCGCCAGTTTTGGCGTAGAGCAGGCCGAGCTGAGCATGCAGACCTGGAACCTGCGGGGCCTGAATAGCATGGGAGGATTCGGTGGCACAGCCGCTCATCAGCGACGCCGTCAACCGGGAGAGTGCCGCAAAGGCCTGTTTTCTGCCTTTCTCATCCAAAACGTGAAAGAGAGATCGTCCGCATCGGGGCGGTAAATTCTGGTTCTGCTGACAGTCGGAGGAATGCCATAGCATTCAGCAGGCCGGTCTGTAGACTGTCGGCAGCAGACCGGAAGATCTTTAAGGGGAGATGGGCCAGTTAAATGAATTTGATTAATGTAATGAGGCGTATATTGCCGGGTGTGATTGTTGCCATCTCGCTCAGCGCCTGCCAGCAACCTGTAATAAAGCAACGGGATAGCGTGGCAAACCTCTGTCAGCCGGAGAAAGATCCTGACAGCAAATCCTGTCACTGGACGCATCAAATGCAGCCAGTGCTGAACCGGGACTTCCGGGATGCAGCCCGTTATGCGGGCCAGCAATGTCTGGTACGGATGGAATGGCAACGGAGTGGACGTTATGCGGTGACCCAGACCCAGGGTGATGAAGCGCTCTGCCTGCGCGCATGGCAGCTGGTGGCGCAGACCCGCGGCCTTCCGCCACCGCCGGAGCCCGGACAACCCGCGTGGTTCGGCTTTGCGCCGCGCGGTTAGCTGGCCAGCCCCTCCTGACGCCACTGACGCGGACTGATACCGAACCAGCGACGGAACGCGCGCGAAAAAGCACTGACTTCCGAGTAGCCCAGCAGCAGCGCCATTTCTGAAATCGGCAGCTGCTTCTGTTGCAGGTAGTGTGTCGCCATTTCGCAGCGCACCTGATCCACCAGCGCGGTGAAGCTGCTGCCCTCTTCGCGCAGCCGCCGCTGCAGTGACCAGCTCGACAGCCCCAGCTTATCCGCCACCTCTTCCAGCACCGGCTCCCCCTGCATCAGCGACAGATTGACCTGCGAACGCGCCTGCTCAATCATGCTCTGCTGCGACGTGCCGCGATTAAGCCGCCGGATCGCATCCTGCATCACCGTCAGCAGGATCGGATCGCTCTCCGGCATGGCGCGCAGCAGATCCCGCTTCGGGATCACCAGTGAATTGAAGGCCTGATCGAACCAGACCGGCGCATCAAAGACTTTGCAGTGATCGTGCCACTGGCCGGGGCGCGGATGTTCAAAGTGCACTTCGCGCGGCGCCCAGTGTTTGCCCGCCACGTGGCGGATCAGATTCATAAACATGCCCAGCGTCAGCTCCGCATCCTGACGGCGCGACAGAATCGCCCCGTGGCGCACCTGATAGTCGAGCCGCCAGCACTCCCCCTTATCCACCAGACGTGTCAGGGTGTCGTGCTGATGCCAGGGAAACGCGTTGACCACATTGTGCAGCGCCTGTTCCAGCGTGGTGGAACAGAGACCGATGTAGCCAATCAGGCCTAATGACTGCGGTTTAAACTGCCTGCCGTAGTGCAAACCGAAGTTATCAGAACCGGAGTGTCGGGCCGCCTCTTCCAGTACCCGACAGTAGTTAACCAGCCCGAGGCTCAGCGTCGGGCTGGCAAGGCGCTCCGGATCGATGCCGCTGATACCGAAGATGCGGTCCGCGTCGCCGCCCTGAGTATGAATAAAGTCGCTCAGGCCAGTCGCTGCCGCAGCCAGTACGCCGTGATTGCCAGCTTCTGCGGCTGCCGAGCAGGCAGCAAACGCATCGGGCTTGATCAGTGTCGGATTCATGGTCGCCTCTGTGAGTAGAAAGGTGGATCACCCCTGTTACTGACAGCAATTTCCATACCAGTTTCCCGAAGCCAGCCGCAGGCGGCACGGGCGCAACCGCATCCCACATCCCGGCCGCCTCTTCCGCTGCGCCACCCGGCTGTCGGGCACTGTGGCGGCGCAGCGACGCCCGTCGCTGGTGCATCAGACCCCCACCGGCAGTCGCTCCCCCTCCAGATAACGGCGGCAGAGACGCACTGAATGGCTCGCCCACTCGGGTCCCAGACTGCGCGCCATTTCCGTTTCGGCATGCGAACCGACCCACGCGGTGAGCTGAATACGACGCTGAACCAGCAGCGCAGGCAGCATAGCCATCTCCGCATCGCTGATGTGCGCCACCTGCTCATAACCGCGGATCCAGTGATCGATCCACTCCGGGGCGCGCGGATGGTGCTCAACAAAACTGATCGCCGCCGCCAGATCGTGCAGATACCAGCCCAGCCCGCAGTCATCAAAGTCGATCACCCGCGTTTCCCCTTTGTGCAGCAGCAGGTTGGTCAGGCGAAGATCGGCGTGGATCAGGCCGTAACGATCCGATCCCTTCCCGAACTGCGCCATCGCCGCGCCCACCTGCGCAATCGCCTGTTCGACCACGCCGTGATCGGCAGGGTTGAGGTTTGGCGCATCCTGCCAGCGTCCCCAGTGACTCTCCGCGCTGGTCATGGTGTGGTGGTCCCAGATAATGCGCTGAAAGCCCGCTGGCTTTTGCCACTGCTTACTCTGCTGGTGCAGCCGGGCCGTGATCTGCCCCAGCTGCTGAAAGGCGCGGGGATCGACGTCGGTGGTCGGCATCTCGCCCTCGATCCAGTGAAACAGCACCACATAACGCTCGCTGCCATCCGGCAGCCGCAGCGTCAGCACCTGCTCGCCCTCTTTATCCGGCACCGCTTCCGGCACCATGATGCCGGTTTCACGCAGCGCATCGAGCCACTGCAGTTCACTGACGATATCCGCTTTCTGATGGTAATCGCCACGATGCAGCCGCAGCGCATAACGCTGCCCGGCCGCCCTGAGCAGAAACGTGGCGTTCTCCGATCGGCACAGCAGGCTGAGCTGACCCTGCAGCGGATCGGGATAACAGGCCAGCGCCTGCTGCGCCATCAGGGTGAGTTGGGAATCAGTCAGGTTGTCATATTGTTTCGCGCTCATCAGTCCGGCTCCTGGTCACTTGCGTCATTTCAGCATGCGTGGCCAGCGTGTGTGCTGCTTGACTTCAGAGGAGACAAAGTTGACCGCAGCGTACAACTGGCCCGGTTGTTGCGTGTGAGTTGACTCTGGAGAACAGAAGTCACTGCGCTGGCGTCAAGTCGTGGCGCGCAAGGCAGCGGCATCATCCTTCTACTGTAGCGTAATGGCGGTGTAACGCCGCATAAGACCAACAACGACGGGGATGGCAGTTATGACAAACAGACTCAAGCCCACGCTGGGCACCCTGCATCTGTGGGGGATTGCGGTTGGCCTGGTGATCTCAGGCGAATATTTTGGCTGGAGTTATGGCTGGGCGGTGGCGGGCACGCTGGGATTCCTGGTCACCACCGCACTGATCGCCACGCTTTACACCTGTTTTATCTTCAGCTTCACCGAACTGACCACCGCGATCCCCCATGCGGGCGGGCCGTTTGCCTACAGTCGCCGCGCCTTTGGCGAAACCGGCGGGCTGATTGCCGGTCTGGCGACGCTGATTGAGTTTGTCTTTGCGCCACCGGCGATTGCCATGGCGATTGGGGCCTATCTTAACGTGCAGTATCCCGACCTTAACCCGAAAACCGCCGCCGTCGGCGCCTACCTGCTGTTTATGACGCTGAATATCCTCGGCGTAAAACTGGCCGCGATGTTCGAACTGGTGGTGACGGTGCTGGCGGTGATCGAACTGCTGGTGTTTATGGGCGTGGTCTCTCCCGGTTTCAGCCTGGCGAACTTCGCCGCACACGGCTGGGCGGGCAGCGACAGCTTCGGACTGCCCGCCTTCTCCGGCATTTTCGCCGCGATTCCTTTTGCCATCTGGTTTTTCCTCGCGATTGAAGGCGCGGCAATGGCGGCGGAAGAGGCAAAAGATCCCACGCGAACCATTCCCCGCGCCTACATCAGCGGCATTCTGACGCTGGTGGTGCTGGCGATTGGCGTGATGCTGATGGCGGGCGGTGCGGGCGACTGGCGCAAACTGGCTGACATTAACGATCCGCTGCCGCAGGCGATGAAAATGATCGTCGGGGAGCACTCAAACTGGATGCACATGCTGGTCTGGATCGGCCTGTTTGGCCTGATTGCCAGCTTTCACGGCATTATTCTCGGCTACTCACGGCAGTTCTTTGCGCTGGCCCGCGCGGGTTATCTGCCTCCTGCCCTGGCAAAACTGTCGCGTTTTCAGACCCCGCATCGCGCCATCATTACCGGCGGCGTGCTGGGCATTGCGGCCATCTACAGCGATGGCGTGATCAATCTGCAGGGGATGACACTGACGGCGGCGATGATCACCATGGCGGTGTTTGGTGCCATCGTGATGTACATCATGAGCATGCTCAGCCTCTTCCGGCTGCGCCGCAGCGCGCCGGAGATGGCACGCAGTTTCCGTGCGCCGGGCTATCCGATTGTGCCGGGCATCGCCCTGCTGCTGTCGGTCATCTGTCTGCTGGCCATGCTGTGGTTCAACCCGGTGATTGGCGCGCTGTTTGTCGCCATTATGGTGGTGGGCTATCTCTATTTCCTTGCGACCAAAGCGCAGCGCGGACGCGCCCCGCAGGACAGTATGCTGGTGGGCGAGTAAACCGGCATAACAACGCTGACGGATCAACGGCTCAGCGCCTGGTACTTCAGGGGCTGAGCCGCCGCGGTCCGGCAAGCGCATGACAGGGTCAGCTCTCAACGGCATGCCGCATCAGCTCTGCAGCGGCCAAAGCCACGCCGCACCGCGCACGCCGCTGGAGTCGCCATGCTGCGCTTTCAGCACCGGCGTTTCACACTCGCCGCCAAACACCCACTTCTTCATCAGCAGCGGCACGGTCTGATAGAGGCGATCCACGTTGCTCATCCCGCCGCCCAGCACGATCACATCGGGATCGATCAGATTCACCACCTGTGCCAGCGATTTTGCCAGCCGCAGCTCATAACGGCTCATCGCCAGTTCGGCGATCGGATCCTGCTGCGCCAGCAGCGAGACGATTTCCGCCCCTTTGCGATGCACGCCGCTCAGCCGCTGATAGTCGATACCAAAGCCGGTGCCAGAGACAAACGTCTCAATGCAGCCCTGCTGGCCGCAGTAACAGGGCACTTCCTGGCGGTAGCGCAGCTCATCCTCATCCATCCAGGGCAGTGGATTGTGCCCCCACTCACCGGCATTGCCGTTGCCGCCAATGCGCGATTCACCGTTGATCGCCACGCCCGCTCCCGAGCCGGTGCCGATGATCACCGCAAACACCAGCGACTGTCCGGCTCCCGCCCCATCAACCGCTTCCGATACCGCCAGGCAGTTAGCATCGTTGGCGATGCGCACTTCCCGATTCAGCGCCTGAGCCAGATCTTTATCCAGCGGCTGACCGTTGAGCCAGGTGGAGTTGGCATTTTTCACCCGCTTACTGAAGGGCGAAAGCGAGCCAGGGATCCCAAGGCCGACCGTACCGGTCTCGCCGGTTTTCTGCTCTGCCAGTGTGACCAGATCGACAATCGCCTGCACCGTTGCCTGATAGTCATCACGCGGGGTATTCACCCGATGGCGGAACAGCTCCTGTCCCTTATCCGACAATGCAATCACTTCTGTCTTGGTGCCACCCAGATCTATGCCTATGCGCACGGTTACGTCCTCGTTATTCATTCAGGTGAGAGATACAGTAGAAGGCGGCTGCCTTAAAGGCAATGAAACCACTCCGATGTTTCGCTATCATGCGCGCTGACTCTCGCAGACTTGTGCGCCCGATCGCGCCCCGGTAAGGAATCCCGATGTTGTGGTTTAAAAATATGATGGTTTATCGTCTGAATCGTGACATTCCGTTGTCCGCAGATGAGATGGAAAAACAGCTCGACGCCTTCACGTTTTCACCGTGTGGCAGTCAGGATATGAGCAAGACCGGCTGGGTCCCGCCGATGGGTAACCGCAGCGACGCGCTGACCCATGAGAACAAAGGCCAGATTGTGATTTGTGCCCGCAAAGAGGAGAAAATCCTGCCGTCGCCGGTCGTGAAACAGGCGCTGGAAGCGAAAATCGACAAGCTGGAATCTGAGCAGAGCCGCAAGCTCAAAAAGACGGAGAAAGACTCCCTGAAAGATGAAGTGCTGCACAGCCTGCTGCCGCGCGCCTTCAGCCGTTTCAGCCAGACTTATCTGTGGATCGACACAGTCAACAATCTGATTATGGTTGACTGTGCCAGCGCGAAAAAAGCGGAAGATACCCTGGCGCTGCTGCGCAAAAGCCTGGGTTCACTGCCAGTGGTGCCGCTGACGCTGGAAAACCCGATTGAGCTGACCCTGACCGAATGGGTACGTTCGGGCGACCTGCCTGCCGGTTTTGCGCTGATGGATGAAGCGGAGCTGAAAGCGCTGCTGGAAGATGGCGGCGTGATCCGCTGTAAGAAACAGGATCTGGTGTGTGATGAGATTGCCAACCATATCGAAGCGGGAAAGCTGGTGACCAAACTGGCACTCGACTGGCAGGAACGCATTCAGTTCGTGCTGGCGGATGACGGTTCGGTGAAACGTCTGAAGTTCAGCGACACGCTGCGTGACCAGAACGACGATATCGACCGCGAAGATTTTGCCCAGCGCTTTGATGCGGACTTTATTCTGATGACCAGCGAACTGGCGGCACTGACCAGCAATCTGGTGGAAGCGTTAGGCGGCGAAGCCCAGCGTTAATCAATAACAGGGCGGCGCTGTTCCGCCCTGAAGTTTTGGCCCACTTTGCCGATAACCGGTTCTTTGGCAAAGGACTTCCACCCATGACCCGCTTATTACGGTACCTGTTTTTATTCTGCACTCTGTCGCTTCTTTCAATCTCTGCACGCAGCCAACCCGCCTCGGATGATCCGCCCAGCGTCAGCCGTTTCGATGCCGTACGTATCAATGATCGCCTGAATGTGATGATAGCTATTCCCGGTAAAAACGGAGGCGCAATGCAGATCTGGCAGGCTTTTGATTGCAAAAAACCTTATTCCGAAGCGCTTTACCGCCACATGGTCGATGCAGAAGGCCACCCACAAGGCCGTTTTTATGGCAATGAGTATGACCGCTACAGCGCACCTCAGCCTGGCCCCAATCAGGATCCGGCTGTTCTGAAAAAAATCTGCGCATTGCCAGAACAATCAGTGACCTGGGAAAAAATCGACTCGACTGATAAATATGGCGCTACGACGCTGATTGACGTTGCCAGCCTGAAACGTGAGGGAGATAAATTGCGGGTCCGGGTCGGCACCGATTACGCAGCCAGCGATTTCGATCCGCCCTTTGATGCGCCCTACAGCCTGAAGGTTGAAAATTACCGTTTTAACTGCGCAACTGGTGTCAGTACACCTTTGTCCATGTTTGATATTGATGACAAAGGTTACGTGACCGATTCGCTGGATGGGGGCCAACTGGCGCGCCGTAAAGCTGATTTTGCTCTGACACCACTGCTACAAAAAACCTTTGCTCAACTCTGTACGCTGCCAGATATGAAGAAATTTCATGCGCTGGGGCGCTTCAAATCCGCATCGCATAAATCTTCCGGTGCGACGGCACAGCATATGCTGCCCGACCTGAACGGCAATCCGGCCTCGGTGCTGGCCGCCGTCCCGCTTGATCCTGCCCTACAGCAGCAGCTGAAAGCTCTGGTTCGTCCCTGGGCCACGCCGCGTTTTCGCCAGCTCAGCTGGGTTGAAAATGGCCGAAAAAGTCACGTCAGCGTACAGATGGTGGCGGATGAGTCAGGCTTTATTCGCAAGCTGGAGGATTACGGTCTCTGGAAAGTGCAGCGTCTGACGATTGCCAATGATATTCAGCTCGCCTTTGCCATGTCGATTTCCTATTCCCCTTCGCGCTTAAAACAGCTTAGCTCGACGCTGCGTTATCCGCTTATCGCCGGACAGCACTATCAGAACGACGTGGTGAGTGAGGGTAGCGTGGACAAAGATGAGGAAAGTCATCAGCGGGAAACCTGTGCTGTCTCCAGCGGTGGTGACGCGCGGGAGATTAACCCGGCATTTAGCGGACGTTATCTGAAGGTGGCCTGTACCATCGCGACAGACAAACAGCCTGTCACCGTCATAGAGAGTGCCTGGCTTGAAGACCTGCGGGTTTTAGCACCACTAAGGGCAAAAACAGGTGATAAACCGATGGACACTATCACCCTGAGTGATGTGAAGATTATTCGCTAGAAAAAAGGGCCGCTTAGCGGCCTTTTTTTAATCTTTATCTTTCAGGTAACGGCAGAGATAGGAACTTGGCTCGCCAACCTGCAGATGAAATTCGCTGTGACCCGGCACGTTAAATACCGAACCCGCTTCAAACCATTTCCACTCGGTCTCACCTGGCAGCAGCACCTTAAGCGAGCCGCTGACCACGGTCATCTCTTCCGGCTGACCGGTACCAAATGTGTATTCACCTTCAGCCATCACGCCTACGCTGGCACGGCCGGTGCTCGCACTGTCAAAACCGATAGATTTAACTTTTCCGTCAAAATACTCACTTACGTTGAGCATAATAGTCTCCAGAGCACATGTTGTGTGTCTGGCAGTGTAGAAGGGAACCCGCTGATCTGTCACGCGAAATCACAGGCGTTTGTGATCGCCTTCGTCAGGGAAGCAGCGCGGCCGCCAGCCGGGCCACCAGCTCGTTAGAGAGGAGAACCGGCACGCCCAGCTGCTGCTGTAACGCAGCCCGATGCTGCTGGTGATACCCCATACAGTCCATCACCACCAGCGCCGCCCCCTGCGCTTGCAGCGAGCGCGCCGCACTGGTGAAGGTCGCCTGATCGCCCTCATAGGGGCTGGCAACCGCATAACAGGGGGGGATGGGCAGATGCTGCCACTTACCCGCCTGCTCGACAATCTGCTCCGTAACCGGCACCACGATCCCGATCTGCTGCTGCTGCACTATGGCGCCGATCAGCGGCGGGATAATACGGTCCGGCTCCAGCAGAAGCGCCTGTCGGGTGCGAAGCTGGCTGAATTCACCGGTGCAGAGCAGCAGGATGGTCTGATAGCCTGCAAGTTCCAGCGCACTGATTTTGCGCTGCAATCCCTGCTCCACCTTTGACGCCGCCAGCCGCACCTGTTCGCCGCTTTGCAGCCGTGACACCAGCACCGCATCGCCTGCATCCGGCGCAAACTGCGCCTGGATCTCGGTGCAGCTCAGCCCATCCAGCAGTCCGGCGTGATCGGTCTGCGCATCCGGCAGATGCTGACGCAGCAGCGGCAGAATGTCGCTGCGCGGCGACTGACCGATGGTCAGCGTCACCAGGGAGGCCGTCATCTTAGTGGTTCCGGTGACGCAGATGCGCCAGGCTGCCATAGAGCGCGATCAGTCGCGCATATTCGTCGGCGTCGTAGAAGTGACAGGTTTCACGACCAAACTCCTTGGCGACCTCAATGGCAAACTTCGCGGCGGCCGCAATGTCCACTTCATGGCTGGCCCCGGTTCCGCAGCCCGGCACCACCGACTCTGCCGTGATCGCCACGCCCACAACCGGGACATCGGTGGCGGTGGAAGGCTGCAGAATACTGTTGAGGTGATAAATCCCGTTACCGTACGGCGTAATATCCTGAGTCGTGATCGGGAAGGTCACCGCCGGACGACCGCTGGTCATCTCCATGATGCGCAGCAGATCCTCCGACACCCGCAGGATGTAGCCCTCTTTTACCGTCGGCGACAGGGCAAAACCTTTGTGGTTGATGATGCGATTGCCTTTGGTGGTGTCGATCGACAGAATCGCATCCACTCCCGCCACCACCTCATTGTCATTCATCGTGACATCATCAATCGGTGAATCCATAAAATCGACCGGCAGATGCGGCCGTGTGGGCGCATCGGGACAGATATGGGTGGTGATGATCACATCCCCGGTCAGCCTGTCGCCTTTACCCTGCATCTGCGCCAGCTTCAGCGCACAGGCGATCGCCGCGACGGCGCCATCGGCATCGGAGACCATCCCGATCCGGCCAGGGCGGGCACCGATGCCGCCAAGCCGGCCAATAATGCCCAGCGTTGGCGCACGGCCTCCCGCGGCTTTGCCCTGCACGCCCGGGATATCGATGCGCACAAAGTCGGTCCGGCCTTTGGGACCCGTCACCCGGTTGAAACGGGCCGTGATCTCCGGCCAGGGCGCAAACAGATCCACCACCTGCTGCCCGTCGATGTGGGCGCTGTCCAGTAATTCAAAAACCGTCAGGGTCTGCTGCAAACTCATCGTTAATCCTTTTATTTCTTGCTGCTGCTGGCAAACAGCGAATGGAAGAAGCTGTAGAGGGCATCACCAGCAATAAACCCTGCCGCCATGACTTCCATAGGCGACCGGCCCCGCTCGCCCCAGACGCGAATAATGACGATGCGCAGGGCAATCCCGACCATCACAGCCCAGCCCGCCATCGCGTTGTTGATTAACAGACCGGTGGCCAGCAGCACGCCCAGCTGCCGTTTCGGTCCGCCGATCAGCTGAATCATCGCGCCAGGAATTGCCCACAGCAGCAGGTTTCCGGCGATACCCGGCTCCGCGCCCGCCTGAATCGTTTTGGCATAGACCCGCGCCACCGGCGGCAGCAGGTTATCGGTAAAGAACAGGGTGTGGGCGTACCAGACCAGCGGAATCGACACCACAAAGGCGATCATGGCGGCGATCAGCTGAATGCGCCGTCCCCACAGCTCCTGTTGCAGGTCGGCACCGTTGCCGCGCAGGATAAAGCCCGCCTTCAGGTCATATCCCATATCGGCGAACGCCGGCCCGGTGGCGGCGGTAAAGCCGCACAGCAGACAGAGTGCCAGCGGCGGAAAGCCGAGCAGAATGCCGATAATCAGCGTAATCAGCGCCACGGCAAAGGCCGGGAACCAGCCGGAGTGCATCGCGGCAATCCCGACAATCAGTTCATGGGCAAAGGCCGCAAAGGCGGCGTAGAGGACAAACAGCAGCAGCATCGCGATGCCCATCTCACTCCACAGGCCGCCCGCCAGCGCCAGCAGCGCCGAAATCACGATGTAGCCCACGCTGCCGAAGCCCAGCGCCCGCTGCACCTCATTGCCGTTGCGGCTCACCCCCTGCGCATCATTTTTGCGACTGCGGATCACCATCATGACCTGAATCAGCGCCACCAGGCCGGCGCCGACCATCACGCCATGCGGAATGTAGAGTGCATTGATATCAATACCGGCCACCGGCTGCGCGTAGGCCCGCAGCAGAAAACCGATGCCGAGCATCGACAGCGCCCAGATATTGCCGATAAACGCGGTGCCAAAGGCGGACATCGGGATCTTCAGCATCGCGCCGACAACGCCACCGACAATACCCGCCACCAGCAGCCAGGCCTGACGTCCTCCTTTATCCCCTGCTTTGATCGCTTCAGCCGCCGCCACGCCCGGAGGCCAGGCATTGCTGGCCGGAAAGACGCGGGTATCAAACAGACGATAGAGCAGCCAGGCATCAAGCAGCATTGCGGCACTGACGCCACAGAAGAGTGGCAGCACCAGCTGCGGCTCTCCCAGCGCCCAGGGCACCGCAATCGGCATCAGCAGGCTGTTGGCTGCCCCGAAGGTGGCTGACGAGATAGCGGTCTGCGCCAGATTCTGGATTTCAATCGAACGATAGCGGCGGAAAGCCTGCAGCGGAATACGCGCCAGCAGCATGGCAAACAGCGCACCAATAATCGACGTGTTAGGCGTTACGCCAAGGGTGGTGATCAGCTGGATACCAATAATGGCACCCGCGATAGAAAGCAAAATTAAAACCAGTGCCACGCCAGCGTGCCTGATCGGATTTACCCGTTCCATATGTCCCCGCCAGTCCTTGTCCAGAAGAAATAGAAGAATGTCTGCCCGCCTGCTGACGGGTTGACGCCGCTTGTCTTTTTTACGGTTCTGATGCGCGCAGGCGCTGCCCTCCTGCCAGGAACGTCACCCGTGCACAAACACGCGAGAGGGACGCACACAGGCAGCCAGTCTGCTGCGTAAAGCATGGCGATCAGATTGAAAGAAAAAGGCCCGAAGGCCCTGGTTTTCCCTGGTGTGGCGAAAGTATTACGCCGATAAAATCGTGGTGACGTTACGCGCCAAACTTTTCGGCCATCTCTGTGGCCGTTGCGCGTAATGCGTCAAGGAGCGCGGGCGGGTATCCCGGTTCCGACTCCTGCGACAGAAACGACAGGCAGAGCGCGACCGTTTCGCCATGATGTTTGTTGTGCACGATGACTGACAGTGAACTGATGCCAGGCAGAGACTCATTCCGGGCCAGTGACCAGCCCTGCTGCCGGATTTCCGCCAGACTGGCAAGAAGCGCCTCCGGGCTTTGCGGCGAGTTTGCCGGGCCAGCCTGCCAGTGGTCACGAAAGCGCGCCAGCACCTCGTCATCGCTTAACTGCGCCAGCAGTACCCTGCCGGTTGAGGTGGCGTCAGCCGGCATCCGGCTGCCGGGTGGGGTGACCATCTGGGTAAAGTGACGGCCATGAAACATGCGCATCACTAATATTTCCCGGCCATCCAGCTTTGACACGTAGCCCATGCAGCCCGTTTTTGCGGCCAGCCTGACCATCGCGGCTGAGACGCTGTCCACCAGCGGTGCGGACAGATAATGTCCGGCGGCGGCTAACAATACGCGGCCAATATGATAACCGCGCGTGTCGGCATCGCGCTCCAGCAGCCCCTGACTTTCCATCGTGGCGAGCAGACGCGATACCGTGCTTTTGGGCAGGCCCAGCGCCTCAACCACCTCACTGAAGGAGAGACCGACATGCCCCTGCGTCACGCCCTTTTGCTGAAATAACCGGAGTACGGCGGCGGCATTTTCGAGTGTGGTCATGTCACGGGTTCCACTATATGGAACAAAGTTCCTCTGCTGTTCCGACGAAAATAAAACGTGACGCTGAATCGGTCAAGCGACAATTTTGACACCGGCAGGATCGGCAGCAGAGAAAATACGGCGATAAAATTGATTAGCGGGGCTTTATAGGGCGACGCCGGGAGTGCGCAGAACAGACGCCCGGACAAAAAGCCAGTCGCAGTAAATCTGCGTAAATTTTGCGTGTTAATTGACCGGATGCGGTCGGGGAAAGAGAAAACTTTATCGCGCAGGGGCGACAGAAGAAGATGTTGCCGGCTATCACAGGATGAAACAGGCTGGCGTCCCTGCCAGCAGCAACGAATTACTCTTTTTCGACGTCTTCGTAGCGCGCTTTGGCATCATGCGCTTCTTCTTCCGTTTCGTGCTCGCTGATTAAGGAATTTGGTTTAGGGTGATCGGCACGTAACTCATAGGACGTGACTTTTTTACCCTCAGGACCCTTTTCTACAGGCACAACTTTCGCTTCACGTGGATACGGTGGTCTGGTCGGCATACTGTGTCCCTCTTCTCTCAATAACATTCCACAGGACAGGCCGCTGCCTGTCATGAGGTAAGTATAGACAACACCCACTGAAGCGGGATCAAAGCGGGAAAAATCTGAGGGTTAGCTGGCGCGCGCCAGGGAGAGGGAGAGCAGGATCTCCTCGACCACACGCTCGGGGGACTGCATGGCATTCACCTGATGATGGGCGGCGGCCTGATAGAGATGCGCGCGTTCGCGCAGGACATCGCTCATCTCATCGGCAATCGGACGGCCGGTTAAGGTCGGACGCTGGGCCGCCTCTGGTTCGCTTTGCAGCCGCTCTGCCAGCACCTCCGGAGAGGCGCTAAGCCAGATCACCTGTCCCTGCTCCCGCATAAAGCGGCAGTTCTCCTCGGCCAGAATCATGCCACCGCCGGTGGCTATCACGGTGCGCGGCGCCGTCACGGCCCGCAGTGATTCGGTTTCACGGGCGCGGAACCCCTCCCACCCTTCTGCCGCCACAATCTCGGCCACGCTGCGCTGCGTGCTGAGTTGCAGATGGTGATCGGTGTCGGTGAAGGCGTAGCCCAGCGCCTGCGACAACGCCACGCCGACTGTGGTTTTGCCGCAACCGCGAGCGCCAATCAAAAAGATGGGTAGTGACATCAGGGCCGTTCCTCCGCCTGACCGCGCGATGCGGCTGCATGGTTAGCTGATTAATGCGACGCATCATAACTGGAAATTATTATGGCCTCCACCTGTCAGGCAGGTTTTACGCACTTTACTGCCCTGAATGGCGATAAGTCTTATCTTTTCAAGGGGAAATGCATGCACGATTTGTGCATCAGGGTCTCCGCTGCCCGGCAGAAATGGCGAAAAAGCGGGGCAAAACGGGTCTGGCAATATTTGCTTACCGCCACAGATTTACTTTTCTCTCAGCCGCCCACATATACTGATCACCATCGCCACAGGAGAGTCATCATGCAACGCGAAGAACAACAACTGATCGAAGGGCTGTTCACCCGCCTGAAACAGGCCGAAAGCCAGACCGCGGCACGTGATGCCGCTGCCGAACAACTGATTAACCAGCACCTGCAGGCGCAGCCTGGCGCACCTTACTATATGGCGCAGGCGATCCTGATTCAGGAAGCGGCGCTGAAAAAACTCAATGAGCGGGTATCGGCGCTGGAAAGTCAGCTGGCACAACAACAGCAACAGCAGCCCGCACAGAGCAGTGGCGGGTTTCTGTCAGGACTGTTTGGTGGCGGTTCACGTCAGCAGCAGCCTGCTCAGCAACAGCAGCAACCGTCACCCTGGAACAGTGCGCCTCAGCAACCGGCTCAGCCGCAATATGCGCCAGCCCCGGCGTCACGCGGCACCGGCTTCCTCGGCGGCGCACTGCAGACGGCAGTGGGTGTCGCCGGTGGTGTGGTGATGGCCGATATGCTGACCAGCATGTTCCACCACTCACAGCCGGAAGAGATTGTGAACATCATCAATGAGCCACCACTGCCTGAGGTGAACGATAATCTCAACACCTTTAACGGCGGCGATGACAACCTCAACACCTTCAACGAGGGTAATGACAACGCCTTCCTGGATCAGAACAGCGGCTGGGATAACAATTTTGCCGACAACGGCGACCTCAACGATTTTGGCGGCGACGACTACGACGACGACAGCTTCGTTTAACGTCAGCGTTTCTGCTGTCTGAGCCAGCTATCCAGTTCATTTGCAAACTGCTGGCGGTCACGCGGACTCATTGCCGCGGGGCCGCCGGTCTGCACACCGCTTGACCGCAGGGTATCCATAAAGTCGCGCATCGTCAGCCGTTCCCGTATTGTCGCCGGTGAGTAGCGCTCGCCACGCGGATTCAGCGCCGCCGCCCCCTTCTCAATCACCTCGGCCGCCAGCGGAATATCGGCGGTAATCACCAGATCTCCTGGCTCAACACGTTTAACAATTTCATTGTCCGCGACATCAAACCCGGCAGGCACCTGCAGGGTGCGCAGATAGGGCGAAGGCGGCACACGCAGAAACTGGTTTGCCACAAAGGTGACCGTGGTGGCGGTGCGATCGGCCGCGCGGTACAGCACCTCTTTGATCACATTCGGACAGGCATCGGCATCGACCCAGATAGACATCATCACTCCTTACAGTCAGAGAAGTCTGCAATCTTGCCGGGTTCCCTTTAAATGGCAAATTTAATTTTCGGCACGCTTTCCAGGCTGCACGCGGCTGACTTGTTATTCGGGCTGACTGAAGTAAGCTAGCCGGAAGAAAACGCATAATGTCCTAAGGAGATGGCGATGCTGGCTAAGAAAATCGGGTTTATCGGCGGGGGAAATATGGCGAAAGCCATTATCGGCGGACTGGTCAACAGTGGCAAAATCGCCCCGTCTGATATTTTCGTTTATGACCGCAAAGCAGACACCAACCAGGCGCTGGCAGAGCAGTATGGCATCAACGCCGCAGAGAGTGCTGACGCGCTGGCGCGCGAGGTGGACATTCTGTTTGGCGCGGTCAAACCCAATGTCATCCTGAAAGTGTTAAAAGAGCTGGCAGGCAGCCTGAAGAAAGAGGCGCTGGTGGTGTCGATCGCGGCGGGTGTGACGCTTGATTCACTCTCTTCGGTGCTGGGTTATGACCGCAAAATTGTCCGGGCGATGCCTAATACCCCCTCGCTGGTGAGTGAAGGCATGACCTCGGTCACGCCTAATGCGCTGGTGGAGTCCGCAGAAACCGACGAAGTGGTCGCGATTTTTGAGAGCTTCGGCAAGGCGGCGGTGGTGGATGAGTATCTGATTCACTCGGTCGTGGGCGTCAGCGGGTCCGCCCCGGCCTACGTCTTCATGTTTATCGAAGCGATGGCGGATGCGGCTGTCGCTGGCGGCATGCCGCGCGCGCAGGCCTATCAGTTTGCCGCGCAGACGGTGAAAGGGGCGGCGCAGATGGTGCTGACTACCGGCAAACATCCGGCGGAGCTCAAAGATATGGTCTGCTCTCCCGGCGGCACCACCATTGAAGCGGTGAAGGTGCTGGAAGAGAAAGGGATGCGTTCGGCGGTGATTGAAGCGATGCAGCAGTGCATGGCGAAGTCAGAGAAACTGAGCCGCAGCTAGCAAGCCACGATGAGCAGGGCGGCCCGTCGGCCCGCCCTGCATTCGGCCTACTCCATCGCTACCTTGCAGTACGCCACGGCGTCGGCAAACGTCATGGGTTGCTGCATCCGCTCCACCAGCTCAGCGGTCAGCGTATACATCCCGCACGAACAGATCGCCGCCAGTTCACCCTGCTGTCCATAACACGCGATAAACTTTTTCTCCTCCAGCGAGCCGAGCAGCTGGAAATTATCCCACTCTCTGGCGTGGCCCAGATACTCATAACGGGTGCCATACTGGGTCGTCCAGAAAAAGGGCACACGTTCAAAGGCGACGTGCTGGTCCAGCATATTTCTGGCGACGGTCTGTCCCTGCTGATGCGCAACACGATAGTGCTCGATGCGCAGCGGCCCCTGCGCCGACGGATACGTCGCGATGTCACCCGCAACCCAGATGTTCTCAGCGACCTTCAGCTCTGCATCGGCCTGCAGGCTGCCATCTTCTGCCAGCGGCAGATCGTGGATAAAGTCGGTGGCCGGTTTCACGCCGGTGGCAAACAGGACGACGGTAGCGGGCAACTGCCGCCCCCCTTTAAGCTGCACACTGCTCACCTGCTGATCGCCCTGCAGGGATTCAATTTCGCCCTGCTCCCATTTCACGCCATTTTTCTGATGCAGCTGATAGAAATAGCGGCCAATCTGGTCGCCAAACTGTTTCGCAAAGGGCAGCGTCTGGCGGGCAATCACCGTCACGTCAATGTCACGGTTACGCAGCGCCGACGCCAGTTCGGTGCCGATAAAGCTGTTGCCGATAATCACAATTTTATGCCTGGCATCTACCGCCTGAAGCAGCTGGTCGGTCTGGGCTTTGCTGCGCAGCAGATGCACCCCCTCCAGATCGCTGCCGGGTATATCGGGACGTACAGGTGCCGCGCCACTGGCGATCAGGAGTTTGTCGAAGGCGAGGCTTTCACCATCTTCAAAGATCAGCCGTTGCTGCTGAGCGTCAAGGCGGCTCACACTGGCCTGAATGCGCTCGACGTGATCCATCACATCCGCTTTCAGCAGCTGCGGTACCTCGCTGATATCCATCTTGCCTGATGGCACAAATTTGGTCAGTGCAGTGCGGTCGTAGGGTGCGTCCGCTTCCCGCTCCACCAGCACCAGACGCCCTTTATAGCCCTCATGCCGTAACCGCCACAGCGCAGCACTTCCCGCCGCGCCGCCACCCAGCACCACGAAAACCGGTGCGTCTGCACCGCTGCCAATGGGCGCGGCGGGCGACATCGCCTCAGGATTGACCAGCACACGCCCCTCTTCAATCCGCAGCGGATACTGTTTGAGATCGGCCAGCGCCAGCGGTTCACACATTTTGCCGTCGGCCAGATTAAATGCGGCTTTGTGCCACGGGCAGACCAGCCGGTCGCCACAGATCGCGCCCTGCTCCAGCGGCGCGCCAGCATGCGGGCATTTCGCCTGGTAAGCACGAACGCTCTCCCCCTCGCGGATCAGTAACACTTCCACCTCACCCAGCGTTTTTTTAACCGGCTGACGCTGCGGCAGGTCTTTCAGATCGACGGTAAATTGATAGTTCACAACGTGGCTCCTTTGACTGTTCCGGTTGGGCGCCGCGCCGTCAGACCCTGCGCAGCGCAAATCCCCACAAACAGTAAGTGTGGCAAAGGAAATTAAAAGCCTGACGCGGAATGTTTGTCAGAAGCGTAACGGGCTGTTACAGCAGGGAATTTAAACGCAGGCCGGAAGGGAAACGGCCACCTGCGTGGCCGGGAGAAACATCAGCTTTTTTTCAGGCACTGGCTCATAAAGGTTTTACGTGCATCACCCGCCAGCTTTTTATCGCCAGCTTCGCCATTGCAGCTTTTCATTTTCATCTGCTGCGGAGACATCTGTGACAGCTTGCTCTCTTTTTTCAGGCATTCACTCATAAAGGATTTGCGCGCATCTCCCTTGAGATCCTGTGATTTGGCATGCTGGTTACAGATCGTCATTTTCTCCTGCTGCGGGGTCTTCTCCGCCGCATTTGCCAGCCCGCTGACCAGCAGGCCCGCCATCATCATTGCCAAAAAACCGACTTTCATCGTGTTATCTCCCATGTGGATGTGTTCTTTCTTATTCTGGCAGTGAATAAGCAAAGCGGGAAATGTTTCCGGTCAGCGTGATGGAAAGATCCCATTCCAGAGTGGGACTGTACTGCACGTTTAGCGCGGATCAACAAATCCATGGCCTGGCCCGCCACCCGGCCCGCCCCAGCCCCCTCCACCGCCGCCGCCAGGAGGCGGGAAAAGACATCCGCTCAGGATAAAACCTAATGCCACAACAGCCGCCAGCTTAACGATTCGTTTCATATCAACCTCAGGGTGTAAAAATCGGGCTGAGTGTATGAAGCCATCAGCGGGGCTGACAAGTGAGATTTCTCTGCATCCTGCCGCTATTCATCTTTGCTGACCAGACTTAACATTTTACAGTCAGTAATCTGCTCTCTTCTCAACATCCCGACCGATTTGCAGACGAAACTATTTGTGCAAAACGGGAGGACGAACGCTTTACAGCCTGGCATTTTTTGCGCATTGTGAGCGCATTACATTTACAGGATACCGACATGACTCTCTCTCAGGCTGCTCTCAGCGACATCCTCTCCCGGCGCGACTGGGAAAACCCGGTAGTGACCTCGCTGCATCGGCTGGATGCCCACCCGCCCTTTGCCAGCTGGCGCGATGAAGCCGCTGCGCGTGATGACGCCCCTTCCGCCTCACTGCGCAGTCTCAACGGTGAGTGGGGATTCAGTTACTTTGCGCAGCCTGAAGCGATTCCCGCCAGCTGGTTACTGCAGGATCTGCCGGATGCCGGTACGCTTCCGGTACCGGCCAACTGGCAGATGCATGGCTATGACGCGCCCATTTATACCAACGTGCAGTATCCGATCCCGGTCGATCCGCCACGGGTACCGGCAGCAAACCCGACCGGATGTTACTCGCTCACATTCAGCATTGAAGCCGCCTGGCTGGAGACGGGACAGACGCGCATTATTTTTGACGGCGTTAACTCTGCCTTTCACCTCTGGTGCAACGGTCACTGGATTGGCTACTCCCAGGACAGTCGGCTGCCCGCCGAATTTGACCTGAGCGAGGTGCTGCGTCCCGGTAACAACCGGCTGGCCGTGATGGTGCTGCGCTGGAGCGATGGCAGCTATCTGGAAGATCAGGACATGTGGCGCATGAGCGGTATTTTTCGCGACGTCACCCTGTTGCATAAACCCCGGGTTCATCTGGCTGACGTTCAGCTGGAAACCCGACTCAGCCCGGAATTTTGCCGTGCGGATCTGCGCGCGCAGGTGCGTGTCGCGCTGCCTTCCGCCGTTACCTCACGCTATCAGCTGCGTCTGACGCTGTGGCAGGGCGAGCAGCAGATTGCACAGTGTCAGCAGCCGCTGGGCAGCGCCATCATCGATGAACGCGGCCACTATCCCGAACGCGCCCTGCTCAGCCTGCCGGTTGAGCGGCCTGACCTGTGGAGCGCGGAGACGCCTCATCTCTACCGCGCCACGCTGGCCCTGCTGGATGAGCAGCAGCAGTTAATCGAGGTGGAAGCCTGGGATGTCGGTTTCCGCCAGGTCACTATCGACAATGGCCTGCTGTGCCTGAACGGCAAACCGCTGCTGATCCGCGGCACTAACCGTCACGAGCACCACCCTGAACGGGGTCAGGTGGTGGATGAGGCGATGATGCGCCGCGACATCATGCTGATGAAGCAGCACAATTTTAATGCGGTGCGCTGCTCGCACTACCCCAATCATCCGCTCTGGTACCGGCTGTGCGATCGGTACGGGCTTTACGTGGTGGATGAGGCCAACATTGAGACCCACGGCATGCAGCCCATGAACCGGCTCTCTGACGATCCGCGCTGGTTTGCCGCCTACAGCGAGCGGGTCACGCGCATGGTGCAGCGTGACCGTAACCACTGCTGCATTATTATCTGGTCGCTGGGCAACGAGTCCGGCCATGGCGCAACGCACGACGCGCTTTACCGCTGGGTGAAAAGCAGCGATCCGACCCGTCCGGTTCAGTATGAAGGCGGCGGTGCGGATACCGCCGCGACCGATATCATCTGCCCGATGTACGCCAGGGTGGATCAGGATCAGCCCTTCCCGGCGGTGCCGAAATGGTCACTGAAAAAGTGGATTGGACTGCCGGGCGAAACGCGCCCGCTGATCCTCTGTGAATATGCTCATGCGATGGGCAACAGCTTTGGCGGCTTTGCGAAATACTGGCAGGCTTTCCGTCAGTTTCCGCGCCTGCAGGGCGGCTTCGTCTGGGACTGGGTGGATCAGAGCCTGACCCGCTATGACGATCAGGGAGAGCCCTGGCAGGCCTATGGCGGCGACTTTGGCGATACACCCAACGATCGTCAGTTCTGTATGAACGGGCTGGTGTTTGCCGACCGTACACCTCATCCGGCGCTCTATGAAGCGCAGCGCGCCCAGCAGTTCTGGCAGTTCACGGTCGATCCCGACGATCCGCTGAGCTTTACGGTCAGCAGCGACTATCTGTTCCGCCACAGTGATAATGAAGTGTTACGCTGGCGCATAGAGCAGGCCGGCCAGGTCGTGGCGCAGGGTGATATCCCGCTCGATATCCCCGCGCAG
The DNA here is from genome assembly GCF_026541045.1 of Pantoea sp. GM_Pan_3. Classification (NCBI taxonomy): domain Bacteria; kingdom Pseudomonadati; phylum Pseudomonadota; class Gammaproteobacteria; order Enterobacterales; family Erwiniaceae; genus Pantoea; species Pantoea sp. GM_Pan_3. Next base: position 75,722 of record NZ_JALNVA010000005.1, on the reverse strand, counting down.
GGCCAGCAGCGGATCACCCTGCCCTCCCCGCCTCCGTTGCAGGGCGAATGCTGGCTGAATGTTGCCGTGCATCAGGTGCAGCCGACCCGCTGGAGCGAAGCTGGCTGGCGTGTCGCCTGGGATCAGTGGGCGCTCCCCTCCGCGCTGGCACTGCCTTCCCTGCCGGAAACCGGTGAGGCACCGCAGCTGCACGATAACGGCCGTGAGATTGTCGTCACCCACCGGCAGCAGCGCTGGCAATTTTCCCGTCACAGCGGCGAACTGGAACAGTGGTGGGTGGATGACGAGCCGACGCTGCTGACGCCGCTTCAGGCGTGCTTTATCCGCGCGCCGCTCGATAATGACATCGGCACCAGCGAAGCGGAACGGATCGATCCCAACGCCTGGTCGGAGCGCTGGAAAGCGGCGGGCTATGACCAGATGCAAAGCCAGCGGATAGCGATTGCGGCCGATACGCTGACCCAGGCGGTGCAGATTGAGACGCTGCACAGCTGGCACGCCGGGGGGCAGCTCGCCTTTATCAGCCGGATACGTTTTCTGATCAATGCACAGGGGGAGCTGACGCTGCAGCTTTCCGTTGAGCAGTCCCGCGGTTTGCCACCGCCAGCGCGCATCGGGCTACGCTGCGCGCTGGCGACGATCCCGCAGCAGGTGAACTGGCTCGGCCTCGGCCCGCACGAAAACTACCCTGACCGCCAGCTGGCCGCACAGTTTTCCCGCTGGCAGTTACCGCTGGATCAGCTCTTTACGCCCTATGTTTTCCCGGGTGAGAACGGCCTGCGCGGCGGCACCCGTGAGCTTGATACCGGCAGCTGGCAGGTCAGCGGAGATTTCGCTTTCTCGCTGAGTCGCTTTAGCCTGGAGCAGCTGCGGGAGACGTCACACCGCCACCTCCTGCGCCCGGAAGCGGGCTGCTGGCTGCATCTGGATGCGTACCACATGGGCGTGGGCGGCGATGACTCCTGGAGTCCCAGCGTCAGTCCTGAGTTTCTGCTGACTCAGCAGCGCTGGCAGACGGAACTGACGATTTGCCAGCCGACGCGGGCAGCACGGTCTTCGGACGACGGTAAACGCGCTTCAGAAACAGCACATTAATCAGCACCACCACTGCGGTGGCAAAAAAGACCCAGCGGAAACCTGCCATCGCCGACACCGCCCCGCCCAGCAGCGGACCGGCAACGTTGCCGAGATACATAAACGACTGGTTGTAGCCGAAGATCCGCCCCGTAATGTTGTCGCGTGAATGGCGCACCAGCAGGGTCTGCACCGCAGGCATCATCGCACCATCGGCGAAGCCCAGCAAAAAGCGCAGCACGCCCAGCTGCGTTGCGCTGGTCACAAAGGACATGGCGATAAACAGCAGCAGCGAGATCGCCATCGTCGCCAGCAGAATACGCTGTGTGCCGATGCGATCGCCGAGTCGCCCCAGCCGGGGTGCGGCCAGCAGAGCAGACACGCCGGGCAGCGCGGCGATCACCCCGCTGAGAAACGCGATGTTCTCCGCATGGGGCGCCAGCTCCCGCACAAACAGCGTCAGGATGGGGTTAACCGACCCGTTACACATCTGAATCACCAGGGTGGTAAAGAACAGGCAGAGCACCAGTCTGGGGTTATCCAGCGAGCGGAACACCTCGCGTCCGCTGAGCTTCTCCTTTTTACTCACCGGGGTGTAGCCCGTCTCTTTAATCAGGAAGAGTGTGACCAGAAAACTGACCAGCAGCAGAGCCGCGGTGACCATGAAGACCATGCGCAGCCCCACCCCGTCAGCCAGCAGCCCGCCCAGCATCGGTCCCAGAATCACCCCGCCAATCTGGCCGGTGGAGACACAGCTCAGCGCCCAGCCGCTGCGTTCACGCGGCACCTGAGCGGCCACCAGCGCCATGGCGTTGGGGATATAGCCGGAGGTCAGCCCCATCAGGGCGCGCAGCAGCAGCAACTGCCAGGCTTCGGTGACGAAAGCCTGCAGCAGGATCACGATCCCCATGCCAGCAGCGGCGCGCAGCAGCATCAGTTTCCGCCCTTTGCGATCGGCCAGGCTGCCCCACAGCGGCGCAACCGCCGCTGAAATCACAAAGGTGATGCTGAACGTCAGTCCCGACCAGAGGCTCAGTGAGGTGCCGCCGGTGACGCCCAGTTGCTCAAGGTAGAGTGGCAGGAACGGAATAATCTGGCTGATCGCCAGTCCGGTAAAAAAACAGCCAAACCAGACCGAGATCAGGTTTATCTTCCAGGGTTCAATGATGCGTGGCATGGGCAGAGGAAGTGAAGAGAAAGAGGGCTGAGTTTAACCCAGGCCCGCTGCGCGTGACCGCCAGAACATGGCAAAAACGGCAAGCATCTTGATTCTGCGCAATTTACGTCGCCGGACCGGTCGCGGATCTGTCGCCTGCGGATCTCCATCCTCCCCTCAGCAGGATGGAAAAATATGTCATTGTGTTACTGACAACCGTTTGCTTCGCTTCTATGTTTAAAAAACCGCCAGCCACGGCGGTATGGCGATCGTTCCGATCGGTGTGACGCCCTCCGCAAACAACGGTGCAGACCGTCCGGCTATGCTGAGGCGAACCCGCATATTGAGTAGATAAACGCCCCTGCACCCGGGTGTAAGGGAGAGGTCTGGGGTTTAGCGGAGGTGGGAAATGAGAGTGCAACCGAACAGCGCCAGCCGCGCTATCACCGACTATTTCAATGGCCCGAACTGGCGGACGCCGCCCGAGTCCGATCTGCTGGCGGTGATTATGCGCGAGATGATGGAAGCGGGTCAGCCCGCCACCAATAAAGCGATAATTGCCCGGGTAATTGAGAAACTGGAAGTCGAAGGGGACGAAACGCAGCTGCAACGTTATCGTACCCTGCTGGCTCAGTTAATCGACGCGCCACCCCGGGCCTGAAGCGCTGGCTTATTTCACCCAGCGCAGCTTATCCGCTTCGCTGATGCTGGCCCGCCCGCTGCTGCGCTGAAACAGGCAGAGCTCCCGTCCACGCTTATTGTTCATCTGTCGCTGAGGATAGCGCCCCTCCAGCAACAGAGCGCTGTATCCTGTGCTGTCGTCATACTCAATCGGCTCGCCCAGCACCCTGACTTTGCTCAGGTGACTGGCGTTAATGCAGGCCTGGGTCATCACCTGACGGCTCTGTTGCCAGGCTTCGGCACTGGAGGCCTGCGCCGCTGCACTGCTGAGTAAGTCTACAGAGAGTAGCGCGCCTTTCATCCGTTTCATGTTCGCTCCTGTTACCGCCCGCAGGCGCTAAAAAAATTCCCGCCGGGGCGGGAATAAACAAGACGAGCATTGTCAATCGCGTGACGAGAAGCGCATCGAAATGCAGCGCCATTCTCGCCCGCCGTTATGACAAGGCTGTGACACCCAGGCCGTCAGCCGCAATAAACAGAGCTGATGTTGCCGTTTTTATCCGCCAGGAAGTTAAGCCGGTTGAGGTTAAAGTCCATGGTGACGGCAGAGTTATAAGGGATAGGACGCACCAGCTGATCGAAATGCTGTCCCTGCAGCGCGGTTAACGGTTTGCCGACATAGTGCTGAAACTGTGAGGCACCACAGCGATCATTCTCAGGATCCGGCTTCACGCTGGCCGTGTCAGAGTGGGAGGCGGATTGACAGGCGGTTAAGGCAAACAGACCCGCTACCAGCAGCCCTTTTCCATAAAATTTCACGTTTGATCTCCTGTTGGACGTGTAAAACCCTGTCCCCAAGAGTAGCAAAGCGTGCCGGCCAGGCTGAACTCTAAAAAAGTAAAGTTGTTACAGCCGCCGAAAACTGTAAGCGGTGGCGATCACAATTTAGGATTAATCGCACGCACTGCTTAAAAAAGAAACGCCCGGTGGCTACAATTAACTAAGATTATTCTTAGCTCCGGGAGTCCATAATGGAACTGATTATTTTTGTTGTCTGCGCCATGCTGATGACCGCCGTGGCGGTCAAAGTCCGTTAAGCGGACCCAGCCTGATTCTGCGCCGTTCTTTCCAGAAGCGTACTGAACGCAGCCAGCGGCATCGGACGACCGAGGAAGTAGCCTTGTCCCTCTTCGCACGAGAGCTGTTTTAACTGGTTCAGCTGCGCTTCTGTCTCAATCCCCTCTGCCGTAATGGTCAGCGCAAACGCGCGTGCCAGCGCAATAATGCCCGCTACCACTGACTGCGCCTGCTCCGACTCCGGAAAATCTTTCATCCATGAGCGATCGATCTTGAGGCCGTTAAAGGGGTAGGTTTTCAGGTAACCCAGCGCGGCATAACCGGTGCCGAAATCATCCACGGTTAACCTGACGCCCAGCGCCCGTAAGCCCTGCATCATCTCCAGCGCACGCTGCGGATGTTCAAAGGTGACATTCTCTGTGATCTCCAGCTCCAGACGCGTTGCCGGCAGGCCGCTTCGGGCCAGCGCATCCGCCACCCGCTGCACCAGGTCGCTGGTGCGAAACTCCATCGGCGAGATATTCACCGAGACGTAGCGGTCGCCTCCCCACCCCAGCGCATCTTCACAGGCGCGCATCAGCACCCAGTCACTGATGGTGGCAATCAGTCCGCTCTCTTCCGCCAGCGGAATAAAGTGATCGGGTGTCATCCACTGATCCGGCGCAACCTGCCAGCGAAGCAACGCCTCGGCTCCCGCCAGCTGGCCGCTCAGCAGCTGATAGCGGGGCTGATAGTGCAGGCGAAATTCATTGTTCCTCAGCGCTTTCTCAATGCGGCGTGCCATTTCACGCTTATCCTCGCGCTGGCTGGCCATCTCGCTGGCATACCAGACCCACTGATTGCGCCCCGCTTCACGCGCTTCGGTGAGCGCGATATCGGCCATACGCAGCAGCGTTTCCGGGTGACTGGCATCCTGCGGGACGCAGGCAATGCCCATGCTGACCGTCAGATAGTGGACATGCTGGCCGGTGCTGATCGGCTGCTGAACCTCATGCACCAGCTGAGCACAGCGCTGATCGACCCGCTCGCGGTTCGTTTCACGCAGGACCAGCACAAACTCATCCCCGCCCAGTCGTGCCACCAGCTCCTGAGGCCCCGTGGCGCGCTTCAGACGCTGCGCGATCTGGCTCAGCGCCTCATCGCCCGTCGCATGGCCCCAGGTTTCGTTGATCGGCCTGAACTGATCGAGGTCGAGCGTAATCAGCGTCAGCGGCACGATCCCTTCCGGCTGCTCAAGATGCTGTGTCAGAAACTCCTGCAGCTGTACGCGGTTCGACAGGCCGGTTAAGACGTCATGACGCGACAGGAACTGAATACGCGCCTCCGCTTCCATACTCTGCGTGATGTCTGAAACCGTGCCGCGGAATCCGATACGCCGCGTGTCATGCCAGATCGTTTTCGCCACCAGCTGACCAATACGGCGGTTGCCCTGCGCCGACATAAACTGGCAGCGCAACGGCATCTGCTGTCCCTCCTCCTCCTGGCGCAGCAGCCAGGCGACCAGCGAATGGCTGGGATGGGTCAGCAGCTGATCGATGTGTCGCCCCAGCCAGTGTGACATGTCGTGGCCGGTGACATTTTCAAAGCGCGCGGACAGGTAGATCAGGCGGCCCTTCTCATCCGTCTCCCAGATCCAGTCTGACGCCGCCTCAGCGAGATCGCGAAACCGCGCTTCGCTGCTGGCCAGCTCCTGCTGGCTGATCGCCAGCATGGCGAAGCGCCGGTCTGAAAGGATCGCATTCGAAAGCGCATGGCGGCTGACGCGGCGGGTGATCAGACCAATGATGATCGCCATCAGCGTCAGCAGGGGCAGCAGAAACAGGATCAGGCCCATTCCCGGCATCTTTGGTGTCCAGCGCAGGACAATCGGTTCGCCGTGCGGCAACGGCTGCACCATGCGCGGCTCGCGTAGCGCATCCTCTTCACTGTCGGGCAGACGCAGCTCACGCACATCCAGCGAGGCGCCCAGCGCCTGAAGCTTGGCGGGGGTGAACAGATTCACAAACACCATCACGGATGGCGGCCCCGCCTTTGACGGCGTGTTATCCACTCTTCCGCTGCTGATAGGGGCGGCCACCACGATGGCGGGCAGATGATTGATCTCTGCATCCTGCGTCATGGCCCTGTTGTTCAGCTGACGCGCGGCCGCAATCAGGCCGGGCGTCTGCTGACCCAGCCACGCCTCCAGCGGCGTGTCCGTCAGCTGACCATCAATCACCGTGTAGGTGGTGTGACCTTTGCCATCCACCACGAACACGCCTTCATAGTGATACTCTTCATAAAGACCCGGACCAAAGTTCTCTTCGTCATACGCCCAGGCTTTGTTCACGCTGACGTGAAGATTACGCCATGCTTCTCCCCAGAAGGCATAATCCCGGATATCAGTGGCCATCGCCTCCTGGCGACTCTTCCATGCCTGCTGCACCAGCAGCAGATCGTGCTCAGCCGATGTGCTGTTCTGCCGCTGGGCGATGGTCAGCACCATCACCATTGAGAGCAGCAGCACGCCAAACAGCAGCAGCGAAAGCGTACGCAGACTGCGGCGCGTAAAGCGCACAGTGCGGTCTTCAGCAGCCTGTCTGAATGGCGGTGAGGGCGGTGCCGGGGGGTTAAAATTCATTGAAAGTGCTCACTACACAACCAGGTTTTAGTCACGGGCCAGCCCTGTAATACGGGGGGCTGACCAGATAGTTTCCTCAGTTATCGGCCCGCCTGCTCCGGTGTTTAGTCTGCGGCAAAAATAAGCATGCAATATTGTCTCAAGGGCTGACTCGACAGCGATCAGGCGCATTGCTACTATGCGCTAACCTTCGCTGGCAGAGTCGCCTATGAACACCAATTCCGACAGAGTGACCCTGACGCTGTTCTACGTCGGCAGCTTTGTGGTTTATTACCTGGTTACCATGCTGATCACGCTGTTTCCCAACTACAGCGTGCTGCGCAATGACGGACTGCTGGTGCCGGTGCTCTGCCTGTTTGAATTTGCGGTCATCTACCCGCTGTATCGCTTTTACTGCCAGCGCCGCGCCGATCTGCCGCTGGGTGAACTCGGCATGCTGCAAACCCTGCTCTTTACCGGCGCGCTGTTTGTCCTGATGGCGGCCCAGATGCAGTTTATGCAGCCGGAAGGCTGGCTGGTGATGCAGGCTCAGCAGGGACGCAATTCGCTGCTGATTCTGCTGCTCACCGCCGTGCTGCTGGCCCCGGTGTTTGAAGAGGTGCTGTTCCGCGGATTCCTGTTGCAGGGCTTTCTGCTGTGGGCGCCGCGCAGCCGCTTCGCCTGTATGCTGCTGACCTCACTGCTGTTTGCGGTGATGCACACGCAGTATGTTCACTGGCAGACCCTGATCGCCCTGACGCTCTTTTCGCTGCTGCTCTGCTACGCCCGGCTGCGGAGTAACAGTCTTGCCCTGCCTATCTTTCTGCACACCCTGAACAACCTGATTGCGCTGCTGCCCGCCTGGTATTTCGCGGGCTGACGCCTCATCGCCTCATCGCTGACGCACCGTTTTCCGGCCGTGTCGCGGGCCACCGCTCACACTGACAATGCTGCCCCGGCACGTTTGTCTATACTGGTGGATAAAAAGGGAAAAAAAACGTCACAGTCCGGACCAGCAGACCGTGTAAAGGAGAAGAGCGATGTTGATAGGATTTGTGTTGTTAGTGAGCGCGTGTGGATATGATGCCTGTGAGGCGTTACCCGTCTCGGAGCGTATCTATCCGACCAAAGCCGACTGTGAAACGATGGCGCACCGTATTCACAAAGTCAGACCGAACGTGGTCCTGCTTTGCGGTGAGGTTCATCGCTGATTCAGGGCCAGTCGCAATAAAGCCGCGCTGCAACATTGCAAGCTGGCGATTTAGCGTACAAAATATAAGCTGTTGTTCACCATTATCGTTGTGAATCCCATGAAAACATCACGTCCCCGTCGTCCTGCCGGACGCTGGGTTTACTATCTTTTGTATGATGGCATTCTGTGGCCCTGCCCTGTCCGCTGGGAGTGGGAGAGCAGTTATGGCGGCTGGCTGCCGTTTTACTACACGCCTACCTTTGAGTTTGTGGTGGGCGATCCGCGTAAGGCTCATCGCATTGCGCGCAGCGACGTGCGCGTCAGACGGCGCGAAGATGCCTTTGTCTGAGCGAAATCTACCGCCACGGCAGCCATGAGGCTGTCAGCAGGAAGTAAATCGCCTCCAGCACGATAATCACCATCAATAAGATGCCCAGCGTGTGGCGACCTGTTCCCTTCATCGGTTCAGGCCCAAATCATCGCAGCCCAGCGTATCAGCAGCAGTGCACCACAGATGCATAACAGCACCAGCACCATCTTCCACTGTTTTCTGGCCGCCCGGACTCTCACCATCGCGGTTTCCTCTCTGTCAGAAAGCAAAGATGCGCCTGAAGGCGCATCTGTTTCGGTCAACAGCAGGACCGGTTGTGCATAGCGTCGCGCCAGGGTCGCCAGAGGGCGACCCGTTGCCGGCATCAGTTATTCAGCGTGTAATCCAGTGTGATTTCCGCATTCAGTAACTGAGAAACCGGGCAGCCCGCCTTGGCATTGTTGATGATTTCATCAAACGCTGACTCATCAATGCCTGGCAGAGAGACGGTGCTGGTCAGCGCCACTTTGGTGATGGCAAAGCCGTCGCCTTTCTTGTCCAGCGACACATCGGCCGTGGTATCAATGCTTTCCGGCTTGTGACCCGCATTGCCCAGCATCAGCGACAGGGCCATGGAGAAACAGGCCGCGTGCGCTGCACCAATCAGCTCTTCCGGGTTGGTGCCTTTGCCGCCTTCAAAACGGGTGTTAAAGCCATAGGGCTGCTGGCTCAGTACGCCGCTCTCAGTGCTGACGGTGCCTTTGCCTTTGATATCGCCTTCCCAATGCGCCGAACCTTTCTTATGAATGGTCATCTCATTCCTCCTGTGGGTAAAGAAGCTAAGTATAGACAATGCATTCATTTTCGCAGGCTTAACTCACCGCGCGCGGACGGGGTGAGGCGCTCTGCGGTTCCAGCAGCGCCCCGGCCTGCACCAGCGAATCGCGCGTGATATCCGCGATGGACTTCGCGCCGGTCAGGGTCATGGCAACGCGCATCTCCTTCTCAATCAGGTTCAGCAGGTTTTCCACGCCGCGCTGACCGTGGGTCGCCAGCGCATAGATAAAGGCGCGTCCCAGCAGCACGCTGTCTGCGCCCAGCGCAATCATGCGCACCACATCCAGCCCGTTGCGGATACCGCTGTCTGCCAGAATGGCGAGGTCCCCTTTGACGGCATCGGCAATCGCCGGTAACGCCCGCGCAGACGACAGCACACCATCCAGCTGACGGCCGCCGTGGTTAGACACCACAATCCCGTCGGCCCCGAAGCGCACCGCATCGCGCGCATCTTCCGGGTCCAGAATCCCTTTGATCACCATGGGCCCGTCCCAGAACTCACGGATCCACTCCAGATCGCGCCACGAGATAGAGGGATCGAAGTTGTTCGCCAGCCAGCCGATATAATCTTCCAGTCCGGTCGGCTTGCCGAGATAGGCAGAGATATTGCCCAGATCGTGTGGACGTCCCTGCAGGCCGACATCCAGCGCCCACTGCGGATGCGTGACCGCCTGCCAGTAGCGCCGCAGCGCGGCGTGTTTACCGCTCATGCCGGAGTGCGCATCGCGATAGCGGGCACCCGGCGTCGGCATATCGACGGTAAAGACCAGAGTCGAGCAGCCCGCGGCTTTGGCGCGCTCCAGGGCGTTGCGCATAAAGCCGCGGTCGCGCAACACATAGAGCTGGAACCACATCGGGCGGTTAATCGCCGGTGCCACCTCTTCAATCGGGCAGACCGAAACCGTGGAGAGGGTAAACGGAATCCCTTTCAGGGCAGCCGCACGCGCCGCCTGCACCTCTCCCCGACGGGCATACATGCCACACAGTCCTACCGGCGCCAGCGCAACCGGCATCGACAGGGTTTCCTTAAACAGGGTCGTTTCCAGGCTCAGTTCTGACATGTTCTTCAGAATACGCTGGCGCAGCGCCACGTCCGACAAATCCTCCACATTGCGACGCAGGGTATGTTCGGCATAGGCCCCGCCGTCAAGATAGTGGAACAGGAACGGCGGCAGGATACGTTGCGCGGCGGCGCGATAGTCACTGGCAGCTGAGATAATCATCAGTCAGATTCCTTAGGGTTGCGTGTGTCGTTGTCCGGTAAGCGGGTGATGCGCGCCTGACGCGCTTCATCTTCATGCAGGCTTTTCATGGTGGTGTGAACAAACCCCAGGTGCTGCATCGCCGCCTGCCGGGCGGCGTCGGCGTCGCCCGCGAGAATGGCGTCGAGCAGCGCCTGATGCTGTTCCGTGAGGCGGGCAAAAATCGCAGGCTGGGTATACATCCGCTGACGGCTCTGCATGACCGAGGATTGCAGCAGTTCAAAAAAGCCCCGCATGGTCTGCAGCAGCACCAGGTTGTGCGACGCCTCGGCAATCGCCAGATGGAAGCGCACATCGGCCTGGGCGGCGAGATCGGGATCGTCACTCTCCTTCAGCTTCAGCGTGGCATCAAAGGCGTATTGCAGCCGCTCTCTGTCGGCGTCGGTGGCGCGCAGTGCCGCATGCCAGGCGGTGCTGGCCTCAATAGCGTGACGCGCCTCCAGAATGTCATAGCGGTAGTCGGGATCGTCATGCAGCAGCTGGCGAATCGGCTCCACGATGCGCTGTTCCGACCAGGGGGCCAGCTGCTGCCGGAGCCAGGTTCCGCCGCCGCGCCGGCTGATCAGCATGCCGCTGCTGATCAGCTGCTGAATCGCCTCACGCAGCGAGGAGCGTGAAACGCCGAGTTCAGCCGACAGCTGTCGCTCGGCAGGCAGGCGCATGCCTGGCTCAAGTTGATGTTCGGTGATGTACGCCCGCAGGCGCGTCACCAGCGGGTCTGCCGGGTTTGTCATGGGATCATCCAGGGGAAAACGTAGGCCTGAAGCGTGGTAATGAGACCGACCATACAGGTGAAAATCAAGCTGTGTTTCACGGTAAAGCGGAACAGGTCGGACTCTCTGCCCACCAGCCCGACCGCCGCACAGGCGATGGCGATCGACTGCGGTGAGATCATCTTGCCGGTCACGCCGCCGGTGGTGTTGGCCGCCACCAGCAGGACATCGGAGACGCCAATCTGCTGCGCGGTGGTGGCCTGCAGGGCGGCGAAGAGCGCATTGGATGAGGTGTCAGAGCCGGTCAGGAAGACGCCCAGCCAGCCCAGAAACGGCGAGAAGAAGGTAAACGCGTGACCGGTGTGCGCGAGGGCCAGCGCCAGCGTGGCGGAGAGGCCGGAGTAGTTGGAGATAAAGGCAAAGGCAAGCACCATCCCGATAGAGTAGATGGGCAGCGCCAGCTCCTTCAGCGTGGCGGCAAAGGTCTGCAATCCGGCCCTGGGCTTCATGCGCAGGAAGATCATCGCCGCAATCGCCGCGATCAGAATCGCGGTGCCGGTGGCGGAGATCAGATCGAGTTTATAGAGAGCCGGATAAGGGGTGGCGCTGCTGACCACCGGCGGCACCCGCGCCACCAGCCCATTCAGCAGCGGAACCGGTATGTTCAGCACCCACTCATAGAGCACGCCGCCCTGGGTGAACAGCGCCTTGAACGGCGGAATACTCCAGAGCGTTACGGTGGCGGTGAGAAACAGGAACGGCATCCAGGCGCGAACGATCTGGCCCAGCCGATAGGTCTGCGGCGGCGTCAGGGCGTCATCCTGCTTCGTCCCGGCATCAGCAAAGCGGAAGATGCGTACCGGCTTCCAGACCCGCAGGAACAGCGTCAGAGAGATCAGCGAGGCGAGCGACGAGATAATGTCAGGCAGCTCCGGCCCCAGAAAGTTGGAGCTGAGAAACTGGGCGACAGCAAAGGAACCGCCCGCCACCATGACTGCCGGCCAGGTCTCTTTTACCCCACGCCAGCCATCCATGATCGCCATAATCCAGAACAGCACAATCAGGGTCAGCAGCGGCAATTGACGTCCGGCCATCTGGCCGATGGCGAAGCTATCCAGCCCGGTGACCTGACCCGCCACGATAATCGGAATTCCCATCGCGCCAAAGGCGACCGGCGCGGTATTCACGATCAGGCAGAGCCCGGCGGCATAGAGCGGGTTGAAGCCCAGCCCCACCAGCAGCGCGGCGGTAATCGCGACGGGTGCACCAAAGCCCGCCGCCCCTTCCAGAAAGGCGCCGAACGAGAAGCCGACAATCAGCATCTGCAGGCGCTGATCGGGCGTAATCGACAGGATAGAGGCGCGGATAATATCGAACTGGCCGGTTTTAACCGAAATTTTGTAGACGAAAACGGCGGCGACAATGATCCAGGCTATCGGCCACAGGCCGTAGAGAAAACCATACACCACGGCGGCCAGCGCCTGTGCCACCGGCATCCGATAGAGGAACAGCGCCACCAGCAGCGCCAGCACCACAGTCAGGGTGGCCGCCAGATAGCCCTTCATCTTGAGTTTAATCAGTGCAAAGAAGAAAAACAGAATCGGTATCAGTGCGACCAGGCTCGAAAGCCAGATGTTGCCCAGCGGATCGTAGTTTTGTTGCCAGATCTGCATGCCGTTATCTCCAGAGGAAAGATGAGATGGAACACAGTCGCTGTGCTGCATTCCTCAGCCCGCCGGATTGGTCAGACCACATCCGGCTTTCGCGGGCCTTATGGCTGGAGATAGTTAATGCATTGTTAACCTGTGGCAACAAAAGTTGCGCGATTTTTCTGGTTGTGTGAACCAGGGAAAAATATTGCGCCGATTGGTCTGACCAAAATCAGGAATTTTCTTCGGGAAAGGCGTGCGGATAACTGCGCGGATGGAAACGCAGATTCAATGCAATCAGCAGCAGCGTAACCGCCGCCTGCAGAACCCACACGCTGGTGAAGTGGCCGGTAAGCGTGTGCAACTGCCCGGCGATAAACGGCATACTGCCCGCGATAATGAAGCCGATGCCCTGCATAAAGGCGACCAGCCGCGCCCCCGCCTGCGGCTGCGCCAGATGATCCAGGGCCAGAACCAGCGCCAGCGGAAACGCCCCGCCCAGTCCTGCGCCCGCGATCCCCGCCCAGAGCCAGGGAGCCAGCTGCGGGGCAAACAGGAAGCCAAGCATGCCGCTGAGCTGCATCGCCAGCGTCAGCAGCAGCAGCGGACGGCGATCGCGCCCCCGCGCCAGCAGAGGCAGCAGCAGCGCCCCAATCACCTGACAGCCGATCATCACGCCGAGCAGTGAGCCGCCCGCCTGCGCAGGCCAGCCGAGCTGGTGATAGAAATCGGGCAGCCAGGCGACACAGATGGCGTAACCGCCGTTCACCAGGCCGAAACTCAGCGCCAGGGTCCAGGCGCGCGGTTTACGCCAGAGGGAAGGCAGCGCTGCCCTCTCCTGGCGGGCGACCGGTCTGCTGGCGATAAACAGCCAGAGCAGCATAGCCAGCACCACCGGCAGCGCCCAGCTGCTCAGCGCGCTCTGCCAGCCAAGCTGCCCGGTCAGCCACGGCGAGATTGCCGCACCGATGCCGCCGCCGCCCATCAGCGCCGCGGCCCACAGACCGGTGACCCCGGCACTGCGCTGGCCAAAGCGCTGACGGATCACTCCCGGCATCGCCATCTGCACGATGCCGATGCCCGCACCGCCCGGCAGGGTCGTCAGCACCAGTCCTCGCCCCTCCGTCACAAACAGCCGGCTCGCCAGGGCCAGCAGCAACAGCAGCAGCCCGCCCAACAGCAGTTTGCGCACGGAAAAGCGCTGCATCAGTGGCGCACTGACGAGGGCAATCGCGCCCATCATCATCATCGGCAGCGCTGGCAGCAGCGACGCCGCCAGCGGTGCCAAACCAATGCTCTGGCGTAACTGGCCGAGCAGCGGGCTGACGGAGGTCATCAGCGGCCGCATATTCAGCCCGGCCAGTACCAGTGCCGCCAGCAGCAGAACGTTATCTCTCTTCATCGGCAATCCAAACGTTTAAAAGTTGTCAGCCTGACAGCAGCCGATACTATTGGGAAATGAAATATTACTCTGCCAGGTAGTGAAAAAATGAATCGTCAGCCGATGTTTACCCCGCAGCAGTTGCTCAGTTTTGTGGCCGTGTGCGAAACCACCAGCTTCACCCGCGCGGCCGACCGGGTGCACCTGTCGCAGTCCACCGTCAGCCAGCAGGTGCGGCGCCTTGAGGAGATGGTGGGAAAAGCGCTGCTGGTTCGCTCCTCGCATCAGGTGCAGATCACCGAAGAGGGCGAAAAACTTTTGGGCTATGCGCGACGGATAATTGCGCTGTACGGGGAAGCCCACGATGTCCTGAGCGATCAGTGGCGCGACGGCGTGCTGCGGCTGGGGGTGCCGGAAGATTTTGCCGCCCCCACTGCCGGTCTGCTGGCGCACTTCAGTCGCGCCCATCCTCAGCTGCGGCTGGATGTGATGAGCGGCATGCAGGTGGAGCTGAGGCGCGCCTGGCAGCGTGAAGAGCTGGATATCATGCTGATTAAGCAGACCTATGGCGATCGTCCGCTGGCATCGCGGCCGGAACCGCTGCTGTGGCTCGACAGCGCGGAGTGGCCCTGCTTCGAACAGACGCCGGTGCCGCTGGTGCTGTTTCCTCAGCAGGGGCTTTATCGCGATGAGGTGTGTCAGACGCTCGATGCGCTGGGCCGAAGCTGGCGCATCAGTTACAGCAGCGCCAGTCTGGTGGCGCTGGCCGCCGCCAGTGCGCAGGGGCTGGGGCTGACGTTGCTGCCCGCCAGCTGTCGCCTGCCCGGACATCGGGTGCTGGGCCGTGAGCAGGGGCTGCCGGTAATTGATACTTTTGAACTGGCGCTGTTCTGCCGTCATCCACAGGATCCGTTGCAGCGCGCGCTGGCGGAATCACTGGCGGCGTTCGGTCAGCTGCGCTGGCAGTGAAATATCGAATAGTCATCAGTGAGAAATAGCGCAGCAGGGTTAGCCCGCCTTTGTCAGATTAACGGTCTGTTCACCTGACTGGAGTCTTTATGCCTGTTTCCTTTTCATCGAGCCGCCGTGACTTTCTCGGACAGGGTGTCCGCTGGACCGCCGCAGGCGGCCTGCTCGCTGCGGGTCTCGGCCCGGCCAGTGCCGCGACGACCTCCGCTCCCTCCGTCTCTCACCCTGACATCCCCGCCCTGCTGCCTCAGCAGGATCATTATCTGCTGCGCAATGTGCGGCTGGAGGAGGGGTTTATTCGTGAGGAGGATGAGATCGTCGCCACCCGCACCGGCCGTTACGATATCAGCGTGCGCGACGGCAGCATTGATCGACTGACGCCCGCTGGTCAGGGCGACACGACTCTGCCGTCATGGGATGCGCAGGATGCGCTGCTGCTGCCCGCCACCCGGGATATGCACATCCACCTTGATAAGACCTTTTACGGCGGCCCGTGGCAGGCGCCCCGTCCCCGTCAGGGCAAAACCATCATGGATATGATTGCCCGCGAGCAGGTGCTGATTCCGCAACTGCTGCCGCACTCACAGGCGCGCGCCGAAGCGTTAATCGCCCTGCTGAACGCCAAAGGCACCACCCGCGCCCGCAGCCACTGCAATATCGATCCGGTCAGTGGCCTGCAGAGTCTGGAACATCTGCAGGCGGCGCTGGCGCGGCACCCCGCCTTTCACTGCGAGATCGTGGCGTTTCCACAGCACGGCCTGCTGCACTCGCAGGTGGATGGCCTGATGCGCGAGGCGATGCAGCACGGCGTCGCAAAGGTGGGCGGGCTGGACCCCACCAGCGTGGATGGCGCGATGGAGAAGTCACTGGATACGATGTTCCGGATTGCACTCGATTATCAGCGCGGCGTTGACATCCATCTGCACG
The DNA here is from genome assembly GCF_026541045.1 of Pantoea sp. GM_Pan_3. Taxonomy (NCBI): domain Bacteria; kingdom Pseudomonadati; phylum Pseudomonadota; class Gammaproteobacteria; order Enterobacterales; family Erwiniaceae; genus Pantoea; species Pantoea sp. GM_Pan_3. The sequence goes on along the minus strand of NZ_JALNVA010000005.1, from coordinate 59,955 downwards.
AAACCTCCCCGGCTGGCGTAGCCGCGATCCAGTACATGATCGATACCGTCGCCAGGAACCCGGCGCTGAAAGGCAATGTGACGCTGAGCCACGGTTTTGCGCTGGCGACGCTGGAGGGAAGCGCCCTGAACAAAATGATTGAAGGGCTGGCAGAGCAGCAGTTCAGCGTGGCCTCAACGCTTCCCCTCGGCAAACTGACTATGCCGATTCCGCAGCTGCAGGCGGCGGGCGTAAAAGTCATGACCGGCACCGACAGCGTTATCGATCACTGGTCACCCTTTGGCACCGGCAGCATGCTGGAAAAAGCGAATCTCTATGCCCAGCTCTATCGCGGCTCGGATGAGTTTTCGCTGTCGCGGGCGCTGGGGATTGCCACAGACGATCGGCTCCCGCTTTCGGCTCAGGGTGAGAGACAATGGCCGCAACCGGGCGATGATGCAAGCATGATGCTGGTAGCCGCCAGCTGCTCCGCCGAAGCCGTGGCACGGATTTCACCGGTAGTCGCGACCTTCTCGCGCGGTAAACCCGTGTTTGCGCTGTCATCGGCCTGAAATCGCAGGGCGGATGGTGGGCGTTTAGCCTGCTTAATCATAGCGGAGAGATCGAGCCTGCTCAGGGAAGCGACTGCTGGACATAAAGCGAAGGGAGCATACGCCTGTAGCAAAGCATAGCGGGCCAGGGATGGCCCGCGCTGAGCCTGCCAGGGATGGCGGTTTTGCGTCTTTGCGGAGGGCGTATGCTCCCTGAAGCCTGCTCTGAGTGGAAGCTGAGTGGTATCGTGAAATGGATCGAGCCTGCTCAGGGAAGCCAGTCAGATCGGAAAGGCGCTTAAGCCAATCCCTGGCCGCTCGGCCCGCGCGATTACGCACCTCATCCATGAGGTGCGCCCGTAAACGGGCCAACGCGTTGCGTTGTTCAAAAACGCTCCCGGCGTTTTTGTCCCTGGCGCGGGACGCTTTCCTCTTCTGACTGGCTTCCCTGCGCTTTAAGGTTATTTATCGCTGATAGATTTCCGGTGCCCACGGTTTATCAGCAGCGACAGTCCTGAAACGGGAAGCGACTGCCGGACATAAAGCGAAGGGAGCATACGCCTGTAGCAAAGCATAGCGGGCCAGGGATGGCCCGCGCTGAGCCTGCCAGGGATGGCGGTTTTGCGTCTTTGCGGAGGGCGCATGCTCCCTGAAGCCTGTTCTGCGGCTGACACCTACCTGCGCAGGATTAACCAGCGGCAGCTTCACTGCCCAAAACTCTTCCCTGATACGCCCCAGAAACGACAGAGCCTCCACAGGGGAGGCTCTGCATTTACCTGAGCGGAGTGCGTGTTACGCGCTTTTGGCCCATTGTTGATTCGACATTAATTCCATTGCCAGCGCGTATAAGCGACGATCTTCCTGATCACAGGGCTCATCTTCCGCATAACACCCGATCATCGAAGCGATCTTATCCGCTGATAAGCTCTCTCCATGAACGTGAAGTGTCAGTACGGCGCGGCCTACTATTTTAAGCACATTTTCATGTGGTCCCTGGATGCTATTACTCAATGCAAATACCCTCTACCGGTCGTTGTACCAGGAATATGGCGCGCTAAATATAAAGCAATTAGCTCAGGATTTTTATCGGCACCAGGAGTGATATTTTTTAATGATTAATTCTATTACTGGAGTCGTGACAAAGGATTTATCTGATTAACAATGAAATAAATTTTTAAAAACGGCAGCTTATAAACCTATGACTGGCCTCATGAAATACCCTTTTTTGATTAGTCGCCTTCGGCACCGGCCAATTAATTAAAAAAAACCACCATTTTCAGGCAAACTTCAGTCTATTCCTAAGCGATACGGCAGAGATAGATTCACCCTGCTAACCATCGAGGTTCCCGTTGCCGTCTGGCGTGCTTTCTGCCAGACTTGCCCCGCAATCATGCCCTACACTTTCAGCCTCAGAGGCCGCGCCCGTGACCGCTTTTTCTACCCTCAATTCGCTTCCCGACAGCCAGCTCGATAACCTGCGCGAGATGGGCTACACCAGCATGACGCCGGTCCAGGCCGCCACGCTGCCCGCCATTCTGCAGGGACGCGACGTGCGCGCGCAGGCAAAAACCGGCAGCGGTAAAACGGCTGCGTTTGGTATCGGCTTACTGCACCATATCGACAGCACCCGCTTTCAGACTCAGGCCCTGATCCTCTGTCCGACCCGTGAACTGGCGGATCAGGTAGGCAACGTGCTGCGCCAGCTGGCACGCTTTACCCGTAACATCAAAGTCCTCACCCTGTGTGGCGGACAGCCGATGAGCGCACAGCGCGACTCCCTGGTGCATCCGCCGCATATCGTGGTCGGCACGCCAGGCCGAATCCTCGATCATATCCATCGTGAAAACCTCAAGCTCGACCAGCTCAACACGCTGGTGCTTGATGAAGCAGATCGGATGCTGGAGATGGGCTTCCTGAATGATATGGAAACGATCATTGAAGCCACCCCCGCGTCACGCCAGACCCTGCTCTTCTCCGCGACCTGGCCTGACGGCATCACGGCTATCAGCACCCGCTTCCAGCGCGATGCGCTCAGCGTGGTGACGGAAGATGTCAGCGAACTGCCCGCTATTGACCAGCAGTTCTTTGAAGCGAGCCACAATGAAAAACTGGGCTTACTGATTGCCCTGCTCAGCGATCATCAGCCCGCTTCCTGTGTGGTCTTCTGTAACACCAAACGTGAATGCGACGATGTTGCCGCGGCGCTCAACGCACGCGACATCAGCGCCCTGCCGCTGCATGGTGATCTCGAACAGCGCGACCGCGAACGCGTCCTGATCCGCTTCGCTAACGGCAGCGGCCGCGTCCTGGTTGCCACCGACGTCGCCGCACGCGGACTCGACATCAAATCACTGGCGATGGTCGTCAACTATCAGCTCGCCTGGGACCCTGAAGTCCACCTGCATCGCATCGGGCGCACGGCACGCGCCGGTGAGCATGGCGTTGCAGTCAGCCTGGTGGCACCCGATGAGATGGCTCGCGCCCACGCGCTGGAAGATTTCCTGCAGCAGAAACTGCCGTGGATCGCGGCCAGCACGCTGAAAAAAGGCAGCAGCAAACCGCTGCCTGCGGCCATGATGACGCTCTGCATTGATGGCGGTCGTAAAGCCAAGATTCGTCCGGGCGACATTCTGGGGGCACTGACCGGTGAGGCGGGGTATCGCGCGGAGCAGATTGGGAAGATTGTGCTGACGCCGACCCATGCCTACGTGGCCATTGAAGCCAGTCAGGCAAAAGGCGCGCTGGTGAAGCTCAAGCAGGGCAAAATCAAAGGCAAAACCTGCCGGGCGATTCTGCTGAAGGATTGAAAAAACGGGCGAGGATAACCTCGCCCGTTTTTATTACGGCTCTTCGATTTGGGTCACGTGCAGCGTGGTCTTATCCCCTTTACCCTGCACCTTGCCGCTGACCCGCACTTTGTCTTCCGCAGTGTAGGTCTTACCATCAAAGGTTTTCTTCGGCGCGATAATCGGTAACGTTCCGGTGTTGTCGCGGAACTGATAACGTTCACCCTGCTCTTTCTTCACGATGTAGCCTTCCAGCGTCACGTAACCGCCCTGACGAAAGTCGCGGATCTGATCGATATGCGTCTGACCGGTATCTTCAGAGCCTTTATAGCCCGCATCCTGCTTGTGCTGTGGCGGTGGCGTTTCGCCCGCTTTGTATCCACCCTCTTCCGCTGCAACGCCCGCGCTCACCATCACCAGCAATGACGCTAAAATCACTTTTTTCATTTCACACTCCTTTATTGGAAAGGTGTCCATGTTGAACCTTCAGGGTTAAGCCTGGCACATTAATTGGCGATCGTTTTATTTCACCCTTCTCTTCTCACCTTTTTCCGTTTGCTGCCGATAACCTTTACACACCCTATTTCACCAGCTGCGTTAACGCAGAGGCAACCATGGATAATTTTCAAAAAGAGATTGATGAAAGAGCGAACCTCGCGTTATCGAACAAGTTTGAGCTGCTGCTTTTTCGCTTAGGTTCCGATCAGCTGAAAGGCAAGTCCGAGCTGTTTGGCATTAACGTCTTCAAGCTGCGTGAAATTGTGCCGATGCCGGCCATCACCAAAGCCGCTGGCATGCGATCGCCGCTGCTGGGGATGGCGAGTATTCGGGGTCAGTTCATTCCGGTCATCGACCTGCCTGCCGTGGCCGGTTGTGTGCCGGAAACCGGCCTTAACCTGCTGCTGGTGACCGAGTATGCCCGCAACACTCAGGCGTTTGCCGTTGAGTCCGTTGAAAACATCGTGCGTCTCGACTGGAGCCAGGTTCACACCGCGGAAGCGGGAATCGGCGGTCGCAACATCACCAGTATCGCCTGTCTGGACAGTGACAAGCAGAGCAATGAGCTGGCGATGGTGCTGGACGTTGAGCAAATCCTGTATGACATCATTCCGTCGGTGCGCGGCGTTGAGCCTGAAGCGGCGCGACCACGCACGTTCAACTATCGCCCTGGCGCCGTTGCGATTGTGGCAGAGGATTCCAAAGTGGCGCGTCAGCTGCTGGAGCAGGGCCTGAAGAGTATGGGCATCCCGGCGCTGATGTATAACACCGGCCTGGAAGCCTGGGAAAAAATTAAGCAGATGAGCCAGGAAGCGCAGGCAGCAGGCGAGTCGATCCATGACAAAATTGCTCTGGTGCTGACCGATCTGGAGATGCCGGAAATGGATGGCTTTACGCTGACCCGCAACATCAAGCGTGACCCGATTCTGAAGTATCTGCCGGTGGTGATTCACTCCTCCCTCTCCGGCAGCGCCAACGAAGATCACGTGCGGAAAGTCGGTGCCGATGGCTACGTGGCGAAGTTTGAGCTGAACGAACTGTCAGACGTGATTTTCAACGTTCTCGACGCGGCCCGCTAAGCGAACGCGGGCACATTCGCCCGCGTTTACGGCTCACCTGACAAGGAACCGACTATGCACATTGAAACCTTACCCGTTACCCCTGCTCGCCAGAAGCTGCTGCGTGGCCGTTTACGCCAGCTGGCATGGATTACCGCCGTTACCCTGAGCCTCGCATTCTGGGCTGGCCTCTACTTTTTGATTTTCTGACGTTTAAGCCATTGCTTAAACCGGGCTGTCAGCGTTTCTGCTGACAGCCCTTTTTTTTGTCTTAATTTCGCCGCTCAATCATTGTTCATTTTTTCTGATGCTTAGACCCGATTATTTATTCACGCAACGTTATTACTTAAAAAATATTAAAGGTACATCTGCGCACTCCGATAACTGTATGCGCGAGACCCCCTTTTTGTCTGCGGTCCTGGCCTCAGGCATCAGCAAGGCACTGCGCACAACGGCAAGGCACCTGATTGTTGATAACTCATTGATTAATATTAATACGGGAAGAGATTATGTTCATTATCAGTAATATGAAGGTGGGAATACGGCTCGCTGCAGCCTTTGGTATTATTGTCACGCTGCTGATTGTCATCGGCGTAACCTCGATAACGAGGATTAACAGTATTAATACGGCGATCGCCTCGATCGTTGACGATCGTTATGTAAAGGTCCGGCTGGCCTTTGATGTGCGCGACGGCGTTAACGATCAGATTAAATATCTGCGCGGCATGGTGATCGACACGCTGCACCCGGAAAAGAATGCGAAACGCTTTGGTCAGCTGGAAGAGGCGACACAACGCACTAACAACGCCATGAAGAAGATCGAGGCCATTCAGGTCACGCCGGTGGGTAAGAAAAAGATCGCCGGTCTTCTCGCTTCATCGCTGGCCTTCGAAAAGGTGAAAGCCGAGCTGATGGCGCTGGTGCAGGCGGGTAATTTTGATGCTGCCAGCACCTATGTGCTGCAATCCATGACCGCCACACAGAATAAATTCCTGCAGGACGCCATCAATTTTGCCAACTCCCAGGACGCGCAGCTGCGCAGTGAGGGTCAGGGCATTATGGATAATGGCCAGTCGGCTATTACGGTCACGCTGATTTTCTCCGCCCTGGCGATTCTGGCTTCGATTGTGCTGGGCTACTTCCTGACCCGCTCTATCGTGCGTCCGCTGGTGGCGGCGGTTGACGTGGCTGAACGTGTTGCCGCAGGCGATCTGAGTTCGCAGATGCAGGTCACCTCGCGTGATGAGACCGGCATTCTGATGCAGGCGCTGCAGCGAATGAACGACAACCTGCTCTCTATTGTGACCGAAGTGCGCACCGGCTCCGACACGATCGCGGTGGCCTCGAATCAGATCTCCAGCGGCAACCTCGATCTCTCTACCCGTACCGAACAGCAGGCCAGCTCGCTGGAGGAGACCGCGTCGGCCATGGAGCAGATGACCTCGACGGTGAAGCACAACGCCGATAATGCGCGTGAAGCCAATCATCTGGTGTCGGCAACCTCCAGCGTGGCGCGTGAAGGCGGCGTGGTGATGGAGCAGGTGATTGAGAAAATGGAAGCGATCGCCCTCTCCTCACGGAAAATTGTCGATATCATCAGCGTTATCGACTCCATCGCTTTCCAGACGAACATTCTCTCTCTGAACGCGGCGGTTGAAGCGGCACGTGCGGGCGAGCAGGGTCGCGGTTTTGCGGTGGTTGCGACGGAAGTGCGCAATCTGGCGCAGCGTTCAGCGTCAGCGGCAAAAGAGATCAAAGTGCTGATTGAGGATTCTGTCGCGAAAGTCGATGAGGGCAGCAAGCTGGTTACGCATGCGGGTTCTACTATCGGGGAGGTGGTGAACAGCGTGCAGAGCGTGGCGAACATCATGAGCGAAATCACTATCGCCAGCAGCGAACAGAGCAGCGGCATCAGTGAAATCAACCAGGCGATTACCCAGATGGAAGCGGTGACCCAGCAGAACGCCGCGCTGGTACAGGAAGCCTCAGCCGCGTCACAGGCGCTACAGGATCAGGCAGAGCGGATGGCACAGGCCATGAGCGTGTTTAACACCGGTAAACTCTCCCTGCAGCCGGTACTGCGTTAACGTCCGAAGCGGCCTGCTGCGGCGGGCCTGTTTCCGGGTCGGGCAACAGCAGAAACAAAAAAGGCTGCCAGAGGCAGCCTTTTATTACTGTAAATGCAACAACGCTATATGGCTCACTAGCCTGTCAGAGTGCGCGAGGCTGGCTCTGAATCGCAATCCTTGCCGTGTTCACCTGAACAACAACAGATTTGCAGAAAATGCATTTCGCTCCATGCGGGTTGGCTCTTGTGACATCAAAATGTGATGTACGAAACTGTGAGCCATGACAGTGTGGACATTTAAAAGTAATTTTCAGTCCTTAGAGACCAACAACGTTCGCAGCAGCTGGGCCTTTGGCGCCATTTTCTACTGTGAATTCAACTTGCTGACCTTCGTCTAATGAACGGAAATCGGTGCCCTGGATTGCAGAGAAGTGTACGAATACATCTTTGCTGCCGTCCTGAGGAGAGATGAAACCGAAGCCTTTCTCTGCGTTAAACCATTTAACGGTACCGCGAATTTTGTTAGACATGCTTAAATCCTTAATATATCGAGCCTTCCGGCATAATGGCCTGAGAACAGATTTTAATCAGAACGTAAGAGAAGACTCAAAAAGAAGGGATGTCTCGCGACAAACTTAGAGATGAGAACTGCTTTGGTTACTTACTTTGATAGTGTCTGTTAATCAAACCGACGATTCATTAAGCCACACTTAACCAGGTGGCGCAAGCCGCAATTGAAATTAATCTCAAATTGTGCGGCCGCCCGTTTCAGCGGGCCGGCATGCGCGGAAACGTCTCAGCGATGCGTCCCGCATGCCACTATTCTGCTCTGTCTGCCAGTGTGACTCAGGGTGCCAGATCGCCATTCAGCTCGCTCAGCAGGCTATTGCGCATCCCACCCTCATCAATGGGATCGAGGTTCAGCCAGGTCAGCGTCTGACGCCGGCTTTTCTCATCATAATCGGAGTAGACGCCATGAATATCGCCCTTCTCCGGCGAGTAGAGGATGGCAATCGTCTGCGCCGGGCAGTTGTGTGGCTTACATCCCGACAGCGCCTGATACTTCACCCCCTTAATGGTGACCTCCGTGGCCGGGGTACTGGTGCCGCCCTGCTTAACCCATGCCGGAAAAGCGTGTCCCGCGATCAGCTTGTGATACGCCTGGCCGGTCTGTTTGTTCTGGATAAAATCAAACAGATAGGTTGGGGCCGCGGCACTCGCGAACAGCGGAACGGCAGCCAGCACCGCCGCGATAACGCCTCTTTTCATCCTCTTTTTCTCCTCATATCTGGGTTTTATCTGCGCTGACCATGACCTTATCGGTTTTACCGCGCGCTGTCAGTATCGCCGGGGTGCCGTTACGGTTTCTGACGGCCGATCAAAAAAGGGCGAGGCCGGAGCCTCGCCCAAAACATGCCGATCATCAATCGTAGTAAGGGACCTTGCGGTCAACGCCGTTGATATTGATCAGCACAAACCCCGTTGGCGCGGTCTTGTTGGCGGGTGTTCCCGCTGCGGTAGCGAGTGTAACCACGCCTTTTTCGTTGGCCCCGATGCCCGCCAGTCCGTTGTGCATGCCGAAGCGTGCCGCGGGTTTCAGGGAGCCGACTTTGGTGACGTCTGTCACCACGGACATGTCGGACTGGAACAGCGAGCAGGAGCCGGTATCGAAACGGGTCGGCCCGGTGGTCTTCAGGTTGAACATCGTCTCGCCGCTGTTGGCTTTCAGCTTGACCCAGATAACGGCATAGGTAGTCCCTACCCGGCCATAGCGGATGTCCAGCACCGACGGCTGCCCCATGTGGTACGCATCGGCCCAGACCGTCTCCAGACGCTGCAGGTTGATCAGCGTCTTACCCGTACCGACGACGTTAACCGGCGAACCGGCGGTGCCGGAGGGCGTGGTGGCGTCCGCTTTCCCGATTAACTCCATCACCCACTGCTGGTTAGGCGCCGGGAAATAGAGCTGACCCAGCCGGTACCAGTTATCGGTGTCGGTGTTGTTCACCACTTTATAGCCGCTGTAATAGCCAGCACGCAGCGAACCGGTCAGGAAGGAGCCGTAGTTTTCATCCCGACGATAGCCATATTCAAAGGTCGACAGCCACTTATTGCCGGCCACGTCATTGGTGATTTTCGCCCCGGCCTGCAGGTTGATATGACGCATCAGGACGCGGGCATTGTTGAGATTGAGCGGCGTGCCGCAATCTTCAATGTTGAGCGTATCGATGGTCCAGCCGCCGTCCGACAGATCCCCCGGGTTGGTGGTGTGCTCAATCCAGACGTTGCGCATGATCCCCTGGGTCACGCGCGGCATATAGAGCGTGGCGTCGCCATAGCCCGACTGGAAGTTGGCGTTGCACAACTCAATCGCAGTTGAGTGGTCCCAGTTCCCCTTCGGTGTGTTTGACCAGCCAACATCAAACACGCGTGAGAAGGTGCTTGAGCTGTAGACCTGATCAAACTTACTGTCGAGCGTATCCTGCAGCTTAAAGACGGTTCCGCCGGTGCTTTGCGCCTTGAAGCAGAAGATATTAACGATCTGGCCGCCCACAATCGTGTTTTCAAAGAACGGCTGAACGTTGCTGCACTGCTCTGGCGTGACGGTGACTTTGGCAGTGGTGTCGACGGTTCCGGCATTAGCCTGTCCATGCCAGCAGATGCCTTTGATGACGATCCGGCGCGCATTAACCTTAAACACCGTGTTGGCGCTTTTGTCGGAAATGATGGTGGTACGCGGTGACGATCCGAGATCGCTGTCATCACCCTGGATACCAAAAAACGCCGTCTCCGTCGCGCTGAGATCGATGGGTGAAATCAGGAAGCGGCCACCCGGAAAACGCACCGGCAGCGATTTCACGTAGGTGTTATAGCTCTGAGTCCATGCCAGCATCCGCATAAAGGCGTCGGTATCATCGGTGACACCATCCCCTTTCGCGCCGAAGTGCAGGATATTCACTTCAGTGGGATCGTTGATGGTGCGCTTCCAGTAGAAACCGTTCCCCACCGCCACCGTGCCCCCATCATCCTTCAGCGGGGTGGTGCTGAGGAAGCCGACAAAATCAGCGCCGCCACGGAAGCTGGAATCTTTGTCGTAATAGCGTTTCAGGCTCGCCACTTCACCTGATTTTGGTGGGACTGTGGTACGCAGTTCAGCAAAAGAGTTAACTTCGATCATAGAATCCTCCTCAGGATTATTGGGATATCGCGCTGACCATCAGCGCACTACTTCGCCGCAGCCGGATGGCCGCAAAGGGTGTCCCACATGTCGTTGTGGGTGTTGATGGCGCGCACCGTACGAACGTCCATTTTTTGCGCGTCATCGCCGTAGGTATAAAGAGGGGAAAAAAGAACGCAGGCAGAGTCGGTGATCGCCACCGGCTCAGGGTTTGTGGTATTTCGACTGCTGCAGCTTGTCGCGAGCAGCAGCGTCATCAAGGCTGTGGTTATCAGTCGCCACACGGTTAGCCTCCTCGCGGTTATGTTGTTGCTGTTGCGCCACCGCAGTCACGCGGGCCGCCTCCTGTTGCGCGTTATCGACGTCGTTCCGCGCTTTTTGCTGCACTTTGCCCACTTTCCTGCCACCAAAATAAGTGGCTCCCAGGGCCGCAATAACGGCGGCCAGCGCGGCAAGCCAGTGCCAGCCGCCTCCCAGTAATGTCGTAATCAGCGTCATGGCTGCGTTCCTCCGGCCTTCTGCTTCTCAATCAGCAGGTTTTTCTGACGAACAAACTGGGCGATGACGCCCATCGCCACCATGAAGGCGCCGACCAGCCCCAGATAGTTGTGCGGCAGAATCGTTTTGACGTCCTCCGGCAGCACGCTCCAGGCATCAACGGCGGCAGAAGGAAAGGATTGCGCCCAGGCGCTGAGCATCGATCCCAGCGACGCCAGCCAGACTGACCAGGTTCTGAAGAGCAGGCGGGCGTGCGAGACAAACTGGAGAGTGGTGAAACGCTGCAACAGCAGCAGGATGATGATCGCCGTCAGCACGGCGACCAGAAACATGAGCCATCTCATAGTAACCCCCTGTAAACCGCATAGGTTCCGCTGCGCATCATCTCGGCGTGACGTCTGGCCCGGCCCGGTGTCTGACGGGCCCACAGGCTGTTCATCATCGCGTCAGCCGCCTCATCAAACTTCTCAGCCACAATGGCGCTGAGCATGTTTTTAAACTGCATGACCCCGTCGACGCCCAGCTGATACGCCATGCTCAGCAACACATCGGTGCGGGCGTCATTGCACTTTGCCAGCGCGTTACGCAGCAGTTCCCGGCTCTGCATCTCCTGAATTTTGTTTTCGAGAATGCACTGCTTCCAGACATCCCCGACGCGCCGTGGCACCCGGAACGCATAGTTGTTCAGCGAGGCGCCCTTGGGTCCGATGCGGATGCCACCGGCCACCGTGGGGAACCCCAGCGTGTCGAGGTAAGGCGCGTCGACATACCCTTCTTCAAAGTTCAGTACTGCGATTATCTGGCTCATAACGACTCCTCAATGACGGGTTAAACCCATTCAGCCCTGTGAACAGAAATACATAACGCCCACTGATCATTACCCTGTCCGGCGCAGCAGAATGCCCTGCTCACCCTGCAGCAAAACTGAACAGTAATTCAGCAGATTACGCCCAGCGAAAGCTGGAGAACGCAAAGCGTTATCCGGAACGAAAAGGTGTGTTTTTTTGCGCTTCAGCTCACGGCGTAGAGATGGACGTGAGGCAGACAGCAGTTGTCGAAAGCGGGAGTCTCTTTGCTGATGATGCGGGGTGCAGTAATCGCGCGATCCACGCGCGGGATAACCTGACGCTGGCAGATTTGTTCTGCGCGCCGCAGGGCAGGTGTTTCAGCTGGAGAGTTCAGGGCCTGGTCGATACTCTGTTTCAGGCTGCTGAGAGGTTGGCGCCGCCGATGGCGACGAGTACGTGCGTTGCCCACAAAAACGCTTTTGCCATAGTGAATTATCGCCATAACTCCTCCTGTGAATGAGTCTTTGGCGATGGGGTGGCAGGCGCGAGCTTTCGGCGAACCGAACGGGCCCGAATGTCGCGATTCACGATCGCACGCTCGCCCCCCGGCTGCGTGAGCAGCCAGGTGGAAAGTAAGCGAAGGGGAAATAAACGGCATCTGACGACGCTGCATTTTGCGCATCCACCCCATCCCAAAGTTCACTGACTTTTGGGTGGTATGATTCGCGCTTGTGCAGCGCCTCAATTGTTTAAGAGCGGCTCATCCCTGAAAGAACGGCGTTGTTCATCCATATCCAAATTATTAACAGGTTCTTATGCATTATCAAACACTGTTGGTTAATTTTTTATTTACCGCTGGTTAAATTTATGAATTTATGCCGATTATTTTTTTGCGGCCCGCCTGAGAAACGCCATAAAGGCGGGCTCAGCCGAGGATTTGATACTGTCGCGCCTGGCTCATGATCACTTTTGCCAGAACCTTCAGGCTGGTGACGTCATCATGATTGAGATACCAGGTCTCATAACGTTTATTGTCTGATATAACAGCAATTTTCTTGTGCTGAAGTTGCAGACGCTTGAGGTAGAGCTGCTCATCAAGGGTAAAGATGTAGATGCCGTCGCCATCAAACATCCGCACGCTGATATCGACAAACAGCTGATCGCGCGGCGCAAAGGTGTCCGCCATCGAGTCGCTGTTAATCGCGATTAACCGGATGTTTTCCGCCGGGCGACCGTTGAACAGTACCCGCGCCTCATCCGGACCATATTCAATCGCCTGGATGGTTTCGACAAACTCGTCCCGCGCGGGCAGGCCCGCCGCACTGCGCTGACCAATGTCCAGACTGTCCACCCGGAACACATTTTTCCGGGCGGCAAACGTGTTCAGCGTCACCGGCTCTGCGGGTTGATCCATCCCATACTGCAGCCACTCCACCCGGACGCCCAGCAGCTCACTGAGCGCCAGTAAGTTGCCATCATCAGGTACTGACTGCGCGTTAAACCACTTCCACACTCCCGGCGTTGAAATTTTACAGCCCTGCTTCTGCAGGGCGCTGGCAACCTGTTTGTTCCGTCCATGTCCGGCAATGCCGGCACTCTCACAGGCCGCTATCAGCCTGGCGGTGAAAGCTTGTTTTGTACTTTCTTTTTTAACCATTAGTTAATAATCAGCCATAGAAGAGATACTGGATGTTATTTTCGTTATTGCTACCAGTTCATTTTATATTACCGCTCGTTTACTACCTAACCGCTTTATCAAGCGTTCCTGATTATCATTATCCGCTTCAGCCTGCGACGGGACAAAAAATATTGCCTCAGGCCGCATAGCGCCTTGTGTTTCAGGAATGTTCCGTAAGAAATTGCGTGAAATTCAGCCAGCAATCTGGCCTGCGATAAGGTGACCGGAACGGAATTGAAACTGAAGCGCAGAAAATCCTATCTTTCACTGGTCCGAAAAAGAGACGCTAAAAAAAACGGGAGCCTGTGAAAGACTCCCGTTTTGTTAAAAATTATCGCAATTATGAGCGGAGCGTATCGTCGCCCCAGGCTATCCATTTATAGGTGGTCAGCGCCTCTAATCCCATCGGACCGCGCGCATGCAGTTTCTGCGTACTCACCGCCACTTCAGCCCCCAGACCGAACTGCCCGCCATCGGTGAAGCGGGTGCTGGCGTTGACATAGACGGCTGACGAGTCAACCTGGCGTACAAAGCGCATCGCCTTGCGGGTGTCGCGGGTCAGAATAGCATCCGAGTGCTGCGTGCCGTGCGTGCGGATGTGATCAATCGCCTCATCCATATTCGCCACTAACCGGACGTTGAGATCCAGCGACAGCCACTCGTCGTCATATTGCTGCGGATTGACCAGCGAGACCGATGCCGGCCCCTGCTGCAGCTGCGTCAGCACATTGCTGTCAGCATGCAGCGCGATCGCCTCCTGCGCCATACGCGCGCTGAAAGCGGGCAGGAAACGATCGGCCATAGCCTGATCCACCAGCAGGGTCTCCAGCGAGTTACAGGCGCTGGGACGCTGTTTCTTGGCGTTGACGATCAGATCAAGCGCCGGTTCGATCGCCATCGTCTCATCAATGTAGATATGGCAGACGCCGATGCCGCCGGTGATCACCGGAATGGTGGAGTTTTCCCGGCACAGCTTGTGCAGGCCGGCTCCGCCGCGCGGGATCAGCATATCGACGTAGCGATCCAGCTTCAGCAGCTGATTCACCAGTTCACGATCGGGGTTCTCAATGGCCTGGACAATTGCCGCCGGTAGCCCGTGCTGTTGCAGCGCCTTCTGGATCACCCGCACGGTGGCCGCATTGGTGCGCCAGGTCTCTTTTCCGCCGCGCAGAATCGCGGCGTTACCGGTTTTCAGGCAGAGGCTGGCAACATCCACGGTGACGTTTGGCCGCGCCTCATAAATCACGGCCACCACACCCAGCGGTACACGACGACGTTCGATGCGCAACCCGCTGTCGAGCTGCCCGCCATCAATGAGCTGGCCAACCGGATCGGCGAGCTGGCAGACTTTGCGCACATCGCTGGCCATGCTGCTTAGCCGCTCCGGATTGAGCGTCAGCCGATCCATCAGCGCGGCGCTCATGCCATTCTGACGCGCATCGGCTAAGTCCAGCGCGTTAGCCGCCAGAATCTCAGCGCTTTCCGCCTCCAGATAGTCGGCAATGGTCATCAGCACCTGATTCTTCTCTGCCGTCGACAGATCGGCCACGGTATACGCTGCGGCACGCGCCGCTTTTCCCATCTCTTCAAGCATTGTCCGCTCCTTAACTGACGATCATGTCGTCGCGGTGAACCGCCACCGGGCCATATTCATAACCCAGAATGTCGCTGATCTGCTGGCTGTGATGCCCGGCGATCATCCGCATTGCGTCGCTGTTGTAGCGTGAAACCCCATGGGCGATGTCCCTGCCCTGCAGGCTGCGGATGCGGATCACTTCACCGCGCGAGAAATTTCCCTGGATGGCGCGGATCCCTTTCGGCAGCAGCGAGCTGCCGCGTTCGATAATGGCCGCCAGCGCACCATCATCGACGGTCAGCTCACCGGCCGGGGGTGCCCCGAAAATCCAGCGCTTGCGGTTTTCCAGCGGCGATTGCTGCGCATGGAAGCGCGTGCCCACCGGTTTCCCCTCAATCACATCGCTGATCACGCCGGTGCGGCTGCCTGACGCGATGATGACGTCGATGCCGGCGCGGCAGGCCACATCCGCGGCCTGAAGCTTGGTTGACATTCCACCGGTGCCCAGCCCGGAGACGCTGCCGCCCGCTAAGGAACGTAACGCGTCATCAATCACATGGACATCACTGATCAGCTCAGCGTCGGGATTATTGCGCGGATCGGCGGTGAACAGTCCCTGCTGATCGGTCAGCAGCAGCAGCTTGTCGGCTCCGCCAAGCATCGCCGCCAGCGCCGAGAGGTTGTCGTTGTCGCCCACTTTAATTTCCGCGGTGGCGACGGCGTCATTCTCGTTGATGACCGGCACAATGTGGTTGTCCAGCAGCGCACGCAGCGTGTCGCGGGCATTGAGGAAGCGTTCGCGATCTTCCATGTCGGCGCGGGTCAGAAGCATCTGGCCGATATGGATACCGTAGATAGAGAAAAGCTGTTCCCACAGCTGAATCAGACGGCTCTGCCCCACCGCAGCCAGCAGCTGCTTTGAGGCGATGGTCGGCGGCAGTTCGGGGTAGCCCAGATGTTCGCGTCCGGCGGCCATTGCGCCGGAGGTGACGATCACAATGCGGTGGCCTGCGGCGTGCTGCTGCGCACATTGCCGAACCAGTTCCACCATGTGCGCCCGATTTAACCGGCGCGATCCGCCGGTAAGAACGCTGGTACCCAACTTGACCACTAAGGTCTGACTGCCACTCATATTTCCTGCCGTAGTGAAAAATTTTTACGAAAGGACGTTTTAACAGGAGTCGATAAGGAAGCCAACAGCCAGCGGGGGAAAAGCACGAAATTACGTGGACAGGGGCGTAGACCAAAAGTTCACCGTTAACAAGAAATCAGGAAAAGCGTCATAAAAAGTTCATCTCTGACGGGTAAAAAGTCGGTGCTTTACAAAAACTTTCATTTTTTTACGGCGTTCACACGGCGCTCACATTGGGATTGATAGCAAATGAAGAAAAGCACACTGGCCATGCTCCTCTCTACGCTGATGCTGGCTTCTGCCGCGCAGGCTGCCGAAATCTATAACAAAGATGGCAACAAGCTGGACTTATACGGCAAAGTGAAAGCGGAACATTACTTCAGCGATAACGCCAGCGCAGATGGTGACAAGTCCTATACCCGTATCGGCTTTAAAGGTCAGACACAGATTAATGACCTGATGACCGGTTATGGTCAGTGGGAATATCAGTACAACGTCAATAACTCCGAAGGCAGCGACGCCAACAATGGCAACAAAACCCGCCTCGGTTTTGCCGGTCTGAAATTTTCGCAGTACGGTTCGGTGGACTATGGCCGCAACTACGGTGTGCTGTATGACGTTGAGGCCTGGACCGACGTGTTCCCGGAATTTGGCGGTGACGGCACGGCCCGTTCAGATAACTTCATGACTCAGCGCGCCACCGGCGTCGCCACTTACCGTAATAACAACTTCTTTGGTCTGGTGGATGGACTGAAATTTGCGCTGCAGTATCAGGGCAAAAACGACGCCACCAGCGCCAACAGCCGCACCGATATTAACCGTCAGAACGGCGACGGTTACGGCGCCTCACTGGGCTATGCGCTGGGTGATAGCGGCGTGAGCCTGATGAGTGCCATCACCTCCTCCGACCGTACTAACCAGCAGCAGGCGCGCGCCTATGGCGGCGGTGACCGTGCCGACTCCTGGGGCGCAGGCGTGAAGTATGATGCCAACAGCGTCTACCTGGCGGCGATCTACACCGACACCCGTAACATGACGCCCATCAGCGGCACCAACCGCAACACGGGTGCATCCGTTGCGGGCGCAGCCAACAAAGCGCAGAACATCGAACTGGTGGCGCAGTATCAGTTCGATTTCGGCCTGCGTCCGTCTATTGGCTATGTGCAGACCAAAGGCAAAGATATCGAAAACGGTATCGGCGATGCGGATCTGGTGAAATATATCGACGTCGGTGCGACCTATTACTTCAACAAAAATATGTCGGCCTTCGTGGATTACAAAATCAACCAGCTGGATGATGACAACGCGCTGTCGCTCAACAACGATGACATCGTCGCGGTGGGGATGACTTACCAGTTCTGATGTGGCGGTTGTGGCGCCGGGAGGCGGCACGCCGATCACAGCATAAAAAAAGGGCGGGTTTTCACTCGCCCTTCTGTTGTTAATCAATCTGACTCAGGCTGCGGTGAGATCGAGCCCGCTCAGGGAACCGGGTCAGAACGGAAAGTCGCTTAAGCCAATCCCTGGCCGCTCGGCCCGCGCCGTCCCTGGCGCGGGACGCTTTCCTTTTCTGACCCGGTTCCCTGCGCATCAGGTTTCGTTATCGCGGCCAGTTTCACTCTGCTTCAGGCTTCTCAGCACGCTGACGACGAGGTCAGGCCGCCCTTTTCCGCTGACTCAGGCGCTCAGCTTCACCGGTTTCTCATCGAAGTCGCTGGCCGGAATAAGGTCCAGATCTAACTCCTTCAGCATCGCCTTCAGACGGGTATGGAAGTTACGTAAGGTCTCCTCCACGCGCGCCGTGTTCTCTTTCCCCTTAATGGTTGCCACCGACCAGTCACCCTCTTTATCGAACAGGCCGATGTGGTAGACATAGGTAAAGTGGTCAGCCTGTGCTTCCAGTTCCATCCACCAGCCCCAGAACTCACGCAGTTCCGGTGCGGGTTTCACATTAACGCAGGCAGCCAGGCAGTCGAAGAAGAAACGGGTTTCGCCACATTTCCCATCGCGAATATAAGGTCCAAGCTCGGTAAAACGCTTAAGCAGGCGACTGCGGGGATGACCACTTGGTAACGTCATGCTGATTCTCCATTGGTTTTGACCGCTATACAGCCCTGATTTCCGGGCAGCCCGGAAAAATTCCGCTACTAGTTGTAGCAAACAGTGAAAATTTTGCCAGTTACCTTTTTAAACGCTTCTCCAGCCAGTCGCAAATCTCATTCAGCGCTTTGTCGAAACTGGCCATCACCGGCTTCACCGGAATCAGCAGGGCTTTCCCGTCCGATGAGGAGCGGGCGATCAGCCTGCTCTCCTCCTCCGGGCTGAAGAGGTCGTTTTGCCAGTAGCCCGAAAGCATCGGCGTGGGAGTGCGACGTCCCAGCAGTCCCTGAGTTTTCAGCGAATAGCGATTGAGTTCGGTGCGCAGCGCGCTGTCAGAGGCGGTGGCCATGCCGAGACGGCTCGCCAGCATGTCCATGTACATATCCGGGATCTTATCCTGCAGCGCCGTCTGCGTCAGCAGCGCGTGTACAATCGGCCCCAGACAGGCAACACCCCGCAGCCGCTGCGATTCAAGATAGGCCAGCCGCACGGCCACGTTGGCACCAAAGCGGTAACCAAACGCCGCCACACGCGTATTATCGACCCAGGGCACATTGGTCAGGTCACGCAGCACCTGCTGATGCAGGAAGCTGGTGTCCTGATTCAGCGTCCATTTCACCGAGTTACCCACGGACGGCACATCAATGGTCAGCATTGCGATGCCGCGAGGCGCCAGATAATCATGGAAAAGACGGTAGTGATCGCTCTGTAACGAGTCGAGCGCGCCGCAGAACAGCACGGTGGGATAAGGGGCTTCGACGCCGGGCGGCATGTGCAGAAAGCCGGTGACCGGGCTGCCGCCCGCGATGGCGAACGTCAGGGTCTTCAGTTCACCGGGCAGGCGCTGCGTCGCCTCTTCATAGGCGCGATTGGCCAGCGTCTGCGCCTGATCGGCCAGCTCATCCCCTTTTATGTAGGGATAGGCGGCGACGCTGTAAAGGTGCGCCGCATGCAGCCAGAAGTCGCCTGCCTCGCTGTCGTCGCCAGATTCCAGCGCCTTCTGCTGCCAGATCCCCGCCTGTCTGCACCACTCGAAATGCCAGTTGCCGCTGCGAAAACCGATCACCGTATCGAGCAGCGTCTCATCGGTATGCTCAACCTTGCTGATGGCGATACGAGCCAGCACTTCGCTGATCTCCTGCGGCGTCAGGCCGCGCCATGTCCACATCAGCTTATTCAGCATCCGATACCAGCCCCGCTGGCTCTCTCCGTCCAGCGTGGAGTGCACATCCGGGGTGGCATGATGCTGACGACGCACCAGGGAAGAGGTTTCAGGATGTTTGAAGCGGGGTTTGAACAGCTCCTCGCTAAGGTTTTTGCTCGTCATTCTCACTTCTCCTGCAACAGAAACGGCGATGGCTAAGTGTACTGTACGGCAATTCGGGGTGCGAGGCTCAGAAAGCACAACGCCCGGAAAACCGGGCGTTGTGACGTGAGGATATCGCAATCAGCTTTTTACAATCGGCGGGATGTAGACCACGCCCATATCCCACGGCTGCTCGATCCAGGTATCCTGCGGGATATCGACGATGTAATCGTCAACCAGCGAGCGACCGGCCGGTTTCGCGAAAATGGTGCAGAAACGCGCTTTCGGGTACATCTCACGAATCGCCTGCGCCGTTCCGCCGGTGTCCACCAGGTCATCGATCACGATGAAGCCTTCACCGTCGCCTTCTGCGCGCTTCAGCACTTTCATTTCACGCTGATGATCGTGGTCATAGCTGGAGATGCAGACGGTATCGACATAGCGGATACCCAGTTCACGTGCCAGCAGCGAAGCCGGTACCAGACCGCCACGGCTCACCGCGATGATGCCTTTCCACTGTTCAACAGGCAGCAGACGCTGGGCGAGTTTACGGGCATGAATCTGAAGCATGTCCCAGGTGACGACGTATTTTTCGCTCATAGAATAGAAATCCCAGCCAACCGAAGTGGCTTAAAAATGTGCAACGGGGAAAAGGTTGCGCGAGATTATAAGGAGTTGACGCGCTAAAAACCAGCACCCGCGCGCTGGTTGCGGCTTTTTAGCGCGTCCGGGAGCGCACCCGGTGAAAAACAGTGATATTCTCGGGCCTGGCTCGTCAGATTCTCTGACGGCGATTTTTCACTGGAAACTCGCGATGTCCGGCCTCGCCGGTACACTGACACAGGAGACCTGTCGTGTCTGAATTGTCTCAACTCTCTCCACAGCCGCTGTGGGATATTTTCGCTAAGATCTGCTCTATTCCTCACCCCTCTTTTCACGAAGAAGCGCTGGCGAGCTACATCACCGGCTGGGCTAAAGAGCAGGGCTTCTGGTGTGAGCGCGATCAGGTCGGCAACATCCTGATTCGCAAGCCCGCCACCGCTGGCATGGAAAACCGGACCCCGGTCGCGCTGCAGGCGCACCTCGATATGGTGCCGCAGAAGAATAACGACACCGTGCATGACTTTACCAAAGACCCGATTCAGCCGTGGATTGATGGCGAGTGGGTCAAAGCGCGCGGCACGACGCTGGGTGCCGATAACGGCATCGGTATGGCCTCGGCGCTGGCGGTGCTGGCTGACAACAGCCTGACGCACGGCCCGCTGGAAGTGCTGCTGACCATGACCGAAGAGACCGGCATGGATGGCGCATTCGGTCTTCAGCCCAACTGGCTGCAGGCCGAAATCCTGATCAACACCGACTCTGAAGAGGAAGGTGAGATCTACATGGGCTGCGCGGGCGGTATCGACTTCGTCTCCTCCCTGCCGCTGACCCGTGAGGCCGTGCCTGCTGAGTTCCAGACCCTGAAGCTGACGCTGAAAGGGCTGCGTGGCGGTCACTCCGGCGCCGATATTCACATGGGCCTCGGCAACGCCAACAAGCTGCTGGCGCGCTTCCTGGCGGCCCACGCGGCTGAACTGGATCTGCGTCTGCTGACCTTCACCGGCGGCACACTGCGCAACGCCATTCCGCGCGAAGCCTTTGCGACCGTTGCGGTTGAAAGCCACAAAGCGGATGCGCTGAAATCAGCAGCAGCGCAGTTCCTGAGCGCCATCCAGAACGAGCACGGTATCAAAGAGCCGAACATTGCCCTGGTCACCGAGCCACTGGCGCATCAGGGTGCCGCCCTGAGCGCTGACAGCCGCGATCGCTTCCTGAACCTGCTGAACAGCACGCCAAACGGCGTGATCCGCAATTCAGACGTGGCGAAAGGCGTGGTTGAAACGTCACTGAATATCGGTGTGGTGACGATGGAAGAGGATCACGCCGAGATCAACTGCCTGATCCGCTCGCTGATCGACACGGGCCGCGATTATGTGGTGCAGATGCTGACCTCGCTGGGCCAGCTGGCCGGTGCGCAGACCAAAGCGAAAGGCGGCTACCCTGGCTGGCAGCCGGATGCGGACTCCGCCATCATGGCGCTGACCCGTCAGACCTACATCGCCCTGTTCGACAAGACGCCGAACATTCAGGTGATCCACGCCGGTCTGGAGTGTGGTCTGTTCAAAAAGCCTTACCCGAACATGGATATGGTGTCGATTGGGCCGACCATCACCGGGCCGCACTCGCCTGATGAGCAGGTGCATATTGAAAGCGTTGGCCTTTACTGGAAACTGCTGACCACCCTGCTGAATGTGGTGCCAGAAAAGTAATCCGGTCGTCAGAAAAATGAACCAGGCTCCGGCCTGGTTTTTTTATGCCTGCCACTTTCCCCCAGCATAATTCGCTGCCTTCTTTTCGTTTTCCCCCGCTATTCCGCCACGTTCCCGCGCTTCGCTGGTTATAGCCGCCATTATGTCCGGATGTCTGGATGGCTAATAAGATTTCGTGCTAGCTTATGCGCTTTCGGCTGTTGCCGCGCCTGAAGGTTCAGGAAAAAATGCGGCCACTCATTCTTCAGGAGAGTCATCACATGCCAGGGTTAAACTGCCTTGAGATGCGTAACATCTCCATCGCTTTTGGCGGGTTTGCCGCGCTATCGTCGGTGGATTTCCGCAGTGAAGGCCATTCGGTTCATGCGCTCACCGGTGCGAACGGAGCGGGCAAATCCACGCTGATGGCGATCCTGTCCGGCGCGCACAGCCACTACAGCGGCGAGATCCTGCTTGATGGCCAGCCGGTCTCCATTCGCACACCGCGCGAGGCTAAGCAGCTGGGCATTCATCTGGTTCAGCAGGAAGTGGATGTGGCGCTGGTGCCGCAGCTCAGCGTGGCGGAAAACATCCTGCTGGACCGACTGGCCGAGCCGGGTCACCGCTATCGCTGGGGAGAGATCCGCCGTCAGGCGCGGGCGCTGCTGGCTCAGCTCGATGTGGCGCTGGATGTTAACCGGCTGGTGGAGCGCTGCACGCTGGCGGAAAAGCAGCAGATTCTGTTAGCGCGGGCGCTGTCGCACCACTGCCGCTTCCTGATACTGGACGAACCCACCGCCCCGCTGGACCAGCATGAAAGTGAGCGACTGTTTGCCGTGGTGCGTCGCCTGCAGGCCAGCGGCATCGGCGTGGTCTTTATCTCTCACCGCATCCATGAACTGAAAGCCATCTGTGACCGTCTGACGGTGCTGCGCGACGGCCGCCTGATTGAAACCGGCCCGATGGCCGCGCTGAGCGCAGAGCAGATTGTTGAGAAGATGCTGGGTCATCAGCTGACCGACATCTTCCCGCCGCGTCGTCCACAGCAGGCGCAGCCGCTGCTGCTGGCGGTGGAGGGACTTCACGATGCGCAGCGGCTGCAGGCTATCTCGCTGCGCCTGCACAAAGGGGAGATTCTGGGTATTGCCGGCCTGGCCGGCGCGGGGAAAACCGAACTCTGCAAAGCCCTGTTCGGCGCCACACAAAGTCGCGTCAGCCGGGGTGAACTGCACGGTCAGCCGTGGCAACCCCGCTCGCCGCACGATTCGGTCAGCCGTCGCATGGCGCTGGTGCCGGAGGAGCGGCGCAAAGAGGGGATCTTTATTGATGAGTCGGTCGCGATGAACCTCAGCGTCAGCGCGGATGACAGCTTCTCGCGCTGGAGCCTGTTCGGGCATCGTCAGGCGTGGCGCTGGGCCGAGCAGATTATCCGGCAGCTGCAGGTGCGCACCACCGGTCCGGCTCAGACGCTGCGCCGCCTGTCGGGGGGCAATCAGCAGAAAGTGGCGATCGGCAAATGGCTGCGCAATAACGCCGACGTGCTGATTTTCGATGAGCCGACCAAGGGCGTCGATATCAAAGCCAAAACCGAACTGTTTACCCTCATCGACAGCCTGGCGCGGGAAGGGAAAGGGATTATCTACGCGTCGGGTGAATTTTCTGAACTGGTCGGCTTATGCGACCGGATTTGCGTGCTCTGGGATGGACGCATTGTGGCTGAACTGGCTGCAGACGACGTCACCGAAGAGACGCTTTTGCTCTATTCCACCGGAGGAACCCCTGCGTGAGCAGCAAAGAGACCCATCTTAAACTGACCGCCACCCCGTGGCATCACCAGCTATTCGACTTTCTCTATAAATGGGGCATGCTGCTCACGGTGGTGATCCTGATCGCCGCTTTTGGGCTGGCTTCCGACAGCTTCCTTGAACCCAATAACATCATCAACATTCTGCGTTCGATTGCGATTGTGACGGTCATTGCCGTTGGCGTCTCTATTTCCCTGACCGTCGGCGGCTTTGATCTGTCGGTCGGCTCGACCGCCTCGCTGGCTAACGCGCTGGTGATTTCGCTGTTTGTCTGGTACGGCTTTGGCACTACCACCGCGATTCTGATCACCCTGGCGCTCTGCACGCTGGTCGGGCTGTTCAACGCCTTCCTGATTGTGATCCTGCGCATCCCCGACATGCTGGCGACGCTGGCGACCCTGTTCGTGATTCAGGGGGTGGCGATGACCTACAGCTTCGGCGGGTCGATCACCGAGAACATGGTGCTGCCGAGCGGTGATATGGCGGAAGGCACCATTCCGGCGGCGTTTGGCCTGCTCGGTCAGGTGCCGACCATTGTCATCATCATGCTGGTGGTGACCGTCGCGGCACAGCTGGCGCTCTCCCTGACCAAACATGGTCGCCGGATGTATGCGCTGGGCGGCAATCCGGAAGCGGCGCGCCTCTCCGGCATCCGCACCACCCGCTACCGGGTACTGGCTTACGTCATCGCCTCCCTGCTGGCGGGCCTGGGCGGCATTCTGCTCGCCTCGCGCATCGGTTCATCCCAGGTCAACGCCGGCAGCGGCTACCTGATGGACGCGGTCGCGGCGGCGTGGATAGGCTTCTCACTGGCGGGCTCCGGCAAGCCGAATGCGCTCGGCACGCTGGTCGGCGCGGTGATCCTGGGCGTGCTGCAGAACGGTCTGGTCATGCTCTCTGTGCCCTACTACGCCATGGACATCATCAAAGGGCTGGTGCTGGCTTTAGCACTGGCGATCACCTATATCCAGCGCCGCTGAGGCGCGTCTACCGGAGTTGATAACAATGCAAAAAATAACACTCTCGCTGCTGGCCCTGAGCCTGCTGAACGCCAGCGCCGCCTTCGCGGAGACCGTCACCCCGGTGCCTGCGGCCATCGCGGGTCATGACGGCCCCATCCGCATTGCGGTGATCCGCAATCTCGGCTCCGATGACAACACCACCCAGTTTGTTGCCGGTGCTATTCAGCAGGGTCGCCAGCTTGGCTTTAAGGTCAGCACCTTCCTCAGCAACGGCGACGACGCGCGCTTCCAGGATTTCGTTAATCAGGCGATCAGCCAGAAGTATGACGGCATCGTGCTGTCGCACGGTAAGGCACCCTACGCCAGCGGGCTGGTGAAGCGGATTGCCGATGCGGGCATCAAACTGTCGGTGTTTGATACCCCGGTGGAGAGCCCGATTCCCGGCGTCACCGTTACCGCTCAGGATGATGCCTCGCTGGCGCAGCTGTCGCTGGGCCAGCTGATCAACGATTTCCACGGCAAGGCGAATATCGTTAAGCTGTGGGTCGCCGGTTTCCCGCCGATGGAGCGCCGTCAGGTGGTGTATGAAAAACTGCTGAAAGAGAATCCGGGCATTCATCAGCTGGAGTCGATTGGGGCCGTTTCAACTGACGTGCAGGGCGACACCGCCAACAAGATTGGTGCGATTCTGGCGAAATACCCGAAAGGCAAAATCGACGCCATCTGGGGAGCCTGGGATGCGTTCAGCCAGGGGGCTTACAAGGCGCTGCAGGAGAATGGCCGGACCGAGATCAAGCTCTATAGCATCGATGTCTCGAACCAGGATTTGCAGCTGATGCGTGAGAAAAACAGCCCGTGGGTGCAGACGGTGGCGGTCGATCCTAAAACCATTGGCGCGGTCAATATGCGGCTGGTGGCGAAGAAGATTGCCGGTGAAGAGACACCTGCAACGTATCAGTTTAAAGCGGCGTCAATCTCTCAGCAGCAGCTGAACAGCCAGCCTGGCGCGGTGAACGTCGCCTCGCTGAACAAAATCATTCCGGGCTGGGGCAGCAATGAGGATTTTGTCGCGCCGTGGTTCGCCACCCTGGCCGCGAAATATAAGAAGTAATCTGGCGTCAGCCCTGCCAGAGGATGAGGCTGACTTATAAACCCAGCAGGAGCTGACGTTCCAGCTGGGGATCCACCATCGTCACGTGTAGTCCCACCAGCCGCACACCGCGCCCGGCGCGGCGCTCATCCCACGTCTTGCGGGCGATGGCGATCATGTCCTCTTTATTCAGCACCGGCCAGATATGCTCCTGGGTGGTCTGCTGAAAATCACTGAACTTCAGTTTGACACCCTGACGCGCCACCTGTCTGTCGGGTCGGATCTGCGTCAGCCGGCGGTCGAGTTCGGCATAGAGAAAATCGATGATCTCCAGGCAGGCCTCCCAGTCGCTGATATCTTCCGCCAGCGTACGCTCGACCCCCAGCGATTTACGCTCGCGCTCAACGATCACGCCGCGCTCATCAATGCCGTGGCTGCGCTCCCACACCACCCGGCCAAACTTGCCAAAGCGCTTCAGCAGCTGGGCTAAATCGGCCTTCTGCACGTCGCCACAGGTCACCAGCCCCATCTCTTCGAGCTTCTTTGCGGAGACTTTGCCTACGCCGGGGATCTTCGCCAGCGGCAGCGTCAGTAAAAAGTCAGGCATCTCTGCCGGGGTGATAACACACTGCCCGTCCGGCTTATTCAGGTCGGAGGCGATCTTGGCCAGAAACTTGATCGGGGCGATGCCGGCCGAGGCGGTCAGCCCGGTTTCACGGTAAATCGTGGCGCGGATCGCCTGCGCCATCAGCGTGGCCGAGCCGTGGCAGTGCGGGCTGTCGGTCACATCCAGATAGGCTTCATCCAGCGAGAGTGGTTCAATCAGCGGGGTATAGCGGGAAAAGATTTCGCGGATCTGCGCGGAGGCTTCCTTATAGGCGTCGAAACGCCCTGGCAGAAGGCGCAGATGCGGGCATAGCTTCAGGGCCATGCCGGTCGGCATTGCGCTGCGCACGCCAAATTTGCGGGCCGGATAGTTGGCGGTGCTGATGACCCCGCGACGTTCGCGGCTGCCACCGATGGCGATCGGGATGTCGCGCAGCTGGGGATTGTCACGCATCTCCACTGCGGCATAGAAACAGTCCATATCGACATGAATGATTTTACGCATACCCCCTCCGGCACTGGATAAGTATACAGCTGACAGGGGTAACTGCAATATTTGTTGCCCGGGCGAATAAAGTTTACAAATTTCTGGCCGAATAACCTTCAGTAAATCGCGAATTTGGCCGACGCCGTCTTGCTAAAAAAACAGACAATGTTTAATGTTGCGCTGCGGTAGCGGATAGTTCCGATAATGCCAACAAAGACGCAAAATTTGTGTCATGTTCTCTTCACCTCAAGGTATACACAGCATGGGCAAAATCGCACTCCTGTTTGCGATGATTTTACTGCCAGCCCTCAGCATGGCAATGACACCCGAACCCGTTCAGTCAGCGGCACCGGTCAGCAAAGAATTAAAGAAGCAGTTACTCGGCACGCCGGTCTACATCCAGATCTTCAAGGAAGAACGCACGCTCGAACTCTACGGCAAAATCGGTAACGAATATCGCCTGCTGGATACCTACCGCATCTGCAACTTTTCTGGCGGCCTCGGCCCGAAACGCCGTGAAGGCGATTTCAAAAGCCCGGAAGGTTTTTACAACGTGAAGCTGAATCAGCTGAAGCCCGACAGCCGCTTTTATCGCGCCATCAACATCGGCTTCCCGAATCAGTACGATCGCAATCAGGGCTACAGCGGTAACTACCTGATGATCCATGGCGACTGTAAGTCGATTGGCTGCTATGCCATGACCAACGCCTATATGGATGAGATTTTTACCTATGTGAATGCCGCGCTGCGAAACGGCCAGCAGGATGTCAGCATCAGCATCTATCCGTTCCGCATGACCGACAGCAATATGCAGCGTCACCGCTACTCCACCTATGCCAGCTTCTGGCAGCAGCTGCAGCCGGGATACGCTTACTTTGCGAAGTATCACCAGCCGCCGATGGTCAATGTCGCCAGCGGGAAATATGTGATGAACAGCAGCCCGGCACCGGTTTTAGCCAGTCCCGAAGCCGCTTCCCGTTCATTCCTGGCGCTCTCCAAGGCAGAATAACGCCCATTCACCTGGCGCAATCCGCTGCCAGGTTTCATTGGCCGTCAGAGGCTGCGTTGCAATCACCGTCACCACGTCATGCGGCGTGGTGTGCTGCTGAAAATCGACTTCCACATCCTGATCGAGCAGCTGCGCCCGGCCAAACGGGGCGCGACGGGTGATCCAGAAAAGGTTTGTCGAGCAGAAGGCCATCAGATAACGTCCGTCTGACAGCAGCATGTTGAATACCCCCTTCTGCCGCAGCGCGGTGGCCAGCTCGCCAATGAAGCGGAACACCGCCGGCCAGTTGCCCGGCGTGCGCGGATAGCGTGTCGCCAGCTGATGCAGGATCCAGCAGAACGCCTTCTCACTGTCCGTTTCTCCCACCGGCCGGAATGTGCCGGTCTCCAGCTGCTTATAGCCCTTCAGCTGCCCGTTGTGCGCATAGGTCCAGTTGCGGCCCCACAGCTCGCGGGTGAACGGATGGGTATTCTCCAGCGACACCTGCCCGCGATTTGCCTGACGGATGTGCGCCACCACCGAATGCGACTTGATCGGGTACTCCTGCACCAGACGCGCAATCGGAGAGTTAAAGCTCGGCAGCGGATCTTTAAACGTACGGCAGCCTTTATCTTCGTAAAAGGTAATGCCCCAGCCATCTTTGTGAGGCCCGGTTCCCCCGCCCCGCTGAACCAGTCCGGTAAAGCTGAAACAGATATCCGTGGGAACATTGGCGCTCATCCCGAGCAATTCGCACATAGCCACCGCCTCTGATTAAGCGGCCCCCCGTCAGACAGGAGGCCAGCGCAGTTACTTCACCATCTCTTTTTCGACCAGCAGCATCAGGATGTGGATCACCTTGATGTGGATCTCCTGAATGCGATCGGCATAACCAAAGTGTGGCACCCGGATCTCAATATCGGCACTGCCTGCCATCTTACCGCCATCTTTACCGGTCAGGGTGATCACTTTCATCCCCTGCGCACGGGCGGCTTCAACCGCTTTAATGATATTGGCAGAGTTGCCCGACGTTGAGAGGCCCAGCAGCACGTCGCCCGGACGCCCCACCGCTTCCACATAGCGTGAGAAGACGTAGTCGTAGCCAAAGTCATTACTGACGCAGGAGAGATGGCTGACGTCAGAGATGGCAATCGCCGGATAGCCAGGACGATTTTCACGATAGCGGCCGGTCAGCTCTTCGGCGAAATGCATCGCATCACAATGGGAGCCGCCGTTACCGCAGGAAAGCACCTTGCCACCCGCCTTGAAGCTGTCAGCCAGCAGCACCGCAGCACGTTGGATCGCATGAATATTGGCGTCATCGCTGAGGAATTTATTCAGCGTATCAGCAGCTTCATTAAGCTCAGAGCGGATGATGTCCTGGTACATAGGGATGTCCTTTATAAGAAGAGGTTAATCGCAGCAAGTTTAACGGAATGGCCGGTCAGCGCAAAGCTTCATGCCACGCCTGACCCGGCGGTAGCGGTGTGGATTCCGACACCGGTTGTCGAATAAAACGGCAAAAATCCGTTTTTGTGAGGCAGGTTGTAATTGCGATGTAAACAAATTGATAAATCCGCCCGGCTGCTCTAAACCTCTCTACATAACAGGTCAGACCTCTTACTACTTGCGGAGTGGTTCACTATGATGGTTGTTTCGATACTTGCCACGGTGGCGCTGATTGGCGCCCTCTTCTATCACCGCCTGTCGCTGCGGACCGCCAGCGCGATCCTGCTGCTGTGGACCGCCGCGATGGCGGTCGCGCATCTCTGGACGCCGTGGCTCCTGCTGCCGCTGGCGATCCTGCTGCTGCCGTTCAACCTGCCGTCGCTGCGTCGCAGACTCTTTTCACAGCCGATGTTACAGCGCTTCCAGCAGGTGATGCCGCCGATGTCCCGCACCGAGAAAGAAGCGATTGATGCGGGCACCACCTGGTGGGAAGGCGATCTGTTTCAGGGCAAGCCAGACTGGCAGAAGCTGCATAACTACCCGCAGCCACGCCTGACGCCGGAAGAGCAGGCTTTTCTTGACGGCCCGGTTGAAGAGGCGTGCCGTCTGGCGAACGATTTCCGGATTACCCATGAGATGGCCGACCTGCCGCCGGAACTCTGGGCCTACCTGAAAGAGCATCGTTTCTTCGCGATGATCATTAAAAAAGAGTATGGCGGACTGGCCTTCTCCGCCTATGCGCAGGCCTGCGTTCTGCAGAAACTGGCGGGCGTCTCCGGGATTCTGGCGATCACGGTGGGTGTACCCAATTCACTGGGTCCGGGCGAACTGCTGCAGCATTACGGTACCGAAGCGCAGAAAAACCACTATCTGCCGCGACTGGCGCGCGGTGAAGAGATCCCCTGCTTTGCGCTGACCAGTCCGGAAGCGGGGTCAGATGCCGGCGCGATCCCGGATACCGGTGTGGTCTGCATGGGTGAGTGGCAGGGTGAGCAGGTGCTGGGCATGCGGCTGACCTGGAACAAGCGTTACATCACCCTGGCCCCGATCGCGACTGTGCTCGGCCTGGCCTTTAAACTGACCGACCCGGATCATCTGCTGGGCGATGACGCCAGCCCGGGCATCACCTGCGCCCTGATCCCGACCAGCACGCCGGGCGTGGAGATTGGTCATCGCCACTTCCCGCTCAACGTGCCGTTCCAGAACGGGCCGACGCGCGGTAAGGATATCTTTGTGCCGATTGACTTTATCATCGGTGGCCCGGAAATGGCCGGACAGGGCTGGCGGATGCTGGTGGAGTGTCTGTCGGTGGGCCGTGGCATTACGCTGCCTTCCAACTCAACCGGCAGCCTGAAGAGTGTGGCGCTGGCAACCGGCGCTTACGCGCACATCCGTCGTCAGTTCCGGCTCTCTATCGGTAAGATGGAAGGAATTGAAGAGCCGCTGGCGCGCATTGCCGGTAACGCCTATGTAATGGACGCTGCGGCCACGCTGATTACCGCCGGGATTATGCAGGGTGAAAAACCGGCGGTGCTGTCGGCGATTGTGAAATATCACTGCACCCACCGCGGCCAGCGCGCCATTATTGACGCCATGGACATTGCCGGCGGCAAAGGCATTATGCTGGGTAACAGTAACTTCCTGGCTCGCGCCTATCAGGGTGCGCCCATCGCCATCACGGTGGAAGGCGCGAATATCCTGACCCGCAGCATGATTATCTTTGGTCAGGGGGCGATCCGCTGCCATCCGTATGTTCTGCAGGAGATGGCCGCCGCCGCCAGCAACGATGTTAATGCCTTCGATGATGCGCTGTTCAGTCACATCGGCCACGTCGGCAGCAGCACCGTGCGCAGCCTGTGGCTGGGATTCACCGCCGGACGCACCAGCGCCAGCCCGACCCGCGATGCTACCCGTCGCTACTATCAGCATCTGAACCGCATCAGTGCCAACCTGGCGTTGCTCTCAGATGTATCAATGGCGGTACTGGGCGGCAGTCTGAAACGCCGCGAGCGCATCTCGGCGCGCCTGGGCGATGTGCTGAGCCAGCTCTATCTTGCCTCAGCCACCCTGAAACGCTATGACGATGAGGGCCGTAATGAAGCCGATCTGCCGCTGGTTCACTGGGGCGTGCAGGATGCCCTGCATCAGGCGGAGGTCGCGATGGACGATCTGCTGCGCAACTTCCCGAACCGGCTGGTCGCGGGTGCCTTACGCATGGCTATCTTTGCGGGCGGACATCACTGCCCTGCCACGTCTGATCGTCTGGATCACCAGCTGGCAAAACTGCTACAACAGCCGTCAGCAACCCGCAGCCGTCTGGGCCGGGGCATCTATCTGACGCCGGGCGAGAATAACCCCGCCGGTCAGATGGAACAGGCGCTGCAGGAGGTGATGGCAGCCGAAGTGATTTATGACCGCCTGTGCAAACAGACAAAGCAGCATCTCTCCTTCACCCGTCTGGATGCGCTGGCGAAGCGTGCGCTGGAGCAGGGCTGGATCGATGCGAAGGAAGCAGAGGTGTTGCAGCGTGCTGAAGCCAGCCGTCTGCGCTCCATCAACGTGGATGAGTTTGAGGCAGATGCACTGGCGGTGCCGGTGGCGGAGAAAGCGCCTCAGCCTGCGTCGCGCACCAGCGAGGCGGCGTAGCGTTCAGGCCGGTGTGATGGCCGCACCGGTTTGCTGAACTTAAAGCGATGGGAGCATACGCCCGGAGTACGGAGGCGTATACTTCCTGAGCCAGCTCTGTTTCAGAGGCCGACATCATGTCGGCCTTTTTTATCCCGCCTGGCGGATGCGGGCAATCAGCGCATCCACATCTTCCACGTGATCGGCAGCCAGAATCAGCGTACGTCCTAAATTAATCGCGTTACCAATGCAGTCTGTGCGCATCGCCGGATCGGCAATCAGCTTCATATCCGCCACGTGGGACATCCCCACCGTGCGCCGAATCAGTTCGGTGCCGCAGTAACCGATGGTGTCAGCCCAGACCTTGCGCAGAAACGCCGCCGCATAGCCGGGCCAGGACAACGCCTCATCGCGGGTTTTCTCTGCCGCCAGCGCCAGAAAATGCGAAGCAAACGTCGACCAGAGACGATGGACATCACTCAGCCGCTGCTCGCGCGCATCGGCTGCCTCACGCGGAGCCAGCAGCCCCGGCAGCGCGCAGTAGTTAATCAGCAGGTTGCCAATCGCCGTTCCGACATCAAACCCAATCGGGCCAAAGTAACCGAACTCCGCATCAATTGCCTTCAGGCTGCCATCAGCCACGAAAATCGAGCCGCTATGAATATCGCCATGCAGCAGCGCTTCGGCATGCGCAAAAAAGCGATGCTTCAGCCCGCCGACGGCAATGCGCAGCGCATCGTCGTTGCGCAGGCTGGCCACCAGCGGCTCAAGCGCTTCAGGGTAGCTGTTACGCTCATGATCGGTGTAGGGATCGTTAAAGAAGAGATCTTCAGTGATTTCACACATTTCCGGATTAATGAAACGCGCCACTTCCGCCTTTTTGTGATGCGGATGCAGAACGAAATCGGAGGTATGAAACAGGGTCTGTGCCAGATAAACGCCTAACTGCGCTGCGGCTTCCGGGTAGTAAGCGCCCTTCACCAGCTCGCCGCGCCAGATACGGTGGCTGGAGAGATCCTCCATCACCATCACCGCCAGCTCCGCATCATAATGCGTCACCTGCACCGTATGCTGCGGACAATATTTATAGTGCTCGACCAGGGTCTGCGCTTCCAGCCTCGCCCGATCCAGCGTCAGCGGCCAGGACTCCCCGACGCAACGCACATAGGGCAATGCCTGCTTGACCACCACCCGGCTCCGGCCCTGATCGTCATAAACTTTGAACACCAGATTAAGGTTGCCATCACCAATCTCTTCAGCGCTGCAGAGCGCGGCAGGATCGTCCACGCCGCCAAATTGCCGGGCATACTCAACAGCATCAGCAGCAGTAAAGGTACGGTATTGCGACATTGCCTGTTCCTCATCAATCGAAGGCGGATAACCCAGGTGTAATAAGCCGTTCAGACGTCTATACATCCGTTCAGCATGTTGGCACAATACGCATCATTAACGCAACATGGATTTCACCCACAATGCAGACACTCAAAACCACCAGCTTAGAGGTTCGTGACAATCAGCTCTGGATTCTGGATCAGCAGGCGCTGCCGCAGCAAAAGAACTGGCTGCCCGCACACAGCGTCACGCAGCTGATTGACCATATTCATGCGCTGCGGGTGCGCGGTGCGCCGCTGATTGGCCTCTCTGCCTCACTGCTGCTGGCGCTGCTGGCTGAACAGGGGCAGACCCGCGCTGAATTGGCACAGGCGCTGGAACATCTGCGTGCCGCCCGGCCAACCGCCGTTAATCTGATGAACAATCTTGACCGGATGAAAGTGGCGCTGGCCCAGCCGGCGTTTGTCACTGCGCTGACGGACGAAGCGTGGCGGCTGGTGCAGGAGGATAAACAGCTCTGTGATGCGATTGCTGAAGCCGGTTGCACGCGGATCAAACCGGGCAGCCAGCTGCTCACCCACTGCAATACCGGCGGGCTGGCCACCGCGGGCGTGGGCACCGCGCTGGGCGTGATTGCCCGCGCGCATCAGCAGGGGTGGATCAAAAATGTCTGGGTGGATGAAACCCGACCGCTGTTGCAGGGCGGCCGGTTAACCGCGTGGGAGCTGGGCGAACTGGCGATCCCCTGTACCCTGATCACCGATTCCATGGCCGCCAGCCTGATGGCACGCGGCGAGGTGGATGCGGTCTGGGTCGGTGCCGACCGCATTGCCGCCAACGGTGACGTGGCCAATAAAATCGGCACCTACAGTCTGGCGGTGCTGGCCCACTATCACCAGATTCCGTTCTACGTCGCGGCTCCCCATACTACGCTGGATCGTCACTGCCCGGATGGCGCCGCCATCCCGATAGAGCAGCGCGCCGCCAGCGAGGTCACGGGCGTGGCGGGCAGTTTTGGCAGCGTGCAGTGGGCACCGGAAACGGCCAGGGTCTTCAATCCGGCGTTCGATGTGACGCCAGCCGCCCTGATCAGCGGCTGGATACTCGACACGGGGGTGGTCACGCCTGACCAGGTGCAGAGCGGCTTCTTCCAGCCGCAGTAAGCGATATCAGGCGTTTGCGGCAGCGCGGAGGCTCACCGCAGACGTCTCTCCCGCCGTGGGCCAATCAGGCCAGACGCGGATAGGCATCGGCGATCTTATCGCCGGTGAAGTGCGCCACCCAGCCTTCCTGGTTGTCAAAAATCCGGATCGCCGTGAAGTGCGGTGACGATCCCATATCAAACCAGTGGGGCGTGCCCGCAGGCACCGAGATCAGATCGTTCTTTTCGCAGAGGATCTGCAGGATCTCACCGTCAAGATGCAGACAGAACAGCCCGGCCCCCTCGACAAAGAAACGCACCTCATCTTCGCCGTGCGTATGCTCGGAAAGAAACTTCTCACGCAGCACCGTTTTCTGCGGATTGTCGGCGCGCATACTGATCACGTCCCAGCTCTGATAGCCCTTCTCAGCCACCAGCCGATCAATCGCATGCTGATAGGCCTTAATGACCGTTTCCGCATCCGGGTTCTCACCCAGATCGCGATCGGCTTCCCAGCGTTCAAAACGCACCCCTTTCGCGTTCAGGCGTTCCCGAATCGCCTCTGCTTCGGTACTGTGCCAGACCGGCTGGCTCGCTTCGCGGTCAGAAAAAATCGTCAGTGCGCTCATGCTAAATCGACTCCGGGTTAATCTGGGAAAAATCCGTCACCTGACGATGACGGCTCTCGCTGTCCGCCTCGCCACGCAGTAACTGTATCGTCTGCCAGCCCGCCTCCGCGGCGGCATCCAGCTCCTGACGAATATCAGAGAGGAACAGCAGCTGCTCCGCTGGCTGGCCGATCTCAGCGGCGATCGCGCGATAGGCTGTCACCTCGCGTTTGGCGCCGACGTGCGTATCAAAGTAGCCGCTGAAGATGTCAGTAATATCACCTTCGTCGCTGTAGCCAAATAACAATTTCTGCGCCGCAACCGAACCGGAGGAATATACATAGAGTTCAATGCCCTGCGCCTGCCAGCGGCGTAATGCAGGCAGCACATCGGGATAGAGATGGCCGGTAAAACTGCCGTTAAGATAGCCATCACGCCAGATCATGCCCTGCAGCGCTTTCAGCCCGGTGGATTTACGATCCTGATCCATAAAATCGGACAGGATCGCGATGACCGCCGCCAGATCGGCCTGCGGCTGCCCCGCTTCTTCCCGCACCGACTGCAGCGCCGCCGCGACCTCTGGCTGATGCTGATGCTCTCGCAGAAAGTCCGCCAGATGCTGACGGGCATAGGGGAACAGGATGTTGTGCACAAAGCGAATATCGCTGGTGGTGCCTTCAATATCAGTAACAATGGCGCGGATCATGCTTTCTCCAGCAGGCGACGTTGACGTTCACATTCAAATAAAAATTCCAGACCTTCCAGATGGCGGCGCGCTTCGCTGACATCCTCGCCCCAGCAGGTCAGGCCGTGGCCGCGCAGCAGGAAGCCGTAACGCAGCGGAAAGCGGGCGGCGTAATCTTCAATCTCTGACGCCAGCGCCACGATATCCTGACTGTTGTCGAACACGGGGATCGCCACTGTGTCCAGATGGGTATGCTGACCACTTAGCGATTTTTGCATCTCATAGCCGTGCAGCAGCAGCGCCGCACCCTGCTCCACCCGCGACAGCACCGTGGCATTGACCGTATGGGTGTGCAGCACCGCGCCCGCTTCAGGAAAGAGGCGATAGATCAGCGTGTGCAGACCGGTTTCGGCCGAGGGCTTACGGCCCGACAGCGACTGGCTGGTGGCGATGTCGACCTCAATAAAGTCATCACGCGTCAGCGTGCCCTTATCTTTGCCCGATTCGCTCAGCAGGCAGACATGCCCGTCGCGGCGAACCGACATATTCCCGCCGGTGGCCGGAGCCCAGCCTTTCATGCCTATCCAGTGACAGGCGGCAACCAGCTGATCTAACGGATGACTCTGCGACATAAAGGTTCCTTGCGGTGAAAGGTGATACCACGTAAGCAAGCGCTGCCAGCGCCGCTGTTGCGCGAAGCGTAAAGCAGTTAAAGGCGAAATGATCCGTGTGTCAGCAAGGCGGCAAGCGCGCTTATCCCGGGGAGCTTACATGAGTAAGTGACCCGGGTAAGCAAGCGCGGCCAACGCCGGTGACGCGCGGAGCATAAAGCATTTAGACGTCTAAGCGTCTTGATTGCCAAATACTACCATCCTGTTTATAGTGGCACAAACCCCGGGTGACCCCGCTTCTCTCTTCGCGCTTAAGGCCTGACATCATGACGCAGTACAACCTGATCCCCGAGAGCAAACTTCCGGCGCTCGGCACCACGATTTTCAGCCAGATGAGTGCGCTGGCGCAGCAGCATAACGCCATCAACCTCTCTCAGGGCTTCCCCGATTTCAGCGGCCCGGACTATCTGCAGCAGCGGCTGGCCTATCACGTCAGCCAGGGCGCGAACCAATACGCGCCGATGACCGGGGCGCTGCCGCTGCGTCAGGCGATCGCGGAGAAAACCGCGCGGCTTTATGACTATCAGCCTGATGTGGAAACGGAGATTACGGTGACGGCGGGCGCAACCGAAGCGCTCTATGCGGCGATTACCGCGCTGGTGCGTCCGGGCGATGAGGTGATCTGCTTTGATCCCAGCTACGACAGCTATGCCCCGGCGGTCACGCTCTCGGGCGGCGTCATGAAACGTATTGCGCTGCAGCCGCCCGCCTTCCGGCCAGACTGGCAGGCGTTTGCCGGGCTGCTGAGTGATAAAACCCGGCTGGTGATCCTGAACACCCCGCACAACCCGTCAGCCACCGTCTGGCAGCAGCAGGATTTTGCCGCGCTGTGGCAGGCGATTGCTGCGCGACCGGTCTACGTGCTGAGCGATGAAGTTTACGAGCATATCTGTTTTGATGAAGCGGGCCACGCCAGCGTGCTGGCCCATCCTGACCTGCGTCAGCGCGCCATCGCGGTGTCGTCGTTTGGCAAAACCTTTCACATGACCGGCTGGAAGGTGGGCTACTGCATCGCCCCGGCGGCGATCAGCGCTGAACTGCGTAAGGTACATCAGTATCTGACCTTCTCGGTCAATACCCCGGCGCAGCTGGCGATTGCCGATATGCTGCGTGAGCATCCGGAGCACTATCAGGCCCTGCCCGCCTTCTATCGCGACCGCCGCGATCGGCTGGCGAATGCACTGCGTCACAGCCGCTTCAGGGTTTTACCGTGCCAGGGCACCTACTTTTTGCTGGTGGATTACAGCGCGATCTCCGATCTGGATGATGTCAGTTTCTGCCAGTGGCTGACCCGCGAAGTGGGCGTCGCCGCGATTCCTCTGTCGGTGTTCTGCGCCGATCCCTTTCCTCATAAACTGATTCGTCTCTGTTTTGCTAAACAGCCGGCGACGTTAGATGCTGCCGCGGAGCGCTTATGTCAGCTTTAAAAATCACGCTTTTGCAGGAGACGCTGAGCTGGATGGATGGCGAAGCCAACCTGCGCCATTTTGACGAACAGCTGGCCGGAGTCACCGGACGCGATCTGATTATCCTGCCCGAGATGTTTACCACCGGCTTTGCGATGGAGGCTGCGAAAAGCTCCCTGCCGCAGGCGCGGGTGGTGGAGTGGCTGCATCAGCATGCCCGCCGCAGCGATGCGCTGGTGGGCGGCAGCGCGGCGATCCAGACCGAAAACGGCGCGGTGAACCGTTTCCTGCTGGTGGAGCCGGATGGCACGCTGCACCAGTATGACAAGCGACATCTGTTCCGCATGGCGGATGAACATCACCACTATCAGCCCGGCGAAGCGCGTCAGGTGGTGGCGTGGCGCGGCTGGCGCATCCTGCCACAGATCTGTTACGACCTGCGCTTCCCGGTTTTCTCCCGCAACCGCAACGACTACGATCTGGCGCTCTATGTCGCCAACTGGCCAGCGCCTCGCGCCTTACACTGGCAGGCGCTGCTGTTAGCGCGGGCGATTGAGAATCAGGCATATGTCGCAGGCTGCAACCGCGTCGGCAGTGATGGCAATCAGCATCACTACAGCGGCGACAGCCAGATTATTTCGCCGCAGGGCGAGATCCTGAGTGCGGCGGAGCCACATCAGCGCGCCCGGCTGGATGCGACGCTGTCGCTGGAGACGCTGCACGCTTACCGCGAACGCTTCCCCGCCTGGCAGGATGCGGATCGCTTTTCGCTGTAAACGGCCGGCTCAGCTGCCGCGGTAGGTTGACCAGGACCAGGGGGAAATCAGAAACGGCAGATGGAAATGGCTGCCCGCCTCAGCAATCATAAAATCGATCTGCGCGCTGACGTAGAGCGCATCCCGACCGGCGGCAGCAAAATAGTCGCCGATTTCAGCGGTCAGGCGGTAGTGCCCCGGCGTCAGCGGCTCCGGGGTCAGATCTTTCAGTCGTCCGTCGCTGTCCGTTTCACCCTGAGAGACGGGAAACCACCCCTCCGGGCTGTTCTGCTCCAGCGAGATGGCTACCCCACTGGCCGGTTTTCCCAGCGCCGTGTCGAGAATATGCGTGGTAACGGTACTCATTGAATCGTCTCCCTGAGGCGTAACAGTGTGATTTCACGCAGCTGATCCAGCGCCTCCTGCTGTTCAGCCTGATCGTCATTCTGCAGCCGGCGCTGCAACGCCGCCAGCATCTCCTCGCCGCTGCGCCCTTTCGCGCGAATCAGAAAGACCCGGCCAAAGCGCGCCTCATAGGCCTGATTACCCTGCTGCATCGCCTGTTGCAGGGCGTGATCGGCCTGCTGCATGGCGGACTGCTCGCCGCGCGACAGCGTCGCCTCTTTGTCTGCGCCCCGGGCGCGTTCGCCGATGCGCGGATGCGCCGACAGCGCCGCCGCCAGATCGGGCTGCTGCCACTGGCGGGCCAGCGTGTCGGCGCAGGCCAGCAGCGCGTCTGTGGTGTCAAACGGGCGAGCGGCCACCAGCGACTGCTGCCAGTGCGGGATCGCCACACAATGCCGGATAGCCGCCAGCGCCTCGTCGGCCGGCAGCTGATTAAACGTCGTTAATTCCATTTTAGCTCCGTGCGGCGATCAGCGTGACCGCCTGCAGATAGGCCTGCAGCGCCGGTGCCACATCCTGCACCGCAACAGACTCGGCCGGATGATGGCTGATGCCGCGATGGTTTCGCACAAACAGCATACCGACCGGCCAGCGTTCAGCAATAGCGATGGCGTCATGTCCGGCTCCGCTTGGCAGCGACAGGCTGCGCCCCTGCACCGTTTCGACCGCATGGCTCAGCGCCTGCTGCAGCGCAGAATCACAGGCGGTGGCTCCGATGCGATAAAATTCGTTCGACGTAAACTGCACTCCACGCCGCAGCGCAATTGCCCCGGCCTGGGTTAACAGCGTGGAGAGCAGGGTCTCCAGCGGATGATCGAGCGGGCCGCGCACATCCAGCGACAGCGACACCTCGCCAGGGATGACATTCACCGCCCCCGGGGCGCAGCTGAGGGTGCCGACGGTGGCGACCAGCTGCGGGTCCTGCTCACGGGTGGTCTGCTCAATAAACACCATCCACTCGGCGGCTGCGGCCAGCGCATCTTTGCGGTGGGTCATCGGCACCGTGCCGGCATGGCCCGCTTCACCGCTAAAACGGCAGTGAAGACGACGCGCCCCATTGATGGCCGTGACCACGCCCAGCGCCAGATCCTCCTGCTCCAGGCAGGGGCCCTGCTCAATGTGCAGTTCAAGATAGCCGACGATGTCCTCTATCCGTCGGGCCGCCGCGCCGATTTGCGCACTGTCGAGCCCGACATCCGCCATCGCCTGCGCCACGGTAATGCCGTTGCCATCGGGATGGGTTACCCAGCTTTGCGGCCAGCTGCCGGTAATACCGCGACTGCCAAGCAGCGTGATGCCAAAGCGGGTCCCCTCTTCATCACCGAAACCGATCACCTCTATCGCCAGCGGCAGACGGCACTGGTGCTCATGAAGCCACTGTACGGTTTCGATGGCGCTGAGCACGCCCAGCATTCCGTCGTAGCGACCGGCGTTACGTACCGTGTCGAGATGCGAACCGAGCAGCAGCGCGGGCGCCCCCGCTTCGGCTGCCTCGTAGCGGCCACAGATATTGCCGACTTCATCCTGCCAGACCGTCATCCCCGCCGCCTGCATCCACTCCCCAACGCAGGCGTTGGCGCGCAGATGTTCCGGCGACAGGTAGACGCGGGTCAGGCCCTCCGTCGTTTCGCTAATCGCTGCCAGCGCATCACAGCGCGCCATGACGCGCTGTGCAGCAGCGAGGGCTTCGCTGGCGCTCATCATCATGCCTGGCTCCCGTAGTGATCCCAGGCGGCCTGAGCTCCCGCGCCCTGCGGCGTGCGATACCCCAGGTGAGTCAGCACCGTTTCCAGCGCGGCCAGCGTCTGCAGCACGCAATCTTTACGCGCGTTGTAGCCCATGGTGCCGATGCGCCAGACCTTGCCATGCAGTGGGCCAAACGAGGTGCCGATCTCAATGCCGAAATCCTCCAGCATCAGCTTGCGCACCTGATCGCCGTTTACGCCTGACGGGATCATCACGCCCAGCACGTTGTTCATTTTGTTTTTCAGATCGCCGAAGGTTTCCAGCCCCATTCCCTGAATCCCCTTCAGCATCGCTTCACCATGCAGTTTGTGACGGGCGATGCCGTTGTCCAGCCCCTCCTGCAGGATGAGGCGGGCACATTCGCGCGCGCCAAACAGCGCGCTGGTCGCTTCGGTATGGTGATTGAGTCGTTCCGGCCCCCAGTAATCCATGATCATGCCGAGATCGAAATAGTTGGAGTAGATCATCTCCTCCTCGCCATCCTGATGCGCCTCGGTGCGGATCCCCTGCTCCACGCATTTACGTTTGCGGATCACCGCGGCCATCTCTGCGCTCAGGGTGATCGGCGAGGTGCCGGAAGGCCCGCCCAGACATTTCTGCATCCCCGCCGAGACGGCATCCAGTCCCCAGGCATCCGTTTCCAGCGCGTTACCCGCCAGCGACGCGGTAGCATCGGTGTAGAACAGCACGCCATACTGCTTACAGATGGCACCCAGCTGCGCCAGCGGCTGCAGCATGGTGGTGGAGGTGTCGCCCTGCACCGTGAGCAGCAGGCGTGGCCGCACTTTTTTAATCGCCTCTTCAATCTGATCGGGAGTAAAAACCTCGCCCCACGGCACTTCGATGGTGTGGACGTCTGCCCGGCAGCGGCGGGCAATCTCGCACAGCAGATGGCCGAAGCGACCAAACACCGGCACCAGCACCTTATCACCAGGCCGGATAGCGGAGAGCAGAATCGCTTCGATACCGGCGCGGGAGGTGCCATCAACCAGCAGCGTCCAGCGGTTTTCGGTGCGAAATACGCCGCGATAGAGCGCCATCACTTCGTTCATATAGTGGGTCATCGCGGGGTCGTACTGCCCCAGCAGCTGACTCGACATGGCGCGCAGCACGCGCGGATCGGCGTTGATCGGGCCGGGTCCCATCAGCAGACGCTGTGGCGGATTGATTTGCGGGTAATGATTGATATCCATGCGGGTTTCCTTTTTTAAGACTCAGAGACGCACTGAAGAGATAAACTGCTTCAGCTCCGGCGACTGCGGCTGCGCAAACAGCGTTTTGCTGTCGCCCTGCTCCCAGACGCGCCCCTGATGCATAAAGACCACTCGATCGCCCACGTCGCGGGCGAAATTCATTTCATGCGTGACGAGGATCAGCGTCATGCCTTCCGCTGCCAGCTGCTCCAGCACTTTCAGGACTTCGCCCACCAGTTCGGGATCCAGCGCAGAGGTGATCTCATCACAGAGTAAAACTTTGGGCGTCATCGCCAGCGCACGGGCGATCGCCACCCGTTGCTGCTGGCCGCCCGAGAGGCTGGCAGGGTAATAGTTAAGGCGCTCGCCCAGCCCCACCTTCTCCAGCATCTGCGTCGCCAGCGCCCGGCATTCAGCGTCGCTTTTCTTCAGCACGCGGCGCGGTGCCAGCATGACATTTTCCAGCGCCGTCATGTGCGGGAAGAGGTTGAAGTTCTGAAACACCATGCCAATCGAGCGGCTGATTTCACGCGCCTGCGAGTCACGACTGGTGATGGTCATACCGCCGAGCTTGATGCTGCCCTCCTGATAGCCCTCCAGCCCGTTCATACAGCGCAGCAGCGTGCTTTTGCCCGATCCGCTGCGACCGATGATCGAGATCACCTCTCCCATGTCGATATCCAGATCCACGCCTTTCAACACATGGTTGTCGCCGTAATATTTTTGCACCTGATTAATGGTGATGAGCGGCATTGAATTTTTTCTCCAGATACTGGCTGTAGCGAGACAGCGGATAACACATCAGGAAGTAGCCCAGCGCCACCAGCCCGAAAACTTTAAACGGCTGGTAGGTCACGTTGTTCAGAATCGTGCCCGCCTTGGTCAGCTCGATAAACCCGATAATCGACGCCAGCGCGGTGCCCTTGATAACCTGCACGGCAAAACCTACCGTCGGGGCGATGCCGATACGGATCGCCTGCGGTGCAACCACCCGCCACAGCGTCTGACCAAAGGTCAGGCCGAGACAGCGTGACGCTTCCCACTGCCCTTTCGGCAGGGCGCGGATGCTGCCGTACCAGATATCCACCAGAAAGGCGCTGGTGTAGAAGGTCAGCGCCAGCGAGGCGGCCGTCCAGGGCGCCACATCAATGCCAAATAAGCCGACGCCAAAAAAGGCCAGAAACAGCTGCATCAGCAGCGGGGTTCCCTGAAACAGCGCGGTGTAACCCCGTATCGCACGCGTCAGCCATTTGCGCTGCAGCAGACGCAGCAGCAGCAGAGGCAGCGTCACCAGGGTTCCGCCGACAAAGGCCACCAGCGACAGTAACAGGGTCCAGCGCGCCGCCAGCAGCAGGTTGCGCACGATGTCCCAGTCGGTAAAGGTCGTCATCATGAGGGCTGCACTCCAAACCATTTACGGCCTATCGCCAGCAGCAGATGGCGCATCGCAATCGACAACGCCAGATAGATCAGCGTGGTCACCAGATAAACTTCAAAGCTCAGAAACGTGCGCGACTGAATAAGGTTGGCGGCGAAGGTCAGCTCCTCGTAGGAGACCTGCGACACCACCGACGACCCCAGCATCACGATAATGCACTGGCTCACCAGCGCCGGATAAATCCGCTGCAGCGCAGGGGGTAACACCACCCGCAGAAAGGTCTGGCTGCGGGTCAATCCCAGCACTCGCCCCGCTTCCCACTGCCCTTTCGGGGTCACCTGGATGCCGGCACGGATGATCTCGGTACTGTAAGCGCCCAGGTTGATCAGCATCGCCAGCAGCGCCGCCTCACCGGCGGTGAGTTTCAGACCCAGATTCGGCAGACCGAAAACGATAAAGAACAGCTGCACCACAAATGGCGTATTACGGATTAGCTCGACATAGAGGCCCCAGAGGCGGCTCAGCCAGCCCGGTTTACCGCTGCGCAGCGCCGCGCCTGCGATGCCAATCGCCACCCCACCGGTGGTCGCCAGCAGCGTCAGCTGAATGGTGACCCAGAGGCCGGAAAGCAGCTCCGGCCAGTAGGGCCACAACGCGGGAAAGTTAAGTTGCCCGGTCATGAATCTGTCCTCATGCGCCCAGGCTGGCGGGCAGTGGCGCTTTCAGCCCACTCTTCGGACAGCTTGTTCAGGGTGCCATCTTTAATCCCCTGCTCAATCAGCGCATTCACCTTCGCCTTCAGCGCAGGCTCATCTTTCTTCAGACCGATAAAACAGGGCGAATCTTTCAGCATAAACTGAGCGACCGGCGCTTTTTCCGGATTCTGGCGGGCAATGGCGGCGACCACCAGGTTGCCGGTGGCGACATACTGCACCTGGCCGGAGAGATACGCCGATAAGGTGGTGTTGTTATCTTCGTAACGTTTC
Source organism: Pantoea sp. GM_Pan_3 (assembly GCF_026541045.1). Lineage (NCBI taxonomy): Bacteria > Pseudomonadati > Pseudomonadota > Gammaproteobacteria > Enterobacterales > Erwiniaceae > Pantoea > Pantoea sp. GM_Pan_3. The sequence continues at coordinate 16,150 of NZ_JALNVA010000005.1, read as the reverse complement.
ACCTGCGCATCTTTCGGTGCCACTTCGCTCAGTACCATATCCTCCACCGCGCCGCGGGTAACGCCAATCGACTTGCCGCTCAGCGCGCTGGCCGCTTTGATCTCATCACCTTTCGGTCCGAAGACGCCCAGGAAGAACGGCGCATAGGCGCGGGTAAAGTCGATCACTTTTTCACGCTCCGCATTTTTACCCATGCTGGAGATCACCAGGTCGACCTTGTCGGTTTGCAGATAAGGCACCCGGTTGGCGCTGCTGACCGGCACCAGCTGCAACTTAAGTTTCATCTGCTTCGCCAGGTATTTCGCCATGTCGATGTCATACCCCTGCGGCTGCAGATCGGTACCGACCGAGCCAAACGGCGGGAAATCCTGCGGAACGGCCACGCGGATCACACCGCGTTTCTGAATGTCCTGCAGTTGATCGGCCAGTGCGCTTCCCGCCTGTGCCATCAGTAATGCCGCTGTTGCAACCGCCATTAAAACTTTTTTCATTATGCACCCCGGTGAAATGTGATGAAACAAAAGATTCTTTAACAGGCAATCTGCAACTAATGTGCCAACAAGGGCCGCGGCGGAAAAAGGGTTAAGCGGCAAAGAGTTCACTGAAAAAGGGGCGTAACCGGGGAGGATTACGCCGCGGGCGGGTGTGTACTGAAATGGGGCAAGGCACCAAAATGGTGCCTGTTAACGGTGCTCCAGCTCATCGAACTGCTGGTAGAGATCGGCGATCTGATGAATACGCTGCCGCCCCTGCGCCAGCATTTCATGCAGCAGCGCATTGGCAATCAGGTTAATCAGACTCATGGCCGAGCCGTAGCTGTCGAAGGCGGAAACGCTGTCGAGCGGCGTGCAGAGCTGCCAGCGTGCCAGCGCAGTGACCGTCTGCGCCTGCGGCTCACACAGCGCCAGCAGCGGTATTCCGGCCGCCTGAAGCTGCTGCATCAGCGGACGGATGATGCGGGTGCGGCGGCGAAACGCCATCACCACCACCATATCCTCCGGGGTGATATCCACCAGCTCCTCTGCCAGCGTCTGGCCTGGCTGCGGCAGGATAAAGACCTGCGAGCGCGCCTGCACCAGCTGCTGTCGCAGATGCAGCGCCACCGGGTAGGCGTTGCGCATGCCGATGATAAAGACGCGCTTCGCCTGCGCCAGCTGCTGGATCACATCGTTAAACTGGCGGGCATCCAGGCTGTTGACCCACTGCGTCAGGTTCGCCATCTCCTGCTTGTAGTGGCGCGCCAGCAGCGTGTTGCCCTGCACCGCATCCCGGTTATCGGTCAGCGGCATGCCGCTCTGACGCAGGATGCGCAGCTCATCGCGCATATCCTTGTACTTCTCATATCCCAGACGCTTAAACAGCCTGCTGACCGTGGCTTTCGACACGCCGCTGAGCCGCGCCAGCTCGGCGCTGTTGTAGCTGATCAGATCATCGAAGTGGTCAAACACGAAGTCGGCAATGCGCTGCTCCTGCGGCGAGAGCTGGGGATAGTGACTCCGGAGTCGTTCATCAAGCTGTTTCATATCGCACCCTGTAACTTTTGTTTCAGCAGAACCTAGCACAATTTACGCCAGGTTAACCGGCGCAATGTCAGCTCAGGCTAAAAACTGGAACAGCTCTTGCTTTGCTATCGGTTCTGTTACCCGAAGAACGAGAAAAAGATGATTCAGAGTAATATGGCGCCGATGGGCATGGCGGTGACGCCGCACCATCTGGCGAGTGAGAGCGCGCTGGCGGTGCTGCGTGACGGCGGCAACGCCATCGAAGCGATGGTGGCGGCAGCCGCGACTATCGCCGTGGTCTACCCGCACATGAATGGGCTGGGCGGGGATGGGTTCTGGCTGATCCTGCCACCCGGCGGCGATCCCGTCGCTATCGACGCCAGCGGTGCCGCCGGTTCGCTGGCGCATCCGGATTTCTATGCCGGTCACCCCAGAATCCCTCATCGCGGGCCGAAAGCCGCGCTGACCGTCGCCGGTACGGTCAGCGGCTGGCAGGAGGCGCTGACCCTCGCCGCTGAATCCGGCAGCCCGCAGCTGCCGCTGGCGCGTCTGCTGCGCGATGCGATTCGCTACGCCGCGGACGGTATTCCGGTCACCGCCTCTCAGACCGCCGCCACGACGAACTTCCGCAGTGAGTTACAGCATCAGCCCGGCTTCAGCGCCACCTTTATGCCTGATGGCGAGGTGCCGCAGCCTGGCAGCCGTTTTACCCAGCCTGCGCTGGCACAGACCCTGAGCCAGCTTACCGAACAGGGGCTGGACAGCTTCTATCGCGGCCCGCTGGCGCACCATATGGCTGATGAAATGGCCACGCTTGGCATGCCGGTCACCCTGGCCGATCTGCAGCAGCATCGCGCCCGTCGCACCACGCCCCTGCACCTCGCACACAGCGAAGGCGACATCTGGAATATCGCCCCGCCGACCCAGGGCCTCGTCTCGCTGGCGATCCTTGGCATTACCGATCGCCTGGAGATGGCCGGGGCTGACGAGGCGCAGACGGTGCACCGCATCGTGGAAGCCACCAAAAAAGCCTTTGCGCTGCGCGACCGGCACATTACCGATCCGCGTCACGTCACCGAAGATGTGCAGGCGCTGCTGGCTGAGGACGCCCTCGCCACCCTCGCCAGCCAGATCAAAGATGGCGAGGCGGCAAACTGGGGCAGCGGCCGCGGGCCGGGCGATACGGTCTGGATGGGTGTGATGGACAGCAGCGGGCTTGCCGTCTCCTTTATTCAGAGCATCTATCACGAATTTGGCAGCGGGGTCGTCCTGCCTGGCACGGGCATCACCTGGCAGAACCGGGGAGCCGCGTTCAGCCTCGATCCTGAACATCTGCTGGCGCTGGCACCCGGCAAACAGCCCTTCCATACCCTGAACCCCGCCGCCGCACGGCTGAAAGATGGCCGGACGCTGGTTTATGGCGCAATGGGCGGAGATGGTCAGCCGCAGACCCAGGCAGCGATCTTTACCCGCCATGTGATTCAGGGGTTGCCGCTGCAGCAGGCGGTCAGTGCACCGCGTTGGCTGCTGGGGCGTACCTGGGGCCAGTCATCAGACTCGCTGAAGCTGGAAGGCCGCATTGCCGACGAAACCGTCGCACAGCTGCGCCAGTGGGGGCACGAGGTAGAACGCCTGCCGGACTTCAGCGAATCCGTGGGTCATGCGGGTGCCATTGTGCGTCACTGCAACGGCATGTTTGAAGGCGCGAGCGATCCGCGCAGTAACGGCAGCGCCGCCGGTTTTTAAACAGGAGTGAATCATGAATGAACATGAGTGGGCCAGCTACATCGGCCATATGGAGCAGATCCTGCAACTGACGCTGGACGATCCCCGCCGCGCCGAGCTGCTGATCCAGCTGTCGCGTATCGCGGAGATGGCCGCACCACTGATGGCGTTTCCGCTTGATGATCGGCTGGAAGTGGCGGGAGTGTATCAGGCATGAAAACAGGTGACGTTTCGATTCAGACGCTGCAGCAGGCGATCCGCCAGGGTGAGATCAGCGCGCGCGAGGTGGCCGAACAGACGCTGCAGGCGATTGAGCAGCACAACCCGGCGCTGAATGCCTGGACGGAAATCACCGGGCCTCGCATGTTGAAAGAAGCCAGCGCGGTTGATGCGCAGCGGCAGCGCGGTGAGTCCCTGCCCCCGCTGGCGGGCATTCCCTATGCGGTGAAGAACCTGTTTGATGTGGCGGGTCACAGCACGCTGGCAGGGGCCAGGCTGTTCAGCGACCGCCCTGCGGCGCAGGCGGATGCCTTCGCCATCGGCAAACTGCGCCACGCAGGCGCGCTGCTGTCGGGCATGCTGAACATGGATGCCTACGCCTATGGTTTCACCACCGAGAACAGCCATTACGGCCCGACCCGTAACCCACGCGATTTAAGCCGCGTCGCGGGCGGCTCGTCCGGGGGTTCGGCCGCCGCCGTGGCCGCCGGACTGGTTCACTTTTCGCTGGGTACCGATACCAACGGCTCAATCCGGGTGCCCGCGTCGCTGTGCGGCATTTTTGGCCTGAAACCCACTTTTGGCCGACTGTCACGCAGCGGCAGCCACCCCTTTGTTGCCAGCCTCGATCATATCGGCCCGCTGGCCCGGCGGGTGGAAGACCTGGCGCTGGTTTATGACCTGCTGCAGGGCGCAGACCCCGCAGATGCGTTTCAGGCCGTCCGGCCGCCAGAGGCCACGCTGCCCGGCCTGTCGCAGGGCAGTGAAGGGCTGCGCTGTGGCGTGCTGGGCGGTTTTTTTGCCCGCTGGTGCGATGAGGACGCCCGCGCGGCGGTGGCCACCGTCGCAGCCGCGCTGGAGGCGCAGGAGGAGGTGGTGATGCCGGAGGCGGAGCTGGCGCGTTCGGCAGCCTTTATCATGACCGCCGCCGAGGGGGGGAATCACTATCTGCCTGCCCTGCGTCAGAAGCCTGAGGTGTTTGAACCTAACTCACGCGAGCGTCTGCTGGCCGGCGCGATGATGCCCGGCGCCTGGTATGTGCAGGCCCAGCGCTTCCGTCGTCATTTCCAGCAGCAGGTGCTGCCGCTGTTTGATCGCTTCGATGTGCTGATCGCCCCGGCAACCCCCTGCAGCGCGATCACCATCGGTCAGCAGACGCTGTCAATTCAGGGGGAATCGCTACCCGCCAAAGCGAGCATGGGCATGCTGACGCAGCCCATCTCCTTCCTGGGACTGCCGGTCTGTACCGTTCCGCTGGCGACCCGAAGCGGCCTGCCGATTGGGTTACAGCTTATCGCCCGCCCGTTTAATGAAGCGGCGGCATTACGTGCCGCCTGGACACTGGAACAACGCGGCATCACCCTGCCGCAAATCACGATGGCAGGAGCCTGATGAACAGAGAGATTAATTTACCGCAGGTGGTCAGCGAGGTGACGGCGCAGTTCTGGCGTTACGAAAAGGCGCTGGTGAGCAATGACGTGGCTGAACTGGATGCGCTTTTCTGGCACGACCCGCGCACCGTACGCCTCGGGGCCGGTGAAAATTTGTATGGCATCGATGAGATTCGCGCCTTCCGGGCTGCGCGCCCCGCTGCGGGCCTCGACCGGACGCTGCGGAATACGGTGATCACCACCTTTGGCGAGGATTATGCGGTCTGCAGCACCGAATTTACCCGTGCCGGCAGTGATAAAATCGGCCGTCAGCAGCAGACCTGGGTTCGCATGCCGCACGGCTGGTGCATTGTGGCAGCCCAGGTCAGTCTGATGAGCTGATTATCGCCGATGCGTCGCCTGGCCCGAGGGAGGCGACGCATCGGAACCGGCTTACGGTGCCGGGTGTGTCGCGATCCAGTGATCGGCGATCTGCTGGCGGGTACAGATCCAGACGTCGTCATGCTGCTGAATGTGGTCGAGGAAATTCTGCAGCGCACGGAATTTGCCCGGACGCCCCAGCAGGCGACAGTGCATCCCGATCGACATCATCTTCGGCGCGGTCTCCCCCTCTTCATACAGCACATCGAAGCTGTCACGCAGGTAGGTGAAGAACTGCTCGGCGGTGTTAAATCCCTGCGGCGAGGCAAAGCGCATGTCATTGCACTCCAGGGTGTAGGGAATAATCAGGTGCGGCTTAACCGTGCCATCCTGACAGGTCACCTGCGTCCAGAAAGGCAGGTCGTCGCCGTAGTAGTCGCTGTCGTAGCTGAAGCCGCCCTGCTCCACCACCAGCCGGCGCGTGTTCGGGCTGTCACGGCCGGTATACCAGCCGGTTGGGGCTTTCCCAAACAGATCGGTCAGCACATCCACCGCCTGCTGCATATGCTGACGTTCGGTTTTCGCATCCACGCCCTGATAGTGGAGCCAGCGCCAGCCGTGACTGACCACATCGTAGTCCGCCTGTTTAATCGCTTCGACAACCTCCGGGTGACGCGCCAGCGCCATCGCCACGCCAAACACGGTCAGCGGCAGACCGCGCTTCTGAAATTCATTGTGGATGCGCCAGAAACCGGCACGCGAGCCGTACTCATAGAGTGACTCCATCGACATATGACGGTCGGCATAGCTGGCGGCACCGATGATGTCGGAGAGAAACTGTTCGGAGCCGGCGTCACCGTGCAGCACGCTGTTCTCCGCCCCCTCTTCGTAATTCAGGACAAACTGCACCGCCACCCGGGCGTTGTTGGGCCAGGCGGCGTGCGGCGGATGAGCACCATAACCGATCAAATCGCGCGGATAGTTTTTGTTAAAGCTGTACTCTTTCTTCTCTGCAGCGTCAGTCATTACTCGCTTCCTGTCTTCTGTCTGGAAAGTTCCGTTAGTTTAGATGCTGAAACGCACCTGAGAGAGGTTTCTGCAAAGGCCAGGCCAGATCGCCATGTTTGCTGGTGCCAAAGCCAAGCGCCACCAGCGACTCCACCATTTTTACGGCCGCGCCGACGCCATCAATCACCGGCAGACCCAGCTCCTGCGTCAGTGAGGCGGCCAGCGTCGCCATGCCGCCACAGCCGAGCACAATCGCGCCGCTGCCATCTTCCCGTTTGGCCTGGAGGCAACGCTCACGCACTTTTTCCTGCGCCAGTCCGCTGCCATCCTCCAGCGCCAGCACCGGCAGATCGATGGCATGCAGCGCGGCACAGTGATGGGTAAAGCCATACTGCTGCAGAAGATGACGGGCAATCACCAGCGTACGCGGCAGCGTGGTGACAATCGAAAAGCGCGTCGCCAGCAGCGTGGCGGTGTGCATCGCCGCTTCTGCGATACCGATGACCGGCCCGCTGGCCAGCTCGCGGGCCGCCAGTAACCCCGGATCGCCAAAACAGGCAATCACATGTCCGCTCACGCCCTGCTCCCGCCCCAGTCTGACCTGCTCCAGCACCCCGATGGCCGCGATCGCCTCATCAAAATGCCCTTCAATGGAAGGCACGCCCTGCGAGGGTGAAACGGCCAGAATGTCGGTGCCGGGTGCGGCAACCGCACGGGCAGCCTGAGCGATGGTTTCGGTCATCGCCAGGCTGGTGTTGGGGTTAATGACCTGAATCAGGCTCATGAGGCAGCTCCTTTGCCCGTGGCAAACAGTCGTGAAAAGTCGGGCAGCGTTTCACCGCTGCGCTCAAAGTGCAGGCTGGAAACAATATGCTCAAAATGGTGCTGCAGCGCCTCAGTCAGCGGCTGCAGCGCACGTGCCCGTAACAGGGTCAGCAGATGCGTGTGATCGTCACAGCGGCAGCCGCGCTGCCACGGCGCGCCATAGGCGGCAATCACCAGCGACGAGCGCTGCGTCAGGCTGGTCACCATGCCGGTGAGCACCTGATTGCCGGAAATCGCCTGCAGCTGAATATGAAAGGCTGCCGAAAGCCGGATGGCTGCCGGGCCATCATGCGCGGCGTGGGCCTGATTCTCCTGTGCGATAAGCTGTTCCAGCGCCACCAGATGCGGGGGCTGCAGATGGGCCAGCACGGCGTGCAGATTGGCGCACTCCATTAAACTGCGGGTGGCGAAGATCTCCCGCGCCTCTTCAACGCCAGGGGTGGCGACCTGCGCACCACGTTTGGGCGTCAGGGTGACCATTTGCACCGCCGCAAGGCGCTGCAGTACTTTGCGAATGCCGGTGCGGCTTACTCCAAACACGCCGGAGAGCGCCTCTTCCGGCAGTTTACTGCCCGGCGGCAGCTGATGCTCCACAATGGCGGTCATCAGCGCCTGGTAGATCCCTTCATCTTTATCCTGCGTTCTGGCGGCGTCTCGCTGGCCTGTTTTACTTGTCATTACCTGCTCCGGAAGCTCTCTGTACGCCACATATCGTATACGTGAACAGCAAATATTGTATACAGGAAAAGAAATCTGGCCTGAATCCTGCAATACCCCTTTACCAGATTATTCATTTCACTCTCGGGTAGAGGAGCAGGTTTCATGCCAAATCATTCCACGGTGGCCAGCACGGCCTCTGACGCTAACGCCAGTTACAGCCCACGTCTCTGTAACGACGATCTGGCGCCCACCCGCGACCAGAACTGGTCGTGGTACAACATTTTTTCGTTCTGGATGTCAGATGTCCACAGCATGGGCGGCTATGTGGTGGCGGCCAGCTTCTTCACGCTGGGATTAGCCAGCTGGCAGGTGCTGCTCTGCCTGCTGGCCGGGATCTGCATCGTGCAGATCTGTGCCAATCTGGTGGCAAAACCGAGCCAGATGGCAGGCGTTCCCTATGCGGTGATCTGCCGTCAGGCGTTTGGCGTGTTTGGCGCGAATATTCCGGCGGTCATCCGCGGGCTGATCGCTTTTGCCTGGTATGGCATCCAGACCTACCTGGCGGCGAACGCGCTGATGCTGGTTCTGCTGAAGTTCGCCCCGTCACTGAACTCAATGACCGAGCCACACTGGCTTGGCCTGTCGCTGCTGGGCTGGTGCTGCTTTGGCGTGATGTGGCTGCTGCAGGCGATGGTCTTCTGGCATGGCATGAGCGCCATCAAACGGTTTATCGATGTGGCAGGTCCGGCTGTCTATGTGGTGATGGTGGCGCTGGCGGGCTGGATTGTATACAAGACCGGCTTTGATGGGATCTCTTTTACCCTCGCCAGTAAATCACTAACCCCGGGCGAGCAGACGTGGCAGATGATTACCGCAACCGCGCTGGTCGTCTCCTACTTCTCCGGGCCGCTGCTGAATTTCGGTGACTTCTCCCGCTACGGCAAAAGCATGTCAGAGATCCGTCGTGGCAACCGCTGGGGCCTGCCGTTTAACTTCCTGCTCTTCTCCGTGGTGACGGTGGTCATCGTATCGGGCACCCAGTCGCTGTTTGGTAAAATGATCACCGATCCGATCGAGACCGTGAGCATGGTCGGCAACGACCTGGCGGTAGCGATTGGGCTGCTGACGATGATTACCGCCACTATCGGCATCAACATTGTGGCGAACTTCGTCTCACCCGCCTTCGACTTCTCTAACTGTTCACCGCAGAAAATCAGCTTCCGCACCGGCGGGATGATCGCCGCGGTGGGCTCGGTGCTGTTAACGCCGTGGAACCTGTTCCAGTCGCCTGAACTGATTCACTACACCCTGGATGTCCTGGGCTCCTTTATCGGGCCGCTGTTCGGGATTCTGCTGACTGATTTCTACCTGATCAAACGCGGACGCATCTCGGTCGACGACCTGTTTAACGCCACGCCAGCGGGCCGGTACTGGTATCGCGGCGGGTTTAACCCTAAAGCGATTGCCGCGCTGCTGCCGTCTGTAGCCATCTGCCTGGTGATCAGCTTCATCCCTTCCCTGCATCAGGTGGCGAACTTCAGCTGGTTTATCGGAGCCGGTCTGGCGGCAGGCTGCTACCGCTTTATCGCCCGTGAAGAGCGGGAGGCGGCAGACAGTATGCGCTGGCAGGGTGAGGTCGTGGCGCAGAAAGAGTAACCCGCCACGGAATCGCAGACAGCAAAAAGCCGATTCATTTCTGAATCGGCTTTTTTAAAGAGATTGGCGGAACGGACGGGGCTCGAACCCGCGACCCCCTGCGTGACAGGCAGGTATTCTAACCAACTGAACTACCGCTCCGCGCTTTGTTCCCCGTCGAGAACGAGGCGCATAGTAATGGCAGGCCGTTGCGGCGTCAACGCTTTTTCCTGACGGCGCGATCGTTTGCCGTTTTTTTCAGCTCGCCGTTGATTTTATCCACAAATTTCCGTGATTCAGCCGCGCCACAGGCAGCTGCCGCCCTTTTTCATGACCAGATCCAGCCGTGACTCATGGGCAACGATCTCCTCATCACTGGCCGTCACCACGCGCAGTGCCGAGGCGGGACGTACGATGCGCTGAATGCTCTCGCCCTGCGCCTGACGGGCGCTTTCACTTTCGGATAAAAACGACAGTGAGGTCTGCCCGCCGGTCATGGTCAGGAACACGTCCGCCAGGATCTCGGCATCGAGCAGTGCGCCGTGCAGCGTTCGCTTGCTGTTGTCTATCTCATAGCGCGAGCAGAGCGCATCCAGGCTGTTACGCTTGCCGGGAAACATGCGCCGCGCCAGCGCCAGGCTGTCGGTCACTTTGCAGAAGGTTTCGGTTTTCTCAATGCCGCGATTCAGCTTTGAGAACTCGTAATCCATAAAGCCGATATCGAACGGCGCGTTATGGATCACCAGTTCGGCGCCGCGGATATAGTCGAGAAACTCATCCGCAATCTCGCTGAACATCGGTTTGTCGGCAAGGAACTCATCTGCAATCCCGTGAACGCCGAAGGCTTCCGGATCGACCAGCCGATCGGGCTTCAGGTACATATGGAAATTGTTGCCGGTCAGGCGACGGTTTATCACCTCGACCGCACCAATCTCAATGATGCGGTGCCCCTCATAATGGACCCCGATCATGTTCATGCCGGTGGTTTCAGTATCGAGTACGATCTGGCGGTTATTTGCAGTGCTCATAAGACTCGTTTTATGTCAGACTTGACGTTTTTGAGAGGAAGTCTACCAGAGATGCGCAAACAGGTAGAAATATTCACCGATGGATCCTGTCTTGGAAATCCCGGTCCCGGCGGTTACGGGGCGATTTTACGTTATGGCCAGCATGAGAAAACCTTCAGCGCGGGCTATCGCCTCACCACCAATAACCGGATGGAACTGATGGCTGCCATTATTTCGCTTGAAGCGCTGACGCAGCCCTGCGATGTGGTGCTCAGTACCGACAGCCAGTATGTGCGTCAGGGAATTACCAGCTGGATCCATAACTGGAAAAAACGCGGCTGGAAAACCGCGGATAAAAAACCGGTGAAGAATGTCGACCTCTGGCAGCGTCTCGACCATGCCCTCAGCACCCACAAGATTCAGTGGGAGTGGGTCAAAGGCCACGCGGGACATCCCGAGAATGAGCGCTGCGACGTGCTGGCCCGCAGCGCGGCGGAAAATCCCGCCTTTGAAGATATCGGTTACAAGAGCGAGTCCTGATCGTCTGCCTGCCGGAACTGGCGGGTAGCATTGACGGTCTGACGGATCTGGCTGGGACTCATGCTCTTCTTCGCCCGTGTCGGCAGCAGCGGGAAGGTGCGTTTACGTGCCACGACAATATTCAGGCATCCCAGCGCCGGTAAGTGGGCGCTGATCAGTTTTCCCCCCTGCCGATGCCACGGCACCACCTGAAACCGGGTGCGGTAAACCACCTCATAGTTCAGCAGGCTCAGCCAGTCGAGCAGACGCATCTGGCTGAACATCCGTCCGCTCCAGGGCGCCTTACGGCCTAACCCCGGAATCATTTTCGTGACCCCGAGCAGGCTGAAGGGATTGAAGCCGCTGATGATCATCCAGCCGTCGTCAATGAGTACCCTGTCCACTTCTCGCAACACCCGATGCGGGTCCTGACTCCAGGCCAGCGTATGCGCCAGCAGACAGGCATCAATCGACTTCGACTCAAAGGGAAGCTGCAGGGGGTCAGCCAGCACCTGTAACAGCTCGCCCTCGCTGCCAACATTGACCTGATGTGAAATAGCACAGTGTTCGGTGTTGATTTCTGCGCTGAGGTTGCCAAGCTTAAGCATATGAAAGCCATAAAGCTTTCCGAGGTAAGGCTGAAGCTGCTGGGTCAGCGCGTCGCGGAAATAGTCTCCCCACGGCATATCGCGCCACGATAGCGGAGCGTTCAGAATCTGGCGTGTTTTCGCGGGCTTCATGCTTTACGCTCTTCCTTATTCCTACGACCTGCTAGAGGTGATGATGAATCTTACCAGTATTCCTGCGTTGCAGGACAACTACATCTGGACGCTGAATAATGATGAAGGTCAGTGTCTGATTGTCGATCCCGGTGAAGCTCAGCCGGTATTAGAAAAAATGGCCTCTAACGGCTGGCAGCCGGTGGCGATTCTGTTAACTCACCACCACAACGACCATACGGGTGGGGTGAAAACACTGTGTGAGCATTTCCCGGCGCTCGAAGTTTACGGCCCGCAGGAAACGGTCGCCAAAGGAGCCAGAACGGTGGTCAGCGAGGGCGATCAGTTGACGGTGCTCGGCCTGACGTTCGAGGTGATTCATACCCCTGGTCACACTTTAGGACATATCTCATATTACAGCTCACCTTATCTTTTCTGTGGCGACACACTCTTTTCGGGTGGCTGCGGACGTCTTTTCGAAGGCACAGCAGAGCAGATGTATGAATCCTTTCAAAAGCTTAATCAGCTTCCGGAGGAAACGCTGGTCTGCTGCGCGCATGAATATACTTTATCTAACCTGAAGTTTGCTGCGGCTATTCTGCCCCATGACCCGCAAATAATGGCCGAATATCAGAAAATTAAGGACTTACGCGCCGAAAATGGCATTAGTCTGCCCACAAAACTGGGGCACGAACGGTCAATAAATTTATTTCTCCGCACGCAAAATATTGATTTGCAAAGGGCGTTAAACGTTAACGTGAATGATGAACCGGTATGGCACACATTTGCCGTTCTACGCGAGAAGAAAGACGCTTTTTGATTTTTCGGGTTGTGTTGTGAAAAGTCGTCACGTATAGTTGCTCGTCTTTTAAGCGAACTATTGACACACACATGAAGGCTAAAGCGATCTTACTCGCCTCAGTCTTGCTGGTAGGATGTCAGGCGTCGAGGAACGATGCCAATATCCCCGAACAGCATGCACAGAGCCTGTCTTCAGCTGGTCAAGGTGAAAATGGAAAGTACGGAGACGAGTTTTTGTCGCCGCGATGGCAGGAAGATGGAACTGGCCTCGCAGCAGACGCAGATCTCTGGAGTTTCATTAGTGACGAGTTGAAGATGGGGATTCCGGAAAACCCGGCAATCCGCGAACAAAAAAGTAAATTTTTAAAAAATAAGAGCTATCTCCACGATGTAACATTACGGGCAGAGCCGTACATGTACTGGATAGTCGAGCAGATACAGAAACGTAAAATGCCGATGGAACTGGTACTGCTACCCATAGTGGAGAGCGCTTTTGACCCTCGCGCAACCTCATCCGCCAATGCCGCTGGTATCTGGCAGATAGTTGCCTCAACGGGTCGAAATTATGGTCTGAAACAGAACCAGTATTACGATGGGCGACGGGATGTTGTCGCATCCACACGGGTTGCGCTGGATATGATGCAGCGTCTTAACACCATGTTTGACGGTGACTGGTTATTAACCATTGCCGCATACAACAGTGGCGAGGGACGTGTACTCAAAGCGATAAAACAGAATAAGGCGCGCGGTAAGCCGACTGACTTCTGGCACTTATCGCTGCCACGCGAAACCACGGTGTATGTGCCGAAAATGTTAGCCCTGAGTGAACTGCTCAAACATAACAAGCGTTACGGTATCAAACTGCCGACACCTAACGAAAGCCGTGCACTGGCACGGGTGGAAGTGGGTCAGCAGATACAGCTGACGCAGGCTGCCGAAATGGCAGGTATGTCGCTCACGAAACTGAAGAGCTTCAATACCGGCTACAAAGGCGGTGCAACCGCGCCAAACGGCCCGCACTATATTATGGTGCCGAAGTCGAACGTCGCCAGACTGCGTAACTCACTGGCGTCCGGTGATATTGCAGCCGTACAGCCAACTCAGCTTGCGAAAGCGAGCGCGAGCGGCGGGTACAAGGTGCGACGGGGTGATACGCTCTCGGGTATCGCCGCGAAGCTTGGCGTTAGCGTCTCCACACTGAAGCAGGATAATAACCTGCGCGGTGCCGATATCCGACCGGGTCAGACGCTGACTATCGGTTCGAATGGCACCCGACTGGCTGATAACGGCAACAGCATCACCTATCGTGTTCGTAAGGGTGATTCTCTTGACAGTATTGCACGGCATCACGGCGTCAATATTAAAGACGTGATGCGCTGGAACAGTGTGCTGGACAGCGCGAAAGATATTCAACCCGGCGATAATTTAACGCTGTTTGTGAATAATAACGCGACACCTGATACCTGATACGTTGAAAAGGCTGACAATTGTCAGCCTTTTTCTTTTATTCATCCGCAGCCCTCTGCGCTTTACCCTCGCTTTACTCTTTCCTGTCTGCCCCGGACTCCCGTCCTGAACTGAACTCCACCAGTAAAGGATTATGGTCGGAAGCCCGCGTCACCAGCACTGAGGCCTCACTCACCCTGAGATCGCGATAAAAGACGAAATCCAGCGGGCGACCAAACGCTTTACGGCGGTGGTCGGCAGTGAACATCACCTCTTCCAGCTTCATGCGCTGAGCAAAGCGGTAGAGCGCGTTTATGCGCTGACGGCTCCAGGCATTAAAGTCCCCGGCCATGATCACCGGACCGCGGTGATGCATAATCTGCTCCCCTATCGGGCCCAGCTGTTTGCTGTAGACGTCGACGCCCAGGCTGAAGTTAACGGCGTGGATATTCACGACCATCAGCATTTCACCGGTGGGCAGAGGATAGGCCGTGACCAGCGCCGATTTAGCCAGCCTCAGCAGCGGCTCACGCTCACGCAGCGGGCAACAGTAGACCGGATGGGCAGAAGCGAGCGTCATCACGCCAGAGGGGTGCTGAGGCAGCACAAAGGCGGGAACCTGATCGGCAGCCAGATAATTACTCGTCGCAAACCGTACCAGCTCCGGCGTTGTCTGCGCCTCCTGAAGTAAAACCAGGTGCGCGTCCTTACCAAACCCCTCCAGCACCGACATCCAGTCTGCACGCTGCTGCTTGAAGATGTTCCACACCAGAACCTTAAGATTCGGGTGCGCGGGCAAGGGAGCGCCGGGTGGCAGTGCCTGACCGAGATGGAGCATCGCACCCGGTGGAAAGATCTGTTCCACAGGTTGTCCCGCCACATATCGCATTGCATAAGTTTTTTTGCGCACTTTCCCGCCTGGCTGATGATTCAAAAACAGATAACACCTGTCTGTTATAGGGATTTTAGACCGGGGTTTCAATGGATGCAGGTCAATGTCAGAATTCAGCACCCTTTTCCAGAATAAAACAGCGCCTTTGCAGACGTTGAACAAAACGCGGGGAGGCATGATTCGTGCGGTCATTGCTGACCAGACTTCTATACTGGAACCACAGCACTATCGGCCACCGCGTCGCGCCATCGCCACGTCCGTGCAGGGAGGTTAAATGAAGGCATCTTCTGACGAACTGAAAGTGTTTGTCAGCGTAGTAGAAAGCGGAAGTTTCAGTCGCGCTGCTGAACAGCTGCAGATGGCGAACTCAGCCGTCAGCAGAACGATTAAAAAGCTGGAGAACAAGCTGGGCATCGCCCTGCTCACCCGCACCACCCGGCAGCTGGCACTGACGCAGGAGGGAGAGCGTTATTTCCGTCATGTTCAGCGCTTTTTGCAGGAGATGACGACGGCGGAGAGCGACCTGATTGAGAGCCTGCAGGAGCCTAAAGGCCTTTTGCGCGTTGATGCCGCGACGCCGGTAATTCTGCATTTGCTGATGCCGATGATAAAGCCTTTCCGTGCCCGCTATCCAGGGGTGAGGCTTTCGTTAATCTCCTCGGAAAGTTTTATCAATCTCATCGAGCGAAAAGTGGATATCGCTATCCGCGCCGGTAATCTGACTGACTCTACCCTGCGCGCCCGTCTGCTGTTTAACAGCTTTCGTAAGCTGGTTGCGTCGCCCGCCTATCTTCGGGAGCATGGCGTGCCGCACACCGTGGCAGAGCTTGATCGTCATCACTGCCTGGGCTTTGAGGACTCGCCCCGGCTTAATCGCTGGCCCGTCGCCCGAGACAGCGGTGAACTCTATGATATCGACTGGGCTTTATCCTCTAACAGCGGGGAGACGATTAAACAGCTCTGTCTCACAGGTAATGGTATCGCCTGTCTGTCGGAATATATGATCGATCGTGAAATTGCCGAGGGAACGCTGGTTGAAGTGCTGGCAGATCAACGCCTGCCGGTCGAGATGCCGTTCAATGCGGTTTATTACAGTGATACTGGCGTCAGCCAGCGTGTGCGCGCCTTTATTGACTTCCTCAGCGAGTGGAGTGCTGAACAACCGTGGCGCATCTGAGATGCGCCCAGGTCCGGTGAGGATGCCTGCGTTCAGGGAGGGCTTTCCGGGCAGTATTTGCTGCAATGGAAAAAGCCCTGACCGTTAAGTCAGGGCTTTCCAATTAAGTGGCGGAACGGACGGGGCTCGAACCCGCGACCCCCTGCGTGACAGGCAGGTATTCTAACCAACTGAACTACCGCTCCACCGGTTCTTTCACAGCTGTCAGCAGATGGCTGATAGCTGTTTGTTCCTGTTGTTTTCCTTGTCAGGGGAAAAGGAACT